>CAWAJU010000017.1:0-26270 GCA_963782495.1 uncultured beta proteobacterium | reverse complement strand
GGGCGCAACCTGTACCAGCCTTGGGCGGGGGAACATGTGCCGGAAGATGCAAGCTTGCGCCAATTGGGATTCTGGCTGGCGGGCCTGGCGTTCTTTTCCGCCAATGGACATTTGTTGCTGGTGCAGGCGCTGCAGCACAGTCTGGCGGTATTGCCGGCCGCCGCTCTGCCGGACCGAGAAGGCGCACGCACCCTGTTTGAAGCAGGCAGCATGATCTTTTCCACCGGCCTTCAACTGGCGCTGCCGCTGCTGTTGCTCGCGCTTCTGGCCCACGCCGTGTTTGCCGTGGTCTCGCGGCTGATGCCGGGGGTGGATGCCTGGTCGGTGGGGCTTAACCTGGGCGCGATGACGCTGCTGGGCAGCCTCGCGGTGGGCGTGCCCATCATGGTCAGCCTGTTTGCGGGCACAATGGACCGCCTGCCCGGCCTGCTTTCGGCATTCCCCGGCATCAAGTAAAATCAACGTTTTTCTTGCCGCTCTGCGGGCCTGAATGCATTTAACCATGATCAAAGGAAGCCTGGTCGCCTTAGTCACCCCCATGCACGAGGATGGCAGTCTGGACCTGGCGGCGCTGCGCAAGCTGGTGGACTGGCATGTGGAGCAGGGCACCGATGCCATTACGGTGGTCGGTACCACTGGCGAATCCCCGACGGTGGATCTCGATGAGCATTGCGAGCTGATCCGCGTGACCGTGGAACAGGCAGCGGGGCGCATTCCAGTGATTGCGGGGACGGGTGCCAATTCCACCAGCGAAGCGATCGAACTGACCAATTGTGCGAAGATGGCCGGCGCCAATTTGGCCCTCTCGGTTGCGCCCTACTACAACAAGCCGACCCAGGAAGGCATGTACCGCCATTTCAAGGCCATCGCCGAGGCGGTTGATCTGCCGGCCATTCTTTACAACGTGCCGGGACGCACCGGGGTGGACATGAGCAATGACACCACCCTGAGGCTGGCGCAGATTCCCGGCATCGTCGGTACCAAGGATGCGACCGGCAGTATTGAGCGCAACACCGACTTGATACTCCGCGCGCCGAAGGACTTCGCCATCTATACCGGCGACGACGCGACCGGGCTGGCCTGCATGCTGCTGGGCGGACACGGGGTGATTTCCGTCACTGCCAATGTCGCGCCGAGACTGATGCAGGAAATGTGCGTGGCGGCTTTTTCAGGGAACCTTGAGATCGCGCGCGAGATCAATGCAAGACTGTTCTTGCTGCACACCAAGCTGTTCGTCGAGGCCAACCCCATACCGGTCAAATGGGCGCTGGCGGAAATCGGCAAAATTTCCAGGGGCATACGCTTGCCTCTGACCCCCTTGTCGGAGGCGCATCACGAAACCTTGCGCAGTGCGATGAGACATGCCGGATTGAGGAACCTCTGAAGAAGTTCATCATGGCTCGCGTTTACACGAAAAATGCTCAGATGCGGGACGCTCGCGCAGGACGGAGCAGGGGCCCCGCTTGCGGGGATGTGACCCCGGAGCGGGATGTGGGGCGCCCACTGCGGGCGTCCGGCATCCCCTTCGCTGCCCGATCCCCTTCGGGCCCCCTCGGGCAACGCTACGGGGCGCCCCCGCGACGACGGTCGTACTTGATGTACGAAGCCCTGGGGCGCAACACCGCAGATGGGCATTTTGGCCGCTGCGCTCGAAACTCGCCCCAAGGCGCTGCTTGCGCGGGCTCGTTTTCGTGCAAACCCTTCGGGCAGGGGCTTGGCGGGCGATCTGCTGTGTCGCGCCGCTTGGCATCGTAGAATGACTACGACCTGCGCGGCGCTTCGTGCATCTCATCCCGCCAAGCCCCTGCGCGGCCCGTGCGGGACTTTTTCAGAGGTTCCATAGGAGAGATGGGCGTGCGCGTATTACCCTTGTTGTTGGCTGGTCTGATGTTGCTTTCCGGCTGTGAGTCATTAGGCATATTCGAATCGAAAGGCGTCGATTACAAGTCTGCCAAGACTCGCGAATCGAATACCCTGGAGGTGCCACCCGACCTGATTGCACCGAGCGGCGACAACCGTTATGCCGTGCCCGACACTTCAGGCAGCACGGCAACGTATTCGGCTTACAGCAAGGAGCGCAAGGAGCAGCCGGCGGAGATGGGCCGGACCGTGCTGCCCGATGAGAACAAGGTGAGCATCGAGCGAGCGGGCTCGGAGCGTTGGCTGGTGGTGAACGAATCCCCGGATAAGGTATGGCCGGTGCTCAAGGATTTCTGGCAGGAACAGGGCTTCGTCATCGACCTCGAATCCAAGGATACGGGGGTGATGGAAACCGATTGGGCGGAGAACCGCGCCAATATCCCGCAGGACGTGATCCGCCGCACCATAGGCAAGGTGTTGGAGGGGATGTACTCGACCCCATTGCGCGACAAGTTCCGTACCCGGATCGAGAAGGGCGCCAACGGCAGCACCGAAATCTATATCAGCCATCGCGGTATGGAAGAAATCTATACGACCGAGGGCAAGGATCAGACGAAGTGGCAGCCACGTCCGCCTGATCCGGACCTTGAGGCGGAAATGCTGCGTCGTCTGATGGTCCGCTTCGGTGTGGATGAGGCCCAGGCCAAGACGTTGGTGGCCACGGATACAACCCCGGAGCGCGCCCGCATTGTCAACACCGGGGGCGGTGCCAGCCTGGAGATGGATGAAGCCTTTGACCGGGCCTGGCGTCGGGTCGGCCTGGCCCTTGACCGGGTCGGCTTCGCGGTGGAAGACCGCGACCGCACCAAGGGGGTCTATTATGTGCGCTACATCGACCCGGAAATCGACAACGCAAGCAAACAGGATGACGGTTTCCTTTCCAAGTTGGCGTTCTGGAGAAGCAAGAAGGATCAGAACTCTCCCCAATTGCAGATCGTGGTTGCGGAAACCGGCGAGAAGAGTCATGTGACAGTGGAGGCGGAGAAAGGCAAAACTGTCGATGCGGCCACGCAGAACCGCATCATCAACCTGCTGCACAAAGAGTTGAAATGATCCGCTTCGCCAGCCTGGGCAGCGGCAGCGAAGGCAACGGGCTGGTGGTGGAAACGGGTAGCACCTGCGTTCTGCTGGATTGCGGTTTTGGCTTGGCCGAGACCAGCCGACGTCTTGGCCGCATTGGGCTGGCGCCGGAACAATTGTCCGGGATCGTGGTGACCCACGAGCACATGGATCATATAGGCGGCGTGGCGCGATTTGCCCGCAAACATCGCGTGCCGGTGTGGCTTACTCACGGCACTCGCATCATGTGGGAAACACAGGAGCACAGCCTGCCGGAAGTGCGGGTGTTCGACAGCCACGGCAGCTTCGTGGTCGAGGGGCTGGAAATTCACCCCTACCCGGTGCCGCACGATGCGCGCGAGCCGGTGCAGTTCGTGTTTTCCGACGGTGGCGTCAGGTTGGGTGTGCTGACCGACGCCGGATGCAGTACACCGCACATCGAGGCCATGTTGAGCGGAGCGGATGCCCTGGTGCTGGAGTGCAATCATGACAGCGAAATGCTGCGTGACGGCCCATATCCGCCGGGACTCAAGCAGCGGGTGGGCGGGCGTCTGGGACACCTGGAGAACGCCCAGGCTGCGGCCTTGCTGAAACAACTGGATTGTTCGCGGCTCAAGCATCTGCTGGCCGCGCATATTTCCAGGAAGAACAATACGCCGGCCTTGGCCCGCAAGGCACTCGCCGAAGCGCTCCAGTGCGAAGAGGAGTGGGTAGGCGTGGCCCGCCAGGAGGACGGATTTGACTGGCGGTCGATTTGATGTGAATGCAGGGCACACGGAGTTTGCGGGGAATCTCTTCTCTTGCAATGCTTGGCGTTCTCGGCAAATTCCGCGGCAAGAGATTTCCTGCCGCATTGAAGGACAGCATGA
The DNA here is from genome assembly GCA_963782495.1 of uncultured beta proteobacterium. Lineage (GTDB taxonomy): Bacteria > Pseudomonadota > Gammaproteobacteria > Burkholderiales > Thiobacillaceae > DASQBT01. Next base: position 22,422 of record CAWAJU010000017.1, on the reverse strand, counting down.
ATTTTGAAGACCTGGGCTTGCGCCCCGAAATACTGAATGCCCTGGCCGATTGCGGCTACAAGGACCCGACACCCATCCAGGAGGCGGTGATTCCGGTCGCGCTTCAAGGCAAGGACATCCTTGCCGCGGCACAGACCGGCACCGGCAAGACCGCCGGCTTTGCCCTGCCCCTGATCGAACGCCTGGCGCCGCAGGCCAACACCAGCACCTCGCCGGCCAAGCATCCGATCCGTGCCCTGATTCTTACGCCCACGCGTGAACTGGCCATCCAGGTGGAAGAGAGCATCAAGACCTACATCAAGCATTTGCCGCTGCGCTCCCTGGTGGTGTATGGCGGGGTCAACATCGATACCCAGATTCCCATCCTCAAGACCGGGGTCGAAATCCTGGTGGCCACGCCCGGCCGGCTGCTGGACCATGTGCAGAACAAGACTTTGAACCTGTCGCAGGTCAGCGTGTTGGTACTGGACGAGGCCGACCGCATGCTCGACATGGGCTTCATGCCCGACCTCAAGCGCATCGTCGCGCTGTTGCCCGTGGTGCGCCAGAACATGATGTTCTCCGCCACCTTCCCGGATGAGATCCAGCGGCTGGCCAACAGCATCCTGAAGAATCCGCAGCGCATCGAAGTGGCGCGCCGCAACGCGGTGGCGGACAACCTCACCCAAATCGTCCATCCGGTGCATCACGAGCGCAAGCGCGCGCTGCTGGTGCATCTGGTCAAGAGCCGCCAGTTGAGCCAGGTGCTGGTCTTCACCGGCACCAAGATCGGCGCCAACCGACTGGCCCATGAACTCAACAAGGCCGGCCTGCATGCCGCAGCCATTCACGGCGACAAGACGCAACAGGAGCGAATCAAGGCGCTGGACGCATTCAAGGCGGGCGAGGCGCACATCCTGGTGGCGACTGACGTGGCCGCGCGCGGCCTCGACATCGAAGCGCTGCCGCATGTGGTGAACTATGATCTGCCCCACAATGCCGAGGATTACGTGCATCGGATCGGCCGCACCGGCCGCGCCGGCATGAGCGGCGAGGCCTTGTCCCTGGTGTCCGAAAGCGAAACACGTTATTTGAAAGACATCGAGAGACTTCTCGGCCGGACCATCGACCAGCAACTGGTGCCCGGCTTTTCTCCCGGCGCAGCGGAAGTGCCTGCCTATCGGGCGCCTGCCGCGCCATCGCACGCGCCATCGCCAGTGCCGCGGGCTGCCATGGCCGCCAGCCCGGTGCCGCCCAGGCGCCCGGGCAAACAGGTCGCGGCGCTGTTCATCGCACCCGTGCCTCGCCCGGAATGAATGCCGATCCCCGCCTGCTCGATCTGGCACGCCGGCCCGAACAGGACTGGGATCTGGGCTATGGCGCGCTCTTGATCGCTGCGTCCGAATACCCCGATCTGGACGTGGCTTCTACGAGCCCGGCTGGATCAGTTGGGACACAAGGCTGCCAGCCGCATGCCGGATACCGATGACTGGGCGGAGAAGCTCTCCGCCTTCAACGACTTTCTGTTTCAGGAAGAAGGCTTCCAGGGCAATGACGGTGACGACTTCGACCCCAGGAACAGCTACCTCAACGACGTGCTGGACGGTCGCACCGGCATTCCCATTTCCCTCGCCCTGGTGATGATGGAAGTCGGTCGCCGCGTCGGGCTGGATTTCCAGGGTGTCTCGTTCCCCGGACATTTCCTGGTCAAGCTGGCGGTGCCGGGCGGCGACGTCGTAATCGACCCTTTCCATCGCGGACTGGCCCTGAGCGTCGAACAGATTGAGGCGCGGCTCAAGGCAATGTACCCCGATCCGCCCCGTCCCGAGCTGGCCAGCGTGCTGGGCACCGCGGACAAGCGTGAAATCCTCTGCCGCATGCTGCGCAACCTCAAGCGGCACTACCTGCAAGAGGAGGCCGACGACAAGGCGTTGGGCGTGATGAACCAACTGCTCATTCTCGATCCGGACAACCTTGCCGAGCAGCGCGAACGCGGCGAGCATTATCTGCGCATGGAGGCCTATCGCGCCGCCCTGGCCGATTTTTCCCATTGCCTGGAACAAGCCGGCATTGATGACGACATCGAAACCCTGCGCATGCAGGTGAGCGATCTGCGCATGAGGGTGGCGCGGCTGAACTGATCTTGCCGTCATTGCGAGCGCTCGAAGCCTATTGCCGCGAGCGTAGCGCGGCGGGCGGCAATCCAGACCCTGCAAACTTGATCAATCCGACACTGCCTCCATGTCCTGGGAAACTTTCCTCCTCCTCCCCATCGTCGCCTTCCTCTATTGGTGGATGGACAATCTGAAGGCGCGCGAGATCGCGGTCAAGGTCGGCAAGCAAGCCTGCCGCGAGCGCGGCCTGCAATTTCTCGATGACACGGTCGCCCTGGCCAAGACCGGCCTCAAGCGCGACGGCGATGGCGCCATGACCCTGCTGCGCGTTTATCGCTTCGAGTTTTCCGACACCGGCGACAACCGCCGCGATGGCGATGTCACCCTGTTGGGCAAGAAGGTGGAATGGGTGAGGGTAGGGGACGAGATGATGGAAGGAACGGCTAACGTGGTGCCGTTTCAGCGCACGATCCATTGAACGAAGCTGCGGTGAGATTCGCCTGCGGCAGGGAGTTTTCATCCGGGGATTGAGACAGTTCCTTTGCGACAGCGGGGCCGAAGCCGTGCAGCCGACACGCGTGTGAATCAAGCGAATCACGCGTGCAAGGCAGGCGAAAAGGGCAACGTGATCCTCTGGACAGCGGGAGGAGGCCGGTGCGCAAGGGCTTTCTCCGCGGCCCTTGCAAAGCAAAACACTGTCGGGATGTTTTACATTCTGAACCCGGCGAATCCCCGAGCCTGCCCGTGCAGGCGCGCTGCCGCAACTTGGCGACAAAACTCTTGCCGCGTGACCGGCGCATTCAAGCCGCAGAAATTTGCGCGGCGCGTGCCCGCTGGCAGAAGCATGCGCTGGCATTGGCGTGCACTCAACGCGATCCCGTAGTTGACCGCCAGGTGCTGCGTCAGAAGCTCTCCGCTCCATTCCGACTTCGGAAAGCCGAACGCGTTGGGTCCCTTCTGCAAGTCGAGCGCGAGGCGTTGCGCCGTCTCGCCGGTGAGCTTCGCGGGGCGCCCGCCCGCGTGGCGATCGCGTAGACCCTCAAGGCCGTGCAGGTCCAGCGCGTGCACCCAGCGCTCGATGGTGCGCGGATGCTTGCCGAACCACCGCGCCACCTCGTAGCAACTGCGGCCCTCCGCGATCAGCAGTGTGCAGTGCAGTCGGTGCAGGAATTGCGGCTCGCAGTTCGTCTTGACCGAGGCCTGCATCACCTCACGAATCGCCTGCGCATTGCCTAGAGTGAGCTTGGACAAATCGTCAACCTCCTTCCCCCGTCGACAGTCGCACTGCGGGCAGCCGGCAAGCATTCTGTCGCGCTTGTTGGGGCAGCGGTTCTGGCACGGCCGTTGCGTGTAGATAGATGTCCAGGGCATCGATCGTGTCAGGTCGCAGTATAGGCGCTGTCTGAGCAGGTTTGCGGCCGACGGGACTATGCCGTTTGGCAGATTTGAAAAGCGAGATCATTGGCTATGGAGGAAGATCCGCGCTCATGAATCAGCTAGCAACTATGGGCGTCTGACGATTCATTCGGGCGAGGAAATGGGAGGGGAACGTGAGCTGTGAAGATCATTCGAGCCCGGCCGCTTTGATCGGGGAACTGTCACCGTTGAGTGCCGTGACAAGGGGTGAAGTCAAATTGTGCACTCCATCTATATCTATGACTCTAGGGAGTAAGTAAGCATGTGTATATCAAACAGTTCGTCTGGACTTGGCAAAGCCCTTGCGGCCTCATTAGGCCTTTTGTTGCTTCTGCCCTTAGGCGCCGTCGCTGGCGTGATTACCTTCAACGATTCAACGGATACCCTGTCTATTACCGATACGACCGGGAGGGCAACGTTCTCCTTTTGTTCGGGAGAATTTTGCGACATTGCTTGGGCTGCCCCCGCTGGCATCGTGGATCCCGCTACCGGGGCCACGCTGGCAACGATAGTAGGCGCCAGCGGCGGCCCAGTTGGCAACTTCAACATATTTGAAGGGGCTAGTCAGATCCTAAGCGATACGCTGACGTGGAATTTCGGCTTCCAGGGCGGCACAGCAACGTTCATATCGGACTCGGATCCTTCTGGCCTGTTAGCGCTTTCAAATGCCTTTAACGTAATCGAGACGGGATCTCTTCAAGTAATCGGGGGCGTAACTTGGCTTTATTCTGACGGCAGCACAGTCACCGATACTATCCAGTTTGTGTCGGACGTAGAACCCGTTCCTGAACCGGCGTCGCTGGTGCTGCTCGGTGTCGGATTGGCAGGCCTCGGCTTCAGCAGGCACAAGAAGGTGGATTCTAATTCCAACCGTACCACTGCCTGATAATTGAGCGGACATGAAGAGTGGGTCTGGTAGTGTGGCCAGTGCGAGCCACCCACACACCAGGAGACACCCCTCATGTCCTATGTGCAGCTTACCTCAGAAGAGCGCTACGTCATCTACCACCTCAAACTGTTCAAACTCCGCTTGCGCGAGATTGGCCGCAGGCTGCGGTCGTCACGACACCACCATCAGCCGAGAGATCCCCGGCCAGCCGCAGCACGTCATCTAGCGCGGCAATAACCGCCAGGCCATTTTTCGCCGCCGCTGCCGGCTATCAGTTTTTCCGCGACGCGCTGATTGAAGCCGCACAGAAGCATGGTTTGGCCATCCATGCCTATGTTTGGATGACCAGTCACGTCCACCTGCTCGCCACGCCCCAGAACGACGAGAGCATTGGCAAGGTCTTCCGGTCTGTGGGAAGAAAGTACACGCAGTATTTCAACCCTACCTGAGCGCAGCGGTACCCTGTGGGAAGGGCGCTACCGCGCAACGGGGGTGGACAGCGAGCAGTACCTGCTTACCCTGATGCGATATATCGAACTTAACCCTTTACGAGCGGGGATGGTCGGTCAGCCAGAGACTATCCCTGGTCGAGTTACGCCTCCAATGCGCTGGGGCGAGGTGGGGCAGAACTCGGACTGGCTGGCTCCGCGTCCGGAATATCTGCGCCTGGGTCGAAAGGCGATCGATCGGCAGGGCGCCTACCGGCAATTATTCAAGGCAGCCATTTCAAACAACGAGCTGAAAGAAATCCGCGAGTGCACGCACAAGGGCTGGGCGCTAGGAAATGAGCACTTCAAGGAGCAGATCGAAACGCTGAGCCAGCGTCGCGCCGTGTCGAAGGGGGTGGGTAGGCCAAGCAAATACGGCTAAGGTGGCTGACGCGGGCGCGGGAGATTCAGTGGGCCTTCCTGCGCCCCGTGCTTGCATCCGGTACCAGGTCACCTTCGAACGCGTCAGGGCCTTAGCGCGGCGACCTTCCTTCGTTTTCGCATCGTTACGATGGCACACCCGGACAACAACAGCATCCATGACTCAGGCTCGGGGACCGCTGTCAGGAAGGTGATGCCCGACACGCTGTTGAATCCGACATTGCCGATCAGGGTGGCTGCGCCGCTGGAGGTGTCCAGGGTGTAGAGTTTTGCCGCCGCCGGACTGACGTCGCTGAGCGTGGCGTAGAGTGTGCCATCGGGGGCGAAGGCCAGTCCGCCCACCGCGCTGTTGCCGACTCCGAGGGCGCCGATGAAGGTGGTTACGCCAGTGAGCTGATCGATGGTGTACAGCTTGTTGCCGCCATCCGTCGCGCCTTGGCTCAAGCCGTACAGGACCCCGTCATTGTCGAAGGCCAGTCCATCCATGCTGGGAGCGAGCCCGTTGGCGACCGTGATGAGAGAGGAGTTGGGCACGGTGATGTCGAACTGCCAGAGCGTCCCGGTGCTGCCAACGGTCGAGGACAGGAAGCCGGTTCCGTCCTGGCGCATCGCGAACCCGCCCTCGCCGCCAGTGGCAATGCCGATGTCTATCGTCGCCACAGTGGCGCCTGTTGTGGGATCCAGCTGACGAACCTTGTCGTTGATCTGATCGAAGGTGTAGAGATTGCCGCCGCTCGCGGCGAGATCCAGCGCCGTCATGCCGTTGCTCAATGGGCCCACCAGAGTGCCGACACCCGTGGTTTCGTCGATACTGATCAGTTGATTGCCGGAATAGGTGATGCCATAGAATTCTGCCCGGCATTCCGTGGCCAGAAACGCTGTCCAGACCAGCAGCCCCAACAAGCCAACCGACTTCGCCCATCGTGCATGCATGACGCCCCCTTTCCCGAATTCATCCTCACGCCTGGTCTCCGTGGCGGGCAAACTTGATCCAAGTCGATGCGAGGACCGGCGCACGGGAATTCTTACCATAGTACAGTTTGAAGACAGCCGGTTGGAGTCGTGGGCGTCAAACCAGCGCCACCGTCGTATGTCGCTTCAGCCTGTGCGCGTCCGGCGGCGCGGATTTCGTCATCGACATGAGCCGACCGACTCAAAAAAGCCAGAGCCCCTGCTCACCACCACTTCTCGAATATCACGCGGCTCGCTGGCACACCCAGGTCCTTGAGCAGGCTGCTCATGTCTTCCACCATGCCCTGTGGGCCACACAAGTAGAACAGAGTGTTGGGCGGGGCGTTGAGGGCGGCGATCTTGTGCTTGTTGATGCGTCCGGTCTGGCCGCTCCAGTTCGGGCTGGGCTGGGTGACAGTGATTTCCAGGCTCAGGTGGGTGTGCTTGCGCGCGGACTGTTCGAGTTCTTCGCGGAACAGGATTTCCGCGGGCTGGCTCACGCTGTAATACAGCGTGGCGTGGGTTTCCGGCGAGGCGTCGCGAACGTGGCGGAAGATGGAAAGCAGCGGGGTAACGCCGACGCCGCCGCCGATCAGCACGATGTCATCGCCCATTTCGGGAAGAAACACGAAGGGGCCCTGACCGCGCGAAATCTTCAGTTGATCGCCTTCGCTTGCCTGCTGGTGCAGCCATTGCGTGACGGGATGCTTGGAACTGGTCTTGATGGCCAATTCAACCCGGCTCTTTTGCAGCGGCGACGTGGTGGCGGAATAGCCGCCGGTGTGGGCCTGACCATCCAGGTCGACGAAGATCTCGATCCACTGGCCCGGCAAAAAGCCAAACGCGGGATCGTCAATCTCCAGTTCGAAGGCCTTGATGGATGGTGTGGCTTGCCAGATGCGGGCGATGCGGGCAGTAAATTTTTGAAACAAAGGCTTCCTTACGACAAATCAGGTGTGCAACGCGCTAGGCGCGCGATGCAGATCAAGGTTTCTTCTTCTCGAATTCCAGCGACGCCGAGTTGATGCAATAGCGCTGCCCGGTGGGGGCCGGGCCGTCCGGAAACACATGGCCCAGATGCGCCCCGCAGGCGTCGCACACGGCTTCGGTGCGGACCATGCCATGGCTGACGTCCTGTTTCTCCGCGACGCTGGCCTCATTCAAGGGTTTGAAGAAACTGGGCCAGCCGGTCCCCGAATCGAATTTGGTGCTGGATTCGAACAGCGGCGCGCCGCAACAGGCGCAGCGGTACATCCCGTCTTCATGGTGATTCCAGTATTGGCCGGTGAAGGCCATCTCCGTGCCCTTCTCGCGGCACACCTTGTACTGCTCGGGGCTCAGGCTCGCGCGCCATTCCGCTTCGGTTTTCTGAATCTTTTCGCTCATGCTGAATCTCTCCTGAACTGGGGTGTGACAACACCCGTCTTGGACGGCGTGAAACACGCGTTGCACGCCTTGGGAATTCAAGCCTCCATGGCTGTCCTAGTGTAGCTGAAACGCGTGCGCGGAAGGCCCTGTTGCTGAGTCGGACCCGACTCGTGTTCCTGTCACGAATTTAAGGTTGACACGAGAGAAGGGGATGTTTATATTCTATTTATTAATTAGACTTGGTCTAAAATGACTTTGGTTCACGGGCGTTCTTCCTGCTGGAGGACCGGGAAGACCGCCTTGTTCGGGTCCTTCAACAATTTTCAAGGAGAGAAGCATATGGCAGCACTCAAAGGCTCCCAAACCGAGGGCAATCTGAAAGCCGCGTTTGCCGGTGAATCCCAGGCCAACCGGCGCTACCTGTATTTCGCAGCCAAGGCCGATGTGGAAGGCTACAACGATGTGGCCGCGGTGTTCCGTTCCACTGCCGAGGGCGAAACCGGTCATGCGCACGGCCACCTGGAATATCTGGAAGCCTGTGGCGACCCGGCCACCGGCATGAGCTTCGGCCCGACTCCCGACAACCTCAAGACGGCAATTGCCGGTGAGACCCACGAGTACACCGACATGTACCCCGGCATGGCCAAGACTGCACGCGGCGAAGGCTTTGACGAAATTGCCGACTGGTTCGAAACCCTGGCCAAGGCAGAACGTTCCCACGCCAACAAGTTCCAGAAGACCCTGGATACCCTGGGCAGCTAAAACGCGAAGCGTGCGTGTATCAGCCTCTCCGCAGGCTGATATGCAGACGAGTTGCGAACCACACTAAGGACCTCATGACGACACGCGAAGGCAGCTTGGAAGCGCCCACCCGCCATCCGCTGGACTGGAGGAGCCCCGAATTCTGGGACGAGGCGTCGCTCGAAAAAGAGCTGGAACGCGTGTTCGAGATCTGCCACGGATGCCGGCGCTGCATTTCGCTGTGCACGTCATTTCCCACCTTGTTCGACCTGGTTGACGAATCCGAGACGATGGAGGTCGACGGGGTAAAGAAATCCGATTACATGAAGGTGGTGGACCAGTGCTACCTGTGCGACCTGTGCTACATGACCAAGTGTCCCTATGTGCCTCCACACCCCTGGAATCTGGATTTCCCCCACACCATGCTGCGTGCCAAGGCGCTCAAGTTCAGACGCGGCGAGGTGAAGTTTCGCGACAGGCTGTTGTCTGCCACCGATGCGATGGGCAAACTGGCGAGCATCCCGGTGGTGGTGGGGGTGGTGAACGCCTCGCTCAGGAACAAGCCGGTGCGCAAAGCCATGGACAAGGCGCTGGGGATCCACCAGGACCGCATCCTGCCCGAATACGACAGCGCGAAATTCCGCGCAACGGCCCGGCCGGATGCCAGCTTCGCGGTGAAGGAAGGACAACGCACGCCGGGCAAGGTCGCCATTTACGCCACCTGCTACATCAATTACAACGAGCCCGGCATCGGCCATGACCTGCTCGCCATCTTGAAGCACAACGAGATCCCCGCCATGCTGGTGGACAAGGAGGCCTGCTGTGGCATGCCCAAGCTGGAACTGGGCGACCTGGACGCGGTGGAAAAGCTCAAGAACACCAATATTCCGCATCTGGCCAAACTTGCGCGCGAAGGTTACGCAATCCTGGCGGCGGTCCCCTCCTGCGCCTTGATGTACAAGCAGGAACTGCCCTTGATGTTCCCCGATGATGCCGAAGTGCAGGCCGTGAAGGAGGCGATGTGGGATCCCTTCGAGTACCTCATGGCACGCAATGCCGATGGACTGCTCAAGACCGATTTCAAGAAGCCGCTTGGCAAGGTCGCCTACCATGCGCCGTGTCACCAGCGTGTGCAGAACATGGGCGCCAAGACCAGGGAAGCCCTGTTGCTTGCCGGCGCCGAAGTTGTTGCGATCGAACGCTGTTCGGGCCACGACGGCACCTGGGGCGTGAAGACCGAATTCTTCGCCAATTCGATGAAGATCGTGAAGCCGGTGGCGCGCCTCGCAAATGAAGCAAATGCGGACTACGTGAGTTCGGACTGCGCCATTGCTGCGCGCCATATCCTGCAAGGGATGGGCGAGACGACGGCGGTCAAGCGGCATCCAATCACACTCATCAGGATCGCGTACGGACTTTAAAAGGGAGAACGGCATGTCAAGTGAAGGCTATCACGAGTCAATTGAAAAGCTATCGGCTGAAACCATGGATATGCATCGCGCGATCGTCTCGCTGATGGAAGAGCTGGAGGCGGTGGACTGGTACAACCAGCGCGTCGATGCGTGCAGCGATGCGGAACTGAAAGCGATCCTGGCGCACAACCGCGATGAAGAAAAGGAACACGCGTCGATGGTGCTGGAATGGATACGCCGCCACGATCCACGTTTTGATCATGAACTGAAGGATAACTTGTTCAAGGATGGCCCCATTGTCGGCCAGCACCACGATTGAGCAGAAAGGAAGAATGGCAATGGCGCAGATTACCCGTGATTCCCTGATGACCCTGGAAGCGTATGCCAAAGCCCGGCAGGAGTTCCGTTCCCGGGTGATGGCGCACAAGAAGAGCCGCGTCGTTCACCTGGGTGAGAACATCACCCTGATATTCGAGGATGAACTCACGGTTCGCTACCAGATACAGGAGATGCTGCGGGTGGAAAAGACCTTCGAGGAAGCCGGCATCATGGAAGAGCTGGAGGCCTATAACCCGCTGGTGCCGGATGGCAGCAACTGGAAGGCGACCATGATGATCGAGTATCCGGATCCGGCGCGTCGCGCAGAGATGCTCAGACAGCTCAAAGGCGTCGAGGGGAAAGTGTATGTGCAGGTGCAGGATTGCGACCGGGTTTACGCCATTGCCGACGAGGACCTGGAGCGGGAGAACGAGGAGAAGACCTCCTCGGTGCATTTTCTCCGATTTGAGCTAAGCTCTGAAATGACGCAGAGCGTCAAGCATGGTGCCGCCATCTCGGTGGGCGTGGAGCATCAGGCCTACACCGCCCAGACAGGCGCACTGCCGCATGCGATTCGGGATTCGCTGGCCGCTGACCTGTCCTGAGTCGTCTTGCCGGCTGGTTCCGGGGAACAATTGATGCCCTCAAGTTCTCTACCAAGCGTAGAGATGGATAGTCTGCTTCTTGTATTTTGCGAAAGGTGTGCAGAATGCTCGATGGTGCGCTGATCAGGCAGGTTCACGACAGGCTGGATGCATCCGGTTTGCCGCTTGAATTGCGATTGTGGAACGGCGAAGAAATTGCCGGCGCCATTCCCACCAAAGTCAGACTTATCCTGCACTCGCCCCGGGTTCTCAGGGTGCTGCTCCGCCCCACGCTTGGCGACCTTGCACGAGCCTATGTCGAAGGCGACCTGGGAATCGAGGGCAACGCCCGGGACATACTCAGGCTCGGCGAGAACCTGTGCAGAGATTTGGGTTGTGGCGGCGAAAAAGGCACCGAAGCGTGGAAATGGTGGCGCCATACGCGCACCCGCGACCGCAGGAATATCCAGTACCACTACGATGTCTCCAACGACTTTTACGCTTTGTGGCTGGACCGTAATCGGGTCTATTCCTGTGCCTACTTCAGGACACCGGAACTGAGCCTCGATGCGGCACAGGAGGCCAAACTGGATCACATCTGCCGCAAGCTTGATCTCAAACCCGGCGAACGCTTGCTTGACATCGGCTGCGGCTGGGGCGGACTGGTCCTCTGGGCAGCCGAGCATTACGGCGTTCAGGCCAGCGGCATCACTCTGTCGGACAATCAGCGCGACTATGTAAACGAACAGATCGCCGCCCGGGGCTTGTCTGGGCAAGTGGACGTGCGGCTCATGGACTATCGTGACGTCGAGGACGAAGGCCAGTACGACAAGATCGCGAGCGTGGGCATGTTCGAACATGTCGGCCGCCGCAATCTTCCGGCCTATTTCGCCAAGATATTCAGCCTGCTCAAGCCTGGCGGGCTGGTGATGAATCATGGAATCACTTCCCAGTCGCCGCATACCAAAGGCCTGGGCAATGGCATCTCGGAGTTTGTCGAGGACTATGTGTTTCCGGGCGGCGAACTCGTCCACGTTTCGGAAGTGATGGGGGCCGCGGCACGGGCTGGCCTGGAGTGCCTGGATGGCGAGAACTTGCGTCCCCATTACGGGCGCACTCTCTGGAACTGGGTGGGCCGGCTGGAAAATCGGGCGGACGAGGCGCGGCGCATGATCGGCGAGCGCAAGTACCGCATTTGGCGCATCTATATGGCGGGTGCCGCACATGCTTTCGACCAGGGCTGGCTGGAACTGTGGCAGGTCCTGGCAGGCAAGCCTGCTGCGGCTGGCGCGCAGCCCGCCTATTCGTTCAATCGCGAATATATCTACCGATAAGACAGCCGGCCGCCTTACTTGAAACCGGCCCCTGCCGCTGACTCTATATTTTCCGTGGTCCTGGTCAGCGAGGGCCGCCGTGCGACGCTATCCGCGTGGGTGTTTACGCTGCTGGCGGCGCTGTCGGTGATTGTGGTGTTTGTGCCGGGGGCCTGGCCGCCCTCCCAGGCGGCGGCGATGCGGCAGTTGTTGTGGCCGCTCCTGCTCCTGTTCGGCGGGATGGTGGTGTACGAATTGCGGCTGCGCTTCCGCATCCGCAGGCTGGCGGGACTCAGTCGCCTGCCAGGCTGGGTCTTTCGCTATGCCAACGTGCTGATCGAAATCAGTGTGCCGAGCGTGATCATTGTCATGATGGCCGAGGTCATCACCCCGCTGCAGTCCCTGGCTTCGCCCGCCCCCTTCCTTTATCCCCTGATGATCTCCATGACGGTCCTCTACCTGGACAAATGGGTTTGCCTGTTTGGCGGGGCGGTCGCGGCTCTGCAATTTGGTGCCCTGGTCATGTTCTACCTGTCCGGCGAGACGAATCGCAGCAGCATCGACCTGCTCTCGAACCCGCATGCCTACTTTGTCAAGGGTGCGTTGTTGTTTGCGTCAGGAATTGTCGCCGCATTTCTCACCGAGGAACTCAGGCGGCAGATGCGGGTTGCGGTCCACAATGCGGAACAGCGTGACCATGCGGTCAGCGTGTTTGGCCAGCATGTATCACCGGCAATTGCCGAAAAGCTCCTCAGGCAGCACATTGAAATCAGTGCCGAGGAGCGCGATGCCTGTGTCATGTTCCTGGATATCCGCGATTTCAGCCGGTTTGCCGCCGACCGGGTGCCGGCGGAAGTCATGGACTACCTGAACAAGCTGTTCGGGGAGTTCATCGACGTGGTCAATGAACACAGCGGAATCGTCAACAAGTTTCTGGGCGACGGCTTCATGGCGGTATTCGGCGCACCCATGGATGATGACGACCGGTGCCAGCACGCGGTTGATGCGGCCATGGATATCCTGCAACGCCTGGACGCGCTCAACCGCAGCAAAGCGATTCCGAATACCCGCATCGGTATCGGACTGCATGCGGGGCGGCTGATGACGGGCAATGTCGGCACCAGTCAGCGCAAGGAATACACCCTGATCGGCGAGACGGTCAATCTCGCCTCGCGCATCGAAATGGCCACCAAGGAATACGAGGCTCCCATCCTCGTGTCGCGCGAGGTGTGGGACTGCATCCCGCGCAAGCCCGCCGGCGCGGAGGATCTGGGCCTGGTGGAACTCCGCGGCCAGCCCCGGCCGATGCGGCTGTACAAGCTTGCGCCCGTGGGCAAGACCTCAGGCCAATAGGGCCGGCGCCTGCAGCGCCAGTTTTCCGCGTTCGGCGGCGCGGTTGCCGGACAGCGCAAAGCCCTGCAAGACACCGGCCGCATCCTGGTGCAAAGCGCAGATGCCAGCCGCGCCGCATTCCACCATCCAGCCGCCTTCGGTTCCCGGCGCAGGAGGCAACACTGAAATGGGGCAGGCGGGCGTCTTGACCACGATTGGCATGGCGGGATAGTTCACCTGGGTCGGCTCACCCGCAAGGCTCGCGGCCAGTGCGCGGGCCTGCTGCATGAGGGGTTGGACAAAGGGCAGCACGTAGCCTTCCACTTCGGCGCAATCACCGATGGCGTAGATGTCCGGGGCGCTGGTGACGAGCATCCGGTCGACCTTGATGCCACGACGAATCGACAAGCCGGCAGCCTGGGCCAGCGCGGTTCGTGGCTTGAGGCCGATGGCGGACAGGATCAGCTCGCCTTCCACGGTCTCGCCACTGTCCAACATCACACGCAATGCGGAGCCGTGCTGCTCCGCGGTTTGTGCCCGGCAGCCGAAATACCAGCGCACGCCTTCTTCTTCCAGGGCTGCGGCGAGGGCCTGGCCGACTTCTGCCGGCACCAGCCGGTCCAGCGGCCAGGCGCCCGAATGGATCACCTCCGCTTGATACCCGGCACGCGCAAGGTCATGGGCGAATTCGCAACCGATCAGCCCACCGCCGAGCAGGACCACCCGCCTGCTGGTTTCCAGCGCGCCGCGGAACCTGGCGTAATCGGCCAGATCGTTGACACTCATGATCTGGTCCGCGGCCTTGCCCGTCAGGCCGTGGGCGAGTGGGTCTGCACCCAGGGCCAACACCAGTCGGGAGTATGGGACTTCACCACGGTCGGTGATTACCGTATTGCGCGCGCGGTCGATGGCCGTCACCCGGGTATGCGTGCGAATCTCCGCGGCCAGGTCCGCGGCCATTTTTTCTGCATTGGCCGAGGCCAACTGCTTCGCGGTCTTGCCTTGCGCAAGTGCGTTGGACAGGTTGGGTTTGGAATAGAACGCTCCGTCGTCCGCCGTGATGAGCGTAAGCCGAAGCCCCTTGTTGCGTTTGCGCAGTTCGCGCGCCAGCGTGTAGCCCGCGAGGCCGGAACCGATAATGGCGATGGGGTGCATGGGTAAGCCTTTCAATCCTATAGGACCACTGATCGAGTTCTTCTTGCCGTCATTGCGAGCTTGGCGAAGCAACCCATTCCCTGTCAGGGTTGTCGTTCTGGATCGCCACGGCGTTGCACGCCTTGCGAAGACAGCTTCTGCAACGCTTCCCCAAGAACGTAGCAAGGTCACGGAGGATACCTTTGCAAGCTCAGTGTCCTGCGTGGCCCAACGGATCAAACGCTCTCGACTTCCATCATCTCGAAGTCGGCCTTGGCCACGCCGCAGTCCGGGCACTCCCAGGATGCTGGAACGTCCTCCCAGCAGGTGCCTGCCGTGATGCCATGCTCAGGATCGCCCCGGGCTTCGTCATAGATATAACCGCAAACGATGCATTGCCAAACTTTCATGATGTTCCCTTCAAAATTTGTCTTGTTTCCCTCTCCTTGAGGAAGAGGGGTTGAATTTCAGGTAAGAGCTGGCGCTTGATTGTTCAACTGATTGTTCAAGCCGCGATCCTGTTTTTCTGCGCCTGGTAGTGGTTCGCGTGCTTCTGTTCCACCTTGGCCAGCGCGGCAAAACGTTTTGCGGCCTTGTCCAGCACGGTCTTGAACATTTCGGCGTGCTCCTTCGATTCGACGATTTGTCCGTCCATTTCCGCCACCGCATCCATGCGGCCTTCTTCCACCGCCTCGTGGCGGAACCTCGGGTACATCTCGCTGTACTCGTAAGTCTCGCCTTCGACCGCATATTGCAGGCACTTGGCCGGAGTCATGGTCTGCTGTGCGAACAGCAGCTCGGCATGGCCGAACGCGTGCAGGATTTCCTGGTCGGCCGTCGCCTCGAAGACTTTCGCGGTATCCTCGTCCCCCACGGCGCGGCAGAGTTTAGCAAAGTAACGGTACTTGGCGTGGGCCATGCACTCGCCGGCGAATGCCGCTTCAAGGTTCTGGATGGTGGGCGATTTGATATCGTGGGTCATGTCGTTTGCTCCTTCTCAAGCTGATCGGTGGTTGTGCTGTCCACGGATGCAACTTTACGGTCCGGCAAACGATAGGGCCAATGGATTGTGGCAATAGATATGATAGCGATGGACTATTTCGCGCGCCCCGGACGAATCTTGTCAACGCAGTTCAAGCTGATCGCCAACACAGCCTGGCGCACCGCCTCGATGGCGCGTGGACGAGGAAAGCTCTTGCGCCAGGCAAGGCTGACGATCCTGCTCGGAGCCGGCTTGCTGAACGGCCGATAGCTGAGCAGGCTGTCCGAGGCCGTATGCAGGGCCGTGGCGGTGCAGGGCAGCACGGTGATGCCGATGCCGGAGGCGACCATGTGGCGTATGGTTTCAAGCGAGCTCGACTCCAGTGTCTTTTGCAGGCCATTCGTGGCAGAGCGGTTGAGCGCCGGACAGACTTGCAGCACCTGATCGCGAAAGCAATGGCCGCTGCCCAGCAGGAGCAGGCTTTCCGTTTCCAGATCGGCGCTGGAAATGGTTTTTCTTTTTTTCCATTCATGCGCGGCCGGTACCGCGACAACAAAAGGTTCTTCATACAGCGGCAAGGCGAGCAGGACGGAATCTTCCAGCGGGGTGGCGATGATCATGGCGTCCAGTTCGCCCCTCTTGAGTTTTTCAGTCAGCACCCGGGTGTAATTCTCTTCCAGCATGAGCGGCATAAGCGGCGCCTGCCGGTGGAGTTCAGGGATCAATTCGGCCAGCAGGTAAGGCGCGATGGTGTAGATGACACCGAGCTTCAATGGCCCTACCAGGTCATCCTTGGCCTCGGCCGCCAGATCCTTGATGCCATCCACCAGTTCAAAGATATGTGCTGCCTGTTCCGCCACGCGCTCCCCCGCCGGCGTGATGCCCAACTCGCCGCCTCCGCCGCGTTCAAACAGGGTCACGCCCAACTCGTCTTCAAGCTTCTTGATGGCGACCGAGAGGGTGGGCTGAGAGACGAAGCAGGTCTCCGCTGCGCGACCGAAATGGCGCTCGCGAGAAACGGCCAGGACATACTTGAGTTCGGTCAGCGTCATTGATAGCGAAAATCTATCGAGGAGTTGAAAAATGGATATTAGTACAAGCACGGTTACTGCGCTTAAATGGGACCATCCCTCGAGTGACAGGGAGTCGATCTGATGATGAGGAGTAAACCATGTCTGACAGCAAATGCCCGTTCGTACACAAAGCGGGGAGCGGCACGTCGAACCACGATTGGTGGCCCAACCAGTTGCACCTCGAAATCCTGCACCAGCACACACCCGAGTCCAGCCCGATGGGCGAGGACTTCAATTACGCCGAGGAATTCAAGAAGCTCGACCTTGCGGCCGTGAAGCAGGACCTCACCGCCCTGATGACCGACTCGCAAGACTGGTGGCCCGCGGACTACGGCCACTACGGACCCTTGTTCATCCGCATGGCCTGGCACAGCGCGGGCACCTACCGCACCGGTGACGGCCGCGGCGGCGCAGGCCATGGCAACCAGCGTTTCGCCCCGATCAACAGCTGGCCCGACAACGTCAACCTCGACAAGGCACGCCGGCTGCTGTGGCCGATCAAGCAGAAATACGGCAAAAAAATCTCCTGGGCCGACCTCATCATTCTGGCGGGCAACGTCGCCATGGAATCGATGGGCTTCAAGACCTTCGGATTCGGCGGCGGACGCGAGGACATCTGGGCGCCGGAGATCGACGTCTACTGGGGCAATGAAGAAAAGTGGCTGGACGACAAGGCGCGCTATTCCGGCGAACGCGACCTGGAAAATCCGCTCGCTGCCGTGCAAATGGGCCTGATCTACGTCAACCCGGAAGGCCCGGGCGGCAACCCGGATCCGGTCGCCTCCGGCCGCGACGTGCGCGAGACCTTCGCGCGCATGGCCATGAACGACTACGAGACGGTGGCGCTCACCTGCGGCGGCCACACCTTCGGCAAATGCCACGGCGCCGGCGATGCCAAGCTGGTCGGACCTGAGCCCGAGGCAGCCGGCATTGCCGAGCAGGGCCTGGGCTGGAAGAGCAGCTTTCGAAGCGGCAAGGGCGGCGACCAGATCGGCAGCGGTCTGGAAGGCTCGTGGACGCCGACCCCGACCCAATGGGACATGAGTTATCTCGACATGCTGTTCGGCAACGAGTGGGTCGTGGAGAAAAGCCCGGCGGGCGCCTGGCAGTGGACACCGAAGCGGGAGACCGATAGCAACCAGGCGCCGGCTGCCGACGACGCGTCGAAGCGGGTCCAGATCATCATGACCGCTGCGGACATGGCGATGCGCATGGATCCGATCTATGAGCCGATCGCACGGCGCTTCCACAAAAATCCGGAAGAATTCGCCGACGCCTTCGCCCGCGCCTGGTTCAAGCTGACCCATCGCGACATGGGTCCGCGCGCGCGCTATCTTGGCCCCGAAGTGCCCGAGGAAGACCTGATCTGGCAAGACCCCATCCCCGCCGTCGATCACCCCCTGATCAACGAGCAGGATGTCGCCGCCCTCAAGGCCAAGGTACTCGCGTCCGGGCTGAGTGTTTCGGAGTTGGTCTCGACTGCCTGGGCCTCGGCATCGACGTTCCGTGGCTCCGATAAGCGTGGCGGCGCCAACGGCGCGCGCATTCGTCTCGCGCCGCAGAAATACTGGGAAGCCAACCAGCCGAAGCAACTGGCCGCGGTGCTGGAGACGCTGGGCGCCATCCAGCGCGAGTTTGGCAGCGGCGGCAAGAAAGTCTCGATGGCTGACCTGATCGTGCTGGCCGGCTGTGCCGGCGTCGAGCAGGCCGCCAAAAATGCCGGCCACGACGTGACGGTTCCCTTCGCGCCGGGCCGCATGGATGCCGTGCAGGAACAGACCGATGTGGAGTCCTTCGCCGTGCTCGAACCGATCGCCGATGGCTTTCGCAACTACCGGAAGGGCAAGTACGCCGTCCCGGCCGAGGAGCTGCTGCTCGACAAGGCGCAGCTGCTCACGCTCACCGCGCCCGAGATGACGGTGCTGGTCGGCGGCATGCGCGCGCTGAACGCGAATGTCGGCCAGTCCAAACACGGGGTCTTCACCAAGCGGCCGGGGACGCTCACGAACGACTTCTTCGTCAACCTGCTCGACATGGGCACGGCGTGGAAGCCAGCGTACAAGGATGAAGACGTGTTCGAAGGGCGCGACCGCAAGACTGACGAAGTCAAATGGACCGGCACCCGGGTAGACCTGATCTTCGGTTCAAACGCCCAACTTCGGGCCATCGCGGAAGCCTATGCGTGCAGCGACGCGCAGCAGGCCTTCGTGCGTGACTTCGTGGCGGCCTGGAACAAGGTGATGAACCTGGATCGCTTCGACCTTGCGTGATCCTGCAAGATCGGTCTTAGAAGTCCCATCTCGCGTAGCCTCAACCTGACATCCGGTGATCCCGGAGCAGGAGATGAGGCTGCGCGAATCTCTGTTCGCAGATCAGTGGGACGAAACAAGTTTGGTGCTTGGAAGGGTGATTACGCGTTCCGTCGCCGATAAGTTTTCAATGGTACGGCCGGTCTTACCAATGGGCCTTCTCTACTGGTGATTGCGGCGAACGACCGGAAATCGGCGAGTACCGACATTTGAAGGTCGACCAAATGCCTTCTGGTGACACCCGAACCAACATGGACGATGCATCCAGTGTTCATTTATTTCAGGCTTGCCAAGGGTTAACATTTGCAACGCCCAGGACCAAAAACCTACGGCACGATTGAAACCACACAAGGACGAGCGATGAATAAACTGAAGCTGACCTATTTCGACTTCAACGGTGGACGCGGTGAACCGGCGCGGCTTGCCATGCATATTGGCGGCATTCCGTTTGACGATGATCGGTTTGCAGCTGGAGATTTCCCGGAAATCCGCAAGACAACACCGCTCAATCAGGTGCCAACAATGCACGTGAACGATGTCCAGGTGACTCAATGCAATGCAATTGCGCGTTATATCGGGAAACTGGCCGGGCTGTATCCGGCTGACGAGTTTCAGGCCCTGTTATGCGATGAGGTCATGGAGGCACTGGAAGAGGTCAACGTCAAGATTGGATCTACCTTCGGGAAGGCGGGGGATGAGCTGAAGAGCGCTCGCGAAGCCTTGGCAACGGAAACATTGCCCCGATATTTGCGCTGGCTGCAGAAACAGCTTGAAGACCATGGCGGCGAATATTTCGCGGACAAACGTCTGACCATCGCCGACCTGAAGGCACTTGTCATCCTTCGCTGGCTCAGCTCAGGCGTTCTGGATCATATTCCAGCCAGCCTGGTGGAAGTCGAGGCGCCAAAGCTCAAGGCTTACATGAATCGCATCGCTATGCTTCCGGCCATTGCGCAATACTACGCAGCACGTACCCGCGCCTGATCACCGTTCTGGAGGCAGCTTCATTCAGCAAATGTGTGGCACAGGGTCCACCTGCAAGCTGTCGTTCAGGACAATCTCTGTTTATGACCAATTTTCGGCCGAGGACTAAACCGCTCGCGCGGTAGGGGGCTTCGATCAGGCGTAGTGGGTAAGGTACCGGGTGGTAGTGCCCACGGCCTAAGTTGTGGAATGAGGCAATCCGCCTCGTTTCATGACAGGAGGCCACCATGACCACCATCCCCTCATCCCATCAGCCCGCTGCGCCAACACATGCTCGACGACATGCGCATGAGGAAGTTCGGCGAGAAGACGCAGCTTGACTACGTGCGCGCCGTGCGCAACTTCACCAAATATCTCGGGCGCTCGCCGGACAGCGCCAGCGTAGAAGACCTGCGCAATTACCAATTGCACCTGGTCGATCATGGCATCTCACCGGCCTCGCTCAACGCCGCCATCAGCGGGCTGAAGTTCTTCTTCGACGTCACCCTTGACCATCCCGAATTGGTGGCCAAGATGCAGCCGGTGCATCTGCCGCGCAAGCTGCCGGTGATCCTGAGCCCCGAGGAGGTGTCCCGCCTGATCGCCGCGGCCGGCAACCTCAAGCACCAGACCGCCTTGGCCCTGGCCTACGCGACCGGCCTGCGGGTCAATGAAGTGGTGGCCCTGAAGGTGGGCGACATCGACAGCCAGCGCATGACCCTGCGCGTCGAACAAGGCAAGGGCCAGAAGGATCGCTACGCGATGCTCTCCCCGGTGCTGCTGGAACGCCTGCGCGTGTGGTGGAAGGTGGCCCGGGCCCAGGGCAAGATGCTCGACGGCGGCTGGCTGTTCCCCGGCCAGGATCCGGTGCGACATCTCAGTGCCAGACAGCTCAATCGCGCCATCCACGCGGCGGCCGATGAAGCCGGCATCGATAAGCGCATCTCGATGCATTCCCTGCGCCATGCCTTTGCCACCCACCTGCTGGAGCAGAAGGTCGACATCCGCCTGATCCAGGTACTGCTCGGGCACAAGAAACTGGAAACCACCGCCCTCTATGCCCAGGTCGCCACCGACATCCTGCGCGAGGTGGTCAGTCCCCTGGAGACGCTGAACCCCGCCTGAGGCCGCCATGGGGCGGCCTGCCCTGGAGGTCGCGGACATCTTCCGCGCCCATGGGCCGGCGTGGCGTGAGCAGCAGGCAGGGCACCTGAGCCTCACCCAGCTCAAGGTCATGTCGGCCATCGAACAGTGCCGCACGGCGGCGCTGGGGGGACATGCGCTGCACTGCGACGCCTGCGACCACGCAGGAGATCAGCTACAACTCCTGCCGCAACCGGCACTGCCCGAAGTGCCAGGCCCGCGCCGCGCAGCGCTGGCTTGAAGCCCGGCAGGCCGATCTCCTGCCGGTGGAGTATTACCACGTCGTCTTCACCCTGCCCGAGCCGATCAGCGCGCTCGCCTACACGAACAAGGCCGTGCTCTACCGGCTGCTGTTCGAGGTGGCGGCGGAAACCCTGCTGACGATCGCCGCCGACCCCAAGCATCTGGGGCGCGAGATCGGCGCCACGCTGGTGCTGCACACGTGGGGGTCGGCGATGACGCATCACCCGCACGTGCATGGCATCGTGCCCGGCGGCGGACTCTCGCTACAGAGGGGAACGCTGGGTGGCGTGCCGGCGGGGATTCTTCCTGCCCGTGCGCGTGCTCTCGCGCCTGTTCCGTCGCCGCTTCATCGAGGAGCTGGAGAAATTGCATCGTGCCGGCCAACTACATTTCTTCGGCGAAGACGCGTGCCTGGCCGATGCCGGCCGCCTTCGCCCGCTGGCTGGCGCCGCTGCGGAAACTGCGAGTGGGTGGTGTATGCCAAGCGTCCCTTCGCCGGGCCCGGCAGGCAGTACTGGCGTATCTGTCGCGCTATACCCATCGGGTGGCGATCTCCAACCGTCGGCTGCTCGCCATGGACGAGGATGGCGTGACCTTCCGCTGGAAGGACTACCGCGCCAAGGGGCGCACCCGGCACAAGACGATGAGGCTGACGGCCGACGAGTTCATGCGCCGGTTCCTCTTGCACGTGCCTGCCCGACAGGCTTCCACCGCATTCGCCACTATGGCCTGCTCGCCAATGCCGCACGACGGGAGAATCTGGCCAGGGCGCGGACTCGCTCGATGCGCCCCGCCCGAGCCGGTCAGCGATGAGACCGACGTCGACAACCGTGCCGACCTTCGTCTGCCGGTGCTGTGGCGCCGCCATGCGTGTGGTCGAGATCTTCCTGCGTCGGCAAACCGATCCGGGCGCCACCATGATGGGCAACCTGTTCCTCGCTCGTGCATGGGCCTATGTCGGCTTCCGGGTTTCCAGCGCCGAGAGACGGCCTGTCGCCCACGGTCCGCCAAAGCGGCACGTATCCGTTGCCTCTGGCAGGGCCGGTTGTGACCAACTGCGCTGACACACGCGTCGGGGGCCGTCATGCCGGCGAGCTGGCGGCAACGCCGGAGCTCACTACCGTTCTCAACGAAGCGGACCAGCTTCAAATCCCCATAGGCCGATCCCCAGCTCAACCGCCCGCACTTCCCCGCGGTTTCCTCCTTCGAGGTTTATTCAACGTCTGCCCGTTGGCGCTTGTGGGTCACACAGCCCTCATAGGGTGGGCAGACATCGAACAAACCTAAAC
>CAWAJU010000016.1:0-27083 GCA_963782495.1 uncultured beta proteobacterium | reverse complement strand
GACGGTGGCGCTCTGAGTGAATTTAGTCTGCTGTGCGCCGAACACCGGCCGTTGACCAGGAATCTGGCTGTATGGCTGCTCAGCGTAAAACGTTACTCACGCCATCGACACTCTGCAGTCGTTGGCCTTTACAATCTCACAAACTGTTCTCGACTCATTTCAGCTATTCGAAGCTGTTCGCTGAATGTCGCTTCAATATCTGAAAGTAGTTACCCTCCCGGTTTCGGGGCTCGACGCGGTAGTCGACGGTCGCCAGCACCGGTCCCACGTCACGCTCGGCCTCCCGGCTGATGATCGGCGCCGGCCAGTGCATCGACGGAGTGAGGTCAGCCCCGGCGACGGTCTGCAGCTTCCAGCGCCAGGTGAAGGGAATCGCGGAGAGCGCGCCCACCGCGGCCCGGAAGTGTGCAACGGGCAGCCCAACCATTCCGGACTGGGCGCTGGCAATCGTCATGGCCCTGGTGCCAAGAAAACGGCGGCGATCATGCTTAATCTCTTCAGAGATTTTATTTCCCTCCAATTACAGTCAAAGCAGTTACGCCATAACGCGGTGCACCAGGAACTGCGCGACAGCGTCGGTATCATGTTCCGCCGCGCTACGTCATATGCCCGCCGCTACTTCACATCGTCAGAACGACACGGAACTTTGCATTGCCGCTCATCAGGCGTGCGTACGCCTCGACCGCTTTTTCGAGCGGATAGGTTTCGATCATTGGACGCGCGCCCGTCAACTCTGCGAAGCGCAGGGTGTCTTCGGAATCGACCGGTGTTCCCGCGGCCCAGCCTTGAATAGTTCGACTTCCACTAAAGAGCTGCGCCGGTGTGACCTCGATGGGATCAGACGTCACACCTACCATCAAGAGCTTGCCGTTCGGGGCCAGACCGTCGAACAGCTCGGACAGCCACATAACCTGCGGTATTCAATATTCAATATTCGACTGATTGATTAGTGCAACAGGTCTGACAACTCATTGGCGTGCCTTTCCTCCATTGCAAGAATACCTTCCAGCATGATTCGCGTAGTCGGATCATGTTCATTGAAATAATGAACCATTTCACGATAGCTTTCGATTGCTATCCTTTCGGCAACGAGATTTTCGCGGATCATGGCATCCAGTGTGTCGCATGTTAAGTATTCCGCATGGGACTGCTGTGAAAGCTTGTCGGGGTTAAATTCTGGGGCGCCCCCTAATTGCACAATCCGTTTGGCAATCAAATCGGCATGCGCAAGCTGCTCATGGGAGTGCACCATGAACTCCTGCGCGATCGGCTCTGAGTTAATTCCTTTTGCCACGAAGGAATGTTGGCGATAACGCAAGGTACAAATGAGCTCGGTGGCAAGTGCATCATCTAAAACTTTGACCGCCTCTTTCGCATTTAGCCTGTAATCGTTGGTAATGGCACCCTCTTCAATATGTTTGCGCGCACGCGCCCTGAGCGTTTTGATGTCGGAAATAAAATTACCCGGATCGACGACGCTATCGGGCTGGTGTTTTCCGGCAGTTTGAGAAGAACTTTCACTCATGGTGGGCTCCTATGCACTTGAGGGAACGGTTGTTACGGCTGCTTCTGGACATCCTTAGCAGCATCCTGAACTTTCTCACCGCCACGCTCTAAATCCTTACCGGCACCCGCCACGGTATTGCAACCCGCAAGCATGGCTAAAATGGCAGTGATAAATAATGCAAACAAGCGTTTCATTGTTCTGTCCAGCCTGTTGGCAAATAGGTCCGTTACAAGCTGTGACTGGCATTTATGCAATCACCAGCTTGAAAATTACGTATGATCCAATATGGAGAAGTTTGTCAGACGGCTCAAATTATCCCATCGAATAATTTTGAAACTATAGTTGAAATCAAGACAATTTGAAGGGGCCAACAATGCCGCTCTCAAATGACCAGACCCCGCCTTATGTTGAGACAAAACGCCGTGATGGATTGCGCGTTAGCACGCAGCATTACTTTGCTGTCGGTATCGCCGCTCGGATCGGCATGCTGGCGCCGAGCTACATGCGAGCCTCAGCAGGGCTCGATGCCCTGAAGCAATTCGGGCTTGTGATCCAGCGCGTGGATAGCCTGGATCACAGTACAGGAGGGGGATCAGTGGGACTGTCCTGGCAACAAGTCCCACTCTCCCTGGGAGCAATCGGAAGGTTAGTCGTGCCAGACCCACTACCCAAGATCTTGTACGGGGAGCCGTTACGCCGGCGCATGCGCGTTCTATTCGGCGGGAAATGGATCGCTGACAGCTATCACCGTATCGATATCCGCCAAGCATCCCGCCGCCGCTTCACGGTCAGTCGCGGTGATCGCATCATCGCCGATACGAAGCAGCCGGTGGTCGTCTATGAATCCGGCTTCGCACCGCGCTGGTACGTTATACGCGCCGACATCGATGAGTCCGCACTGACGCCTGTCGAATATCAGATCTTGTGCCCTTACACAGGACTTTGCAGCTACTACGACATCGGTAATGTACCTCTGGCGGCATGTCGCCTATTCTCAAGTCCGCCGCATCTCCGACTTGGCGTCCTTCGATCCGGACGTGGTCTCGATGCAGCTTTATGGTGGCCATCTGCGTCTAGAGCCAGACCAGAAAGTGTTTCCGCACGGTCCCGATCGCGACCTCGACGCCGCCAAAGCGCTAGACTCTGCGAGCGGTTAGAGGCCTAAGCAAGCGCCATGGCTCGATTGTTATCGGTGAACGTGGGTCTTCCGCGCAACATTGAGTGGAAGGGTCGCAACGTGTACACCGGGATCCGGAAGGATCCGGTGCGCGGCCGCTGTCGTGTCGGCCGCTTGAATCTCCACGGAGACGGTCAAGGCGATCTGGCTGGGCATGGGGGCGAGCAGCGAGCCGTATTCGTCTACCAGATCGAATCATATCGCCACTGGCAGGAACAGCTGAAGAGGTCCGACTTCGTCTATGGACAGTTTGGCGAGAATTTCACGATCGAAGGATTGCCCGATGACGTCGTGTGCATTGGCGACCGTTACCAGATCGGCAGCGCGATATTCGAGGTCACGCAACCTCGCGTTACCTGCTATCGAGTTGGCATTCGGATGAACGAACCCCGGATGCCGGCATTGCTTACATCCAGCGGACGGCCGGGATTCTACTTCCGTGTGCTCAAGGAGGGCGAGGTTGGCGCCGGAGACGAAATCGTGAAAGTGGGAGATGCGAGGGAGCGAATGACAGTCGCAGAGATCAACGCGCTCCTCTATTCGCCTGATCATGCACGTGATCGACTGAACCGCGCATTGCGGATCGAGGCGCTTTCGCCCGGATGGCGCCGGTCGTTTGAAGCGTTAGTGCATAGCCAAACGAGCGGCAATGCGGGGCTCGTGCCGGAAGCGGGCGCGCATCCGGTCGCGCCAGGATTTCGATCGCTCGCGGTGACGGCGATCGATCAGGAGTCCCAGGACGTCATCTCGCTGACAATGCAGAGCCAGCATGGTCAGCCGTTGCCAACGGCTCTGCCGGGCCAATACGTGGTCTTGCGCCTTCAAACGACCGCCGGTGGCCCAATGCTTTATCGCAGCTACTCGCTCTCGGGACCCCTCTCGACGGAGCGCTATCGAATCAGCGTGAAGGTCGAGCCGAATGGGGTGGCCGGAACCTACCTCCGGGAGCATGTTCGGATAGGCGATGTGCTCGACGTCAGCTCGCCGCGTGGAAGCTTCATCTTGCAGTCCGGAGAGCGGCCGGTGGTCCTGCTCAGCGCGGGCATCGGGGCGACGCCTGTTCTGGCAATGCTGCACGCGCTGGCGGAGGCCCGCTCGACTCGGCAGGTCTGGTGGCTGCACGCGGCTCGTAATCGGGAGCAGCATCCGTTCGCCGCTGAAGTCCGCCGCCTGTTACTTGCGCTCAGCCACGGCCGAAGCTATGTTTGTTACAGCACTCCGGGCTCGCGCGACAAGCTGGGTGAGGATTTCGATCTGACCGGTCATCTGTCGCGATTAGTGTTTGACGAGATCGGTGTCCCACAAGAAGCGGATGTCTACCTCTGCGGCCCGACTCGCTTCATCTCAGACATGAAACAGGCGCTTGCCACTTTGGGTGTGACGCTGGAACGGATTCACGTTGAACTCTTCAACGGCAGCGAGCCGATGACACCTGGCATCCTGGGCGTAGCGACGCTAGCTCCGCATCCGCCCAAGGACGACGCCAGCACCGGTCCATTGGTATCGTTTGCGCGCAGCGGCATCGCCGCACACTGGAAGGACTCGGCGTACCAGAGCATCCTGGAACTGGCCGAGGCTTGCGACGTCCCGGTACGTTGGTCGTGCCGGAGCGGCGTTTGTCACAGTTGTGAGAGTGGTTTGGTTTCGGGGGCGGTCGTCTACGGACCTCAGCCACTTGAAAAGCCCGCCGACGGGAACGTTCTGGTGTGCTGCTCACAACCGATTCGCGACGTTGTAATCGATTTGTGAAGGCTGGCCGGGACGCGCCCAACGGCCGGTTACACGTTGTCGGTGTGGTGCCTGAGCCCATCCCGGTCGCGGCGTTCTCGCTTATCTCGCAGCAGCGCAACGTCTCGGGTTCGCTGACCGGCTTACCGGATGCTATCAGGACGATGCTCGAGTTCGCTTCACGGCACAATGTCGTGCCGCGGACCGAGCACTTCCCGATGAGCGATATCAACGAGGCCTTCGCCCGACTTGAATCGGGCAAGGCGCGTTACCGCATCGTGCTCGATACGGATTTCTGATCCGATTGACCATCGAGGCTTTTCTGGGGCAAGACGTTTTGGAGGCAAACAACCATGAGCGGACCACGAAAGACAGCCATCGTCACCGGAGCTTCGCAAGGGATCGGCGCTGGAATCACTAAACGGTATGTTGAACGGGGTTTCAATGTCGTTGCCAATTCCCGGAACATGACCCAATCCACCGAGATCGCGGCATCCAATCAGGTGGTCTTGGTGGACGGCGACATAGGCGAGCCGGCAACTGCCGTCAGGATCGTCGAGACGGCGCTGTCTCGCTTCAAGTCGATCGATGCACTGGTCAATGCCGCCGGCATCTACTTTACCAAGCCGTTCACGGACTACACAGCCGAGGACTTCAAGTCGCTCGTCTCGACGAACATTGCGGGCTTCCTGTACCTCACCCAGCTCTCCATCAAACAAATGCTGGCGCAGAAAGCCGGCGGGAGCATCGTCACGATTACGGCGGCTCTTGCCAGCAATCCGATCCGGGGCGTCACGGCGGCAGTGCCGATGCTCACCAAAGGCGGGCTTGAAACGATCACCCTGCACCTTGCGATGGAGTATGCGAAGGACGGCATCCGTGTAAACGCCGTCGCGCCGGGCGTCGTCGACACGCCCCTTCACCGGGAGACGCCGAAGGACGTGATAGAGAGTCGGTCGCCGATGGGTCGGCTTTCGACGGTCAAGGACATCACGGACGCGGTCATGTACCTGACCGACGCCACGACGGTCACTGGCGACATCCTGTACGTCGATGGAGGCGCTCACTTCGGCCGCTGGTAATTGAAAGGCAGATTTGCTGAGTGCTAGCGTCAACCAGCAGAATCACTTGTTCCGCGGACTGCAGATCACTGCCTTCTACGCAAAGGGTTTCAGTTTGGATAATACGGCGGGGAGAAATTCCGCAACCGTCGGATGAATATGCATGGCACGCTGGACCACGGTATACGGCGCATTCGCATACATGAGGTCCAGCAAAACTTGAACCACTTCATCGCCTCCGGTCCCAAGAATCGCAGCCCCCAGAATTTGTTTTGTTTCCGCATCGACGGAGATTTTGATGAAACCTTGTGTCTCACCTTTCTCAATGGCCCGGCTCACTTGGCTCATCGGATGTTTCGCAACGAGTGCAGCGCGCCCGGACTTCCGTATTTCGGCGTCAGTCATGCCGCATCGGCCTAGCGGCGGATCAGTAAACAATGCGTATGTCTGGATTCGGTCCGACACGCGGCGATGGCCTGCGTTGAGGAGATTGTCGGCGACGATCTCATAGTCATTGAATGAAGTATGCGTAAAGGCGCCGCGGCCGTTGCAATCACCCAGGGCCCAGATGCCTGGCACGTTGGTTTGCAGTTGATCGTCAACGACGATGTAGCCGCGTTGGTCGGTCATGACTCCAGACCGGTCGAGACCCAGGTCGCTTGTGTTGGGAGTACGTCCAACCGCCAGAAGAACATGCGTGCCCAATACTTCCGGCGGTCCTTCGTCGCATTCGATGCCGACGGCGATACGGCTGTCGCGCTTCGCCAGTGATATACATTTCGCTTTCGGCCTAATCTGTATTCCCTCGCTCTCCATGAATTCGCGCACGGCTTCGGAAACATCTTCGTCTTCACGCCCAATCAGGCACGGTCCCATCTCTACAATTGTGACTTCGCTCCCGAAGCGGCGATACATCTGACCGAATTCCAACCCAACATAACTTCCGCCGACAATGACGAGATGCTCCGGCAAGAAGTCGACATCCATCATCGAAGAGTTTGTGAGAAACGGTACCTCATGAATCCCAGGGATCGCGGGAACAGAGGCACGCCCACCAACGTTGATGAAAAATTTGTCGGCTTGCAGGACTTCATCGTTGACCGCCACAGTGCGGGACGACAGAAAGCGGGCATGGCCTTGGATGACCGTGCAATTGTTAATTCCTCGCAACCATTCCTCTACGCCCCTGTTCGACCGTCCGGAAACTTCATCCTTGCGTGCTTTAACGCGTTTCATGTCAATGCGCGCATCGCCATTGACAACGAACCCATATTCGGCGCCTCGGCGAGCAACATGGACTGCGTACGCGCTGGCAACGAGCGTCTTTGTCGGGACACATCCCGTATTCACACATGTGCCGCCAAACTTGTGGCGTTCGATAATGGCGACCGCCATGCCCGCGGCTGCAAACCGCGCGGCCAAGGACGGGCCTGCCTGGCCCGTCCCAATGATGATTGCATCGAAATTCCGCGACACGAGGCACCTCAAGGAAGATCGCAGGCCACCTTACGCCAGCGCACTAATGTTGTGCTCGCCCGGTGCACTGCGGCCGATGACAATCACATCGTAGTCATTCATTGCGGTGGCTCTTCGCCTGCCTGCTCGCGCACCATGAACGAGCGAGTTCGAGTGTACTTTTTATTTTGTCGAGCAGCATTTACTCACTAAAACTAACCATGCAGTCGTGGGGAATCATGGACAAGTCAGAGTTTCTGGGTTTATCTGAAGGTTCGCATTGGGTGAGCTCCCCTGTTTTCCGTCGAATCAGCCGGTCCGTTACCGCTGCTGTTCATTAGCTCAGTAATTTTACTTGAATGATGCATATGGGTGGGATCACTCATTCGCAAAGATGGAGGCTGCCGTTCGGCGAGATTTCCTGGCCTACGTCCGGTAATGAATCCATAGCGTAAATAGCTAGCTCAACTCTCCGGCGGCAGCTTCGGCCGAGATGGCGACGCTGGACCTTCAAGCCTTGTCGGTCCGGTCATCGGCCGAGCGGCGCAAGCCATCATCCATTCCTCAGTGTTCGAGGAAAGGGCGAGGGAGGAAGAACACGATGCTCAGTTCCTCTGGCAGTTGGCTGTCCTGGAAACGCCAGCGGGCGCATCGGGCAGTGCGGCTTTGCGCACTGCGTTACCCTGCCGCTGGAAGATTCTTCCCCGTCGTGCGGGCGCTGGCCATGCTGGGCGTGGGGCGGGGTGGGGTGTCAGCAGTTAATGAAAAAAATGGCTTTCACGACCACGAACAAGCGCAAGAGAAAGTAAGCTCCTTGCTCTCCTGTGGGCACTCAGACACGTCGGGCGTCGACCCGGAGCCGCCCACGCTTTGCACTGCGCTGCAACGCGACGCGCGGATCAGCCTTCGTCGTAGCCCTCGTCGGTCGGGTTGTCGACCAGATGGAAGGGATGATCGAGCGGCATGTCGAGGTATTCCTGGCGCGTCCCTTCGGTCTCGAAATACATCGTGACATTGCCGTCAACGACGAAGGGGTGGCCGGAGAGGTCGTCGATTTCGTTTCCGGTAATGGGATCGATATAGCTCAGCATCTGGGTCGGTTCGTGCAGGCGCAAGCTCTGGGTCTGGTCGCGCGGCAGCGGGTCGGTGCCGACATAGTTGGCGGCGTCGAGTTTGTTGACGGCGGCGCCGTAATTCATGGGTTCCATTGCTGACTCCTTCCGGTTACGTGACCGAAGCTATCGTGAGGTTTTGTTATAGACCAACATGCTCGGCAGATACATACGACGTAAGCAAGGGATTTGCAGTCGGCGTGCCTGAATTGGGGAATGGCGCAATACGCGCGGCGTTAGAATGTGCGATCGCAACCTGCATTCCGGATCTGGCATGAATATTCACGGCACGCCTACACGAACCATCCGCCCCGTGGCCGGTAACAGCGGCGTGGAGATCATCGACCAGACCCTGCTGCCGCATCGTCTGGAATTCCGCACGCTGCACAGTCTGGAGGATGCGGCCGAAGCGATCTCGGTCATGCGCGTTCGAGGGGCGCCATTGATCGGTGCGACTGCAGGCTATGGCGTCGCCCTGGCGCTGGCGGAGGATGCTTCCGAAGGCCGTCTGCAATCGGCCTGTGCGCGCCTGCTGGACACCCGGCCCACGGCAGTGAATTTGCGCTGGGCGTTGGAACGCATGCAGAACCGTCTCGCGCCCCTCCAGGCTGCGCGGCGCCGCGACGCGGCGTGGGCCGAGGCGGCCGCATTGTGCGACGAGGATGTGATGCTCAACCAGGCTATTGGCCGCCATGGTCAGGCGCTCATCAAACAGCGAAGTGAACAACGGCCCGGCGCCGTCAACGTCATGACCCATTGCAATGCAGGTTGGCTGGCGACCGTGGATTGGGGTACCGCGCTGGCCCCGGTGTATGCGGCTTACGATGCCGGCATTTTGGTTCATGTGTGGGTCAGCGAGACCCGTCCACGCAACCAGGGTGCCGCGCTCACCGCGTGGGAACTCGCGCAGCATGGCGTGCCGCACACCGTCGTTGCCGACAACGCGGCCGGCAATCTGATGCAGCGCGGACAGGTGGATCTCGTCATTGTCGGCGCGGACCGCGTGGCGGCCAACGGCGACGTCGCCAACAAGATCGGCACCTATCTGAAGGCGCTGGCTGCGAGCGACAACGGTGTGCCTTTTTATGTTGCCGTGCCCGGTCCCACGATCGACTGGCGGATCGAGGATGGCGCGGGGATTCCCATCGAGCAGCGCAGCGCCGCCGAAGTGACCCACATTGAGGGCCAGGCCGAGGACGGCCGCGCGCTGCGCGTGCGCCTCACGCCGGCGCAAAGCGAAGCCGCCAACCCAGCCTTCGACGTCACGCCCGCGCGGCTCATCACCGCGCTGATCACCGAGCGGGGCGTGTGCCCGGCCACGCGCGCGGGCTTGTCACAGCATTATCCTGAAGCCCAGCCCGGCGCCCGCAGGACCGCATGAGAAAAGTGCAATGAACGAGGCCGAGCTACGCGCAATGCTGGTCGAAACCGCGAGGCAAACAGTGAGCCGCGGTCTCAACAAGGGCAACTCGGGCAATGTCAGTGTCCGGCTGCATGCGGGCTTTCTCATCACGCCCAGCGGCCTGCCCAATGACAAGCTGGAGCCAGCCCAAATGGTGGCTGTGGACATGCAAGGACACGCTGACGGCAGCCTCAAGCCCTCCAGCGAATGGCGCATCCACCGCGACCTCTATCGCGCGCGTTCGGAAGTCCGTGCCATCGTGCACGCGCACTCGCCCCACGCGGTCAGCCTGTCCTGCCTGCGCCTCGACATTCCATCCTTTCACTACATGGTCGCCGCCGGCGGCGGCAAAAACATCCGTTGCGCCGGCTACGCCAGCTTCGGCACCCAGGCCTTGTCCGATCTGGTCCTGGCGGCACTGCAGGACCGCCGCACCTGCCTGATGGCCAATCACGGCCTGGTGGCCGTGGGCGCCAGCCTGGATTCGGCGCTCGCTCTGGCGGTAGAAGTGGAGGAACTGTGCGCGCAATACTGGCGGGCGAAGCTGATCGGCGAGCCGGTGTTGTTGAGCGACGAAGAAATGGACGAGGTGCTGGAACGATTCAAACATTACGGTCAGCGGGGAGACAGCCTGGCGGGAGCTTGATAAAGAGGATGTCAGGAGGTCGTGTTGCGGGTGGGCAATTCCGCAGATCTGGGCACGTCAGCTATCGCGTGGGCGGCCAGGGAGAGGCGCCAATCAACGATGGGGACCAGTTCGTCCTGACGTTCTCGGCTCGCGGCGTCACCGTGGTCGGCAGGAAGCGATTCGGGAGATAGCGCTCGAACCGGGAAATTCTTGTTGTGTGCCGGGCATGCCGCGTTCAACTGCTGCGCAGGGTGAAGCTTGTGAACTGTCCTGCAATGTCTTGCTGCACTGATGTCAATGAAGACGTGCGCGCCATGTCTCGATTCAGCGATTCGTCCTCGCAACCCTGGCTTCGGAATGCTTGGAGTGCATAGTGCCTGACTCCGCGACTGGCCAAGTCGTCCGCCAGCGTGCAAACCGCTTTGTCATCGAGCAGCGCCGGGTGGACGGTGGTGCGGATTTCATGCGCGACGCCGGACTGCAGAATGAAATCGAGTGAGGCAAGCGCGCGTTTGCCGCTTCCCGGCACGCCGGTGATCGCAGGGTAATCCGCAAACGGCGCCTTGATGTCCATGCCCACCCAGTCCACCAAAGGCAGAATGGCCTGCAGGCGCTGCGGATACGCGCCGGCGGTGTGCAGGCCGACGGCAAATCCCAGTTGACGAACTTCAATAATGGCATTGAGCAGGCCCGCCTGCAGCGTTGGCTCGCCGCCGGAAAACACCACCGCGTCGAGCAATCCCTGGCGGCGATGGAGCAAGCCAAGCACCGATTCCCAGCCAAGGTCACTCCCGCCCTGTGCCGGGATCAGATCAGGATTGTGACAATAGCTGCAGTGCCACGGGCAGCCTTGGCAAAACACCACGGCGGCCAGCATGCCGGGCCAGTCGGTGGTGGAGAGGGGCGTCAGGCCGCCGACCCTTAGGGACGCGCTTGAAACCATGCTCGTCATTGCGAGAGCCTCCTGTTCCGGGGTGGGAACCGCACACGGGCCCATGAACCTAGTCGCGTTATGGAACGGTTCATGGATAGCAACGCGAAGCAATCCAGGATGCTGGATAGGTCAACGATCTCTGGATCGCCACGTCGCTTCGCTCCTCGCGATGACGGAACTAACTACATCACCCCGGCTTGCACTGGCCCTCCACAAAGAAGCGCCGCTCGCCATGTTCGCTTTGCTTGCCCTTGTTGAAGCTGGTCACCGGGCGGTGGTAACCCATGACGCGGGTCCACACCTCGCAACGGGTGCGTTCTTCGATATTGAGGGTCGTGGCGTTCTGGAGGGCGAAGGGAAGGGTCATATCGTTCATTCAAATCTCCTTTGGTTGGGATCAGGCAGCAGCACTTTTGCGTGCCAGGGCTTCCTCGTCGCAGCGCGGGCAGAACTCGTGCTCGCCGGAGAGATAGCCATGTTTGGGGCAGATTGAGAAGGTCGGTGTGACTGTGATGTAGGGCAGACGGAATCGCGCCAGCGCCCGGCGCACCAGGTTTCGGCACGCATCGGCCGACGAAATGCGCTCCGCCATGTAGAGGTGCAGCACCGTGCCGCCGGTGTACTTGCGCTGCAAGTCGTCCTGCCGCTCCAGCGCTTCAAATGCATCATCGGTATAACCCACCGGCAGTTGGGTCGAGTTGGTGTAATAGGGTGCGTCCTGCGTGCCGGCCTGGAGGATGTCGGGGTAGCGCTTGCGGTCTTCCTTGGCGAAGCGGTAGGTGGTGCCTTCTGCAGGCGTGGCTTCCAGGTTGTACATGTGGCCGGTCTGTTCCTGGAAACCTGCGATGCGGCCGCGGATGTGGTCCAGCAGTCGCACGGCAAAAGTGTGACCCCACTCGCTGGTGATGTCGTGTTCGTCGCCGGTGAAGTTGCGGATCATTTCGTTGACGCCATTCACGCCGATGGTGGAGAAGTGATTGCGCAGAGTGCCGAGATAGCGCTTGGTGTAGGGAAACAGGCCGTTGTCCATCAGGCGCTGGATTTCCTTGCGCTTGATCTCCAGGCCGTTGCGCGCCATGTCGAGCAGCGCATCGAGGCGGCTTAACAGTCCGGCTTCGTCCCCTTTGTGTTCATAGCCCAGGCGCGCGCAATTGATGGTCACGACACCCACCGAGCCGGTCTGCTCGGCCGAGCCAAACAGACCGTTGCCGCGCTTGAGCAGTTCGCGCAGATCGAGCTGCAGGCGGCAGCACATCGAGCGAATATGATTCGGCTTCATCTCTGAGTTGATGAAGTTCTGGAAGTAGGGCAGGCCGTAGCGCGCGGTCATGGTGAACAGGCGATCCGCATTTTCCGACTCCCAGGGAAAATCCGGCGTCATGTTGTAGGTCGGGATGGGGAAGGTAAAGACCCGGCCCTTGGCGTCGCCGGTCGTCATCACCTCGATGTAGGCGCGGTTGATCATGTCCATTTCGGCCTGCAACTCGCCATAGCTGAACGGCGTCTCCACGCCGCCGATGACCGGCACCTGCTCGCGCAAATCCTCGGGGCAGGTCCAGTCGAAGGTCAGGTTGGTGAAAGGCGTCTGCGTACCCCAGCGCGAGGGTACGTTGAGGTTGTAGATCAGTTCCTGGATGCACTGCTTGACCTGCTCGTAAGTCATCGCATCGTTGCGGACAAAGGGCGCCATGTAGGTATCGAACGAGGAGAAGGCTTGGGCGCCGGCCCATTCATTCTGCAGCGTGCCCAGGAAGTTGACGATCTGGCCTACCGCTGATGACATGTGCTTCGGCGGCCCGGCTTCAACCTTGCCCGGTACGCCGTTGAGTCCTTCGTGCAGCAGGGTACGCAATGACCAGCCGGCGCAATAACCGGCCAGCATGTCGAGATCGTGGATGTGCAGCGCCCCATCACGGTGAGCCTGGCCCAGTTCAGGCGGATAGACGTGATTCAACCAGTAGTTGGCGACAACTTTTCCCGAGACATTGAGTATCAGGCCGCCCAGCGAGTAGCCCTGGTTGGCGTTGGCATTGACGCGCCAGTCCTGGCGCGAGAGGTATTCGTTGATCGAGGCTTCCACGTCGACGACCGTCTTACGGTCTTCGCGCAGCTTCTTGTGGGTCTCGCGATAGACGATATAGGCGCGCGCGGTCTTGAGGTGATTGGCGGCAATCAGGCTCTGTTCGACCACGTCCTGGATGCTCTCGATGCCGGGCGGGGCTCCGCGGAATTTGTGTATCAGCACTTTGACCGCCTGGGCCGTCAGCAAGTCGGCTTCGGCCTCGCCGAATTCGCCTGCGGCCTGTCCAGCGCGCAGGATGGCGGAGCGGATCTTTGCGGCGTCGAATCCCGCCCTCCGCCCGTCGCGCTTGATGACCTCTCGCGGCAGCACTGCCACCATTCCTTCCATTACCGTCTCCTGGATTATCAATATTTGGTGTGTCTGGTTAGTAACCATACAACATGTTGTGGCCTTGTCAAGGTGAGTTTCAGGTAACGGCATCTTGATATGCCACATCACAGCATGATACAAGCCGCTGCATGCGGCATGCTCCGCACGGACGCGCAATTTCCCGCGTGGCTCCATCGTCAAGCCCGGTTGAAGGCGCGCGGACACTATCCTGGACATTTAGAAAGCGATTGCGCAGACGTGGATGCGCGGCCAGTCTCCGGTCACCCGACAGGATGCGAGCAGCCGCCGGAAGACCGTCCGACTCGAGCCAATCCGCGCGCCTTCCGCACGGGCGATCGTTTGAGCCGACATTCCTTGACGCCACCTTTCAGCCTCGCTAGCCCATGCGTCGACGAGGATCTTGCGGGTGTCATCCGGGCGGCGTATGCGTACAATTCTGTCCTGAGCAGTAAATCGAGACCCCACAACGCGATGCAAGAGCCGGCAATCACGCGGCTCAAATGCCGCTGCCGGAGTCAATATGGATTACGGTGACGGTCGCGCAATGGCCGCGCAGGCCGGCCAACGAAAGGCATTAAGGATCAGAATGAAACGCGTGGATGATTTCCGCCTGCGCTTTCCCAAACAGGGCGGCAAACAGGAGCTGGTGCCGATTGTCGTCGGCGGCATGGGGGTGGATATTTCGACCGCGGAACTGGCGCTCGAAATCGCGCGCATGGGCGGTATCGGCCATATTTCCGACGCGATGGTGCAGACCGTGTCAGACCGCCGCTTCGACACCCGGTTTGTCAGCGACAAGCTCAAGCAGTACAAGCACAACGTCGCCAGCAGCGACAAATCCTCGGTGCAGTTCTGCCTGACCGCGCTCGAAGATGCGACGCGCAATCATGTGGGTCGCGCCATGGAAGCCAAGCGCGGCAATGGCATGATCTTCATAAACTGCATGGAAAAGCTCACCATGGGCGCACCGCGCGACACGCTGCGCATGCGTCTGACTGCCGCGCTCGATGCCGGCATCGACGGCATTACCTTGAGCGCCGGTCTGCATCTCGGGTCGTTTGCCTTGATCGAAGATCATCCGCGCTTTCGCGATGCCAAGCTCGGCATCATCGTTTCCTCGACGCGCGCGTTGGCAATGTTCTTGCGCAAGAACGCCAGGCTGCAGCGCATGCCCGACTACATCGTGGTCGAAGGGCCGCTCGCTGGCGGCCACCTCGGTTTCGGCCTGGACTGGGCCAAATATGACCTGCGCAGCATCGTCGGCGAAGTGCTGGCGTTCCTCAAGGCCGAACACCTCGATATTCCGGTGATCGCCGCCGGCGGTATTTTCACCGGCAGTGACGCCGCGGCTTTTCTCGAACTAGGCGCCGCTGCGGTGCAGGTGGCAACGCGCTTCACCGTCACCCGCGAATGCGGTCTTCCGGACAAGGTCAAGCAGGAATATTTCAAGGCCGGCGAGGACGACATCGAGGTCAACACCATTTCGCCCACCGGCTACCCCATGCGCATGCTCAAGCGCAGCCCCGGCATCGGCGCCGGCATCCGGCCCAACTGCGAAGCTTACGGATATCTCCTGGACGCAAAGGGCAACTGCGCCTATATCGACGCCTACAACCGCGAAGTCGCGCTGCACCCGGAGGAAAAGAAAATCTCGGTCAAGGACAAGGCCTGCCTTTGCACCCATATGCGCAACTTCGACATCTGGACTTGCGGCCACTATACCTACCGCCTGAAGGACACCTCGCGGCGTCTGGAAGATGGAAGCTATCAGTTGCTCGGCGCGGAACATGTGTTCCACGACTACCAGTTCAGCACTGACCAGAAGATTGTGCTCCCGCCCCCGGTCGTCGTTGCCTCGTAAACGGCGCGAGACAGCGTCCCCCGGCTGATTGCGTGTAGCCGAGTTGGCGCGTCATTCCTGAAGCAGGACGAAGCACGCCTCGGCGGTGGCCTTTTCGATCCTGATCTGCATTTCGCAATAGGCATTCGTCGGCATGGGCTCTTCGCCGCAGCCGCAACTGGCGACGATTTCGGTAAAGAACACCCCCGCCCTGGCCAGGATGGACGTGTCGTCCTCCGTGGCATGCAGGATGGTGATCGTCATACCGCTGTCATCGACATATCCGCCTTGGGTGGTGCCTTGGTCCAGGGGCAAGACGCCGGCTTCCATGTTCCCGATCTCGTGCTTCAGGGTCAGGACAAAGCGATCTGTTTGCCAGTCACGCAGGGAATCGGGCAATCGAGGCATGTATTCTTTCGGGCCGGGAAGCGGTGCAAGGTCACTCTCATCGTGCCCGATGCGCCGCCAAATCGCAACGCGCGCGTGGCCGCAACGGCGACAAGATCCGCCACAAGAAATACTTGACTACTTTAGTCGGATATAGGTGTATAAATAAGATATGACAAACGGCAAAGCTGCCGTCACCTGCCATGCAGCACCCATTACCCAAAGGAAACATCATGCGTAACATCCATATCGATCATCAGGGCAGTGCCCTCAATTTTCAAAGTGCGAGCCTGCTTGCCAAAGGCATCGCGCGGGAAAACCAGATGCAGGACCCTACCATCATGGCCTGGCATCAGCACAACAGCGTCATGCCTGCCTACTACGACGGCGCCAATCCGGATACCTGGTGGGAGAAATACGGCGCGGGCAACGGCGGCAGGCTGGAAGTCAGCGTGGGAGATGACTACCAGTTCGTCATGATGGACGCGCGCGGCTACGAAACCTTGGGTGCGCCGCCCCTGCGCAATCTTACGGACGGCCAGGGAAACCAATACCTCTGCCACACGTCGAATATGGGCAGGAATGCCGCCACCCCGACCCTGGAGGCGTGCGCCCTTCTGGATGGATGGTTGGCTGACCAGTACTGAATCCTCATGAGATGAACACTCTCACTTGCGTTCGGTGTTCTGTTCTCTGCATCTGAAATGGTGCCAGTCCGGCAATATCCGTTTGAATTGGATTGGTGGCGGCGCAATCCATGTCACTGAGTTGAAGGAGGCTAGAGATGGACAAGAATTATGTTTCCGAATTCACGGTTTTCATCAACGGGTACTTGAGAGCCCATCCGGAAGTGGTCGAAGACCAGCAGCGCGGCTGGAACATCTATTGGAACCACGACGTTGATTTCGAACAACTGAAGGAGGCCGAGGAAGATAGCGTGCCGGATGATGGATACGGAATCGGCCCGGTCCGTGGCTTGTCAATTCGACATTAGCGGGCTGGAATCCGTATATTTCCGCAAGCTGCCGGTCGCGGGATTGGCATGATCGGCAACTCATCCGCCGAAACTGCCGCTGGAGATTTTAACTGACCACTTCTGCTATGGATTCGCTATCGGACGTAGGCCAGAAGATCTAACCAGATGGCGGTTTCTGATTTCCTCTGCGGCTTGGGGCCGACCCGGGCTGTGCAAGAACAAAATGAACGCCATCGCGGGAGCAGATCCTTTGTTGTTTGTCTTCATCAACGGTTAATAAGCGCCGCCGCAGCGAAGTGCTTTTGTGGCCCGCGACATTATCGGATTCGGAAAATTGGTCATGATTCCAGCCTCATGGCAGGCCAGAATCTTCTCGCCTGGAAAGTAACCCCGTTCAGCAACGGTGCCGAGTTCATCCGTTCAGGTCAGCCCCCCGGCGCGTTGTGATCGACCGGATGTTCTGTCCAGGCCGTCAAGTGTTTTACGTGTACTAACCAGGACCCGACTGCGCATCGGCAATGATGGGCGGGGGGGCAGCAGCGTGATATTGGTGCAAGCCTCCTGGCCAACGTGCATAGCTGGAACTTTTCAAGCAAAGAAAGGATCGTTATTACAGTAGCATTTTTTCTCACAAGCGATTGGCAAGCTTATGCTTTGGGTCCAGGAGGCTTCGGCCGACGGATTCTCTGAGCATGAGACCCTGCCCTTCTAAAGAATTTGATATACCTGGGAGGCGTACATAGAAAGCTGACCACAGGATGGGTGAGACAGAGGTCAATCAAAAGCGTCGCCAAATCCTGGTCGCGGCGACATTGGGGGCTGGCATCGCTGCCGCTGCGGGAGCAGCGCTACCCTTTATGGAAAGCATGTTGCCCAGCGCCAAGGCCAGGGCGGCCGGCGCACCTGTCGAAGCCAACATTTCCCGGATTGAGGAGGGCATGCTCATTACGGTTGCATGGCGTGGCAAGCCGGTCTGGGTCCTGCATCGGAGCAAAGAGATGCTGGACATGCTGGGCAACCATAATAATCTGTTGACCGACCCTAATTCGGAGCAGTCTCAGCAACCCGCCAATTGCAGGAATCCGACCCGATCCATTAAGTCCGAATATTTTGTGGCAGTGGGAATATGTACTCATCTGGGCTGCTCACCAAACTTCAGGCCCCAGGTTGGAGCATCCGATATCGGCGCGTACTGGCCCGGTGGTTTCTTCTGTCCATGTCATGGTTCGCGTTTCGATCTGGCGGGGAGGGTATTCAAAGGCTCTCCGGCACCGGTCAATCTGGTCATTCCGCCATATCGTTACGTGGATAACGTCCACATGAGGATTGGTGAAGAAAGCAAGCTAGGCTAGCTATCCAAACTACAGTCGCATTTTCATCCCGATTTGCCCCCACCGCTGCCATTCAATAGATTATCGCCGAGAAAGACCCGCTGGGAAGGGACGACGGCGTCCGGATCCCGGCGACTTTGATCAACTCAAAATACGAGATTGACCTGATGCACTATTTCCGCTTCGCCCTGGTGTTGCGGATCCTGTTCCTTCACGTTCGGAACCAGTGAGCGACCCGACGGTCAAAAATACCTGAGTGCAATAAAGGAAGGAGGATTGACAAATGAAATCTTCCACATTGGCTGTGTTGCTTGCCATTGCGCTGGCGGCGCCGCTGGTTGCCACGCGTGCTGCTGACGTGCCGACGCTGGCTGTACCACTTCAGGTGCAGGCGACGGGTGGCTATCTCGGGGTGTTGCTGGGACCGGTTCCCGACGCACTACGCGCGCAGCTGGGGGATGTCCTGCCACCAGGTCAGGGTGTCATGATCCGCGATGTCGCAAAGGATTCCCCGGCAGCCAAGGCGGGGCTGAAGGCCTACGATATCCTGATCCGTTATGATGACCAGAAGGTGTTTTCCGCGGAACAGCTGAGCCACCTGGTGCGGGCGGACAGCCCCGACAAGGCTGTTACGCTGCAGCTCGTGCGTAACGGTACGGCGCAGGACGTCCAGGTCATGCTGGGTCAGGCGCAGGCGCAGGCGGCGGGAGAATCCGGATACCCAGAGCTGGGGATGCACGTGCCACGCATGCCCGGATACGTTCCCGGTCCATCCTTGCCACTTCCCGGCGCTGTCGCCGGCAACTGGGACAGTTTCGATTCGATGTCATTGAAGAAGCTGGAGGACGGCAACTTCAAGGCCGAAATTCGATTTCTTGGCAAGGACGGGAAACTGGTGAAGCAGGAGTTCACTGGCACCCGCGACGCGATTCGGGAGCAGATCCTGGAGCAGATGGACCTGCCGCCTGCTGAACGCTATCAACTCCTGTCGGCCTTGAGCGCACGGGATCCGTTCTTCGCAGCTCCGCCGCCTCCCGACTGGTTTCTTCCGCGTTCGTATCTCCCGCCGTGGTTCAACTGGCAGCCCGGCTTTTGAGCGGTCGCCACGGGGATGTCCAAGACTTGTGGCTCCAACTTGTTGCCAGCCACGCAGCATTGACGCGCCACGATGTTTGATCCACAGGGCAGAAGGCCACCCATAAGGAGGTCAGCTTGTCGTTGTGGAATTGTTCGATTCAGAATCGAGCACCTACACCTGCTTGATTGTGGCAGGGGTGGTCCGCGAGGCCTTGCTCATCGACCCGGTCAAGGAACATGTGTCGCAATACCACAGGCCAATGGGCGAACCGGACCTCAAGCTTGCGCGGGCAATCGATACCCACACCTGTGCGGGGGCCACATTACGGGACTAGGCGACCTGCGGGACGCCATTGGATGCCGGGCAGGGTGATGGGCGAACATACCCGCGCAGATTGTGTCCCGGATCGGGTGGGCGACGGAAGACTCCTTTGTGTGGACGGCTTCACACTGCTGGCTCTCCACACTCCCGGCCATACTGACGAATCTTTCGGCTTAGGACTCAATCCCGTTTCGCCGTATGCTGTGTTCACGGGGGACGGTCTTCCAATACGCGGCGTGTGGAAGTCCGAGCCAGTCTGCCTGGC
The DNA here is from genome assembly GCA_963782495.1 of uncultured beta proteobacterium. Taxonomy (GTDB): domain Bacteria; phylum Pseudomonadota; class Gammaproteobacteria; order Burkholderiales; family Thiobacillaceae; genus DASQBT01. Next base: position 7,468 of record CAWAJU010000016.1, on the reverse strand, counting down.
TCATAACAGGATGGAACAGAGGGCAACCATCTCTGGTGGGAATGCACCCATCGCGAATGATTTCCAAAGGCAAATTGAACACGCACGCCGACCCGTGCCGCAGGACATTAGTGAAATCGAGCCAGTTCAGGATCATCGATGCGCTGTGCTGGAAGGCCTGTAATCGCGGGAAGTTCCGACAGGCGCGGCACCCCGAGCTTGAACCGAACCTTGCCGGCGCGATCCTTCCACACCAGCGCGGGCGTTCCCGGCGCGCCAAATCTCAACATGAGTTGCGTGTTGGCTACCAGCTGAGCCGCCAGCGCGTCGGGCACCCTTTCGAGCGGCGCAATGCCACCCGCGAACTGTCCACGGTCGTAGTCGACTTCATTCTTGCGTAGCGCAGCAACGCGGTCGCGAGCGCGCATGATCGCGGCTGCGCGGCCCGCTGAACTTGGCTGCTGATAGGCGACCGGCACCCAGCGAACCTGCAGGCCCGCTTTCTCGTATGGTTGCAAGGCCTTCCAGGTGAGATGGCAATAGAAGCAATTTGCATCGAAGAATACGTAGAGGACATTTTTTGCCACCTTGGCACCCTCTCGCACAACATCCGCTTTTTCCAGCTGCGTATACAGCGCCGCGTAAGCCGGCGTTTGCGTACCCGTCCCAGCGTAAGTGTCTGCAGCACTTGCAGCCGGAATCAGAACGCATAAAGCAGCAGCCAATGCAACAAGGGCGGCGGCATTCCTTGGCATCATCATTCATCCTTCCGTAAGCCTGTCCGTGCAATCTGGCGCTTGGCAGAAACGCACCCTTTGCCAGTAACTGGCATCGGTCAGCCGGCGAGGCTCTTAACCTTTGGATTCCCGACAGGAGGCTTTGCACGCGTTACATTGAGATTCAGCAGCGACCGAAAGATTCCCGATTAGAACTGATTCAGAACAAGGTCAACTCAGCCGTATTTGCCGCCGTCTCTTATGGAGAAACGCGACAAACCGTCACTTTCGGCCCAGACCGTGTAAAAACACATGGAAGTTCCCACTCGGCGATTTCACGTGGCGCTGGTTCTTCTCCCAACGTTAAATATTTGTTGGGGCGTTCGCAAATGCTCCAGTCTGTTTTCTGCTGATCTCTTTCGGAATGGTGTCTGGGCCGCTGTAGATAGGCGCAAAAGTGGCGATGTATGGCCTCAGGCCACCATCGCCTCCATCAGGGCGCCGATTCCCAGCAACTTCATCACACGCTTCAGGTTGTAGGCAAGAACATGGAGACTCATTTCCGTACTAACGCGTGCCAGCGTCCTGGTCAGGAAATGGGCACTCCCCATCCATAGCTTGAGCGTCCCGAAGGGGTGCTCCACCGTCTGGCGTCGAAGGCGCATGCTGTCTGGCCTCTCATCCAGGCGGGCTTGCATGGCCTCCAGGACCTCTTCGTTCTCCCAGCGAGTCACACGGCGCTGCTCCCCTGGGGTGCATTTCCCCTTGATGGCACACTGCGGGCAGTTCGAGCTCCAGTAACGGTGTTGCATCAAGCCATCCTGAAGGCTTGCATACCGCCACACCAGATGTTGCCCGGCCGGGCAGCGGTATTCATTCTTCTGCGCGTCGTAAATGAAGTCAGCACGGTCGAATCGTCCATCCGCTTTGGCACCCGAGGTGGTCGACTTCGGAACAATGGGGGTGATTCCCGCTACATGGCAGGCCAGGATCTCCTCGCTCTTGAAGTAACCCCGATCCGCAACCACCGTGATTACCTTCGTGCCTATTGCGGTGCGGGCTTTCTTGGCCATTGAGGCGAGTTGATCACGATCACTTCCGATGTTGGTTGCCTCATGCGCCACAATCAGGTGATGCTTCGTATCGACGGCGGTCTGGACGTTGTAGCCCACGACCCCGGTGCCACGCGTCTTCATCGAGCGGGCATCCGGATCAGTCAGGGAAATCTGCTTGTCGGGCGTCTCGTTGAGCTGGACTTCGATTTCCCGAAGTTTCTGCATCTGGACCTTCAAAGCAGCAATCTTGTCCTGTAACCGCTCGGTCCTGGCTTGCGCGGTGGCCGGCTCTTGCCGGTCTGCCGTATCCAGAGCCCTGAGATAGCGATTGATGCTGGATTCAATCTCTTCCATCCGCCGCTTCAGCTTGGCACTGGTGAAGTTGCGATCGCGGTTGTTGACCGCCTTGAACTTGCTCCCGTCAATAGCCACCAGCGCTTCCGTGAACAAGCCAAGCTGCTGGCACAACACCACGAACTGCCGGCACACGTTGCGGATGGCTTTGCCGTTGTCTTTGCGGAAGTTGGCGATGGTCTTGAAGTCGGGCATCAGTCGCCCAGTCAGCCACATCAGTTCAACATTGCGTTGCGCCTCGCGCTCCAGGCGCCGACTCGATTGAATCCGATTGAGGTAGCCGTAGATGTAGATCTTGAGTAACACCGCCGGGTGATACGAAGGTCTTCCTGTCTCCGCCGGCTCGACGCCTTCAAATCCCAGCTTGCCCAGATCCAACTCATCGACAAAGACATCAACCACCCGAACCGGGTTGGTATCAGAAACATAGTCGTCGAGGCTTTCCGGTAACAACGTGCTCTGGGTTCGACTCTCGCCTTGAACAAATCGCTTCACCCGTCTCTCCCAAAACACCGTGTTGGTTTAGGATAGTCAATGATTACGTTTTTACACGGTCTGGGCCAGGAGCGGCCGGTAGTCATTAGGCCGTCAAGGGCTGATGAGAACCACAAACGTATTGTCGCGCCTACCCCCCATGGGGCAGCTGTTCGGCCTTATGTGGAGTGCTACATAACGACGACATCCGGAAATTGGCGTATGACCGTATCGCTATGCAGGTTCCGTTGTGTTTAGGAGGATGAAGTCGCGTTGCGTTGATCGAGCGTGAGCACATTCGCCCCGCCTTTCACCCGGATTGCCACGTTCCACATCGGAGGATTGTTGTCGAGCACGAAGTCGCCGAACACGCAGTATTCGCCGTCTCTTGTCGGCAGTGGCGCTGAGCGGGCGCTACCGGTAGCATCGTTTTTCAGTTCGCCGATGCTGTGGGCCTTGATCTCCTGCATGCCGCGCTCGCACATGGGGAAATGATACTGGCAGGCCTGAGTGCATATATTTAGCACCGAGCCATAGTTCGAAGATTTCACCCCGATATTCAACAGAATTACCGCGGCGTACAGCGATTTGCCAGTCGCCCCCGAACGGCGACTCAGGGGCGCGCAAGCGCCTCTCCGGCTCAAGCCTGCGAAGATCAGCTGACGCCGACCTCGCAGGATCAGGTCCAGCCTAACGCACAGGCTGCGGCATGGGCACCATCTTGAACAGTTCCGCAGGGTTGAACGGCACGGTCCCGCCGAGGCCAGCAGGCGGGGTCATAAAGCTGCCCCACGGTCCGTAGTTGGCGGGATTCACTGCCGTGACCGCCCAGCTCGGATACAGGCCAGGATTCAGTGGTGTCATCGCCGCACCAAGCACGGGCGGGCTTATCGGCGCGGTCAGCCACTTCATGTACAGGGACGGATTGAGCATTTGCATGCCCTGTCCCCACAACTGCGGGTTGATGGGGAGAGTCGCCCAGTTCATGTAGGTGGACGGATTCATGGCTGGGGCCATCATGGACATATAAAAGTTTGGGTTCATACCGGCTTGCAGCCAGCGCAGGTAGACGGCCGGGTCGGTCCAGTGCTGATAGCCTATCAGTGAAGCCGGGTTCATCGCCTCGGACGCCGTGCGGGCATAGCTGTTGGGATCCATGCCCATTTTCATCATCGTTAGGTACATGGCCGGGTTCATCATCGCGTTGCTCCATTGGGCAAACGCGGCGGGATTGCCGGCAATGACTGGATAAGCGGCCGGATTGGTGTTCGCCTCGGCGGTACTCTGCGGCGTGGCAGCTGCAGCTGGCGGGGTAGACTCGTCCGCCTGGGCAAGACCGGCAAAGGCAAACAAAGCGACTGACAACAAAATATATTTCATGGCTTGCTCCTGCTGATTAGTGCGAAGTGGACGGTTATCCGGTGTTTGTCAAGGCGCCCCAGCTTTCCATCATAGTGGATAAACAGCATCATGCACGCGGAAGCCCGTTCTTGGGCTTGTCAAGCAGCAACGCGCGTCGGGCCTTAGGAAATGCCCTGAAATCCGACATCGGATATCCGACAACTCTCGCGATGATTGACCGACGAATGAGCAAACAGGATTCTCAAGTTCGAGCCCGGCGATCACGGCAAATTCGTGAGACCGGCGCGTCGACCCAAACCGCCATACAATCACACGGCCCCTGGTTTCCGCCCAGCGAAGTGCCATGGCCCCGAAGGCCGAGATCAACACCCTACGAATCTCTATCATTCAGCGTGCTTCTTCACCCAGGCAACATAGTGCTCCATCCAGTTCTGCAGAAATTCCTTGCTGTCCTCAGCAATGTCGCCATGCTCGTCGAACAACCCATCCTTTACCTGGATAAACGCCTCAGGCTGGCCAAGAGTGGGAACGTCAAGGTAGGCAAGCATGTTGCGCAGATGTTGTTGCGCCATGGCGGTGCCGATGGGGCCGATCGAAGCGCCCATCACGCCAGCAGGCTTGCCCGCCCAGGCACTCTGGCCATAGGGCCGTGACGCGTGATCAATCGCGTTCTTTAGCACCCCAGGAATCGAGCGGTTGTATTCGGGTGTCACGAAGAGCAGTCCCCGTGCCGCCATAATTTCGGCTTTCAACTGTTTGATGGAATCGGCGGGATTCGCTTCGTCGTCCTGATTGTAGAGCGGCAGATTGCCGATTTGCAGCTGCGTGAACGTGAATTCCGGTGGCGCCAGTTTCACAATGGCGTTCGCCAGTTTGTGGTTGAACGAATTCTCGCGCAGGCTGCCAACGATAATGGCAATGGGGTATTGGCTCATGTCGATCTCCTAATTTGGTTACGCGCAGATTTGAAACCCAAAGCACGTCCGATGGATTCCGATCACTACAATTCGTGCCGGATTCTGCATTGGACCTTCTGCCAACAGTTCGCAGCCGATCGCAGTAGACGTCGGACAAGCGGATGCATGAACGTGATTCATCGCTTTTGCCAGCCATCCACGCTCCACGCACCCCCGCCCCAGGCAGCAAGCGTCAACAGTCCACCCACCACTGCGATGTTCTTGAAGAAGAGCAGTTGCGGGATCATTTGCTGATCGGCCGGCAGTGCCCAATAGTTGTGGAAGAAGAACGACGCCACCAGCGTGAACAGCGCCAACACAACTGCGGCGATACGGGTGCCGTAGCCGACGACCAGCGCCATGCCGCCGACAATTTCGACAACCAGGGCAATTGCTGCGGCTGCCTGAGGCATGGGCAGGCCCACCGACGATATGTAGCCTACCGTTCCGGCAAAGCCGGTGAGCTTGCTGAAACCTGCGGGCAGGAACAGCAGGGCCAGCAGTAACCGGCCGGCCAGAGAAAGCGGGTTCTGCAGTTTGTCGAACATAGTGGCTCCTTTGCGGTAACGTTGAAGAACATAAGTCAGGCTGCCAGATCGAACACCAACACCTCGGCATCGGTGCCATTCGCCAACACGATCCGGCTTTCACCTTCCAGCAACACGGCATCCCCGAAATCAATCCGCTGGTCATTGACCTCGAGTGCGCCGCGCACCAGATGCACATAGCCTTTGCGCGCCGGGTCGAGCGCAAGATCTGCCGTCTCGTGCCCATCAAATAGGCCTGCGTAGACTACCGCGTCGGCATGGATGGTGACGGAGCCCTGCGCCCCATCGGGCGATGCGATCAAGCGCAACCTGCCGCGTTTCTCCTCGGCCCGAATGGTTCTTTGCTCATAGCTGGGCGTGATGCCGATTAGGTTCGGCTCGATCCAGATTTGAAGGAAGTGGGTGGTCTGGCCTTTGGCGTGGTTGAACTCGCTATGCATCACGCCGGTGCCCGCGCTCATCCGCTGCACATCGCCCGGCGGAATGCCCTTGACGTTGCCCATGCTGTCCTTGTGGGCCAGTTCGCCCGAGAGCACATAGCTGATGATTTCCATGTCGTGGTGACTGTGCTCGCCAAAGCCGGTACCCGGCGCGATGCGGTCTTCGTTGATTACGCGCAGATTGCCCCAGCCCATATGGGCATGGTCGTAATAGCCGGCAAACGAGAACGAGTGGAAGCTCTTGAGCCAGCCATGGTCCGCATAACCGCGGTCCTCGGATTTGCGTAGGGTGAGCATGATTGCAACTCCTTGTCGATGAGATCGATTGTGAACGCTGCGCCCGCCTTTCAGTGCCTAGGAATTTGGTGGCATCATTCAAAATATTTGAATTGAAATGCCTCAATGCCCACGCCCCGCGATGTCCTCACCCCCGATGCCCTGGCCATGCTGCAGAGCATTGCCAGCACCGGTAGCTTTGCTGCGGCCGCCCGCGCCAGCAATGTGGTGCCAAGCGCTCTCACCTACCGCGTGCGCCAGATGGAGGATGCGCTAGACGTATTGTTGTTCGACCGCAACTCGCGCCAGGCCCGCCTGACCGAGGCCGGCGCCGAACTGCTGCGCGAAGGCGCGTGCCTGCTGGCCGACATCGATGCCATCGCCAACCGCGTCAAGCGCGTGGCCACCGGGTGGGAGCCGCAGTTCACGATTGCCGTGGACAGCATCATCAGTAGTGCGACCGTGATGGAGTTGTGCGACGCATTCTTTTCCCTGCAACCACCCACCCGCGTAAGGCTGCGCGCCGAAACCCTTTCGGGCACGCTGGCAGCGCTGACCTCGGGCCAGGCCGATCTGGCTCTTGGCGTGGTACTCGCAGCCAGCACCTCAGCCAGCCTGCAGCGGGAGCCGTTAGGCAGTGTGCGTTTTGTTTTTGCAGTGGCGCCCCATCACCCGCTGGCACACGCAACGGAGCCGTTGAGTGACGAAGTGATCCGCCAGCATCGGGCGGTGGCGGTCGCCGACTCGATTCCGCAGGGCAGCGGCCTCTCCATCGGGCTGCTTGCCGGGCAGGATGTGTTTACCGTGACGGGAATGCGCACAAAACTTGATGCACAGATCAGGGGACTTGGTGCCGGCTTCTTGCCGACGTGCCTGGCACAGCCCTACATCGACACCGGACGGCTGGTCGTCAAACGGGTCGAACGGTCTGAGCAGATGGTGCAGGTCAGCTACGCCTGGCGCAAGAGCGGGCGTAGAAGCAGTGGGCGGGCGCTGGAGTGGTGGCTTGCCCAACTGCAAAGCCCGGTCACGCGCACGGCGCTTCTTGGTGAAGGCCGCGCAGTGAAATAGTGCTTGCCGGGTTCACCAATTGCGGCAAATTCCTGCCTCCAAATTGAGGTGGTCGGTTAGCGACCCGTGACTCCTCGTTCGCGCCTGGGATCGAAAGAGAGAGTGGGCATCTTCTACAAGCGGTCGTTCCCGCTCAAGACCGCTGATCTCTTGTTCAAAATGTTCACACGGCTGCAACACTCCTTCTGCTTATGCAGTTTCCAGTGTGTTGCATCCACCGATTGAATCCGCAGTTGG
>CAWAJU010000015.1:0-85029 GCA_963782495.1 uncultured beta proteobacterium | reverse complement strand
AGATCGGCCATTCGCAAGCGCGGTCTTCGGTTCGTCCAAGTCGTTCCGGTACACGAAATCGCACGTGTCGCTGCATTCAACCTTCGCCCGATAATGTAATCGGCCGGTCCGGAAAGCACAGTTGCTCACGGTCGCGCCAGCTTGGCCGGACGTAATTGATTTCCATCAGGCGGCGCACGCCGATAATCGGCCGCTTGTCGAAGCCATGCCAGGTGTTCTTGCCGGGAATGAAAATCACCGCCGAATTGAAGGTGGCCGAGGACCGCCCGACCCACTGCCGGTCGGCGTCATAGATGTCGGTGCCCCAGTTCTTCGCTTCCGGTCCGGTGCACAAGTAGATCACCATGGAAAACAGCTTTTCCGGAATGTCGCAGTGCGGCTGGAGCCAGGCGCCATCGGTGTCCTGGATGTATTCAATGCGCAGATAGCTGCCCTCGATGTCGGTCGATGGGCGTCCCAGCGTTTCGGTAAACTGGCGTGCGACTTCCGGTGTCTGGAAACCCTCGGTGAACGCCGCCACTGCCGGAAAATCTGCTTGAAGCTGGGGCGTGAAGAATGCGCGCTTCGAGTTGTTGTCGCGGAGATCGCGGACCCCGCCACATTCATCGATGAGCGGCGGACGGATCGGCAGGACCAGGACACCGATGGCCAGTTCTTCCGGCAGCGTGCCGGCAAGTGCCCAATGCGCATAGGGCTGCTCCTTGCGCACCGAGGCGCGCAGGGCATTGCAGAAATGGTCGGCGATCAGCTTGGGTTGGGGTACGCGGAGAAATTCCATTTGAGGCATCCTTTTGCTTTAGCGGTTCTTGCTGTTCTGCCGCATGGCATGCGCGGCAGGGTTCTTGCGCGGCATCATTTCGATGATCTTGCGCAGGGGCGGAATGGACTTGGCCAGGGCACTCATCCGGTGGCGGAAGTACTCCCGCTTCACATAGGATTCAGTGTCACAGTAGCAAAGCTGCAGGCTCAGGCAAGGACCTTTCTGCGGCAGGAAGCCGTGCCACGAGGCGTCGCTGACGCGGAACATCAGCATGTTGCCGAATATTGGCGCCAGTTCGAAGGCATAGTCATTGCGATCCGGGCTGCGCAAGACCCGAAGGCGCCCGCCTTCATAAGGCCACTCGCGGCTGAAACCGAGGATGACCGTGACGATCTTGTGCCTGGAGTCGGAGTGGGCGTACCCCTCGTCTGCCTGGCCGGTGGTATTGCCCGTCAGAAGTATCACCGGTGGATTCCCGCTCAGGTCCATATCGAATTTGCGTTCGACCAGATGGCGGAAACGCGGGCTGAGAAGATCGGTCAGCACCTTTTCGAAGACCGGCCCATAGCGCAAGCTGTTGGGGCCGTAGCTGCCCCGATGGGGAATGACCGGCGCGTCGGCCAGGACCGCGTCCTTGTCGAGCGCGATGGCGTGTTCCACAAACGCGTAATCATAGGGATCGTGGCGCAGGTCGGCGCCGACAATCGCGCCCTCGTCAAGCGCCAGAAACGATGGAAAGCTGTTGCTCATGGTTCTCCTCGGCCTGCTTCAGAATGACGGGAGAGCGGGCTCGTTGTTCGCGGTGATCGCGATGCCCTCGATTTCAATCAGCCATTCCGGTCGGCATACCGCGCCTTGCACGATGATAACCGGCAGCTCGGGATGGCGCTCGCGAAAATAACCGTGGACCGCTTCAAAATCCGCAGGATCGCGCAGATAGACGATCAGGTGCTGCATGTCTTCGAAGCGCGCCTTTCCCGAGCGCAGCAGCGCATCGACGTTTTCGACCGCGCGTTCGAGCTGCTTGAGCACGTTGCCGATGTGCAGAACTTCGCCCTGGGCGTCTATGCTTGCCGTTCCGGAAATGAAATGATGCACGCGGTCGGCATAGGCGATGCGCGTGCCACGTTCGAAGGTCACGTTGTAATCCTTGGTCGGGCACAGGCGGCTGAAGTCATTGAGGAAGGAACGTTGCCCTGTCGTCAGGTCGAGGTTGGAGTAGGCATCCATGGACACGACGTCGTATTGATGGGCGCATGCGCCTTCTATGCCGGTTGAGGCGATGTAGAAGGTATCGCGGGTCAGGCCATGGCGGTCGAACAACACCCGCCTGCTGTCGACCATGTCCTTGTAGAAGACATCCACGCCCTTCATGTAGATCCAGGTCCTGACACAGTGGTCGGCGAGCCGGCCACCCTGGCTGGCAAGCGTGCCAATCAAATCATTGAAGATGTTGCGCGTCTGCCCGGCCGCGTCGATCGAGAGGTCATGGGCGCCGCCGCACAGCCGGGTGCTCCAGAGATGACGCAGCCCATTTTTTTTCACCAGGACATGCCTGGCCGATAGCCGCTGTTTGGCGAGTCTGTCCAGGCTTTCGACATGATAGGCGAGCAAGGCGATTTTCGAGGCTGGCAGGGGCTGTTGCTCGACGATCGAGACTGCCACCGGATTGTCCGGTGTGTCGCGCACCAGATCGGTTTCGCGCACCTGCGCCGCCTGGTTGACTGCGTCGCTGAGAAAGATGCGCCTGAATATCGCAGTTTCGGAAGCGAGGCCCAGGTTCTTCTGGGCGGCCGCATAACGTTCCTGGACGAGTCGGACTTGTTCGTCAAAGCCGAGCGTGTGAGGCGCATGCACGGAGATGAAGTGCTCCGCGCCTCCAGTTGCACCCTGGAAACGCTTGTGCGCGATGCCAGCGTTGACGTCCATGACTTCGCTTAGGCCATCATCAGTCGTTTCGCTGCATTCGCGAGGGGCCTTGGCAGCCGGCGCAGCACCAACTCTGAATCAAGGCCATCGAGCAGGTTCTTGACGCTCAGACCGAGTTCCGTGTCGCCTTCGCTCACCAGGCGGCGGCTGAAGAAGAGCGTGTCCGGATCTTCGCGCCGTGTCATCAGCAGCATGAAGTCGCGTGCGGACGCGCTGATGGTGAGGTCCGGAGCGCCTTGGTCCGGCGCGAAACCGTTGTTCGTGACCGTGAAATGCACGCTCAGCCCCAGGTCTTGCACGCGGATGGCGTAGCGCCGGCCGACGATCGATTGCCAGTCAAGCTCTTGCAGCGCCGGCCAGAGCAGGCGATTGGCCGCGAATGAAAAGGCCACGCTGGGGGGCGCTGTGGGAAACTTCTCGACCAGCGCGGCCAACATTGGTGGAAACGCAGGCTTCAACATGATCTTTCTCCGTATTCGAGGCCCGCCTTGCCACGCCAATAGCCGTCCACCGGGCGGCCGGGCATGACGCGGGCCAGCATCTCGGCAGGGCGGGTAGCGCCTGCCAGCGCCGCATGAAAGGCATCGACCACCCGTCCCATGTGGCGGAATTGCGGCGACAGGCGCAGCGCGGCCACGCCCAACTCGCGCAGGGCCGGAAGTTCATCGATGAGACTGTATACGTCGGCCGACTGGGTCTGGGTGCCATTGAGGCTGAGAAAGGCTTTGCCCTCGCGGGTGGACAAAGTGAGCCCATCAGGATGGTCAAGGCAGCGGAACTGGCAGTCGTCCTTGGGCAGGTTGTAATGACGCGCGGTAAAACAGCGCGCCGAATAGGCGAGCGGCAGCTTGCCGTAGGCGAACACCTCGGTCTGCATGCCATCCGGCACGAGTTCGAGCAAGGATGCAAGCGACGCGCGCGACGTTTCGACCGGGGGCAGCCAAGCCACCGCCCCCAGGCCTGCAAGCACATCCAGGGTCTGTGGGTTATAGACGTTGAGCGTGGGCCCGGCAATGAAGTGTGCGCCAGCTTCCGACAGCAGCCGTACCGCGCCCCATTCGTTGGCCTCGACCAGATAGCGCCGGTCGCCAACGATCCGCCGCAGCGTCTTGAGGTCGGATTCCGATTCGATCAGCGCCTGGGTCGAGAGCACGACTTCCTTGCCGAAGGCGGCCAATTTTTCCGCCAGGTCCAGCCAGTCTGACAGGCGTAGCAGATGGCGCCGCGAGCACACGGTTTCGCCCAGATAGATTCTCGATACCGGCCAGCTCGCCGCCTCATCGTAGAACGCCAGGACGTCTTCGCGCGGCCAGTAATAGAGCAGGGGGCCGAGGCTCAGTTTCATTTCAGTTGCAAGGCGAAAGATGCAAGGAGGTCGATGAGGCAGGCCCCATCATTGTCATTGCGAGGAGCGTAGCGACGCGGCAATCCAGGAATGCTCCGTCAAATACTGGATTGCCACGCTTCGCTCGCAATGACGGCCTGTACGAACAGGTGAGGGGTGAAGGGTGGGAAGTGAGGCGCAATGATCTGCTGCGTGGGGCTTTCCGCCTCACCCCTAACCCCTCACCCCTCACGATGACTATCATTTCCATGGCCGATGATACGCCCCCAGCGTATGGCTCTGGCCTTCCGAAAGCTTGTTGAGTTCGGCAAGCCAGGCGGGGGTGGGCTTGAAGCGGTCGGCATCCTTCTTCACCGTGTCAATGGCGGCGCGCCAGACTTTGGTTACTTGTGCCACATAGGCAGGGCTGCGCTGGCGGCCTTCGATCTTGATCGCGGCAATGCCGATGCGCAGCATCTCCGGCAACAGGTCCAGCGTATTCAGACTGGTGGGCTCCTCAATGGCGTAATAGGTTTCGCCGCCGACTTCGAAGCGACCCTTGCACAGGGTGGGGTAGCCGGCCTTTTCATCTTTTCCATACCGGTCGAGCAGCACGCCGTTCAAGCGCGACTCCAGGCCAGTGGGTGTGTCCTTCCACTGCACTGCCTTGGCCGGCGAGCACACGCCCGCGGAGTTGGGTGATTCGCCGGTGCAATAGGACGACAGCAGGCAGCGTCCCTCCACCATCACGCACAGTCCGCCGAAGCCGAACAGCTCGATCTCGACGTCGGTGTGCGTCACCACGTTCTCCACCTGCGGCAGTGACAGCACCCGCGGCAACACGGCACGCTGGATGCCAAAGTGTTCGCGATAGAAATTCACTGCCTCATAGCTGGTGGCCGAACCCTGCACCGACAGATGCAATCTGAGTGTGGGATGCTGCGTGACTGCATAACGCATCAGTCCTGCATCGGCGAGGATCACGGCGTCCATGCCCAGCCTTGCCGCCCGATCGACTGCGCCGGTCCAGCGTTCCCAAGTCGCCGACTGCGGATAGGTATTGAGCGCGAGCAGCACCTTGCGTCCGCGCTCGTGCGCGTAGCGCAGTCCCTCTGCGGCCTGGGCTTCGTCGAAGTTGAGGCCGGGGAAGGCGCGCGCGTTGGTATTGTCGCGAAACCCCATGTAGACCGCATCGGCGCCGTTGTCGATGGCAGTCTTGAGAGAGACCAGGCTGCCGGCCGGACACACCAGATCAAGCGGCATCGCACGCCTCATCCCAGTCGCAGCCGGCGCGCGCGCCCTGGCGTGTGCTGCGACGCGCCAGTTCTGCGCTGATGCCGTTCAGCACATCCCACTTCTTCGCGCACCACTCGGGCGCGAGGAGAATATCTCTGGCAGCCGTGCCGGTGACGCGGTGGAACACCACCTCCCAGGGCGTGCGTTCGATCAGGTCGGCGGCGATGCGCAAATAGTCGGCCTCGCTCATGGGCTGGTACGCGCCGCGCTTCCACTCGATGGCGAGCCGGGTGTGCTTCACCACATGCAGGGGATGCAGCTTGAGGCCATCCACGCCGGTTTCGAGCACGCGGTCCAGGGTCATGTGGTAATGCGCCCCGGTCTCGCCCGGCAGGCCGGCGATCAGGTGGCAGCACACTGGAATCCCGCGCGCGCGGGCCGCCTTGGCGGCTGTCTTGTACTCGGCGTAGCCGTGACCGCGGTTGACCCGCGCCAGGGTTGCGTCGAAGGACGATTGCAAGCCCAGTTCCAGCCACACTTCGTGGCCCCGATCGCGGTATTCCGCGAGCAGGTCCAACACCTCGGGCGGCACGCAGTCGGGACGCGTGCCGATGGACAGGCCGATCACATCCGGGGCCGCGAGCGCGGCGTCATACAGCGCGCGCAGTTCGTCCACCCGCGCGTAGGTGTTGGTGTAGGCCTGAAAATAGGCGATGAAGCGGCGCGCGCGGGTGCGCCGCGCGATGCGGCTGCGGGCGCGATCGAACTGGGCGGCGAGACTCATGCGCTCGCGCGATCCGGGTGCGAGCGTGGTTGTTGATGCTTCAGCGTCTTTACAACCACTGCCCGCCCCTTGCGGCTGGAAGGACTCGTTGTTGCAGAAGGTGCAGCCGCCGATGCCTTTGGTTCCGTCCCGATTGGGGCAGGTAAACCCCGCGTCGAGCGCGATCTTGTGCACCCGTTCACCATACTTCGCGAGCATGGCGTGGCCAAAGGTGTTGATACGGTCGGTGAGGATCATGGCAAGCGCGAAGTGCGGCTTACTCCAGGGGAATTGACAACAAGGAGACCGGCATATCGTAAATTAGATACGGTCCCGCTGTCCATCATGTTTCCGCACGAGCATGCTGGATCCCTTCGGTTGCGCTTCGCGATGACGCCTTGCCGTCATCGCGAGTCCCATTGGGCCGTGGCGATCCAGTTAGCCACACCTGAAGACGACTCGTCCCGGCAGTCGGAGAAGGAAAGGTGTGAAATACCAGCCTCGCCCGACAAAGGCTTGGCACTATGTACCGGATCGCTTCTTCTTATGTGCGAAAAATCCGACCGTGCCGAGGCCAACGTTTGAGCTCAGGCCGCGGCCCGTCAGGGACGTCGCGCCTGCAGCGAATGGTTAGCGCCCAGTCGCACATACCTCATTGCCCCTTATCTAACCCAAGCACATCTCTGGTAAATAGCTCGATATTCCCAGACGCAAGGATCACATCACCGGTGTACCTATGCCGCTTGTTGATTTTTATGAGTCGCTGCTCTTCTTCATAGGCTTCCGAGCCTAGTTCATAGCGCCATTCTTTGACGGTGGAAACTAACCCAAGGTCTTTGCTATTGAATCTCTCATGGACGGTTCGGTTTGTGATTCCGATTTTATACAGCGGGCTTTCACCAGGCCGCTCCACACGCAAATAGTACAGAATTGCCGGCACGGACTTGTTGAATCCGGACTCTGCACAAACCGGACACCCCCTACCCCTCCAAAAATTGTTAGGCGTCATTTTGCCTTCGTGCCCACACACTGCACACCGATGCAACCTGTGCTCGAAGGCGCCGGTATACTCGGTAACCGGAGGATATGACTTGTAGTGGATGGACTTCTTGTCTCTCTCTGGCGCGATCTTTTTGATATTAGATCGCTTATTACCGGACCCAAGCTTCACTCCACATCTTGGGCAACCCCGGCCGTTATGCCAGAAGTTGTCGGGTTTAATTTTCCCGATGTGCCCACAGACCGCGCATTGGTGTTGCCGATAAACCGCCACGCCTTTGTACTCACCAATAGGCGGGTACGTATCAAAGCATTTTGCTGCCTTATCTCTTTCATTTACATATCTCGCCGCATTCCTTACCTTGCTTGAAGCGGCCTTCTCTACCCCACAAACAGGACAACCAGTACCGCCCCAAAATGACTTCGCGGTAAGCTGCCCGCGGTGCCCACAAACTCGGCATGTGTGATTTCTTTTCTTGTACTGGCCTATGTATTTCTGATCTTCGTCTGGCGGATACGCGCTATAGCAGGCTGCTGCCTTATCTCTCGCCGCAACCTTGCCGCCATCGAATTGCTGACCTTGGCCTCTCTTGCTTGAGCAATTCTGACAGCCACGGCCTCTCCAATAATATTCAGGGGCGATAAGACTGTACTTCCCGCATTTCTCGCAGAGGTGCCTCCTCTTCCCCTTGAGGCCACGATAAACCTCTCCTTTCAATGGCTTGTAGTAGTCATAGCAGGCAGCATTTCTATCTCTATTTTTAACCTCCTGCTCTGTCATCTTGTTCAAGATTCCGCTCCGTCGCCCCAGAGGGCGCTAGACGTTTGAGTTCACACGCACGCGGAAGCCGGCTGTAGCGTGTCGGGTGCAACGAAGGGCTAGGCCGCACTGCTATGCCGGACGGGTGAAGCCAACGGTTGTACCCTGATAGTTGCTCGGATTTTCTGCGAACCAAGCCGCGTGGCCGCAGGCGGAAGCCAGGTACTCGTGGATGTACTTGAGGAGGAGTTCGACGTTGCTGCGCTCAACCGAGACAGGGGAACAACCCTCAAACTCTGCGACCACACGCTCACCAACAAGCGAGCAGCACAAGTGAACTCGTATGAGTGTCTCGCCGGAGTCCTTGAGGTTGCGGAGCCGAACCATCAAAGGAATGACGAACCGGCCGTGCCTAAAGCACAGCCCAGACTGACGGTAGCTCCCGTTATCAAAGGTGAATTCGCCTTCGAACGGCGCAAGCGCGACCGACGAGGGTTCACCAAGGTACTGACCAAGCTCCTGCTCGAGTTGTTCGGAGAAGGGGCCAAAGAAGCGCCAATAGGCGAGCTGCTCCTCACCAATGCCCGCGAGTGACTCGCGAAGCTGATCAATCCGAGAATTCACGCTAAGCTCCTTTGTGCGGCGTAACGTGCAATATGCACCTGTCCAGGTGCATATTCATGTATCGGTGTATTGCACGGGCGTTCCTCCTGAACTCCTTGTATTCATTCGCTGCAATCCGGATATCAGGCATCGGCTTGGGGCAAAACACATCTGTTCTCCCATCCCTTGTCACTTGACCCCACCGGGGCGAATCCGGCTAAAGCATCACAGCATTCGACCGCAGGCGCAATATGGTTTTGCAATGTGGTCTGCCATCCGACAGGGTCGGGTGGCAAAACCAGGGTCAGGCTCTTCCCTAGCGCATCCCCTCCTGCGCCGTTTATCAAGCTGCCCTGACTTCGTTCAATAGCTCCGGATGACGGTCGAGCACCTTGAGCAACTTCACCAGCGCGAGGGGCGGCTTGGTCTTGCCATTCTCGTAGCGCGAGAATGCGTTGACCCCACCACCAAAGATTTCAGCCGCTTCGCGCTGGTCGAGGGCGAGCTTTTTGCGCACGCTGGCGATAAAGTCTGGATCGACAATCGAGGCATTCACCTGTTTGTTGAACGCCAGCATCGCCGCGCTGGTGCGCGCCGATTCGGCCGCATCGAGGACGGCTTCCCCGCAGGCCGGACAGAAGTCGCCTGTCACGGCCGAAATGACGGTTGATTCGCCTTTGTAGGTGTACGGCATGTCGCGCTTGTCGTGAACCAGCTTTGACGCGCCACAGGATGGACATTTCATGTTCATAGCTCCTTGAACGACACAATGAGCACATCATCGATGACAGTGAGTTTCAGATAGACCTCTCCGGCTGGCGTCGCGGGTCGGTAGACGTCTTGCCAGACCCGGTGATCGGCGTGTGTGGTCATGCTCTTGTGGAAATCCGCGGGGGTGAGTGCCTTCACTACGGCCACGATTCCCTCGAAGTCGAAACCCATAGCGGCACCGCCCGCTAGCGCCGACATGGTTGAGCGCACCTTGCCAGACTCGATCAGGGCCTTGACGACCGCCAATGTGCAGTGAGGCCTGCCTTTCTCCATGAGTGTATATTAACCTAGTTGGTATATTTTGCAAGTAGGTTAATCGGCTTGGTGCGGGGGTAATCCGGCTGGACCGTCCCTCTCCGGCGGCTTTGCCGCGGTTTGCCCAACCGCACTGACCTCGGGTTGGCCAAGCCTGCCCAAGGTTGCGCCGCGTCAGGTTTGGCGGCGGCTGCGATCCGCCCACACCGCGGCTTCGACGCGCGAACGCAGGTTGAGCTTCTTGAGCAGATGTTTGACATGAACCTTGACCGTGCCCTCGGCGATGTTCAGCTCGCGCGCGATCAGCTTGTTGCTCTTGCCGTCCGCGATGTGCTCCAGAATCTTGCTTTCCTGCTCGGTCAGTCCGGCTTCCTCAACGCTTCTGGGGCGGGGTTTGTCGCGCAGCGAAGACGCGAGCAACTGGGTCAGCCGGTCGGTGATGGCGATCCTGCCGCGCGCCGCCTCGCCGAGGTGCTGCATCAAGTCCTCAGGTTCCATGTCCTTGAGCAAGTAGCCGTCGGCCCCAGCCTGCAGCGCAGCCACCAGATCTTCCGCATTGTCCGACACGGTCAGCATGATGACCCTGGAATCCAGCCCCGCTTCCTTGATCGCTCTCAGCGCTTCCACTCCGTTCATGTCCTTCATGTTCAGGTCGAGCAGGATCATGTCGGGTTTGAGCGCGTGCGCCAGCTTGATCCCTTCGCCGCCGCTCGACGCTTCGCCCACAAAATTGAATTCGGGTGCGGCCTGTAAGAGCTGGATCACGCCCTTGCGGAACAGGGGATGATCATCGACCACGAGGATGGTCTGTATGTCTTGGTCTGGATTCATGATACGCGGCGTGACTGAAGGGCAGTCGTGGATTGGGTTCCCGGCATGAAGTGCAGTGTAACTCGGGTACCGGAGGCGGCAGGCTTCTCGACGGTCAGCGTGCCACCGAGGTTCTTCGCCCGTTCTTCCATGATGGTCATGCCGTAATGATGCACCCCCGCGGTTTTGCGGATGCCGATGCCGTCGTCTTCGACGATGGCCGAAACCGAGCCGTCGCTGCCGCATTCCACGCTCACCCGCGCATGCCTGGCCTTTGCGTGATTGAGCACATTGGACAAGGCCTCGCGGACGATCTGCAGGGTGTGGATTTCTTCGTTGGCAGAAAGCGGGCAGCCTGCCAGATGGACTTCGAGCGCAATCGGAACATCGCCGCGGCTGGAGAACTCCATCACCGTAGTCTGCAGTGCTGCGGCCAGGCCCTCGCCCTCGATGCGCTGGCGAAAAGTGGTGAGCAGCTCCCGGAGCTGGCGATAGGCGCTGTTGAGACCCTCGCGCAATTCACCCAGGACCTGACCCGCTTCATCCGCGCTGCGCGGCTTTTCCACCAGCGGTTTCAGGCGGCTGACCTGGATCTTCATGTAGGCCAGCGACTGCGCCAGCGAGTCGTGCAGTTCGCGCGCCAGTGCCGCGCGCTCTTCCAGCAGGGAGAGACGGCGGCTCTGCTCGCTGCGCCGGGCGGTGCCGATGGCGATGCCGATATGGCGCGACAGCGCTTCGAGAAGCTGGGTTTGCCAGGTTTCCAGCTTTTTGCCATGCGCCATCTCCAATTGCAGCACCCCATAGCTGGTCTCGGTATCCTTGAGTGGCAGCGACAATACCTGATTCCCACCCGGCAGGGCGCGAAGCGCCAATGCCTTGTTGCCCAGGCATTGTTCGCAGCTCATGAGGCCGCACAGGTCGATATCGCCGCGGGCGGGGTCAAGGGTGGATGCAATCACCCGGGCGCGCTCGACGCCGGATTCCACCAGGCAGGCCTGACCATGGCCCACACCGAGGACGTTCTCCAGATCCTTGAGCAGAATGGCATAGGTGTCGGGTGCCACGGGCCCGTTGTAGAGTCGTGCGATGGAGTGGTAGAGCAATTCCAGCGAGCGGTTCGCGATTGTCAACTCGGCGGTCTTCTCTTCCACCCGCGCTTCCAGGTTCTGATACAGCTTGGACAGGTCTTCCGCCATCAGGTTGAAGGCCGTGCCCAGCCGCCCGATTTCGTCTTCTCCAACCAGGTCGGTGCGCGCGGCGAGATTGCCCTGACGAAGCTGGTCAGTCAGCCCCAGCAAGTTTTGCAGGGGATGGACCAGGATGTTGTTGACCAGGTAGATTGACAGGGCGATCAAGAGCAGGGTGCCAATGATTGCCGCCCCAAGGGTTATGCGCAGGACCAGGATTTTTGCTTCGGCCGCATCTTCAATCTGCTTGACCAGATCATTGATGTGGCCGACGAATTCCGGGATCTTGTCGAGCACCGCCGCGTCCTGAGTCGTCGATGGCGATGCGGCAGGCAGCTCGAGCAGAGCCGGCTTGATAAGCGTTCGCCAACTCGCTTCTATTTGCCGGTAAACCTGTCTGAGCGGGTCGCTCTCATCGTCCGGCAGGACTGACAGGATGGAGCTGGACTTCAAGTCGCTTTCAAACCGTGTGATGCCCTGTTGCAGCTTTTCCCGGTATTCAGGTCTTCCATCCTGCAGGAGACGTTGATAGAGGGAGGCCATGCGCCAGCTTTGCATCCTCAGACTGCCTGCCACGTTGATGGCTTTGCCGCTGCCCTGAGTCGTTTCCGCCACCAGCCACGAGGTAGACATGCTGACCACCGCCAGCGCGGTGATGGCGGCGATCATGCCGCCAAGCCGCAGCAGCAGGGAGTTCCAGCGGCTGCCCGACATTGTCACGGTCGACGAGGCCCAGCGCCTCTTTCCATGACCCGCACGCTCTCCTATCGGGTGTTCTATTTCACCCTCTACAGTCTGGGCTTGCGCCTGGGCGAAGGGCTGGCGCTGAAGGTCAGCGACATCGATGCGACTCGCCAGCGGGTGCACATTCGCGATGCCAAAGGCAACCGGGATCGCTTCGTGCCGTTGCCTGACGCCACCCTCAGCGCCTTACGGCAGTTCTGGCAACTTCACCGCCACCCGGAGCTGCTCTTCCCCAATCGCCATGGCGGGCTGAAGGCCGCGCACCGCGCTCGCTCGCCGCTGGATCGCGGCGGCGTGCAAACCACCTTGCGCCAGGTTGCCCTCGATTGCGGGCTAAAAAAAGATCACCCCGCACAGCCTGCGCCACAGCTATGCAACGCACCTGATCGAAGCCGGCGTCGACCTGCTTGAAGTCCAGAAGATACTCGGCCACTACTCGATTCTCACCACGGCCCGCTACACCCACCTGACCAGCCACACCAACGATCAGGCCAGCGCACGCATCAATGCCTTGATGAGCCGCTTCTCGATCCAGTGGGGAGAGGTCAAATGATTCCCCTCGCCGAAGTCATCAGCCGCTTTGAGGCGGACTACCTCCAGCAGTACTCATCCACGATACTGCCCAGCCATCGCCAGGCCCTCGCGGCCATGAAGCACTGTCGCACCGCCATGGCGCCGCGCATGGTGGCGGCCTGTAGTGCCTGTGACGAGAAACGCCTGGTGCCGCACTCCTGCGGACATCGCAACTGTCCGCACTGTCAGCATCATGAAAGCCAGCAGTGGCTTGAGCGACAAATCCGGCGGCAGGTTCCGACAAGCTACTTTCTGCTCACCTTCACCCTGCCGGCGGAACTCCGGGAACTGGCCTGGCAACATCAGCGAACGCTCTACGGCGTATTGTTCGACTGTGCCTGGGCCACGGTGAACACCTTCAGCCAGAACGACAAACACCTGCAAGGCCGCCCCGGTGCGGTGGCGGTACTGCACACCCATTCGCGGCGTCTGGATTTCCATCCGCATGTGCATCTGGCGATGCCGGCAGCGGCGCTGGATACTTCGAAGCGACTGTGGCGAACCAAGCGCCGCAGCGGCAAAGGCCACGGCTACCTGTTCAACCATCGCGCCCTGGCCAAGGTGTTCCGGGCCAAGGTGCTGGCTGCGCTTAGCCGGGCGGGGTTGAGCCTGCCGCCCGGCGTTCCGGCGCAGTGGGTGGTCGACTGCAAAGGCGTGGGCGACGGTGAAAAGGCCCTGGTCTATCTGGGCCGCTATCTGTATCGGGGCGTGATTCAGGAGAAGGACATCCTCTCCTGTGATAACGGGCAGGTTCGCTTTCGGTATCGCGACAGCAAGACCGGCAAGAGTGCGGTGCGCACGGTGAGCGGGGCGGCCTTCTTGTGCCTGATCCTGCAACACGTGCTGCCCAAGGGCTTTCGGCGGGCGCGCAACTTCGGCTTTTTGCATGCAGTTTCTTCCACACAGAACGGCTCAACGAATTTCTCCGGGCTAGAGACAGAAACTTCTGCCTTTGAAGCGTAATACACCCAATCTCCAAGGTGCGGGTAAAAGGGTGTACCTCTTCTTGGGTACCCGCCTTCCGACCCGCCAATCAAGTACAAAAAACACATTACAAAACAGTCCCTTGTCAATTACCACCCCTACCGCAAGAGGGGTAGCCGAGCGATTTTTCGCACCCTGTAACCCCCTGGAAACTGCCTGTTCAACGGCGTAAAAACACACTGTAATCTTTTTATCCTATTCGATCTGACGGCGGGGTGGTGTATGGCAACGCAGCAATACAAGGCATGGTCGGTGGTCATCATGAGCACGCTGGCGTTCACCGTCTGTTTCATGATCTGGATGATGTTCGCCGTCATCGGCGTGCCCATCAAGCAGCAGTTGGGACTGAACGAGACCGAGTTCGGCATCCTGGTCGCGACCCCGGTGCTGACCGGTTCCCTCACCCGCCTGCCCCTCGGCATGTGGACCGACAAGTTCGGCGGGCGCCTGGTGTTCTTCGTCCTGATGCTCTCGACCATCCTTCCCATCTGGCTGATTTCGGATGCCACGGAGCTCTGGCAGTTTCTGCTCGTCGGTTTGTTCGTCGGTGTGGCCGGCGGCTCGTTCACCGTTGGCATTGCCTACTGCGCGCGCTGGTTCCGCAAGGAACAGCAGGGCACCGCGATGGGCATCTTCGGGGCCGGCAATACCGGCGCCGCCCTGACCAAGCTGGTGGCGCCCATCATCGTGGTCGGCTACGGCTGGACCATGGTGCCGAAAGTGTACGCTGTGCTGATGCTGGTGACGGCCATCCTGTTCTGGTTCTTCACCTATTCCGACCCGGAACACAAGGTCGGCAAGCACGTCACCATCCGTGAGCAGCTTGCCGCGTTCAAGGACCCGAAGGTCTGGCGTTACAGCCAGTACTACTCCATCGTGTTCGGCGGCTACGTGGCCCTGGCCCTGTGGATGACCAAGTACTACGTCAGCGAGTACGGATTCGACCTCAAGACCGCCGCGCTGCTGGCGGCAGCCTTCAGCATCCCGGGCGGGTTGCTCAGGGCGGTCGGCGGATATTTTTCCGACAAGTTCGGCGCGCACACCATGACATGGTGGGTGCTGTGGATTTCGCTCGTGTGCCTGTTCTTCCTGTCCTACCCGCAAAGCGACATCACCATCCGCACCGTGACCGGTCCGTACAACTTTCATTTCGGGCTGACTCCGACGCTCTTCACCATCCTCCTGTTCGGCCTGGGCGTGGTGTTCGCGCTCGGCAAGGCCTCGGTGTTCAAGTACATCTCCGACGACTTTCCGCACAACATTGGCGTGGTCTCCGGCGTCGTGGGACTCGCCGGCGGACTGGGCGGTTTCCTCATGCCGATCATGTTCGGTGCGCTGGTTGATCTGACCGGAGTGCGCTCCTCCGCCTTCATGCTGATGTTCGGCGTCGTCTGGGTCTCGCTGATGTGGATGTACTGGACGGAGGTGCGGCCCATGGATGCTGCGCGCCGCCTCCGGCGCGGGCTGGCTGCCGACGTCATGGAATAGCGCCGGCACTGCCGCTCATGTCTTCGATCCATTAATCAACAAGGGGATTACGCCATGTCTACCAACATCATGCAGTGGAACCCGGAGGACGCGAAGTTCTGGTCCTCGCAGGGCAAGCCGGTTGCCAACCGCAACCTGTGGATCTCCATCCCCAGCCTGCTGTGTGGCTTCGCGGTGTGGATCATCTGGAGCATGGTCACCGTGCAGATGCTCAACGCCGGCTTTCCGTTCAAGCCCGAGCAGTTGTTCACCCTGTCGGCCATCGCGGGACTCACCGGCGCGACCCTGCGCATCCCGTCCTCCTTCTTCATCCGCATTGCGGGCGGGCGCAACACCATCTTCTTCACCACCGCGCTGCTGATGATTCCGGCGCTGGGCATCGGCATCGCGCTGCAGGACAAGAACACACCGCTGTGGATGTTCCAGGTGCTGGCCTTCCTGTCCGGCTTCGGCGGCGGCAATTTCGCTTCCTCCATGTCCAACATCAGCTTCTTCTTTCCCAAGCGCATGCAGGGACTGGCGCTGGGGCTCAATGCCGGCCTGGGTAACGCCGGGGTGACCACCATGCAGATCCTGGTCCCGCTGGTCATGACCCTGCCGCTGATCGGCAGCCTGGGCGGCGATCCCATGACCCTGGTGCAACCTTCCGGCAGCCTGATCGGCAAGGCGCCCGCAGGTTCGCTCACCTACATCCAGAACGCCGGCTTCGTCTGGCTCTTCTTCCTGGTCCCGCTGGCGCTGGCCGGCTGGTTCGGCATGAACAACATCGTGACCGACGAAGTGACGCCGCGGCCCGGTTCTTCCCTCGGCGCGATGGGCAAGATCGCCGGTCTGCTGCTGATCGGTTTCATTACCGCGGCCGTGGGGCTTTACGTCATCCTGCCCGCGCCGACCGGGCTGGGCGCGCCGGGCTGGACCAAGTGGTTCGTGCTGGCCGCCATCATCGCCGCCACCGTGTTCCTGATGAAGCTCATCCCGGGCGACATCAAGCCCAACCTGCAACGCCAGTTCAAGATCTTCGGCAACAAGCACACCTGGGTCATGAGCATCATCTACACCATGACCTTCGGCAGCTTCATCGGTTATTCGGCTGCGTTTGCCCTCGCCATCAAGGTGATCTTCGGCTTCCAACATTTGCCCGGCGTCGATGGCGTGCTGACCCACACCACGGTCAATCCGCATGCGCCCAGCGCGCTCATGTACGCCTGGATGGGCCCCTTCATCGGCGCCCTGATTCGCCCCATCGGCGGCTGGATCGCGGACAAGGTGGGCGGCGCCAAGGTTACGCAGTTCACCACCGTGCTCATGGTGGCGGCGGCGCTCGGGGTGGCGTACTACATGAAGGCGGCTTACCAGTCGGCCACGCCGGAGCAGTATTTCATGCCCTTCTTCCTGCTCTTCCTGGTGTTGTTCGCCGCCTCCGGCATCGGCAACGGCTCGACTTTCCGCACCATCGCCATGGTGTTCCCCAAGGAGCAGGCCGGCCCTGCGCTGGGCTGGACTTCCGCGGTGGCGGCTTACGGCGCCTTCATCATTCCCCAGGTGTTCGGCGAGCAGATCAAGGCCACGACGCCCGAGTATGCGCTCTATGGCTTTGCGATTTATTACGCCGTGTGCCTGCTGCTCAACTGGTGGTATTACCTCGGGCCCAAGGCGGAGTTCAAGAACCCGTGAGCACGGCGACGACAAGGAGCAACAAATGAGTCACTTCCTAGATAGATTGACGTTCTTCAAGAAGAACATAGCTGAATTCTCCGCCGGCCACGGCGTGGTCAGCAACGAGGACCGCAGCTGGGAGAACGGTTACCGCAGCCGCTGGCAGGCGGACAAGGTGGTGCGCTCAACCCACGGGGTGAATTGCACCGGCTCGTGCAGTTGGCGCATCTTCGTCAAGAACGGGCTGATCACCTGGGAGATTCAGCAGACCGACTACCCGCGCACCCGTCCCGACCTGCCCAACCATGAGCCGCGTGGCTGCCCGCGCGGGGCGTCTTATTCCTGGTATGTGTATTCGGCGCAGCGCGTGAAGTACCCGCTGATCCGCGGGCGGCTGATGGAAATGTGGCGCGAGGCGAGGAAGACCCTCGACCCGGTGGCAGCGTGGAAGTCCATCAGCCAGGATCCGCTCAAGGCCAAGCGCTACAAATCCGTTCGCGGCTTGGGCGGCTTCGTGCGCGCCAACTGGGACGAGGTCACCGAGATGATCGCGGCGGCCAATGTGTTCACCATCAAGGATTTCGGCCCGGACCGCATCTATGGCTTCTCGCCGATTCCGGCCATGTCCATGGTGAGTTATGCCGCAGGCTCGCGTTATCTCTCCCTCATCGGTGCGGCCTGTGGCTCCTTTTATGACTGGTACTGCGACCTGCCTCCGTCCAGCCCCCAGGTGTGGGGCGAGCAGACCGACGTGCCCGAGTCGGCCGACTGGTACAACTCGACCTATCTGATGGTGTGGGGTTCCAATGTGCCGCAGACCCGCACCCCCGACGCGCATTTCTATACCGAGGTGAGATACAAGGGAACCAAGACCGTGGCCGTGTCCTCCGATTTCGGCGAGATGGTCAAGTTCGGCGACATCTGGCTGGCGCCCAAACAGGGCACCGATGCGGCGCTGGCGCTGGCCATGGGCCACGTGATCCTCAGCGAGTTCCACAACAAGGGCAGGAGCGAATACTTCGACAACTACTGCCGCCAGTACAACGATATGCCCATGCTGGTCATGCTGAAGGAGCACGAAGGAAAGCTCATTGCCGACCGCTATCTGCGCGCCTCCGACCTGACCGGCAACCTTGGCCAGGACAATAATCCGGAATGGAAGACGGTGGTGATTGACGAAGACACCGGCTATCTGGTGGCGCCCAACGGCAGCGCCGGGTTCCGCTGGGGCCAGTCCGGCGCCTGGAACCTGGAAATGCGCGACGGCTTTTCGGGGAAGGATGTGAAGCCGCAACTGAGCCTCTTGAACAGCCAGGACGAAGTGGTCGAAGTGGCCTTCCCCTATTTCGGTGGCGCCGACCACAACGACCTGCTGTCGCGCAATGTGCCGGTCAAGCGCATCAGCCTGGCCGACCGCGAAGTGCTGATCGCCACGGTCTATGACCTGACGCTTGCCAATTACGGCGTCGATCGCGGTCTGGGCGGACCCAACATTCCCGGCAGCTATGACGATGAGGTGCCCTACACCCCCGCCTGGGCCGAGAACCATTGCGGCGTGCCGCGCGCCGACATCATCACCGTGGCGCGCGAATTCGCCGACAACGCCGACAAGACCCACGGCAAATCCATGGTCATCCTCGGCGCGGCGCTCAATCACTGGTACCACAACGACATGATCTACCGCGGCATCATGAACATGTTGATGATGTGCGGCTGCATCGGCCAGTCGGGCGGCGGCTGGGCGCATTACGTGGGACAGGAGAAGCTGCGTCCGCAGACCGGTTGGACGCCGCTGGCCTTCGCGCTCGACTGGCACCGTCCGCCGCGCCACATGAATTCGACCTCCTTCTTCTACGCCCATACCAGCCAGTGGAGACACGAGAAACTCGCCGCCGCCGACATCCTCTCGCCCACCGCGGACAAGAGCAATGGCGACTACCGGCTGATCGACTTCAACGTGCGCGCCGAGCGCATGGGCTGGCTACCGTCCTGCCCGCAGCTGGAAACCAATCCGCTGGAAATTACCAGGGCGGCGGAAGCGGTGGGCATGGACCCGCTGAAATATGCGGTGGAGCAGATGAAGTCGGGCGCGCTCAAATTTTCCTGCGAGGATCCGGACAATCCAAAGAACTTCCCGCGCAATATGTTTGTCTGGCGCTCCAACCTGCTGGGCTCCTCGGGCAAGGGACATGAGTATTTCCTCAAGTATCTCCTGGGCACGCAGAACGCAGTCCTCGGGCCGGACCTGGGCGAGCTGGGTGAGGCCAAGCCCAAGGAAGTCGTGTGGCATGACAAGGGCGCGGAGGGCAAGCTCGACCTGCTGGTCACCCTGGACTTCCGCATGTCGACCACCTGCCTGTACTCGGACATCGTGCTGCCCTCGGCGACCTGGTACGAGAAGGACGACCTCAACACCTCGGACATGCACCCTTTCATCCACCCGCTGTCCGAGGCGGTCCAGCCGCTGTGGGAGTCGAAGTCCGACTGGGACATCTACAAGACCATCGCGAAAAAGTTCTCCGAACTCGCCGCGATCCATCTCGGCACGCAGAAAGACCTGGTGCTGACTCCGCTCCTGCATGACACGCCTTCCGAGCTGGGACAGTCCATGTCGGTGCGCGACTGGAAGAAAGGCGAGGTCGATGCCTTGCCGGGCAAGACCATGCCCAGCATGACGGTGGTTACGCGCGACTATGCCGACACCTACAAGAAATTTACCGCGCTGGGCCCGCTGATGACCAAGATCGGCAATGGCGGCAAAGGCATTACCTGGAACACCGAGTCCGAGGTCAAACAGCTTGGCGAATTGAATTACACGGTGGGCGAGGAGGGCATCAGCAAGGGGCTGCCGAAAATCGAATCGGCTATCGACGCCTGTGAAGTCATCCTCATGCTTGCGCCCGAGACCAACGGCCAGGTGGCGGTCAAGGCCTGGGAGGCCTTGTCCAGGATCACCGGCCGCGACCATGTGCATCTGGCCATCCCGCGCGAGGACGACAAGATCCGCTTCCGCGACATCGTGGCGCAGCCGCGCAAGATCATCTCCTCGCCGACCTGGTCGGGGCTGGAGTCCGAGCATGTGTCCTACAACGCCTGCTACACCAATGTGCACGAGCTGATTCCCTGGCGCACCCTGACCGGCCGCCAGCAGTTCTACCAGGACCACAAGTGGATGCTGGATTTCGGCGAGGGCCTGTGCGTGTACAAGCCGCCGATCGACACCAAGACCATCGCGCCGATGTTGGGCAAGAAGCCCAACGGCCACCACGAGCTGGTGCTCAACTGGATTACCCCGCACCAGAAGTGGGGCATCCACAGCACCTATACGGATAACTTGCGCATGCTGACCCTGTCACGCGGCGGGCCCCATGTCTGGGTGTCGGAAGTGGAGGCCAAGGAAGCCGGACTGGTCGACAACGATTGGGTCGAGGTGTTCAACGTCAACGGCACGCTCACCGCAAGAGTCGTCGTGAGCCAGCGGGTGCCGCGCGGCATGTGCCTGATGTATCACGCCCAGGAAAAGATCATCAACGTTCCAGGCGCAGAAGTCAGCGGATTCCGCGGAGGCATCCACAACTCGGTGACGCGCACGGTGACCAAGCCCACCCACATGATCGGCGGCTACGTGCAGCAGGCCTACGGCTTCAACTACTACGGTACGGTGGGATCCAACCGCGACGAGTATGTGATCGTGCGCAAGATGAAGAACGTGGATTGGATGGAAGGTCCGCTGAACGAAAACGGACGAGGGTCCGAAACAAGGAGCAAATCATGAAAGTTCGTGCCCAGATCGCCATGGTGCTGAACCTGGACAAGTGCATCGGCTGCCACACCTGTTCGGTTACCTGCAAGAACGTGTGGACCTCGCGCGAAGGCATGGAATATGTCTGGTTCAACAATGTCGAATCCAAGCCCGGCATCGGCTATCCCAAGCAATGGGAAAACCAGGACATCTGGAATGGTGGCTGGAAGCGCAAGCCCGATGGCAGCCTGGAGCCGCGCCAGGGCAGCAAGCTGAAGATCCTGGCGAACATCTTCGGCAATCCCAACCTGCCGGAGATCGACGACTACTACGAGCCCTTCACCTACGACTACGAGCATCTGCAGAAGGCGCCGTTGTCCCAAACCCCGCCGACCGCGCGCCCGATCTCGGCCATCACCGGGGAGAAGATGGACAAGATCCACTGGGGTCCAAACTGGGAAGACGACCTGGGCGGCGAATTCTCCTCCCGAAGCCAAGACAAGTGCTTCGACGAGGTGCAGAAGGAAATGTATTCGACCTTCGAGAATACCTTCCTGATGTACTTGCCCCGGCTGTGCGAGCATTGCCTGAACCCGACCTGCGTCGCGTCCTGTCCCTCGGGCTCGATCTACAAGCGTGAGGAGGACGGCATCGTGCTGGTGGACCAGGACAAGTGCCGCGGCTGGCGCATGTGCATCTCGGGCTGCCCGTACAAGAAGATCTACTACAACTGGAAGACCGGCAAGGCGGAGAAGTGCATTTTCTGCTATCCGCGCATCGAGGCCGGCCAGCCCACGGTGTGTTCGGAATCTTGCGTCGGCCGCATCCGCTATCTGGGCGTGATCCTGTATGACGCCGATCGCATCTCTGAGGCCGCGAGCATCGAGGACCCGAAGGAACTCTACGAAGCCCAGCTCAAGGTTTTTCTTGACCCGGAAGACCCCAAGGTCATCGCCGCGGCGCGCGCCGAAGGCATACCCGAAGCCTGGCTTGAGGCCGCGCAGCGTTCGCCGGTCTACAAGATGGCGATCGACTGGAAGATTGCTTTCCCGCTGCACCCGGAATACCGCACGCTTCCCATGGTGTGGTATGTGCCGCCGCTCTCGCCCATACAGTCCGCCGCCGAGTCGGGCAGGATGGGGATGAACGGCATCATTCCGGATACCGAGTCGCTGCGCATTCCCATCAGGTACCTGGCCAACCTGCTCACCGGCGGCAAGGAGCAGCCGGTCGTCACGGCGCTCGATCGCATGCTGGCGATGCGCGCCTACATGCGTGGCAAGTCGGTGGAGGGTGTGGGCAACACCGCGGCCCTCGACCAGGTCGGGCTGTCCGTCGCACAGGCCGAGGAAATGTACCGCTACATGGCGATCGCCAATTACGAGGATCGGTTCGTCATCCCGAGCACCCATCGCGAGGAGACCATCGACACCTTCGAGGAAAAGTCGAGCTGCGGGTTTTCCTTCGGCAATGGATGCTCGGACGGCGTTTCCAAGCCCAGCCTGTTCGGCAACCGCAAGAATGCCGTTCCGGTCGACCTGTCGCAATTGCGCAGCAAGAAGCTCGCCGGCTAAGGAGTGAATCAAATGAAAACCTACAAGGTGCTATCCCTGTTGCTCAGTTATCCGGAAACCGGCTGGTTTGAGGCGCTGCCCGAAATGCAGGCTGCGCTTGCCGGTGAGGCCGAATTCAACGGCAACGCTGCAAAGTCGGTGGCCCCACTGCTTGCGATGCTGCGCGAGCTGAGCCTGATCGAATTGCAGGAAATCTATGTCGCGACCTTCGACCGCAACCCTTCCCATTCGCTGCATCTGTTCGAGCACATCCACGGCGAGTCGCGCGAGCGCGGATCGGCCATGGTGAACCTGCTGGAGGAGTACTGGAAGCACGGCTTTGACGCAAGCGCAGCCGAGCTGCCGGACTACCTGCCGCTGTTTCTCGAGTTTCTTTCCCTGCTTCCAGCCGAGGAAGCGGGCGGACTGTTGGGCGACGCAGTACACGTGATTGCGTCGGTCGGGCGTAAGCTCGACAAGAATGGCAGCCACTACGCGACCGTATTCCGCGTGTTGGAGAGTTTGTCGCCGGTTGCGGCGGTAGAGTTGGCCGAGCCGCCGGTGCGCGACATGGACGAGGCGATGGAGATGT
This sequence comes from uncultured beta proteobacterium, assembly GCA_963782495.1. Taxonomy (GTDB): domain Bacteria; phylum Pseudomonadota; class Gammaproteobacteria; order Burkholderiales; family Thiobacillaceae; genus DASQBT01. The sequence goes on along the minus strand of CAWAJU010000015.1, from coordinate 62,300 downwards.
TCGGTCCCACCCTCGACGGGATCGAGCCGCTGCTCAAGCCGGTGCCGCAGGTGGCGGTGGTGGCCATGCCCAAGTCGCTGCGGCACGGCACCGCCGGCGTCGCATCGTCCTGATACCTGGAGGATCTGAAAATGTCCAACTTGCACAACTTTCTGTTCGGCCTCTATCCCTACATCGCGCTGACCATCTTCCTGCTCGGCAGCCTGATCCGCTTCGACCGCGAACAGTATTCGTGGAAGAGCGACTCGAGCCAGCTGCTGCGCCGCGCCCAGTTGCGCCTGGGCAGCAACCTGTTCCACATCGGCATCCTGTTCCTGTTCTTCGGCCATATGGCCGGGCTGCTCACGCCGCACTGGCTGTACGAATCGTTCGGCCTGTCCACGCCCAACAAGCAGATGCTCGCCATCATTTCCGGCGGCACCGCGGGCCTGCTGTGCTTCGCCGGGGTGGCCATCCTCCTGCACCGACGCCTGACCGAGCCGCGCATCCGCGCCACCAGCAAGCCGATGGACATATTCATCATGGTGTGGATACTCGCAACCTTGCTGCTGGGGCTGGTCAGCATCCTGTTCTCGCTGCAACATAGCGAAGGCGGGGTGATGCTGCTGCTGGCCGGCTGGGCCCAACACATCGTGACCTTTCGTGGTGGTGCCGCCGATTATCTGGTCGGGGTGCCGGTCATCTACAAAATCCACCTGTTTTTTGGGATGACGCTGTTCGTGCTGTTCCCGTTCTCGCGGCTGGTGCACGTGTGGAGCGGCTTTGCGTCGGTGAGCTATGCCACGCGTGCCTGGCAGATTGTTCGCCCGCGCGGATAATGGAAAGAGGAGATCGTAATGACTCATGTTGTCATCATTGGTGCCGGGATTGCAGGCGTCCCAGCGGCCTATGCAATCAAGACACAGCTTGGCTCCAGGGAGAAGGTGACCGTCATCTCCGACCAGGACTATTTTCACTTCGTGCCATCCAACCCCTGGGTGGCGATGGGCTGGCGCAACCGGGCCGACATCGCATTTCCGATCGAACCTTATCTCAGGGAACGCGGCATCGATTTCGTCGCCAGCGCGCTGAAGAGCATCCAGCCAGCGGACAACCGGATCATCCTGGAAAACGGAGCGAGCCTGTCGTATGACTATCTCTTGCTCGCTTCAGGCGCAGAGGGCGCCTTCGACGAGATTCCGGGCCTGGCCGCCCATACGCATTCGGTGATCCACATCGATGAGGCGGAGCGGGCCCATGCCGCCTACCGCGAATTCGTCAAGCATCCCGGGCCCATCGTGGTGGGTGCGGTTCAGGGCTCCAGTATTCTCGGCCCTGTGTATGAATACGCCTTTCTTGCCGATGCCGACCTCAAGCGCCGCAACATTCGCGGCCGGGTTCCCATCACGATGGTGACCCCCGAGCCGTGGCCGGGTCATCTGGGTCTGGGTGCGGGGGCGGTGAGTCGTGATGTGATGGCGGCAGCACTCGCCGACACCCAGATCAAGGTGATCTGCAATGCCCGTACCCTGCGCGTGGAAGCAGACATGATTCATGTGGCCGAACACAATGCGGACGGCAGCGAGAAGGAAGTGCATTCGCTACCGTTCTCCTATTCGGTGTATTGGCCCGCTTTCCGCGGCGTTTCCGGCGTGCGTTCTGTCCCGGACCTGGTCAACGAGCGCGGCCTGGTCAGGGTGGATGAATACCTGAGGAGTTATGTCCGGCCAAATATCTTTGCGGTAGGCGTATGCGTGGCTCACTCGGTCGTGGATCGGACGCCGCTGCCGGTCGGGGCGCCGGACTCGGTGTTCTCGATCCAGAAAGAAGTGGAGACGGCGGTCAGCAATATTCTGGCGAGCATGCGGGGGCAGTCCCTGGAAAGCAGTGTCCCGCAGCGCGCCAAATGGCTTTCCGACATGGGGGACAGCGGCGCCGCATATTTGTCAGAACCGCAAGTCCCCTTGCGCGACATCAACTGGATGCGCCAGGGCCGCTGGGTGCATCTGGCCAAGGTGGATTTCGAGAAGTACTTCGTCAACAAGGTTCGCCTCATGCCGACCGGGCAAGGACCTTCGGTCGGTTCGCGGATTGCCGGGGTGATGAGCCGGCTGCTGGCGGAGAAGAAAGAAGGCGTGTTGGCGGTTACACCGGCGCCTTCTCAAGCGGGCGCCAAGCCCCTGGAACTTCAATTGCCGCGCGATCCCTGTTTCGAGCTGCGGGCCTTGGCCAAGTCGCTAGGCCGCGAACCCAGCGAACTTGCCGCCGAGTTGCTGGCAGCGGCATTGATCGATGCAAAATCCTATCTGAGCGAGGTTGCAGTCGATGCCCTGGAACTTGCGCGGCGTGAATTACTGGTGGAAGAGTTGCCTGAACACCAGCCGGGTGTGGAGTTTCACGGCGGCGGAACCTGATGAGTCAAAGGCTTGGCTGGCGACTGGATTGCAGCAAAGGCTAGCGCCATGGTCGACATATTTGTTTGCCTGGTTTTGAAGGAGACCGCAGCATGGCCGTGATCACCATCGAAGACCCGCGCCGCCGAGCGGCACCGCCCAAGGGATTTGCCCTGTTTGCGCTGGGCTTCCGTCCCTTCTTCCTCGGGGCGGGTGTGTCTGCAGTTCTGCTGATGGCGCTGTGGCTTGTGCTGTTCCGAAACGGAGGGCAATTTGGCCTGATCCTTACTCCCGTGCTGTGGCATGCGCACGAAATGATCTTCGGTTTCGCCGGCGCGGTGATTGCGGGGTTTCTGCTCACCGCAGTGCAGAACTGGACCCAGATCCGCACACTTCACGGCGTACCGCTGGGTATTCTGTTTGGGCTGTGGGTCGCGGCGCGCATCGCCCCCTTCGTCCATGGTGTGCCGAAGGAACTGACCGCGTTGCCGGACCTCTTGTTCTTTCCCGCGGTGATGATCGCCATCGCGCGCCCCATCATCCGGACCAGGCAGACTCGCAATTATGGGTTTCCCCTCATGCTGGCCATGCTCACCGTGGCGAATGTGCTGGTGCAGGGAGAAATGCTTGGCTGCCTGCACGGGACGGCGAGGTTGGGCAATACCCTGGCGGTATACATGATCGTGCTGATGATCGTGGTGATGGGCGGCCGGGTCATTCCCAGCTTCACCGATAGCAAATTGCGCACCCAGGCCAGGCGCTGGAAGGCGGTGGAATGGCTGGCCCCGGCGAGCACCCTGGCCGTGCTGGCTGCGTTGTTGGCCGGTCCGCTCGCGACGCCGCTGACTGGCCTGGTGGCGGCGCTTGCTGCGGTCGTGCACGGCCTGCGCTTGTGTGGCTGGCACACCCGCAAACTGTGGACGGTGCCGCTCTTGTGGGTCCTGCATCTGGGTTATGGCTGGATCGTCATCGGCTTCATCCTCGTGACGCTGTCGACCTTCGGATGGCTTGCTCCTTCGCTCGCCGTGCATGCGTTTACCGCCGGGGCCGTCGGTACCCTCACACTGGGCATGATGGCAAGGGTTGCGCTTGGCCACACCGGCCGCATGCTGGAACCGGCAAGAATGATCAGTTGGGCGTTTGGACTGATCGTATTCGCGGCCCTGGTCCGGGTGGCGGGGCCTGCGATGTTGCCGCGGGCTTACGGCCTGGCGATCACACTGAGCGGCTTGATCTGGATGGTCGCGTTCGGCTTGTTCACGGCGGTATACCTGCCTGTCCTCATTCAGCCCCGCGTAGACGGGAAGGAAGGCTGAGGGTTTGGGCCCCGGCAGGTTCGCAGCGACCGGATTCACCCCTGGTTGAGACGGCGATCCCATGAGTTCACCAGACCAGACCCGGGGCCGGATAGCGGGCTGAGCACCGCACCCCCTTCTGCCCCTTGCATTTATATCACTATATGATATATTGCTGATCATCGAGCTTCGTTGTCGCGCCATGCTGGACGGGCGATTGCAGGCTTTTTCGTTGGCCAGGTCAAGGGGGTCATATGTCGATTTTGAACATGGGCAAGCTGTTCATTTCGCCGCACGCCGGCTGGGACGAGCTTGCCCGCATCCACCCATCCGTGTTCAAACTGCTCGGCTTGCTGGTTGTGCCCCTGTCGCTGATTCCCCCGCTGATGATCGAGTACGCGGGGCACCATTACGCGGTCACCCTGTTCCCGACTGTCTCGGCCCAGGCGTGGAGCGCTGCCGCTTTGTTCTTCCTCGTCGCCGAACTGCTGACTGTCCCGCTGATGGCCTGGGCGATCAGCGCGGTGTCTCACAGCCGAGGCATCAGGAGCAGCTATCGCGATGCCCTGACCCTCGCATCCATCGCGCCCATTCCACTGTGGTTTTCGGCACTGGCCTTGTTCTCCAGCAACATTGTCGTGATCGCAGGCATCGTCGGCTTGGGCCTCGTCGGCTCGGTGTTGCTGATCTTCCGAGGCGTCGAGGGCCTGCTTGGAGTCGAGGAAGATGTGGTGGCCTTTGACCTCGCCTATGTGGTCACCGCGATGGGACTGATTGCCTGGATACTGCTGATCATGCTGGGACTGGTGCCCGCCATCGGTTGAGCGCGCACGACCGGAATTGTGATTGGCCTGCGGGGAACTTCGGCTCATGCGGGCACCTTTGTAGAGGAGAAAACTTTGGAACTGGACTTGGAACTGCCTCGCGTCGATGAGGAGGGCTATATCGTTGAACCGGGTGAATGGAACGACGCGCTCGCTGTGCACTTTGCCCGCATCGAGAACATCTCCCTCACACCTGAGCACTGGGATGTCATCCACTTCATGCGCAACTTCTATGAGGAGCATCAGGTCGCTCCGGATGCCCGCTTCGTGATAAAGCATTTGGCCGAGAAACTGGGCAGCGCATCGCGAAACGAGCTGTTCCGGCTATTTCCTTACGGCTACGTCAAGCAGGCCTGCAAGATTGCCGGCATGAAGCGCCCACGGGCCTGGAGCACGGGCTAGGCGCGTCTCCGGGGCTGTTCGCCCCAGCAAACTGCTGCGGCCGACCGTGTCGGTCGCCCGACCAGGCGCAGGAGTTGCACCTGGCGATCCAATCTGTCTATTCTCTGCAAGCGCGGTGGTGGCGGGTGCCCAGTCCATGGGGCTGGCGGGCCTTGTGTGCCGCAGCGAACAACAATGTCCGGTCTGCCCATTGAAGCTGATAACAATGAAAGCAAGAGCCCTCGCTTATTTCAGGAATTCCATTTTGGCGGAGAGTCTGAAATCGTTTGCGCGCCGATTTCTGCTGGCAGACACCCCACCGCTCTCCAGGGCGGAAGCCTGGCGATCCGGATTGGGCGCGTTGATCGGCATCGCCATCAGCGGTGCGACGCTGCATGCCATGCCCGTGGAGTCGCACTGGCTCATTGCCCCGGTGGGGGCGAGTGCCGTCATTCTGTACGCCTTGTCGCACAGCCCGCTGGCCCAACCGTGGCCGGTGCTTGGCAGTTATCTGCTGGCGGCCGTCGCGGGACTGGCAAGCGCCGCCCTCATTCCCATTCCCCAGCTCGCCGCCGCTGTCGCGGTGGCGGCAAGCATCTGGCTGGCGGCCCGGCTCAACTGCATACACCCACCCGGCGGGGCGGTCGCGCTGTTCATCGTGCTGGATGGCCCCTATACCCCTGCGCGCATGAGCCTTACCCTGGGACTGGTGATGTTGAACGCGGCCGTCATGCTGCTCGCGGCCCTGTTGGTCAATCGGCTGTTGCTCGGCCGCCGCTATCCCTACTGCCACGCGCCGGCTGCGATCAACCTGCACCATACCCTCGATACGCCGCCGCTGGCGCGCATTGGCCTCAATCACGCGGACCTGCAAACGGCGGTGCAGGCCCTGGACACCTTTATCGACGTCCAGGAAGACGAACTGGTAGAGCTCTACAACCTTGCCGTGGACCACGCCTTCGACCGCCATCTCGGTCTCTCATGCGGCGATATCATGTCGCGCGACGTGGTGACGGTGCAGTTTGCCACCGAGCTCGATGAAGCGTGGACCCAGTTGCGCGCACACAAGATCAAAGCCCTGCCAGTGGTGGATAACTTCGGGCGGCTGATCGGCATCGCTACCGTGGCCGATTTCCTGCGCCAGCTCGACGACACCAGCGTCGCGGGATTGGCAGTCCGTCTCCAGGGTCTGCTCAGCCGCACGCCGGGAATGAGTTCGGAAAAAGCCGAAGTGGTCGGGCAGATCATGAGTGCCGAGGTCCATGCCGCCCATATCGACACGCCCATCTCCGAGTTGGTACACGAGCTGTCGGAGAAGGGGCTGCACCATATCCCGGTGGTGGACGACAGGCGCCGCGTGCTGGGCATCGTCACCCAGTCCGACATCATTGCCGCCCTGTACAAACGTATCGCGCTATCGACCGCTTGAGTGCGAGGTGGGGGAGACACCCGACCCGGCAGGCAAGGGCAGGGCCGCGCTGTATTGACGACGGACGCGGTCAGCGGGTGTCGGTGCCCCGGACCGCCATTCAGTGCCTGTCGTGCCCTTTGCCATGATCATCATGCCAGTCGCGTCGGTCGTCGCGACGCTCATCGCGCCCACCATGGCGCTCGCGGTAGTGCGGGACATAGACGTCGTTGTACCACTTGTCCTCGACGAAATACACCGGTTCGCCACAGGCGTTGTACTCGTGGCAGTATCTGCGCCAGTGCTTGGCGTGGCCGGGAGGAACGTGCAGGTAAAGCGGCGGGTGCACCACGCCCACCGGCAGCGGCTGGATCACCACCGGCTGCGGGTTGACCAACAAGGGTCGCGGAACGTCGCCGATGTCGATGCGGCCGTAGAAGCCAGGCTGGCCGACGCTGATCGACACGCCGACATTGGCGGCAGGTGCTGGCGTGGAGGCGGCGGCCAAGGCTGTTGCTAGCAGGAAGCGCCTTCATTGTGCGGACCCTTCGATGGCTATTCGGTGCGCTAGCTGAACTTGATCAGCCATGGATGCATAGAGAAGACCTGCGGCCCAAATCCGCGGCGCAGATCGGGCGTTCGGAAATGCGCAACGCGAGACCGGCAACCCGATTGGCATTGGCCAGATGGGAGTTGTACACTCGGCACTCAAATGAGCAGACCCTTGCAAGCGCTGCTGTGTGCAGTATTCGCCACGCTGGCCCAGTTCGCGTTCGCGGAAGACCTGGGCGCCAGCCTCGATGGCCTCCTCGCCTACGCGCGCGAGCACAACCCGGAACTGCGCATGCGGGCGCTTGAAGCTGAAGCGGCACACGCGGGTGCCGGCGCGGCTTCGGCATTGCCCGACCCCAAGTTCCAACTTGAACTCATGGATTTCACCAACGCCGTTTCGGGCGGCTCGGCGTCCCTGCTGCCCGGCGATGTGGGCGTCTCTCGCTACCTGATCGTGCAACCCCTGCCGTTCTTCGGCAAGCGGGATCTGCGCGGACAACTTGCCGGTCATCAGGCCGAGCAGCGTGACGCGACCCGCGACGCGACCCGGCTGGATATCGAAAGCCGGATCAAGACGGCCTATGCACGCTATTACCAGGCAGCAGGTCAGTTGCGCATCTTGAACGAGACACGCGAACTCTATGAGAGCCTGGAGAAATTGGTTGTCACAAGATATGGCGTAGGCCTGGTGCCCCAGCAGGATGCCCTGCGCGCGCAAAGTGAAATCACTGCGATACAGGTTGACCTGCTCGATGCGGAGCGGAAACGCCGCGAAGCGGCCGCAGGACTGAACGCACTGCTGCCGCGCAATACCGATGCGGCACTGGCGGAGCCGCACGCCCTCCCCATGCCCAGGGCCGCACACTCCCTGCGCAATCTGATCGATGCCGCATTCCAGAAGCACGCCGGAGCTGGCCAGCGAACAGGCCAAAATTGACGCCGCAAAAAGCACCGAAGCACTGACCCTGCGCGATCGTTACCCGGACTTCTCGGTAGGTTTGCGCGACACACGCCCGCGCAGCGGCACCCAAACCTGGGATGTCATGCTGGAGATGACCATCCCGCTCCAGCAAGCGGCGCGGCGCGACCGGGAGAGCGAATCACGCCAGATGCTGGAGGCTGCCAATGCCTCCCTGGAGGCGGTGCGCGCACGCATCGAGGGACGGCTGGGCGAAACCTTTGCGGCTTTTGAGAGCAATCGTGACAAGGCGCGGCTGCTGCGCAGCACGCTGTTGCCGCAGGCTCAGGCGACATTCAAGTCGGCAGAAGCGGGATACGAAACCGGTCAGGTCAACTTCAACACGCTGATCGAAGCCGAACGGCAGATCCTGCGCACCCGGCTGGGTGTGCTTGATGCGGAAGTCGAGACTGCCGTACGGGTGTCCGAACTCGAACGTTTGACCGGGAGCTCGTTGTGAAGCGCGTGATTGTTTCCTCCATCACTGCTAGGCCTCGCCATCGGCACGCTTATTCTCGGCTATTGGGCCGGCAGCCGCCATGCCGCGATGTCCGGCGCCACCGGCAGCACCTCGCAGGGAGCTGCCGGCACTGTCGGCAAGCCGGTGCGCAAGCTGCTTTACTACCGTAATCCGATGGGGCTGGCAGACACTTCTCCGGTGCCGAAGAAAGACTCCATGGGCATGGACTACATTGCGGTTTACGAAGGCGATGAGCCCAATGATGCGGGCGTGGTCAAGGTCAGCCCCGAACGCGTCCAGACCATGGGGGTGAAGACTGCGCTGGCCGAGGAACAAGTGCTCGAGACCACGGTGCGAACGGTCGGTCGCCTGGAAGTCAACGAGCGCGCCATCGTCGATGTCGCACCGCGTTTCGATGGCTGGATCGAACGGCTTTACGTCAACGCGACAGGTGATCCGGTCAAGCGCGGCCAAGTCCTGTTCTCGGTGTACAGCCCGGAACTGGTGTCCGCCTACAAGGAGCTGACGATCGCCAAGGGCCTCAGTCAGGACATCAAGGCTGGCGACCCTGCGGCGCGCGATCGAGCGGATCGCCTGACCACTGCGGTCCGCGAGCGGCTCAGTAACTGGGACATGGCGGCGGGGGCCACGCGCGTGGACAGCAGCCACTTGCGTTTCACCTCCCCCGCCAGCGGTATCGTCCTTGAAAAGAAGGCGATCGAGGGCATGCGTTTTTCCGCAGGCACGCCCATCTACCGCATCGCCGACCTCTCGACGGTATGGGTCATCGCTGACGTCTATGAGCAGGATCTGACTCGCGTCAAAGTCGGCCAGACCGCCATGATCGGCATCGACGCCTTCCCCGATCGCCATTTCAGCGCCAAGGTCAGTTACATCTATCCGACCCTCAATGCCAGCACACGTACGACCCAGGTTCGCCTGGATCTGCCCAACCGCGACGGGCAATTGCGCCCCGGCATGTTTGCCCATGTCGACATTGCGATCGGCGGCGTGCACCCACGACTGACCGTGCCCTTGTCAGCCGTGATTGATAACGGCAGCCGCCAGGTGGTGCTGCTCGCGCTCGATGGCGGCCGGTTCAAGCCGCAAGCGGTCAAACTCGGATTGCGCGGCGAGGACGTCGTCGAAATTCTCGACGGCCTCAAGGCCGGCGACCGGGTGGTGGTGGCGGCCAGTTTCCTGATCGACGCAGAGAGCAACCTGAAGGAGGCGCTGGCCAATTTCAGCGCGCCTGGAACCGGCCAGACCGCCCGGCCGGCCAATGTCTATGACGCGGTGGGTACCCTGGACGACATCGATGCCCAGGCAGGCAGCGTGACCATCACCCACGAACCGATTCGCGCCCTCAAGTGGCCGGGCATGACCATGGATTTTGATCTTGCCAAAGCCGACGTGGTCAAGGGCCTGGCGCCGGGCATGCGGATTCGTTTTGAGTTCGAGCAGCGCGGACCGGGTGAATTCGTCATCACGCATATTGAGCCGAACAACGCGGCCGGAGCGAACGGAGGCCACTGATATGCTCGACCGCGTCATCGACTGGTCGGCGCACAATCGTTTTCTGGTTCTCATCACCACGCTCGTCCTGATCTGCGCGGGGCTCTATGCCTTGCACAAGACGCCTCTCGACGCGCTGCCCGACCTGTCCGATGTGCAGGTCATCATCTACACGCCTTATCCCGGGCAGGCGCCGCAAGTGGTCGAGGACCAGGTCACCTACCCGCTGACCACCGCCATGCTGGCGGTACCCAAGGCCAAGGTGGTGCGCGGATATTCCATGTTCGGCGATTCCTATGTCTATGTGATCTTCGAGGACGGCACCGACATCTACTGGGCACGGTCGCGCGTACTCGAATACCTGAGCTCGGTGGCGGGGCGCCTGCCGCGCGGCGTCGCGCCGCAGATCGGCCCGGATGCCACCGGCGTCGGCTGGGTCTTTCAGTACGCGCTGATCGGCGTCAACCAGTCTTTGGCTGACCTGCGCAGCCTGCAGGACTGGTATGTCCGTTACCAGCTGACCAAGGCAGGCGGGGTCGCCGAGGTGGCCAGCGTCGGCGGCTTCGTCAAGGAATACCAGGTTACGGTCGATCCGCACCGTCTGGCCACTTATGGCATCCCGCTGGAACGGCTGACGCAGGTCATACGCGAATCCAATCAGGACGTGGGCGGCCGCGTGATCGAAATGGCGGGAAAGGAATACATGGTGCGCGGCCGCGGTTATCTGCGCGGCATCGGCGACATCGAGAACCTGGTGCTGAAGAATGACCGGGGCACACCGGTGCTGGTTCGCGATGTGGCGCGAGTCGAACTGGTGCCGGCGGAGCGGCGGGGCCTGACCGAGCTCAATGGAGAGGGCGAGGTGGTCTCCGGCATTGTCATGGCGCGCTTCGGCCAGAACGCCCTGGACGTGATCGCCAATGTCAAGGCCAAGATCGCCGAGGTCGCCGCCGGCCTGCCGACCGGAACCGGGATCATGCCGGTCTACGACCGTTCGACCCTGATCAAGCGCGCGATCGCCAACCTCAAGGACACGTTGTTCGAGGAAAGCCTGATCGTGGCGGCGGTCTGCGTGATTTTTCTCTTGCATGTGCGCAGCGCCCTGGTCGCGATCATCACCCTGCCCATCGGCGTGCTGATCGCGTTCATCGCCATGCACGCCATAGGTCTGGGCTCCAACATCATGAGTCTGGGCGGCATCGCGATTGCCATCGGCGCCATGGTCGATGCCGCCATCGTCATGATCGAGAATGCCCACAAGCGGCTCGAACATCTCCCGGGCGAGGCATCGCTCATGGACAGGTCCGCCACCATGATCGCGGCGTGCAAGGAAGTGGGGCCGGCGCTGTTCTTCTCGCTGCTGATCATCACCGTGTCCTTCCTGCCGGTATTCACCCTGGAAGGGCAGGAAGGCCGGCTGTTTGCGCCGCTTGCCTATACCAAGACCTTCTCCATGGCCGGCGCCGCGCTGCTCTCGGTGACGCTGGTGCCGGTGCTCATGATGGTGTTCATCCGCGGCCGCATCCTGCCGGAGGCGAGGAATCCGCTGAACCGTTTTCTGATCTGGGCATATCGGCCGATCATCGCCGGCGTCATGCGCCACAAGGCCTGGACCCTGGTGCTGGCTGCCGGTGCCATGATCGCCACGGTATATCCGGCCAGCAAGATCGGCACGGAATTCATGCCCACCCTGAACGAGGGCACGCTGTTCTACATGCCAGCCTCGTTGCCGAGCATCTCGGTGACCGAGGCCGCGCGTTTGTTGCAGACCACCGACCGAATCATCAAGAGCTTCCCCGAGGTCGCGTCGGTCTACGGCAAGGCCGGACGCGCCGCCACTGCCACCGATCCGGCGCCGCTGGAAATGTTCGAGACCGTCATTAACCTGAAGCCGGAAGACCAGTGGCCCACGGGCATGACCATCGACAAGCTGATCGCCCAAATGGACGCCGCGCTGAAATTTCCCGGCCTGGCCAATTCCTGGACCATGCCGATCAAGGCGCGCATCGACATGTTGTCGACCGGGATCCGCACGCCGGTCGGGGTCAAGGTGTTCGGCAAGGACCTGGCGACGATCGAGAAGGTGGCGCGCGATATCGAGTCGGTGGTGAAGACCGTTCCCGGCACCGCGAGCGCCTACGCCGAGCGGGTCACCGGCGGCCTGTACCTGGACATCGAGCCCAAGCGCGACCAGCTCGCGCGCTACGGCGTGACGGTCGGTGACTTCCAGCGCGTGATCTCCACCGCGCTGGGCGGCGAGACCGTGACCACTGCGGTCGAGGGGCTCGACCGCTACGCCATTGCGGTGCGCTATCCGCGCTATCTGCGCGATGACCCGCAACGCATCGCCAGCGAGGTGTTCGTGCCGACCGCCAACGGCATGATCCCGCTGGGTCAGTTGGCCGACATCGTCATCCACAACGGCGCGCCCTCGATCAAGACCGAGAACGCGCTGCTGGCGGCCTATATTTACGTTGACATCCGCGGCCGCGATGTCGGCTCCTATGTGAGCGACGCGCAGCGCGCGGTGGCGCAAAAGGTCAAGTTCCCGCCGGGCTACTATGCCACCTGGAGCGGCCAGTATGAATACATGGAGCGCGCCAAGGCGCGGCTCGCCTTTGTCGTGCCGGTGACCCTCGCGCTGATATTCGTGCTGCTCTACATCAACTTCCGGCGTCTGACCGAGACGCTGATCGTCATGCTCTCTGTGCCGTTTGCCCTGGTCGGCGGCATCTGGCTGATGTGGTGGCTCGGCTACAACATGAGCGTGGCGGTGGCGGTGGGCTTCATTGCCCTGGCCGGCGTGGCGGCGGAGACCGGCGTGGTGATGCTGATCTATCTCGATAATGCCTGGACAGCGATCAAGGCCGAACGCCAGGCTGCAGGAACGGTGCCCACGCTGGCGGATCTGTATGGCGCGGTCATGGCGGGTGCGGTGGGTCGCGTGCGGCCGAAGATGATGACTGTCGTCGCCATCATGGCCGGCCTGCTGCCCATCATGTGGAGCCACGGAACCGGTTCCGAAGTGATGAGCCGGATTGCCGCGCCGATGATAGGCGGCATGATTTCCTCGACCATACTCACGCTGGGCGTGATTCCGGCGATCTACGCCCTGGTCAAGGGCTGGCGCGTCAAGCGCGGGCTGGAGACCTAGGGGAAGTCCTGGCGTCGGTTTTTCCTCAAACTGGCGAGGCTGCATCACGCTTCCCCTTGTGAGTTGTCCAGGCCAGGGTCACCCAACCGGATCGGCGCGCAATGTTGTACCGTTGGTCCGGAAACATCGTGCGACGCCTGTCACAAGCCTCAAGATTGCGTCAAGCGTGCCGATTATGACTCCAACAATAAGTGCAAATAAGAAGGAGGAGTCATGTTCAAGTCCCATTTTCTGCTATGGGCCGCTCTGGCGCTGGCCGCACCGGCAAGCTACGCCGCCACCACGACCACCACGTTCGCAGTGACTGCCACGGTATTGTCCAGTTGCACCCTGGTCGGTGGCGTGCCACTGGCGTTTGGCGTGTATACGCCCAGCGTTACCTCGGACGCAACGACCACGTTCACCTCGGTCTGCACAACCGGTACGCCGTACACGCTGGAGCTCTCCGCGGGTAGTGGCAGCGGCGCGACATTTGCCACGCGCCGCATGACCAGTGGTACGGACACCCTGGACTACAGTCTATATTCGGATGCGGGGCGCAGCACGGTGTGGGGCGACGGCACTGGCGGGTCAAGCACGGTCGGATCCAGCGGCACCGGTCTGGTACAAACTTTCACCGTATACGGGCGGATTCCGTCTTCGGCGGCCGCCACGATAGGTGTCTACGCCGACACGATTACCGTCACCGCAACGTACTAGGGCGGGCATGTTCACGCTGATGTCACGCCTGTTCGCTGTCGCGCAGGTCGTCTGCGCAGCAGGCGCGCTGGCGGCCGGTTTCCAGGTGACCCCGGTACGCTTGGACCTGAGCGCTGCGCACCCCAACGCGGTGCTGACCCTGAGCAATCCTTCGGGAGAAAAACTCCTTGTCCAGGCGGAAGCATTCGACTGGCAACAGGCGGACGGCGAAGACCAGTTGCGGCCGACCGCGGCGATTGTACTTAGCCCACCCATCTTCGAGTTGCCGCCGGGCGGCAGGCAGTTGCTGCGCGTGGGCCTGCGCCGTCTGCCCAGTGGTGACGGGGAACAAACCTACCGGCTGTGGCTGAGCCAGTTACCGGCCGATGCTGGCGCCAATGCAGCGGCGAACGGAAATGAACCCCAAGGCGTCAAGCTGTTGCTGCGCGTGAGTCTGCCGGTGTTTGCCGCCAGCCGCACGACAGCCACCGCCCTCCCGGTGTGGCAGCGGCCGGCGGACGATCGGCTGCAGTTGGTCAATTTTGGCCAGCGCCATTTACACCTGGTGAAGTTGCGGGTGAGGGACGAACGTGGTGCCAGCCTGGATTTGACTCCGCGTTACGTGCTGGCGGGTAGCGAGATGTTGTGGCAACTGCCACCGGGCTGGCACGACCGCCGCGTGCAAATCGAAGCAGACAGCGATGCCGGCGCCCTGCATGCCAGCCTGGATGCGCCGGCCTCAATGCGGCCATAGGGGGTCGCCGCAGCATGCTTGCCCCATGCCGGCGCGACCGGGTCGGCTGGTTTGCCAGGCTGCACTGCTCGCGTTGATCAGCAGTGGCGCCAGCGCCGGCGAAGCGCAAATGCGCTGGCTGACGCTTGACGATGAATTGCTGCTGCCCGACGCGCTGCTGGAAATTCATGTCAATAGCCAGCACGTCAGCGAATTCTCCCGTGTGCTCAAACTCGGCACGCATTATTACGCGCGTGCCGCTGACCTAGCCGTCTGGCGCCTGCAGCCGACCGGCAACCCGCTGGTCCAGGGCGGCGAGACGTACTATCCGCTCGATGCCTGGCAGCTGCGCTTCATCCCCGCCACGCAGGTATTGGATATCGACGCCCCCGCTTCGGATTTTGCCGCACAGCGATTTGATCTGCGTGCCGTCCCCGGCCAGGTTCCCCAAGCCGAATATCCATCTGCCACCGGTCTGGCGCTCGACTATGATTTGTCGCTGCAGGCTGGCAATGCACGGTCGCAAGCCGCCGCGCTGCTCGACGCCAATCTTTTCGGTGTGGCGGGCGCAGGCGTACTGCGCAACCGCGCATTGTTGAACAATGGCAACGACACGCCGGGCCTGCTCAGACTGGAAACCAGTTGGCATTACGAGGATGTCGCCAGGCTGCGCAGCTATAACCTGGGCGACAGTCTTACCTGTGCCGGCGAAATCGGCTCGGCAGCGCACTTTGCCGGGGTGCAGGTGCAACGCGATTTTGGCCTTCGCCCCGACCTGGTGACGTTTCCCCTGCCCTCGGTTGATGGACGTGCCAGCTTGCCGAGTGGCGTGGACCTGCTGGTGAACGGCCGCCCCACCGGCAGCGTAACGGTCGAGCCGGGGCCGTTTCGGCTCGACAACCCGCCGACCTTGAGCGGCGCCGGTGAGATCACGGTAGTGCAGCGCGACCTGCTGGGACGCGAACAGGTGCTCAGCGTGCCGTATTATTCCAGTCCCCAACTGCTCAGGCGCGGCCTCATCGACTACTGTGCGGAAGCAGGCGCACTGCGGCAGAACTACGGCCTGAGCTCCGGCGATTACGGTGAATCGTTTGCCGCGTATAGCTTGCGCTATGGGCTGAACGACACGCTCACCGCTCTGCTGCGCCTGGAAGGCGGCGAATCCACGCGCAGCCTGAACCTGGGCGCGCACTGGCTGGTCGGCCATCTGGGCGTGTTTAGCACCCAGGCAGCGAGCAGCATGAGCGAGCAGGGCGCCGGGCGTTACGCGCAATTGCATCTTGAACGCCAGGCCAGAGATGTCAGCCTGGCAGCAAGCGTGGAACGGGCCACTGCAGATTTTCGCCGGCTTGGAAGCGGACCACTGCCGGCCCTGCGCAGCAGCGTGTTTGCCGGCACCACGGTGGATCGCGCCACCTTGTCCGCCGGCGTCGTCTGGCAGCGCCAGCAGGACGACAGCCGCCTCCGGCTCTATACCTTCAATCTGTCCTACCCGTTGGCGGTCAACTGGTTCGCCAATTTCAATGTCCAGCACCAGAATACTCAATCCATGCTGCTGCTGACTCTGGTGCACAGCTTTGGCCTGCAAGGCAGCCTGGCCTTGAGCGCGCAGGCCGCTGGTAGCGCCGGCCAGTATGAGGGGCAAGCCAGCGTGCAGGCTCAGCAGACAGAGCCACTGGAAGGGGGCCTGGGCTGGCAGGTATACGCTTCGGCCGGGCAGGTCCGGCGTCAGCAGGCAGGCGTCAGCTGGCTGGGCGATGGCGGGCGGTTTGCGCTGGAGGCGGCGCACGATGACAGCTTGAATTCCAATGCCAGCGCCCTCAGGCTAAGCGGACGCGGCGGTTTGGTGTGGCTGAATGAATCTGCCCAGGTTACGCGCGGATTGGGCGACGGGAGCATGGCGCTGGTCGTCGTACCGGGTTTGGCAGGCGTGCCGGTCTATGCGCAGCATCGCCAGGTGGCCGTGACCGACAGCGAAGGTCGCGCCTGGGTCAATGCGCTGCTGCCGCACCAGAACAATGTCCTGGGCATCGCCGCCAGCGATTTGCCGCTGGACGTGCAACTGGACAGCGAAGAAATCGTCGTGCGGCCACCCGCGCGCTCGGCGGTGCGGGTCAGCTTCCCGGTGCGGCGCACTCAGGCCGCGCTGCTGACCGTAGTCGACGCACAGCAGCAGGCCATTCCGGTGGGCGCACGCGCACACCTGACGGGCGCCACGCAGGCGTTTCCGTTTGGTCGGCACGGCACGGTTTACCTGGAAGGCCTGGCAGTCCACAATCGGCTGGAAGTTCAGTGGGCGGGCCACCATTGTGCGCTCGAGTTTGAAGTCCCCGCGGGCAGCAATCCGCAACCTGAAATCGGCCCGCTGGCATGCAAGGACTCAATATGAATCGGGCTGCTGCATTTTCGCTGTTGCTGGTTTTGCTTCCATCATCGGCCTGTGCGGCGACCTGCGCGGTGCTGGCAACGCCCCACGCATTCGGCACCTACAGTTCGCCGGGTGGGGTGCAGACCGACAGCAGCAGTACGCTGAGTGTGACCTGCACGCCGGACGTCGTTCTGCTCGCGTGCAACACCAGCTACAGCATCGCGCTGTCGGCCGGGACCTCGGCCAGCTTCAGCCCGCGCCAGCTGGCCAGCGGCGCCAACCGGCTCAACTACAACCTCTACACCAGCGCCGCGCGCGGCACGGTCTGGGGCGATGGTTCGGGCGGCAGCAGCACCGTGTCCGGCACCGTAAACACCAGCATACTGAGCCTGCTGTGCCTGCCAGGCACCAACAACCACACGGTCTACGGCCGAATTCCGGCAAGCCAGAATGTGCCGGCTGGTGTCTACGCCGACACGATTACCGTGACGGTGACGTTTTGAATCAGGGATCAGGGATCAGACCTTTCCGTGACCGCAGGTTATTTGGTAAACATTCTATTGGCACTTGCCTGCGTCTATACTCAAAAGCCCAAAAGAGAGGTTCGGATCATGCGTCGATCTCTTGCAGTCGGCACACTTTCGTTATGCGCAATGGCGTTTGTCAACACGGCCCAGGCCGTCACCATCTCGCGCACTGAGCCCCACAATTTCATTGTGAATGATACGAACAGCGGGTCGGTGAACATTTATTTGCAAAATGCGCTGCCGCCTGACATCAATGGCTACAACATCAGAAACCGCGTCAAGGTCTACGCGCGCGCGGAAGGCAATTTTCAGCCGGTTCTCTCCACCGGATGGACAGCAGACATGCTGACGGTCGAGTTGCCGGTGCAACAGCTGGTGACGCATCTTGGCCTGGTCGAGGTGAAGGTTGCCGTGGACGGCCAGGATTCGCCGCTTTTCGCGATTCCGGTCGTCGCGCCGCCCAGTCAACCGCCGACGATCAGCGACGTGGTTATCTTTCCCTCCGATACATCGACGAACAAGCAAGGCGAAACCTATGTTTCTGTCAAGTTCTACGCGACCAACCTTGACGCCGTAGACCACACCGCGGCGATGCTGGATGGCCACGGACTGACCATAGGCCGGCTCAATCGCGATCAGGGATATGTGGACGCGTGGATGCCGAGCAGCTATCTGGACAAGACGGCCGTGCTGCACCTGCAAATGGCCAACCGCGCCGGCACATCGAAACCGTTCGACAAGATGATCGGTGAGCTCAAGCTTCCGCCCCGGATGCTCAAACTGCGCGAGACGCCGATGGTGAAATCAGGCGATTACAAGAACGCAAGCCCGGAGCGGTCGCTTCAGACGGGCCCTAAACCGCAACCGATCAAGATACTGCCGGTGCGCTAGGTCGATCTCTTTATTTCGGGCGACTTCCCGCCCATAAGGTGCAACGTGCAAAGGTGTCGAATTTCGCCGCGCCGTTCAGTCGCTGTGCCCTGCGCGACCGTCCTTGCGAGCCGCAGGCGAAGCAATCCAGCCGAGGATCTTTCTTTCAATGCCCGAAGGCTGGGTTGGATGAACTGGATTGCCGCGCTTCGCTCGCAATGACAGGTTGGCTGCGCTGCGTAGTCGGCACTGTCAACGACAGGAAGAACGCATCGCGCTTCGCGATCCGATCCAAGCCCATAGTCTCCCCTGTCTCCTGACCCCTGAGAGTCAAGCTGCCTCGACCGGCCGCATCTGGCGCTGGTAGAGGAATTCCAACACCTGGCCGCGCAGATGGTTGTAGCGCGCATCCTCGGCCAGCTTGATGCGGTGGCGCGGACGAGGCAGGTCGATGTCGAGAATCTGGCCGATCGTGGCGTCAGGCCCGTTGGTCATCATCACGATGCGGTCCGACAGCAACACGGCTTCGTCCACATCGTGGGTGATCATCAGCACGGTGTTGCCCAGTTCTGCCTGGATTTCCATCACCGAGTCCTGCAGGTGGGCGCGGGTCAGTGCGTCCAGCGCGCCGAACGGCTCATCCATCAGCAGCACAGCCGGTTCCATGGCCAGCGCCCGGGCGATGCCTACCCGCTGTTTCATGCCGCCGGAAATTTCACCCGGGCGCTTTTCGGCAGCGTGCTCCATGTGCACCAGCTTGAGGTTGTGCAGGACCCATTCCCGCCGTTCGGCCTTGGGCATGTCGACCATGACCTTGTCCACCGCAAGCTGTACGTTGTTTTGCACCGAAAGCCAGGGCAGCAGCGAATGGTTCTGGAATATCACTGCGCGGTCGGGGCCGGGGCCCTTTACCTCCTTGCCCTTGAGCAGCGCAAAACCCTCGGTCGCGTTGAGCAGGCCGGCGACGATGTTGAGCACGGTGGATTTGCCGCAGCCTGAGTGTCCGATCAGCGAAATGAACTGGCCTTTTTCGACCTTGAGATTGATGTCGTTCAGCGCGCGGAACGGACCGCGTCCAGTCTTGAAGGTGATGCCGATGTTTTGCAGCTCAAGATAATGTGCCATGGTGATATTTCCCTATCGCTTGGTGTAGTCGAGGCGCATCTGCACGATGCCCATCAAGGCGTCGAGCACGATGCCGACGATGCCGATCAATGCGATGGCGACGATGATGGAGGGCACGGACAGGTTGTTCCACTCGTCCCACACCCAGAAACCGATGCCGATGCCACCGGTGAGCATCTCGGCCGCGACGATGACCATCCAGGCCACCCCCAGCGACAGTCGCATGCCGGTAACCACATAAGGCAGCGTGGCGGGGAACAGGATGCGGGCGGCGAGTTCCAGCTTGTTCAGCTTGAGCACCGCAGCCACATTCAGATAATCCTGTGGAATCGCCTTGACCCCGGTGGCGGTGTTGAGAATCATCGGCCAGATGCAGCTGATGAAAATCACGAAGATGGCGGAGGGATTGACCGCCTTGAACACCAGGAGCCCGATGGGCAGCCAGGCCAGCGGCGACACCGGCCGCAGGATCTGGATCAGCGGGGTCAGGGCCCGTTGAATATTGATGCTCATGCCCATCAGGAAGCCGAGTGGAATGCCGACCAGCGCGGCCAGGCCAAAGCCGGCGCCGACCCTGCCGAGCGAGTAAAACAGCTGCCAGCCTATGCCCTTGTCATTGGGGCCCTTATCATAGAAGGGATTCGACATCAGGTCCTTGGCATGTTCCCAGGTCTGTGACGGCGTGGGCAGATCCGGCGCAATCCTGGATTGCACGAAGCTCCATGCCGCCAGGACCAAGCCGAACGTGACCAGGGGAAGCAGCAGGCTTAGCGCGATGGCGCGATTTCGTTCGCGATTGGGTTCGGGCCTGGCGGATTTCTCCACGCGGGGTGCATCGAGTTGGGGCGCGTTTGCGGAATCGGGCGCCAATACTGCTGCGGGCTGGATTGCTTCCATATCGGTTTTCTTTTTCTCCAGTCTTATCACTCGCGCTTGCATGATGTGTTCCTTTTAAGTTTCCGCTCGCCGCGATCCCCAGGAAAGGGGCGCGGGCTGATTCAGGCGTTGAGCCTGGCCAATTTCTTCATGTCCACCGTCGCGTTGGAAACCCTGAAACCCTTCAGGTAGGCCACCAGCTTTTTCGGGTCGTACGTCATGCCATCAAAGAAGGTGTCCGGTCCCATGGGGATCGGAGCAGTGGCCTGCTTCAGCATCCAGGGGTTCTTGTTCAACCCCTCGGTCTTCCAGTCCACCGTTGGATAGGGAACGCCGACTTCCTTGGCGGCGATGCGGTAGAGGTCGGGCCGGTAGATGCGCGCCGCCGCCTTGTGGATGTCGAGCGGCATATTCAGTTGCCCCCAGCGGTACATCTGGGTGATGTACCACGCAGCGTGCGACTGCCAGGGAAAGTTGGCCGCATAGCGGTAGAACACGTTGAAATCCGGCATGGGCTGTGGGGCCTCGACCTTGTTGTAGCGCCAGGTTCCGGTCATCGAGTTGTCCACCACATCCGCCGGAGCGTTGACGTAGGACTTCTGCGAAATGATCTGCACCACTTCCTTGCGGTTTTCCGGTCTGTCCGACCACTCGCATGCTTCGATCAAGGCCTTGATCACGGCCTTGTGCGTGTTGGGATTCTTCTCCGCCCATTCCAGCGTCACGCCGAACACCTTCTCCGGATTGTTCTTCCAGATTTCATAGTCGGTGACCAGCGCATGGCCGATACCCATTTCCACCGCGCGCTGGTTCCACGGTTCACCCACACAGTAGCCGGCGATGTTCTTCGACTGCAGGTTGGCCACCATCTGCGGCGGCGGGATGACGATCAGGCGGATGTCCTTGTCCGGGTTGATGCCGGCGGAACCGAGCCAGTAGCGAAGTTCGTAGTTGTGGGTGGAAACCGGAAACACCATGGCGAGCGTCATCGGCTCCCTGCCGGCCTTCTTGTCCGCTTCGATCACTTTCTTCAGCGCGGCCGCAGTGGTGGGCCGCGTCTTCATCGCAGTGGGGCCAGCCTCCACCATGCGCTCGTAGAGTTCGTTGGAAACCGTGATGCCGTTGCCGTTCAGGTCCATGGAAAAGGCCGTGATGGTGTCCTTGGGTGTGGCGCCCACCCCAAGCGTTGCGGCAATGGGCATGCCGGCCAGCATGTGCGCGCCGTCCAGCGCCCCGATGGACACCTTGTCGCGGATGTTGGCCCAGGACGCTTCCTTGGAAATGGCGGTTTTGAGACCGTATTTCTTGAAGTAGCCTTTTTCCTGCGCGATGACGATCGGGGCGCAGTCCGTGAGTGGAATGATGCCGAAAGTGAGGTCGGTCTTTTCCAATCCATCCGTGCCTCCCGCCCAAGCCGTGTTGCGCAGGCCGGGTGTCACCATGGACATCAGCGCGGCGGCCGCAGACAGGCTGGCAGACTTCTTCATGAACTCCCTGCGCTCCGTGTTATCCGGCGGTACGACGACTTGACTCTTGCCATTGCAAATCATGCTTCTGCGCTCCAAAAAAAAGCGTCCAACCCTGCAGGGTCGGACGCCGTTGTCCAATTTCAGCAAATAAGGAGGAATGTAATGCCGAGGGCCGCGCCATTGCAGCCTTCAACCAAGTCATAGCAACGGCTGTGCCAGCTTATCCAGTCCCGGCAAATGCGGGCGTTCCGGCGGGTAGGTGTGATTTTGGCGGCGCTCAATGGCGGCCATCAATGAACGCTCGTGGTGCGATCCGCGAGCGTTGTGCACGGATGTGGTGCTGGTGATGCGTGCGGCGTGTTGATTGCGGCTTGTGCGGTGATCGAAGCGACAGGCTTGCGTCACCGGGGGTCTCAGCAATGAAGCGATCTCATTGCGCGCGCGCCCTGAGCGCGCGATACGACGGAAGCTCCACAGTGGCTGGCGGTGTCAGCAGAAATCTTGCCCAGGCAAGTTGGCGGATGATTTGACCAAGGGCCCACCACCATGAACGCGGCGGGTCCGTGCGTCGTCGACGCGCCGGGCGGCAAGGGCTACGCCGGCGCGTGGGCGGCTTGTTTCATGACCCCGGCCAGCGTGCCATAGGCTGTGGCCCAGGCATCCTTTACTGCAGGCGTAAACGCGCTGCCCAGGCCTGTCTCCAGGGTCCACAGCAGGGCCGCGCCAACCGAGTCGTAGTGCGCGGGCGCCACGCCGTAGCCCGTGTGGCGGCGGCCCAGGTCCTGCACGGTGGGAATGATCTGCTCCAATGTCGTAAGGCTGTTGACCACCACGCCGATGGTCTTCATCAGCTTGCGGCCCTGCTCGGCCATGTCGCCCTTGAACAGGGGCTTCACTGCCGGATCCATCTCGAACAGCTTGCCGTAGAACAGTTCTGCTGCGGTATCGGCGATGGGCACGACCTTGGTCCAGGAGGATTGGATGAGGGTGACTTGTTCGGGGGTCATGGCATATCTCCTTAAGATGGCGACGTATTCTCAAGGTAAAAAAAGGCGTCCAAGCCCGGATGGGCAGGACGCCGTTGTCCAACAAAACAACTACTGAGGAGAAGAAATACCTGAAGGCCACGCCATTGCAACCTTCACCCAATCTAGAGCAACGCCTGTGCCAGCTTTTACAAACCCAACAAAATCGAGGCCTTGGTCCGCAGTCGCCGCATTGGAGCGGTTCTGCGGAGGATATTCGCGAACGTTAAGAGTGCGGGGCAAGGTCGGATTGCACTTTGCTGGTGCTCACCGGAAGGGAGAGGCTTGCACGACTGCGGTAAGCACTTCGCGTTGGCAAGCCGCCCGGGTGATGCAATCCGCTACGGCTCCTCCAGCATGCGGCGCCACGCGCCCGGACTCACCCCGACCCTCGCCGCGAATACGCGGGTGAAGTGACTCTGGTCGGCAAATCCACAAGCAACGGCGACATCGGCGAGCGGCATGGTCGAGTTGCGCAACAGGTCTTTGGCGCGTTCCACCCGATGCTGCAGCAGCCATCGATGCGGAGGAACGCCGGTGGATATACGGAATGCGCGGGCGAAATGATGGACCGACAACCCGCATTCGGCGGCCAGTTTATTCAACGGCACCTCACCATCCAGGTTCGCGCTCAGCAATTCCTTCGCGCGCCGTTCCTGGCAAGGCGCCAGGCCGCCCACAGGAGGACGCTGGGCAAGCTGTATGCCGCCGTAGGCGTAGGCGACATGGGCAGCAAGCGCCAGCGCGACATAGTCGACGTACACCGGACACACTTCTTCAGGCTTGGTCATGGCCGGAATAAACGACGAAAGCAGCTGCTGCACGATGGGATCGTCCATGCCAATGCCCGGCCCATAGCGAAGTTCGTCAATGTGCGGCGCGTTGGCCTCATCCGCAACGTGGCCCAGCGCCTTGAGCGGCAGATGCAGTACCAGGGCATGGAAGGGATCTCTGATGTCCGCGAGCGGGTCGCGCCTGAGATCGTAAATCGTGGTCACCCCTTCCGCATAATGCTGCGGCCGGACATGCCGGCCGTCGAACCAGAGGTCGTGATCGGGACATGCGCGCAGTTGCAGGCCGATCAGATAGGCATCCTCGGACGGAATGGGCTTCGTCAGTCCGAAGTTGGGCTGGTCGCACCTGAGCTCTGTGACGGTCATGGTGGACTTCTGCAGCGTCCGGGTGACCAGCATTGGCGCATCGGGCAAGCCAAAGGCATCTGCAAGCGGATTCCGGCGGGCGCTCTGTTCGCGCATTTCACACCTCCTTGCCCCCGGGCCCATCGGCTCCATTTTCTTGACCTTACGCTCGTCATGGGCACGGTAAAAATTCCAGCTCCCAGAAGAAATCATAGTCAATGCTGGACACATAAGTGGCCGTTTCATGCAATTCGCGCTTGATTTGTGAAATACCTGAAAACGCCCAGGTGCCATCATCAAGCTCCCGGACGGCAAGGCGATTTCGGGCTGTGTAAACCCCTTTCAACACTCGACGCGCGGATGATCGAACACACGCTTGCACGGCGTGCCCGCTTATCTGCATCCGGCGCGCTATCTAAACCCCTTGCATGATCGAGGGAATATCAAGGAGACCTGAAGATGAACGAGAGAAATGCAAAGATGCGCAGGATTGCGCCGCTTAAAACCCCAGCCGACCTCGGGGTCGATGCGGTAAAGGATATTGCCGGGGCGCTCAATGCCCTGCTGGCAGACACCTATACCTTGTACTTCAAGACCAAGAACTTCCACTGGCACATGTCGGGGCCGCACTTCCGCGACTATCACCTGCTGCTCGATGAACAGGCTGACCAGATCTATGCGACGACCGACGCGATCGCCGAGCGGGTCAGAAAGGTCGGTGCCACGACGCTGCGTTCCGTGAGCGACATTTCACGACAGCAGCGGCTGGCAGACAACAATGCCGACTATGTGACGCCGCTCGACATGCTCGCCGAGTTGCGCGAGGACAATCTGCAATTGGTGGCCTACATGCGCGAAACCCACGGCATCTGCGAGGAGCATAACGACGTCGCCTGCGCCAGCCTGCTCGAAATCTGGATCGACGAGGCGGAGCGGCGCGTCTGGTTTCTGTTCGAAGCAAGCAGGACGGGCGACGCCCCGGGCCGCTGAATCGGCGCCGCGCCGTTTCCCCGGCGAACCCGTCAGGGCGATTCTCGCTTTGACGGGGAAAGGGCCACAACGGACTTCGTCGCCGGCCGCCTGTCCCTCCGGCAATCGCTGCGGCGCCTTGCCTGCCGATTCCAGGCGTCATTCACCACACCCATTTCAACCCAGGCAAAGGACATCGCGCCATGAACACGATCACGACCGAAGACCGCACGCAGATTCATTACAACGACTGGGGCACGGGCCAGCCCGTGGTCTTCAGTCATGGCTGGCCGTTGTCGGCAGATGCGTTCGAGGACCAGATGTTCTTCCTTGCCGCGCACGGCTATCGCTGCATCGCGCATGACCGCCGCGGCCATGGACGTTCCAGCCAGCCCTGGCACGGCAACGATATGGACACCTATGCCGATGATCTTGCCGCGCTGGTGCAGGCGCTCGATCTGAAGAACGCGATTCATGTCGGCCACTCCACGGGTGGCGGCGAGGTCGCACGCTACATCGGGCGCTATGGCACCAAGCGGGTGGCCAAGGCGGTGTTGATCGGCGCGGTGCCGCCCCTGATGCTGAAGACGCCGGCCAATCCCGGCGGCACGCCGATGGAAGCGTTCGACGGCATCCGCGCCAGCGTGGCCGCAGACCGCTCGCAGTTCTGGAAAGACCTGAGCATGCCGTTCTACGGCTACAACAGGCCAGGCGCAAAGACATCCGAAGGGGTACGCAAGTCCTTTTGGCGCCAGGGCATGATGGCCGGCTTTCCGGCTTCGTATTTCTGCATCAAGGCGTTTTCCGAGACCGATCTCACCGAGGATCTGAAGAAATTTGACGTGCCCACCCTGATCATGCACGGCGATGACGATCAGATCGTGCCGATCGCCGATTCGGCGCTGCTCTCGGCCAAGCTCGTCAGGAATGCGACGCTGAAGATCTACAAGGGCGCCCCACACGGCATGTGCACGACCCTCAAGGACCAGATCAACAACGACCTGCTGGCCTTCATCGTGGCCTAGCGTCGGGTGTCATCGTGACTGTGAAATCGTCGGAGGTTCTCGTCATGAATTCGACCGGCATATGGGGGCTCTCGCGGGTATGGGTCGTGCTCATCTTGTTAACCTCGATACTCGGGGTCGCCGGTGCAGACGTCGCATGTGCAGAGGCGGGGACCGCCGGCGCGGCCTTGGTAAAGCCGCTGCCCGGCTTCTCCGAGCACGACATGGCGGTCAATGGCGTCAGGCTGCATTACCTGATCGGCGGCAAGGGCAGTCCGGTCGTCCTGCTGCATGGCTTTGCCGAGACCGGCCACATGTGGCGCCCGATCATGCCGTTGCTGGCCATGCACCACACCGTCATCGTTCCGGATCTTCGAGGCGCAGGCGGGTCGGGCAAGCCGGAGAGCGGCTACGACAAGAAGAACATGGCCGTGGACATCCACGATTTGACCACGGCCTTGGGGTTTGACCGGGTCGCCATCGTCGGCCACGACATCGGCCTAATGGTGGCCTATGCCTATGCCGCCCAGTTCCCGCAGGCGACCGAGCGCGTGGTGCTGATGGATGCCTTTCTGCCCGGTGTGGGCGACTGGAAAAGCGTCTGGCTGATGCGCGACCTGTGGCATTTCCATTTTTACGGCAAGGTCCCGCTGGCGCTGGTCAAGGGCCGCGAGCGGATCTACTTCGAACACTTCTGGAATGATTTCGCCGCCGATCCGAAACATTCAGTGCCGGAGGCCGATCGCCGACTCTATGCCAAAGCCTACGCGAAGCCCGGCGGCATGCGCGCCGGCTTCGAGTATTTCAAAGCCTTTCCTCAGGATGCGAAGGACTTTGAGCAGTTTTCCAACACCAAGCTGACGATGCCCATGCTCGTCCTGACCGGCGAGAAGGCGTCGGGAACATTCCTGATCGACCAGGCGCGCCTGGTCGCAACCCATGTTCGGGGAGAGGTCATCAAGGGTTCCGGGCACTGGTTGATGGAGGAAGCGCGAGACGAGGTCATCCCCCAACTCATGGCATTTCTCGACGCGTCGCCAAGCCGTCATCTGTCCCCGGCCACGTCCAATGAATCTGCAATAGGAGGCAAGTCATGATATTCGGCATGTCCATATCCACGTTTACCCTGGTGCATGTTGCTCTAAGCCTGATCGGGATCCTCGCCGGGTTCGTCGTGCTGTTCGGCATGTTCAGCTCCAAACGGCTCGAAGGCTGGACCGCGCTGTTTCTGGTCACCACGGTTCTGACCAGCGTGACCGGGTTCTTCTTTCCGCGCGATCACCTGTTGCCGTCGCATATCGTCGGCATTCTGTCGCTGGTGGTGCTGGCGCTTGCGCTCATCGCGCTTTATGGCTATCACCTCGCGGGATCATGGCGCTGGATCTATGTCAGCAGCGCGGCGCTGGCGCTCTATTTCAACGTCTTCGTCGCGGTCGTGCAGGCATTCCAGAAAGTGTCCTTCCTCAACGCGCTGGCGCCGACCCAGTCCGACCCGCCCTTCGTCATCGCACAGATCGCCGTGCTGTTCGCGTTTGCCACGCTCGGCATCGTTGCCGTCAGGTCGTTTCATCCGCAGCCCATGGCCCGCATTGAGTCTGACTTGAACCCGCACAAGGCATACTGACGATGCACACACCGCCATGAACGAAGCCGCCGTACCGGCCGCCGCGCTCACCCTCTCCGCGCGCGTCGCCCAGTTGTTCCCGACCCTGACGCCGGCGCAGATTGCGCGCGTCGCGGCGCATGGGCGCAGGCGCGCGATACAGGCGGGCGAGGTGCTGTTCGAAGCCGGCTCCGACGTCACGCCCTTCTTCCTGGTCACGCAAGGCCAGGTCGAGATCCTCCGGCCTTCCGATTCCGGCGAGGCACTGGTCGCGGTCCATGGGCCGGGCCAGTTCAGCGGCGAGATCCAGATGCTCTCGGGCCGGCGCGCGCTCAACTGGGCCCGCGCCGGCGCGTCGGGCGAAGTGATCGAACTGGACCGCGAACAGTTGCTGGCGCTGGTGCAGACCGACGCCGAGTTGAGCGAGATCATCATGCGCGCCTACATCCTGCGCCGGGTGGAACTGATCGCGCACGGCTTCGGCGATGTGGTGCTGATCGGCTCCAACCATTGTGCCGGGACGCTGCGGGTCAAGGAATTCCTGACCCGCAACGGCCACCCGTACGCGTATGTCGATCTGGACCACGATGCCGACGTACAGGATTTGCTCGACCGGTTCAAGGTCTCCGCTGCCGACATTCCCGTGCTGATCTGTCGCGGCGACGTGGTGCTGCGCAATCCGACCAACCGGCAGATCGCCGATTGCCTGGGCTTCAATGCCGCGATCGACCCGGCCCGGATGCGCGACGTGGTCATCGTCGGCGCCGGACCCGCAGGGCTGGCAGCGGCCGTGTACGCGGCGTCGGAAGGCCTGGACGTCCTGGTGATCGAGGCCAGCGCGCCGGGCGGGCAGGCAGGTGCGAGTTCCAAGATCGAAAACTACCTCGGCTTCCCAACCGGCATATCGGGGCAGGCACTCGCGGGGCGCGCCTATACGCAGTCGCAGAAGTTCGGCGCCAAGCTGCTCATTGCACAAAGCGCCACCGGGCTCGCATGCGCCCACAAGCCCTACGCGGTCGAGATCGGCGCGGCGGCGCCGGTGCCGGCGCGCACCGTCATCATCGCAACCGGCGCCGAGTACCGGAAGCCGCCGCTCGACAAGCTGGCACAGTTCGAGGGTGTGGGCGTGTATTACGGCGCGACCTTCATGGAAGCGCAGTTGTGTGTCGGCGAAGAAGTGATCGTGGTGGGCGGCGGCAACTCGGCCGGCCAGGCCGCGGTCTTCCTCGCCCAGACGGCCGGGCGCGTCCACGTGCTTGTCCGTTCCGGCGGTCTGGCCGAGAGCATGTCGCGTTACCTTGTCCGGCGCATCGAAGACAATCCCGCGATCGTCCTTCACACCCACACCGAGATCGTTGCGCTTGAAGGCAGCGACCATCTCGAGCGCGTGCGCTGGCAGGACAGGCAGACTGGTGACAGCGAGACTCACGCGATCCGCCATGTCTTTCTCATGACCGGCGCCATCCCCAACACCGGCTGGCTGGACGGTTGCGTGGTGCGCGATGCCAAGGGATTCATCAAGACCGGGCCCGACCTGACCCAGGAAGAATTGGCCGATGCGCATTGGCCGCCCGGCCGCGCCCCCTATCTGCTCGAAACCAGCCTGCCCGGCGTGTTCGCGGTCGGCGACGTGCGCGCGGGCAACATCAAGCGCGTCGCGTCCGCGGTCGGCGAGGGCTCGATTTCAGTCTCCTTCATACACCAGGTTCTCCACCAGTGAAGGCCAAACCATGACAGCCAAACCATCCTGCGCGCATCTCGACGCCATCGAGACCGTCAAACACGAAAAGCGCCACGAGTGCGAGGAGTGCATCAAGACCGGCGATCGCTGGGTCCACCTGCGCACCTGCCAGACCTGCGGCGCCACGCTGTGCTGCGACAGTTCGCCCAACCGCCACGCCACCCGGCACGCGCAGGCGAGCGGCCATCCGGTGATCGCTTCGGCGGAACCCGGCGAGCGATGGTTGTACTGCTACCCGGACGACGCCTTCGCGCAATACTGAAGCAGGGGATCAAGAGACGAGGAGACGATCAGCCCGGCACGCATGAGGGCGGGTTCCAGGAGTCGTCGCGCTCGAGCGCGACGCGGTCCCACTTGCCCAGATTGGCGGCCGCTTCGTAGGTCGACTGCAGGTAGTCGAGCAGCGTGTCGTCTGGCGACGCTGACTGCCGAACCGCATCATAGGGCAGAAGGAATTCGCGAAAATCGGCACTGTAGAACGCCGCATCCGGCTTGATCTGCGCTTCGGCGAAACCCGCCGGTTCCGGATAGGCATAGGAATAGAACGCAGGATAGGCAATCGGCCCGCCTCCCGGCCAGAACCCGCAACTGCTGACCTCGTGCGAATAGGCTTCGCGCGTCACCCAGTCCGACAGGTTGGGAATGCCGCCGGGGTGCTGCGGCGCGAGGCGTCCGGAAAACCGCGTCACCGCGAGGTCCGGGGCGCCCCAGAAGAAGTGCACCGGACTGCACTTGCCAATGAAGCGGGCGCGGAATGCCTTGAACACCCGGTCGGCCTGAACCAGGATGCGCCAGAACCGGCCGGCATACTCCGGATCGTAATTGCAGTGCGTCTCGTCCTGCGCGAAGGGCAGGGGATCGACGACTTCGCAGGGCTTCGCCCGCATGCTCACGTGCAGCCCAAGTCCGTCCAGATCCGCCATCAATCGGGTGTAGAACGCAGCCACCGATTCCGCCCGCAGCGGAAAACCGGCAGCACCGCCATCACTGGCCTGTAGCGTCAGTCGATGCGCGATGAAGTCGAAATCGATCTGGAAAGTCCGGTTGTCATACGGGATTGGGGAAGTGGTGAGGCCCCGCGCGGTCACATACAGCGTGACGTGCCAGGAGTGATTGAGCCAGGGACTCAGCGCCAGCCGAATCTTGCCGACGATCTGCGTCCACATGTGCAGAGTCGCATAGGTCTCGGCCCAGGCCTCAAGCGGCAGGGCGGGCCAGGTTTCCGCGGGGGACGTATTGTTCGGGCTCATGATCTCTCCTTGCCATCAATTCTTAACCCTTTTCCGGCCTCGACAGATCGCCGGGCTGTATGTCATTGATAGCACATGCACGGGGAGGTGGGTTTGCAGCGCGGATTCAGGTCTTGGCGCAAGGGCCTGGGTTACGGTGACGTAAAAGATGTGCTCATCAATGCGGGCAAACGGCTTCGATGACTTCGCTTGTCAACAGATGTTGGCAAGCGCCCGGCAAGACGCCGCAAGATCCCTAGCCCAGAGGCGCCGACACACCGGATGCTTACCTCATACTGCTTGAAGTTTAACGTGTTGTGTTATATATTTTCCGTAAATGATTCAGTCCTTCAAATGCACGGAAACCCAGGCATTGTTTGCTGGCAAGGCGGTGAGGCGTTTCGTGAATTTCAGGATGGTCGCCGAACGGAAGTTGCAGATGCTGCACCGTGCCGCGCGCATCGAAGACCTGCGCATCCCGCCGCAGAACCGGTTGGAAAAACTGAAAGGCGACCGCAAGGGAACGTGGAGCATACGCATCAACGACCAATGGCGCGTTTGCTTTCGATTCGAGAATGGCAATGCTTTTGAGGTCGAAATCGTCGATTACCACTGAACGGAGGCCAAAATGACGATCATCAATGGAATGCGCCCCATCCATCCGGGCGAAATACTGCGGGAAGAGTTCATGATTCCCCTGGGACTGTCCGCCCACGCGCTCGCCATGGCCTTGCGCGTACCTGCACCGCGCATCAACGACATCGTGCGCGAGCGTCGCACCGTCACGGCAGACACGGCTTTGCGTCTGGCACGCTATTTCGGCACCAGCGCAGAATTCTGGCTGGGCCTGCAATCCGACTACGACATGAAAATCGCGCTGGCCGAGAATGGCGCGCGCATTAATCAGGACGTGTCGCCGATGGAACAGGCGGCTTGATTTGCCGGATCAAAGTTAAATTGACCACGGCCCCTTTGATTGTTCCACATTGCTTGCCCATTCGGAGACGCGTGATGAAACTACTTGTGGCAGTACTCGCGATCCTTATTGCTATGTCTCCCATGTCTGCCGCAAATGCCCGAGCACCTGACAATCAGCCTGTCATCTTCAAGAGTGGAAAGTGGAGCGTTCGCCAAAGTAGAGATCCAATGTCGGACAAGAGAACATGCACGGGGTACTACGGAAAGCGGCGTGACGTTCAGCTAAATCAAGGAAACTTCTACATCGACTACGCTGGCAGGGGTGGTACAAGTTCGGTCACTCTCCGTTTTGATGGCCTACCACCACATGAAATGAGGTTGGCAAGTGATATTGAAAAAGAAAGCGGCAGCCTTTCCATGAATGAGCAAGAGTTCAGCGAGTTAGTCTCTTCAAAGCGACTTCGTGTTGAGGTGCTAACTGTTCTACATACCATAATAGACGAAGACATAGATCTCACCGGTCTCAAGGCGGCGCACGCCGTCATCGCCGGACCAAAGTGTTCATAGCTGCGCCTAACAACAGGTTCTGGCCGACGTCCCTGCCTCCGCCGCTTCGCGCCTCGGGCAGGGCCGCGGCTAAATATGAGTTAGCCGCTGTGTCAAAGGAGTGCGTACATGGATGACCGCCAAACCCTTGACCACCTTCTGAAGTCGGCGTGGGAAAACGTTGAGTGGTTCTCCAATGCAAAGAAGGAAGAAAGAGAACGTTGGGTCGTCTCTCAATTCCTATCTGTTCTAGATGTAAGATATCAGGCGGATGAGCTCCACTCTCTTGAACAACACAATAAAGCGGATGTTCGTTTCCGCAGCGCATTCTTCCAGGTCAAGGAACTGACCGACCCTGACCTGCGGCGAGGGAAGATGTACAAGGATGCATACAACTCTATAAGGGCGGCCAAGTCCCTTGATGAGGTATCTCCGATCGTGGATGTCCGTGATGTACCACCGGTCGCCAGCATCTACCGGCTCGTTCTTGAAAAGGCTGGGGAATTGGCTAGTCGCAAGTTATATGAGACGTCGACGGGCGAACTGGATCTGCTCATATACGTAACGAGAACCCGAGCATCTCTTATTCAGCCGCAGGAGATCGTTGGCGAAGCATTCTCAGACCTGGGTTGGAGGTCTGTTTCGTGCGCGAACGCTAAGCAGGCCGTTGTGCTATTTTCTTCGCCATCAGCCCCTGACTTCATGAGGGAAAGGTCGCAAATATTAATGAGCGCCAGCGGCTAACAATTTGCTGCAGGCGCGCGCCGCCCTGACGGGCCGGATCAAAGGGGCCAGGCACACATTCCTTGTGAACGATGGGCAACTTCCCAGTTCTGAATCGAGCGTCCAAACCGGGCAGCCGTCAACCGGCAGGCCTCGATCACGCTCCAGTCGGAATCAGCCACAGCCAGTTGAAACGCGCTCTTTGCGAGGTCAACTGCAACGGGAGTAGCATTCATTGGTGACCCCTTTCGTTGAAGACAACTGGCCCCCATCCCCATGAAGACCAGTGACGCCAACCAAGACCCCACAAAACGAGGGAAGTCCATCCCATCAGTCAAGGAGGACGCTCCGCCGGCAAGCTGGCTTCGCGTCCCTGAACTCGCGCGTTGTGCAAATCGGGAGGAACGCATGACGTTCTCGTCGCATGAAGCGTATTTCAAAACTGTCTCGCCCGACGTGCAGCCGCTGTTGGCTTCCATCCAGGCAAAGGTCGAGACCTTGCTGCCCGATGCATCGCGCTGCATCAGTTACAACATGCCCGCGTTCAGGAAAAGGCGCGTCTTCTTCTATTTCGCGGCGTTCAAGAAGCACATTGGAATTTACCCGCCCGTTACCCAGGATGCCGCGCTCGTCAAGGAACTCTCGCCGTACCGAAACGAGAAAGGCAATCTGTCCTTCCCGCTCGATCAACCGCTGCCCATTGATCTCATCGGCCGCGTGGCTGTCGCATTGCACCAGGAGTATGAGCACAAGTGAAACTCCACTGCGAAATGCCTGCCTAACAACTTATTCCGGCAAAGCGTCAAAAAGCTGCGATTATTGCCGTCTGCCGAATTCCAACGTCGGCCGCCCCACGCGGCAGCGGCGCGGAATTCATGGCCATGGGCCATTCATTTGATAGAAAGGAAACTTCCCATGATCGAACTGTTGCCAAATCTTCCTGATCATGTCGTCGGCATCTCTGCTTACGGCCAGGTCACTGCTGCGGACTATGAGACCATCCTCATCCCGGCTATCGATGTTGCGCTGAAAAAGCACGACCGGATTCGAATGCTTTATCAAATAGGTCCGCAGTTCACCGGGTTCACCGCCGGTGCGATGTGGGATGATCTGAAGATCGGCGTCGCGCACATGCGGGCATGGGAGCGGATCGCAGTCGTCACAGACCACAACTGGATCGCCAGCGCGACGCGCATGTTTGGATTTGCAATGCCGTGTCCGGTCAAGGTCTTCTCCAGCGATGAGCTTGCTGACGCCGAAGCCTGGATTGCGGCCTGATTCGCTGGCCAACCGGACCCGCTGCAGCCGGCTTCGCCTGCATCCGCGGGATGGGTGCAGGCAACGTTACGTATTGTCCCGCTCCAAATGAAAGGCTTTGACGATAGGAAAGTTGAACACACGCTCTTTCTCTTCAGCGTGTGGATCAAGGGGGTGGCTGGTTTGGTGGAGACTGTAGGCGGTCTTCTTGTTCTGTTCGTCACTCAGAAGCTCATCGACTCCTTCGTATTCTTTCTTACGGCCCCTGAACTGGCAGAAGATCCTGAAGATCGAATTGCGAACTACCTCGGCAGTGCGATCCACCACTTTTCCGCGGATACCAGGGTCTTTGCGGGCGCCTATTTGGTCATTCACGGCCTGGTCAAGCTTTTCCTGGTGGCAGGCCTGTTGCGAAACAAACTTTGGGCCTATCCGCTGTCGCTTTGGTTTCTAGGCGTCTTCATCGCCTACCAATGTTACCGTTACACGCACACTCATTCGATATGGCTTGTGCTTCTGACAGTCTTTGACCTGGTAGTGGTATTTTTGATCTGGCGCGAGTATCAGTGGCGCAAGCACACTCATGGAGGGGTGCCGCTCTGATCGCCTTACCGAGATCAAAGTGCCCACGTACGCAGTCCTCATGAATGATAGGCCACTTCCCGGATTCGAAACCGGCGTTCAAACGGCGTAGGCGTCAGCCGACAGGGCTCGATCACACTCCAGCCGGAATCAGCCACAGCCAGTTGAAACACGCTCTTTGCCAGGTCAACGGCAACGGGAGTAGCATGCATCTCGGATTCCTTGCGTTGCAGACAGATTCTCATTTTCCTGAAGACCCGTGCCGCCGAAAGGGCTAAACAAAACGAGGGTATCCCATCCCGTCATTCGAGTCCTTCGCTTCGCTTACCGGGACCGGCCGCTCAACTCGAATGTGGGGCCTGACGAACTGCGAGGCGTGACAAGCAGTAGTACTGGTCACGCCATCTTCCGTAACACTTGAGGAGATAAATCATGATGGTTGCCCGTTGGAGCATCGATGCGAAGTTCGGCTACAAACAGAATGTGATCGACCTGATGCAGGGCTGGTTGCGCGAGATTGCGCCGCAGGTCGGGTTCAGTGCCGACAAGACGCGTTTGCTGACCGGCTCGATCGGCGCGCTGGAGGCGACCATACAGGCCGAACATGTTATCCAGGACCTCAACGAACTCAACCAGGCCTGGGAAAAACTTGCGACGATAGAAGCGCACAAGCAATGGAGCAAAAATCTGGAGCCCCATGTGGTTTCCGGGACCAGCCGCTGGGACATCTACCGCGTGCTGTAGTTGCGCGGCGGCCTCTGAGTTGGCCGCTCGCGCCGCGCCTGCATAAGCCATGCGTTTGGAGGCGCCGCCAATAAGTCAGGACTGCTATGATTTGGTTATGGCTCCAACCGTCTTTCGTCACGGCGCTTTTGGATTCTTCTTCTTCTCTCGGGAAGAACCGCGCATGCATATCGATGTGTCTCACACGGATGGGGAGGCAAAATTCTGGTTGAAACCCCAGGTTGAACTTGCCATGAATCAAGGGCTCTCACAGAAGCAAGCCAGTGAGGCATTGTCTCTGGTTCAGGATCACTACGAGGAGATTCTAAATGCTTGGCACGTCCACTTCGGAAATCGAAGTTTCGCTGGTTTCAAACAAGGGCTTCTGGATTCTCTTGGACGATGAGGAGTTGTTTGTTCCTTACTCGGAATTTCCTTGGTTCAAGAAAGCGACCATCGAAGAAATCTCCAGGATTGAATGGCCAACGCCCGATCATCTCTACTGGCCGCTTATTGATGTTGATCTGTCAGTTGATTCCATACGCAACCCCAGTGAATTTCCTTTGCGTTCTGGTGCTTAACCCCGCCTGATATGGACTCCTCGGGAAGCGAGGAAACTGGTCGATAGTTTTGACGCTTGGGATATGCGAGGTGGCGGCTGAGCTTCGTCGACTACAACGGATGCGCCAGGATGAGACACAAGTTCGTCCGACAACCCAGGAACCCGCATGACGAGTTATGTTGAAGGCGCATTGGTCAGGGACGAGAAGATCGTCTACCTTGGGCATATCAGCCTTTGGTCGCTATCGCATCTCATTGTCCTTGGGATCGTCCTGCTGCCGGTGGTCGGAATCGGCCTCATCTTCCTGATCAAGGCCTGGGTCAGGTACAAGACCACCGAGCTTGCAATCACGACCAAGCGCGTCATCGTCAAATTCGGCTTCATACGCCGCAGCACGGTTGAAATCAACATCAACAAGGTCGAAAGCATACAGGTCGACCAGGAAATTCTCGGGCGCATGTTCAACTTTGGCACCTTGATCATTGCCGGCGCCGGGACGCCGCAGGCGCCCATTCCCGGCATTTCCGAGCCGATGGAATTTCGCAAGGCCTTCATTGAAGCGCAGGAGCACGCGAAAGCCGGGATCTAGCCGGGCCGCGTCGGGTGCTCGATGGGATACCGCCTGCCTGGCCGCTAGTCGTGTATCCGTCCGATCAGGGCGGACGCGCTGTAGGTGTCACCGGCGCTGATCAGGCGGCGTGCGGCGTCAACCTGGTCCCAGGTATTCCACAGCAACACACCGCGCACTTTCCCTGCCCTCAGGTAATAAACCACTCCCTTGCGGAACAGCTCTTGCCAGTCCTCGACGATGTCCATGCCGGTGCCGAATTCACCCACGGCTTCGTAGCCCAGGTCGAACAGGTCGGAATAGAAGTAGGGCAGGTGGTCATATTCTTCCGCCGCACCGGCCATGTTTCTTCCGGCCATCGCGCCCATGGTGTTGGCGTTGTCCTCGTGTTCGACGCGGCGGCGCATGCCCAGCGGTGAGCTGTAGAAATTGGCGACATCGCCGGCGGCGTAGATGTCGGGGGCCGCGCGCAGTTGCTCGTCGACCACGATGCCGTTATCGATCTTGAGTCCTAGTGACGTGGCCAGGCCAATCTCGGGCTCGATGCCCAGTCCGGCAATCACCGCATCGGCGGACAAGGTCGCGCCGCTTTCGGTGCTGACGGCGTAGCGCTCGCCCTTCTTTTCCAGTCCACTGACTTTTTCGCCGCTTAGGACCTGGACGCCCTTTTCACGAAAGTAGTCGTTGAGAAAGCTGGCCAGCCTGGGCGGATAAATTCGTGCGCCGATCGCGCTGCCGGGAAAGACCAGCGCGACCTTGAAGCCATTGAGCGCCAGCGCGGCGGCAATTTCCGAACCAATGAAGCCGCCCCCGATGACGATGAATTCGGCTTTCCTGTCGGCCAGCGCTCGCAGACGCTGGTAATCATCCAGGGTGCGGAAGTAGATCACTCCGTCGTCGGCAAACGGCAGGCGGCGCGGCGCGCCCCCGGTGGCAAGCAGCAGCTTGTCATAGTGGTAGACCTCGCCGCGCTTGTCGGTAATGGTTCTCGCGCCAGGGTCACCCTCAGTCGCGCGGGTGTCGAGAACCAGGTCGGCCCTGGCTTCCCGGGTCTTGCGCCAGATGGAATCGACCGGCGCACCGGTCCACAATTTCTTCGACAGGGGCGGGCGGTCGTAGGGCGGATGTTTCTCGTCACTCAGCACAGCGATCGTTCCGTTCGGGTCGCGTTCGCGGATTCCGCTCACGGCGGCATCCGCAGTCATGCCGCCACCGACAATCACGTAGTTGTATTCCTTCATGGCGATGCGGTTTCTCCTCTTGGATGGTCCGGCCGCGAGCCATAACAGGTGCCCGCGCGGTAGGGGTTGAACAGGGTCGGGGCAGTTCGGCGGCCTTGGTAATTAAGAGCATAGGCCATGTGCGTGATAACGCCAGATTGCTGCGGCGCGCGGTCTGTGTGTGCGTCATTTTCGGGCCGCGCCGGGGATCGCAAAGGCCAGCGCGAAGGTCAGCGCGGTCAGCGCGGCGGAGATGACAAACACATTGGCGCCCAGCTGGCTGTATAACAGTCCGCCGGCAAGCAGGCCGATGATGCTGGCCCCGGCGGCCACGCTGCTGGCAAGGCCTTGCACAGCACCCTGGAACCTGCGGTCCGCGGCTTTTGCCAGGATCGCGAGCAGGGACGGCCACATCACCCCGTTGCCGAGGGCAAGCAGGGCGGTGCCGGCATAAAGGGTCGCCGTGTGGGTGGCGGTGAAGAACGGGAAACTGGCGGCCAGCACCAGGCTGCCGCCCAGCACCAGGCTGCGGTCGGACCAGATTTTCGCGGCGCGCTTCAGCACCGGACCCTGCACCAGCGCCATCGATGCACCCATGACAGAGAAGAACACGCCGGTCTGGGCAAGCGACCAGCGGATGCCGGTCGCGGCGTACACGGGAAAGCTGACATAGAACAGATTGAAGGCGAGGAACACCAGGAAGTGCAAGGCGAGCAACAGCCCCACTGACGGCAGGGCCAGGATCTCGATGGTGGACAGCTTGGGCGCAGCCTGCAGCGAAAAACACGGCGTGTGATCCTGGCCCAGTACCTTGCGCACACTGGGCTGTTCCGGATCGGCTTGCAGCGCGCAGCGGTCGGTGTCGGGAAGCTTGAAGCCGATCAGCAGGCAGGCCGCGAGCGAGATTACGCAGGCCCCAAGGACGGGCAGGGATTCGTTTGTGGACACGGCGCCGAGCAAGCCCGCCAGCGCGGGCCCCAGTATGAAGCCGAGATTCGCCGACACGGCCATCTTGCCGAAATTGGCGTTGCGGTTGGTGTCGTCGCTGATATCCGCCAGGTAGGCATTGGCAATCGAGACATTCCCTCCGGTAATGCCGTCCAGCGCGCGTGCGGCAAACAGCACCGCAAGCGGCAGCGTGAGCGCAAACGTCCCGAGCACTGCGGAATGAACTTCGGCCAGGTGCCGGACGGGCAGGTACAGTGCCGCCAGAAAAATGCCCCAGGAGACGAAGGTACCGAGCTGGCTCAGCAGCAGCATGCGCTTCCTTCCATAGCGGTCCGACCAGCGCCCCAGCACGGGCGCGCCCAGCAACTGGAAGAACGAGTAGGTCGCGCCCATGAGCCCATAGATGAGGGCGTTGCCGCCCAGACGCGTGACCAGGAACACCAGAAACGGCAGCACGATGCTGAAGCCCAGCGTGCCGACGAAGTTGACCGCCAAGATCGGATAGATGGACACACTGCTGGATGGCCTCGTCCCTGGGGGCTTTGCTGCTTCCACCTGGCGTTTCCCTCCCGTGCCGAAGCGATCGGCTCCCTTCCACTTGCGCATGCAGAATATCGGCGCGGATGGAGTCGGATCAATCACAGATGAGCTTCAGCATACTGCAACTCAAATGGGGCAGAGAATGCAAGGTGGGGAAGAGACCCCTTAGCGTGACAGGCCGGGAAGAGGAGTGCTTTTCGTTCGCTCGAGCGGGACCGTGACAGGGGTCACGGTGGACAGGCGCTTCGGTAGCGTGTCTGGCCGTTCGGACGCATCCGGCGAGTGGCGTATCAGGGAACGCGATTGCTATTCCGTTGACACGGTGGCAGCATCGGCCCATCGAATCCATGTGCACGGCCCTGTGCCTGGCTGGTCAGACCAGACGCCCGCTCACCTAACAACGCCGCTTTCATGCCCGCCATCATTTCCGTCTCCAAGCTCTCCAAGACTTATGCGTCCGGATTCCATGCCCTCAAGGACATCAACCTGGAGATTCGCCGCGGCGAGATCTTTGCGCTGCTGGGCCCGAACGGCGCCGGTAAGACCACGCTGATCAGCACGATATGCGGAATTGTCAATCCGACCGAGGGCGCCATTTTGGTAAACGGCCATGACATCGTGCGCGATTACCGTGCCGCTCGATCCATGATCGGACTGGTGCCCCAGGAACTCACCACCGATGCGTTCGAGTCGGTCTGGGCGACCGTTTCCTTCAGCCGCGGATTGTTCGGCAAGCCGAAGAACCCGGGCCACATTGAAAAGGTGCTCAGGGATTTGTCTCTGTGGGACAAGAAGGACAGCAGGGTCATGACGCTTTCGGGCGGCATGAAGCGCCGGCTGCTCATCGCGAAGGCCCTGTCCCACGAGCCGCAGATCCTGTTTCTCGACGAACCCACTGCGGGCGTTGACGTCAATCTGCGGCGGGACATGTGGCAGCTGGTGCGCGCGCTCAAGGACACCGGCGTGACCATCATCCTGACCACGCATTACATCAATGAGGCTGAAGAAATGGCGGACCGGGTGGCGGTGATCAACCGGGGCGAGATCATGCTGGTGGAGAACACGGTTGAGTTGATGCGCAAGTTGGGCAAGAAGCAGTTGACGCTTCAACTGCCCAAGCCGCTGGATGCTGTTCCGGCCGCACTTGCCGCCTACCACCTCGACCTTTCCAGCGATGGCTGCGCACTGACCTATACCTACGATGTGCAAGGCGAGCGCAATGGCATCATCGCGCTCCTGCAGGACCTCGGCGCGGCGGGCATCGCGTTCAGCGATCTTCAGACGTCGGAGAGCTCGCTGGAGGACATCTTCGTTGACCTGCTCAAGGACGGACAATGAATTTCTACGCCATACGCGCGATTTACAAATTTGAAATGGCCCGCACCTGGCGCACGATGCTGCAAAGCATCGTTTCACCGGTGATTTCGACCTCGCTCTATTTCGTCGTGTTCGGCGCTGCGATCGGCTCGCGCATTTCGCAGATCAACGGCATCAGCTATGGCGCATTCATCGTGCCCGGCCTGATCATGTTGTCGCTGTTGACCCAGAGCATCTCGAATGCGTCCTTCGGGATCTACTTCCCAAAATTTGCCGGAACCATCTACGAACTCCTGTCTGCCCCGGTTTCCTATGTCGAGATCGTGATCAGCTATGTCGGCGCGGCCGCCACCAAATCGATCATCCTGGGCCTGATCATTCTGGCGACGGCGGGGCTGTTTGTGCCGATCCAGATCAATCATCCGTTCTGGATGATCCTGTTCCTCCTCCTCACGGCGGTCACCTTCAGCCTGGTCGGCTTCATCATCGGCATCTGGGCCGACACCTTCGAGAAGCTGCAGGTTGTTCCGCTTCTCATCGTCACACCGCTGACCTTTTTGGGCGGCAGCTTCTATTCGATCGATATCCTCCCGCCCCTGTGGCAGAAGATCACCCTGTTCAATCCGGTGGTTTATCTGATCAGTGGCTTCCGCTGGAGCTTCTATGGGATTGCCGATGTGGACGTTGTGGTGAGTCTTGGCATGACCGCGGTGTTCCTGGCGATTTCCCTGGCGATCATTGCGTGGATATTCAGGACGGGCTACCGGCTCAAGGCCTAGCGGGCCGGCGATAGCCGGGCAGGCCAAACCGACATCCGGTTGGCAAGAAACAGATCAAGACCGGGCATCGGACAACCGTTAACAATTTTGCACAGGCGTGTCCTCCGCGTAGGGGACTTACTGCCGTCCACATGACGAATCGCCGAATTGGCGCCCTGCGTGGAGTTGGCCGCAGGGAGTTTATATTTTCATCGCGAGGTCGCAATTTGCATGGGTCTGGCGCGCGATCCGTCACCTGACGGATCGTGACGTGTCGTGATTGTGCAGCGAACCGGGCTGACTTAGACTAGGTCCTAAAGCGGTAAACAATAATGGAAGTTGACAGGAGGAGCTCATGACAAGAACGACAAGTATCGGCCTCAAGGCGGCATGGACGAACATGCTTGCCAATCCGGGAGTTGGGCAGTACGCGCGCCAGTCAGGCTTGCTGGCGCGGAAACAACGACCCGTATGCGCAAGGCGCTCAGATGCTTGGGGAATCCTGGCTGGCTGCGTGCTTGGCTGCATGGCACTCCTGTCTATTCCCGGCGCTTCATGGGCGGCATCCGTCTCCGAATACCTTTCAGCATCACCCGCGGATGGCGCGCGCCAGGCATTCAATATTCGCCACGAGTTGACCGACCCCACCGGTTTTGGCTTGAAGATGGACGCAAGCTTGCCCGCGCCGGGCAAGTACGCTGATCTGGCTCTGACCCCTCGCGGATTCGAACCGGTTGCAGGCAACGCTTCGCAGCCCTGGCTTGCGGCGGTGGCATTGTTGCTTGCGGCAGGCGCATCGTTGGCATGGCGGTGGCGCCGGCAGGGTGCGGCCACTCAGAATTGCCGGCAATCGGTGATGGATGCGCCGGCGCACGAAGAGAGCGGACAAGTTCGCCAGTTGCGGGTTCAGTCGGAAAATGCTTCGGTCGATTTCGCGGCCCAGACGATGTCTCCAGCGGCCGTCCTTGCGACGGCTGAGGTAATACAGGCGGCCACCGTGAGCGTTGCTGCGCGTCCGGCACTGACCATCGTCGAGCGGGCCATGAAGCGCAATCAAGCCCAGGGCGCAGGCTCGCAGACCTGAGCCGCCGGCGTTGGGAAATCGCCCCGGTGTTTGGGCGCTTGATGCTGGAAAACCAAGCGCCCATGGCGCCGCACTTACCGACCCAATCCTGAACCCGGAGGCAATCAGGAACCCGAAACTTCACAGTCGCGCATCAAGTTCTGCGCGCAGGGCGGAATAATCGATCTTCGCATTGTGTCGCCTGTCCACTGGAATGCGGGACAGACTGAGCACTCGGTCGATCCGCGCCCAGGCCAGGGCGTTTGCCAGTTCCTGCAGTTTGCTTCGATTTGCTCCCCGCTTCCATTCCACAACCAGCAGGCGCTTGCCGCGATGAGAGACGAAGGCTGCGCGAACGAGGTCAGGGTGGTCGTCGACGGCGGCCTCCACCATGAGCGGGTATTGGGCTTCGGAAACCTCTCCCAGGCGTGCGGCGCAACGGCCGGTAAGCCACAGGCGATTCTGCTCGTCTATCCAGCCCGAGTCGCCGGTGCGGTGCCAGGCCGTCTGGCCGGCGCGGAACTTCGTTTCCGCGTCGCCCTGCCCCTGCAAGTAGCCTGCCGAGACATGGCGACCGCTTACCACGATCTCGCCGCGTGCGCCGGCAGGCAGCGCGGCAGCCCGCATCGTATCCTCGGTGCAGTCTGCGATCGGCTGGCCCCAGCGGTCCTGCAGGATGGCAAGCTTGATATCGTCAACCGGTTTGCCTGCCGGGAGTCCTGCACCCCGCCTGATCGCGGTGCGATCATCGTCGCTCATCTCGTCACGCCAAAGCAGTGCGATGGGTTCGGCCTCGGTGGAGCCATAGAGCGCCGCGATCCGCGCCAGGGGGGCGGCTTGCGCGCACCTGTCCAGGGTATGGGGGAATACCGGGGCGCCGCCGGTGAAGACCTTGCGCAGGGAGTCCAGCGACTGGCCGGACGCGAGGCAGTTTTCACTCAAGTGGTCGACCAGGGCGGGCGAGGCCAGCAGGCTTTCGGCCTTCCATCGGGTAATGGCGTTGGCAATCCGGGCAGGGTTGGCGGCGCCCGGTCGACGCAGGTCCACGTCGGGGATGAGGCTGGTCACGCCGCGGCCCAGATTGTTCATCACCAAAGCCGGCATGCTGGCGACATTGACGCTCCCCGGGCGCAGATCAAGGTGGCGTGCGAGGATGTCCTGGGTCGCCACGAGAAGCCGGTGGGTGCGCAGCAAGCCCTTGGCGGCGCCGGTGCTGCCGCTGGTGAAGCTGAGCATGGCGGGCGCATCGTCCATATCGGTAAGGGTCTGGGCGAAGGGAGCGAGATGCTGCGCGGCGCCGAGTGAGGTCGTGCCGGGAAACCATCGCTGCGTGACAAACGCCGTTTTGATGGAGTGCAGTGCGGGTTTCAACAAACGAAGCAGGCAAGCCATCGGGCTGCCGACGAAGGCCTTCAATGGCAGTGCACCGCGGCAGCGTTCCAACTGGGCCTCGGCCTGCTCCGGGTCGATGAAGACCGGAACCGCACCCAGTCTCAGTGCTGCGGCGATGACTGCATACAGGATGGTGGACATGGGCACCAGGATCACGACGCCATCGCCGCGGGCCACACCCGAGCCGGCGAAGAGCGCGGCGATCTGCATGGATTGCGCGCGCAGATCGGCAAATGAGATGCTGCGCTCCTGGCCCATAGGCCCGTCGATGATGGCTGCAAGGTCGGGGTCGCGAAGCGCGGCCTCATCGAGCAGCGCGATGATGTTCACAAGGTTCTGGCGTACAGGGTGTAGCGGCGGAAGTCCTTCATCACGGGACGGTCCAGCAGACGCGAGGCATTGTCTTCGTGCATCAGGGCGTGGATGGTGCGGCGCATGCCAAGCGCTCGCGCGGTGCGGTTGATCTGTGCCAGCATCACCGCCGCCAGCCCCTTGCCGCGGTGCGCTTCATGCACCGCAAGGCTCTTGATGATGACCGTATCCACCGGCTGGCCGCGCTGTTCCTGCAGCAGATCCGGCAGCGCAAGACAGAACGCAACCGGCGTGCCCTGCCACTCCATGATCAGGACCAGCTCCGGCCTGACCAGGCGCACAAGCGGGGTGTAAAGCTGAAGGAACTCAGTCTGGCTGATCGGAACATAGAGAAAATTGTCTCGGAACGCGACGCTGGCGATTTCCCACAGGCGCGCGAGTTCTGCATCAATGTCGGCGGTCGACAGGGAACGCAGGCTGTAGCCGGCGCGCTCCAGACGCTTCATCAGGAGGCTGCGATCCTTGCAGCGCGCGTTGTCTTCGTTGACTGAGGAATAGTAGCGGGCCAGCGCGCGGAAACCCGCGGCCTCGAAATGCAAGGGCCAGTCATCCGGATTGTCCGGTTCGAGGAAGAAAGGTGGCTCGGGGCCGCGCTCAATGAGCAGCCGGTGGCAGCGCCAGGTGCTGCCGTCCATGGGACCGATTGCGACGCTGCAGCCTTTCAGGGCAAGGGTTCGACAGGCATCGTCAAGTATCCTGATCGCGGCGTGGCTGTCTTGAACGGCATAGTGGCCGATCAGGCCGACGCGCTCGTCGCGCAGTCCAGGCACCTGGCGCCACCAGAGCGAAGCACGCGCAAGCAGCCGTCCATTGTCACGCGCCATGAGGACTGAATCGGGGCTGTGCAGCAAAACCCTATTGGGGCTCAGGTCAGACAAGCCTTTGAGGCTGCAAAACAGTTCGAGGTCAGCTTGATCGGCGAAACTGATATCGGTCATGACAGATCCGCAGGCAGGAAAATCGGCGCGAACGCCAGCAGGGAACTGAGCGTGACGACGATGGACTGGCGCAGCCAGCGGCCGCTGTCCACCGGATAGCGCTCGAGCTCCGGCTGGATCAATGCGAACAGGCTTGTGGCGGCAATCACCGCCAGCGCAGCGGCAGCGAGACTGACCAAGGCCGCTGCATTCAGCCCTTGAAACAAAAGTATAGACGGTAACAACAGCAGGATGCCCTTGGCGCTGCTCCACAGGACGCTGCCGCGCAGCGAAGTCGCCGGCTGCGCGCGCCGA
The DNA here is from genome assembly GCA_963782495.1 of uncultured beta proteobacterium. Taxonomy (GTDB): domain Bacteria; phylum Pseudomonadota; class Gammaproteobacteria; order Burkholderiales; family Thiobacillaceae; genus DASQBT01. Next base: position 17,304 of record CAWAJU010000015.1, on the reverse strand, counting down.
TGGCGCACCAGCGCGATGATCGCCAGATCAGCGCCGTAGACCGCGGCATAGGCCGCGAAAATCCGGGGATCCTGATAGCGCCAGAACAGCAGCAGCCAGATGATGCTGCCGAACAGGTTGGCCAGTGCCACCGGGAAATTGAACAGGCGCAGATGGTCGGTGGGGGTGCGGCGCGTCACCAGGGTATAGATGACGAGCAGGATGAGCGAAGGCACCACCCAGCGCCAGTCGGCGATCGCCCAGGACACGTAACCCCACAGGGCAACGCCGAACAAGCCGTCGTCAGCGAGCGTGGTGTGTTTGCGCCAGTAGCGGATGAACAGCGACAGCGCGACCAGGAAGCTCAGGTGTTGAAGCAGCTCTGCGGCATCGAGGTGAAGAAAGCTTTTCAGCAGCACATAGCTGAACAGCGGAATGATCAGGTTGTCCAGGCCCCACCAGGCGGCGGCCTCCGCCATCATCACCATGAGCCCGATGTTGATGCCGATCAGCAGGCTCTCCGGCCGCGGTGTGTCGGTAAACAGCAGCACCGGGACGTGGACGCAGAAGAAGGCGGCAAGAAAGAATGCTGCCGAACCTTCCACCGTCTTGCCGCCACCGCTCACGGTATAGAACAGCTTGCCGTAGTGCCTGCCGACCAGGGCGGCAGAGGCATCGGCGATCGCCAGTATCAGCAGGGGCACGCCATACAGCAGCGGGGTGTCGCGCGCCCAGGTGAACAGCAGCAGGAGACTGAGGATGAATCCGTATTCGCCCACGGTATTGCGCTGAACTGCGGCCAGCACCTGTCCGGGCCCGGCCTTCAACACCGGCACGGTGCGCAGCAGGGTGAACAGGGCGATGCTGGATGCGCCCAGCACCAGCACCGGTACGAGGCTGGAAAACAGCCAGGGCAATGGCAGGGCCAGCAGCCCGCCGCCCAGGTGGAAGATCTTGCGCACCAGTTCGGGATGGGGTTTGGCAATCACCTGCCAGACGCGCAGGACAGCAAACAGCAAGACCATGCCCCCAAGCATGGCGGGAATGGCGATCCAGGGATCGAGGTTGAGCGGCCTCACGTGGGTGACCCGTCTTCTTCATCGGCACGCGACTGTGCATCCTGCATCGAACCTGGGGAACGCGAGACCAGGGTCTCGATGTGGAGCGCGCCATAGAATGCGGCCTTGTTCTGCAGGAGCAACGCGGCCGCCAGGTCATCGAGGGGGCGAAGTTTGTTCCGCAGGCGCTCAGGACAGGCGCGCGGCGTCATCATGTTCCAGTAGGCGATGCGTCCATCGCTGCGGCCTGTGCGTGCGATCTGTTCAAAGGTGGACTCGGTCGCCGACTCGGACAAATACTCGAATATGTCCGAGAGGTTGAAGCGATCGATGCTGCTGTCACCGGCCTCGGCAATGGCGGATTCCAGCGAGGCGAGGCGCCATTCCATCCGGTCAAGATGGCTGCGGATTAGATCGAAATTCTCCGCTCGCAGCGCATGCGGCAGGGCGCTGCTGAAGCGGCCGAATGCGATCCATTGCAGATAGGGGTTCATCGCCGGATCGAGGACCGTCATGGCATGCCGCATGCGGGCCATGACCGCGTCGGCCATGCTCCCCTCCGCATAGCGGAAGAACTCGGGGTCGCGGCCCAGCCGGCCCATCACCGTGCGCGAGAAGAACAGACGCAGCAGCCAGCGCCAGCGACGGTTGGCCCAGACCTCGCGAAAGAACGCGTCGCGCCACTCCAGGTTCCTGGGTTCGAACAGGGCGGCGATGTCGGCACGGCTGTGGATGAGCGGAAGAACGTAGCGGCGGAACAGGGCGAAATAGGATTCGAACTTGCCGGCCGAACCGAGCCCGGCTGTGATCAGGTTCTGGCGATCGTCCCAAAATCGGCGCGTCGTGGGCGCGAGTTCGGCGCGCAGCTTGTGGTAGAGCGTGTTGCGACGCATGCTGGGGCGCGCACCCAGCAGTTCAAGCGTTTCTTCGTGCTCGAGGCGGCGGAAGGCGGCACACTTGATTTCCAGGCAGGCAAGCTGCGCGGGCGAAAGGTCCACCGCAATCACTTTGGCCGGCCGGCACGCGAGCAGCGACAGGCTGTTCTCGCCGCCCGACGCAATCGACAGGCACACATCGCCCGGCTGCACGTCCAGCGCTTCCAGCATCACGTCGGCATCTTCCCAACACATCGCGTAGCGGATGATGGACATGTCGGCGCGCGCGCTGATCTCGCTTGCTGCGTTGGTCACGTTGCCGCCTCCGCTGCACCGTTTGTTACGCATGATCCCCCGCGTCGGCGGCTGGCAGCATTCGCGGACGCTTCGATCCCCACTGCGTGGGGCCCCTCTCCGCTGCTCATGCTGCCGCCTCCGCTGCACCGTTTGTTACGCATGACCTGTCGCGTCGGCGGCTGGCAGCGTTCGCGGACGCTTCGATCCCCACTGCGTGGGGAACCGGCGTAACGACCGTGCCAGCGAAGCAGCACAGTGGAGCCGGTTCATTACGGCGCTCCAGCGGCGCACGTTTCGCGGCGCTTCGCTTCCGCGCCGTCTCTCCGCTGCTCATGCTGCCGCCTCCGCTGCACCGTTTGTTACGCATGACCTGTCGCGTCGGCGGCTGGCAGCATTCGCGGACGCTTCGATCCCCACTGCGTGGGGCCCCTCTCCGCTGCTCATGCTGCCGCCTCCGGCGCGGAAACGCGCACCACCGTGCCGCTCCCTCCATCCATCTCCACCCAGTCGCCATCCTTGAGCCAGCGGGTCAGGCCGGGCAGGGCGACGATGGTGGGCAGGCCCAGTTCGCGCGCGACGATGGCGGAATGGGACAACAGGCTGCCGCGTTCCACCAACAGACCGGAGGCGGAAGGGAAGACCATTACCCAGCCGGGATCGGTGCGCTCCGCGACAATGATCTCGCCGCGTTGGATTCGCGCGTCGCGCGGGTCGCGGATCACCCTCACCGGGCCGCGCACGATGCCGGGACAGCAGCCGGTGCCGCTGCAATGATCGCCCTCGGGCAGGGCCAGTTCCTGTGCTGCGATAAAGGCGTGGCCGCGGTAGGGCACGCCTCGGGTTTCGAATCGTTCGGCCGGCTCGGCGGCTTGTTCATAGGCTTCAAATTCGCGCTGCCGCAGCGCAACCAGGCCGGCCAGATCGGTGGTCGTGGCGCGGCCTTCGACATAGCTCAGCATCTCGTCCCACTCCAGATAGAACACATCGCGCGGCTGTTGCAGAACGTCGAGGGCCGCGAGACGCCTGCCGATCTCAAGCGCGATCATCCGCGCGCGACCGAACACGCGGGTGCGCTCAAAGCGCAGGTTTTCGCGCGTGCGCACGCGGGTCCGCGCGTGGGCAAGCACCCAGCTGAATAGAATGTGGCGCAGGGGTTGTCTGTACAGCGCGCGCCTTACGCGATCTTCGGCCTGGCGCCGCAGTTGGATTTCCGCTTCGCCCATGGCTGGCGCGCGTCCAGCCCGGATGCCGAGCGCGTATTGCCCTATGGCGCGCAGCAGGGGCGAAGGGTCGTCGTGCAGGGTGGGGCTTTCAAGCTTGAGCTCCTCCATGCAGCGCTCACCGAAACGTTCAAGATAATCGTCAAGCGCGCGCGAGAACTCGGGCTGATCCGCAGCCTGAGCGCGCATGCCCGCCGTGTCCGCCGCGCACAATGCTTCAACCAGCGCGGCTACCGGCGCAGCCAGTTCGGCTAGCTGTTTGATCCGGCGCGCCGGTTCGGCACTGACCATGCCCTGATCAGCGGACAGCAGGTCGTTATGCAGGCTCTCCGAGTTGTCGCCGATCCAGTTCCCGGTCAGGCGGCGCAGCACGCCGTAGAAGAACATGGTGGCAAAGTCATTGATGATGGGAGCGTCCCAGTGGGTGAGCAGACGCCGCTCCAGGTTGCGGCAATAGGCCAGGAGCTCATCGGGCCGCAGACGCGACAGGTCGGGGCGCGCCGTTCCCAAGGCCTGATCCAGCCGCTGGTAGAAGCGCTTGATGCGACGACCCAGGCCAATGTAGGCGAGCACCAGGCCCCACAGCGTCGCCAACAGGCGCAGCCCATCGCGCAGCCGATCGCCGGTATTGGCCTCGCCAACGCTGGCGGCAAGCTCGTTGCCCAGGCTCTCGCGCACCCCCATCATCTGTTCCATGAAGCGCCGGTTGAAGCTGTAGCCCGGCAGGATCGCCACCAGCCGATACCAGTTGAACAGGTTGTAATACACCCTGCCGCGGATCAGTCCCAGCATGCAGCAGAACATGTCGCCGCGTTCCTCGATCAGTTCCGGCGGGACGCGCATGATGCGGCAGAATTCACGGTACACATATTCATAGGCGCGACGCGCGAAGGAGAAGGTCAGCGGGGTGGTGATGCCGCTGTAGCTCTCGATGATGTTGGAGTTGTCCCAGATCGCGCGCCGTCCGTCCGGGTCTGGACGTTCGGCCAGACCGGTGATCGGGCGGCTTTGCAGCAAATACAGCTTGCGATCCGCGATGGTCCACTCGATGTCCTGCGGACGGCCGAAGTGGCGCTCGGTAGCCAGCGCCAGATTGGCAACCTGAGTGATCCATTCATCGGTGAGGCAGGGCTGGGAGGCCTGCTCGTCGGGCAGTTGCACGACGCGAACGCCATCCGCACTGGCAGGGTCGGGGCCGTGAATGAACCCTTTCTGCGCAATCGTGCGTTCCGTGATCGCGCCGTCGCGCCCCACGCGCCAGGTGTCGGCGCTGGCTTCGCCGGAAACCAGGGAGGTGCCCAGGCCGGGCAGTGCACTGATCACCACTACGCCGCGCCGTCCGCTCACAGGGTCGGCGCTGAAGGCCACGCCGGAGACTTCGCCGGGCACCATGCGCTGCACGACCACGCCGGGCGGGTTGGGCAACGGGGACAGCCCGGCCTCCTTGCGATAGGCGACGATGCGTTCGGAAAAGCCCGAGCGCCACACGTGAGCCACCCGGTCAGCGACCGCGTCGGCACCGACGTTGAGATAACTCTCCAACTGGCCGGCAAAGGAGTGGGCCGCGCTGTCCTCTTCCAGGGCCGAGGAACGCACGGCAAAAAGCTCAGCGCCGGAAGACAGCCGGGCACAGGCCGCATCGATCGCGCTGCGCACCGATGGTGCCGGGGTGAGTGCGGTGGGCGTGGCCTGCATGGCTTGCGCGATCGTGGCATTGGTGAGCGCGTCGGCCGCGCTCAGGCTGGCATTGAAACTTTCGGGCAGCACCACAAACCATTCAGGAACCGGGAGCCCCGCCTGTGTCAACGCCGCAAGCGCCGCGGCCTTGCCGCCGACCGGCGCGTCGGGCTGCACCTGGTCGGGCCACAGCACAAAGTTATCTGCGCCTGGGATGCCCTGCCCTTTCAATAGATCGAGCCCAGGCCGAGGCTCAGGAACAGGGCCAGGGTCCACAGCCCGGACAGCGTGTTGAAGCGCTTGCCGCTGCCCTGGGCGGCATTGCGCAGAAACGCGACCGAGGCAAGGACTGCGAGGACAAGACACGCGCCCATCGCCACTGCCAGCGATGCAAGCGCATGGGTCATGGATGCCGCAAGCGCGGCCAGCGCGCTGCCTGCGGCCATGAACGCAAGCCACGCCGTCACCGCGCCGCGCCGGCCCCAAAGAAAGGTGTAGGTTTCCACCCCTTCCTGTTCGTCCATGGGCGCGCGAATCTTGCGCCCGACCTCGATCACGCAAAACGCGAAATAACTGGCGCCCAGCAGCCAGCCCAGGTCAGGCGCAGTGCTGCCTGACGGCAGCCAATGACAAGCCGCCAGGTAAGCAGCGATCATGGGCACGATGACGATGTGGCTCAACATGTAGATGAGGGGACGAGCCTTGAGCCAGCCCCGAACGAAGAATTCCACCCCCATCAGGCCGGAATAAATCCAGATGGCCAGCAAGCCCCACAGCAGGCGCGCATCCAGCAGCAATGCGGCAGCCACCTGCACCGCCGCTGCGATGAACCACAGCTTGCGCAGCGCGGCCAGGCTCACCAGCCCGCGCGGCACCGGGCGGTAGGGGCGAAAGCGCCGGTCGTCCTCGCAATCCTTGAATTCGTCGAGGATGCGCAATTGCAGGATGAGCAGGAAGGCGGTCATGAAGGCGACGACGAAACCTGTCCAGTGCAGTTGTTGGGGCGGCGCTCCGAGCTTTGCCGCGTAAGCCAAAACCCCAAAACTGAACGCGGCGATCAGGATGCCATGTTGCAGGGGGGGAAAGCGCTCGGCGAAATACGCATTCCAGCGTTGGACGAAGCCGGGTTGAACGATCGGGGCGCGCGCCTCGGTCATGAATGCGCGCCGCGCGCCAGCTTGGCATGGGCGCGGGTGAATTCGCCCGCGCAGATCGCACCGATGATGGAAATCTCGCCGGCCAGGCACAGGCTGGCGGTAAGCTCGGCGAATGCCCGCGCATGGCCTGCTCCAGCAAGGCCGAGGATTTCCAGGCAGGCGCGCTGGCTGGGCAGCCCGGTGCCGCCGCCCACGCTGCCGACGATCAGGTTGGGCAGGGTCACGGAAACATACAGGTCCCCCTCCGGCGTCGCTTCCATGCGCGTGGTACCGACCGCCGCCTCGGCCACGCAGGCAGCATCCTGGCCGCAGGCGATGAACAGGGCGGCAAGTCCGTTGGCGTAGTGTCCCTGTATGCCCACGGTGCCGGACAGGATGCCGCCGGTGGTGGCCATGTGGCCGTACTCGACCATGCGTTCGACCGTGGTGTGCAGTCCTTCGACAACGAGTTGGGCGGGCAGGCGCGCCTCGGCGGTGACCTTCTTGCCGCGCACGCTTTGAAAGGATTGCGCGCTGGCTTTCTTGTCGCCGGAAAAATTGGCTTCGACGAAGGCGCTGCGCGGCTTGACCGGGGAATTGTCCAGCACCCATTTGAGCGCGGCATCGGTCGCGATGGTCGCCATGTTCTGGCCGGCGGCGTCACCTGTCGTGTAGGTCAGGATGAGGTACAGATGATTGCCTTCGACGCTGACGCGAAAATCGCTCAGCTTGCCGAAGCGGGTGGTGGCCTCGGCGACCTGTCTGACCTCGTCCTCGTGGGCGAGCAGCCAGCTCAGGAAGCGCCCGAGTTCCTCGAAATTGGCGAAGGCCAGCGCGGGCGCGCGCGACACCCCTTCGTTGATCACCATTGCCGAGACGCCGCCCGACGTGGTCACCAACATGGCGCCGCGGCTGTAGGACGCGACCAGCGCCGCCTCGGTGGTCGCCAGCGGCACGTAATAGTCGCCATGAGCGTGGAGTCCGTTGACCCGCAAGGGGCCGGCGATGCCGACCGGCAACTTCACCGTGCCGATGCAGTTTTCGATATTTCGCCTGTAGGCTTGCATCTGTGCACTCGTGTGCGCGTCCGAAATTTCTCCGCGCACCTCGGTGGACGCGCCGAGCATCGCCCAGCGCCGATCCAGTGCCTCCGCGGAGATCACAGCGCCGCCGGGAATGTGGGTCGGCTGCGCTTCGGTGTGTGGCCTGAGGCGCTGCGCCAGTTCTTCCATGCTGGCGCCAGCCAGTGCTGCGGCAAGGTATTCGGAAGCGTGCCGGTGTCCGGTGGTCATGTTCTTGCTCCAGGTCAGTTTGCATGCGTCAGCCGACGCGCCAGGCCCTTACATCGACAGGGGAATATACACTGGCTCCCGCCGGGACTGGAATGGGCCGAGCGCCAAATTTGCCCATGCGCAAGAGACATACGGCATGCGCATCAGAATGAAGGGACGCAAGACTGCAGGCGTGTTGCAACTTCGGAACGTCTTGCGCTGCAACGGTCACCGGCGCGCGCAGCGCAGGAAAAGCGGCATAATGAGTGCGCTCGACTGTCGCCCGCCCGCTGTCAGGGCGCCGAGGCACAACGAACAGGCGCATTTGACCGCCCGGCCCCAACCTTGAGACGGATTTGCGTGATCAAGCCAGCCCATATCCCCAACATTATTTCCGCCACGCGAGTGGCCGCCGCACCCGCGCTTGCCGCATTGGCCTATGCCGGCCAGCGCGAGGGCTTTGCCTGGCTGCTTGCTGCGGCCCTGGTCAGCGACATCGTCGACGGCGCGATCGCGCGGCATTTTGGTTTTGTCTCCAAACTGGGCAGCCTGCTGGACTCGACTGCCGACATTCTGATCTTCGCAGTGGCAGCCTACGGCATCTGGTGCTTCCATCCGGACATGGTCGCCCAGCACCGGCTCGCCTTCGTGCTGGTGGTGTTGCTCTGGCTCGGGGGCAGCGTGGCGGGCTTCCTGCGCTATGGGCGCCTGGCCAGCTTTCACACCCTGCTGGCCCGCATTACCGCGTACGTGATCGGCGGTTTTCTCGCCGTGCTGTTCCTGTGGGGCTTCCTGGCTTGGTTGTTCTGGGCGGCCGTCGGCCTGGTCGTAGTCAGCCAGGTCGAGGAGTTTGTCCTGATGGCCTTGTTGCCGAATTGGACCCCGAACGTGGGCGGTCTGTATTGGGTGCTCAGGCGTCCCCGTCCGTGAGCCGGCGTTGAGCGCGTGATGGCACAGGACGCGCTGCGCAGCCTGATCGTCATCGTGCTTGGCTGTTTCGCCATCGGCGGTCTGCTGCTCGCGGCCGGCAGCCGCGGTGTCGATAGGCGGGAACGGCGTGCGCGCTGGATCAAGTTCCTGATCTACTTTGCGGTGGTGATCACTGTACTGGGCGCTGCGCGTCTGGGTCGCACCTGGCTTCTGTCCCTGATCCTTGTTGTGCTGGTCCTGGGCACACTGGAGATCGCCGGCGCCCTGCACCGGGCGCGGGCGCTGGGCAGGTCGTTGCGTGCGCCGGTGTGGATCGCCTATATCGCCATCGCCGCAGCGAGCATTGTGGGCCTGCGCACTATGACGACCCAGGCGGCGGCCTTTGTCTATGTCGTGGTCGCAGCCTTCGACGGCTTCAGTCAGGTGAGCGGGCAACTCTTCGGGCGGCACAAGCTGGCGTGGCGCATCAGTCCGGGCAAGACGATAGAGGGCACGCTGGGCGGTGCGGTCGGGGCGCTGGGCATCGCGATGCTGACCCGGGGCCTGGCCCATTTGACGCCCGCGCTTGCGCTGCAGACCGGCCTGTTGATTTGCGCGGCGGGCTTGGCCGGCGATCTCGCCGCGTCCTGGCTCAAGCGGCGCGCGGGCCTAAAGGACTATGGCCGCCTGCTGCCGGGCCATGGCGGCGTGCTGGACCGCTTCGACAGCTATTTGCCGGCGCTCGCGCTGTGCGGGCCGTGGCTGCTTTTTGTCGCGGCCTGATTGCATCGCAAGGGCAAACACCTTCGCCATTGTGCGGCTCCGCTGAGGCAGGATTGCTTGTGTGACTGCGCTCAATCGCCTATCGTAAATTGAGCCCATGGGCAGCGGCCTGTGGGCAAGAATTCGGCACCGGGCTGGCGCGCGGCGCCGCGCCGCGCAACCGAGTATTGACCCATGGCTTCCAGCATCGACACCGCGATCGAGATCACCGCCGGCTCGCAACGGGTGTGGGACGTACTCGATGATCTTGCCCGCTATCCGGAATGGAACCATTTCCTGCTGCGGGTCGATGGCCGCCTCGCGGTCGGTGCGCCGATCCGGTTTCGCTTCGAGCTGCCGCGCGGCTTTCGCATGAATGCGACGGCGACCGTGCTCAAGCTCGAACCGGCGCGCGAATTGCGCTGGGCCGGCCGCTTGCTGTGGCCCTGGCTGTTTCGCGCCGAGCATTACTTCGTCATCGAGCCGCTCGCGACGGAACGGGTCCGCTTTCTCCACGGCGAAATCTTCAGCGGACTGCTGCTGCCGTTTGCCTGGCTTATCCTGCGCCACCAGGGGCCGCCCGTGTATGAACAGATGAATGCGGACCTGAAGCGTCGATGCGAAACGACCACACAGAATGCGCAGGGCAATGCAAATGGCGCGGCACGTGTGGCTGCGTGAGGCGGATTGGGTCAAGCTTCCGGCGATGATCGGCTGAACCTGCTGCGTATCTTCATTCCGTCTGCATAGACCCGCACGTCATCGACTCAGGAAACCATCATGCCCAGACTCGCGTTCCCGATCGAACAACTCAAGTCAGACTATGAGGTGCTGGTCATCGGGTCCGGCTATGGCGGCGGCATTGCAGCGTCGCGGCTTGCCCGTGCCGGCAGGCGCGTGTGTGTGATCGAGCGCGGGCGCGAAATCCGGCCGGGCGAATACCCGCGCACCGAGCTGGAACTGCTCGCCGAGGTCCAGATCGATGCCCCCATCACACGGGTCGGTTCCCCGACCGCCCTGTTCGACCTGCGATTCAACGACGACATCAACGTCGTTGTCGGCTGTGGCCTGGGCGGTTCTTCCTTGATCAATGCTGCCATCGCCCTGCGGCCGGACCCGCGCCTGCTCGCCGATCCCTGCTGGCCGGCGGAGATCCGCGATCAGCCGCTCGATCCGTGGTTCGCCCGCGCGGAGTCGATGCTGCGTCCCGCGCCTTACCCCGAGAGCTACCCCCGCCTGCACAAGACGGCCGCCCTGGAACAGGCGGCCGCGCACCTGGGTGAGCCCTGTGTGCGGGTTCCCCTGCTCATCACCTTCGGTGAGCCCGCCGGCGGCGTCAATCATGCCGGCGCGACCCAGCATGCCTGCGTGGGCTGCGGCGATTGCGTTTCCGGCTGCAACTATGCCGCGAAGAACAGCGTGCTCATGAACTACCTGCCCGATGCGGTCAAGCATGGCGCGGAAATCTATACCGGCCTTCGCGCCCGGCACATCGAGCGTGAGGGAGCGGGCTGGCGGGTGCAGCTCGAGCGCAGCGACGAGGCGGATGAGGAGCCAGCGCCCAGTGTACGCGCCGACATCGTCATTCTCGCCGCCGGCACGCTGGGCAGCACCGAGATCCTGCTGCGTTCGCAGGCGCACGGCCTGGCGCTTTCGCCTGCACTGGGCAGCCGGTTTTCCGGCAATGGCGACACCCTGGGCTTTGCCTACAACGCGGATGTCGCCATCAATGGCATCGGACTGGGCATGCACGCGACCGGCACGATCGAGGCGGTCGGGCCATGCTCGACGGCGATGATCGATGCGCGCGCCGGGCGCGATCCCGACCTGGGCGTGATCATGGAGGACGGCGCCATCCCCGGCGCCATGGCGACACTGCTGCCGCAGATCCTGGCGGCGGGCGCTGAGCTGACCGGCGTCGACACCGATGCCGGGCTGCGCGAGCGCATCGAGGAATTGGCAAGAGTGGTCAAGAGCAAGCTGCTGGGCGCCTACAGCGGCGCGACGCGCAACACCTTGTTCCTGCTCGTGGTCGGGCACGATGACGCTTCGGGCCGGATCGTCCTGGAGGACGACCGGGTGCGAGTGCATTGGCGCGGTGTCGGCGAGCAGCCGCATTTCGCGCGCGCCTCGGAGTTGATGCGTCGCGCCACGCAGGCGCTCGGCGGCACCTATATTCCCAATCCGGTGTGGAACGATCTTACCGACCACAACCTGGTAAGCGGGCATCCGCTGGGTGGTTGCCCGATGGCCGGGAATGCAGACGCGGGCGTGGTCAATCACAAGGGCCAGGTGTTCACCGGCAGCGGCTCGGCGGTGCACGCCGGCCTCTACGTCATGGACGGGTCGGTGATTCCGCGTTCGCTCGGGGCCAACCCGCTGCTCACCATCAGTGCGCTGGCCGAGCGCTGCTGCGACCACCTGGCACGCGACCACGGCTGGACCATCCAGTACGGGTAGCTGCGCGGGATGGTCGCGTCAGAGCCGGATAGTGTCAGGTTTCCCCGTTTCTTCGCGCCCGCCACCTTGGCACCTTAAGGGACTGCGCGCTGGATCATGTGCAGGCTTGGAGCGCGGGGGCCGGCTCTTCAGGCAAGCTGAGCGTTTGTTCACCCCTGCCTTCGGCCCGCCGGAATGGCGGCGGTGCGAGAGCAGTCATCGGCCTCAGCGGTCTTCCCAGTTGGCCGGAAGGGGTGATGCAGGCCGTCGGTCCTACGTCCACGATCGCTTGCATCAGCCCTTGGAGTCAGCCTGTGGGAAGAAAACACTCCGCTTTTCTCAAAGCTATGTGCGTTGGCGAACGGAACGCCACCTCGAAAGCGGCCACAATCCGCCTTGAGTAGTGCGCCCGGGAACTGGCGGGGCGCGACAGTTATGAGCGCCATGACTGCGCCATCGGCAGGATGTGCGCGAATGCCCTGAATCAAGAGATCGATTCCAAGTCCCTGAAAATATTCACAGACCGGCACATTCAATGCTGAATTCGTTTCCTTTTACCCCAACCCCTTTGCCTCCCAGGAGAGTCCAAATGAAAGTCGCACAATTAACTGCAGCTCTGATCGCCGCCGCTGTGATAGCCCCCGCCTTTGCAGATGGCACCCAAGCCAGCCCGGCCCCTCAGGGTAACCCGGCTGCTGCCCATAACATCCCGCAAACCCCTGAGCAGTGGCTGGTTCGGATGACCGACTTCACCCGCAACGGATCCGCCTATCGCGATCCCAAGGTGTTTGTGCCTTGGTCCAATGCGGTGACAGAGCCCAGCTTTTACACCCAGATGGGCGTCAACATGATGGAACCCGGCAATTGGACCCGCATGATGGGTTCGATGATGGATCCCCGCTCCCTGACCAACTACATGCAGTTTGCCGATCCCGACATGTACATGAAGTGGATGGCGGCTTCCATGGACCCCAACTTCTACACCGCGCTGATGACCCAGTTAACTGACCCCGGCAAGATGATGCGCTGGGCAATGATGCCCATGGATCCCAAGCTGCTGGGCATGATGATGCAGGGCATAAATCCCGCAATGTACATGAAGTGGATGACGGCGCCCATGGATCCCCGCGCGATGTCCCTGGCAATGCAGCCGATGAACCCCAACCTCTACACCGGTTGGATGGGCCAGGCCATGAACCCGCAGACTTACGGCACATGGGGCAACTGGATGAATCCCGCCACCTATGGCGTTCCGGGTGTCGGCGGTGCGCCAACTACCGGCGCGGCAATGCCCAACTTCTTTGACCCTAGCACCATGTTCGGCATGATCGCTCCTGGCTATGGTCAGCCAGGCGCCGCTCCTGTCGTGGGAGCTCCCGCGCCAACGGTGTTCAACCCCTTCACGATGTTTGGTCAGCCAGGCGCCGTTCCTGCGTCAACCGCTCCGATGTTCGGCGTGGTTCCCGCCTACGGTCAACCGGGTACTGCGCCTGCAGCCCAGGCCGGGGATCGTGACGCGAACCGTACACACCCCATGACATTCGTCAAAGACTCGATCATTACGACCAAGATCAAGGCGAAACTGGCCGCGGATCATCCCGGCAGCCTGAAACACATCAGCGTCGATACGGATAAGGATGGTTTCGTGTGGTTAAGCGGCACGGCCAATACCCAGGAAGAAATAAACGAGGCAGTTGATACCGCACGCAATACCGAAGGCGTGAAATCGGTCTCGGGTGATATCAAAATCAGTAGCGACCGCTAAGCTCGCGGCGTCGACTCGGACGCCAGTTCCGCGGCGCGTTCGCGCGCCACAATGACAAGGCCAGAGGCGGTGTGCACTTCTGGCCTTGTCGTTTTTGCGATTCCAACGCGACCCATCCCGGGACGAATCTTACCGATGTTCCCGCATTCCATCCCGCTCAGATCCAGTCGATACCATCCAGTTTCATGCGACAACAGCTTGGGGCTTCGCAGCCAGTCCTATTCTGAATCCAGCGCCTCCTGATTCCGTTGCAGACCCCTTATTTCGGCGCTGCCACTGATCCGGCGTAGAACACTTCGCATTCTCCGCCAGGAAAGAGGTTCCTCACTTGCTTCACCAACCTGCGCACCGGCCCGGCGATGGACTTGAGGGTACTTGGCTTCTCTATCACCGGATTCTGAAAACTGCCACGAATCCTTTGCCGCACCTTGGCGCAGCCCTTGGCATCGATCAATGCAAAGGTCACGTCAGCGAAACGTTCATTGACGAAATCGAGGCCACCATGGAGGGCGACCCGGTTCCTGTTCGTCGCCATGGCCACGTCCTGCGCGTGCGCCACGCCTCGGTCGACTTTCCAGTCTGAGACGAGCGTGCTGATCTCGCTGCGACCCCCCGATCCATGAAAGATGTGCGCAAAGTTGTAGCCCTTGGTGGCAAGCAGGCCCCAAGGTCCGAGAAATACGTAGGCTCCGACGTCAACGAGATTGAAGTGCTGGCTGGACTCATACCGGGCGAACTCCCGATCAAGATCGCGGCCATCGAGGATCAGGTTCTTGCCCTGAAGCGAGATCTGCCCCTCTGCGGCCCGCCTCAGTTCGTCCATGGTCTTTCCCTGCATTGACAGGTCCGCGGAGAAGTCCATCGACCCCTCGGCGATCTTTTGCGGTGAGAGAGTCTTGAGGAACTCATCGATGCGGAGCCGCGAAATGGAATAGCTGACGTGGTAGAGGGGAACAGCGCCGGTGAAGTCCGCCCCTATGCTCCCCGAACCCTGCCCGCCGAAGACACTCATTGTCAGGGGCTTGAGAATGAAGCTCCCGCGCTGCCCGGCAATCGAAGCCTTTAGATCGGATGCGGCATAGTTTTTGGACCGGATCTGCCCGCACGCAATTTCTGCCGCGAACGAAAGCTGTTTCATGATGCCCGGGCGGTCCCTGCCCGAAAGCTGCAGCTGGCTCATGTCCAGCTTGCAATTTCCGGCCTCGAATCCCTCCCCGGATTCCTTGTCCACGTAGCGGAGCGTCCCATCTGAAAGGGACAGCGTTGCCAGGTTCAGGTTGGGTAACGGTCCCCGGCTCTCCTCCGAGTTCTCGAAGTTGAAGTGGCCATCACGGTCCCTCTCGATGGATATGATCGGGTGTTCAAGTGCGATCTGCTTGATTTGCACCCCCTTGCGGAGCAGGGTGAGGAAATCGACCCCTATCCTGGCCTGCCTTGCGGTGGCGACTTCCGTTCCCCGGTTACGGATGTGCACGTCATTCAAAGTGACGAGCAGGCGCGGGAAGAAGCCGACTCCCAAACGGCCGTCGACTTTGACGTCCATCCCGAAAGCGTCCGAGATGGCTGCTTCAAACCGCGGCTTGTAGCTGTTGACATCGAGGAAAAGGAACAGCGCGATGGCGGAGAGGATCACCAGTCCGATGCTTGCGCCGATGGCAAAGGTAATGGTTTTAAGTGATCTTGACATTTATCCCCAATCCGTCTGAAACGATCTTGCCGACCGCAACATGATAAACGGCTATCCGCTGGGCGGCTGCCCCATGGCCGGGAATGCAGACGCGGGCGTGGTCAACCACAAGGGCCAGGTGTTCACCGGCAGCGGCTCGGCGGTGCACGCCGGCCTCTACGTCATGGACGGGTCGGTGATTCCGCGTTCGCTCGGGGCCTACCCGCTGCTCACCATCAGCGCGCTGGCCGAACGCGCCTGAGATCACCTGGCGCGCGATCATGGCTGGGTAGTCTAGGGCCTGTTCACACCAATTTCACGCCGAATACCCTCTGCCGGCATCGCAAACAGGGAATGGTCCCTCATGAGGGTGTTGAATTGGCGATTTCGACCTATTGCCGACTTTGGCCGCTTATGAAGGGAAACGCTCTGAACCGCTTGTCATACCGCTATGCAGTCGCCACCAGCAATTCTTCAGAATTCCTCGGCGGTCGCAAACCGTCTGTCCTATTCGCGAAATAGCGTTCGGCGAGCGCGGATGCAGATATATGCTCAACCTTTCCGAATCCCGCCTCACGTGCCAGCGCCAGGATTTCGGCTGGCGTGAAGAAACTGAGCCAAGGTGTGCCGTTCGCCTTTGCGCCAGCCGCCGCACGCTCAACTCCGGGACGAATTTCGGGATCGTTAAGCTCAATGGGAAGCAGGAAGGACATGACGATGGTCGAACCGTGCACGAGCGTTGCAGCCTGTCCAAGCGTCGCCCTTATCGCTTCTTTGGTCAAATACATGCTGACGCCGGTAGAAGACACCACAGCCGCTCTTCCCGGATCGAAACCAGATGCGGCCAGCCGCTCCCACCAGGCGTCTCCCGCCTCGAAATTCACTGGTACGAAATGCAAGTGGGGCGGAACGCCTAAGCCGAGTTCAAAGAGGCGCCGCTTCTTCCATTCCTGCATGGGGGCCTGGTCGATCTCGAACACCTGCATGCCTGAAGCAAGCTCTGCTTTTCTCTGCGCGAAGGTGTCCAGCCCGGCGCCCAGAATGACGTACTGCAATACGCCGCGCGCGGCTTGTTCTGCAACGAGATCTTCGACAAAGCGGGCGCGGGCCACGACGGAGGCACGAAAAGGCCGCGTAAACGGGCTCATGTCCGCACGATTGCGCCAACCGTCATCGGGCGCCACCAATTGAAGGCCGACGAGGTCATCCAGCACGTGAGGAGGGGAATCCAGTTCCACATGCAACGCACGCCATAGCGCGGTCCGCACGGCGGTATTGTCCGGTACAACTGACGGGTGATCAGGCATGACGCGATTGGTGAGCGCGGAACCGGTTCGGGGCTTGCCCCCTGGATTCCTGCTTCCGTGTCATCCGACGATCAGTGTTTCTCGTGCGAGACGGACAGCACCAGCGCAGTGTCCTTGTCGCGATAGCCCGGATACGTTTGCAGGTGGTAGAGCACATGACCGGTCCTGAGATCCTGCATGGATGTCCCATCTCCGTAGGTCTGCAGGTCCGACGGCAAATGCAGGCAGTCCGCAATTCCCTGGCCCATCTCCCGGAAAAGAGCGTCGACCCTGGCGGGCGCCGCCACCCAGCTGCAACTAAAGATAGGGGGGTTCTGCGCGCGATCGATGATGCACCCGCCGTGCCGAACCTGTACGGAGCTGGCATGGGCGCCCTCTGTTTCCCCTTTAATCTGGCCAAGGTCGATCGAACGGAAGCCCTCGGCCGCCAGCGTTCTGAGCTGCAGGATCTGCTCGCAGAACGGCTTCTGCGCCTGTGCGGTGGCGGGCGGGCCGGCCTGCGCAGTTGCGGGCTGCGTCGCCGGCGGTGCCTGGACCGCGCCGGCAGGGGCCGCAGTCGCGTGGCCCGCAGAGGCCGATCCATTCGAACCGAGCGCGCCGCAGGCATCGAGCATGCCGATCACCTTGCTGCGCAGAACCGTATCCGGGATCTCGCTGGCGTTGGGTTTGCGCGGCCGGTCCGGATAATAGACGGCGCAATAATCGGACTCCGGCCGTGTCGGAATGGCGCCCGGAATGTCGCTGTCAGCCCGACAGTGGCCGACCACCACGCGTTCGCCGTTGCAAACGTACTCGTAGTTGTAACGCAGTGTCTGCTGCGCCGCAGCGCTTGCCGGCATCGCCGCGAGCAGGATCAGAGCCGTACGGAACCTCATATGCATGTCGAGCCCCCTGTGTCTGAGCTTAGTATCATGGAAGATACCTTGTTCAGGAATTTTCCTAA
>CAWAJU010000014.1:0-65407 GCA_963782495.1 uncultured beta proteobacterium | reverse complement strand
GTGGGCCCGGTGGGACTCGAACCCACGACCAAAGGATTATGAGTCCTCTGCTCTAACCAACTGAGCTACAGGCCCGGTGGGGAACGGGCAGGCAGGGCTGCCCCGGCCTTATTCGTTCCCCATGAAACTTTTGAGTTTTTCCGACCGGGTCGGGTGGCGCAGCTTGCGCAAGGCCTTGGCTTCGATCTGGCGGATGCGCTCACGGGTGACATCGAACTGCTTGCCCACTTCCTCCAGCGTGTGATCGGTGTTCATTTCGATGCCGAAACGCATGCGCAAGACCTTGGCCTCGCGCACCGTCAGTGAATCGAGGATCTCGCGCGTGGCGTCGCGCAGGTTGGCATAGACTGCAGAGTCATCCGGCGCGAGGGTGGACTGGTCCTCGATGAAATCACCCAGGTGGGAATCCTCGTCGTCGCCGATCGGGGTTTCCATCGAGATCGGCTCCTTGGCGATCTTCATGATCTTGCGGATCTTGTCCTCGGGCATTTCCATCTTTTTCGCCAGCGTCGCCGGATCGGGCTCCTGACCGGTTTCCTGCAGGATCTGGCGGGATATCCGGTTCATCTTGTTGATCGTCTCGATCATGTGCACCGGAATGCGGATGGTGCGCGCCTGGTCCGCGATGGAACGGGTGATGGCCTGGCGGATCCACCACGTGGCATAGGTCGAGAACTTGTAGCCGCGCCGGTATTCGAACTTGTCCACCGCCTTCATCAGGCCGATGTTGCCCTCCTGGATCAGGTCCAGAAACTGCAGACCGCGGTTGGTGTACTTCTTGGCGATGGAAATCACCAGGCGCAGGTTGGCCTCGATCATCTCGCGCTTGGCGCGGCGAGCCTTGGCCTCGCCGGTGGACATCTGGCGGTTGATCTCCTTCAATTCCTTGATCGGCAGACCGGCCACTTCCTCGATCGCCTTGAGCCTTTGCTGGTGCTCCTTCACTTCGTACTGCACGCGGGAGAGTGCGGCGCTGTAGGCTTTTTTCGCCGCCATTTCCTTGTCCACCCAGTCAGAATTGGTCTCTTGGCCGGGAAAGGCGCGAATAAAATGGGCGCGTGGCATGCCGGCCTTGTTGACCGACAGATCCATCACCTGCCGCTCGTGGCCGCGGATCTTCTCCACCGTGCCGCGCAGGCCGTCGCACAGGGCTTCCACCTGTTTGACGGAAAAGCGGATCTCCATCAGCATTTCGGTCACGTCGGATTGGGCCTTGAGCTGCTGCTTGCTGCCCAGGCCGTATTTGGCGGTCGCGGCCTGAAGCTTCTTGTAGTTCTTGGCAATGGCGTCGAAGCGCTCCAGGGCATCGGCCTTGAGCTGGGCCAGGTTGGCGGCAGCCACCGCGGCGCCGTCATCTTCGCTTTCCTCTCCGTCGTCGCCGGGCTCGCCGCCGCTATCTTCGGCTTCGCCAAACGCCGGGGCAGTGTTTTCCACGTTGGCAAAGCCATCCACCAGCTCGTCGACGCGAATCTCGTCGCGCTTGATCTGTTCCACCAGGTTGAGAATTTGCTGGATGGTCATGGGACAGGATGAAATGGCCTGCACCATGTGTTTGAGCCCATCCTCAATGCGCTTGGCAATTTCGATTTCGCCTTCCCGGGTCAGCAGTTCAACCGAGCCCATCTCGCGCATGTACATGCGCACCGGATCGGTGGTGCGGCCAAATTCAGAATCAACCGAGGACAGCGCCTGCTCGGCTTCCTCCACCACGTCCTCGTCGGCAACCTGGGCGGTGGTCTCGTTCATCAGCAGGGCTTCGGCATCGGGCGCCTCATCGAACACCTGGATGCCCATATCGTTGATCATGCTGATGATGCCTTCGATCTGTTCGGCATCCAGCATCTCATCCGGCAGGTGGTCGTTCACCTCGGCGTAGGTCAGGTAGCCGCGCTCCTTGCCCAGCATGATCAGGGTCTTCAATCGGGTGCGCCGGGCTTCCTGCTCCGCCTGGGTCAGTTCGGTCTGCTGCTGGGCTTGGGCTCGAGACAGGGCGGCGTCGATCTTCTTGCTGGCCCGTTTCATGTCCGTGGGCTTGCCCTTGACTTTGGTTTTGGTTCTAACTATTGGCATAATCTGCATCCGATAAAGAGTGCCCTGCAAGTCCACCGTAGCAGGGTTTCGCCGCAAAACCGGCAATTATACCCAATTTCGTGGCCCCGCCAGACCGCAAGAATTGGGCCATGTTAGGCTCGCGTCTGCGCAAGTAGTTCCAGCAATTCCTGGCGGTGGGCCGGACTGAGCTGCTCAGGCCTGGTCTGGCTAAGTTCTGCGAGCCGATGGCGACCCCAGAGGTCTTGCGTCTGTTTGAGCAGGCCGCTGAATTCAGCGTCCAGGTCAAATTCGCTTCCCAGTCCCATGATTTCCATGTGCAGGGTCTCCACCAGCTTTTCAAGCGGCCCGCCCCGCGCGGCTTCTTCCAGCGCCGCGCCGAAGCTTGCAGTCTGGGTCGAAAGCCAGGCGATCAACTCAGTCAGCTCCCGCGCAAACGGCTCTGCAGGAAGCACTCTTTCCAGGTCAATGCGCTTTGCCCATGCCGGCTTGTGCATCAGCAGGCGCGCGATCTGCCGATATGGCGAGGCCTGGCGTGCAGCCGACCGCGGCGGTGGATTTGGCTTGCGCGCGCGCAGCCCGTTCCTCCGGGCGGGCGCCGGGTTCTGTTCCAGCAGGCCGTCCACTTCCGTAGCACCCACGCCGAGGCGATGGCCTAGTTCGCGGCGGATCAGGGCGGCCAGCAGGGGCGCGCCGGTTAACCTGGCAAGCAGGGGCTGGGCGGTCTTGAGCACCCGGGCCCGGCTTTCCTGGGTGGTTGCCGCTTCGTTCTCGATCAGGTGGCGCACCATGAACTCGGACAAGGGGACGGCGTGTCCTTGCAGCAGGTTTTCAAACGCGCCGGCACCGTTGGCACGAACAAAGCTGTCAGGATCGTCGCCTTCCGGAAGGAACAGGAAGGCGACTTCCTTGCCATCCTGCAAGGCCTCCAGCGTGTTCTCAAGGGCCCGCCAGGCAGCGTTGCGGCCGGCGTTGTCGCCGTCAAAGCTGTAGTAGACCTTGTCTGTGTGCCGCAGCAGGGTACGAGCATGAATGTGCGTCGTGGCGGTGCCCAGGGTGGCGACGGCGTAAGCGATGCCGAATTGGGCGAGTGCCACCACATCCATATAACCTTCCACCACGACCACTTTGCCCGCCGTTCGAATCGCCTGACGCGCCTCAAACAGGCCGTAGATTTCGCTGCCCTTGTTGAACAGCGGGGTTTCCGGCGAGTTCAGGTACTTGGGCTCGCCGCGATCCAGGATACGTCCGCCAAAGCCGATGACATTGCCCTTGCTGTTGCGGATCGGGAACATGATGCGGTCGCGGAAGCGGTCGTAACGTCCATGTTCTCCATCGATCACCAGGCCGGCGGTGGCCAGGTCGGTTGCCTGGTAGTCGGGGAACAAGGCTTTCAGGCCATCCGACTGCGCCGGCGCATAGCCGAGGCCGAAGCGGGCGGCGATGGTACCGGTCAGGCCGCGGTTCTTCAGGTAATCGATTGCGCGCTGGGTATCCTTGAGCTGCTGCTTGTAGAAGGTGGCGGCCGCTTCCAGCGCCTCGCCCAGTTGCGGGACGACCTTGGGCCGGGGATTGAAACCCGGGTCTTCAGGCACTGCCAAGCCGACATCGTCGGCCAGTTCCTTGACCGCATCGACAAAGCTCAACCCGCCATACTCCATCAGGAAGCCGATCGCGGTTCCGTGGGCCGCGCAGCCGAAGCAATGGTAGAACTGCTTGGTGGGGCTGACCGTGAAGGAGGGAGATTTTTCCTGATGGAAGGGACAACACGCCTGGTAATTCTGACCCGCTTTTTTCAACGGTACCCGACGGTCGATGACGTCAACGATGTCAACGCGGGCGAGCAGGGTGTCGATGAAGTCCTTCGGGATCATCTTGCAAACCTACTGCGGAGTCCCGATTCTGGCAACGCCGTTCAGCCGTTGAGTCTTGCCTTGATCAGCGCCGAAACCTTACCCATGTCTGCCTTGCCCGCCAGCTGGGGCTTGAGAATGGCCATCACTTTGCCCATGTCCTTGAAGCTGGTTGCGCCGCTGGTCGCGACGGCGGCATCGATGGCGGCCAGGACTTCCGCTTCCGACAGCTGGGCCGGCAGATAAGCAGTCAGCACCGCGAGTTCGGCGGTTTCCGCATCGACCAGGTCCTGGCGGCCGGCTTTGGCAAACTGGCTGATGGAATCCTTGCGCTGCTTGATGAGCTTTTCCACGATGGCCTGGACCGCGGCGTCATCCAGCTCGATGCGCTCGTCCACCTCCTTTTGCTTCATGGCGGCGGTCAGCATGCGCAGGGTGGAGAGGCGGGCGGCCTCCCTGGCTTTCATGGCGGTCTTGACGTCTTCCTGGATGCGGGCTTTGAGACTCATGGGCGACTCCAAAAATGACAAAAGGCGGAGCATGCTCCGCCTTGTGCGCAGGCCAAGGCCTGGATTCAATACATCTTGGGCGGCAGCATCTGGCCCCGCAAACGCTTGTGGGTGCGCTTGACCGCAGCGGCGAGTTTGCGCTTGCGCTCGGAGGTGGGCTTCTCGTAGAACTCGCGTGCGCGCAGTTCGGTCAGCAGACCGGTTTTCTCAACTGCGCGCTTGAAGCGGCGCAGTGCGACGTCGAACGGCTCGTTCTCTTTGACCTTGATGTGCGGCATGAAAATCGCTTCCTTGACCGGGAAAAGTCGCAAATAATACCGTGCTTTGAAGGAATGCACCAGCCCCCATGCTGATACTGGGTATCGAATCCTCCTGCGATGAAACCGGCCTGGCCCTGTACGACACGGAACGCGGCCTGCTTGCCCATGCCTTGCATTCCCAGGTGGCGATGCACCAGGATTACGGCGGCGTGGTGCCGGAACTGGCTTCGCGCGACCATATCAGGCGCGTGACCCCGTTGCTGCGCGAGGTGCTGGCGCAGGCCGGCAAGCCCTTGGCCGCGCTGTCCGGCATCGCTTATACCCGGGGCCCGGGGCTGGTCGGCGCCCTGCTGGTGGGGGCCGGGCTGGCGCGCTCGCTCGCCTACGCGCTGGATATCCCGGCAGTCGGGGTCCACCATCTGGAAGGACATCTGCTTTCACCCCTGCTGGCGGAGCCGCGGCCGACGTTCCCTTTCATCGCCCTGTTGGTGTCCGGGGGGCACACCCAGCTGATGCAAGTCGGCGGAGTGGGTGCTTACCTTACGCTTGGCGACACGCTCGATGATGCGGCGGGCGAGGCGTTCGACAAGATTGCCCAGTTGCTGGAACTGGGTTATCCCGGAGGTCCGGCGGTTTCGCGGCTGGCCCAACAGGGCAATCCGGCCCGGTTCAAATTGCCCCGGCCCATGCTCAATTCCGGCGACCTCAACTTCAGCTTCAGCGGTCTCAAGACCGCCGTGCTGACATTGCGCAACAAGCATCCGGACGCCGCTGAGCGGGCGGATATCGCCGCGGCATTTCAATCCGCCATGGTGGACGTACTCGCAGGCAAGGCGCTGCGAGCCCTGCAACAAACAGGCAGCACGCGTCTGGTGGTGGCAGGTGGAGTGGGGGCGAATCGCCAATTGCGCGCGCGCCTGCTGAAAGAGACGGCTCGCCTGGGGGTGCAGGTGTATTTCCCGCCGCTGGATTTATGCACTGACAACGGCGCCATGATCGCCTACGCTGGCGCCCAGCGCATCCGCCATGGCGTCACCGGCCCGGCCTCGTTCAGCGTCAGGCCGCGCTGGGACTTGCAGCAGGTCAACGACTAGGGGTCAGGATTCAGGGGAGGAGCGGGCAACGGCTGCACATTAATTTAGGGTGCGGGCGTTGCTCGACCATTCCCTGACCTGATCCCTGACCCCTACTGCCGTAGCCGCGGCATGGCGTTGTGCACCCAGTCCAGGATGGCCTTGCCGCCGGGGATCTGGACCAGCACATCCGGGAAGATGACCAGACCGAACAGCAGGGCGGCCAGACATAGCAACACCAGGTTCATGAAGATGCTTTCCGGGCGCAGTACGCCCCAGTAGCGCATGGTGAGATACATGGCATCCTTCTTGTGCTCGCTCATGGTGAGCCAGCGGCGCGCAAGGGAAATGGCCAGATACACCAGATATCCGCCGGTCAACGAGGCGAAGATGATGCGGAAGATGCCGAACAGGTCGAGGCTGCCTCCCATGAAACGGTGATACATCCAGGACACGGCGCCCACCATCAGCGAAGCCATCACCGCGATCACCACATTGAGAAACATTCGCCGCCGCTCGCGCGCCAGATCGTCCTGGCGGCGAATGAAGAAGTCGTCGATTTCCTCCTTGAAGAATTCGATCTTCTCCTCCACCAGGCTGGAGATCTCCCGCTTGGCGACCGCGACGCGTTCGTCCAACACAGTGGACAGCTTGTCTGCCGCATAGTCCACCATCTCGCGTATGTCATCCTTGGTGAACTGGCGCTGGTTGTGCAGTTCCTGGGAGATCTTGTCCAGCTTGGCGTCGATTTCCTCACCCGCGCGCTCAATGACCTCGCGCAACTCGGTGCCGGCCTGCGACACGCCGTCCTTGACCACGCCGGTCAGCCGTTCTCCCGCGCGTTCTATGGCTTGCTGTGATACTTCCGCCAGGCTGTCCTTGGCGAAACTCATTTCCTTTTCAAACCAGGCCATGGCGATGTCCTCTATGCCTATTTGGGTTTGGCAAAGCGCCCTTCTTCACCCGCCAAAAGCCGCTTGATGTTGGTTCGGTGCCGCCAGAACAGCAGAACGGAGATTGTCAGCAGCACTGCAAAGCCTCTGGCGTCCTTGAGCAATATCAGACCGTAGACCGGCGCCGCGGCAGCGGCGGCCAGTGCGGACAGCGACGAAGTGCGTGTCAGCCAGAACACGACCAACCAGCTCACTAGGCACAGCAGGCCCAGCAGCGGCTGCAAGGCAAACATCACCCCCAGCGCGGTGGCCACGCCCTTGCCGCCCTTGAAGCCGAAATAGACCGGAAGGAGATGGCCAACGATGACACCCAGCGCGGCTGCATAGCTTGCCAGCCAGGCCAGATCGAGCTTGCTTCCGATCCAACCTGCGAGCAGGACGGCGATAAATCCCTTGGCAAGGTCGCCCACCAGAGTCAGTGCCGCTGCCGTCTTCTTGCCGGTGCGCAACATGTTGGTCGCGCCCGGGTTGCCGGAACCGAAAGAGCGCGGATCGGGCAAGCCCATCAAGCGGGCGACAATGACGGCGAAAGAGAGCGAACCAATGAAGTAGGCAGCGATGAAATAGGGCAGGGCGAAGGCTAGGCTTTCCATTAAAATTGCGTCTTTCGTTGGGGCGCGTGGCTCATGGATATACTGTTCTTGCGGGACTTTCGCCTCGACCTCATTATCGGCATATACGAGTGGGAACGCAAAACGCCGCAGCCGGTGCGCATGGATCTTGAGATCGGCCTGCCACACAACAAGGCGTGCGACACGGACCAGGTGACGGACACCATCGACTATGGCGCGGTCGCGGGCCGTATCAAGGATTACCTGAACAACACACCACAGCCCATCACTTTGGTGGAGGCCGTCGCCGAGCACGTTGCGCGCATTGTACTGAACGAGTTTGGCGCGCCCTGGGTGAAGGTCAGCGTCACCAAGTTCGCCATCGTGCGCGGCATCAAGGAACTGGGCATCACCATCGAACGGGGTTCGCGCATTTGAGCCTGGGCCATGGGCTCTACGCTGTCCTGGTGCTGGCCCTGGCATATTTCATTCGCGGGATCAGCGGGTTTGGTTCGGGGCTTGTGGCGGTGCCTTTGCTGGCCCTGATGTTTCCCGTGCGGCTCGTAGTGCCCACCATTCTACTGCTCGACTTTACCGCTTCGCTTGTGTTGGGTGGCTTGAACTTAAAACACGTGCGATGGGATGAGGCCAAATGGCTGATCCCGTTTGGCATCGTCGGTGTGGTGCTTGGCACGACGCTGTTGATCAACCTGCCGAAAACTCCATTGCTGATCGGCCTGGGAGTCTTCGTACTGATCTTCGCCATCCGCAATCTGCTCAACCTGCATGGCGAAAATCCCATCTCCCGTCTGTGGGCGCTGCCGGCCAGCCTCGCGGGCGGCACCATCGGCGCGCTGTTTGGCACCGGCGGCCCGCCTTACGTGATTTATCTTTCGCACCGCCTGAGGGACAAGGGACAGCTGCGCGCCACCCTTTCGGGGGTGTTCTTTCTCGAAGGGCTCATGCGGATCACCAGTTTTGCCACTGCAGGGCTGCTACTGAATGCGCAGGTCTGGAAAGGCTACGGGCTTGGCCTGCCGATTGCGCTGCTTGCACTTTATGCGGGTAGTCATGCGCATACCGGTTTGAGTCAATCTCAGGTGATGCGCCTGATAGGCCTGCTATTACTCGCCTCGGCGTTGTCCTTGTTTATCAAGTCCAGATATTGAGTTGTCACCGATTGCAGCGGCGATATTCCTGAATGAACTGAGCAAATGCGGACGCACGATGGAATTACATGGCCACATACGCTGCTGGAGGTTGGCTTGGAGGCCAGCGGAAGGCCGGAAACAGAAATAACGTTGCAACGAGAAATTGAAACGATGCACCCATCTTCGATCGTTCGCGACGTCTTAGCCCCTTGGATGGTGTTGGCCATGCAACTGCTTGAGCCGTTCCCGCGCCACGTGGGTGTAGATCTGGGTGGTGGAGATATCGGCGTGACCCAGCAACATCTGCACCACGCGCAGGTCGGCGCCGTGATTGAGCAAGTGGGTGGCGAAGGCGTGGCGCAGGGTGTGGGGTGAGAGTGGCTGGGTCAGACCGGCGGCGCGGGCGCGTCGCTTGAGCAAGTACCAGAAAGCCTGCCGCGTCATGCCCTTGCCATGATGGGTAACGAACACGGCATCACTGGTTTGTCGGTTCAACAATTCCGGACGCGCCTGTTTGAGATAGCGGCCAAGCCAGAGGATGGCTTCTTCTCCCAGCGGCACCAGGCGTTCCTTGCCGCCCTTGCCGGTAACGCGCACCACGCCGGCATCCAGATTCAGCCCGAGGAATTTCAAACCGACCAATTCGGACACGCGCAATCCGGTGGCGTACAGGGTTTCCAGCATGGCCTTGTCACGCAGGTCCAGGGGGCTATTCAGATCGCTTGTCGCCAACAGGCGCTCCACATCTGCTTCTGACAGACTCTTGGGCAACGAGCGGGGTAGCTTGGGGCTGTCCAGGTTGAGCGTGGGGTCGAGGGCAATCCTGTTTTCCCGCGTCAGCCAGCGGTAAAAGCGCTTGAGGGTGGACAGGTAACGCGCGGCGCTGCGCGGTTTGGTTTTCTGCGCAAAGCGGTGAGCCAGGTAGGCCTCCACATCCATCTGCAGCGCATTCTCTAGTCCCTTGTGGCGCTGGTTCAGGAGCCATTGTGCAAAGCCGCGCATGTCGCGCCGGTACGCCGCCAGGGTAAGGTCGGCCAAGCCTTCTTCCAACCACAGACGATCGCAGAACTGTTCGATAGATGCCGGATCAGTCGGGGCGCTCATGCGCCAGCAGCCATGACTTGATGTTGAGCGGGCCAAGGTAGCGGGTGCGCATGAATCCACCCAGTCCGGAAGCGGAAACAACCCGGTGGCAGGGCACGATGACGGGGATCGGATTCGCGCCGCAGGCGCCGCCTATGGCACGTGGCCCAGTGCCCAGTTTCCCCGCCAGTTGACCATAGGTGAGTGGAGCGCCGGGCTGGATGTCGGACAGAGCTTGCCACACCCTGCGCTGAAAGTCGGTGCCGCTCAAAAGCATGGGCAGGTCGAATTGGTGGCGTGGATTGCGGAAGTAGGTTCCGAGTTGAGCCTCGGTTTCCCTGAGCAGCGGCGAAACGGGCTGTTTCGGGGCACGACGCTCAAGCAGAAACTCGATCGCGGTGAGGGCATCGTTTTCGGCGATCAGCCTGAGCTGACCAAACGGCGCGTTGATGACAGCATCATCCATGTCCACATTCTAAACCTCATTCGCGGCCAACAAAAAAGCCCTCGCGAGGAGGGCTTTTCCAGTTCAGGGATATGCGTCTCATTGAGCCGATGCCTTGGCGCGGTTGGGCAACTTTTCCTTGATGCGGGCGCTCTTGCCGGAACGTTCGCGCAGGTAGTACAGCTTGGCGCGGCGGACGTCGCCGCGGCGCTTGACCTCGATCGCAGCGACCAGCGGCGAGTAGGTCTGGAAAGTCCGCTCCACGCCTTCGCCCGCAGAAATCTTGCGCACCGTGAAGGCGGAGTTGATGCCGCGGTTGCGTTTGGCGATTACCACGCCTTCGTAGGCCTGCAGTCGCTCCTTGTCGCCTTCCTTGACCTTGACCTGCACCACCACGGTATCGCCAGGAGCGAAGACGGGAATGGTTTTGCCCAGGCGGGAGATTTCTTCCTTGTCCAGTTGTTCGATGATGTTCATGATTCACTCATTCATAATTCGCGAATTGGTTTCCAGAGGAAACATTGCGCGGTTATTGAGACGGCTAACACGTACCAGGAATGGGCACATGGTCGTGCCCCATTCACCTGTCCAGATCAGCGGGGCCGTCTCAATAACCCGCTGTTTCAATTGTTATTGGTTCTACACGAACCAATAATAGCCTCTATTCGAGACCTTCCTCTTCCCAACGAATTTCGTCGAGTAATTCTTGCTCGTCGGCACGCAGATTCCGGCAGGCAATCAAGTCTGGGCGTTTCCGCCAAGTCGTTGCCAGGCTCTGTTTGAGCCGCCAGCGGGCAATGGCCTTGTGATTCCCGCTAGTCAACACTTCCGGCACCGCCATTTCGCGGTACACCTCGGGTCGCGTGTAGCAGGGTCCTTCGAGCAAGCCTTCCGCGAATGAATCTTCCCCTGCAGACGCTTCGTTACCCAAGCTGCCCGGCAACCGCCGGATGAGAGCATCCATTAGCGCCAGAGCGGGAATTTCCCCGCCGGAGAGAACAAAATCCCCAAGCGAGATTTCCTCCTGCACCCGGCGCTGCAACAATCTTTCATCCACGCCTTCATAACGCCCGGCGATCAGGGTGAGGGCCGGCCTGGCTGCCAGTTCCGTCACCTTGGCGTGGTTCAACACCGTGCCGCGGGGTGTGAAGTACACAACCCAGGGAGTGAGCCCCTCACTCTCCTGGACCGCCGCTATCGCATCCATGGTGGCTTCCAGCGGTTCGGCCAGCATTACCATGCCGGGGCCGCCCCCGTAAGGCCTGTCGTCCACCGTCTTGTATGCATCGGTGGTGAAGTCCCGCGGGGTCCAGGCCTGAAAGCGGAACAACCCTCTATCCATGGCCCGGGCAGTAATGCCGAAATCCAGAACGATGTCGAACAGTGCCGGGAAAAGGGTGATGACATCGAATCTCACCAGTCCGGCTCCCAATTCACTTCGATCCGCCTGTCCAACTGATCCACGTGCGCAACATACGCATCCGCAAACGGGATCAGCCTTTCCCGCTCGCCTTTTATCACCAGCACGTCATGGCTGCCGGTTTCCATCAGGCCGGTCACCTGGCCAAGTTCCACGCCTTCCCGGTTAAACACCGTCATGCCGATCAGGTCGTTCCAGTAATACTCATTTGCCGCCGGCTCCGGTAATTGTTCCCGATTGACCGCGATTTCCTTGCCACGCAGTGCGAATGCCTGATCCCTGTCTTCTATCCCGAGCAGTTTGGCAATCACTCCATCACCATGAACGGCGGCTTCCTCGACCTCGAAATCCTGCCATGCCGCGCCCTGATTGATTTGCCAGACGTCATAGTCAATCAGGCTGTCGAGACTCTCGGTGTAGGGTTGAATCTTGATCCAGCCCTTGATGCCGAAAGGGGCGCCAATGCGCCCCATGACTATCCGATCAGGCAGATGCCTTGGCCCGCTCTTTGACCAGGCGGGCCACCGTATCGGACAGCCGGGCGCCGTTCTTGACCCAGTGATCGATGCGGGTCAGGTCGATGCGAGTGCCCTCGGTTCCCTCCCGTGCGACCGGATTATGGAAACCGAGCCGCTCTATGAAGCGGCCGTCGCGGCGTGAGCGGGAATCGGCCACCACCACGTTGTAGTAGGGGCGGTTCTTGGCGCCGCCACGGGTAAGGCGAATGACAACCATGGTCTTGATCCAGTATAGAAATCGGAAAACCGCGAATTGTAAGCGAAAAAACGCTGTCTTACCAGAGGCTTGCGACCAAGGCTACTTGGCGCCCGGCATCATGCCCTTCATCCCCCGCATCATCTTTCCCAGCCCGCCCTTGGACATCATCTTCATCATTTTTTGCGCCTGCTCGAACTGGTTGAGCAGCTTGTTGACTTCCTGCACGGACACTCCCGCCCCTGCAGCGATGCGGCGCTTGCGCGAGGCCTTGAGGAGCTCGGGCTTCTGGCGCTCTTGCCGGGTCATGGAGTTGATGATGCCTTCCACACGGTTGATGGCCTTGTCTTCATTGCCATTGAGTTGAGGCATCTGGCCTGCTCCGGGAAGCTTGTCCATGAGCGCGGACAGGCCGCCCATCTTCTTCATCTGGATGATCTGGCTCTTGAAATCCTCCAGGTCGAAGTTCTTGCCCTTCTTGACCTTGTCGGCAAGCTTCTTTGCTTCCACCATGTCCACCGAGGTCTGCGCGTGTTCGATGAGCGAGAGCACATCGCCCATGCCCAGGATCCGAGAGGCCATGCGTTCGGGATGGAAGGCTTCCAGGCCGTTGGGTTTTTCCCCGACGCCAGCGAATTTGATCGGCTTGCCGGTAATGTGGCGGACCGACAAAGCCGCCCCGCCTCGGGCATCGCCATCCAGCTTGGTCAACACTACCCCAGTCAGGGGCAAGGCTTCGTTGAACACCTTGGCGACATTGACCGCGTCCTGTCCCTGCATGGAATCGACCACAAACAGTGTTTCCACGGGCTTGAGGGCGGCGTGCAGCGCCTTGATTTCCGCCATCATGGCCTCGTCGATGGCAAGCCGGCCGGCGGTGTCGACGATCAAGACATCAAAGAATTGTCTTTTCGCGTGATCCTGCGCGGCGCGCGCGATGTCCACCGGGGAAGCCAGCTCGCCCGCCTCAAAGAACGCCACGTCCAGCTGTGCGCCCAATTGTCGCAGCTGGTCGATGGCGGCCGGGCGATAGACGTCACAGGAGGCAAGCAGGACTTTCTTCTTGCGACCCTTGAGCAATAGCGCGAGTTTGCCCGAAGTGGTGGTCTTGCCGGAGCCCTGCAGGCCTGCCATCAAGATGACGGCGGGAGGTTGGGCGGCAAGATCGAGATCGGCGGCATTCCCGCCCATGATCTGGGTCAGTTCGTCATGGACGATACCGATCAGCGCCTGCCCGGGTGTGAGACTGTGCAGCACGTCTGCGCCCAAGGCCTTGGATTTGACCTCCTCGACGAACTGCTTGACCACTGGCAGCGCGACATCTGCTTCCAGCAACGCAAGCCGCACCTGCCTCAGTGTGTCAGAGATGTTTGCTTCGGTAATGCGGGCCTGGCCCCTCAGAGTCTTGACGACTGAGGCCAGCCGGCCGGTCAGATTTTCAAACATCGGTGTCCTTGGGTAGCATTCATTTGGGTAGCATTCATGTGGCGCCCGTTGGATAATAGTGGCGCATGCTTACTTATTTTAACGAATGCCTTACTTTCTGCCTGTATCCGTTTTAACGGCCGTCTGCTACGGACTGATCGCTTGGCAGTTGTTCCGCCCAACGAATGCCCGAGGCGTTTCCCTCGGGATGTCGATGTTGATGCCGGTGGCCTTGTTGATGCACGCGGGGCTGCTCGGGGTCAGTGTGCTTGGCAAGGGTGCCGTGCATCTCGGGTTTGGCAACGCGACTTCGCTCCTGTTCTGGCTGTCCGCCCTAGTTTACGGGCTGGCCAGTTTGCGCTATGCGCTGCCCGGGGTCCAGGCCTGGATCACGGTGCTGGCAGCGGTGGGAGTGTTGATGCCGCTGGTTTTTCCCGATGCGCGTCCGGTGCCATTTTCCAACCTGCCCGGGTTCAGGGCACATCTGGTCGTGTCCTTGCTGTCCTTCAGTCTGTTGTTGATTGCGGCACTGCAGGCGGTATTCATGGCGGCGTTTGAAAAGCGCCTGCACCGTGGTTCGGCACAGGGGGGAATGTCGGGGCTGCCGCCCCTCCTGACCTTGGAGACCGTCTTGTTCAGGCTGATCTGGTCAGGCTACATTTTGCTGACCCTGGCCTTGGCGAGCGGGATCTTCTTCTCCGAAGAAGTGTTTGGCCGTGCCATGCCCTTTACCCACAAGACAGTCTTCGCCGTCCTGTCCTGGGTGGTGTTTGGCATCCTGCTGGCTGGCCGTCACTGGCGCGGATGGCGTGGCCGTATGGCATTACGCTGGACCATAGCGGGATTTGGCCTGCTATTTCTGGCCTATGTAGTGAGCAAGTTTGTTTCGCAAATCCTGCTGCATCATTGAATCACAGGCGCACAAGCCTTGACAGACGGCTGAAGCTTGCTAACACTGATCAGGCCCTGGCCCACTAAATTTCCCCGCCTTGGATGACATTTCCCTGGGCGTGCTGATCGGCATGCTCGTTCTATTTCTCCTTCTCGCCGCGTTCTTTTCCGCCGCCGAAACCGCCATGATGTCGGTTAACCGCTATCGGCTGAGAGCCTTGGCAGCCCAGGGACACCGGGCGGCGAAGCTGACCCAGGCGCTGCTGAACAAGATCGACGAGTTGCTGGGCGTGGTCCTGATTGGCAGCAATCTCCTGAATTCCGCATCGGCGGCATTGGTGACGGTCATATCCTTCAGACTGTTCGGTCACGACGAATTGGCCCTGACACTCGCTACATTGAGCGTGACGTTTCTGATTCTGGTGTTCGCCGAACTCACGCCAAAAGTGGCGGGCGCAACGTATCCGGAACAAGTGGCCCATGCGTCCAGCTTTGTCCTGGCTCCGCTGCGCAAGCTGCTCTATCCGGCCGTATGGTTCGTCAATCTGTTTGTGACTGGCCTGCTCAGGCTGTTTCGGCTAAGCAAGGGCGGAACCAGTGAGCAGGGACATCTGGGCGTGGAGGAACTGCGCACCCTGGTCAATGAGACAGGAAAACTGTTGCCGGGAAAGCACCGCGAAATTCTGCTCAATCTTCTGAGTCTGGAGAGTGTCACGGTGGACGACGTGATGACTCCGCGCAGCCAGATTGAAGCGCTTGACCTGACGGATGAACCGGAGCGACTGGTACAGCGGCTTTCCACCAGCCACCACACTCGGGTGCCGGTTTATGAAGGCTCGCCGGACAGCATCGTGGGCATACTCCATGTCAGACGCGCGCTCCGGCCAATACTTGCGGGAAATGTGACTGCGGAGACTTTGCGGGAGATTGTCACAGAACCCTACTTCGTGCCCAGCGGCACGCCGCTTTTTACCCAGCTCAGGCATTTCCAGGACAATCAGAAACGCCTGGCGCTGGTAGTGGATGAGTATGGCGAATTGAAAGGCCTATTGAGTCTGGAAGATATTCTGGAGGAACTGGTTGGCGAATTCACCACCCAGGCCCCAGGTCAGTTGGGCTGGCTCAAGCCCACGGAAGACGGGGGTTGGCTGGTGGAGGGCACAGCCATGGTGCGACATCTGAATCGCAAGCTGGGTCTGGATTTTCCCCTGGATGGACCGCGCACACTGAACGGCGTCATACTTGAACATCTGGAAGAAATTCCAGAGGCGGGGGTCAGTATCAAGATTGGGGAAATTCCCATCGAAATCGTTCAGACCCAGGGCCGCGTGGTTAAGGTGGCCAAGCTCTTTCCGGTGTCGCCGATCGCGGAGCATAATAACGACGCAAATCGGGGCAGGGGTTAATTTTCGGGGCGTAGAGCCGATATAGTATTGTCGTGAACCGGACTGATAGAAAAACTATGGCTGCCGTAGGCGCTACTTCCCATCTGACTGGCTTGGCCCGCGCTTTGGTGGCCCAGGGTCTGTTGGCCGAGCGCGAAGTGGATACCATTGTGTCCCGCAGCGCGAACAACAGCGAAGGCTTTGTCCCGGAACTCCTGCGCAGCACCAGGCTAAAAAGTGTGCAAGTGGCGGAATTTGCCGCCCATGCCTTCAGTTATCCCTTTCTTGATCTGAATGCGCTGGACCCTGAGTCCATCCCCCAGGGCCTGCTTGACCCGAAACTGATGCAGAAGCGCCGGGTGGCGGCCCTATTCCAGCGCGGAAACAAACTGTTCGTCGGGGTGTCCGACCCCACCAACCTTCAGGCCCTGGATGAAGTGAAATTTCAGACCGGACTCTCCATCGAGCCGGTTGTGGTCGAGGACGACAAGCTTGGCAAATTGATCGAAAAGGTCGAGTCCGCCATGGACAGCACCTTGGACGTGCTGAACACGGAAGAACTCAATCTCGATTTCGCCGACGAGGACACGACCGTCCCGCAGGATACCGGTGGAGTCGAAATCGACGATGCGCCGGTGGTGCGCTATTTGCAAAAGATCATGCTGGATGCCATCAACACCGGCGCGTCGGACATACACCTCGAACCGTACGAAAAGTTCTACCGCATACGCTACCGGCGCGACGGCATCCTGTATGAAATTGCCCAGCCACCGTTGGCAATCAAGGAAAAAATCGCTTCCCGCATCAAGGTGATTTCCAAGCTGGACATCGCGGAGAAGCGTGTGCCGCAGGACGGCAGGGTCAAGATGGTGCTGTCCAAGAGCCGCGCGATTGATTTTCGGGTATCCACCCTGCCGACCTTGTTTGGCGAAAAGATCGTCATGCGGATTCTGGATCCCACCAGCGCGCAGTTGGGCATTGAGGCCTTGGGTTACGAGCCATGGCAAAAGGAATTGCTGCTCAATGCGGTGCAGCGGCCGTATGGGATGGTCCTGGTGACGGGCCCCACCGGTTCTGGCAAGACGGTGTCGCTCTACACCTGTCTCAATATTCTCAATAAGCCGGGCGTGAACATCTCCACCGCAGAGGATCCGGCCGAAATTCAGTTGGCTGGCGTAAACCAGGTGAACTTGAATGAACGGGCCGGCCTGACCTTCGCCGCTGCCCTCAAGTCGTTCTTGCGCCAGGACCCGGATGTCATCATGGTGGGCGAGATTCGCGACCTGGAAACAGCCGACATCGCCATCAAGGCCGCACAGACCGGCCACATGGTCTTGTCCACCCTGCATACCAATGACGCGCCGGGTACCCTCACGCGCCTGCTCAACATGGGCGTGGCACCGTTCAACGTGGCCTCTTCGGTAATCTGCATTACCGCCCAGCGCCTGGCGCGCAAACTTTGTTCCTGCAAGAAGCCGGTAGATATCCCGCCGGAAGCCCTGCTCAGTGCCGGCTTTAGTGAGTCGGATCTGGAAGGTGCCTGGCAGTATTACGCTCCGGCAGGCTGCGAGCTTTGCCAGGACAGCGGCTACAAGGGACGCACCGGCATTTATCAGGTCATGCCCATTACCGACGAAATGACCCGCATCATTCTGAAGAACGGCACCTCGGTCGATATCGCCGACCAGGCCCGGCGCGAGGGCGTGCTGGATCTGCGCCAGGCCGGCTTGCTCAAGGTCAAGGCAGGCGTCACTTCCCTGGAGGAAGTTGAAGCCGTCACCAATATGTAGGAGGACGAAGTATGGCTACTGCTGTCATCAAGGATGCAACCTTCCAGTGGGAAGGAATGGACAAGAGGGGCAAGAAGATCAAGGGCCAGATGCTGGCAGCCGGCGAGGCGCTGGTTGCTGCGCAGCTGCGCCGCCAGGGCATCACGGTCACCAAGGTGCGCAAGCAAAGCACCTTGTTCGCTGGTGCCAGGAAGATCACGGAAAAGGATATCGCCCTGTTCACACGGCAACTCGCAACCATGATGAAAGCCGGCGTTCCCTTGTTGCAATCCTTCGATATTGTCGCCAAGGGGAATTCCAATCCATCGGTGCAGAGACTGTTGGCCGAGGTAAAGGCGGATATCGAAAAAGGCAGCAGCATGTACCAGGCGTTCAGCAAGCATCCCAAGTACTTCGACGCTCTGTTCTGCAACCTGGTGAACGCGGGTGAACAGGCGGGTATCCTGGATGGCGTGCTCGATCGGCTGGCGACCTATAAGGAAAAGATCCTCGCCCTCAAGAGCAAGATCAAGTCTGCACTGTTCTATCCCGCTGCGGTGATTACGGTGGCCTTTATCGTGACGGCTGTCATAATGATCTTTGTCATTCCGGCGTTCAAGGAATTGTTCACCAACTTTGGCGCGGACTTGCCTGCGCCCACCTTGGTGGTGATGAAGATATCCGATTTCTTCGTCAAATGGTGGTGGGCGATATTCGGCATCCTGATTGGTGGCACCGCGGCATTCATGAAGGCCTGGCAGCGATCCAAGCCCATCCAGATCTTCATGGATAGGCTGACGCTGCGTTTGCCCATTTTTGGCATATTGATAGAAAAGGCCACCATTGCGCGATGGACCCGGACGCTGTCCACCATGTTTGCCGCCGGTGTGCCCCTGGTGGAAGCAATGGACTCCGTGGCCGGCGCCGCCGGAAACTATGTTTACGAAGAGGCGACCTATCGCATCAAGGCCGACGTGGCCACCGGTACCGCGTTGACCACAGCCATGCAAAGCACGGGGAAATTTCCCAACATGGTGATGCAAATGACCGCGATCGGCGAGGAGTCAGGTTCGCTCGACGCCATGCTGGGCAAGGTGGCCGATTTCTATGAGCAGGAAGTGGATGACGCGGTGGATGCCATCTCGAGCCTGATCGAACCCATGATCATGGTGGTGCTCGGAGTGCTGATCGGCGGTCTGGTGGTCGCCATGTATCTGCCTATCTTCAAGTTGGGCCAAGCGGTAGGGTGATCGAACTCCTGCGCGGCGAGCCGGTGTTCTTCACTGGTTCGATCTTTGTTCTTGGACTGCTGGTCGGCAGCTTTCTCAACGTCGTGATACACCGGCTGCCCAAGATGCTGGAATCGGATTGGCAGCTCCAGTGCGCCGAGTTGCGTGGCGAGGTCGTTGCAGCTTCGCCGGCCTACAATCTTTGGGGACCGCGTTCCGCCTGCCCCAACTGCGGCCATCTCATCTCGGCGCTGGAGAATATCCCGGTACTTAGCTGGCTGGCATTGCGCGGCCGTTGCCGCGCCTGCGGAACGCCAATCGGCCTGCGCTACCCGGCAGTGGAACTGCTGGCTGCCTTGCTGGCTGCCGTGCTTGCCTGGAAATTTGGTCCCAGCCTGAGATTGGCCGGTGGTTTGGTTTTCGTTTGGGCGCTGGTGGCGCTGGCATTCATTGATCTGGATACAACCCTGCTTCCGGATGCTCTAACCCTGCCCCTACTTTGGTTGGGCCTGCTGTTCAATTTGTTTGGCGTCTTCACGACCTTACAGTCCGCACTGATTGGCGCCATGGTAGGTTATCTGAGCCTGTGGCTGGTCTACTGGGCGTTCAAGCTGGTTACCGGCAAAGAAGGCATGGGTTATGGCGACTTCAAGCTGTTGGCCGCCGTCGGCGCCTGGTTGGGCTGGGAGTTGCTCCCGGTGGTCATTTTGCTGTCTTCCCTGGTTGGGGCGCTGGCCGGCCTTGCGATGATTGTTCTGGTGCGCCACGACCGCCGTATCCCCATACCCTTCGGCCCTTATCTGGCCGGCGGCGGCGTGGTCGCGTTGTTTTTTGGCGCTGACCTGACCCGCGCCTATCTGGCCAGTTTCTGATGCTGGTTGTCGGCCTGACCGGAGGCATCGGGTCCGGCAAGTCGACAGTCGCAGAGTTGTTTGCCCAGCACGGGGTGCCGGTTATTGATACCGATCAAATCGCACACGACCTGACTCGTAGTGAAGGGCAAGCCATGCCGCTAATCCAGGCGCAGTTCGGCGCGGATTACGTCGGCCCGGAAGGCGCCCTTAACCGGGCGTTCATGCGCCGCGCGGTGTTTGGCGACGCGGCCCTGAGACGCAAGCTGGAAGCCATATTGCACCCTTTGATTCACAGCCGGGTGGAGGAGCAGTTGAAGGCCTTGACCGTACCCTATGTCGTGGTCGTGGTCCCATTATTGGTGGAGAAGGGGGGGTACGCTGATTTGCTGGACCGGGTGCTGGTGGTGGACTGCAGCTCGCAACTGCAAATCGCCCGCACGATGGCGCGCAGCAAGCTGAGTCGGGAAGACGTGGGGGCTATCCTGGCGGTTCAGGTTGACCGTCCAGCCCGTCTGGCACTGGCCGACGACGTCATCTTGAACGAGGGGGGGCTTGCAGAACTGGGCGCAAAAATCCAGGCCTTGAATCAAAAATATTCTTCATTGGCCAATAAGAAAACTTGATTTGGCTTGATATTCATGGAGAATCAGCCTCGCTGGCGAAGTAAAGCAGGCACTCGCACCCGGAGGCATCATGAGCGCGTTATCCGCTAAAGCGTCCAGGGTGCCGCCCATGACCATGATTCGTTACGAATATCCCTTAAACGAACGCATCCGCATTCTGCTCAGGCTTGAAGATCTATTCGACAGGCTGGATTGGTACGTGGCGGGCAACAACGGTTTCGATCACCATGCGGCGCTCCTGACCTTGTTTGAAATCGGCGAGGTTGCGGCGCGCTCCGACCTGAAGTCGGAACTGCTGCAGGAACTGGAGCGTCAGCGTACAAGTTTGGCGGCGCTAAGCGGCAATCCCGGCGTCGCCGCCGGCAAGCTGGAGGCGGTGCTGGCCGAGATCGAAAAGGCCTACTCCGGCATACATGCCATGCCGGGAAAAGTTGGCCATCACATCAAGGAAGATGAGTGGCTGATGGCGATCAAGCAACGGGCGGTGATTCCTGGCGGTCTTTGCGAATTTGACCTTCCAGGCTATCACCGCTGGCTACATTTTCCCGCCAACACGCGCCGGCAGAATCTGCAGACCTGGCTGGAACCCATGCTGCCGGTTCGCGCGGGGGTGGGCATTGTTTTGAAACTGTTGCGCGAAGGCAGCGATCCACACCAGCAGAGAGCCAGCGGCGGCTTGTTTCAGTTGATGATGGAGGGGCGCCACGCGCATATGGTGCGCGTTGGACTGGCAGATGACTACCCTTGCGTTCCGGAAATTTCTGCCAACAAGTATGCGCTCAACATCCGCTTCGTACGCTGCATGCCTGGACATCCCAAAGTGTGCGCGGAGCCGCTCGATTTCGAGCTGACGTTTTGCAGCCTATGAAACCGGCAAAGCAGCCCAAGACCAAAGCGGCCTGTCCAAACTGCGGTCGATTACAGGTCTACAGTCCGGACAATCCTTACCGGCCATTTTGCAGCGAGCGCTGCAAAATGATTGATTTGGGCCAATGGGCTACCGAGTCTTATCGAGTGCCGGCTGCGGAAGGAACGGCTGACCCAGAATCTTCAGCGTCGGATTGAGGTCTTGACCCCGGATTCGGTCCCGAGCAGGAGGATATCCGCAGGGCGGCGCGCAAACAGCCCATTGGTGACCACCCCGGTTATCTCGTTGATTGCCGATTCAACGGCAACCGGGTCCAGGATGCTCAAACCCGAGACATCCAGTATCACATTGCCGTTATCGGTCGTGAAACCCTCGCGCAATTTGGGCTGGCCACCCAATTTGACCAGTTCGCGCGCCACGTAGCCTCTGGCCATGGGAATCACCTCCACCGGCAGAGGAAAGCTGCCCAATACGCCCACCAGCTTGGATTGATCCGCGACGCAGACGAAGTGTCGGGCGCAGGCCGCTACGATTTTTTCCCGCGTCAGCGCGCCGCCGCCGCCCTTGATCATGTGGAAGTGCTCGGTGATCTCGTCTGCGCCATCCACATAGATATCCATGCCATCCACGCTGTTCAGATCGAACACCGCTATGCCGTGGCCCCTGAGCCGCTGCGCCGTCGCTTCTGAACTGGCAACCGCGCCGTCTATACGCCCCTTGATCATGGCCAGCTGGTCGATGAAATGATTGGCGGTGGAACCTGTACCCACGCCAATAATCCCGTCCTTGACGTAATCGATCGCTGCTCTGGCCACGGCTTGTTTCATTTCGTCCTGTGTCATCTCGCTTGCCTATTCTGCTGTCAACCTGCAAAGATAGCGGGAATCCCGGTTTTCCTCAAACTCCTAATAACTAAATGACCAAGCCTGTTGACGATTATCTTGAACGCATACTGACCGCACGCGTCTACGACGTGGCGATCGAGTCCCCTTTGGAACTGGCGAGCAATTTGTCACGCCGGCTCGATAACCATGTCTGGCTCAAGCGCGAGGACCTGCAGCCGGTATTCTCCTTCAAGCTGCGCGGGGCATATAACAAGATGGCTGGTTTGACTCCCGCGCAGTTGAAACGCGGGGTGGTGGCGGCATCCGCGGGTAACCATGCCCAGGGTGTTGCGTTGGCTGCGCAAAGACTCGGAGTAGCGGCGACGATTGTCATGCCTGCGACCACGCCCCAGATCAAGATCAACGCTGTGGCAGCGCGCGGCGCAGAGGTGGTGCTGCACGGGGACTCGTATTCCGATGCCTACGATAAGGCGCGTGTGATCGCGCGCGAGCGCAATGCCAGCTTCGTTCATCCGTATGACGATCCGGCGGTCATCGCCGGTCAGGGCACGATCGCGATGGAGTTGCTCAGACAGCATAGCGGACCCATTCATTCGGTCTACGTGCCAGTGGGCGGCGGCGGCCTGATTGCCGGAATTGCGGTGTATATCAAGCGTTTGCGTCCCGAAATCCGTGTCGTGGGGGTAGAGCCCGAAGATGCCGATGCCATGGCCCGGTCCTTGTGCCGTGACAAACGGGTGAAGCTTGCCAACGTGGGCATATTTGCCGATGGCGTAGCCGTCAAGCAGGTTGGCAAGGAAACCTTTCGCCTGGCTAAGCTGTATGTCGACGAAATCATCCGGGTGGACAACGATGCGGTGTGCGCCGCGATCAAGGACGTGTTCGAGGACACCCGTTCCATCCTGGAGCCGGCCGGTGCCCTGTCAGTGGCGGGGCTAAAGGCCGCGGTAGCGGGCGATCGCCTAAAGGGCAAGAATCTGGTGGCGATTGCCAGCGGCGCCAACATGAATTTCGATCGCCTGCGTCACATTGCGGAACGCGCAGAACTGGGCGAGCGGCGGGAAGCAATATTGGCGGTAACGATCCCGGAAAAACCTGGAAGTTTCCGCGCGTTCTGTTCATTGCTGGGTGCACGCAGCATCACCGAGTTCAATTATCGCTATGCCGATCCGGCCGTGGCCCATGTATTCGTCGGTTTGCAGATTCACGGCCGCGATGAGGTCGACAAGCTAATTGCCCAACTGCAGCAACACGGCCTGGATGCGCGCGACTTGACTGACAATGAAATGGCCAAACTGCATATTCGCCACCTGGTAGGCGGACGCGCGCCGAACGCGATCAACGAATTGGTTTACCGGTTTGAATTTCCGGAGCGGCCGGGCGCCCTGATGAAATTTCTCAACAGCATGAGCCGGGGCTGGAACATCAGCCTGTTCCATTACCGCAATCATGGGACGGACTACGGCCGGGTGCTGGTGGGCATCCAGGTGCCGGACCAGGAGAAACCTGGCTTCGGGAGGTTTCTGGAAAAACTGGGTTACCGTTACTGGGATGAATCCCGCAATCCGGCCTACAAGCTGTTTCTGGCCGGGTAGCGACGATCTGGCAGTGGGTTCGTTGAGGGGATTGGCAATCGAGCCATTCCGGTAAAGTCTTGGGCCCGGGTCGCATGATGGGCCGTGATAAGCTCTTGCGTCATGAAGCGGAATTTTCTGGTCGCCTTGTGTGCGAGTCTGCTCGCGGCGATAAGCAGTTATGCAGTTGCAGGCAATGAGGA
Organism: uncultured beta proteobacterium; assembly: GCA_963782495.1. Classification (GTDB taxonomy): domain Bacteria; phylum Pseudomonadota; class Gammaproteobacteria; order Burkholderiales; family Thiobacillaceae; genus DASQBT01. Next base: position 41,680 of record CAWAJU010000014.1, on the reverse strand, counting down.
CGCGTTCTTGCGTGCCAGGCAGGCCTATTATGCCCAGGATGCCAAGGAATTCGAAAGGCAGGCGGCACGCGTGGACAAGGGGTATGTGCTTCATCCCTATCTGCAATACTGGCGTATCAGCCGGGATATCAGTAGCGCAGGGGATGCAGAGGTGGCGGACTTTCTGGCCAGCCAGGCCGGTACCTGGCTGGCAGAAAAACTCCGCGCCGATTGGTTGAAAGATCTGGGGCGGCGCGAACTTTGGCCAGCCTACCTACCGGAGTATGCCCGCCTCGCCAACCCGGATATGGCCCATCGGTGCTATGCGCGGCGTGCCGAACTGGCCATGGGAAATATGACCCATTTGCGCGAAGCGGTCAGTCTTTGGTACACGGGCAGCGACTCACCATCGGCCTGCACGCCACTGTTTTCGCAACTCATTTCCCTCGGCTATCTCAGCCAGGAGGATATCTGGCGGCGCCTGAGACTCAGCTTGCTGGCCGGCAATCCCGGCGTGGCCAAATCGGTGAGCACCGCGCTGCCGGCCGAACTTAGACCCGACCCGGCTGCCATTGACGACGCTGGACGGGACGCGGCGGCTTTGCTGCAGAGCGGCAAACTGGATTTGGCACGCCGAGCTGACCGCGAAGTCATGCTATATGCGCTAGGCCAGTTGTCGAGGCTCGATCCGGATAAGGCAGCCAGTCTGCTGGAGGTGGCAGGCACGCAGTTGCCCGAGCTGGACCGGCGCGCTGCCTGGGGTCTGGTGGCCTCTCGCGCCGCATGGCTGCACCATCCCAAGGCCCTGGTCTGGTTTCAGCGGGCCGGGACACTGGCGCTTTCCGACGCTCAGCGAGAGTGGTGGGTCAGGGCTGCACTGCGCGCCGGTCAGTGGCGTCAGGTGTTTGAGGTGATCAACAGCTTGGGCGATGATGCACAAGGCCAAGCGATGTGGCGTTACTGGAAGGGCCGGGCGCTGAAGAACCTTGGCCAAACGTACGCCGCCAACGCGCTATTCGGACCTTTGTCCAGTGAATTCAATTATTATGGGCAACTCGCGGCGGAGGAACTGGGAGCGTCAGCGGCTAATCCGGTGGCCAATATCCGGGTTGGCGATGACGAGATCCAGCGTGCCGCCAAAGACCCTGCCATCGTCCGGGCGCTTGCGTTGTACACTCTGGGCTTGCGTGCCGAAGCCACGGACGAATGGAGATGGGCGATACGTCGTGACGACGACCGCCAGCTATTGGCGGCTGCCGAGCTGGCCCGGCAACAGGACTGGTTTGACCGCGCGATCAGCACCGCCGAGAAGACCCGCGAGCAGCACAATTTCGATCTGCGATTTCTGACGCCGTTTCGGGAACTGGCCTCCACCTATGCACGCGAATATCAATTGGACGAAGCCTGGATCTATGGCGTGATTCGCCAGGAAAGCCGATTTGTTCTGGAAGCGAGATCTGGGGCCGGGGCAAGAGGCTTGATGCAATTGATGCCGGAAACCGCCCGCTGGATCGCTCGTAAGTTGGGGATATCGCGCTTCAAGGTCCGCGATGCAGACAGTGCCGAGACCAATATCAAGTTCGGTGTCTATTACCTGCGCACTTTGATGGACGCCCTGAACAACCAGGTGGTGCTCGCCACTGCCGCCTATAATGCTGGTCCACGCCGCGCACAGCGCTGGCGCGATGAGCGGGTTATGGAAGGAGCGATCTATATCGAGTCCATCCCGTTTGGCGAAACCCGGGACTACGTGAAGAAGGTCATGAGCAATGCCATGTTCTATGCAGCCCGCTTCGGACAGCCTTCTTCCCTGCTCAAAGATCGTCTGGGAGCGATTCCTGCGCTTGTTGGGCCGATTCCGCTCGTTACCAGTCCGGACGACAAGAGTCCCGCTCTGCAGGATGAGTCGGGCGGGGGTTAGAATTTCTCCACGTGTAAGGTTTGAATAGTCGACGTATGAACATCAAGACGATCTGTGTGCTGGGTGGGTCCGGTTTTGTCGGACAGGCCGTGGTGAGCTTGCTGGCCGCAAGAGGCAAGCAGGTAAAGGTATTGAGCCGAATGCGCGAGCGCTCAAAGGAACTGATTCTGTTGCCGACCGTCGAGGTGGTTGAAGCGGATGTCCATGACGAGCGGGAGCTCGTTCGACAGTTTCGTAGCATGGATGCGGTCATCAACCTGGTAGGCGTGCTGCATGAACAGAGTCAAGGCAAGAAGGAAGCGTTGGCTGAGCACCGGGGAGATTTTCAGGAATGCCACGTGGAACTGCCGCGAAAAGTCATTCGGGCCTGCGCCGAAGCCGGTGCGGGCAGGTTGCTGCACATGAGCGCGTTGGGAGCGAGCCCGCTATCGAACTCGGCCTATCAACGTTCCAAGGGCGCCGGAGAGGCGGCCGTCCGGGATGCCGGCATGCGTGGCCTGCGCGGCGAGCGCGCGACCGTGATCCGCCTCTCCTCCGACCGTGGCCTGGGGCTTAATGCCACAATCTTCCGTCCTTCGGTTATTTTTGGCCGCGGCGACGGTTTTATCAATCTGTTTGCCCAACTGGTCCGCTGGTTTCCCGTGATTCCATTAGCCAATGCCAATGCGCGCTTTCAGCCGGTGTGGGTGGAGGATGTGGCGCGGGCGTTTGCCGACAGCCTGGAGGACATGGGTAGCTTCGGTCAAACTTATGACCTGTGCGGACCCAAGATCTACTCCTTGCTGGAAATTGTCGAATACGTTGCCCATCTGCAGGGAAAGCATCCGCGCATCTTTCCCCTGAATGACCGCCTGTCCTATCTGCAGGCTTGGGCCATGGAATTCAAACCTGGTGCCAAATTGATGACCCGGGACAACTACTATGCCATGCAGCAGGACAATGTTTGCCAGGGAACCTGGCCATTTCCATTCACGACCACGGTGCTTGAAGCCGTGGTCCCGACCTATCTCAATCGGCAAAGTCCGCGCGCCCGCTATGACGCGTTCCGTGAACACGCGCGACGGCATTGAGGATTGAGCCTTGCCGCCGCCTTTCTGGATGAACTCGCACACATCGTGAACCGGTCCGGGCTGCTCGTCTTCCAGGTGGGCGGTGCGGTTCGGGACGAACTGCTCGGCTTGCCTGTGCAGGACCGGGACTATGTCGTGGTAGGCGCCGGCCCGGAAGAAATGACGGCCTTGAATTTCAAGCCGGTGGGCAAGGACTTTCCGGTGTTTCTGCATCCGCAAACCCGCGAGGAATATGCGCTGGCTCGAACCGAGCGAAAATCGGGGCGTGGATACAAGGGTTTCACTTTTCACGCCGGCCCGGATGTGACCCTGGAAGAGGATCTGCGCCGTCGTGACCTCACCATCAACGCCATGGCACGCGACGAGAATGGCACGCTTGTGGACCCCTATGGTGGCCAGGCGGATTTGCAGGCCGGCATCTTGCGCCACGTCAGCGCGGCGTTTGCCGAAGACCCGGTGCGGGTCCTGCGCGTGGCGCGCTTTGCGGCGCGCTTCGACTCGTTTGCCGTCGCGCCAGAGACGCTGGCGCTGATGCGGCAGATGGTGACCGATGGTGAGGTGGATTACCTGGTGGCGGAGCGGGTCTGGCAGGAACTGTCGCGCGGGTTGATGGAGAAACGTCCATCACGCATGTTACAGGTGCTGCGGGACTGCGGCGCGCTGGAAAGGATTCTGCCCGAAGTGGACCGACTGTTTGGCGTCCCGCAGCGCGCGGAATTCCATCCCGAAGTCGATACAGGCATCCACATCATGCTGGCGGTGGACTGGGCTGCTCGACAGGGTTACAGCCTGCCCGTGCGCTTTGCAGCCCTGGTCCACGACTTGGGAAAAGGTACGACGCCTGCGACCGAGTGGCCCACCCACCATGGACACGAATCCAGGAGCGCGACCCTGGTGCGCAGCCTGTGCGAGCGCATCCGCGTGCCGGCTGATTGCCGGGAGCTGGCCGTGGCAGTGGCGCGCGAACACGGCAAGGTGCACCGCGCCGGCGAATTGCGCCCGTCCACTGTTGTCGAACTGCTCGAACGCGTTGATGCATTTCGACGCCCCGAACGATTCGAGGAGTTCCTACAGGCCTGCGAATGCGATTTTCGCGGTCGCACCGGGTACGAAGACCGCGATTTTTCTGCAGCGGATTATCTGCGACAGGCCTTGCACGCCGCACGCAGCATAGACGCGGGTATGGTCGCGCGAAGCACAGACCCCGGGAGGATCAGGGAAGCGGTGCTTCAGGCACGCGTGGCCGCCGTGTCGGAGTGGCAGCAGCGCGGCTAACGTAGCACAGGGCCATGCCGGCCAGGGCTAACATGGCCTGCTCGCCTGCATGGCTGACTGAAGGACGGTGTTCATCCATGCGGTCAAGCCATTGGCAGTGTGGCAAATTGGCGCAATTCCGGGAGGCCTGCCCGCGCCCTGGCGCCGCCCTTCTTGCCCGGTTTGGGTGGAAAGGACAGAACGCCTGATGCGGATTGCTGGCGGTCAAACTATCTGCCACGGTGATCGCGGTTCCAGTCTCCATGACGCCGATGATCGCCATCCCAGCCATCGTGCCGGCGGCCACCTCTGTCCCAACCATACGGTTGGTAATAGCGGTTGCCCCAGCGGTACGGATAGACATACCGTGGCGCGGGAACCGCGATCCAGGGGCCGGGGAAGGCGTCGGCATACGTCCAGTAACGCTCGCCGCCCAATTCGTACAGGATCTGAAAGCGGTTGCGTCCATCATGAAACCCGAAGGAAATCGCGGGTTCCACGCGGATGACACGTCCATAACCACCCTCGTGATCCCAATCCGCCCAGCTCGGTGCGCTGAAGGCGGCGCTCAACATCAATAACGCAAGTGTCTTCTTCAACATGATCTAATCCCTCCTGTCAGTCCTCATAGCGCGGGTTGCGAAAATAAAGGGATGGCTGGCTGGGCGAAACATCCACGTTCACATCCAGCCAGCGACCCGGGTCATAGGCCATGCGCGTGCTGTACTGCTGGCCGCGGTAGCTGTAGATCACGTCATAGCCCACCACCGCATTGCGGAAATTGTCCGAAACAGCGCAGTGTTCGACCTGTCGCGGGCTGCTGCTTCGGTAGTAATGGTCAGTGCTGTCCACGCGGTCGCCGATCACCGCGCCCGTCGCTGCGCCAATCGCTGCGGCCGCCACCCTGCCGGATCCGTTCCCTAGCGTGGAACCCAACAGACCGCCGGTGATCGCGCCGAGTATCGCGCCGCCGTTGTCATTGCGGCTGCGGTAAACATGCGCGTCATAACCGATGGTTTCAGTCCAGCACTGCTGACGCGGCTCGTTGATCCGGTCATACACTGGGGTCGAAGAGATGACTCGCGCCTTGTCCGGAAATCCGGGGCGGTAGTCAGCTTGGGCGCTGGCCGCGCCAAGTCCGATGACAGTGGCCAGCGCGACAATGAGGGGCTTGGTTTTCATGCTTACTCTCCTAATGTCTGCCACGCGGCTTGATCAGCGACGGCCGCGCCCGTCGTCCTCTTCGAGATGACGGCGGCGTTCGTAGCCATAGCCGTAACCCCGCTCGGATTCCCTTCTTTCTTGCCTGACTGGTTCTGCTTGTTGCTGCTGCTCGAGCCTCTTTTCCCTGCGAGCCTTGCGGGCATCACGCCTATCCTGTTGGGAAGATTCCTGGTCCGCCAGATACACGCCGTCAAATGCGTGCGACTGCACCGGCAGACCGGCGCCCACGCCGCAAATAGTCAACAACAACACATTCAGCTTCAGTCTCATTTCTTGCTCCTATGGGGTCGGCGTTTCCGCTCTCCACGCTTTGCAGTTTGGGTGAGGAAAGTAACCAGACGGTTTCCCGCAAAGGGTATTTTGTAACAACATGTAACCCGTTTGTGTCCCAGTCGGCGGAAGCCTTATAGTTCGACCATGACAAAAGAGCTGATTTACGTGGTCGACGACGACCCGGGCATTCGGGAATTGTTGACGGAATACCTGGCTAGCCAGGGTTACGAGGTGGCACATGCCGATGGCGCCAAGGCGCTTGAGGCTTTGCTGGCAGAGCGGACTCCGAGCCTGGTTGTGCTGGATCTGATGATGCCTGGCGAGGATGGCTTATCGATTGCCCGACGGCTCAAGGCGGGGGAGGGGACTCTGCCAATCATCATGTTGTCCGCCAGGGGTGAGGACATAGACCGGATCATTGGCTTGGAAGTGGGCGCGGACGACTATCTGCCCAAGCCTTTCAATCCACGTGAATTGGTGGCCCGCATCAAGGCTGTGTTACGCCGGGGCAACGTGCCTGTTGCCGAAGCGGCGGCACGCATCGTGCGCTTCGGCCCGTTCACCCTCAACCTCGATGCCCGCAGCCTGAATCGGGGAGAGAACGAAATCGTGCTGACAAGCGGCGAATTCAGCCTGCTCGAAATACTGGTACAGCACCCCAACCGCGCACTTTCGCGCGACTGGCTGATGGACCAACTGCGCGGCTTCGAACGCGATCCGTTCGACCGCAGCATCGATGTGCGGGTCAATCGCTTGCGCAAGAAACTCGAAACTGATGCAGCCAATCCCCGCTACATCAAGACGGTCTGGGGACAGGGTTATCTGTTCGCCCCGGCTGGGAAAGAATGAGGCTCAGGCCAGCCTCTCTGTATTCCCGCACCGCCCTGGTTCTGGCCCTGGCGTTTGTGCTATTTCAGGCCGCGGCGTATTGGGTGATCTACCGTACCCTTGTGCTCCCCGTGGCGCAGCGCTCGGCGGATGACCTGGCGGGACTGGTTGTCTTGTCCGCCCAAACCTGGGTGGAACTGCCGCCCATCACCCGTCCAGCATTTGAAGATGAGCTTGCCTACCGGCATGGCGTGCGGCTGATTGCCCAGCCGCTTGCCGACCCAGTTCCGGCGCCCCATTTTGCGTTCAAGCAACAGGTGGTACAAGCCCTGTCCAAGCGGCTGGGGATTAAACTAACCTTGTCTGGCCGCCGCCAGGACGACTCGGTCTGGGTTGCGATTCCGGTGGGCGGCCGGGAGTTGCGCGCGGGATTCTTCCCCAATCGCTATGCCGTGCGGCCCCCGCTGGCGGCGGTGACGCTCCTGTCGCTGGGCGCATTCCTGGTCCTCGTCACCGCTTTGGTCCTGGTGCGGCGCATCACCGTTCCACTGGGTCGGGCGGCACGCGCGGCGCAACAGGTAGGGGCGGGACAGTTTCCTGCGCCCCTGCCGGAAACCGGTCCACGCGAACTTGAGGAACTGGCGCGGCGGTTCAACCGCATGAGCCGGGAAGTTCAGGCCTTGCTGGAAAACCGCACGACCTTGCTGGCAGGTGTATCGCACGATCTGCGCACGCCGCTCACCCGCGCTCGGCTTGCGCTGGAACTGCTGCGGGAACGTCCTGACCCGACGCGAATGGAGCGAATCGGCCAGGATTTGGCGGAAATGAATACCCTGATTACCGGCTATCTGGACCTGGCCCGCAGCCTGAAGGTCGAGGAGCCCGAAATGGTTGAATTGGCGCAGGAGTTGCGCGAGATTGCGTCCCACACGGAAGGCGTGCGGGTTGAGGCCCCCCCCTGCACTGCCCGTATCGCCCGGCAGGCCTTGGGGCGCATCGTTTCCAACCTGTTGGAAAATGCGCACCGCTATGGCGGCGACAAAATCGATTTGCGGCTCGTCAGAGATAAGAATTGGGTGCGCATTCAGGTGCAGGATCGGGGGCCCGGAATTCCCGAGAACGAATTGGACAAGGTGTTTCGGCCGTTCTACCGGCTGGACGCATCCCGCGCCCAGGCCACCGGCGGGACCGGGCTGGGGCTGGCCATTGTCAAGCAGCTGGCGGAAGCCAATGGTTGGAAAATCCGCATGCACAATCGCCCGCAAGGAGGGCTGGAGGTGGAACTGGAGATTAGGTTGCGCTGAAACAAGCCGCGGGTATTGGGCCCTCTAAGGCGGCCTAGTTCGTGTTCAAGTAGCGGGTCAGGCGCAGTTCAACGAACAGAACCGAGAGGGAGTACATGGAAAGACGCGCGGTTCGCCCCAGAAAATAGCCCAGGAACAGGCGGCTCAGTCCCAATCGCAGCATCAGGCTGCGTCCCAGACGAACATTCACGGATTCAGTAGCCACTAATACGACTGCCAAACATGGAGAATTGGACAAACAACAAGGACAGGCTGAACAGACGCATGCGTTCCGTTTCCCCCTGGAACCAGGCAAAGGGACTGGAAGACAGTTCCATCATAAACATCTTCTTGCCGAAACGTACTTTCATGATCGTCTCCTAATGCTGAAGCGGGTATTGCCCTTGTCCAAGCTAACGCAAACTCAATGCCAGTTCTCCTGCCCTGGCGACCGGGTCCAACATATTGATTTTAAATGTTGACGCGGACTCGATTTGGCAACACTGACGGCTCAGGCGCGGAAACTTTGACATCTTGCGCCCGGGGTGATGAAGAAATGTCGACACGCTCCCCTCGATGCGATCCGAGGTGCGGTTCCGAACCGGAACCATGCAGGCCGTTTCGCCTGCAGACTCAACGGCATAGTCGGGCATGCCACTTGGGCTGGACGTTACCGGGATAAACTGGACGTTCGTGAGCACGATGACAAACCCCGCCGCAGCACGGCGAATTTGAAGGGACGAATCGTAGATGCAGGCTGAACCAACCGGGCCCAAGGATGAACACGGATTCGACATGTGCGAGAGGCTGGCTGCGATAAACGACCGCATTGACGAAGCGGCACGCCTTGCCCGACGAACCCCGGGCGATATCCGCCTGATCGCGGTGTCCAAGGGCCATCCTGCGGACGCGGTGTTGGCCGCGGTCCATGCGGGCCAGTTCATGTTTGGCGAAAATCGAGTGCAAGAAGCGCTCGACAAGCAGGCCGCGCTCCGGCGCAGGCCGGAGACGCTTGCCCCTCTGGAATGGCATCTTATCGGGCATCTTCAGTCCAACAAGGCGCGCTTTGTTCCCGCGGCATTCAATTGGGTCCATACACTCGACAGGCTTGAGCTCGCTCGGCGACTGAGCGAAGCGGCACGAGCGGCAGGCGTCGAGTGCAACGTGCTGATCCAGGTGAATGTCGCCGATGACCCCAGCAAGCGCGGCATTGCTCCAGCCGACCTCGTCCCATTAGTTGAGACGATTCTTCGGGCAAGTCTGGCGGGTTTGAACCTAAGCGGGCTGATGACGATCGGCCGCCTGAATGCAGGCGAAACCGAAACGCGCCAAGCCTTTGCTCAGTTGCGCGAGCTGCGCGACACGCTGCGCGAGCGCCTTGACCTGCCGATGTTCAGCGAACTTTCGATGGGGATGAGCGGCGACTTTCCCTGGGCTATTGCCGAGGGCGCCACCATGGTTCGAATCGGCAGCGCGCTGTTCGGCGAACGGACCGCGGTCAAGCGCGTCCCATAGTGAACTGCCAGGCCAAGCGGACTCTGGACGGGCGTGGGATCGTCCTGTGCCGGGTTAAAATGTGCGCTTTCGGCAAGTTGTGCATCCTATGCAAAGTTTCCAGGACATTATCCTGACCCTGCAAAGTTACTGGGCCAAACAGGGTTGCGCCTTACTGCAGCCCTATGACATGGAAGTCGGTGCGGGCACCAGCCACACCGCAACCTTCCTGCGCGCACTGGGGCCGGAACCGTGGAAGGCCGCCTATGTCCAGCCTTCGCGCCGGCCCAAGGACGGGCGCTACGGGGAGAATCCGAATCGCCTGCAGCACTATTACCAGTACCAGGTGGTGTTGAAACCCGCGCCCACCGATATTCTTGAGCTGTATCTCGGCTCGCTTGAGGCACTCGGTTTCGACCTGAAGAAGAATGACGTCCGCTTCGTCGAGGACGACTGGGAAAACCCCACCCTTGGCGCTTGGGGGCTGGGCTGGGAAGTCTGGCTCAATGGCATGGAGGTCACGCAGTTCACCTATTTTCAGCAGGTTGGCGGCATCGACTGCAAGCCCATCACCGGCGAGATCACCTACGGTCTGGAACGCTTGGCGATGTATCTGCAGGGGGTCGAAAACGTCTTTGACCTCACATGGACCGAAGGCCTGAGTTACCGCGACGTGTACCATCAGAACGAAGTGGAGCAGTCCGCCTACAATTTCGAACACAGCGATGTTGAGTTCCTCCTCACTGCGTTCGGCGCCCACGAAAGGCAGGCGCAGCACCTGATGGAACAGCACTTGGCGTTGCCCGCCTATGAACAAATCCTGAAGGCGGCCCACACCTTCAACCTGCTCGACGCACGCGGGGCGATTTCGGTTACCGAACGTGCTGCCTACATCGGGCGCATCCGGAATCTCGCCAGAAGCGTAGCGAAAAGTTATCTCGACAGCCGCGCACGGCTTGGTTTTCCCATGGCGCCTAAGCCATGGGCCAAGGAAGCTCTGGCGCAGTTGGACGCGGAAGTTGCCGCATGAGCGCCATCAAGAATCTGCTGGTCGAGCTGCTGGTTGAAGAATTGCCGCCCAAGGCATTAAAGAAGTTGGGGGAGTCTTTTGCGCGGACCCTATTCGATGGATTGGAGGCTAATGACTTTTTGGAGCCTGATTCGGGTCTGACTATCTTTGCGTCGCCGCGCAGACTCGCCGCTCACATCACTAATGTCAGACAGGAATCTCAGCCCCGTCCGCAGCTTCCAACGACCCTCATGCCAAGAGCTATTGGATTCGATGCGAGTGGAATGCCAACTGCGCCTTTGTTGAAGAAGCTAAAGTCGAAGTACCACGATTCGGTAGATATTGACTGGGTCATTAGGGAACGGACGTTCGTCGAAATTGAGAATGGTAAGGAGGTTGTCAAACATCGAGAGGGTCTTGCTGTTGGAGCTCAACTTTCAATCAGCCTCGAGGGCGCGCTTGAAAATGCAATTCGATACTTGCCCATTCCGAAGGTGATGACTTACCCCAACCCCTCAGGTGACGGTTGGGAAACAGTTGATTTCGTGCGCCCGGCGCATGGCCTGGTGGCTTTGCATGGTGACGAAACCATTGATGTGCAGGTTCTCGGACTGAAAGCAGCTAACTTAACTAGCGGACATCGTTTCGAGGCAAGATTTAGCCCGATTGTGCTCAAGGATGCCGACAGCTATGCGTCTCAACTGCGCGATGAGGGAGCGGTGATTGCAAGCTTTGAAGCGCGCCGCGCGGAAATCCTTCGGCAGCTTGAAGCGGCCGCGGCCAGTCAGGGTTTGAGCCCCATCAAGGACGATGCCTTGCTGGACGAAGTCACCGCACTGGTGGAGCGCCCCAACGTCTTGGTCGGCCGCTTTGAAGACGTCTTTCTGCAAGTGCCGCAGGAATGCCTGATCCTGACCATGAAGGTCAATCAGAAGTATTTTCCCTTGCTGGATGGCACCGGCAAGCTCACCAACAGGTTCCTGATCGTTTCCAACATTTCGCCTGCCGATACTTCTGCGGTCATCGGTGGCAACGAGCGCGTGGTGCGGCCACGTCTGGCCGACGCCAAGTTCTTCTTTGATCAGGACCGGAAGAAGCCGCTGGAATCGCGCGTGAGGGGGCTGGATAGAGTTGTGTACCACAACAAACTCGGCGTCTTGGGGGTGCGTGTAGAACGGGTGAGATCAATCGCACGAGCCATTGCACATGAATTGCGAGACTTATCTTTAATGAGACGGGCCGACCGCGCTGCGCTGCTATCCAAGGCTGATTTGCTCACCGAGATGGTGGGAGAATTTCCCGAATTGCAGGGCATCATGGGGCGCTATTACGCCTTGCATGATGGCGAAGACATTTTGGTTGCCGAGGCGATCGAGGACCACTACAAACCTCGCTTCGCCGGTGATGAACTACCGCGTAATGATGTGGGTGTATGCGTAGCCTTGGCTGACAAGCTGGAAACCCTGGTCGGCTTGTTCAGCGTTGGCGAGAGACCAACGGGTGAGAAGGACCCGTTTGCCCTTCGACGGCACGCACTAGGAGTAATTCGCTTGCTAGTTGAGCGGAGGCTTCCGTTAGCGCTGGACAGGCTATTACAGTTTTCATTCGAAGCTCTCGATGATGAAGATATTCTTAAGGCCTGGGCCCAGAGGCTCCATGACCAACGGCTCACAGAGTTGCAAGCAAAGAAGACTACCGAAGTTCAAATGGTGGCAACTGGTTACTCAAAACCCCAGATAGCCTCAAATGCCAAGCAGTATGTAATTGATTTTATTTTCGATCGCTTCGCGGGATTATTGCGAGAGCAAGGATTTAGCGCCAACGAAGTGGAAGCTGTATTGAGTATACGACCGTCACTTATCTCCATGGTGCCATCACAATTGAATGCCGTGCGCGCTTTTTCTGCACTCCCGGAGTCTGCAAGTCTCGTGGCAGCCAACAAGCGCGTAGGTAATATCCTCAAAAGAGTGGAAGGCGTTGTTCCGATCGAAATCAAGCCTGCACTGTTTAAGGAGTCGGCTGAAACCGCACTGCATGATGCGCTGATGCAGATCCAGCCCAAAGCAGACGGCGCATTCGAGTCCGGTGACTACACCGCCTCGCTACAGGCTTTGGCGGCGTTGAAAGGACCGGTCGACGCCTTCTTCGATGGCGTCATGGTGAACAGCGATGACCCGGCGCTCAGGGCCAATCGCTTGGCGCTACTCAGCCAGTTGCACCAGACCATGAACCGGGTGGCCGATCTTTCCAGGCTGGTTACCTGAGGCGCCAACCCGCTCAGTGACCGACCAGCCAGGCCAGCAGCAGCACGACCGCCAAGCACAGGCTGCAGGCTGCCACCAGTTTTGCGGCCAGGACGAGTCTGGGGTGGACGCGGTATTCGGTCATGGGCGGTATCCCGGATCTGTTCTCATTATGGCCTAGGGCATATACTTTAGCGTCATGAAACTGGTTATTCTCGATCGCGACGGCGTCATCAATTTCGATTCGGACATGTTCATCAGAAGTCCGGAAGAATGGAAGCCCATTCCGGGCAGCCTGGAGGCTATTGCGCGCCTCAATCACGAAGGCTATCGGGTGGTGGTTGCCAGCAACCAGTCGGGCGTCGGACGAGGGCTGTTCAACATGGCCACGCTCAATGCGATCAATGCCAAGATGCACAAGGCGGTAATGAGCGCAGGCGGCCAGATCGACGCTGTGTTTCTTTGCCCGCATCCAGCCGAGTCCGAGTGTGAATGTCGCAAGCCCAAGACCGGCCTGTTTCGCCAGATTGCTGAGCGCTTCCACGTGGACTTGTCCGGCGTGCCGGCCATTGGCGATTCGCTGAGGGACTTGCAGGCAGCGGTACAGGTGGGCGCGGCGCCCAAACTGGTGCTGACCGGCAAGGGCAAGAAGACCCGCGCCGCAGGAGGTTTTCCCCAGGGCACCGAAGTCTATGACGACCTTGCGCAGGCAGTCGATGCGCTGCTGAGGAACCCCGGCAAGGGCGAATGATCATATTGCGTTCGACCCTGTTTGCATTGCTGCAGGGCGTGTTGACCATCGTGTTCGGCATGCTTTCCCTGTTGACCTTCCCATTCGGGCCGTTCACTCGCTACCGCATCATCAGCCAATGGAACCGCCTGATCGTATGGCTGGCCAGAGTCATCTGCGGCATTCGCTATGACGTGAAGGGGATGGAAAATCTTCCCCACATGCCGGTGGTCGTGATGGCCAAGCATCAGTCTGCGTGGGAGACGATCGCGCTGCCGATTCTGCTGCCGCCTCAGGTGATCGTACTCAAACGTGAACTGCTCTACATTCCCTTCTTCGGCTGGGGCATGCGCATGCTGTCGCCGATTGCAATCAACCGCAAGGCCGGCAAGGAGGCGCTCAAGCAAATCGTGGCCCAAGGCAGGGACCGGCTGGCGCAGGGCTTCTGGGTACTCATCTTTCCCGAAGGCACCCGGATCAAGCCGGGTGAGGTCGGCCGTTACGGCATAGGCGGCGCCTGGCTTGCCACCCATACCCAAACCCCCGTGCTGCCGGTGGCCCATAACGCCGGGGAGGTGTGGTCCAAGAACGCGTTCTTCAAACACCCCGGCACCATCACCCTCAGCATCGGCCCGGTCATTGAGTCCACCGGCCTCAAGGCCGATGAGCTCAATCAAAAAGTCCGCGACTGGATAGAAGCCGAAGTGAACCGCCTGCCACATGCCGCACAAGCGAACTGAAAAGGGCACACTCGCGCTCGGCGGCCTGAGAGTGCCTTATGTCCTGACGCGCACCCGGCGCAAGACGCTGGGCATGAGCGTGGGCGAGACGGGCGTGCGGATCAACGTGCCCTGGTGGGTGCCGCGGGGAGAAATCGATGAGTTCATCCGCGAACGCAGGGCCTGGCTGATTCGTACCCTTGAACAAATGGAATCACGCAGCGCACCGGAATCCGCATGGAAGGATGGCGCGGCCCTGTCCTACCTGGGTTTGAGGCTTAAATTGCGCGTGGTCCCCTGCCTGTTTACTGACGTGCGCCGGGTGGGGCGGGTACTGTGGGTGTCCTGTACCTGCGCGGAAGAAGTCGCTGACTTGGTCAGGGGCTGGCTGCGCCACCGGGCGCAGTGCCTGCTGGCCCGGCGCGTGCGCCAGTTTGCCCGGCGCCTCGGCCACCGGCCTGCGTTTGCCCTGTCCAATGCCCGTAGCCAGTGGGGCATCTGCCATCCTGATGGCCGCATTCGGCTGAACTGGCGCCTGATCCAGGCGCCGCTTGAAGTCATCGATTACGTGGCCGCGCATGAAGTCGCCCATCTCGTCCATCTGGATCATTCCCCGCGCTTCTGGCGGCAGGTTGACGCCTTGTATGCGCGTGCCGACAGCGGGCGGGAGTGGTTGAAGAAGAACGGGCACACACTCATGTGTTAGTGAGATTCGCCGGTAGGACCCGCACCTGACGAGGTGCCGCAAATCAAACCAGGAGCTCGATATGCGACTACTTCACACGATGCTTCGTGTTGGGAACCTTGATCGATCCATCGATTTCTATACGCGCGTCCTGGGCATGAAGCTGCTGCGCAGGAAAGACTACCCGGATGGCCAGTTTACCCTCGCCTTTGTCGGCTACGACACCGAAGACAAAGCCGCGGTGCTCGAACTGACCTACAACTGGAACACAGACAGGTACGAACTGGGCAACGCCTATGGCCATATTGCCATCGAGGTGGAAGATGCCCACAAGGCTTGCGCAGCCGTCAGGGCAAATGGCGGAACCGTCACACGGGAAGCCGGGCCGATGAAGCATGGTTCCACCGTGATTGCGTTTGTGCAGGATCCGGATGGCTACAAGATTGAGTTCATTCAGACTGGCACCGCGGGGTGGACGAGGCGGGGTTAGTTTGGGGGGCAGAGATCGATGCGTTTCTGCCATTGGCGCCAGCAGCGAGCCAATGACCGATCCGCAACTCAATACCAGACGGAGGCTGAGATCAAAATTTGGGCAGTCGGGGCTAGAAACCGCCTTTCAAGGAACGCTTTGGAGCACAGTGCAGTATGACCACGGTGGACGAGCTACGGAAGTGCGGGCAGATTTCTCCTCAGGCTGCTTGGCGGGCCAGTTTTCCTGGACGAATCTATTTCATCTTGTAGAAATCAGCCAATGCCTGCAGAACTTCTTGCAGTTCCTTGCTGGCGACCTTGACCGCTTTCATCTGCTTGATGCCCAGGTGGCGTGCTTCATCGACCGGATCCGAGATACCGACGACTATTTTCCCCGCCTTGCCCGGTGGTCCGCCTACAGCCTTGCCGGAGGCATCCACACGATACACGGCAAAGCGGCAAGGGACGATAAGAGTGATATTCGGGTCTTCCTTGATGGCCTGGGCCAAATACTGGGACTTGCATGCGTAAACCACCTTGTTCTGGATATCTATCTGGTAGTTGTCTTTGAGTCCCTTGTCGATATTCTGCTCCCTGAGAACCTCCCAGTTCATGTTCTCGATTTCGGTCTGCAGATGTTTCACCACTTGGACGAAATCGACCGTGGCCGGCAGGAATATGTAATATGCGCCCCCATGTTTGTGCACATCTCCTGCCGAGGCCGGGGCGGCCAGGGCCAATGACAATCCAAGAAGGCACGTTTTAAGAATGAATAGCAGATATTTCATGGCATATCCTTCAGAAGTCGGCCGCAAAAGATACAACTTGATCTGACCAAGAACTCGGTGGCGTCAGCAAGACGTTCAACACGATAAGTTAACGCCCAGCCATCGAGCCCATCTTTCATGCAGTCCTCTACGACATCGTTGCATAGCCATACAGCACAAGGACAAGCAGGGTGAGGCTGGCGAAGATGAGGGCCGCCGTAAGCAGCCTGGCACCTTTCTCCATGCGCGCCGATGGTGGTTTCACCAGGTACTTGTCGAGTTCACCGCTGGCGAGCAGGCGCTCATACGCCAACGCGTGATCATGCTTGAACTCTTCCAACGGTACCGATCCGGTGAAGATGGAAGTGCTCATGGGGAACTTGTCCGGACGGAAATGCACGTTGAAGAAGTGCACCGTAAACAGGAATACCGCCGCCAGCAATGCCTCTTCGCCATGCGCGATGGTGGCGATGTTGAACATCCAGCCCGGCAGAATAATTGAGGTTATGGTCGGGAAGAACAGGAGCAGACCGGTACCCCCGATGATGGCCATACCCCAAAACGGCGCCCAGTAATCGAACTTCTGCCAGTACGCCCAGTGGTCGAAACTTGGGCGCGGCGCGCGGCCCAGGAACCAGCGGAACATGGCAGCGATATCACGCAAGTCCTGCATGCTGGGAACCAGCGAAGTGGGGCCAAACCAGGTAAAGGACTTGCGATTTCGCCAGATGTTGAAGCCGACCATGGCAAACTGGACCAGGAATGCCGCCAACAAAGTGACCCCTGCGGCGCGGTGGATGATCGCTTCCATCTCGGGTCCACCAATCAGACGGATCACCATATGTGCCCAGGCCGTATTCGCGAACTGCAGAGTGGTGCCGGTCAGCACCAGGGTAATGATGCTGAGCGCGAACAACAGGTGGATCAGGCGCCAGAAGGCACTGAAACGGCGGAAGTAGACCGTTGCCGGCTGGCCCGGGTCTGGCTTGTAGCCTAGGCCTGCCTGGCGATCCTTGTACTCGCGGTAGAACCACAGCAAGACATGGGTCCAGAAAAACAGGAATACGCTGATGATCAAGGCCTCCATGAATTTTGTGGTAATCCAGATCCCTGGATACTTGCCGAAGTCATGTGAATTGCCATGGGGCTGGAAGCTGGTGAAGTTGGGCGTGGCACTTTTGTGGCAGGAACGGCAGGTCTGTAGAAGATTATTGCTGTTAACCCTTGATGCCGGGTCATCGACCTTCCTGATGCCGTGTGCGCCGTGGCAGTCAAAACACTTAGCCGTATTGGTGTAACCCAGGCGTACCACCTGACCATGGTAGGATCCCAGATAGGACCTTTGCTCCTCCTTGTGGCAATTTCCACAGTTCTGGGTGATGCTCAACTTCGTCGCATCCCCTTGGGGGGAAGCAATGTCGTGGGTGGTGTGGCAGTCCGAACAGACCGCGGCCTTGGCATTCTTTTGCTCCATTACCGCCTTGCCATGGACGGAAGTCAGATATTCGGCTTTCTCCTGCTCATGGCAGCGGCCGCATACCTCGGGATTCTTCAGACGGTGCTCCGGACTCTGTTCGCTACCTATGGGACCAATGTTGTGCGCATCGTGGCAGTCCGTGCAGGTGGCGTTGACCTTGCTATCGTCCAGTTTATTGGGTTGTGCATGGACAGAATGCAGATAGGCGTCGGTCTGCTGGATCACCATCCTCAGCGTTCTATATTCGGGGGTCGGATGTTCCTGTTGCTCCGCCCATTTCTGCCTGTGGCAATCGATACAGCCTACGCGTATGGCTAAGGGTTCGTCGTGGGGCAGCGAAGTGATGTTGTTGTGACATCCAACGCAAGATTGCTTGCCGTGAGCACTGTGCTCAAACGCCGACTTGTCCACGAAGATATTGATTTCCGTCCCGTCGGGCCGTTTGACGGTCTTCGCGTCCTCATCGCCGTGGCACCTCATGCAGCGCTTGTTGGAAATGACGTTGGGCCCGGCACTGGCCCTGGCCTGAACGGATGGCGTATCCGCACCCTGAGAGAGAGGTGCGGCCAACAGGAGAAACACCGTGGCCAAACTCCAGAACAGTGACCTCATGACTTTCTTGGCCATTGTTGTTATCCGGCATTCCGGACCACGGTTATGAGCGCTGCCTACAGCGACAGGATCCACTTGGCTATGGCGTCAGCATCCTTGACCGGGATATCGTCGTCGCCGGCCATCTGGGACTTCTTGCCCAATTTCTTGGCCCAGACTCCTTTGCTACCATTCTTGATGATGCCCACCAGTAATTTTTCGGCCCCCTTCTCGACCTTGCGTTTTTCGGCAATTTCCTTGTAGCTGGGGCCTTCACTCCTTTGCCGCGCCGCCCCGGGCTTGATTTCCAGTCTGTGGCAATCGCTGCATCCGTATTTATCAGAAAGCTCCATACTTGCAACTGCGGGAACGGATATTAGACCCGACAGTGCCATGGCAATGATGTAACGCATCTTTCTAGCCTCCCAGGGAAAAAGGTTGATGGAAACACGGCCGCTACATCTCCTCGCAAAGACGCCACCAGCCTAATTGAGTTATTTGTAGCATTCAATGCCTTTCTTGTTAATTCCAATATGGATTAGAAAAACTAATAAGGAGCTATCCCTCCATCAGGCGGGGTCGCTCCGATCGCGACCGGCGTGGCAGAAACTGCCTGCTATCTGGCCGGTGAACGGGGTCGCCGGGGCATACCGCATGACTGCGTTAGGGCTGTTCTTGGCCAATTCCGTTGAAAAACTCACTGGGGGATTCCCGCAATTGTCTCGGGGTCTTCAGACCATCAACGCACCAACGGTCATTGAATGTGAGGCCCATGGTTGAAGCGGAATCCAAGCTGACGACCGCTTGGGCGTTCTTCAACGGAATGGCCGGGTTGCCGCCTGCTGCTGACCGGCGCCAGAAAGCCCTTCCTTGTCTTCAAGGCTTGCCATCACTGCACGAGTTGACACGAGCCATAGTATTGCGTCCCTATCGCTACGCCAGAAACCAATTCGTGGCGAGTGTCTATGGCGATGAATTCGTGATCTTTTCCATAGATGGAAAACACGGTGGTGATGTCAACGGCATTCGGCGCCATTTCAATGAAGGATAGACCTGCTCTGGCCGGGAACACTTTGACATCGCGGGCACCCGCGTTTCCAATTACGCGCGCGGACTGATACTTGATGTCTATTGCGTCGAAATGAAGTTCCGGGCCAGCGCGGACGGGGGAAGGCTTTGGTTTGCTGCCCATCCACGTCGCGCTGGTTCCGTGATCGAAGTGGCACTTCAGGCTGCGGGCTGAAAAGAGTTGTGACATCGGATTGTCGTTGCCATGAGCAAACGCGGTGCTCAACGCAAGAGTCGCCAAGAAGAACGATCTAAGTCGCATGGTTATGGCCCCTTCTGGGTGCTGCCTCAGGTTGACGAAAGTGGCCGATGGAAACCGTAGGCCGGAAGAACTCATTCGGTGGAAGGGCCAGACGCTCAGCGAGGAACATGGCCGAAGCGCTTGAACAAGACCTTGACCCAAAGAATGCCAGAAATCGGAAAGGTGGCAAGGCCGGCGACAGATCAGGGCAATGCCGGTCCGGGCGCAACCAGGGAATTGGCTTGCACGACCGGCCAGTGGGCGCAGCAGAGAAAAACGAGCAGCATCAAACCGAAGCGCGCCGTCTGCAAACGCAAGTAGTCGATCATATCAATTCGCCGTTCCGGTGCGAACCAATGGTCCGGGAAAGGCCAGGTGATTTCGTGTCACGACATTCACGTCTTGGACCGAGTGGATAGTTGTGAAGAATTGTTTCGACCGGCGATGTGCGAAGTGATCGCTTCGTAGTCGGACAGGGCTAGATTTTCCGCGCGCAGTTGGGCGTTGATACCAAGCTCAACAAGCTCTTGCTGCTTCAGCTTGTTCCCCAGGGTGTTGCGCAGGGTCTTGCGTCGCATGCCAAACGCGGCGGCTACGATCTCGCCAAACAGCTTTTCATTCAGTGCAGGTATTTCACTGGCAGGTTTGGGAATCATGCGTACCACGGCGGACTCGACCTTGGGCGGCGGGTCGAATGCCTCGGGTGGAACATGAAACAGCGCTTCCATGCGATAGCGCCGCTGCAGCATGACGGAGAGCCGGCCATAGGGTGGGGTGGAAGGTTTGGCGACCATGCGGTCCACCACTTCCTTCTGCAGCATGAACGTCATGTCGCTAATGGCTTCGGTGTAATCCATCAGGTGAAAAAGCAGCGGGCTGGAGATGTTGTAGGGCAGGTTGCCACAAACCCGGATTGTCGGCGTGTTGCTGCCTTGATCGGGTTGCCACGGCCCTTCGGGTCTCGCAATGACATTGAAATCGAACTTCAGCGCATCGCCCTCGTGGATACTGAGCCGCTCCGGCGGCCAGGTCTTCTTCAGCCGCGCGATGATGTCGCGATCCAGTTCCAACACATGCAGGTGGGGAATGCGGTCCAGCAGTGGCCGGGTGAGGGCGCCCAGGCCGGGGCCGATTTCAACCAGCACTTCACCTGGCTGGGGCCGGATGGCGTTTACGATGGCTCGGACGACACCCTGGTCGGTGAGGAAGTGCTGGCCGAAGCGCTTGCGTGGAATGTGCTTCACAGGAATCGGGAACAGGCGCCGCCTCTATCGGCGTCGAGTTGTCTTCATGTCGCTCTTTGACGAGCGCCGGCCAGTTTCGCTGCCAGCTTGATCGCGGCCACCAGGCTGCCAGTTTCGACCTTGCCTGTTCCAGCGAGATCCAGCGCCGTTCCGTGGTCCACTGAGGTACGAATCAAAGGCAAGCCCAGGGTGACGTTGATGCCTTCGCCGAAGCTGGCGTACTTGAGTGCCGGCAGGCCCTGATCGTGATACATCGCCAGCACTGCGTCGGCAGGCTGTTTGCGCAATTGGGCGAACAGGGTGTCGGCAGGATGGGGACCGGTCAGGTCCATGCCTTCAGTGCGCAGGGCCTGCAACACCGGTGTGATGACCTCGATTTCCTCACGGCCCAGGTAGCCGGATTCGCCAGAATGTGGGTTGAGTCCACACACTGCGATGCACGGATGTGGCAGGCTGAATTTTTCCACCAGGTCGGTATGGAGAATACGGATCACGGCGGCGAGTCCCTCTCGGGTGATGGCTCGGGACACCTCGGACAAGGGCAGGTGGGTGGTGGCCAGCGCAACGCGCAGGCCGCCGCCGACCAACATCATGACGACTTTCGCGGTCGCGGTCTTGTCCGCAAGATATTCCGTATGGCCGGTAAAGGAAATGCCTGCGTCATTGATTACGCCCTTGTGCACCGGGCCGGTCACCATCGCCTGGACGAGTCCTTCCTGACAAGCGGCAACGGCGCGGTCCAGCAGGCGCAACACATAGGGCGCATTGTGCAAGCTCAGGGTTCCTGCCTGGCAGCGTTGGACCAGAGACTCGTGCCAGACCTGCAGGGTGCCGGCTTGGTGTGGGTGGGGCACTTGCGTTGACGCAAGACCGTCCAGCTTGACCGAAAAGCCCAGTTGGCTGGCGCGCGCGCGTAGAAGGTCCGCATCGGCCAGCGCGACCAGTGCGCAGGGCAATTCATGCTGCGCAATCAGCAAGGCGAGATCGGGGCCAATGCCGGCCGGCTCGCCGGTGGTCAGGACAACGGAGGGCAAATTCATGAGGACCGCCGCTCGGATGTGGCCCTGAGAAGTGTCGTCACGTCCTATTCCAGGGGGCGAATTTCCACGTACGCCGAGTCGCGCAGCTGGCGCACCCATTCCTGATAGGACTCGTCCGCCTTGCGTTCCCGAATGGCCTTGCGGGCGAGCAGTTTCTGCCGCTCCTGAGTGACGTCCTGCTGGCGCCGCTCCAACACCTGGATCAGATGCCAGCCGAAGGGGCTGTGGATGGGCTGGCTCAGTTCGTTAGGTTGCAGGGCGTCCATGGCCTTTTCAAATTCGGGCACGGTGTCCCCCGGATTGACCCAACCGAGGTCGCCGCCTTTGCTGGCTGAGGCGTCTTCCGAGTACTGACGCGCGAGATCCCCAAATTTCTGGCCGTTTTCCAGACGTTCGCGGATTTGCAGCAAGCGATTCTTGGCGTCGTCTTCCGATACCAACTCACTGGGCTTGATCAAAATATGGCGGGCATGCGTCTGGGTGACCACCATGTTGGTGTTCAGACCACGCTTGTCGTTGAGTTTGACGATGTGGAAACCGTTGGCGCTCTTGATGATGGGCGCGACCTCGCCTGGCTTGAGAGCCTTGAGCGTCTCAAGAAACAGGCTTGGCAATTCGGCGCTGGATTTCCAGCCCAGATTGCCGCCCTTCATGGCATTGGGCGCATCCGAGTAGCTGGCTGAAAGCTCGGCAAAATCTGCCCCTTTCCCCAGTTGGTCGACAAGGTCCTGGGCTTTGGCGCGGCGCGCCTGGATTTGTTCAGGCGACGCATTTTCGGGCACCGAAATGAGGATGTGGGAGAGGTTGTATTCTTCGTCCTTGCCCTGGGTTGCCTGGGTTTGCAAATAGCCTTCGATCTCGCCTTCCGAAACGACGATTCTGTTGTCCACGTCCCGCTCCCGAGCCCGGGCGATGGTAATTTCGTTGCGGATGTCATTGCGAAACTTGTCGAAACTGACGCCATCCCGAGCAAGAGCGGCCTTCAGACCGTCCACGTCCATGTTGTTCTGCTGCGCAATTCGTTCCACGGTGTGTTCTACCTGAGAAGCTTCCACCCGGATGCCGGTGCTATTGGCGTGCTGCAGGATGGCGCGCTCGGTGATCATGCGTTCCAGCAGTTGCTTTTCCAGCAGGTCTTTGGGGGGCAAAGGCGTATTCTGCTGGCGCAACTGGGCCAGCACTTCCTTATAGCGGCTTTCCAATTCACTGCGCGTAATGACTTCGTCATTGACCACTGCAGCGATTTGGTCGACTACCTCGATATTGGCCGCGCGCGAGAGCGGCGGGCAAAACGTCAGGCTAAGGCTGAGAAGGAATAATGTCGCTTGTATTCGCATATCCGGGAATACTCTGTTTGAGAACGTCAATGGGATTAGAGCCAAGACGGCCGAGACCGTTCAGTTCCAATTGGATGAAAAAAGCATTGTTGCGGCTGTTCTGTGCCGTGGCAAGCCTTTGGATGACACTCCGCAGAATCCAGCAGCCTCCATTGTATTCAAGCCCCATCAAGCCTTCCACCAGTTGGCTGTCCTTGAGCGAGTAATTGATCCGCGTCAGGCCGTAGAGACGATGGGTCAAGGGCCATTGGCTGGAAAGGTCAACCTGTTCAGCCGACCCTTCAATGAGTCGGTAGCCCATATTAAGCAGACGTCCGGGACCGGGAGTGTAGGTGGCGCTCAGGTTTGAGCGCAAAGTTCTGCCTTTGTCTGTATTGTATTGCCAGGTTCCGTCGACACGCACTTCAGGCGTGACCTGTCCGCCAAACGCAGCCAGCAAGTCGGTGGCCAGCGTATCGCGCGGCGTTTCGCCCGGAAGGGTGACCTGTTGCTTGTCGAAGTAATAGCGCTGCCCGAAAGTCAGGTTGAGCCGTTCCAGGCCGTTTTCCGCATCTATCAGACGACTGGTCAGGGCCAGGGTCAGCTGGTTGGCGTCATTGATCCGGTCGCCTCCGATGTACTGGTTTTCGCGGAACATCTGGTCGAGGCTCAGGTCGAGCTTGGCGGTGTCGAAGACCGGGATTTGGCTCTGGTCCCGGAACGGGACGTAGAGATAATAGGCGCGCGGTTCCAGGGTTTGCTGATAGCGCTTGCCGGAAAAACTGAAATCCCGGTCCATGGCGAAGCCGCCGTCAACGCTGGTGATGGGCAGAACCCGGGTGATGGTTTGCTTGGGCGCAGAACTGTCCAAGCTATAGTAGCTCGCGTTCACGCCTAGCTTGGCGTTGAAAGAGGCGTAACGGGTTTCCCAGGGTAACTTGAGTTGAGGATAGACAATCAATCGCGCACCCTGGGTTTGGGTGGGGTGCGTGAAATAGTCGAACTTGGAGTCAAGTCTTCCCTCAAGCGCCCCGAACTGACGGTCGGTCTTGAGCGAGATGTCCGGGAGGCGGCCATAGGGGCGGGTAATGGGATTGTTCGGGTCCTGCAGCAGCTGGAATTGCTGAACCAGGAACTGCCCTTGCCAAACGCCGTCGTCGAAATCCAGTTGACCCTGCTCGGGGAGCAGGGTTTGCGAAGTCTTGCCGACCAGGGTAGACAGATCACGGTAGTAGTCATTGTCGGAAACACGCTGGAAATTTACGTGACCGATCAGGGTTGGATCGAACTGCTGCTGGTGTTGGAGCTGCACAGCCCAGCGCGTCTGGCTCTTGGTCTTGTCACTCAGGGCCTCAAGCAGGGCCGTGCCTTGATAGGATTCCATCAGATAACGGCCTTCTCCCCCCAGTTGCAATCCGCGCTTGCTGAGTAGGCGCGTGTACAGGGTGGCGTCGTAATTGGGCGCAAGATTGAAATAGTAGGGCAGCGCGATTTCAAGACCGCTCTTGCTGGTGGTGCCAAACGTTGGCGTCAATATGCCACTCTTGCGGCTGTTGTCCAGGGAGAAATTTATCCAGGGTGTATAGAGCAGAGGCACATCCTCAAATGTGAGAAGCGCACCGTGTGCCGTGCCGACCTGCTTGACCTGGTCGATGTCAAGATCGTTAACCTTCAGCTTCCATGCCTCGTCATCGACCGGGCAGGTAGTGTAGAGGGCTTGCTTGAAGCTGGCGTGATCCTGATCTTGGAAATCCGCCTCTTCGGCGTGGCCACGACCGGGTGTGGCAGTCAACTCGAAAGTGGGCTTGAGCATGGTCCCGGCCTTGGTGTCCAGCTTCATGGTGAGGCTATCACCTGTTACCACAGCCTGTGCCTCCTCAAAACGCACTGCCCCGCGCGCGTTCACCTGATTGAGCCGGGTGTCGTAGCGAAGAAAATCGGCAAAGAAATTTTGCCCGGCATGGCGGGCTTCCACCTGACCGAAGGCTTCAACGATATCTGGCTCGCTGGATTCGATGCGGTCTGCCGAGATGAACAGCGGTCCATCCGGGCCAGCCACGGCAGAGCCGCGCAACTGTGTGTCCAGGCGAAGGACAAGCGCAGGCTCGTCGCCAGATGCGCCTTGCGCCAGGACCAAAACCAGGCAGGCAGCTAACAGGACTCGGAGCCGATCAGGGTTCATGGCAGAATAATTCAGCGGCTCCGTCGGAGTAAAATTGCAGCGTTTACCTGCTTGGAAATCTTGTGGAACGTCTCGAATCCTTGCGTCACTGGGTGGCCGTGTGTCTGGGAGGCCAGGAGTTTGATCTGGCCCCGGCGTCCAGCGATGCCAGCTTCCGCCGCTATTTTCGTGTCACGTTCGACGGCCGCAATTATATCGTGATGGACGCCCCGCCGTCCCACGAGGATTGCCGTCCATTCGTCAGGGCCGCCCGGCTGTTTGCCGATGCCGGCGTGCATGTGCCGCGGGTACTGGCGGAGGATCTGGCGCATGGCTTCCTGCTGCTCTCGGACCTGGGGCCGGTGACCTACCTGACCGTATTGAATGAATCCAGCGCCAGAGATTTGTATCTGGACGCCAATGCGGCCGTGGTGAAGATTCAATTGGCGAGCCGGCCCGGCGAACTGCCTGCCTATGACCGCGACTTGTTGCTGCGCGAACTGACTTTGTTTCCCGACTGGTACGTTGCCAAGCATTTGGGCCAGGCGTTGACTGACGGCCAGACCCATCTGATGGACCAGGCGTTTGAACGCATCCTGTCCAATAATCTGGCGCAGCCCAAAGTCTACGTGCACCGGGACTACCACTCGCGTAACCTCATGCTGTCCGACCCCAATCCGGGCATCCTGGATTTCCAGGATGCGGTATACGGTCCGATTACTTATGATCTGGCTTCGCTGTACAAGGACGCCTATATCCGTTGGGAAGAAGAACAGGTGCTGGATTGGCTGATCCGCTACTGGGAGGCGGCGCGCAAAGCCCGGTTGCCCGTCGCCGCCGACTTCTACGAGTTCTATCGCGACTTTGAATGGATGGGCGCCCAGCGCCACATCAAGGTGCTGGGCATTTTTGCTCGTCTGCATCACCGCGACGGCAAGGACGCCTACCTCAAGGACATGCCTTTGGTAATGGACTACCTGCGCAAGGCCTGCGAGCGCTACACCGAACTCCATCCCATGCTGCGGCTGCTGGACCAATTGGAGAACCGGGCGGCCCAGGTAGGGTATACGTTTTGAAAATGCCTGTTTGCGTGGACGACAGGGGGACACCAGATTTGGATGTCCTGCCATCCTCGTGTCTTCCCAATTCAGGTGCGGTTCGCTGAATGAAACCGGTAATGATATTGGCTGCCGGGCGGGGCGAGCGCATGCGTCCGCTCACCGACTACACCCCCAAGCCCCTGTTGCCGGTAGGTGGCAAGCCCCTGATCGTCTGGCATCTTGAAAAACTGGTGCGGGCGGGCTTCGGCCCCATCGTCATCAACCATGCCCATTTGGGAGGTGAGATCGAGGCCTTGCTGGGCAACGGCCAGGCATTGGGCACCGAGATCCGATATTCACGCGAGGCCCAAGCGCTGGAAACGGCAGGGGGGATCGCGACCGCACTTCCTCTCCTGAATGCAGACATTTTTCCCGTCATCAACGGCGACATCTTCTGCGACTACGATTTTTGCAGATTGCCGCATGTGATCGAATCCATCCGGGCCAGTCGTCGGCTGGCCCACTTGGTGCTGGTCGACAATCCGCTGCATCACCCGCAAGGCGATTTTGTGCTGACCGACGAAAGTGTGGATGACAGGGACGCCCTCCCCACCCTTCACTCTTCACTCCTCACGTTCTCCGGCATCGGCGTCTACCATCGGGATCTGTTTGCTGACATCGAAGCCGGGCAAAAGGCCCAGTTGGCGCCTCTGTTGCGCGCCGCCATGGGGTTAGGGAAAGTCAGTGGCGAGCATTACACTGGGCGCTGGGTCGATGTCGGTACTGTGGAAAGATTGCGGGAACTGGATCAAATCGTAAGCGGACAAATGTGCAGATGAGCATGCAAACCTTCATAAATCGGCGCGCCCAACTGGCGAAACAATTGCAGGAGGGCGCGGCCATCGTGGCCAACGGTCCGGAAGTGATCCGTAATCGTGACAGCCACTACGCCTACCGGTTCGACAGTTACTTTCACTATCTGACAGCCTTCCCTGAGCCGGAGGCGGTATGCGTGGTCATCGCCGGCACTCCACCGCGCTCCATCCTGTTTTGCCGTGACAAGGATGCGGAGCGGGAAATCTGGGATGGCTTTCGTTACGGTCCGGAGGCAGCGCAACAGACCTTCGGATTTGACGAGGCCTATCCCATGACCCAACTGGATGAGAAGCTGCCAGAATTCCTGGCCAACCAGCCGCGCCTCGCGTACCTGGTAGGAGAGGATGCTGCCTGGGATGGCCAGGTACTGGGCTGGTTGAACGCAGTGCGCGCCAAGTCCCGCGCCGGCGTCAGTGCGCCGCAGGAAATCGTCGACGTGCGCCGCTGGCTGGATGAAATGCGCCTGTTCAAGGACGACTCTGAACTGGGCATCATGCGCCGCGCCGCGGCCATTTCTTCCGTCGCGCACCGCCGAGCCATGTCCAAGACCCGGCCGGGAAGATTTGAGTACGAAATCGAGGCGGAGCTATTGCATGATTTTGTCCGCCATGGCGCCCGCCATCCGGCCTACACATCGATCGTCGCGGGCGGAGCCAATGCCTGCGTGCTGCACTATGTGGACAATTCCGCGCAGCTCAAGGACGGCGACCTGCTGTTGATCGATGCCGGCTGCGAACTGGACGGCTACGCCTCGGATATCACCCGCACCTTTCCCGTAAACGGAGCATTCTCCGAGCCGCAACGAGCAATCTACGAGCTCGTGCTGCAGGCCCAACTTGCTGCCATCGACAAGGTCAGGCCAGGGGCGCGCTGGAATGAACCCCATGATGCAGCGCTGCGTGTTCTGGTTCAGGGGATGGTTGACCTGAAGCTGCTGCAGGGCGAGGTGGATGGCCTGATCGAACAGGAAGCCTACAAGCGTTTCTACATGCACCGCACCGGCCACTGGCTGGGCCGCGATGTACATGACGCTGGGGACTACAAAATGCAGGGCAACTGGCGCGAACTCCTGCCCGGCATGGTCCTGACCGTGGAACCAGGTTTCTATATCCGCCCGGCGGACGACGTGCCGGCGACGTTCCATAACATCGGCATTCGCATAGAAGACGATGTTGCGGTGACCGGGACCGGGCATGACGTGCTCAGCAGCGCACCCAAAACCGTGGCCGAAATTGAAGCGTGCATGGCGGACAGATGACGGAGCGCAGCCAGGACCATGGCACGACCGAAACGTTCTACGGAAACGCCGAGGCCACGCTGCAAGAGAAGATGTTCATGCCAAATTCAGCGGATATTGTAATCGTCGGCGCCGGCCCGGTCGGCGCGGTTTGCGCCCTGGCCCTCAAGCAGTGCGGACTCGATCCCCTGGTGCTGGAAGCACGGACGGCGGACCACCCCCTGGACGACCGGCGTACTCTGGCACTGTCGCATGGCTCGCGGCAGATTCTGGAAAGGATCGGGGTTTGGGCCAGTCTGCGGGAGTCCACGCCTATCGCCACCATCCATGTGTCGCACAAGGGCGGTCTGGGACGGGCATTGCTGTCGGCTAGGGAAGAGGGCGTGCCCGCCCTTGGCTACGTGTTGTCGTATGGGGAATTGAACCGTGCCCTGCAGGGGGTTTTACAGGCAAATCAGGTGGCTGTCAGTTTTGGCGCGTCGGTGGCGGAGGTCAATGCCGGCGCCGATTCGGCAAGTCTGGTCATCGACGGCGAGCACCCCCATAAGATCGCCGCCCGCCTGGCCATCGTCGCAGATGGAGGGCGAGGTGACCAGGCACCGCCCGCCAGGCTCAAGCGTGACTATGGTCAAGTCGCGGTGGTGGCGGAAATCAGGACCGAACTTCCGCATCTCAACCTGGCCTATGAACGCTTTACGCCGGATGGCCCGGTCGCGTTGCTGCCCAAGGGTGAGGGCTATGCCCTGGTCTGGGTTTGCGCGCCGCAACAGGCAGAGCGAATCGCCAGCCTTGACGACGAAGCCTTCCTGGCTGCCCTGCAGCGCCATTTCGGCTATCGCCAGGGGCGGATGCTCGCGACCGGTCCGCGCGCCCGTTTTCCCCTCAGGCTCGACTGGCGCGGCCCGGGTCGACAGTCGCGGGTGGTGCGCATAGGCAACGCTGCGCAAACCCTGCACCCGGTGGCGGGGCAGGGATTCAATCTGGGCTTGCGCGATGCATTCGAGCTGGCGCGCTTGCTGATCGAACACGCCGATACCGATCCGGGGGAAGCTGGATTATTGAGCAAGTTCGCCTCTGCCCGCCGTACCGATGCCCTGGGAGGCATTGCCTTTACCGATTTTCTGGTGCGCAGTTTTTCCACCGACCTGGCGCCGATCCGCCATGCACGGGGCCTGGGGTTGATGGTGTTGCAGGCCTGCCCGCCGCTTAGGCATTTCGTAGTTCGCCGCATGATGTATGGGGCCAGGGGCTGATGCGCTACCACGCGGTGGTAGTAGGGGCGGGCCTGGTCGGGGCAGCCTGTGCCATTGCCCTGGAACAACAGGGGCTGAAGGTTGTCGTAATCGAACCCCGTCCGCCATGCGAGCCGACAATGGACTGGGATAGCCGCATCTATGCCATCAGCCCGGGCAGTCAGTCATTGCTGACGCGCTTGGGCGCATGGGGACAGTTGGATGGCGACCGGATGCAGGCAGTTCACCGCATGGAGGTGTTGGGCGATGCAACGGGCAGCCTGACTCTGGATGCCTACGATTCCGGGGTGGGGCGGCTCGCCACCATTCTGGAATCCGGTCGTCTGCAATGGGCATTGTGGCGCATTGCGCGCCAGGCCTTCAATCTCACTGTTCTGAGCCCGGCCTGCATCCAAGAAGTTCATTTCGGCCAGCCGACATCCCGCGTGATACTGGAAGACGGCAGGGAGTTGGAAGCGGAATTGATCATCGGTGCGGATGGCCGTGACTCCTGGGTGCGGACCCAGGCGGGCATCTGGCCGGGGACCCGGTCCTATGGACAGTTGGGCGTGGTGGCCAATTTCGCGGTGGAAAAAAACCATCAGGGCACCGCCTTTCAATGGTTCCGTGAGGACGGCGTGCTGGCCTGGTTGCCGCTGCCGGGTAACAGGATGTCCATGGTCTGGTCGACGCCTGATGCACATGGTCGGGAATTGCTGGCGATGGATGGGCACGCCCTGTGTGCCAGCGTGGCCGACGCAGGGCACGAGCGGCTGGGGCGATTGTCTCTGCTGACCCCAGCCGCAGGCTTCCCGCTCAGTCTGATGAAATTGCCGGAGGTCTTCCGGCCCGGTCTCGCGTTGCTGGGGGATGCCGCCCACGGGGTGCATCCGCTGGCGGGCCAAGGCGTAAATCTGGGTTTCGGCGACGCGGATAGTCTGGCGCAACACCTGGCTGACCGTGGCCGGGCCAGCTGCGGTGATGCCCGCGTGCTTTCCGCCCATGCCCGTGCCCGCGCTGAGCCGGTGGCGCGAATGCAAGCAGTCACGGATAATCTGCACTACTTGTTTGCCCGGTCCGACAAAATCAGCGGAACCCTGCGCAATGCAGGCATGTCTGTATTGAACCGTTTGCCGATTGCCAAATCTGCCCTGGTGCGTGAAGCAATGGGCATCACCAATTAAGGAGTCATTTTGTGAAGTTGCGTGCACTTGCCGCCGGGCTGTTGATGCTCGGCCTGTCCGGTCTTGCCCTCTCGGGCCAGGCCGATATCCGTAAAGTCTTAGGCGCAAAGTATCCCGGCTCGGATATTACCTCGGTAAGCAAGACGCCATACGGGGGCCTGTATGAGGTGGTGATCGACGGGGATGTGATCTATGCCACAGCGGATGGCCGATATCTGTTTCTCGGCAACGTGGTCGATACGGTAACCAAGCGCAATTTGACAGCGGCCCGCACGGCCAAGCTGCAGGAGGTGAAATGGGACAGCCTGCCCTTTTCCCACGCCATCAAGATCGTCAAGGGCGATGGCAGCCGCAAGCTGGCCGTGTTTTCCGACCCCGATTGTCCGTACTGCAAGCGCTTTGAAAACGAGCTGACCAAGGTGGACAACATCACGATCTACACATTTTTGACCCCCATCCAAAGCCTACATCCGGCCGCGATCAATGTCGCCAAGCAGATCTGGTGCGAAAAGGATCAGGTCACCGCCTGGCACGACTACATGCTGAAGGCGGAAAAGCCCAAGGCCGCTGCTACCTGTGACAATCCGGTCGATGAGAACATTGCCTTGAGCAATCGGCTCAAGGTATCCGGAACCCCCACCCTGATATTCGAAAACGGCCAGCGCGTTCCGGGCATGGTGCCGGCGGACAAGCTCGAAACCCTCTTGACTGCGGCCCAATCCAGGTAAGTGCTTGGCCATGAGTTTTTGGGATGAGCGCTACGACGAGCCGGGTTATTTGTTTGGCGAGGCGCCCAATGCTTTCCTGCAATCCCGGGCGGACCTGTTCAAGCCTGGGTGGCATGCACTATCACTGGCGGATGGCGAAGGCCGCAATGGCATTTGGCTGGCAGAACAGGGCTTGCACGTTCATGCGCTGGATT
Source organism: uncultured beta proteobacterium (assembly GCA_963782495.1). Classification (GTDB taxonomy): domain Bacteria; phylum Pseudomonadota; class Gammaproteobacteria; order Burkholderiales; family Thiobacillaceae; genus DASQBT01. The sequence goes on along the minus strand of CAWAJU010000014.1, from coordinate 10,101 downwards.
TTTCGTCGGTGGCGCTGGGAAAGGCCAGGGCATGGGCCAACCAGCGGGGTGTGGACCTGCGCCTAGAACACGCCGATCTGCTCGCGTGGGATTGGCCCGACGCAGTTTACGATCTGGTGGCCGCGATTTTTATCCAGTTTGCCGGGCCCGAGGGCCGCGCGCGCATGTTCAAGGGCATACGGCTAAGCCTCAAGCCAGGCGGCCTGCTCATTCTCCAGGGCTATACGCCACGCCAGATTGAATACAAGACCGGTGGTCCGGCGGCAGCGGAGAACATGTACACCGAAGCACTGTTGAAGGAAGCCTTTGGCGACTGGGAGATCTTGCACTTGCGCGAGCATGACGACTTCATCGCAGAGGGCACTGGTCACCACGGCCAATCAGCCCTGATTGACATGGTGGCGCGCAAGCCAGGTCGCACTTAAGCAACTGCGGCCCCTGGACGGCATACATTGCGGGCTGGCCGGCGATTCGCGGGTATGGCGCAATGTTAAGATTTGCGGGTGACTGCGCCTGTTTGTCTCATCTTCTTCCCTGAACCGTAACGCTGAGATCGGTGCCGTGCCGCTTTCTGGCTCCTTTCCTCAACCTGCGTTTCCCTGGCGCCGCGTTCTCATCGCCTTATGGGTGTCGGCGGCGGCCCATGCAGCAATTCTGGCTTTCATTCGGGTGAGCCCCGCAACCATGCCACACCAAACGGCCACCCTGCAGGTGAGTCTGGAGCGGTCAGGGCCAGCAAAAATGCCCCTTCCGTCGTCTTCACCTCAGGTAAGCTCGATTCCCCCGAAATCCCCCCCGCGGCCTGATACTCGGACGAGTGCCAGTTCAGCGCCCACACTGCCATCGCTCGCCGACCCAGAACGTTCAAAGATCCCGCGCTTGGATTTGCCCCAGCTGGCAGACACCACGTATTACGATGCGCTGGCGCTGGATATCCAACCCCAGGTCGTCAGCGCCATTGTATTGACCGATCCCGAAGCGGGATCGCCCAGCCCGCACGTCGGTACGCTGCGATTGCAGCTTAAATTGGAAGCGGATGGTCAGGTGAGCGAGGCCAAGGTGCTGCAGTCCAGTCTGCCGCACGCATATGAGGCCTTGGCACTTGACGCATTCGGTAAAGCGAAATTCACCCCTGGCCGCAGGGATGGCCGGGCAGTACGCGCACGGATTGTGATTGAGGTGGATTTCAAGCCGCCCGCGCTCATCTCAAAGTGACTTGCTCGCAGTCTGCAAGGGATAGTCTCTTGGCAGCAACACCCACAAACGGCCGCTTTGTTTCATGCGGCCTGCCAATTCGCCGGCCTCGGGGCCCAGACCCCAGAACAGATCCGCCCGTACCGGACCTTGTATGGCGCCGCCGGTATCCTGCGCCATTACCAAGCGGTCCAAGGGCTCGCTAGACAGAGGTTGGGTGGTGGAGAGGAACACCGGCGCACCCAGCGGGATGAAATTGGCGTCGATGGCAATGGAGCGTCCGGCAGTCAGCGGGACGCCCAGGGCGCCCAGCGGACCGCTCAATTCTTTGGGCAATTCACGGAAGAACACGTAGCTGGGGTTGCTCGCCAGCAGGTCCGCGAGCTTGTCCGGATTTTCCTGTGCCCAAGCCTTGATGGCCTGCATCGAGGCCTCTTCGAGCTTCAGTTCACCGCGCTCCACCAGCAGTCTCCCGATGGAGCGATAGGGATGACCGTTTTGGTCGGCATAGCCGACGTGCATGCGCTCACCATTGGGAAATTCGATCAAGCCCGAACCCTGGATCTGCAGGAAGAACAGCTCCAGGGGGTCCTCCGCCCAGGCGATGGGCTTGGCTTTGAAGCCGCCGTCCCCGTTCTCGATTTCTGCGCGGCTGTAGTACGGCACCAGCTTGTTGCCCTGCAACCGACCACGCAGGCGCAGGTTCTTTAGCTCCGGATAAAGGTTGGCCATATCCACGGCGATCAAATCATCCGGTACGCCGTAGATCGGATAGTGTGCGTGCGTGCCGAATCTCCGGTCACCCTTGATCACCGGTTCGTAGTACCCGGTAATCGTGCCCTCACAACTGTTGTCCGGGTTGGTTACGGCATAAGGGAGAAAGTTCTCTTCAAAGTAGCGCCGTTGGGCGTTGGCGTCCTTCGTGTCTATGGTGCGGGCCAGCGTACAGACGGCGTGCCAGGCTGCCTGGTTTTTCAGACCGGCGCAGCTTTGCAGGAAGGCGGGCCAAGCCCCGTCGATCGACTGCAAATTCCAGTTGGCAAGCGCTTGCCAATCGACCGGACGCAACTGGGCGGCAGGAAATGGCGGCGACGCGGGGACAGTAGGTAATGCTGTCGAGGAAGGCAGTGAAGCAGCGGGTTGAGGCGTGGCCACGGGAACCGGGCGTGCTTCGATGATAGGCGGAAGGGTCTGGCAGGCGGCAACGCTCAAGCCAACCAGGATTACTGCAAGACCACGACGCAAGGTCATGGCTATTTCTTCATTGTCCACCAGACAAAGAAGAGCATCAGTCCCAGCGCAAGTGCGGCCTCCAGGATCAACAGCCAGGTGCCATCCTTGATCATCAGTGCAACACCCTGGGCATGGATAAGCTGAATTCCGTGATTTCGGCGTCAAACTTCTGCCCGTCTTCCGCCACCATTTGGTAGGCGCCGCGCATAGCGCCAACCGGGGTCCCCATGGAGGTGCCGCTGGTGTATTCAAAAGACTCGCCGGGTCGCAGAAAGGGCTGCTCGCCCACCACACCCAAGCCGCGTACCTCCTGGACCTTGTTGTCCGCATCAGTGATGACCCAGTGGCGGGAAATCAGCTGGGCAGCCACCGTCCCGGTATTCTCAATGGTAACCGTGTAGGCAAACACATACCGGTCGGATGCGGGATCGCTTTGTTCCGGGATATAGGCGGTGCGTACCTTGATGGTGATGTCGTATTTGGTGCCTTCAGCCACGACGGCTCCTTCTGCTTGTCAGACCAGATTCTAGCGCCAAGTGCGGTAAAATGCCGGCGTTCAGTGAATTTTATCCCGGAGTTTCCCTATGACTTACCGCATTGCTCCTTCCATCCTTTCGGCCAACTTTGCTAGGCTGGGCGAAGAGGTGGACAACGTTCTTGCGTCCGGCGCCGACATCGTTCACTTCGACGTGATGGACAATCATTATGTCCCCAACCTGACCATCGGTCCCCTGGTGTGCGAGGCGCTGCGCAAGCATGGCGTGACCGCGCCCATCGACGTGCACCTGATGGTCAAACCGGTGGACCGCATCATTCCCGATTTCGCCAAGGCTGGTGCCACCTACATTACCTTCCATCCTGAAGCGTCTGAACACATTGATCGCACCATAGGCCTGATCCGTGAAAATGGCTGCAAGCCCGGCCTGGTGTTCAACCCCGCTACCCCGCTGGATGCTCTGGAGTACACGCTGGACAAGCTCGACATGGTGCTGCTGATGTCGGTCAACCCCGGTTTCGGCGGACAGAAATTCATTCCCTACGTGCTCGACAAAGCCCGCAAGGTGCGAAAGATGATCGAGGCGAGCGGCCGTGACATTAGCCTGGAAATCGACGGCGGCGTGGGTCCGGGCAATATCCTGGAGGTAGCCAAGGCTGGCGTGGATACCTTCGTCGCCGGCTCCGCCGTATTTGGCGCGGCCAAGGAAGGCGACCCACAGCGCTACAACAGCATCATCGCTGCGATGCGCGCAGAGTTGGCCAAGGCCTGAACAGCAGGAGTCGGGGATCAGGATTCAGGGGGCAGGGGGCCGTGTGCTTTGCGCTTCTGGATTATTTGCGCGGCCGAAGGCCGCACCTTCCTTGACCCCGATCCCTGAATCCTGACCCCTAGAAAATGAATTTCCCCCTCCCCATCAAGGCCGTCGTCATCGATCTCGATGGCACCCTGCTCGATACGGCGCCGGACCTGGCGCATGCGGCTGAGCTGATGATGGCAGAGCTGGGCAGACCGTGCCCCTCGCTGGACACGATCCGCACCTATATCGGCAATGGCGTATCCCGCCTGGTCAAGCGAGTGCTCACCGGGCAGATGGATGCGGAACCCGCGCCTGGCCTGTTCGAACGGGCCTTGCCCATTTACCAGAAACACTACGGCAAGCATGTGGCGGACCATTCGCGCCCGTTCGACGGCGTGATCGAGGGTTTGGAGGCGATGCGTGCCGCGGGCTTGCACCTCGCCTGCATCACCAACAAGGCCGCGCAGTTTACTTACCCGCTGCTCAAGGCCACTGGCCTGATCGACTTCTTCGAACTTATCCTCTCCGGCGATGCCCTGCCCAGGCGCAAGCCCGACCCGCTGCCGCTTCAGCATGCATGCGAGACGTTCGGCATCCAGCCGCATGAGTTGCTGCTGATCGGCGATTCCCTAAACGATACTCAGGCCGCCCGCGCCGCCGGCTGCCCGGTGTTCTGCGTACCTTACGGCTACAACCGCGGCCGTCCGGTAACCGAACTGGACCTGGATGCGGTGGTGCCGACGCTTGCAGAAGCAGCAAGGCTGGTGCAAAAGGCATGACGGAACAAGAATTCAACGAGCTGGTCCGCCGGGGGTACAACCGCATTCCCCTCGCGCGCGAATTGCCGGCGGACCTGGATACGCCGCTGGCGCTCTACCTCAAGCTGGCCAGCGGGCCTTATTCCTATTTGCTGGAATCCGTGGTGGGGGGCGAGCGCTTCGGCCGCTATTCCGTCATCGGCCTGCCGGCCCGCACGGTTCTCAGGGTATACGGCCATCTGGTGCGGGTGGAAAAGGATGGAAAGGTAGTCGAAGAAGAGGAAGTCTCCGATCCCCTGGAATTTGTTGAAGGGTTCGCTGCCCGCTTCAAGGCGGCATCGGTGCCTGGACTGCCGCGCTTTGCCGGGGGCCTGGCCGGCTATTTCAGCTACGACGCTGTGCGCTACATTGAGAAGCGCCTGGCCAATGCCCACAAGCCTGACGTGATTCGCGCACCAGACATTCTCCTGTTGCTGACGGAAGAAGCCGTGGTGGTGGACAATCTGACCGGCCGTGCGGCGTTGGTTGTGCACGCGGATGCCATGGAGGGGGGGGCCTACACCCGAGCGCTGACGCGGATCGATGAACTGGCCACGCAGGCACAGCAGCCGCTCACACCACCCCGGCTGGAAGCCGGGCTGCCCGCCCGGGCCGACTCCGAATTTGGCAAGGACGCGTTCAAGGCCGCTGTCACCCGGGCCAAGGAATACATCGCTGCCGGCGACATCATGCAGGTGGTATTGAGCCAGCGCATGAGCCGGCCGTTTTCCGCCAGCCCGCTTACGCTCTACCGTTCGCTGCGTAGCCTCAATCCTTCGCCCTACATGTTTTATTACGACATGGGCAATTTCCATATAGTGGGCTCGTCTCCGGAAATTCTGGTCAGGTTGGAGGACGAGACGGTTACGCTGCGTCCGATCGCGGGCACCCGCCCGCGCGGCGACAACCGGGAGGCCGATCTTGTCTTGGAGCGTGAATTGTTGACGGACCCCAAGGAGCTGGCCGAGCACTTGCAACTGCTCGACCTGGGGCGCAACGATGTAGGCCGGGTGGCCGTCACTGGCAGTGTCAAAGTCACCGAACAGATGATCATCGAACGCTACTCGCACGTCATGCATATCGTTTCCAATGTGGAAGGCAGGCTCAAACCCGGCCTCACGCCCATGGACGTGGTGCGGGCCACCTTCCCGGCCGGCACCGTGTCCGGTGCGCCCAAGGTCAGGGCGATGGAGATCATCGACGAGCTTGAGCCTTCCAAGCGCGGCGTCTATGCTGGTTCTGTGGGCTACCTGGGATTTTCCGGCGCCCTGGATCTGGCCATTGCCATTCGCACTGCTGTAATAAAGGACGGCACCCTGTATGTTCAGGCCGGAGCCGGCATCGTCGCCGACTCGGTACCGGAAAACGAATGGATAGAAACCCAGAACAAGGCGCGGGCAGTTATCCGTGCGGCGGAGCTGGTTCAGAGTGGAGATGAGCCGACCCTGGAGTGAGCGGCGGTTTCCTTGATATGGGTCAGGATTTCGAATTTATTTTCATTACTCATTCAGCCGATCAGCCATTATGAAAGCGCTGAACGATTCATACAGCGCCGGATTCGCGGGCAAGTCTGCTCCTGACACGTCACTGGATTACGGGAGCATCCTTGGCTGCGACTGAATGGTGAGCGCCTGATTCATTCATTTCGGGGCGCTTGTTTCTTGTCGTAGCGTACGGTAAGGAGGCAACACATGATCAGGAAGGCAATAGTGATGACATTGGGCGGGCTTCTGTTTATCGCAGGCCCGGTCCGGGCGGCTGACGTCGAAGCGGGCAAAGCCAAGGCGGAAGACTGCGCGGGATGTCACGGGGATGATGGCAAGGGCGACGATAGCAATCCTGCGCTTGCTGGCATGGCGGAGGCGGATTTCGTCAAGGCCATGAAGGAGTATCAGTCCGGGGTGCGCACCAAGAGCAAGAAGATGAGCAAAATTGCCAGTGGAATGAGCGATGATGATATCGCCAACCTTGCCGCCTACTATGCGACCCTGAAGTAGGCCCAAGTCCTTACGACCTGGCCTATAGTCTCTTGTAGCCAGACCCTCTCCCCTCAAAGGGGAGAGGGTGGGGTCAGAAGGTGGAACATGCGCCCCGCGGCGCTTCGCCTTCAAACCCCGACCCAACAAACGGAATAACACGACCAGACTAACGCAGCGTAATCGGGACTTCCAATTCACCCGGAGGCCCATACGCCCAAGCGTTGCTCAACACGCGTATCTGTACCGTGTCGCCCGGCATCTTGTCCAGAAGGGCGATCGACAGATGTGCAACGTTTCAGCGGACGCTGCACATCCTGGGCGTTGCGCGTGGTCAGCTCATACAAATCAAGTGCAGTGCAGGAAGGGGGAACCCTGCCGCAGTGCCGCTGCTGCGAGCAGCAAGTCGGCGAACACCAGGTCGGTGAGGCATGGCCAGCAAAGGGTATCTCATATGTGATGTTCGAAAATGCGCATGACAAAAGTGTGCGTTTGATGGCGTTGACCAGACGTGACGCGCAGGGGTGTGGTTTGCGCACCCACTGGATCGTACCGTCCCACCCAACTCGCATGGAGATAAATCAACGATTTCCGTCGTTCACCGATCTGATGGAAAATAATCCCTCGTCTTCGGGGAGATAGGAAAATCCATGCGGTACCCTAATGTGTCTATAGGCCTGAACGGTTCGTGCGTCAGCGGGATGCAAACACCATGCTGCTGATGATCGATAACTACTATCGTAATTCTAGGCAGTCCGGAATAGTCCGATACCCGCACCAATAAGCCAGTAAATAAGCCATTCAAATCGTTCATTGACAACCGGCATCATCCGTTGCAAGCCGGAAAGTTTGCGGGTATCGTTGAGGGTATCGCTTCCCCGGATACCCGCTTATGCTTACCGATTCCACAATCCGCACTGCCAAGCCGGTTGATTTCACATCAAACTCACGGATAGCAACGGCCTTTATCTGGAAGTCAGGCCGAGTGGAAACAAGCTATGGCGCTACCGCTACCGCATCGCCGGGAAAGAAAACGTCTTTGCCCTGGGCGAGTATGTCAAGGAGCCTAGGGGCGAAACCCTAGACCAAACCAAGGCCCGCATAGCAGGGGGGCATTTAACCCTTGCGGAAGCTCGTACAGAGCGCGACAAAGCCCGCGCCCTAATCAAGCAGGGGGTACACCCTTCCCACAATCGAGCCGCGCTCAGGCTTCCCAAGTCGCCGGGAATGCCAATACTTTCGAGGCCATTGCTGGGAGTGGATCGAAAAGAAGAAATCCGGCTGGCAACCCTATTACCTGCGGCAAGTCGAAAACTTCCTGAAGAGCGATGTATTCCCCCATATCGGCAGCTTGCCCATTCGGTCGGTTACTGCCGCGCATTTGCTTGAGATTGTGCAACGTGCGGAAAAGCGGGGCGCTGAGACTGTCGCCGTACTCTTGCGGCAATGGACTAGCGCAATCTTCCGCCACGCTGTCGCAACCCTTCGGCGGGATAGCGATCCTGCCGCTGCGCTCAAGGGCGCGATTCACCGCCCCAAGGTCGAACATGCCAAGCCGTTAAGCCGCAAACAAATACCCGAACTGCTCAAGGAACTGGATAAATTCGGGGCTATCGCACTACGGTAATAGCTATGCGGCTGCTTATGCTTACTTTCGTTAGAACCGTTGAACTGCGCGGGGCTGAATGGAAAGAGTTTGACCTAGACGCGGGCGAGTGGCGCATACCTGCCGAGCGGATGAAAATGCGCGAGCCACATACCGTGCCGCTATCGAGTCAGGCCGTGGAATTGCTGCGCGAGCTTGATACCCTTACGGGCGGGCAAAAATGGCTATTCCCTAATCAGAGGCAACCCAAGCAATGCATGAGCGCAACAACCCTAAACAGGGCGCTAGAGCGCATGGGTTACGGCGGCAAGTTTTCGGCGCATGGCTTCCGGGCGACCGCTTCCACCATCCTGAACGAAATGGGCTATAGGCCGGACGTGATCGAGCGGCAGCTAGCGCACAAGGAACGGAACAAGGTGCGGGCGAGCTATAACCAGGCCGAATATCTGGCAGACCGCAAAACGATGATGCAAGCCTGGGCTGATCTGATTGATGAGTTCGCGAACCCGGAAAGCAAGGTAACTGCGCTTAAATTGAAAACGGCTTAGCGTATGTCGATGTGTCGGTTCACGCGATTGACCAATGCTTTCAGCAAGAAGATCGAAAACCTGGAGCATGCCGTGGCCCTGCACTTCATGTATTACAACTTCGGGTGGATTCACAAGACGCTGCGGGTAACGCCAGCGATGGAATCCGGAGTTTCAGATCACGTCTGGAGCTTGGAAGAAATCGCTGAACTAACTGAGAAAATTCAATAGCAACCGTCGGGAATATTTACACCACCGAAGCTTGAAATTACGGTAAGCATTTGTTCTATAATGATTTCATCGTGCGGTATGCTTCTTGCACCTACCCGTTTTAACTATTGTGTCGCCCTAGGAACCATATAAAAATCGGGCGCTCAAATACTGGCGAAAAAGAACGATAACAGAGGTAGACCACAATTTCCGTGGAGGGACGGGAGTCACAATGAAGCTAAGCGATTTGATTTTGCGTTGCTACGTTGAACGGGAAGCCGACGGTACTTGGTTCGCCATGTGCATTGATCTGAATCTCTATGCACGGGCAGAATCTGATCACGCAGTGAAGCAGAAGATGCACGGGTTTATTAAAGAGTACATCAGCGAAGCATTGACCAAGGATGTCGACTATGTGGGTGACCTGATCCCACGGCGGGCGCCATGGCCGTTCCGACTCAAATACCATTGGATTGCATTGCAGTGTGCATTTCATGACGCCACTCGAGATCGTACCCATAGCCGCTTCAACGAGCACTTGCCGGTCGTTCCGGCCTAGTGACATTACCGTTTCTGAAGTTCGCTCCCCTGCCATGCAGGGAGGTACAGCGTGCACTTAAGAACTTAGGTTTTGTTGAACAGACACAGAAAGGCACATCCCATACCCAATGGGAGAAAATTGAGAATGGCAAGAAGTTCAAGGTCACGCTCGATTGCCACGGTGGTGAGGTCAAGGCCAAAGATGTGCGAAGCATCATTCTCAGGCAGGTGTTAGCAAGTCGCAATTTATGGTCGCTAGCAAGAAATAGCCACGCACACTAAACCCGCTTCGGCGAGTTTTTCATTTCATGGTCCTGCATTGCGCTGGATGCCTGCCAGAACCTTATTTATTTCAAACTGAGACACTACCAAATTGTCCGTTGAGTTGAAACGGGCGGGAATTTATGCCTTAATGGCGGTATTAGATGCACGTCTTCGGATTGCATCGACGCACGCAAGTATCAGTCAAAGCGGATTATCTGACCAAGCCTAGGTAGCAGTCAGACCCGAAAAGACCAAGTGAAAGCGGCAACGATTCAAGGCTTTTTGCCTTGTTATTCATTGTCGGCTCGCTTGGTCTTTTCGTTTGTAAGACCTGCGGGCCATCGAAAAGAGGTATTACGATGGCTGAGACCCTCTCCCCCCGGCGCTTTATGCGCCTCCCTGCTGTAAAGCAAACCGTCGGCCTGGGCCGCACGGCAATCTACGAAAAGATCAAATCTG
>CAWAJU010000013.1:0-103140 GCA_963782495.1 uncultured beta proteobacterium | reverse complement strand
GTAAAGAGCGCGACAAATGCCAAGGTGCCTCCCAGTAGAACCAGACCCAATGGTGCATTGAGCGTAAAGACCAGGAAGGATAGCGCAGTCGGGGTGCTCAAAGCGCTCCAATCGGCCAGGGTGAATACACCCAAGAGGATCAGACCTATAAAGATGAGGGGGCTCAGAATTTTCATTTCAAAAAGTGCATCCGTTTACTCGTTGATCAATGCGCTGCGATTGTCCTCGCTTGTTGATTGCCTGGCCAAGCATGAACAATCTCAGCTGTTGCGCTAACGCAGAGTATCACGCGATAACGCGATGAACCGTCTTGTGGGGCCATGTCGGGGATGGACCTATTTCATCGGGTAGGCGGGGGCCGCGTATTCCAGCACCAGCGTGCCCAACTGCTGGTTCAGCCCCATAATCGGGATAATGGAGCGCAGGCCACCATTTGCAGTTCGTTCGACCCTGATTTCTTTAGCTTGCAGGTATGCGGACCCGGGATAGAGGCTGGAGAACGTTTCGGCAAGTTTCTTGCGATCGCTGGCGACGACCACCTTACCGTCGACGTTGGCCAGCACAGCGGACTCGAAGCCCTTGAGTTGAACCAGGTCTGTGAAATACTGATCAATCTGATCCAGATTGGAGGCAATGAGTTCACGGCGTATTGCCCAGGATAAAGGAGTGCTGAACAGTCGCAGGTCTTCTTCGGAGCGGCGCGCGTCAAGTTGGCTTGCCTGTTCAATCAATTCCGTCCGAGTCTGGGCGAGTTTGTTTTCCAGTGCGCTTACCGCAGCCGCCTTCCAAACATACATGCCGGCGGCGACCAACACGAGTGCAGCCCCCAAAGCCAGCATGATCTTGCGATTGGCGTCCACGCCAGGGGTTGCCACTGGTGTTGGATTTTCAGTCGTGTTCATGTCTTCTGACTCCATTCAAGCAGTTTCGTAACACAGGTCAGCGTACCAGAGTGGATAGCACGTAGCCAGCGAGATCCCGGTCATTGCGTGGCATGGTCAGGCTCCGATCGATTCGACGTTTACCGAATCGCGAGCCCTGCTGGAATTCCCCTCAATAACTACTGTCGTTACCCGGATTTTCTTCAGGATTGCCTATCACAACAAGCCGTGCGCCCGGCCTATGACCCCATGACCCAGTTCCATGAAGAGCTGCTTTGCGACGCGAGACCGGTCGATGAGAGGTCCAGATCCGTCACGTCGGTATAGCCTTCAACCACAAGGTCGTCCACCAGTTTGGAAGCGCCGCCAGCGCTTATTGCTTATGCCCCCTGCGCTGACGGAGAATGACTCATCTTCGCCACCTTGAGGAGGACACAGTGGCCGACATCTCCGCAGACACCCCCGGCAAGCCCAGCATCTGGGTGCGCGGCCTCCTCATGATCCTGATGGCCGTGGCCTTTCAGATCTGCGGAACGTTGCTGGCCCTGGGGGCCATCATCCAGTTGGTGCTGGCGCTGCTGAACAATACGCCCAATGCACGCTTGATCGCCTTCGGCCAGAGCCTGGGGCTTTACCTGAGTCAGATTTCGGACTTTGTGAGCTTTGCGACGGAGGAAGTGCCATTTCCCTTCAGCGCGTGGCCGATAGAAAAGGCCGATAAAGATAATGGCTCTTGATCATCCTGTAGGTCACGAACGAGCTGAAGACCGGCCATTCATCAGCGCGGGTTTCGGCTCGTCTGAGCGGCTGGTTATGGCTGCGGGTTCAATCGATTGACGCAACAGATTGCGGATATTCAGCCGAGACTTTGCATAATGCAGATGTCTGCAATCAAACAAGCGCCTGGTTTCTGCGCCAGTCTGCCGGCGGCAGACCGAAATGTCGCTTGAATGCACGGCTGAAAGCGGCCTCGGACTCATACCCGGCCTGATCAGCGATGCCCTTCATCGGGGCCTCGGTTGTCTTCAGTCGCTGCGCAGCGAGTTGCAGGCGCCAGTATGTCAGGTAGTGCATGGGTGGCATGTCGAGAAAGTGTTTGAAGCGTGCGCTCAGTACCGTCCGAGATACCCCGACTTCTCGCGAGAGCCGATCCACGTTCCATTCATCCAATGGCGACCTGTGCAGCCACTTCAGTGCTGTCCCGACGACGGGGTCGTTAACGGCTGCAAACCAGCCCACCTCATCCGTCGAAAGGGTCTGCATGTGCTTGCGCAGGATCTCGACGAACATCAGCTCGGTCAGGCGCGGCAGCATTGAGCGGGCGCCGGGAATGACCCGGCTGGCTTCCTCGGCCGTGTGGCGAATCATGCTGGCCAGCCAGTCGTCCGCCGGGTTCTGTCCGGGGCTCACGTGCATCAGTTCCGGCAGGTGCCGCAGCAGGGGATGGAAGAGCAATTCATCGCATTGCAGGAAGCCGCAAATGATTTGAGTGCATCCGCCCCCGCCCCCGTGTTCGATCAGCAGGATGTCAGGCCAGGGAAACGGCGGAAGCAACTTCCCGGCCGGCACGTTGATGGCCTCTTCGCGTCCCCTCAGCACATGCTCGTCGCCATAGGGCAGCAATATGGCGTCGCCCGCTTTCAGCCAGACTCGCTCACGATCCTTCAGTTCCAGCCAGCAGCCACCCTCGGCAATGATGTGGAAAGGAATGATGTGCTCAGTCCGGAACGACAGCATTTTGGACAGATTGCATGCCGCGGGCGAGATCAAGCCCCAGGGTTCGCGAAACACGGTGCGGAACAGGACCATACCCGACAGGTGCATGTTGCCCAGCAAGTCCGACAGCAGGTCACCGGAAACCGGGTCCTGCGTTTCGGACAAGACTCTTTGCGTTTCAGTCATGGCCCCACCTTCCCCGAAGGTCTAGCCTGATACCAAGGCAATGCTCCAACCAAGAATAGAGTACGGACGGACTTGCCGCTAGCGCAGAAAGTCACCCCAGACCGTTGCCAAGGAGCAGAAATCATGACCAACACACTGAACGAAGTCGTCGTGCACATCGACGAGAACATCAACCAGGAGGATCTGGATGACCTCGAACAGGTCATTCGCCGTGACCAAGGGGTCATTTCCGCCGGCCATCAGCCCGATCGGAAGAACCTGATGGTGGTGGTCTATGACTCATCGGTCACGCGTGCATCCAACCTCCTCCATACGTTCTACGACCGTGGACTGCATGCGCAGTTGATTGGCATGTGACCTGCTCACCGAGGCCCACGCGAATAACCCGCAAGCGGTTCGCCCCCGTCTGTGCTCTTCTCGATTTGAGCACTGGCCACGCGAGTCGAAATGCCACTTCATTAAGCAGGGAGGATTCAGGCTATGCCCCGATTTTTCATTGAAGTCCCACACGAGGAACAACTCGTGGCGTGTGCCAACGCCGTCAAGATCTTCCTGGAGAGCGGTTCCCATTTTCTCACCCATGCAGACTGGGGGTGCAAGGACGGTGTCCACAAGGCGTGGTTCATTGCCGAGGTGGACAGCAAGGAACAGGCTCGGGCCATAGTGCCTCCTGCGTATCGTTCTCGGGCCAATGTTGTGCAGCTCAATGCATTCACCCTCGAGGAAATCGACGAACTCCTTCGCTATCATCGAGCTTAGATTGAGTGCGCAGTCCAGGCCAACGTTTACGGGCGGCCATGATGAAGTCCGCGCGTGGTCGACAGCGTTCTCCTGCGTTCGATCGTTGGCTCCTGCCATTCGCCCAAGGGCCGCTCAAGGGGGGATCTTCCATGACTGAAAGGCCTGTGATCATTGTGGTCGATGACGAGCCGGCCGCCCTGGCCGCGATGCTCGACGCCCTTACCCGGCGCTTTGGCGCCGACTACCGCATTCTGCCCTACCTTTCCGCATCCGAGGCTTTGGAAACGATTTCCAGGATCAACGCGGACGGCGAGGAAGTAGCATTGGTCATCGCGGATCAGTGGATGCCCGAAATGACGGGCAATGAACTCCTCGGCCGGGTCCGCAAGCTTGAGCCTCTGGCGAAGCGCGCCTTGCTTGTCGCCTGGGGTGACCACACCGCCTCGCCCACCATCTTGCAGGGCTGCGCGCTGGGTCAGTTGGATAATTATCTGTACAAGCCCTGGACACCCGCTGAAGTTCATTTGTATCCGCTTGTTAGCGAGTTCCTGGCGGAGTGGACGCAGATCCACCGGCCGGGAATGGAGCTGATTCACATCGTCGGTGACGACTCTTCCCCACGTTCAAGCGAGATCCGTGAGCTGCTCAACCGCAACGGGGTTCCCTACGGCTTTCACCTCACCGCGTCCCCAATGGCAAGGCAACTCAGCAAGGAGCATGGTGCCGAACTCGGGGCATTGCCGGCCGTCTTTCTGCTCGACGGATCCGTCCTCTCCGATCCGACCGACGCGGAGATCATGGACGCCATCGGTGAGAACCCGCACGAGTTGCACTGTGACGTGGCGGTGGTCGGCGGCGGGCCAGCCGGACTTACCTCGGCGGTTTACGCCGGATCCGAGGGACTGCGGACCTTGGTGGTTGAGCGCCATGTGATCGGCGGACAGGCCGGCGCAAGTTCCCTTATCAGGAACTACCTTGGATTCCCGCGTGGAATCAGTGGAGCACAACTCACCCAGCGTGCCTATCAGCAGGCCTGGCTGTTCGGTGCAAAGTTTGTCTTTGCACGGGAGACGACACGGCTGCGCACAGACGGGACGAAGCAGATCCTGACCTTATCGGACGGACGCGAAATCTCTGCAAGGGCGGTAATCATCGCCACCGGGGCGACGTACCGACGTTTGGAAAGTCCGGAAATCCACCGCTTCGTGGGCAGGAGCGTCTTCTATACGACGTTTGGGGAGATGCGGTTTGTGCGCAACCTCAATGTTGCGGTGGCCGGAGGTGGAAACTCGGCAGGACAGGCGGCTATCCATTTGGCAGCCTTCGCGCGCCAAGTGACGCTGGTGGTACGGGCCGACTCGCTCGAGCGGGGAATGTCTGATTACCTGGTGCAACAGATTCGCCACGCACCCAACATCGAGGTCCGCCTCGGGGCAGAAGTTGTCGGCGCCGAGGGCGACGAGCTCATGGAACGTATGACGATCCTGGACAGAGCGAGCAATCGTACTGAATCCATTCCGGTGAAGATGCTTTTCGTGCAGATCGGAGCGGTGCCGCACACTGACTGGCTGATCGGGACGCTGCAGCGCGATACCAAAGGTTTCATTGTCACCGGCCGCGACGTGGACATGGGCGTCTGGCCGCTTGGCCGGACACCGATGAGCTTCGAGACCAGTGTGCCGGGCACGTTTGCCGTGGGCGATGTACGCCTCGGGTCGATGAAGCGCGTGGCGTCGGCAGTGGGCGAAGGGGCGGGAGCCATACAAGATGTCCACCGGTATTTGGAAGAAGCTCGGGAGGCTACTTCAGGCTGAGGTGTCGCAGGCTTTCAAGCCTGAATTTCGCGAAGTCAAGGGGCCCGGGCCGAATGGAGCCGATGAACGCGATCGACGGAGGACGCCAGGACCTGCGGCCACAGTACCACTCGTCGCTGGTGTCTCCTGCATACCGAGGACCGGACGATCAACTGTGCATTTCTGCTACTTCGCCAAGGACCGGTTGAGCTTAGGAGACTGTTTGTCGTTTCCTGCTATCCAGAGATGCGTTGACCCCACTCAAAGTGTCCAGATTCATTCTGTCGGCTGGTCACTAGTGTTACGGCAAGTCAGCGGCTCACGTTGATGGCACGCCCGAAAAGATAGATCTGGGCACTGGGAATGCCGAATTGGTCTTTATTAACTCTATCAGTGATTGGATCAATTCGGCCAGCTTCCTCCATTGAGGTGATCGAAATGCCACGCGAATGATGTCATTCATGTAGACGTTCGCAGAAAGAAAAAGCGGCGGGTACACCGGAAGGCGACCGCTCGAACGATCGCGCAATGGGAAGAGGGCGCGGGGCGCCGCCCGTGCCTGGTAGGAATTCTTTGCAAGTGGATTACAGCAGGCGCCGACGCCTGGCAGCGGCCAACCCGAGAAGGCCGCTCGTCATCATGAGCAGGGTGCCGGGTTCAGGAACTGTGTTGCCGGTCGAGAAGCCGGTCACCAGTCCGTTGGCAACACCATTCAGAACGCCAACCGCGCAGGCAGTGCCACTGGGGCAATAAGCGCGCGAAAAATCGGTGGTGGTGCTTTCGTCGAAATAGGTGGAGCCACCCGGAAGCGAGACGTTACTGCCAACGACATCCATCAGCAGGTTGCCCTGCGTCGGATCGTAGGTGAAGGGCGTGCCAAGAACGATATGCAGAACGTCTCCGAATGCCCAGGGCTGATTGATGCTGCCACTGAACACCTGGGTGTTGTCGGCGCCCAGGTTGCTCGCGAAATCGCCCGTTATCGTGCTCGGGTCCACCCCAGCGGTGGAGAGGAAAATGGTGAAGGTGCCAGCCGGCAACTCGGTGGAGCCAGAGTCGAACTGGGTGTTGTAGAACTCAAGGTCGGTGATGGTAATGGGTCCGCTGAAAGCTGAAGCCGTGTAGACCTGCTGATACTCGGCATTGTAGTCGCAGCCCCAGGGGAAACAATTGCCCGTCCCCGTGTCTGGCGGGTTGCCGATAATGACGTCGGCCACCGCGGGGATCGCAAGCAGGGAACTGAGACCAAGCACAAGAGACGAGAGCAGCTTATTCATGGTTAACTCCTGAGTCAGGATGAGAGATCAAAGCGTGTCCAGAATGGAACGTTGGTACCTGCGAGCCGCGACACACTCGCCCCCGATCAATACGAGCATGACATGCGCCATCGCTACCATTTTCTGGATAGCACGTTGATTCCGTACATTTTTGTATCTATTGCGGCGCATTGGCCGGCACCGGCAGGAGGGTCCGGATGTAAGCTTTGGCGACACCGGCGGGTGCCTGATTTGCGCCGCGGATTGGCGGCATCGGCGCTGGCAGTTGGTGCCCAGATTCTTTTCCTGGCATCGAAATGAAAAAGGCCAGGTTCTACGTGGAACTGGCCTTTCCGGGAAGTTGGCGCGCCCGGAGAGATTCGAACTCCCGACCCCTTGGTTCGTAGCCAAGTACTCTATCCAGCTGAGCTACGGGCGCGCTGAGGGCGAAATTATACACAAGAAACTCGCGCCGGCGCAGCGATTGTTGCGTATCCCCGTGCTTATGCGAAACCTCTAACGCATGCCTGGCGCAGCGCTACTTTCATGCTGGACCGATAGATAACAATTTAAATTTGACGCCCCGCGAGCATGGCGTGAACATTCGGCAAACAGCGGCGTGCGGAGTCTTGCGGATTGGCAAAAATGAGGCGTGTTTCGGCAGTGGTGAAGGCCGGCGTGTTTCCCTGAATGGGCACACGGCTGGAATCGCGCGAGCCCGTCGTGCTGGTCCATGGTCTGTGGCTGACGGGCTGGGTGCTGGCCATCCTGGCGGCGCGTCTGCGGCACTGTGGCTACGATGCCCGGCTCTTTTCCTATGCTTCCATGGGCGCGAGCCTTTCCGCCAACGCTGCCGCGCTCGCCCGCTTCGCGGTGTCCCTGGATGCGCCCCGCGTCCATTTCATCGGACACAGCATGGGGGGCCTGGTAATTTTGCAAGCGCTGAAAATGAATCCTGCGTTGCGGCGCGGGCGCACCGTGCTTCTGGGCAGCCCCTATGGCGGCAGCAGATCGGCCGAAGCGCTCGCCAGGGCGCGGGCGGGGCGCGTGATGCTCGGGCACTCCATGATGGAGTGGTTGCGAACTCCGCGGGCCGAACTCGAAGGCTGTGAACTTGGCGTGCTGGCCGGGCGTCGCAGGATTGGGCTTGGCCGGCTGGTCGCACGCTTGCCGGATCCCAATGACGGTGTGGTCGCGGAAGCGGAAACGCGAGTCCCCGGCATGACCGATTTCCTCAGCCTGCGGGTCAGTCACACCGAAATGTTATGGTCGCGGAACGTGGCCCATCAGGTGTGCAGCTTTCTGCGCGCGGGCCGTTTCGATCACCGGGAAGCGCCATGAGCTTGAAACGTTTTGCCCTTTTGCTTGTGATGCTGCTTCTTGGCGGTTGCTCCACCATGAGCTACTACCTTCAGGCCGTCAACGGCCAGATGGACGTGCTACGTCGCGCCGAGCCCATAGAGCGCGTGCTTGCCGACCCGGCCGCCGCGCCCAGCCTGAAGCAGAAGTTGGTAGAAGTGCGCCAGATCCGCAACTACGCGAGCGAGGCGCTGGGGCTTCCCGACAACGGTACCTTCCGTCGCTACGCAGATCTGCAACGGCCTTTCGTGGTGTGGAACGTGTTCGCCGCGCCGGAGTTTTCCACTCAGCCGAAGGAGTGGTGCTACCCGCTGCTTGGCTGCGCCAACTACCGTGGCTATTTTTCCCAGGACAAGGCCATCGCCGCCGCCCACACGCTTGAGCAGAAGGGCTACGATACCTATGTCAGCGGGATTCCTGCCTATTCAACCCTGGGCTGGTTCAACGACCCAGTGCTCAACACCTTCGTGAATTATCCCAACGCCCGGCTTGCCGAACTGATCTTCCATGAACTTGCCCATCAGGTCTTCTATCTTCGCGGCGACACCGCGTTCAACGAGTCGTTCGCGGTCACCGTGGCACAAGAGGGCGCCCGTCGCTGGCTCGCCCGCTCGGGAACTGAAGCGCAACGCGCAGACTTCGAGATCGCGGAGCAGCGCAAGCAGGCCTTCACCGCCCTGATCGACAAGTACAGCGGCCGACTTGCGGAGATCTACGCTGCCGACCTTACTGACAACGCGAAGCGCATGCGCAAGGCCGAGGCCTTCCAGGCCATGCAGGACGAGTATCGGATGCTCAAATCGGCGTGGCACGGCTTTGCAGGCTACGACAAGTGGTTCGCGCACCAACTGAACAACGCCCAGCTTGCCTCGGCATCGCTCTACACTCAATGGGTCCCTGGCTTTCAGGCGCTGCTCGCACGCGAGAACGGAGATCTGCCGCGCTTCTATCGCGCGGTCAAGAAGATTGGCGCGCTGCCTGAAGAAGATCGCCAGGCGGCGTTGCAGAGCCTTGCCCGGAAGAGTGGGAGCTGAGCTTGCTGGCCAGCGCGATCAGCCGGAGCTGGGCAGTCCGAACTAAACGTTCAGGATGCCGTCTCAACGTCTCTTGTTGCGCCGGAGCATCGTCGTTACAGACAATGGATTGGCATGCATTTACATTTTCAGAGCTCAAGCTGAAGCCGGAACGTGCCCGTCAGAAGCGGAGTCCGAGCGCCGTGACCGCGCGCGCGGGGCGTCCTCCGCAAGCCATGGGTGGCAATGTCGCCAAACGACGCGACCCCAATCAACCAACGCAGAAGGGAAACATATGCAGATCGGCATGATAGGCCTGGGACGCATGGGCAGCAATATGGTGCTGCGACTGATGCGGTACGGGCATGAATGCGTGGTGTACGATCGTCATGCCGAACCCGTCAAGGCACTCCAAAGCCAAGGTGCCATCGGGACCGTATTACTCGGGGACTTTGTCGCGCGTATGGCCAAGCCGCGCGCAATCTGGCTGATGGTGCCTGCAACGGTGGTGGATGAGGTGCTGGCGCAGCTTCTCCCGCTGCTTGATGCGGGCGATATCATTATCGATGGTGGCAACTCCTATTATCGCGACGATATGCGGCGCGCGGCTGAATTGCGGCAGCATGGGATGCATTATGTTGATGTGGGCACCAGCGGCGGCGTTGCCGGCCTGGAACGGGGGTATTGCCTGATGATCGGGGGCGAGAACGACATCGTCCGACACCTTGATCCGGTCTTCGCGGCGCTTGCTCCCGGCGTCGGCACGGCGCCGCCCACCCCAGGTCGAAACAGGCCCGGGTCCACAACGGAACAGGGGTACTTGCATTGTGGTCCGCACGGCGCCGGACACTTCGTCAAGATGGTCCACAACGGGATTGAATACGGCCTCATGGCGGCTTATGCGGAGGGCTTGAATATCTTGCGCAACGCCAACGTCGGCAAACACCCGCGCGACGCCGATGCGGAGACTGCACCGATGCGTGATCCCGAGTTCTACCAGTATGAGCTGGACCTTCCCGAAATCGCGGAGGTCTGGCGGCGCGGCAGCGTGGTGGCGTCGTGGCTGCTCGATCTGACCGCAGCGGCCCTGGTTGAGGACGCCGATCTGGGCAGCTTCTCCGGGCGAGTTTCGGATTCCGGCGAGGGACGCTGGACGGCACTGGCGGCAATCGATGAGGGTGTGCCCGCGCCGGTCATCAGTGCGGCGCTGTTCGAGCGTTTCGAGTCGCGCGGCAATACCGACTACGCCAACCGCCTGTTATCCGCGATGAGAAAGCAGTTCGGCGGCCACGACGAGAAGAAGGGCGGAGGTTGACATGGGCAATACCGATAGCCGCACGACGCCCGCCGATGCGCTGGTGATTTTCGGCGTGAGCGGCGACCTCGCGCACAAGATGATCTTTCCGGCGCTCTACGCAATGTGCAAGCGTGGCGCACTTGAGGTTCCGGTGGTGGGTGTTGCCGCATCGGATTGGACCCTGGCGCAGTTGCGCGCTCACGCCAAGGACAGCATCAAGCAGGCCGGCAGGATCGATGACCGGGATGCCCTCGACCGGCTGCTGTCCCTGCTCCGCTATGTAAGCGGTGATTACAAGGAACTGGACACCTTCAAGGCGCTCAAGCAGGCGCTGGGAAATGCCCGGCGTCCGGCGCATTACCTCGCCATTCCGCCTGCGCTGTTCGCGACCGTCATCAATAGCCTGGGCGCTTCGGGCCTGGCCGAACATGCGCGCGTCATCGTCGAAAAACCGTTTGGCCGCAACCTGGCTTCGGCACGGGCGCTCAACCGAATTGCGCTGGCGGTGTTCGAGGAAGACTCGATCTTCCGCATCGACCACTATCTGGGAAAAGAGGCCATCATGAATATCCTCTATTTCCGTTTCGCCAATTCGTTTCTCGAACCGATCTGGAACCGCAATTTTATCGCCAGCGTGCAGATTACCCTGGCGGAGGACTTTGGCGTGAAGGGGCGCGGCGCGTTTTACGAGAGCGCCGGCTGCCTGCGCGACGTCATCCAGAACCATCTGTTCCAGATCGTTGCCCTGCTGGCCATGGAACCGCCGGCTTACCAGGGATATGGCGCCGTGCAGAACGAGAAGGCCAAGGTGTTCCAGGCCATGCGCGCGTTGCAACCGGACGACGTGGTGCGGGGCCAGTACGCCGGCTACCGCAACGCGCCCGGCGTGGCGAAGGGCTCGGACGTCGAAACCTACTGCGCAGTGCGGCTGTTTATCGACTCGTGGCGCTGGGAAGGCGTGCCGTGGTTTCTGCGCTCCGGAAAATGTCTGCCCGCAACAGCGGCCGAGGTCGTGGTCGCGCTGAAGTCGCCCCCGCAAAAACTGTTCGACGATGCGGCACCGGCGCACGGTCTGGCCAACTACCTGCGCTTTCGGCTTGCGCCAAATTCGGCCCTTGCCATCGCCGCGCGCGTCAAGCGCGCAGGCAAGGAGTTTCTCGGCGACCAGCGCGAGCTCTACCTGCTGGATGAACAGGCGGGACAGGAAACGCCCTACGAACGATTGTTGAGTGACGCCATGTCCGGCGACGGCGCGCTCTTCACTCGAGAAGACGCGGTCGAAGCGGCCTGGGCGGTGGTCGATCCGGTGCTTGACGCGCACCACCCGGCAATCCGCTACAAGCCCGGCAGTTGGGGGCCGAAACAGGCCGACGCGTTGCTGGCCGCGGGCGAACATTGGCATAACCCGGTGCTGGCGAAGGGGGCAAGATGACCGCGCAGGAAGAAACGGTATTTCTGCTCGACGTGGATAACACCCTGCTCGACAACGACCGCATCATCGGCGACCTTGGCGAGCATCTTGCGCATGAGTTCGGCGCCGAGAGCCGCGATCGATACTGGCGTATCTTCGAAGCGCTGCGCAGTGAACTCGGTTACGCGGATTATCTGGGCGCGTTGCAGCGCTACCGCATTACCGAAGCGAGCGATCCCAGGCTGTTGATGATGTCTTCATTTCTGGTCGATTATCCCTTTGCCGACCGCTTGTACCCGGGCGCCCTCGATGTCATCACCCATCTTCGCGCCTGGGGACCGACGGTGATTCTGTCGGATGGCGACGTGGTCTTCCAGCCGCGCAAGGTGCAGCGCTCCGGATTGTGGGACGCAGTCGAGGGCCGGGTGTTGATCTACCTGCACAAGGAGCAAATGCTGGCCGATGTCGAGCAGCGTTACCCGGCGTGGCATTACGTCATGGTGGACGACAAATTGCGCATCCTGGCGGCGATGAAGCATGCCTGGGGAAGCCGTCTCACAACAGTGTTTCCGCGCCAGGGGCACTATGCGCTCGACCCCGGCCAGGTCGGCAGCTATCCGCCGGCCGACATTACAATTGAACACATCGGCGACCTGATCCATTACGATTTCGGTGCTTTGCTCCCAGTTTCCCAAGTCGGTGGCGCGCGGGAGCAGGCATCATGAAGTCCGGACAGAATCTCCACGATTGCGCTCTATGCGTCTTGCATACGAAATTTCCGAACGGAGGCAAGCCATGACAACCGCAAGCCAACTCGACCAGCTTTGCATCAACACCCTGCGTTTCTTGTCCGTGGACATGGTGCAGAAGGCCAACAGCGGGCATCCTGGTCTGCCGCTCGGTGCGGCACCGATGGCCTACGTGCTGTGGACGCGCTGGCTCAGATTCAATCCGCGCAATCCGCATTGGTTCAATCGCGACCGCTTCGTGCTCTCGGCCGGACACGGCTCGGCGCTGCTCTACAGCCTGCTGCACCTGAGCGGCTACGAGCTTGCGCTGGACGAGCTCCGGCAGTTCCGCCAGTGGGGCAGCAAAACGCCGGGCCATCCCGAGCGCGGACACGCTGCCGGGGTTGAAGTCACCACCGGGCCGCTGGGACAAGGCTTTGGCAATGCGGTCGGAATGGCGATCGCAGAAGCGCAGCTTGCGGCGCGCTATAACCGTCCCGGGCACGCGATCATCGATCACCATACCTTTGCCTTGGTCGGTGATGGCGATCTGATGGAGGGCGTCGCGTCCGAGGCGGCTTCTCTGGCGGGGCATCTCAAGCTCGGCAAGCTTACCTGCCTGTACGATGACAATCAGGTCACCCTGGCTGCCGGCACCGACATCAGCTTCACCGAGAATTGCGCGCGGCGCTTCGAGGCCTATGGCTGGCACACCGTTTCGGTGGCGGACGGCAACGATCTTGCCGCGATTGATGCCGCGCTGGCGGCGGCACGCGCGGAAACCGCGCGCCCGTCGTTGATCCTGGTGCGCACGCATATCGGCTACGGGTCGCCCCAACAGGACAGCTTCAAGGCGCACGGCTCCCCGCTTGGCAGCGATGCGGTACGTAAGACCAAGCAGGCACTGGGCTGGCCGACTGAGCCGGACTTCCTGATACCGGACGAGGCGCTGGCGCATCTTCGCCTTGCCGTGGATCGCGGTGCGGATGCCGACGCCGCGTGGACCCGGTCGCTGGACGCCTACGCCGGCATGTTCCCGGAACTTGCCAAAGAACTGGGTTGCCGGCTGCGCAATGAATTACCGCCTGGCTGGGATGTGGACATTCCGGTGTTCGACGCCGATGCCAAAGGCCTGGCCACGCGCGATGCTTCCGGGAAGGTGATGAATGCCATTGCGCCTCGGCTGGCCGCGCTCAGCGGCGGCTCGGCCGACCTTGACCCTTCGACCAAGACCGCGTTGAAAGGCTTGGGCGACTTCAATCCGCCTGCACTGAAGACTGACGATGAACAAGGCTCGGCAGGCGGGGGCTGGAGCCACGGCGGACGCAACCTGCACTTTGGCGTGCGTGAACACGCGATGGGCGCCATCCTTAACGGTCTGGCTGCGCACGGAGGCTTCATTCCGTACGGCTCGACGTTTCTGGTGTTTTCCGACTACATGCGGCCTGCAATCCGTCTGGCGGCGCTCATGGGCCTGCACGTCGTGCACGTGTTCACCCACGACAGCATCGCGGTCGGAGAGGACGGACCCACTCACCAGCCGGTGGAGCAGGTCGCCAGCCTGCGCGCGATTCCCAATCTCATCGTGATTCGCCCCGGCGACGCCAATGAAACTACGGTCGCGTGGCGCGTCGCGCTGGAGATGCGGGACCGGCCGGTGCTGCTGGTGTTGAGCAGGCAGGAGCTGCCCACACTCGATCGCGGCCGCTACGCGGGGGCAGATGGATTGCGCCGTGGTGCCTATGTATTGAGCGATGCGGTGGATGGCAAGCCCCAACTGATTCTGCTCGCGAGTGGTTCGGAGGTGAGCCTGATCGTGGCCGCGGCAGAGCGCCTGGAGTCGGAGGGCATCGCGGTGCGCTGCGTGGCCATGCCAAGCTGGGAGTTGTTCGAAGCCTTGCCGCAAGCCGAGCGCGATGCGGTGCTGCCACCCGGGATCGGCGCGCGGCTCGCGGTCGAAGCGGGTGTGGCGCAAGGCTGGGACCGCTACATCGGGGCGAAGGGCGACATGCTCGGCGTGGAACGCTTCGGTGCTTCGGCGCCGGGAGAAGTCGTGCTGCGCGAATACGGGTTTACCGTGGACAATGTCTGCGCGCGGGCGAGAGCGCTGCTGGCAAGTTAACGCATGAGATGGCGGTGCTGTGAACCACGTTTGCGGCCAGGATGCATAAATCTGCTGAAGCCTCTGCGTACAGCCTGAGGTATCTGGCTGCAAAATCTCGCCTGCCCACGCCTGAGTTTGACCTTAAACATAGAGGTGATCGATTGTGGAAACAAAAGTAAGCCCCCTGGCAGGAAAGCCCGCCCAGCAAGCGATGCTGGTCAATATACCAAGGCTCATCACGGCCTATTACAGCAACCGCCCCGACCCGGAGGTGCAGAGTCAACGGGTCGCATTTGGGACCTCGGGTCATCGCGGATCGTCTTTCGAGACCGGTTTCAACGAATGGCATGTCCTGGCCATTTCCCAGGCCATTTGCGAATACCGCAAGCGGCAGGGCATCGATGGTCCGTTGTTTCTGGGCATCGACACACACGCACTTTCCGAGCCGGCGTATGCCAGTGCTCTTGAAGTTCTGGCGGCCAACGGCGTGGAAGTCATGCTTGCGGAAAAAGACGAATACACGCCCACGCCGGTGATTTCTCATGCGATCCTGACTTACAATCGCGGCCGAGAACAGGGCCTGGCCGACGGTATCGTCATCACCCCATCGCACAATCCGCCCGACAGCGGCGGCTTCAAGTACAACCCGCCCAATGGCGGGCCGGCCGGCAGCGACATCACCGGATGGATCGAAGCGCGCGCCAATGCCTTGCTGCAAGGCGGCCTGAAGGAAGTGAAACGAATCCCGCTCGAACAGGCGAGGCGCGCGGCAAGCACGCACCGGCACGATTTTCTCAATACGTACATAAGCGATCTCGGCAATGTGCTCGACATGGACGCGATACACGGCTCGAACCTCGCTTTGGGTGTTGATCCGCTTGGCGGCGCCGGTGTTCATTACTGGCAGCCGATTGCCGAACGTTATGGCCTGAACCTCACGGTTGTGAACGAGGTCGTCGATCCGACCTTCCGCTTCATGACGGTGGATTGGGACGGCCAGATTCGCATGGATCCGTCTTCGCCTTATGCAATGCGCAGCCTGATCGAGCTCAAGGATCGCTACGACATCGCCTTCGCCTGCGACACCGACCATGACCGACACGGGATCGTCACCCGGAACGCGGGCTTGTTGCCGCCCAATCATTACCTTACTGCCGCCATCTTCTATCTGTTTCAGAATCGGCCGAATTGGAGCACGGCTGCGATGGTCGGCAAGACGGTTGTCAGCAGCCAGATGATCGACCACGTCACGGCAAAGCTGGGCCGCAAACTCTACGAGGTGCCGGTCGGGTTCAAGTGGTTTGTGGATGGGCTGGTAAACGGCACGCTGGGTTTTGGCGGGGAGGAGAGCGCGGGTGCATCTTTTGTCCGCCGCGATGGCAGCGTGTGGACGACAGACAAGGATGGCATGGTTCCGGCCTTGCTGGCGGCGGAGATGACCGCGCGCATGGGACGCGATCCGGGTGAAATCTATGCCGCGCTGGCGCGCGAGTTTGGCGAGCCGGTGTTCGATCGCGTCGACGCGCCGGCGACGCCGGAGCAAAAGCAGAAGCTTGCGAAGCTGTCGCCGCAGCAGGTGCTGTCGGAACAGCTGGCGGGCGAGAAAATCCAGACCATACTTACCCGGGCTCCCGGCAACGGGGCAGCCATAGGCGGCTTGAAGGTGGTGGCAAAAAGCGGCTGGTTTGCGGCGCGGCCGTCGGGTACGGAAGACATCTACAAGATCTATGCTGAAAGCTTTCTGGGGGCAGATCATCTGCACCGCATTCAAGCGGAGGCGCAGACCATCGTCAGTGCTGCGCTGGCGGCACCGGCGTAATGGCCGGCATGTGCCGCCAGGCCCATTTTGAGGAGAGGGTATGAGCGAACAAGAAGGAATCGGCCACGCCAAGGAGGTCCTTTGGTCGGCGGATGTGGAGGGCTTTGACTTTCTAGCCGAGCTTGCGCTGGATCTGCGCTCGTCGTGGAATCACGGCGCTGACGAGCTCTGGCGGCGGCTTGATGCGGCGCTCTGGGGTCTGACCCAAAATCCCTGGGTCGTCCTGCAGACGGTCTCGCGCGAGAAGCTTCAGGGTGTGTTGGCCGATCCTGGCTTCCGCGCCAAGCTCGACGGCCTGGTGCAAGCCAAACGGGATGCGGCGGGGGCCCCCGCCTGGTTTCAGCAAACCCACCCGCAAGCCAAGCTGGGCTGCATCGCATATTTCAGCATGGAGTTCATGCTAAGCGAAGCGCTGCCGATCTACTCGGGCGGGCTGGGCAACGTGGCGGGCGACCAACTCAAGGCGGCAAGCGATCTGGGCGTTCCGGTGGTCGGGATCGGACTGTTGTACCAGCAAGGCTACTTTCGCCAGGTGATCGGCGAGGACGGCGCTCAGCACGCGCTCTATCCGTACAACGATCCTGGGCAATTGCCGATCACGCCCCTGCGCAAACCGAACGGTGAGTGGCTGCGGCTGGAGATTTCCTTGCCGGGCTACTCGGTCTGGCTGCGCGCCTGGCAGGTCCAGGTCGGCAGAGTGAAGCTGTACCTGCTGGACAGCAATGACGCGGCGAATTACCCCGCGCATCGAGGCATTACCAGCGAACTGTATGGGGGTGGCCCTGAATTGCGCCTCATGCAGGAACTGATCCTGGGCATCGGCGGTTGGCGGCTGCTTGCCGCGCTCGGGATCAGGCCGGAAGTCTGCCATCTGAATGAGGGTCATGCGGCCTTCGTGGTGCTGGAACGCGCGCGCAACTTCATGGAAGAAAACGGTCAGACCTTCGAGGTTGCGCTGAACGTGACCCGGGCGGGCAACCTGTTCACCACGCATACAGCGGTGGCGGCAGGTTTTGATCGTTTTGCGCCCGCGCTCATCGGCCAATACCTTGGTGGCTACGTCGAGCGGAGACTGGGCATCACAGTTCACGAACTGCTCGCCTTGGGCAGGCAGAATCCGGACGATCCGGCGGAGCCTTTCAACATGGCTTATCTGGCGATCCGTGGAAGTGGGGCGATCAATGGCGTGAGCCGCCTGCATGGGAAAGTCAGCCGGAATCTCTTTCAGTCCCTTTTTCCCCTCTGGCCGGCGGATGACGTTCCGGTCGCACATGTGACCAACGGCGTGCACATGTCCACTTGGGATTCAGCACCGGCAGATGATTTGTGGACCGAGGCCTGCGGCAAAGACCGCTGGCTGAAGCCTTGCGAGGCGTTGGGGGACGATATTCGACACATTTCCGATGCCAGGCTCTGGGAGTTTCGCCTCGCTGCCAGCAAGTCTCTGGTTGACTATGCGAGAGCGCGATTGGCCAGGCAGTTGTCCACCTCCGGCGCGCCTCCCGAGGCGGTTGCGGAGGCAAAGCAACTATTCGACCCCAATGCCTTGACATTCGGTTTCGCCCGCCGTTTTGCGACTTACAAGAGGCCGAACCTGTTGCTGCACGACTCGGAACGCCTGCTGCGCCTGCTGACCAATCCGCAACGCCCGGTCCAGCTCATCATGGCCGGCAAGGCCCATCCTGCGGACATCGCGGGGCAGGCACTGATACAGCAATGGATACAATTCACCCGCAGGCCGGAAGCACGCCCCCATGTGATCTTTCTGAGCGACTACGACATGCATTTGACCGAGAAGCTGGTTCAGGGAGTGGATGTCTGGCTCAACACGCCGCGACGCCCTTGGGAGGCCTGCGGAACCAGTGGCATGAAAGTGCTCGTCAATGGCGGCATCAATGTGTCTGAACTGGACGGATGGTGGGCGGAAGCCTATACGCCGGAAGTGGGATGGGCATTGGGTGACGGTCAGGAACATGACAGCGATCCCGCCTGGGATGCGATCGAAGCCGAGGCCTTGTACGACCTGCTCGAACGCGAAGTGATTCCAGAATTCTATACGCGCGATCAACAAGGTATTCCCGTCGCGTGGGTGAATAGAATGCGGGAAAGCATGGCGCGCCTGACACCGCGCTTTTCCACCAACCGTGCAGTGTGCGAATACACAAGCCAACACTATCTGCCAGCGGCGCAAGCCTATCGAATGCGCGCTGCCGGCGGCGGCGCGTTCGGTGCGGAAGTGGCCAATTGGCGGCACGCCCTGGAGCAGCATTGGGGCGCGCAGCGCTTCGGGGAACTCAAGGTGGACACGGACGGACGGCAACACGCATTTGAGGTGCAGGTATATCACGACGAACTTGACCCCAATGATGTGCGAGTAGAGCTATACGCCGATGGCGATGACGCAACCGCAACCGCAACCGCAACTGAGCGAATCGAAATGAAACGCGTGCGTCAGCTGGTGGGCGCAACCAACGGCTATGCCTATCGCGCCTCGGTTCCCGCAGTTCGCCCGGCAGCGGACTATACGGTGCGGCTCATCCCGCATCGCGATGATGTGGCCGTTCCGCTGGAAGAAGCGCATATTCTGTGGCAGCGATGATGTGGTCTTGAAAGGCTCCGGAGCCGGATTTGTTGGCCGGGGCACCCGTATCATCAAGGACCATAACAAGTTGTTCTTCACCATCATGGATTGCGATCGAGCACGGCTCGTCGCCAACGCGCTTGAGTTGGCCGAACGTTTCAGGTGGCCAAGGGCAAGCGTTTCACGTAGCATTTTTGTTCCGTTGCGTGCCAGGAGGAACGGATGGTGATCAACCCTGCTGCAATCCGAATGTCGGTGCAATCCGGGCAAGACGGCATCTTCCGCGAAGAGGGCACCTGGATCGAGCCAGTGCTTCTGATACACGGTACCTTCGCAAACAAGCGGAGCGACGAAGGGCGCATCGATTGGTGGCATCCCAACAGCGATTTTTGTCTTGAGCTCGACACGCTCCTGGCGCAAGAGGGTTCACCCGCGCGATGCTGGGCGCAGCTCGGCCAGGGCGGCGCACAGGGGCGCGGCGCGACGGGGCGTGTACGGCCGCCGTTCGCCTGGACTGGCGCGAATAGCGAACTCGATCGCCGCAGCGCCGGGCGCGCCCTCGCGGCCGAACTCGAAGCCCTGGAGAACGACCCTCGCGTGCGCCGTTATCATCTGATTGGCCATTCGCACGGCGGAAACGTCATCCTGCACGCGCTGCGAGCGATGTCGAATATACCTGCGAAGCTTGGCGCGGTGGTCTTCATGGGTACGCCAGTGCTGTCGTTTCGGCATCGCGAAGAATTGGACGTCCGCTGGCTTGCTCTTCCAATGTATGTCGTAGCGCTCGTCGGCATTGTTTGGGCATATCGCCAGTGGCCGGACAATGAAATCATCTGGGGCACGGTCATCGTGGCGATCGTTTTGGCGCTGATCGCGGAGCTGTTTGTTGCGCGGCCGCGCGCACGGCGCCCTGAAGCCGAGCTGTACGGAAGTGGCTATGCGCGGGCATTCGTATTCGACGGCGACGAAGCGATCACGTCCTTGCAGGCGGCACAGGAAATTGCGCGCGACCCCAGGCGCTTTATCAATCAGTTCACCCAACCCGGGCCGGCGTCCGAGCCGGCGTACAGGCCGACTCAGGTGGTGCGACCGGTCTTCGCCGGCTTGATGCAGAATACCGGCGCATATTGGCTTCTACAGACCTTGCGATTTCCCTCTGTGCCTGTGACGTTCTTGCCTGGGTCGCAGCCTTTTGCCGCGCCGCATGCAAGTCCGCGATCGCGTTTGAGCGGCTGGCTGCAGTCGGTGGGAGAGTTTATCGAGCATGTATCGATCGGGTTCCCGTTCAAGTTTATCTTTGTGGCCGTACTCTGGCTTTGCGCAACGCTGCCGCTGCTGGTCATGGCGGCAGCGGGCGCCGTCTATTCCGGCGTGACGTGGCTCATCGGCGGCATCGTGGCGGCCGTAATGGTTGGCGGCGCAAGAAAGCTTGGACGGCTCGCCCTGCCGGTGCTGGTACGTAAAGCCGCGCTTGGCGCGGACTCAGGATCATTTGTGGAAGTGGCGGACCTGCCGCCGGGAGTTGTCGCACGCGTGCCCATCAGCGATGAATTGCGCGCGCAGGCGGCGGAGGTCAGCCGCCGGTTTGGCCAGGACACGGGTCAGGTGACGCTTCATGCCATTGCGAACATGGATCCGTTCGCGATCAAGTCGCGGGTTACTGACGCCCTGACAAACACCTCGCTCGCCCATAGCTATTATTACCGGGCAACCGAGGTGAAGGAAAAGATCGCACACCTGATTGCGGTGCGGCCGGTGGCGCTGGATTCTGTGCTTGCGGGATCGTGGCTCACTCGATTGCCCCTGACTGATTGGCTCAGGGACACCAGCACCTCGCCCTCAACTGCGACCGGTCAGGAAATGCAACCGCCGTCGCACTGATCGCGGCCAACGGAGCCCCGACGGCAGCTGCCAACCCCCCAAGGACCGATGCCGAGCACCGGATGCCAGCAGATAAACGGGCCGCT
Source organism: uncultured beta proteobacterium (assembly GCA_963782495.1). Taxonomy (GTDB): domain Bacteria; phylum Pseudomonadota; class Gammaproteobacteria; order Burkholderiales; family Thiobacillaceae; genus DASQBT01. Next base: position 82,288 of record CAWAJU010000013.1, on the reverse strand, counting down.
GATCTTTTCATCGCCGATGCGCCAAGTGAACAGCGAAGCGGAAGATGCCCCAAATCAGTCGATGGTATGGGTGACGGTATTGGCCGTGAGCATCGCTGTAAGCCGCGTGTCTCGTCGTGTATGGCGGAGACGAAGGGATTCGAACCCTTGATACCGGTTTAAGCCGGTATGCTCCCTTAGCAGGGGAGTGCCTTCGACCTCTCGGCCACGTCTCCGGAAGGGCGGCATGATACCGGAACCCGGCTCATTGCGCCACCAGGAACTGCGACGAAGCGCTCAAGCGGCCTTGTCCAGCCCAAAGGCCTGGTGCAGAACGCGGACCGCCAGCTCCATGTATTTGTCTTCCACCACCACGGAAATCTTGATCTCGGAGGTGGAAATCATCTGGATGTTGATGCCTTCCTTGGCCAAGGCCTCGAACATGCTGCGTGCGATGCCGACATGGGAGCGCATGCCGACCCCTACGGCGGACACCTTGGCGATCTTGTCGTCGCCGACCACCTCGCGCGCGTCGATCGCCGCCGCGGTGTTCTTGCAGATCTCCATGGTCCGGGCGAACTCGTTGCGGTGCACGGTGAAGGTGAAATCAGTCGTGTTGTTGGCGCCGACGTTCTGGATGATCATGTCGACATCGATATTGGCATCCGCTACCGGGCCCAGGATCTGGTAGGCCACGCCGGGAAGGTCTGGTACACCAAGGACCGTGACCTTTGCTTCGTCGCGATTGAAGGCGATGCCCGAGATGACCGGTTGTTCCATGTTGTCTTCCTCGAAAGTGATCAGGGTGCCATCGCCTTCTTCGGCAAAGCTGGACAGCACCCGCAATTTAACCTTGTACTTGCCGGCAAATTCGACTGAACGGATTTGCAGCACCTTGGAGCCCAGGCTGGATAGTTCGAGCATCTCCTCGAACGTGATGGTATCAAGCTTGCGCGCCTCCGGCACGATGCGGGGATCTGTGGTGTAGACCCCGTCCACATCGGTGTAGATCTGACATTCATCGGCCTTGAGGGCGGCGGCCAAGGCCACCCCAGTGGTGTCTGAACCGCCGCGCCCCAAGGTGGTGATGTTGCCTCCACCATCCACTCCCTGGAAACCTGCCACGACGATGACGTAGCCGGCTTGCAGATCGGCGCGCATCCCGGTGTCGTCGATATCCTCGATCCGGGCCTTGGTGTAGGCATTGTTGGTATGGATCGGCACCTGCCAGCCGGTATAGCTCTTGGCTTTAAGGCCCAAGTCCTTGAGCGCCATGGCGAGCAGCGCAATGGTGATTTGTTCACCGGTTGCGACCATCACGTCCAGTTCGCGCGGATTGGGCTGGGCCTGGATCTGCTTTGCCAGGGCGATGAGCCGGTTGGTCTCGCCGGCCATGGCGGAAACCACCACGACCAGTTGATGGCCTTGGGCGCGATATTTGGCCACTCGTTCCGCGACGTTGCGAATGCGTTCCGGACTTCCGACCGAGGTCCCGCCGTATTTCTGGACAATCAATGCCATTTCAGTGCCAGCTGACAGATAAAGCGCATGATTTTAATTCATCTCCGGACCATCTCCCAAGCCTAAAGATTGAAACCTATTCGCCCTTGCTATAGTCTTAGCCCTACCTTTGCAACAGGAGCTGCATTAATGCAACCCAATATCCAGATGATTCCCCAGACCGGCGACTTGGCCGTCTCGCGCAATAAGGTCTTGCGCAACACCTACATGCTGCTGGCCTTGTCCTTGATTCCGACGGTGATCGGAGCGCTTCTCGGCACCAGCATGAACTTTGCGTGGGCCGCCCAGCATCCCATGATGTTCGGCCTCGGCTCCTTCGCGCTCATGATGGGTCTGATGTTTGGCGTATCCGCATCACGCAACAGCCCTTTGGGCGTCGTGCTCTTGTTGGCGTTCACTCTGGTGATGGGCCTGTTGCTGGGGCCGATCCTGCAGGTTGCGTTGAGGTTATCGAACGGCGGCCAGATCATCGGATTGGCGGCGGGCGGGACCAGCGCAATTTTCTTCGTGCTGGCGGGAATTGCCACCACCTCCAAGCGAGACTTCAGCTTCCTCGGCAAGTTCCTGATGGTAGGCATCGTGCTGCTGATCGTGGCTTCCCTGGCCAATCTGTTCTTTCAAATCCCGGCGTTTGCCCTGGCGCTGTCGGGTGTGGCCGTGCTGTTGTTCTCCGGCTTTCTGCTGTTTGATGTGAGCCGTGTGGTCAACGGCGGCGAAACCAATTACATCATGGCGACACTGGCAATTTATCTGGACATTTACAACCTGTTCATCAACTTGCTGAATATCTTGATGGCGGTAATGGGCAATCGGGATTGAGGCCGAAAGGCCATTAAAAAGCGGGCCTAAGGCCCGCTTTTCTTTTGTACTTGTCGATCCCGTGTAGGGCTGTTTCCCTAAGCAAAGCTTTACCTATCTGTCCTGACCCCGTGTGCTATACCAATACCAGACGTGAAATTCATGTCTGTGGGGATGTCGAAGGGCAGTAGCTGCCCATTTTTTGATCCCTTGATCCAAGGAACCGGCGGTGCGCCTCATCCAGGCATGCTGCCCGGCCTGCAATATCTGGAAGGCGGCAAGCCTTCAGGAGGTATGTCATGAGCAAGATTCTGGACGAAGTCCTAAAAGCCAATTCCAAGTACGTCGACACCTTTGGGGACAAGGGCAAGCTGGCCATGCCCCCAGCCCGGCGTTTCGCCATTCTTACCTGCATGGACGCGCGCCTCGACCCCGCGAAATTCGCCGGCCTGGCGGAAGGGGATGCGCACGTCATCCGCAATGCCGGCGGGCGCGCGAGCGAGGATGCCATACGGTCGCTGGTGATCTCTTACAAGCTGCTGGGCACCAAGGAGTGGTTTGTGGTTCATCACACCAATTGCGGCATGGAGACATTCACCGATGACGTCATGCGCGGTTTGTTGCGCAAGAGCCTGCGTACCGCACAATACAGTGGCGGAAAGTGGAACGATCCCGGCGTCAATGAAGGCCGTTCGGACGGCGACTTCATCGACTGGCTGACGATCGGCAACCAGGCCGAGAGCGTGGTGGCCGATGTGAAGCATATCCGCATGCACCCACTGGTCCCGCAGGACATCCCGATCTACGGCTATATCTATGACGTAGGGTCAGGCAAGATGATGGAGGTGAAGGAAGCAACCGAGGTGGGTCGGCCGATGATGATGAAGGCGGCCTGAACCTGAGTGTATTTGCGCAATCAGAAATGGCACGGGCGGCTCAGCCCGTGCCATTACTTTCTTATCATGCGAGTTCAAATACCGCAATGGATTCGACGTGCGCAGTGTGCGGAAACATGTTGGCCACGCCGGCCGACACCAGGCGGTAGCCTTTCACGTGACAGAGCATTTCGGCATCACGCGCGAGGGTGGCCGGATTGCACGACACATAGACAATGCGCCGGGGGCCATCGTGCTCCGGCAGGGATTTGACGAGTTCCATTGCGCCGTCCCGTGGCGGATCCATGAGCAGCTTGTCGAATCGGCCCAGTTGGGCAAACTTCTCCGGGGTCATCTGAAACAGATCGTCGACACGATATTCGACGTCGTGCAAGCGATTGACGGCGGCATTTTGCCGCGCCCTCTCTACCAGGCCCTTGCTGCCTTCGATACCGACGACGCTTGCGCCTGAACGGGCAAGGGGCAGGGTGAAGTTGCCCAGGCCGCAGAAGAAGTCAGCGATCCGGTCGCCCGGTCCGGGGGCCAGCAAACGGACCGTGCGGCTCACCAGTGCCCGATTCATGGCCATGTTCACCTGGGTGAATTCGGTCGGACGGAAGGGCATGCGCAGTCCGAACTCGGGCAGAGAATAATCCAGCGGCGGTGCATCGGCCGGGTAGAAGGCATAGACGGTGTCGGGGCCTTTGGGCTGGATCCAGATCTGGACCCCGCCATGCTTGTCGACGAAATCGCGCGCCAGAATTTCGTCCTGGACGTTCCAGGGTTCCATCAGACGAAACACCAGGGCCGTGACGTGCTCTCCCACGGCGATTTCAACTTGCGGAATGCGGTCGCTGTTGGAGAATTGGTTGATGAGCGCGCGCAGTGGCTGAATCAGACTCGCCGCCGCTGGATGCAATACTTCGCAGCTGTGCATGTCAGCGATGAAACTGGAGCGCTTTTCATGGAAGCCCACCAGCACGCCGCCCTTCTTGAGGACTTTGCGCACCGAGAGCCTGGCTCGATAGCGGTAGCCCCAATAGGGACCGTGGAGCGCCGGCAACAGGGATTCCGCGTTGACTTTGCCTATCCTGGCCAGGTTTTCTTCCAGGACCCGCTGCTTGACCGCGACCTGCGCCGAGGGTTCAAGATGCTGCAGCGAACACCCTCCGCAGCGGTCAAAGTGCGGGCAACGCGGGATGGCCCGCTGGGGGCTGGGTCGCAGGATGGAAACCGCATTGGCCGAGTCGTACTTGGGATGCTTGCGGAAGACGCTGATTTCCGCCTTCTCACCGGTCAGCGCTCCATCGACGAACACCACCTTGCCCTGTACGCGGGCTACGCCATGGCCTTCGTGGTCGAGCGACTCGATCTCAACGATGGGATTGGTCGAGGGCGCATTCATGCTTCATGCTTGCCAGGCGGCAAGAAACTGCTGCCAGTGCGAAGCGCCTGACTTGCCGAGTTCGGCGCGGACTCTTTCGCAGGCAGCCCGGTAGGACTCGGGGGTCAGCACACCGCGCATCTGTTCGAAGCGCAGCCACACCAGATAGGTATTCACCACGTCGGTCTCACAGTAATCGCAGATCTCAGCCAACTTTCCTTGCTCGTAGGCCTCCCAGACCTTGCTGCCATCCATGCCCAATTTGCCGGGAAAACCGCACAGCTTGGCCAGATCATCCAGGGGGGCGTTGGCCCGGCCGGAAAACATCGCGAGCACATCCATTAAATCAAGATGGCGCGTGTGATAGCGGTTGAGGTAGTTGTTGTATTTGAACTCTCGATCCTCGTCGCCCCATTCCCAGTAGCGTTGTGCAGTGACGCCATTGATCAACGCGCGCAGATTGAGCGCAGGCAGATCGAAGCCGCCGCCATTCCAGGAAACCAGCTGGGGCGTGTATCGATCGATGCCGTCAAAGAATCGCTGAATAATGTCCTTCTCGGATTCGCCCTCCCGGCCCAGGGTCCAGACCTTGAACTGGTCGCCGCTTTGCAGCGCACAGGAAATGGCAACGACCCGGTGAAGATAATGCGGCAGAAAATCGCTGCCGGTTTGCTGGCGACGGGCCAGCAACGCCATTTCAGCCACTTCGTGCGTGGGCAGATCGGACGGCAGGTCATGCAAACGCGCATAGCCGTCTGTATCCGGAATGGTTTCTATATCGAAAGCGAGAACAGTTGACACGATGGAACCTGACATAGGCAAAAGCGCTATCTTAACGTCTCGGCTGCCGCCTGCAGCCTGTCGCGCAATCCTGAGGCGGGCAGGATCAAATCAAATGCTGGTTCAGTTCTTCTGACACCAAAAGCGCTTCAAGATGGGCGGCTGCGACCTCGTCCAGAGTCAGGCCCAGGCTCAAGGCGAGTTCGGCAATCTTCTCGCCCTCATTGGTTTCACAGGCATGGGCCAAACGCAGCAACTGGGTTTGCTGGCTCTCCTTGCCGGCAAGCGCGTCGCGAATTTCCGGCGCCAGTCCCAGCCTCAGGCTCAGTGACCGGATGGACATGGAAAAGGCAAGGTGAAAGGTGGAATACAGACCGGTGTCAAACGCCAAAGCTGCGTGCGTGGGGTTGCCGTGGATGCGGGCAAGCTTGCCCATGAACAGGGCGCGACTGAGTGCAATGCGGGCGTAGAGTCGACTATCGGCAGTCGAGGGCAGGCCGGCTATGGCCAGCAAAACGGCCACCCGCTGGGTACGCTGGGGACCGAGCAGCACCAGGGCATGGGTCGCGGACTCGGGCTCGCGGCTGAGTCCGCCAACCGCGGACGTGGCCACTCTCAACAGTTGCGGCTGTAATTCTGGATTCAGCTTGAAGAATGCCACCAGGCTGTTCAATGGCTGACGCAAGGCGATCGTCAGCAAGTCCATGCGCTGCAATCGTTCATTTTCCGCGCTGGCGTCGCTGCTGGCTCCAAGATGCTGCAGGCCCTGGATCCAAACGCTGTACGGCCAGCTCTGCAATTGCGCGCTGTCCTGCATGCCGGTCACGATGCAGGTGGGTCCGATGGGAAGCAGGGACGGGGAAAACTGGGCAGGTACGCGTATATAGTCCCAGGCATCGACGGATTTGAACGGGAAGGGAGCCTGATCGAGACAAAACATCAAGCCTGTCTGTTTGAGGTCCTGGACCCGTTGCTGACCCTCAGGATCGGGCGGGTCAATTGCCCAGATGAAATTCGGTTGATTCAGATTTTCAGGGACTTCGCTCATCAGCACGCTTTGGCTGACGCGCACGACGAGCGGGGCCTCGCCGGTCAGTTTATCCGCTGCCAGAGAATAGAGGCCGGTCAGCAACATGTCCTCATCCATCTGTGCCAGATCCGCAGAAAGTGGGGCAAGATCGGACCGTCTGCGCAGCAGCAGTTCTCTCGCCACGACCTGGCCGCCCCGGTCAAAGATGGGATCAAAAGTGAGAAACCGCTCCCTGAGTTCTTCCTCCCGAACCGGACGGGTATTGGTCCCACCTACCTCTGTGATCGTGGCGGCCTGTTCCAGAGCAGCAGTATCCACTCCGCCGCCGCTCGGCTGGATGAGGGGAGGAACAGAATCGGGTTTCATGCTAGAAAACAAGCAGAGTCAAGTTGGAACTCATCCGGGAACTGGGCGTCATGCGCATTTTTGCACAGGATGGGAACTCTTCGCGATAGATTGAGGGTCTGAGGTACAAGCCGTCCATCGTTAACATATCAGGAGATGCTATGAATATAGGCCGAAACAAAGTGTATCTTGCACTGCTGGCAACCGCTATCAGCACTGGCGCCAGCTCCAACGGCTTGTCGCGGGAGGAAAAGCTTACCACTTTGGCCGACCAGCAAGAGGTGGCGGTGACGATTTATAACGAAAATCTGGCGCTGATCAAGGACAGCCGACGGGTGACGCTTGACAAGGATGTCAATCATCTCGCGTGGCGCGAAGTATCCGCCCAGATGCGGCCCGAAACGGCCCAACTGCGCAATCTTTCCTACCCTTCCGGTTTTCGGCTGATTGAGCAGAATTTTGATTTTGACTTGCTGACGCCCCAAAAACTGCTGGAGAAATACGTCGGCAAGCAAGTGACTGTGATCAGCACCAATCCGGCCACCGGGGTGGAAAAGCGCGAACCGGCCAGCGTTCTGGCCAGCAACGGTGGCGTGGTGTTGAAATTTGCCGACCGGATCGAAACCGGGGTTCCGGGTCGCCTCGCATTTCCTGGTGTTCCGGACAATCTGCGCGACAAGCCCACGCTGGTGATTTCCCTGCTGAGCTCTCATGGCGGAGCGCAAGATCTCGAGCTCTCCTACCTGACTGGCGGCCTGTCATGGAAAGCGGATTATGTCGCGGAGCTGAACGCGAAGGATGACCGGCTGGACATGAATGGCTGGGTCACCCTCACCAATCAGAGCGGCGCAAGCTACGAGAACGCGAAACTTCAACTGGTGGCAGGGGATGTCAATCGAGTGCAGGAGCAGATGGTACCGCGTGCCATGGGCATGATGGCCAAGGCCGCCATGGCGAATGCTCCAGAGATGAGCCAGGAGAACCTGTTCGAGTACCACCTCTACACCCTGGAGCGACCCACCACGTTGGGTCAGAATCAAACCAAGCAAGTGGCCTTGATGTCTGCCCAGGCCATTCCCCTGCGCAAGGAATTTCTGCTGCAGGGCGCAGATTACTATTACTCCGGCCAGTATGGGGAACTGGGCCAGAAGGTCAAAGTGGGCGTGTTTGTCGAGTTTGACAACAAGGGCGAGGGCCTCGGCATTCCCTTGCCCAAAGGTGTGGTGCGGGTGTACAAGAAGGACAGCAAGGGCAACGCGCAATTCGTCGGGGAAGATCGCATCGACCATACGCCCAGGAATGAAACCGTCCGTCTGAAGCTTGGCGATGCCTTTGACATTACCGCGGACAAGAAGCAGACCGATTTCAAGAAGGTATCCGGAATCTCGCGCTACAACTACGTGTTTGAAAGTGCCTACCAGATCACGATCAAGAACGCCAAGGATGAGCCCGTCACCGTCAAGGTGGCGGAGCCGATGCCGGGCGACTGGCAGATCCTCAGCGAATCCCATCCCCACACCAAGGCCGCCGCGGGCACCGCAGTCTGGGAGATACCCGTTTCAGCTGAAGGCAAGAGCACGCTTATTTACCGTGTGCAAGTCAGGTATTAAGTACGTTGTCGTGTTGGATGACTTCGAGGACAATTACAACTTGTTCAATTGGAACATGCGTCATGAGCGAACTGACTGTAACCGATGGCTGCGTGGTGTACATGCGTTATTCCATACTGGATGCCAGCGGCAACGTGGCCGAGCAATACGATGTGCCGGTGGGTTACGTGCATGGTGGGAACAGCGGGCTGTTGCGCAAGCTGGAATCTGCATTGGCCGGAAAGAGGGTCGGCGACCGGGTGAAGGTAGTTCTGGCGCCGGCTGAGGCATACGGGGAACGGGATGAGGACTTGACCTTTACTGACGATATCGAGAATGTGCCACCCCAGTTTCGCCATCTAGGTGCGGAGGTCGCGATGGCGAACGACGCGGGAGAGACCAAGGCGTTCCATGTGAGCCGGATAGAAGACGGCAAACTTACCGTAGATGGCAACCATCCCCTGGCCGGCCAACAAGTCACCTGCATGGTGGATGTCGTGGAGATCCGCGAAGCGACGGCAGAAGAGAAACGCACCGGCATGGCTGCGGGCTCGCCACCGCGGACCTTGATGCACTGAAGCACGAAGTGCTTACGACAAAAAGCCGGCTCAGCCGGCTTTCCCACTTGAAAACGGAATGATTACTTGCTGGGGCAGGCGGCATCACCCGGGATCTTGCCGGGCAGACGCAGGAAGGCTTCGAACGGTCCCATCACGCTCATGGCTTCCATCTTGGGGCCCTTGAATTTCAGCCGGCCGAACATCATGGCTTTCATCGGGCCGTATTCGCCCGCGCCCATTTCGTTCCATTTAACTGTCTCGGCGTGCATTTCGTAGTCCACGTCGAAGTCAGGCTGGTTCTGAACCGCGCCGCCGTACACGCACATTGCCTTGCCATCCTTGAAAACGATCTTCATTTCAGTCATGGTGGACTCGCCACAGTCGGTTCGATACAGATGGACGATCTTGTAGCCGCGGCCCTTGTCGTTATGGATCCACTTATCAGCGAGACCACCGGTCAGGACGGAATCCTTGTTCCAGGCATCGCAGGCCTGGGCGGTCCAATCGGTAGACATCAAGGGTGTCGCAGCAAACGCGGCGCTGGCAAACAAGGCCATGACGCCAGCAGCAATTAGGGATAACTTGGTCATTTTAGTACTCCTCCAGTAGTAGTTAGGTAAGGAAAATAGACCTTACGGGCCGAACTTTACCGCAGAGCCGCGGTTTGTCAATGACCGTCTAATGGGGCAAATAGTTTCGCAACGCGCCGTAAAGCCAGGTTCCATGCAGGGCACCGACGAGTGCTGCAATCGCCCCGATTGAACCCATGCCGACCAGTGCGAAGATGGGTCCGGGGCACAGACCGATGACGCCCCAGCCCAAGCCGAAAATCAGACCGCCCAGGATGAACCGGTAGCGTCCCGGTCCCTTGCTCGGAATTTGCATGGCCGTGCCTTCGAGCGAGGAACGCCCGGCAAGACGCTTCATGATCTGCACGCCGATTGCGCCGGTGATGACGGCGCTCATCATGATTCCGTACATGTGAAAGGACTGGAAATGGAACATCTCCATGATCCGATACCAGGAAGCGGCCTCAGACTTGACCATGGTGAAGCCAAACAGGGTGCCGGCGATCAGATAGGGAATAAAGCGCATCACGAACTCACAGAAAGAGATAGGGAGTAATGAAGTGGGCGGCGAACATGCCGCCTGCGAAGATGCCGACAACCGCGATCAGAGATTGGGGTTGCAGCGTGGCCAGGCCGGTAATGGCATGACCCGAAGTGCAGCCCGAGGCATAGCGGGTACCAAAGCCGACGAACACGCCGCCGACCAGCATGATGAGAATGCTTTGCCAATAGAAGCCGAACAGGACAGGCGGAAGAAAACCTCCCGCAATCGGCACATTCCAGTAAGAGAACATGGTGAGCGCCGCCACCGACAGATTGATGGGGTCCGGGTTGGCGAACACGACGCCGGCGAGAAAGCCGCCCAGTACCGCGCCCAGGGCAAACATCAGGCTCCAGGTATGGGTGCGCCAGTCATAGGCAAAGAACTCGACGCCGACCGCCTTGGGTTGGGTGATGGCGCACAAGTGCTCCAGATTCTGCGAGATGCCGAAGGAACGGTTGCCGATCCAGATCATTATCGGCACCATGAGCCCGATGATGGGGCCCGCTACATACCAGGGCCAGGGCGCGTACAGCCAGTTGAACATGCTTTCCACGTTGCCTCCATTGTGACCATCTTATTTGGATTTGTTGCTGCCCATCACGGTTGTCTCAAGGTGCTTTCAATCAGCCTGATGCGGACCCCCAGTTGGGCTTGAGCGGCCGTGTCGCCCCGTTCCCCGGCGCGCGTTTCCTGCAGCTTCAAATAGACCAGCAGCGGACGTCGCCAGCCTTGATCTGAAGCCGTTTCAGTCGCCAGCGCCAGCGTATTATCATCGGCCTGTTTGCGGCTCAACAGAATGCTTGCACCTATCAAACGCGATAACGGGTCGGCGGTAGATTTCAGCGCCGCGTTGAACGGCGCCGCACCTCCGGCTGCAGCCTTGAGCATGGGCGCGTACTGTGCAGGCAGCGATTTTACGTCAAGCTGGTCCCACTGACCAGTCAGGAACTGGTAGTAGGCTCGATCCTCAGGTGTCGAATCGGTCTTCGCCAGTTCGGCATAAGCAGCGCAATTGTCGTCTGCCAGGCTGGCCTTGTGCAGCGCACACTGGATCAGCCAGAGCCGCGCGGTCTCGGCAATGCGCCCCGCCCCGGAAGTTGCATCCAGGGCCTGCTTGAAGTGCTGATCGGCCAGGGTGTTCTCACCCATGAGATAGGCCTTCTTGTAGCGCTCGATATAATTGGCGCTGTCGGTCTTCCAGTCCGGAACCGGCGGCCCCTTGCTGCCGCAGGCGCTCAGCAGCAGAACGCAAGCCAGCAATAACAAACGTCTCATGGCAGCTTCACCTCCGGCTCGTGTCCGCCGGGCAGAATGCGGTTGATCTGGTTCATCAGTTCGTTGCTCTTGCGCACCGCCTCGTCGATCTCGGAGCGCAGACGTCCGATATCCTGGGTGCCTTCCTTGACATTGGCCGATATGTCCACCGCATTCTTCATCAGGGCGTCGGCCTTCTTCAGGCTGGACTGTGCGTCGCTGAGCGTGGAGCGTATTTGCACCAGGCTTTCCTTGGCTTGTTCGGAGACGCCGCCCGGTGCATACATCCATTGATCTGTCTTCAGGACCAGGCTGTCGACCCGGCCGGAGATCTGGGTCAGTTTGGCGGTCAGGTTTTGCACGTTCTTGAGCGACTGGGTCAAAACCTGGGCCTTTTCCGGTGTGCCCAGGATGCCTTCCATCATGCCATTGGGGCCGGCCATTTTGCCAGTCAATGTCTTGGTGTGTGCAAGGGTCAGATTGATGTCGCTGTCCTTGGCGGTCATGCTGTTGAGATTGGCGAGCAGAGACTTGACCTGGTCGAGCAGAACGGTGATGTCCTTGGTCGGGTCGGAAGAAAGCAGCAGCACCATGCCGCCCGGCCTGAGCTTGGGCGAGGCGAGCGTGTCATTGTTGATGCGGATATGTGCGCTGCCGACCAGGGGCTTGTCGAGGACATACGAGGTGTCATCGCGCAGCCATTGGGCCTGTGCCTCGCTGACTTCGGCGTCGATGACAATGCCGCCCTCATCGTTCAGGCTGATGCCGGTGATCTGCCCGATCGGTATGCCGGAAAAGGTGATCGGCACACCAGGTGCGACTGCATCGGCATTGACCGCCGCCATCTTGAACTTGAAGCGATTTTCGAAATAGCCTTTTCCGTGCAGGAAATAGGTCAGGAAGGCGCCACACAGTATCAGCACCACCAGGGCAAAGAAGCCAACTTTTAGATGCATGTATTTCATGATTCGTAGAGCGGGCGATTCCAAACAAAGTCGAAAATTTCCCAGGCTTGCAGGCCCGGAACCCTGGAACGCAAGGACTCGATGAATGGCGGGTAATGTATATCGTAGAGCATGGCGCTCGGGCGGTCGATAATCAGGCGCGCACGCTTGAGCATGATGGCGCGGGCAAGCTGGACGACAAATTTCTCGGCCGGACTCATGTCCGCTTCGCGTTTTGGCGCCAGCGTGGCAAACCCCAGTTGGTTCAATAAGGCAATCGCCTCTTGCGCCGATTTTCGAGCGCTCAGATCCTTCTGGTAAAGCGGGATCAGTGCAATGTTGTCCTGAGCCGACAGGTTGACGCGCAACGGAAACTCGGGCGATACCAGTGCCACCTGCCCTTCAGGCAGTTCCTGACGGGCGGCCCGCAGGGCATCACGGTCGGGAAACTCAATCAGATGTACTTGAGGGCTAATGAGATCACCTCGATGAGCACCAAAACAAAAAACACTCGCATCATGCCTTTCAGCACCGAGACTGGCACCATGAACAGCTTCTTCGGTGTTTCCAGACCGGCGCTGATCGGGATCGAGGTCACAACCAGGCCGAACAGCGCACATTTCACCACCAGGCCGAACATGATTGCGAAGCTGAATACGTTGGCGATGGTCGTGGCAAAGTATCCCAGACCTGCGGTGCTGGCGCCATACAGCAGGAAATAGGCGATGAACATGCTCAGGATGCCGGCCAGCAGTGACATGCCGACGACGGACAGAATGCCGCCGATCACGCGGGGCAGAAATTCGAATTCGAGCGGGGGAACTCGGCAATGCTCGAGTGCGTCCAATTCGTTGTTGACCTTCATCAGGGCGACCTCGGTGTTGATGGCGCTGCCGGATCGCAGCGCGACGAACAGCGCGGTGAGAAAGGGCAGCAGCTCCAGAACCAGCAGGCGTACGATCATCTCCGAGGCGAGGTCAAACAATCCCAGGCGGCTTGCGGTGGTTAGGGTAATGGTGGTCAACACCCAGGAAATGATGAGGACGAAAGGTAAATAGACATACAGGGTCTGGACAGCGGTAAAGTAAACCTGTTTGATTATGGTGTCGAAGGTAGCCCGGTTCCAGGTGGGCGGCGATACCAGGGCACCCAGAACCTCGATCCAGAATGCCACGATTTGTATGATGATCGATGCCCACTGGCTGAATTTCAAACCGATGGATTCAATGAATGCCTGCACGGACGGTCCTGCGTTTTTGACGATGCGGGTATTATGCCCCGAGTTCCAAGGAGACCAGCGATGAAGCGAAGCTTTGCCAGATTATCCATCCTGTTGACCATAACGGTGTCCGCTCCGGCCTTGGCAGCCAGTCCCGGTTCCTTGATCAGGGATGAAACGCTCAGGAGCCAGCCCAGCGCGACGGCGGCGTCAGTCGGCAGCATCGGCAAGGGCGCGGCGGTGGATATCATCGGCCGGCAGGGCGGCTGGGTTCAAGTCCAAAGTGGCAAGAGCCACGGCTGGGTGAGGCTGTTGAGCGTGCGCGCCGGCAGCGGTGGAGCGGCGGGCGCAGGGCTTGGAGACGTGGTGGGAATGGCGACCAACAAGTCTGACCCGTCCCGCGTGGTCTCGGTCGCAGGCGTGCGCGGCCTGTCGGAAGAGGATCTGAAGAAGGCAGCGTTCAATCCCGCCGAATTGGCGAAGCTGGAAACGCTTGGGGTGAGCGCGGCACAGGCCAACGCCTTCGCCGCAAAATCCGGTCTCAAGGCGACCTCGGTGGCGGAATTACCCAAGCCACAGAACGAAGACAGCAAAGGAGGGATGAATTGATGAAACGGCTTGCCCTGTCACTCGCGCTGGCGGCTCTTGCTTCCACGCCTGCTCATGCCTTCAAACTGAAGGATCTGTTCAAGCAGCCATCGAACGGTCAGAGTCAGACCCAGACCCAGACTCAGGCCGGAACCACCAAGAATCAGCCCGATTATCTGGGCCTGACCAAGACCCTGTTCGGCAAGACGTCCACCCAGGATGAAATCCGCATTGGCCGGCAGATTGCGGGCAACCTGCTCGGGGCCATGCCGCTGGTCAAGGATGATGACCTGCAGCGTTATGTGAACGTAGTGGGACGCTGGGTGGCGGAGCAGTCGGGACGCAATGACATCCAGTGGTATTTCGGCGTACTTGACAGCGACGACATCAACGCCTTTGCCGCACCCGGAGGCTATGTATTTGTCACCAAGGGCCTGTATCGGCGGCTCAGCAACGAAGCTGAACTCGCGGGGGTGCTGGGCCACGAGATCGCCCACATCACCCACAAGGACCATCTCAAGCTGCTCAAACAGACCACCCTTATCAGTACCCTGGGACAGGCGGTAGGCGAAAATTTCAAAGGCAGTGATCAGGCGGTACAAAACCTGATCGGCAATGGCGCCGAGATCATGGCGCGCGGGCTGGACAAGGACACCGAGCTTTCGGCCGACCGCACCGGCGTGGTGTTCGCCGCGCGCGCGGGCTACGACCCCTGGGGCCTGCCCACCGTGCTTCAGGACCTGACTGCGCTGCCACCCGGCGACCAACGGATCAGTTTGTTATACAAGACCCATCCGGCTGCGGCCGACCGTCTGGCGGCACTCGGTGACGCAATCGGTGCTCGTTTCGACAACCTGACGGGCGGCAAGGACTTCAAAGACCGGTTCTACCGCATCAAGTGAGGCGGCCGCAAAAACTGCCTTGGGGGCAATGGGCGCTGTCGGCGCTCCTTATCGTGCTGCTCGCCCTGCAGGCCGGCGGCATGCTGAGCCTGCTTTATCTGAACAAGCTTGAAGTTGCACTGTACGACACCTGGCTCAGGGCGACCGCGCCCAAGGGCGTGGATGATCGCATCGCCATCCTCGACATCGACGAAAAGAGCCTGAAGGAAGTTGGCCGCTGGCCTTGGGGGCGGGACAAGATGGCAGCCCTCGTCGATCGCCTGTTCAACCAATACGGCATCGCGGGGCTGGGCTTCGACGTGGTATTTGCCGAGCCCGACGTCTCATCCGGAATATCCGCGCTGGACAAACTGGCCGGTGGGGCACTCGCGGGCGAGGGCGCGTTCCAGGCAGCCTACAAGCGGCTGCGTCCGACCCTCGACCACGACGGTTTGTTCGCCGCCGAACTTACCGGCAAATCGGTTGCGCTTGGCTATTACTTCATTCCCACGGGCATGACGGCCCAGACCACAGGCGTGCTACCGGCACCGGTCTTCCCCGACGCCGGCAAGTTGCCTTACGTGCCGGACACTGCAGTCGGCTACGGTGCGAACCTGCCGCAGTTTCAGCACGCCGCACCGGTCGCAGGTTATTTCAACAGTTTTCCCGATCACGATGGCACCTCGCGGCGCTGGTCCCTGACCCAGCAGTACCACGGTGCGGTGTATGCGGCCTTGAGTGTCGAAACCCTGCGCACCGCCCTGGGGGGCGACCCGCTGGTGGCGGGCGAAGACAAGGTATCGTTCCTGGGTATTCCCTATCGGCAGCCCTGGCTGGAGGTCGGCGGCGTCAAGGTGCCGGTCGATGGCAGCGGCAAGATCTACATTCCCTATCGCGCTGGCGCGCCCTTTCCCTATGTCTCGGCCGCCGACGTGCTGGCCGGGCGGGTCAAGCCGGCGCAGCTGGAAAACCGCATCGTGCTGGTGGGTTCGACCGCGCCCGGTCTGGCTGACTTGCGCGTGACGCCGTTTTCTTCCGCCTTTCCCGGCGTTGAGATCCACGCCCATCTGATGGCCGGCATGCTGGACGGCACCGTGCGCGTCATGCCGGCTTGGGCGAAGACCGCCGAGCTGGTCGCCGTCATCGGCCTGGGCGTCCTCATGGTCGCGGGCATGGCCTTGCTCGGCCCACTGGGTGACCTGCTGCTGGCCCTCGGCCTGGGCGCCGCACTGCTCGTGGCCTATGGCGCGGCGTGGAAGCATCACTGGGTGCTGCCGCTCGCCACGCCGCTGGTGACTGTGGTCGCCTTGTTCATCCTCAACGCGGCCTATGGCTATTTCGTCGAAGCGCGCTCCAAACGCCAGATCACCAAGCTGTTCGGCCAGTACGTGCCCCCGGAACTGGCCGACAAGATGAGCCAGGACCCTACCCACTACAGCATGGAAGGCCAGTCACGCGAGATGACCGTGCTGTTCTCCGACATCCGTGGCTTCACCAATTTTTCTGAAAGCCTGCCGCCGACCGAACTGGCGGAGGTGCTCAACGCTTATCTGTCACGCATGACCGCCATCGTGCAAGAGCATCGGGGCACCATCGACAAATACATCGGCGACGCGGTCATGGCATTCTGGAACGCGCCGGTGGATATGCCCAACCATGCTGAATCCGCGGTTGAGGCGGGGCTGAAAATGCAGGCCGCATTGCCCGAGTTGAACAAGGAATTCGCCGCGCGCGGCTGGCCGGCGGTGAAGATCGGCGTGGGGGTCAACACCGGCCGCATGAGCGTCGGCAACATGGGTTCCGCGTTCCGCTTGTCTTATACCGTAATGGGCGATGCGGTGAACCTTGGCTCGCGACTGGAAGGCATCACCAAGCAATATGGCGTCGGCATTCTGGCGACCGAAACCACGGTGGCGGCAGACCAGGTTCATCAGTTCATGAAGATCGACGTGGTCCGGGTCAAGGGCAAGGAAACGCCGGTGGCCATCTACCAGCCCCTGGGGCGCAAGGGCGAACTGGGCGAAGATGCCAGTAAGATGGCGCAGCTGTTTGAAGCGGCCTTCGCGCTGTACCAGAAACAGGACTGGGATGCGGCGGAAAAGCTGCTGCACGAGCTGGCTGAAATTGCGCCTTGCGGCCTGTGCGAAACCTATCTGGCGCGCATCGCCCACTTCCGCGAGAATCCTCCGGCGAAGGACTGGGATGGGGTGTTCGTCTACACGACGAAATAGGCGACTGAAGTGTCGACGCTTTCGTCATGCCGTCATTTCGAGCCCCAAGGCTGCGTCCAATCCAGTTGAATCAATGCCTTGCTCCACTGGATCGCCACGGGTCTGCGACCCTCGCGATGACAGCAATATGAGACGGTCCAGCATGTTTCCCGCATCGGAACCGGCCACACGGCAATCCCCAATTGTGGCAAGCTTCACCTTGAGCGCAAACAGAGTGACGTGAGGCCAGATGAAACTGACTGTACTGGGCTGTAGCGGCGGAATCGGCAGTGGCCGGCATACCACCTGCTATGAGATTGACGACGACACGCTGCTCGATACCGGCACCGGCATCACCACGCTGACGCTGGAGCAGTTGGCTGCCATCGACCAGGTCTTCCTCACACACAGCCACCTTGACCATGCACTGGGCCTTCCCTTGCTGCTCGACGCAGTGGGCGATCGGCGGGATTCTCCGTTGACCGTGTATGCCTTGCCCGAGGTGCTGACCATACTCGAACAGCACCTCTTCAACTGGAAGCTGTGGCCGGATTTCCGCGAAATTCCTTCGCCCGATGCGCCGTGGCTGCGCTTTCATGCAGTCCCACTGGGTTCCACCATCCGGCTGGGGAACCGCGAATTCACGCCGCTGCCGGCCCATCATGTGGTGCCGGTCTGCGCCTGGCAGATCCGCGGTCCAGGCGGCTCGCTGGTGTTCTCCGGCGACACCACCACCCACGAGGCGTTCATGCTCGCCCTCGATCAGATCCCCGACCTGCGCCACCTGATCATTGAGACCTCCTTCGAGAATGCCCGCCGTGACATCGCCATTTCCGCCAAGCACCACTGGCCCGACTCGCTGGCGCGCGATCTGGCCAGGCTCAACGCCAAGCCCCAGGTGTGGATCACCCATCTCAAGCCCGGCAACGAAGCGGCCATCATGGCCGAACTGAGCCAGGCGATTCCGGACAGGAAGGTGCAGGCCTTGCAGCAGCAACAGGTGATCCAGTGGTGATCCCCGATGCCCTGCTGCTGCTGACAGGCGGGTGCCCGCATTGCCCCGCCGTGCTTCAGACCCTGACCGGCCTGTTGAAGGAAGGTGTCATCGGCCGGCTGGAAGTGATCAACGTCGCCGTGCACACCGAGGCGGCGGAGGAGCGGGGCGTGCAATCGGTCCCCTGGACAAGGATCGGGCCGTTCGAAATTCAGGGCGTCGTCCCGCCTGCGGAACTCAGACGCTACGCCCAGGGCATCGATGATGAAGCGCTCTTCGACACCTATGTGCTCGACCTGCTCAAGACCGGCAAACGCGCGCGCTTCGAAGCGCTGGTCAAGCAGGAGCCGCAACACATCCACGCGCTTGCCCGGCTCATGACCAATCCGGAATCGAGCATGGCCATCCGCCTCGGCATCGGCGCGGTGCTGGAAGAGTTTCAGGGCAGCGGTCTCACCGAGCCGCTGGTTTCGCAACTCGGTGCCTTGCTCGGTTCAAAAGATGCGCTGCTGCGGGCCGATGCCTGCCACTTCCTCACGCTGATCGGCGGCGAAGAGGTAAAGGCCCATATGCAAACCTGCCTGTGCGATGCCAATGCCGAAATCCGCGAGATGGCGCTGGAGTGGCTTGGGGGGCACCCTAGAAGGACCTGATCACGCGGCTATGGGGTCATAGCCGGAGGGTTGTCAGGTTGCTGTAGTTGTTTGCAGCGAAATTATGACACTGACTCGTCTGAACCCTATGGAGCGATAACCCATGGATCCCACCGCCCTTCCCACTGACAATCTGTACAAGTTCGCAGCCCTGTCTGGCGTTGCGCTTGCTGGGTTTCTCATCTGGCTAACCTGGAAAGTTCAGCGAGAACTCCAGGCTGTCTTGCTTACAATTACGCTCAAACAGCGGATGAGTGTGGTGGCCGTGAAACGTTTGCAAGACCTTGAGACCATCAACGACGTGAAGGTGACCCAGTTGGAAAATGAGCGCAACAGGCTAAATGAGGCGGCCGTTGCGGGGAAGCTCACGGAAGCGGATGAAAGGAGGCGGGAAGACTTGAAGGCGGAGTATAAGGATGCCGTCAAAGACAACGTGGCCCGACTTGACGAGCAATACAAGGTGAGGAAAGCGCAGGCCAAGCTCGGCGCATTGGTTGAAGGCTTGCAGTTTCAGATACTCGTGTTCAAGAAGCAAAAGCGACAGTATGTCATCGCAACATTCGCGGCATTGGCCTGGTCTATAGCCGGGTTCGGCCTGTGGTACTGCAAGCTTCAAATGCCCCTCGACAAAAAACTCAAACTGGAGGCCGATGTGGCGACCATCGAGTTGCAAGTCAAAAAGGCCGCGCTTGCACGGCCAATGGCGGAGTCGCCCTCGTTCCCGGCACGACAACAATGAGAGATTACTTTGCGGGTAGCTGGCGCCTGAGCCTTGGCGCCGCCTACCCACCCGCGGCTTGAAGCCTATTATCAACTAAGTCCTTGGGACCCGAGTTCCGCAATTCAGTTGAAGCTTAGATCCACACGAGGCGGGTAGAGTGTCCCGAGTCTCGCTGCAATATCGATTGGGCCTCACCCTGATCGATAGCCTCGGGCTTTCGCCTGACATAAACTTCGCAAGAGCCGCCCGCCAGGGTTCCATCGGCGCCGGGCACCGACCCTTGTCCTGACTATTGAGAGGAACTGACATGAAGAAGATTGCGATCGGAACCATCCAGGCAACGGCCTTCGTATCGGCCGCTCTGCTTGTCAATCCATTGGCCGCCCAGGCAGCAGGCGCGACCGGTCCCCATGCGGTCATCCTGATATGTTCGGCGATCGGCAGCGCGGGCACCAACTTGTTGACCTTGTTTGTTTAGGGGGTCAGTTCGGACGATCCTGCCGCGCTTGCGGCCGTGGGTCCGGTGACTCAGCCCCCGCCCGGGGTAGAGTGTGGCGATGCCTTGGCGCGTGTGATGTCGATATGCGGCAACCCCAAAGGCAAGGGCGGGTGCGGACCGGCCGCCGGAGGCGGGGGAGCATCAAGCAGTGCCAACTATGGCATCCAGAGTGTCGTCCCTCTGGAAAATTCCCTGGTCTATACTCTCACCGCGCCCTGAGCGCATTGCCCGCATCCATGACCAACGGAGTCAGATTGTTCTCATGCAACCCGAGCAGATTGTGATCAAGAACGGATCCGACGATTGCCATGAGCCACTCTGACCCCGCCCCGCCGGGGCACCTCGATACCGCGCAACTGCGCAGCGACGTATTCAACCGTTCTCTGCTTCGGGCCATTCAGGAGGCCTCGCCCGATGGCATGCTGGTGGTTGACGAGCGTGGTGTTGTGGTGTTGTACAACCAGCGCTTCCTGGATATCTGGCAGATACCAACTGCGCGTCTGCAGTCTGGTGACGACGACAAGGCGCGAGTCGCCGATTACCCCATGCTGCAGGCGGCGGCGCAACAGGTGAAGGATCCAAAGGCTTTTCTTAAGCGTGTGGAAGCGCTGTACGAAAACCACCACGCCCGCGACCAGTGCGAGATCGAACTGAAGGACGGGCGAACCCTCGAGCGTCATTCCGCCGGCTTGCACAATGACGACAATCAGTATCTGGGACGCGTCTGGTTTTTTCGCGACATCACCGAGCGCAAACGGAACGAGGCGGCACTACAGGATCTTGCCTGGCACGACCCCTTGACCGGGGTGCTGAACCGCAGTCATTTCTTCGCCCGCGCGGCCGAGGAACTGGCGCGGGCGCGGCGTTACCGGCGCCCGCTTGCGGTGCTGATGCTAGACCTCGATCACTTCAAGCGCATCAACGACAAGCATGGGCATTCCGTGGGCGACGACGTTCTCAAGATCGTGTGTGGACGGTGGGGCGTGGCCTTGCGCAGCGTCGATCTGTTTGCACGAATTGGCGGTGAGGAATTCGCAATACTGATGCCTGACAGTTCGCAGCAGGCGGCGCTGATCCTGGCGGAGCGGCTGCGGGCGTCGGTGGCCAACGAGACCATCCTGGCCGACGGAAAGGAGATCCACTGCACGGTCAGCGCGGGTATTGCCATGGTGCATCGCGAAGACAGCAGCGTTCAGGACGCACTGCGCCGCGCCGATGCCGCGCTCTACCGTGCCAAGGGCGGTGGCCGAAATCGTGTGGAAAGCGATTCCTGAGCGAGGTGTTCGTCATGCAACCACCGGCTTTGCATTATCGCGACCAGAAGAAGACGCCGCGCACCTTGCAAAATAGGCAGCAACACAATTGCACATCATCGTCATGGAGAGAACATGGCCATCACCATTGTCAGACTCGGCAGTCCCCGACGGCGTAACGAAGGACTGCGCATCGGCACGGTCCGGCGCGCCCCACGCGGCGTGCGCAAGGAAGAGTACGCATCGAAGAACATTTACGATGTGTGGTTCCCCAATCTGGCGCCCAGCGAAGCCCTGCTGAAGGAGGCTTTGACAGTGGCCGATGAAAAATCCTGGAAAGTCTTCACGCGCAAGTTTCTTGCGGAAATGAAACAGGCGGAGGCGCGGAGGGATTTGGATCTGCTCGCCGCGCTGTCTTATCAGACTCACTTCTCGATCGGGTGTTATTGCGAGAACGAGTCGCGTTGTCATAGGTCGTTATTGAGGGCGTTGCTTGAAGAGAGGGGCGCAGAAATACGATGAGGCGATCTTGACATCTGACAGTCTGGTGTGTGTAAGGCGGACTCTTGCAATTGCCCCATGCACGGCAGGTTTCAAGCTTGCGGCCGTCGTAATCCTTCGCGACAATTCGGCATGCGCTACCAAGGGAAAATCTCCAAATGGAACGATGACCAGAACTGGGGGGTCATCATCCCGAATGGTGGCGGTCACCAGGTCTTTGTACATTTCAAGTCGTTTTCAGACCGACAGCGCAAGCCGCTCGGTGGCGAGATCGTGACTTATGAACTCAAGATCGATGCCAAGGGCCGAGGGCGAGCTGAGCGTGTCAAATTCGTGCGCGAAAGTGTGCCGTCGGCCCGGTTGTCAGGACGAGGCAATGCGTCCCTCATATTGGCTGCGGCCTTTCTCATTTTCATTGCGGGATTCGCGCTCGCCGGCAGGCTGCCGGTTTCAGTGCTTGGCCTCTATGTCGTTGCCAGTGTCATCGCCTATGTCGCCTATCCGCGCGACAAGTCCGCCGCACGCAACAATCAATGGCGAACCAAAGAGACTATGTTGCACCTGTTCGCCTTGATCGGTGGCTGGCCAGGCGCGTTGGCAGCACAAAGACTGCTTCGCCACAAGTTCAAGAACCAATCCTTTCAATTCGTGTTCTGGGTTACCGTCGCGGTAAATTGCGGCATCTTTGGCTGGTTATTCCTGTCTTCGGGTGCCGAGGCGCTTGGTGCAGTGCTTGGCGTCGTGAGCCAAACCGGGCAATAGAAACAACGGTACTCGGGTCGTTTGCGCTACCGAGCGGCTGGTCTGAGTCGACCCAGGATACGCCACTCGACGTGACCGTAAGGGAGAGGAAGTGGGCGCAATCCCGGCGCCCTGACATTTCCCCGGCGCAGACGTATATTTCGTTCGCTGCGCTCCCTACAATGAAGAAAGACCGGCATGACCTCGATCGTCATTAATGGGAGTTGCCATGCTTGAACTCAGACCGACATGCGAAAATTGCAACAAACTCCTGCCAGCCGATTCGCTTGAAGCGCGGATCTGTTCATATGAATGCACCTTCTGCGCAGGATGCGTTGAAATCGTGCTGGGCAACGTCTGTCCGAACTGCGGCGGGGGCTTTGTGCCCAGACCGATCCGACCGGCGAGGAACTGGAAAGATGATAACTATCTTGGCAAGGACCCGGCGAGTACAAGAGTCAGGTACAAGCCCGTCAACCGGGAAGCCCACAAGCGATTCGCGGCTGAAATCCGTTCTGTGCCGCCGGAGAAGCGCTAGCTCAACAGAAACAGGCAATGCCAGGATTCGCTATGATGGGAACACGAAAGCGCGGTCTGGTTATGGCTGTGCGGAGATTCGACGCTCGAGGACAATAAGAACCTCATGCGGCGTTTCCGGCGCGGGCCGTGAGCCGGTATCCGTGGAGGAAGGGTGAAATGGAAAGCGTGCTTGCCAGAAATGCCAAGGCAATCAAATCCCAGTTGAGATCCGGGAAGAACAGCAATCTGCTGGTTCATACAATCTCACTCTTTCAGGAAAATACCGATTCCCTGGTCAGGTCGCGGCTTGCAGAAGCCCCAGATTTCAAGCTTGACTGCAAGAAGGGCTGCACCTTCTGTTGCCACCTCAGGGTGGACGCACTGCCACCCGAAGTCTTTCGCATCGCACGCTACGTCGAGTCGCTGGCTGACGCGCGCAAGGCGGACATACGCAATCGGCTCGAGTCGCATGCCGACTATGCGGCCGGACGAAGGTTTACCGAGTACAAGAAGGCCTGCGTATTTTTGGACAGCGATGGAAGCTGCGAGATCTACCCCATCCGGCCGCACAAGTGCAGGAAGTTCGTATCGGCTTCGGTCGAGGCATGCGAGAATGGCAGCGACAACGTGGAGGACACGAGTCTGCTTGGGGCGGCGAACCGACTGGCGACGGAGACGATTGCGGCCTACAAAGCCCGGGGCTTGGCCATGTATCCGGCTGAATTGGGTCAGGCCGTACTCAAGACGCTGAATGAACCCGGCATCATCGACGAATGGGCCCATGGCGAACGGGTGTTCGACTTATGTCCGGAACAGACTGTCTGACACGGACCCAGCGCTTCCGTTGGGGGCCCCGTGGTGCCTTGTTTCCTGGCCAACGCGTGATGCACACCGCTGGCCTCACACCATGAGACGCAAGAAGACCAGTTCCGGCCTGGAGCTGTATGCCGTTTCGGGTACCCACACGGTGGTTCTTTCCATGGACATGAAAGTGAAGCCGGCGGGACTGTTGGGTTTCGCGTTCGAGCGCGTGGAAACCAGGAGCATGAAACGGATCTGGCTGTACGGTCAGAAATTCTTCAAATCCGTCATACCGATCGAGGAAAAGGATCTGGGCAAGGTAAAAGGCCAGAAATACCCGACCCATTTACATCCCGTGCAGAGCTTCCTGTGGAAGGATTTCACTGCCGAACCAGGCATCGAGTACACATACCTGGTTACTGCTTATAACGGCACGCCCGAGAACCTGCAAATCTACCTGACGGAAACCATCACGATATCCACGGAGCCCAACATCAAGGGCAAACATGGCATATTCTTCAATCGCGGCGTGTCTGGAAGCCAGGCGTATGCCGAGGAGTTTGGCAACCAGCGGCCCGATGAAATTGCGGACAAGATCGAACAAGCGCGCGCATTCCGGTGGCTATCGAGAGGGCTGTATGAAGGCCTGCTCGCCTTCATTGCCGGCGCGAAGAAGGGACAAAAGCTAAGGGGCGCCTTCTACGAATTCCATCATCCCGGCACCCTGCTGGCCTTGAAGGCGGCAAGAAAAATAGGGGTGGATGTGAATGTTGTGTACGACGCAAAGAATTGCGGAGCGACAAACCGGGCGGCGTTAAAGGCCACCGGAACACTGTCGCTGGTGAAGAAGGTCAGGGACAAGCAGGTAAGCCAGGCGCACAACAAGTTTCTTGTTTTGCTGGACACGGATGACACCCCAATAAGTGTGTGGACCGGCTCGACCAATATTTCCGAGAAGGCAATATTCGGCCAATGCAATACGGGCCACCAGATCAAGGATGCCAGGATTGCCGCCCGATATTTCGAATACTGGAAACTGGTCTACCAGAACCTGGAGCGCAAGACCTATCAAACCGAGGTGATGGCGCTAAAGGATGGCGGGGACCTGAACGCGACGAAGATTCCCAAGGGCGTGTCGGTATTTTTCAGTCCGCGCAAGACCAACGACATGCTGCAAACCTACGCCGACCTGGTGGAGGGTGCGAATGAAATGGTTTGCTGCATCTACCCGTTCAATATCGACAAGCGGTTCCAGCAGGTGTTTGGCGAAGACAAGTCCTATCTGCGCTACATCCTGCTCGATACGCGCAAGGGCTACAACACATTCACCACCAATGATCGCGACGTGGAGGTGGTGGCGGGCTCGTACATACAGTCGGGCATCGACCAGTGGGCGGCGGAGAAAACCGCGGGCAGCCTGTTCGAACCGGGCGTGGATTTCGTGCACAACAAGATCATCCTGATCGACCCGCTTGGCGAGGTGCCGACTGTCATTTCAGGTTCGGCAAACTATAGTGAGAACTCCACCTCCAAGAATGACGAGAATACGCTCATCATCAAGGGCGACGACCGCGTCGCGGATATCTACTTCACTGAATTCGTGCGGCTGTTCGACCACTTTTCCTTCCGCGAATGGCTGGCGGGACACAAGAAGGAGTTCGATCCTTATCTGGTAGAGGACGGCAAGTGGGTCGACAAATACTTCGACAGCCCGAATTACCTGAGCGTGAAGCGTAAACTGATATTCAAGAACATGGCACGGGCGGAGGAGAGCAGTTGAGAAGAACGCTGGCAGGCGGCTTGAATCCGCTCGCGCTGATGATTCTCCTCGCCGCCGCCCTCGCATTGCCGATGCTGTGGAGTCCTGCTCAAGCGGGGCAGCTTCAGGACCAGCTGCCAGCCTGGGCCGCGAGGCAGTTGGCTGACGCGTCGACCAGCAGGCAATTGGAAATATTCTCCGCAATCAATCCCTTCTTCCAGCGCGGCGACTTCGATGGCGATGGCAGGGCGGACCTGGCGATCCTGGTGCAAGCGAAATCAACAGGCAAGATCGGCATACTTTTCGTGTATCGCAGCGGCAAATCAATCCTGTTGGGGGCCGGACGTTCCTTCGGCAAGGCAGGAGATGATTTCGCATGGGTTGAGCGTTGGTCGGTCGAAGACGGTGGCACAGGCCAGCGACGCAGTGGCAGATCTGCAAGCAAGCCCCGCGCAGATGTAATCCTCGTGGCCCGCCAAGGTTCGACAAGTGGACTCATCTACTTCCGCGATGGTAGCTAAAGTTGGCAGCGGCAAGCCGACGACCAGCCGGGCAAGTAGCTGACCGAAGTCTTGGGGTGCGAATTCGACGTCAAATTCAACCGACAGCGCGACGATCGCCATCGCAAGGTGGTCAGACGCGGAGGATTGTCACAAAATTTTAATGTGACAGTCATATCCTCTTTCGACCATGGAAAAGACCCGTATTCTGGATTCGCTGAACGAGCAGGCCTTGTTGTTACCGAGCCTGGTCAACCGGGCATTGTCCGCCAATGACCGCGTCAAATACCGTTTCACCCTGTTGCAGGCGGCACAGGCCCATGCGGAACGCCCCGATGGGGTGACTTCCAGTCTGCGTGCCGAACGGCTGGCCGCGGGCGTGCAGGACAGCAACCTCGACCGGGTGGTCGGAGATTCCGAACGCGTGGGCGAAGGCCGCTATCGGGTGCCGGAATCCGCGCGGATCGTCCGGGAAGCCTTTGCCGATGTTGCCGAAATGCTGGAGCCGCTGCGCGCTGCGGAAACCGCGGAAAGTGCCGAATTCGCGCGACGCCTGCAGGCGTTCGCCGAGCCGGAGTCTGGCAGCGACGAGCTGGGTGCGAGCCAGATTCATGCCATCACCTCGGGAGACCGAGAGGCCGGTGACAGCCTGCATATTCTGGTGATGGACATGCATCGGGCGCTGAACGCGCTTCAGGCGAGCCTGGCGAGCGAGACCATAGAAGGTTGCCGCGCCTATGGTATCCGCGACGCCGATCGGCCGCTGATTACTGCGTTCATGGCGGGCATCAGCCGCACAGCGCCGCTCAAGTTTGACCATCCGGGGCTGTCCGCCACCGCAACCCGGGTGGGCGACAAGCTGGTTCTGCAAAACGATATCGGCACCACGGATGCACATGTTCTGGTCATCCATGTCACGGGCCGTACCGTGACCGTGACCTATACCGACGTCCATCTGCCGCGCCTGCTGTTCTTCCAGAGCCTGTTCGAAGACTATGACGTCAAATGGCAGGATACGCGTTCGCGCGCGGATGCGGGCATGGAAGACGGCGTCTATCATCTTTGCGTGGGCAACTACACGGCGCGCAGCAGTGCTCAGTTGCGCGACTATCTGGGCCACTTCGGTTCGCGTCTGGTGTTTCTCATTGACTGGAACAGGGCGCGCAAGCGCTTGCGCCTGTTTGTTCCGCGCAAGGCCGCAATCGACATACTCAAATGGGCAGCCGACGGAAATATCGGCCATATGGCCTGGCTCAAGGCCGGTGGCGAGCAACTGATCTTCGACGCCATGAGTTTTGCCTATGGCGGCCAACTCAGGCCTGGAGACCGACTGGATGCGCTGTTGACGGAAAGCCGCGCGGTGCAATTTCTGCGCTTCAACCTGAAGCAGGCACTCGAGGGGCTGAGCCAGGGTCGCCCGGGGTCCCTGGTCGCGGATGAGATTCGCACCGAACTGGCTTCCCAGGTGCGCTCCACCGAGGACGCGCTTTTGGATACCGCGCTCGAGCATGCCGGTCTGATCGTGGAACTGGCGGATACGGTGCGGGCTGCGCTGGAAGCCGCACAGGCTGGACGTCGGCAGGATGTGGCTGCGATGGCGGATCGCGCGAAATCCTGGGAGACCGCGGCCGACCAGGAATTGAACAGCGCCCGCAGCACCGTGCTGGAAGGGGATAATTTCACGCTCGCACTCATGAGCGAAGCCGATGACATCGCGGATGATCTGGAAGAGGCGGTATTTCACATCACCCTGTCGCCCAAGGCATCCGGCGCGTCAATTGCCGCGCTGAGCAGGCTGGTTGAACCGGTATTGAACGCCAGCCGCGAACTGGTCAAGGCCTTGTCCGCGTCGCGCCACGCCCGGCGCGGCGTGCCGCGCGAGGACATGGACGATTTCCTGCAGGCGGTGCATGCCATCCGAGCCATGGAGCATGCGAGCGATCTGGCCGAGCGCGAAGTGAAACGCAGCCTGGCCAGCGACTCCCGGCCCTTTGCCGAGGTGTTCGGCGTGGTCGAGGCGGCGCGAAATCTTGAACAGGCGGCAGACGGGCTGATGCATGTGGCACTGCTGTTGCGCGACCATGTCTTGGGCAAGGTGACGCATGCTTAAGGGAAGAGGCAGGACCGCGGCTGGGCTTCCAGTATTCGACCTGACCGGACGCGACGGCGTTCCGGAGGCGCGCCTGGCAGGATTCAAGGCCCACAATCTGATGCGCATGGCGGCCTTGGGGCTGCCGGTCCCGCAGGGTTTCGTGCTGGCAACCGATTGGTGCAGCGCGGTGCAGAAAGGGGATGGCGTGAAAGGGCACCTCCTGAGCGTGCTGCAATCCAACGTGCGCAACCTTGAACGCGCGACCGGCCTCGGATTCGGCAGCGCGCGCCGTCCGCTGCTGGTGTCGGTCCGTTCCGGTGCGCCGGTCTCGATGCCCGGCATGATGGAAACCGTGCTCAATGTCGGGCTCAACGAAGTGTCACTGGCCGGGCTGCTGCGCCTGACCGGCGAACATCGGCTGGTCTGGGATTCCTATCGCCGGCTCATCCAGGCCTTCGCCGAGATCGTCGCCGGTGTTCCGGCGGCGCCGTTCGAGGCGGCGCTGGATGCAACCTTGCGCCGGACTGGCGCCGATATCGCCAGGCAACTGGATTTTCGTGCGCTGCGCGATCTGGCGCGAACTTATCTTGACTTGTATCG
This sequence comes from uncultured beta proteobacterium, assembly GCA_963782495.1. Lineage (GTDB taxonomy): Bacteria > Pseudomonadota > Gammaproteobacteria > Burkholderiales > Thiobacillaceae > DASQBT01. The sequence continues at coordinate 53,585 of CAWAJU010000013.1, read as the reverse complement.
CGACCACACCGGCCGCGACTTTCCCCAGGATCCCTACGAACAACTTGCCGCCGCAAGCCATGCCGTATTCGCTTCGTGGATGTCAGACAAGGCGGTCGAATACCGCCGCCTGAATGCGCTGCCAGACGACCTGGGCACCGCCGTGACAATACAACGCATGGTGTTTGGAAATTCGGGCGGAAACTCCGGCGCTGGCGTGGGCTTTACTCGCGATCCATCAACCGGTGAAAACCGTCCCTATGTTGACTGGCTGGCCCAGGCCCAGGGTGAAGACATCGTTTCCGGACGTCGCCGGGTTTCATCCGAGATCAATGTGCCCAACTGGCTCATGCAGAAACTCACGAGCGTGGGCGAGTCCCTGGAAAAGGCGTTTCAGGATGCCCAGGAATATGAATTTACCGTCGAGAACGGCGAGCTTTTCATGCTGCAAACCCGCACCGCCAAGCGCACCGCCCTGGCGTCGCTGCGCATGGCGGCGGAGATGGTGGAAAGCGGCTTCATCACGCAGGAAGAGGGCCTTGGACGGCTCTCGGCCATCGATATCGATAGCATCACCATCCGCCGCGTCGAGTCCGCCAAGCCGCCCCTCGGACAGGCCATCCCTGCAGGAACCGGCGTGGCACAGGGGCCCGCTGCCTTCAGTGTCAAGGCGGCGCAGACATTTGCCGCGCGCGGCACACCAGCCATCCTGGTGCGAAACGAGGTGGCCACCAGTGATATCGCCGGGATTGCGGTTGTCAGCGGTTTGTTGACGGCGACGGGTGGACGCACCTCGCACGCCGCCGTCGTGGCACGCCAGATGGGCAAGGTCTGCCTGGTCGGCTGTGCCGATCTGGTGATCGACGAAAGGGCCAGAAAGGCGAAACTGGGGGACGCGGCCATTTCCGAGGGTGATCTTCTATGCCTCGATGGTGATGCAGGCGCCATCTATGCAGACACACCGATGATCACCAGCGAGCGCCCGGAGGCCCTGATCGCCCGTATCAAGGAGTGGCGCATGGAGGCTCTCGTCGATCAACCGGGCAAGTAATTTACGTGACGATCAGGCGCCGCATAGGCCTGGTCAATCACGCCCAACGCCCGTCCATGGCGCGTGACCGACTCCAGCACCCAATCCATATCGGCCAGGGTGTGCTCCGAACTTAGACTGAAACGCACGCGCGGCTTGTCGCGCGGGCACGCCGGGTAGACTACCGGACTGGCAAAAATGTCATCGCCATCCAGGCGTGCGACCATCTCGAACATCGTGCTCTCGTCATCGAGGATGATGGGAATAATCGGGGTTTCGCTTGCGCCGGTATTGAATCCCAGAGCATTCAGGCCTTTGAGAAGGTAGCGCGTGCACGCCCACAGGTTGGTGCGCCTCTGCGGTTCGCTTTCGACGATGCGGATCGCTTCGATCAGGGAAGCGGTCACCGAAGGGCAGATGCTGGTCGAGTAAATGAAGGGGCGCGAGTTGAACTTGATGAAGTCGATAACCTCTTTCTTTGCGCCGGCAAAGCCGCCGATGCAGCCAAAGGCTTTGGACAGGGTGCCGGTGACGATGTCGGGTTCGTCGATGCCGAAGTAGTCAGCGCTGCCGCGCCCGTGCAGCCCGGCGACGCCGGTGGCATGCGCATCGTCGACCATGACGCGGGCGCCGTAACGTTTGGCGAGCGCCATGATTTCCGGCAGTTTGGCGAAGTCCCCATCCATGCTGTAGATACCGTCGACGATGATGAGTTTGCAGGGCTTGTGTCCGACCTCTTTCAACACGCGTTCGAGCGAGGCCATGTTCTGGTGCCTGAAGCTGCGTACCTGGGCCTGCGCCAGGGCACAACCGTCGAGGATGCTTGCGTGCACGAGCCTGTCAACGATGGCGACGTCGCCTTTGGATAGCATGACACTGATGACGCCCAGGTTGGCCATATAACCGCTCTGGAAGGTGACGACGGATTCGACCTGTTTGAAGCGGGCGAGTCTGCGTTCGAGTTCTTCGTGCAGGTCGTTGGTGCCGTTGAGCAAGCGGCTGCCGCTGGTGCTGTTGCCCCATTCCTGTATGGCCTGGACGCCGGCGCCGGACAGGCGTGGGTCATTCGCAAGGCCCAGGTAGTTATTGGAGGAGAGCATCAGCATGTGGCGGCCGTCGTGAAGGACCGCACGCTCGCTGACAGCGTCTATCTTGCGCATGGCCAAAGCCAGATGCTTTGCTTCTGTACGCTTCAGGGTCGTGCGGTTCCTGGCATGGAATGCTTTGGCAAACAGGTCGCCATAAACCATGGCGTCGGGTGCTTTCACAGCGGATGACTGCGGCAAATCAACGTCAACGGCCGCTCTTGCCTCATCATCCTTATTCTGGCGGTCATTCATTACTTCCTCCGGGTTTGTTACAGATTGTTTGTATTGTGGTCAGGCTCCCAGTATCGATAATGGCACGGCGATTGGCCGGAATCGCAAGCGTAAAGTTTGGTAAATGTCGCGGCGATTCAGTCAATATGGCATCGGCAGGCAGCCTGGGCGTCGTCGCCGGATCATCCTCATGAGCCGAATGGCTCATAACCCCGGGAATTCCAACATGATGCATGTAACAGACTTAGGCTAACTTGTTCCGCGTGAGCCGAGAGCATTTTCTCGACCGAGTCGGGAGACTGCGAATGCAGGCTAGGCGGTGGCCACGCAAGCCGCTCGCCGCACTGCTTTCCAGGCATCCACAGGAACCGGACAAGGATGAAACGTGTTGCTGCAATCTGCATGCTCGTGGCCGTTGGCTGGATCGATCCGGCCTTGGCAGTGGAGCCCGGATATCCCGGCGACCTGAGCGATCGGGTGGCAAGCATGGACAACGCCTCCGGTTCAGCATCGGCCGGATTGCCGCTCAGCAATCCATACGCGTTTGAGCTCAGCAAACCATGGCAAGGCGCAGGGACCACCTTTACGAACAATCCCACAGACGACGGAGCCGGCTTCGATGCCGGCGATCTGGCGATTCGGTTGAAGGACTTCGCGGGCGCAACCGCTTTCCAGACCGATTTCCAACTCGTCAGCAGCGAGATCCTGTCCGTGGACACGTCGCCGTCAAGCGCTGCAGGCTCCCATCTTCCCGTCAAAGGTGATATCGCCGGGGCCCCTGGCGGTGCCGATAGCGGTTTGCTTGTGGTAGCGCCCGTTCCTGAAGCCGATGTCTGGTCCATGCTGTTTGCCGGCATGGGTCTTATCGTCTTGCGCATGCGCAACCGTAGCGGTGCGGTGCGGAAAATAAACACGTAGGCAGGCCCGGGCGGCAATAAGCGCATGGCCGGCGCCAGACGCCGAAGTCCATATACGGCGGACTGTGACCCTCATTGCCAGTTCCTGGAGTAGAGTGCTATTATTCCGATAAGCGTATCTTAATTGGCAAGGGGAATAGCATGCATGCTAGCGACGCCGCATTTGCTTCCAATCGAGACTCGGATCCTTGCAAGCACCTGGCGAGACTTGAAAGCATCGTCGAATTGGCCAGAGAGGAGTTTCCCGGGCGATCCGCCGAACAAATCAAGGCTTTGTGGCATCGTCTGGAATCGATCCTACTTGATTGGGCGAAGGATAACGGCGAAGCCCTGCCTCAGTGCCACGCTCATTTTCTAAGCCGACGCGTCAGTCTGAGCGCCTACTCCCTGACCGATGCCTCAATGAACGAGATCGATTTCGTGTTCCTGTTCTTCGCTGCCGGCCAATATCCGCCCTTGCTGGCGTTCCAGCAGGACCTGGCGGAACAGCCCATGACTGCTTTGAGAAAGACCTTCGCCCTGATGATCCTGAGGGAAGCGGAAGCGAACAATTGCCCAGGAGTAAGACGTTTGCTCCCTTCGTTCGAACGAGTCATCCACTGACACTCTTCCTTGCGCCGGAAGTTCCACGTACGCGGGGCAGAGGATTCGAGCGCAGGCTCAAGCGGCGTCGTGTGGGGACTTTGGCAACAGCGTCGATTACGGCGATTTGAGTTGTCAATCATCGGAACGCCCGTCCCTGGTTGGCTCTGTACCCTGCCCATTCAGGCTTTAACGACATGCGGTTCTCTCCGCATGTGGGCCGTATGCATACTCAAGCCCGCATGAGCGGGCTTGAATTCGTCTGATGAGAACTGCTTCCCCGGTCAGCCCTGCGACTTGTTGCGACGGCGCCGCGTTGCGCCACCCACCAGCCCCAATCCGGCCAGCAGCATTGCGTAGGTTTCGGGTTCAGGAACGGCAGCAATCTGCTGCGGGGTAAAGTCAAGCGCGAAAGTTGGATTGCCATTGCTGTCCACACCCAGGTCGCTGTCGCTGAATGCAAAGACATAGAACAGATTTGGGTTGGCCGCAGTGCCTCCGGTCGGATTGAGCGGGTCAGCAATGGTGCTGAGGAAATCGTTGTCGTTGCCGATGTAGAGCGTGTGCTCGGTGACACCGTTGATGATCACGTCCTGACCGAAGGCGACGCCCTCGATCTTGGACGGGATCAGCTTGGGGTCGATGCCGGCATCAGTCAGCATCTTCACCACGTCGAGGTACATGGACTTGCTCACCGCGGCGCTCGTCACGCTCGCGCCGCTCAGGCCGGTCACATCGGTCGCGCCGGTGAGATCAATCTTGAACAACTGCTTGACGGTCGCGGCGGAAGGGGTGTCGGGGGTATCGGCCATGCCGCTGCCGTCGCGCTCGTCCACCAGGAACTCGTGATCATTGATGGCGACGATCTCGCTAACGCCCGAACCTGTGGTGAGCTTGTAGGCATACTCGTGGGTCTGGCCATAGTTGGGGTCGGTCTGGTCGATGTTGATGGTGACGATGCGCGTGGTTCCCTTGGGATCCTGCAGCAGGTTGGCCTGTATGGCGCCGACCAGCATTTTGCCGTCCGGCGTGATGGCCAGGCCTTCCATGCCCTTGTTGGCGGTGCGGCCCGAGGTATTGGTCGGCTTGCCTTCCGATCCCGTCGTTGGGCCCTGGATGGCTACGGCCAGTTCGGAGGGCAGGGTAAAGGTGTGGATGCGCTCGCCGGTGGCGCGGTCGAACTGATAGACGTCGGGCCCATACTCGTCCGAAACGAACACGCTCTTGCCATCATTGGAGACACGGATGCCTTCGGGGTCGAGCCGCGCATTGTTGGCATTGAGCGAGTTGAGCGCAGAATCGAAATTGTCCGAGCGTCCGGTGAAGTAATTGGTGTTGTTGATCGCGTTCAGGGCTGGCACGCCGCTGCCCAGGGTGTAAGGTAGACCGGTGACGGGATTGGTCGCGGCGCTGGTGCCCAGGGAGCCGTCGCCGTAGACCAGCGGGGTTGAACTGGAGAGCAGGGTAGTGGCGCTCAGGGTCGGCGTCAGGGTATAGGGCAGGACCTTGCCGTAGAAGGGGTCGGCAGCCGACGTGGTGTTCGCGCTCAGAGCCATGTTTATGGTCTGGAAACGGTCGATGTAGGACGCCGTGTCGGCCACCAGATCGTTGAACGGGGTTGCATTTGGTCCCCGGTCGGGCAGGCCGAGAAAGGTGTTGCCGCCGGCATAAGCCAGGCCGGAACTCAGTCCGCCCAGCAGGTCGCCGGGCACGCCGTTTTCCAGCGGGGCACTCAGGCCGGAAAGATCGGTATAAGAGCCGGCGGAACTCCCGGTGAGATCGCCGATGGCGATGAGTCCGATGGTCGCGTGCGCCGCGGTGGCGCTGAACATTGCGGCAATGAGGGCGGGAAGAACGGCAATCCTGCGCATGACGGTTTCCTTTGAGAAGTAGAAAAATAGGTGAAGCAAGATCTTATCCAGACTGTCTCCCGTCAAGCCGCATCAGACGCTTGCCAGACTGGGCTCAGTTAGTATCGAAGAAAGGCCGAATATCGTTTTCATCCGCGCCTATCCATTGCGAAGGAGACACTGGCGATCAAGGCGAGAGACGATCTCGTCTTCCATGGCGTATCCGATGCAAAGTAAGACCTCGGGAACGTTGGCGATTATGGACAGCACTTCTTTGCATCAGGATGAAGATCGAGAGGCTGGCACATGAGCCGTTCGGCTTATGTTCAAGGGGTTCCGGGAAGCGCAACCGCGGTTTACTGCGGAAATCCGATCGTGGATCCGAATGCACCTGGCGACGAATTTGGCATCGTAGCCGCGTCCACCCGGATCTTCGCCAAAGGCAAGTGGACAAACGGCTCGCTATCCGCCGCCGAGATCGAGCGTTTGTCAGCAAGCCGCGTTTGTTACGGCGCCTGGTCGGTGATGCCGCTTACACAACAGGCATCTGCCCGACCCGGCGGAATCTTGTTCGGCATGAGCCATTCGGCTCATAGGAAGTCGAAATTGGGCTATAGATACGGTAATAGTGCTTCCCCAGAATTGCATCACGTAAGGGGGAGCCCTAGTCTTTACAAGCCGAAATGGAAGGCTCAGGATTGCCGCTGATTTGGGGACAGCCGTGGTCGTGCAAATTGTGGGGTCGCCAGTTCGTTACATGCCCACAAGTATGTCTATTCTCACATTCTCGATTACCGGAGAGGAAACATGAAATCTGTCTATACCCTGCTGGCATCCTTGGCCGCCATTGGACTGGGTGCGCAAGCCGCGCCAGCCGTCGCAGCAGCGAACTGGGTCGGCAGCGCAGATTACACCCTGGCGCCCGGTGCCGTTGGAGATGAAGACGGCCCGATCGGCCCGTTCAGCACCTATGACTTCGGGTCGGGTGGGGTTGCGCTGTTGCAGAATGTGAGCGGCGCGCTTTATAACGGCTTTTACCAGTCCTACGTCACGCAGCACGAACTGGCCGGCAACCCGGTCCTGGCGCCGAAGCTGAACAGCACCTATGAGTTGACCGTCGCGGCGAACTTCACGGAAAACGTGACTTCGATCAGTGCCAGCACGGTCGAAATTACCGTCAACCCCGGAGGCGCCTTCGATCTCTACTTTGACACCAACGTCGATCGGAGCTTCTCAAGCGATTCCGGCTTTACCAACGGCGCGCCTATCCTCACCGGCACCATTCTGGGGGGTAGCGGTGCGGCCATCAACTTCGGTCCCTCGGCCATCGGCGTGACAGACGTGGCAATTCAGATCGACGGCTACGATCACAATGTATTCGATCCGGATACCATCGCAGCCGCCGACGGCATCTTCACCTTGAGGCTGAATTTCCCCGGCGACGCGCCCTTGACCGGATCGGTTCCCAGTGTGCAAGGCGTTTCCACCGCAGGCAATCTGCTCTTCGCGGCTGACGGCAATCTTACCCTCGCGGTTCCGGAACCCTCCAGCTACGCCATGCTGACGACCGGGCTGGCCTTTGTTGGCTTTGCTGCGCGCCGCAGGCTGACCACAAAGGCCTAGGCTATCGTGGTCGCGGTGCGCGGCTGGCAATCATCCGCGCGCCTGTCTTGCTCGGCAATCCAAAGGATCTGTTCCAACCAGTCGGCGCAAACTTCTTTGCCGAGGGCGCGAAGCCTGACTTCGTGGTCCTCTCGGCACGGGTCCACTTCCACCTCCCCATGCGCATACAAGAACTCAAGCCGGATATGCAGGTTGAAACCCAGTTGCGGCTGGTTGACATGTGGCAGTCACAATCCATGAGCCGGACGGCCCATAAGTCTTGGCCGCTCGCTTTGGCTCTTTGTAATATTTGACGGGTAGAGTTGGGGTCGGAGGAGACGCAAAGGGACATGTGGTGCAGATTGGTCGTGGGGCCGACCGCCTCTGGCGGCCTGGCGCACCATCGTTTGAACTCCAAGTATCCCGTCATTCCGTTCGCACACCGTCCCGGCATTGTAACCAGGCTGGTCTCACCCTATCTGCCAGAGCGGCGGCAGTCGGCGGCTGCTCCGGCCTCCAGTTGCACGGTGGGCGGATCGATGGTCTTTCCACACACGGACGCGGGAACGTCCCCGCGAGCTTTGTCATGGAACCATCACGCAATTGAAGTAATTTCCCAATCTCTGCCAGGGCGATCGACATGAAGAACCGGGTATTAAACATATTGGGCGCAATGCTGTTAATAGGCGCAGCCGGTTTCGCAGCGGCCAAAGATGAACTGGTTGCGAGCATGGGGACCAACCAGTTGACTGCGTCGGAACTCGGCACGATGCTGACTCAGGAGGGGGTTGGCCCGGCAGGGAAGCCGGATGCCCAATCCGTGGAGCGCGCAGCGCGCGCTGAAATCATCCGGCGCGCGGTGCTGGACGAAGCCAGAAAGCAGGGTTGGGATCACAAGCCCGGGGTACAGGCGCGCATGACCCGCGCAGCGGAGCAGGCCTTGCTGGCTTCGTACATGAACGATATCGCCCGTCCTCCGGCCAACTATCCGTCGGAACAGGAAGTTCGGGATGCATATGCGGCATCGAAAGATCAACTGATGGCGCCGCGCCAGTACCATCTGGCGCAGATCTATGTTTCGTCGCAGGGCGGCAAGAATGAGCGCGACGCTGAACGCAGGATCAACGAAATCTGGCATGAAGCGCGCAGGAAGAATGCCGATTTTGCGCAGCTCGCCAAACAGAATTCCGAACACGAGGACAGCGCTGCTCAAGGCGGCGACATGGGCTGGCTGCCGGAAAACGGCATCCTGCCGGAAGTGCGGGCGGCCGCCGCCGGCCTGAGCAAGAATGAGATCAGCAAGCCGGTAAAGACCGCACAGGGCTATCATCTGCTGAAACTGCTGGACAAGCGGGAACCGGCGCTGCGGCCTCTCGCAGAAGTGAAAGAGGCGCTGATCCAGGCGCTGCGGCTGCGCCGCGCCAGGGAGATCGAGGCTGCATATCTGCAGGCCCTGATTGCGAAGCATCCGATCGCGATTGATCAAACGGGTTTGAACATGGTGGCGTCGGGCAGAAAGCAGGAGTGATGCAAACCCTGCTCGACGCCGAAGACAAGACCAACCTGGCGCTCATTCTGGAGCGCGCGGCGCCAATCAGGAACCGGGAGCAATTCTTCACCTGGACACAGGGTGTCCTGCAGACCCTGATTCCGCACGAAATCCTGATCTGCTGCGTCAGCAATGTCCTGACCGGCGACTGGCACAAGTACTACAGCTCGGCCTCGCGTTACTTCAAGGATTCCCATTTTGCCGGAGTCTGCGCGGAGGATGGACTGATGCCGCGGCTGATACAGAAGTGGATGCACTCGGAGCTGCCCGTATTCATGACTGAACGCGTGGAGCCCGGGCTGAAGAACATGCATTTCGACACTGGCTTCCTGCCCACGCTCAGGGAACTCGAACTCAGGAACGCGGTGGTTCATTGCCTGCGCGGCCCGGATGCCGGACTGAAGTCCTTTCTTTGCTTTTCCCGCATCCAGGGATCGTTCAGCGACAAGCTCGCGCATAGCGTGCACCTGCTGTCGCCCAACGTGGTCGAGGTGCTGTGCCGCGTGTTGTCAGCGGAAAGCAGCATTGAGCGAAACGGCGTTTCAATTTCGAAACGCGAACAGGAAATTCTGCAGTGGGTGCGCGACGGGAAATCAAATGCGGAAATCGCCCAGATCCTTGAGCTTTCCCCGCTTACGGTCAAGAACCACATCCAGAATATCCGCGCCAAGCTGGGCGTGCATACCCGCGGCCACGCGGTGGCGAGGGCCATCAGCCTGGGTGCGCTCAGGCCGGGCGGAAGGTGAGCCGAACGGCTCAGCACGGCATCGAATTCCTGTCATGACTTTCCAACACAATTGATGACGAAGTTCATCTGAATGCGCGCTGCCGGATGAGCTGAATGGCTCATGAATCTTCCCGATCCGGGATCAGGGTGTGTAACCGAACTTCTATAAGGTAACGGCATTCGCGAAACATGCGCGGATCTCGGAAAAAGCCACACCCGCCGCGAGGCGGGGCCGGAAAGCCACGGATCTTTCATTCGGAAAGAGAACGAGTTGGGAAAGGGAGTAGAGACAGCCGGGCCACCTGAGCAGATTCAAGCCGTATTTCTTCTTTCAGTTTTGAAACCTTGGAGAACACAATGAAACTGCATTGCAAACTGCTGGCTGGCGCCGTTGCATTGGCCACTGCCGGCTCGGCCAACGCCTTGCAAGGCCCCGCAGCCGGTGTTAACGCCACCACCTCTTCTTCCAGTCTGTTCCTGTATGTGTTCGAGGATCGTGGCCTGAACTCGGGCGCCACAAACACCGCCATATTCGATCTGGGCAATACCGGCCCCAATACTGGCGTGCTTGCCGGCACCTTCGATACCGCGAGCGCGCAGACCTGGGATTTCAGCAACGACAGCGCCTGGACCAACTATGTTTCCACCATCGGCAACTTCGCCAACATCAAATGGGGCGTCTTCGGTGACGTGGGCAACGGGTCCGGTGCCAAGAACCAGTACTTGCTGTCCACATTCTCGATCCTTCCCACTGCCATCAATGGCAGCGACATGGGTACCGCGGCCAGCCACGTGGCCAACAACCTGCTCACCGAGTACGGCACCAGTTGCGTCACCTGCGGCTCGAACGTTGCCAACAGCCTCAACGACGCGGCCGGCGGCAACTGGGGCAACATGGGCGGCATCACGAGCGGCCAGGCGGGCTTCTGGACCACCGGCCTGGACAACTCCATGGTCTTCTACATGGACAAGTTGCCTGGCAGCGGTGTGGTGAACGGGAACACGAACGGCATCGTTAGCGGCTTCAATGGATTTATGTTCACGCTGTCAGACGCCGGCGTTCTGAACTATGCCCCCGTGCCGGAGGCCGACACCTACGCCATGATGCTGGCCGGCCTTGGCCTGATCGGATTCGTGGTCCGCCGCCGCGTCGCCTGAATCACAGCCCTATCGTGCTGCTGCATCCCGCCGGGGTCGGGGCATAGCGCCCACCCCCCGGCCGGGCCTGCGCCAATTTTTGCTAACAGAAAGGAAGTTCCATGAAAGTCAAGATCCTGACCCTGGCCGTGGCCGCCGCCCTGGCCGCCGGCTCCGCCTCCGCCGCCATCACCATCGGCGACATCACCGGCGGCACCATCAACGCGGGCAACACCGCCGTGATCTATGTCTCCGGCTCCTCCGCCACCAACACCCAACTGGACCTCTACAACCAGAACGTCTTGTGCGACTCCGCCAACTACCTGCGGGTCAAGCTGAACGCCAGCGCCAAGAACGACTTCGCCAGCATCTGCAAGCCCAAGACCCTCGTCTTCACCGGCAAAACCTACGTGGCCGTGGTCAAGAACAGCAACGGCGGTTCGGGCAAAGGCATCGGCCCCGAAGCTGCAGACACGACACTGGCATTCCTCGATCCGTTCAGCTGCTCGGCCGTGGACAGCTGCTCCACCATCAACGTGAAGCCCAGTTTCGGCCTGTCCGACGAGGAGCCCGGCACCCTGATCGCTGCCAACGCCACGCCTGCTGTCGCTTCGGGCGTACTGCATTCCGATCCGTTGAACGTGGTGACCTTCGGCACCCCGGTCACCCTTGGACTGTACCGCGCCCTGCAGACCGCCCAGGTCCGCAACGGCACCCTGGCCACCGGCTGCGACACCAATGGGGCAATCTGGGATACGGAAGCCTGCATGCCCTCCCTCTCCAAGTCGGCCATTGCCTCCATCTTCACCGGCAAGATCACCGACTGGACCCAGATGGGCTTATGCGGTGGCTCGGACGGCTTGACCAATGGCGATATTTGCCCCAGCTCCGGCGATACCACTGTCTATGTCGCTCGCCGGGTCTTCTCTTCAGGCACCATGACCGACGCCCGCCTGTTCTTCCTGAACGATCCCTGCGCCCCCGGTATGACGACCTTCATTGCGGGTGACATTTCCACCGGCGGCACCCTGGCCAGCCCGGTTGGCGGCGGCACGGTGCCAGGCGGCTACTACGAAGCCAACGACCAGGCTGATGCCTGCAACAAAGGGACCGACTACAGCGACAATGGTGTCCGCATCTTTGAAGGCAGTGGCTCCGGCAACGTCGAGACCTGCGTCTCCAACCACGATCGCAACGGCCGTTGGGCGATCTCGATCAACTCCATCGAGTTTCCTGCCGTCAGCAGCGACACGTTCGAGGTCTTTAGCGCCGGCGGCGGCTCAGACACCTTGACAACGGACGACAACAAGAAATACCAGCGTCACATCAAGCTCGATGGCATTGCGCCGTCCACCTGGAGCGTTGCGCTTGGCAAGTACCAGAACTTTGTCGAGGCGACCATGAACTACAACCCGTCTTCCACAGGCTGGAGCGGCAACGTTCCCGCCCAGCAAGTGGAGGCCAACATGGTTACCAACTTCAACAGCGCCGTAGTACTGGGCAGCCTGAACGCCGGCTTCAACACCAACGCCCTGTGGGCCGGCGGTGACGAACAAGTCGGCATCATGTCGCCCGCCCTGGCCTCGACCGCTGCGCTGACCGGCACGCCGGCCGCCAAGAAGGCGAGCGAAGTGAGCAGTCCGAGGGGCTTCTACACCCATGGTGGAAACTCCTGCCAGCCCGCGCTGCTGAAGCCCACCTACACCAACTTTCCCGAGTAAGGGGCGGTCGGCGGATCCCAGGGGCCGCGCAAGACCACCCCGCAAAACGACTTGTCGCCTGCCCTTCGGGGCAGGTTTTTGTTTGAGATGCAGGACGGTTTTGTAACGCAGCCGATCGCGCTTGGGTCTGTTGCGTCACATAACCGCCATGGACCCACAACCGGGGCCACTTATTCTGTCAGATTTTCCATGCCCATGCCCTTCAACAGCCACATGCGGAAACCACAGATCAAGACCACGCTAAGGGGCCTAAGCGCCTGGCTGGTGAGCGGCGCGCTTTTGGGCTGGGCATGGACCGCTCATGGCGCGCCGCTGGCCGGGCCAGATGAAGCCGGTCAGATCCGCCGGCCCGTGCCCGAGCAGACCGCCAAGGCCCAGCCGACCCTGGACCTGCTGGAATTCCGGGTGGAGGGCAATTCGGTCTTGCCGCGTGAGGCCATCGAGGAGGCCGTCTATCCCTTTCTCGGGCCGGGCAAGGGCATCGCCGACGTGGACAAGGCCCGGGCGGCTCTGGAAGCCGCCTACCACGACGCCGGCTATCTGACGGTCTACGTCAGCGTGCCGGAACAGAAGGTGGAAAGGGGCGTGGTCCTCCTGAAAGTGACCGAGGGGGTGATCGAGCGCACCCGCGTGAGCGGCGCCCAGTACACCCTGCCGTCGCGCATTCGCGCCGAGGCACCCTCCACCGCAGAGGGCCAGGTGCCCAATTTCAACGATCTACAGCACGATCTGGAGACCGTCAACCGGGCGCCCGGTGTACGCGTGACCCCCGTGCTGGAGGCGGGCCGCGCGCCGGGCACAACGGATATCGAACTGAAGGTGAAGGACGCGCCGCCGCTGTCTGCATGGGTCGACTTCAACAACGCCCACAGCGCCAATACCTCGTCCACGCGACTCGCCGGCGGCGTGACCTACGGCAACCTGTTCCAGCGCGCCCAGTCCCTCTCCCTGCAATATCAGACCGCCCCGGAGCAACCGTCCGAATCCAGCGCCCTGTCCGCCTCCTATCTGATTCCCCTGGACGGGTACAGCCGCTATCTTTCCCTGTATGCCGTGCATTCCAGGAGCAACGTCACGTCGGCCGCGGTCAACGTGGGCGACCAGCTTCTGTTCGGCAACAACGATATCGTTGGCGCGCGCTACATCCTGCCCTTGCGGCCCCGCGACGGTGTCAGCCAGCAGCTGACCCTGGGCCTGGACTTCAAGGATTCCCGGCAGAGCGCCAACGGTATTGACACACCCTTGCGTTACTGGACCCTGGATACCAATTACGGTATGGGCCTGGTGGACGCAGGCGGCAACTGGCAACTGGGCGCGGGCGCAGTACTGGGCGCGCGCGGCCCGGGCTCGGGAGATCTTTCCTTCGGCCAGCGCCGCTATCTGGCCCATGACAGCTTCGCCGTCCTGAAGCTCAACGCTCAGCGCGTGCAGAAGCTGCCGGCCGGCTGGTCCCTCATGGTCAGCACGGAATCACAGCTGGCCAACCAGCCCTTGATCAACAACGAACAATTCAGCGCCGGCGGCGTTGGTAGCGTGCGGGGCTACCTGCAGGCCGAGGCGGCGGGCGATCAAGGTATCCGCGCCAGCCTGGAACTGCGGGCGCCGATCTGGGCCCCAGCCGGCTGGATGCGGGTGAAGAACGTGCAGCCCTATCTGTTCGTCGATGGTGCCTACCTGCGGGTGAAGGATCCTCTGCCGCAGGAGAACGCGCTGTACATTCTCGACTCGGCGGGGCTGGGGCTCAGCATGCAGGCAGGGCGCGCCTTCTCGCTCAACCTGAATCTGGCCGAGGCACTCAGGGACGGTCCCCTGAACGACCTCAGCACTTCGCCGCCGCGGCCCTTCACCCAGGCCCACGACCGGCGCGTGCACTTTGACACCCGCATGGACTTCTGAACTGCAATGACGTCATGATGATCTGCGCAATGCCCCCCTATCGTCGCCCTGCCGGGCGGGCATCTGCTCAGCCCCAGTTCAGGCTGCGGCTGTTGACTTTGGCGGTACTGTCGGCCTGCGGCTCCCTGGCGCCGGCTGCCCAGAACCAGCATGCGACGCCCCTGAATGCGCTGCCCACCGGCGGGGTGGTGGTGGGCGGCAGCGCCAGCATCAACAGCTCTCCCAACCAGATGGTGATCAACCAGACGACGCCCCAGGCCACCATCAACTGGAACAGCTTCGACATCGGCCAGGGCAATGCGGTGCGCTTCAACCAGCCCAGTTCATCGGCGGAGACGATGAACTACATTGGCGGCAGCAACCCATCCATCATCCAGGGCACACTCTCGGCCAACGGCAAGGTCTACCTGGTGAACCAGAACGGCATACTGTTCGACGGTTCCGCCCAGGTGAATGTCAATACCCTCATCGCCTCGTCGCTTCAGATCAGCCAAGGCACTTTCGACAACGGCATCACCTCGAGCCTGGTGGGCAAGAAGGATGCACTGGGCAACAGCATACCGACTCAGGTGGCCACCATGCTCCTGAATACTGCGGGTCAGGTGGTCAACTATGGCAGCATCCGCAGCGTGCAGGTGGACGGCCCCAGCGGCCAAGTGGTGAACGACTCTTCGACCGGCCAGCCGGTGGAGCCCGGCGGGGCCATCATGCTGTTTGCGCCCCAAGTGGAGAACCATGGGGTCATCAGCGCCAACAACGGCCAGGTCATCCTCGCCGCCGGGGCTACTGTTTATCTGCAGCTCTACAACGACCCCACGGTAAATAGCTACAACTCGAATGACCTGTCGATGCGGGGCCTTTTGGTCAAGGTCACGGCGGCGCCGACTGGCGCGCTGAACCTGAGCCAGTTGATCGCAGCACAGAATCTGAACAGTGCGGCCAATATTGGCGGCGAGATCCATTCCGATCGCGGTAACACCACCCTGACCGGCATGGTCGTCAACCAGTCCGGCCTCGTGTCGGCAAATACCGCCGCCACGGTCAACGGCTCCATCTGGTTGATGGCGGAGAACTACGACGGGGCTAATACCACCTACGGGACCCTGACAACCGGCAAGGGCAGCGTCACCCAAGCCTTGCCCCGAGACGACGGCACCACCCTGGCCGAGGGCAGCGCCTACACAGACAATACGCTCTACAACAACGCCGGCATTCCCCGCTATCAAGCGGTGATCAAGCTGGTGGGAGACAACATTGATCACGAGGGCAGTGCCGTCGCGCCGGGAGGGCGTATCACGGTCGGCGGAGAGTATTTGCAGACTGGCGGGGGCGGCACGCGGCCTACCGGCTCCGGCCGTGTTTATCTGGGCTCGGACAGCGTGCTCAGCGCCGCCGGGGATTGGGTGGACCTCCCATATTCGGATAGCTATCTTAGCTTCAAGCTGGGCAGCCTGGACCTGGCCAACGACTCCTTGCAAAAGGGCGGATTCCTGATCAACCAGACGGTGACAGTGGATGCCCGGCTTCCTTCCCCTCTGCTTTTCGACATCGCGGCCAAGATCAGCGGCACACCGCAGACGGTGCTGGAGAAAGCGACGGCCGGGGGCGCCATTACCGTCAACACCGGCGAATTCATCTCGGCGCCAGGGTCTAGGGTTGACGTCTCCGGGGGCGGCTACGATTACGCCAGCGGCATGGCGACGACCACCTGGCTGATCTCCAACGGAATCAAGTACAACATCGAGACGGCACCGATCAATCTCCAGTACGACGGCATCCTTACGCAGAGCACACCGGTTCAAGGCTACGTACAGGGCAGCAACGCGGGTCTGCTGGCTATCGATGCACAACAGATGGCCCTGGGCGGAAGCTTCCTGGGAGGCGTGACGGTGGGCCCGTACCAACGCGCGGCGAGTTCTCTGCCCGGCCCCGGCACGCTGGTGTTGGGCACCCAGTCCATCCTGGCCGGCAGTGCCCTCGATTCCAGTTCCGTGCAGGATGGCAGTGTAGCCAATAACCTGGACACGTTCAGTGCGGCTTATGGCCTGAGTGATGTGAGTTTCGGTGCTGGCGTCCAGACGCGCCAGCAGATTGCGGATGCCCTTGGCGGCGTGGAGGCCGATCCTCTCAATGCGTCCTTCCCAAATACCCTGAAAAATAACCTGCTGCTTCCGCTCGACATGTTTGGCGGTACCTCGCCCAGCAGCGCCCAGAGTAGCGTCTCTCAGGGTTTCGGCAACCTCATCATCCGAGCAGGTGGCGATATCAGCTTGCCCCAAGGGGTGTCGCTGAACCTCGGTGCGAATGGCTCCCTGCTATGGTTTGCGCCCCAGATCGATCTCGCCGGGAGCATCACGGCCCAGGGTGGCAGCCTCAAGTTCAATAACTGGTATGACAACGCTCTGTTCGGCGCCACGCTGCTCGAATCCCATGGCCTACTGTCAACGGCGGGTGGCTGGATCAACGACAGTGCCACTGTGCCCATTGTGGCCGCACCTGACGTTATCGACGGCGGCCCGGTAAACATTGGCGGCAACAGCACACTGTATACAGGCAGCCGGATCGACGTGTCCGGCGGGGCCATGCTGAGTGCTTCCGGCAAGCTGAGCTATGGCAGCGGCGGCAGCATCACACTGCCCACCATTGCACTGAATGGCGTGTTCCTGCAGGCCTACAGTGGAGGCAAGGGCGGCGCACTGACCCTGGACGCGGGTTCAACCGACATTCTTGATGTGGGGGGCGCCGATCCGAACGCGCTTGCACCTTCGTTCTTCACGATGGGCGGCTTCACCCAGTACAACCTGCTGGGGAGCAGCCAGGTGAACTTCGAGGCGGATATCCACCCGGTCGCCGATCGACGCTTGGCGAATCCGTCGGCCATGTTTTCGCCCACCGGAACGCCGTTTGCCCAGATCAGCACGGTGCAGGCCGGCGCTCCACACTATCTGCGAGCCTCGGCGAGTTTGTCGGCATCCACGGGTCCTTCAGCCCACAGCGGCGGCCTGCTCGGTACCGACGAGACCGGCATCACGGTATCGCCCGGCGTAACCCTGGCCACCGACCCGCTTGGCAGCATCAGTCTGTCTTCCAAGACCCTCATGGATATTGAGGGCAGCCTGAACGCCCCTGGCGGCAAAATCAGTCTCTCCCTTGATCCGGGAAGCAGTTTCTTTTACGACGGGGCCACGGGCAGTTTCAACGCCCTCACCATCGGCGGCCAGGCCGTGCTTTCAACGGCAGGTGTATTGCTGCCCAGCGTCGGTCCCGCCGGCCTGACCACCGGCCAGGTGCTGCCGGGTGGCGCGGTGACCATCAGGGCCAACAAGAATGACTTGAACATGGCCCAGGGTGCCCTCATCGATGTGAGCGGTGCCAGCCACGCGGTGGATATCCCGTTCAACAAGGCTTATGTCCACGCAAACGTGGCCAGTGAGGGCGGCAGCATCGTCATCACGGCAACCGAGAACGCCTATCTGGATGGCATTTTCAAGGGTCAAGGCGGCGATGTTTCGGTGGCGGGGGGCAGATTCAAGTTGGACCTGCTTTACAACGGCCAAATAACGAATTTGTCGAACCAAAATGCTGCGCCTTCGGACCCTATCAGCGTCGCCATGGACCTCGTTGATGGCAAAGGCCGCCAGCTACAGCATGAACTGATCATCAGCCAGTCGCCTTCAGTCCTGCCGCACGACGGTTCGCAATCCGATTCCAGCGTCATCGGGAATCTGGTTGATGGCAAGGATGATTTCGTCGCGCCACTTCGTGCCGACATCAGCGCGGACCAATTGGTGAACGGGGTAGACCAGGGGGGAATCCGTGTCGGAGGCGGCTTCGACAGTGTGACGCTCAGCTCGGACAACCTGATTGCCTTCAACGTCGGACTGGACAACTTCGCGCCGCGTGCCCTGTTGCGCCTGGATGCGCCTGAACTGAGCGTCGCAAACGGCGCGGACGTGCAAATAGGTTCAGTGGGCGGGCATCCCGTGACGGGGCAATTGGAGTGGTTCAACACCCCTGCCGATTTCCGTCTGTCGACCAATTTGCCCACATCGCTGGTGGACCAGTATCCACTTCTCTATACGGTCAATGGCAGCGGAAACAAGGTTCCCGTTTCCGATCTGGTCGTTCAGGTACCCGTACCTACCCAGACGGGGACCGGACAGTTGACACTGGCTGCGAACCAGATCTCTCTGGCGGGGAATGTCACCGCCAACGGCACTGAGAACCTCGATCTCGTCAGCGCGGGCGACCTGCGCTTCGAGGGTTTCCCCGTCAATTACCTGGCCCCGACTTCGGCTGCCGACCCCCTTCCCTTGATCGCCAATTTGCAGGCGCTCAGCGGCCAGTTGACTTCGGCGGGCAATATCACCCTGCGGGCGGGCCAGATTTATCCCGCCAGTTCGGTCAACTACGCGGTTGCAGCGGAGGCCGTCAGCTTCGGCCAACTGACCGCCTCCTTCGCCAGCGGAAATGGCGCGGTGATCAACGCGGTCGTCAACCGCACGCCAGTTGGCGGCGGTCAGATCACGCTCACGGGAGATGGCGCCCCCAGTTTGTCGCCCGTGCTTTCGGCAGGCGGACAGCTCACACTGTCAGCCGACAACATTGATCAGGCGGGCACGATTATCGCTCCCCTGGGCACCATCAATCTGGAGGGGGGCAAGTCCGTAAAGCTGGAGCCCGGCAGTCTGACCTCGGTATCCGCGGTCCGGGACAACGACGGCGTGGCGACGCCGCTGGTGATTCCCTACGGTGCGACTCAGAGCGTGGGCCAGTCCATGTGGTATGGCAGCATTCAGACCGCAGTGCCGCCCTCCAAGCAGGTCAACATCAGCGCAGACAAGGTGACGGTGGCTGACGCCACTTCGGACGCACCCGCCGCCATCGTGGACATCCAGGGTGGCGGAGATATTGCGGCCATGGAATTTGTGCCGGGTATCGGCGGTTCCAGGGATGTTCTGGCGGCGCCTGGCACCTACGCCATCATCCCCGGCATGGCTTTCCCTGCCGCCGACAGCTATCTGGACAGCCTGGCGCCAGTCAAGGTGAGTGGGAACACTGGCTACAACGCGGTGCAACTGGGCGCCGGCTCGGGTCTGCCGGCGGGACACTATGCCTTGCTGCCGGCCTATTATGCGCTGCTTCCGGGCGCTTATCTGGTGCAGGTGCAGAGCGGCCCGGCCTATGCCAACATGATCCCCGGCATGACCACCACCTTGCCAGGCGGCGCCGTGGTGGTGGCGGGGAAACTGGGTTTCGCCGGCACCGGCATCACCCAGTCCACCTGGTCCGGCTTCAGCATCCAGTCGGGGGCGGACGCCCTGACCAACTCAAGCCACGCGCTGGGCCAGTATCTGGTGACGGGCAGCAGCTTCTTTGCCAATGATGCAGCCAAGAACAATCTGCCCGCTCCCTCCATGCCTCTGGACGGCGGCCGGGTGAGTATCGGCGCCACGAACAGCCTGAGCTTCCTAGGCAGCCTGCTTTCCCAGGCAGGCCAGGACGCCGGCACCAGCGCTGATGGCGCCATCGGCCAAGTGGATATCTACGGATCCCAGTTCGATATTGTCGGGAACGGGGCGACGGCGGCCACCGGTTACGCCAGTTTGCAGGCCAGCGATCTCTCCCGCATGGGGGCGAGCCTGATGATCGGCGGCAAGCGCACGGTCACGGCTGACGGCCAGTCGGTGGACGTGGTGGCCAGCGATGTGATCGTGGACCTGAACGGCGGCGAACTGAAGTCTCCCGAGATGTGGCTGGTGGCGACGGATAAGCTGAGCGTTACCGACGGTTCCAACTTGGCCGCAGGCGGCACTGTGGTGGCCCACAACGGCACCCTCACCATCAATCCGGACGCCACCGGCAGCCAGTACGGCGCGCTATTGGGCTTGTCTGCGGGCCAGCTAAGCCCGGTAGTGCGGGCGGGCACGCTGGACACCAGTTCGCCCCATGGCAATCTGACGGTGGCGGCGGGCGCGACCCTGAATGCCCCGGGCGGTTCCATCGCCATTGACTCGACCGGCATCCCGCAGGTGGCGGGTCTGCTGAACAGCGACACCGTGGAGATTGGCGCCCGCCGGATCGCTCTGGGCGAGGCCCCACAGGGCAGTGACGCGCTGGTTGTCGGACCAGCCCAACTTGCTGCTCTAGGCAGCGACCTGAATTTCGTCCTGCACAGCTACTCCAGTATCGATCTTTACGGCGCCGTTGACCTGGGCCAGGCCGGGACGGGCAGCCTTACCCTGGACAGCGCCGGCCTGCTGGGCCATGACGTCGGTGGCAGCGCGGCCAGCCAATTGGCCGCAGGGCAGATCACCCTGGAAAACTTGAGCGATATCGCTCTCAGTCCATATGGAAATGTCCCCGGCACCGGCAGCCTGACGCTGAGCGCCGACAAGCTGGTGTTGGCCGACAGCGGCAGCAAGGGGTTTACCCTGGCGGGGTTCAAGACTGTCAATCTGGATGCGGGCGAACTGGCCTTGCAAGGCACTGGCATTCTCACGACTGCCGCCGATCTCAATATCGAGGCTGCCCGCATCGCCGCGGGGGGGCAGCAGGTGAAGCAGCAGGTTTTGGCCTACGACGCCAATGCCCAGGCCTGGCATCCAGTGACCATTACCCAAGCTGCAAGCGCCCCCAGTTTGACTGATACACCTTTGCCTGGCGGTCAATTGACGATAGGCGGCAGTTCGGTGGATTTCGGTGGCAATGTCGCCTTGCCGTCGGGCCGCCTGACCCTTGCCGCTCACGGTCCGGCCGCCAGCGACGGCGTAATCCTTAAGCTCGACACTTCGATTGACCTGTCCGCCTACCAGAGGACTTTTGCCCAAGGTACCGCGAATCTCACCGAATCCGCCGCAGCGGGGCGCCTGAGCCTGTCCAGTGAAAGCGGCTCGGTGACTGTCCAGGCGGGGTCCAGCATCGAGCTGAACGGCGGCAGCGCGGGCGGCGACGCGGGTATGCTCTCCATCGAGGCGGCCAATGGAACAGTCGTGCTGGATGGCAAGCTTTCGGCGATAGCCTCCAGCGGTAACCAGTCCGGCAGTGCCAGCCTCGATGCCGCCAATCTTGCAAACTTCTCCGGCCTTGACCAGGCACTGCATGCCGGTGGCTTCGCCCAAAGTCTGTATCTGCGCGGCCGCTCCGGCGACATCAATGTGGCAAATGGGGACACGGTCGCTGCGCACAATGTGCAACTCGTGGCTGACAGCGGGTCGGTCAATGTCGCCGGTCTCATAGATGCCTCCGGACAGGCTGGTGGCGGCAAAGTCGAACTCGACGCCGGGAAGGACATTCAACTTACCGGCGGCGTCCTGGCCAATGGCACCGGTAGTTCCACGGGCGTAGATGATGCCTATTCAAATGGCGGCAATGTGGGTCTCTATGCCCGCAATGGACAACTCGAATTCGACCCCGGTGCCTTGATCGACGTCTCTGCCGCGGCGGCAGGCAAGTCCAGCGGCGGAGAGATCGTGTTCTCCGCCCCCAGAACGCCAGGCGAGACGAATGTGCAAGCCACTTTGGCCGGGCTGGTAAAGGTGGGTGGTGGCAGCGTCAACGTGATCGTCGGTCAGGCGCCCCAGGCAGGGGACGTGATACTGGAAGGATTCCAGGACTATCAGCAGGCGGGTCTAGCCGGGAGTCCTTCGACCTATGCGGCGATCACCAACACTTCAGCGGCTTCCTCGACCACAAGCAATGTCTACGAGGACTTCAACACCTTCATGAATTCGGCCACCGCCATGCACGATGCCGCTCTGGCGTCGCTCCAATCCGATGTGGGTTCGCCCAGCTTGCCACTGGCAGTGCGCGCGGGCATCGAACTGGACGGCAACAACATGACGGTCGACTCGGCCTGGGATCTGACCAATCCAAGCGCATGGTTGCCTAGCGGCGCTGACCAGGCCGGGGGCCGCCTGGTTCTGAGGGATGCGGGCAATCTCGCGGTCAATGCCCGTCTAGGGCTGCCTAACGATACAGCGCTTGCTCCCGCTTCCGGCTGGAGTATCCAACTGGCTGGCGGCGCCGATGCATCGTCCGCGGATCCCCTGGCGGTCAAGGCCTCCACGAGTCAAGGTGATGTCACCATCGGCAACGGCGTCAAGCTGACTACCAGCACCGGGGACATCCACATCGCCGCCGGACGGGACGTCAATGAGGGCAGCGCCACGGCGATCTATACCACGGGTCAGGCTGTGACCCTCCCGGCGTTTATGGCTCAGAAACCCCTCATGTGGCTCGCGCCCTCGTCAGGGGTCAATCTGGTCGAGGGGGGCGACGTCACGATCACGGCCAAGCGCAACGTTACGGGGACAAATGATTATGCGGCGCTCAGTGACTGGCTGCGTCGTACGAGCGTGAGTGGGCTGGGCGGCCCGCCCAGCGGGGCGACGAAAGGCTTTTTTGCCTACCTGCCCGCGTACTGGTGGGTGAGTCGGGCGGACAACACCAAGGCCGGGACAAAAGGCATCGAAGGCATCGCGACCCTGGGCGGTGGCGACATTGCCATCGTGGCGGGAGACAACATCAGCGGGCTATCCGTCTCCTCGGCCGACTCGCGCTCGGCGTCGACGACGGCGACCCTCGCACCACTCACCGTCAATGGCCTTGTGTGGAACGGCATCCCGAGCGCGAACGCGGTGTATGGAGGCGGCGATATGCGCATCGATGCAGGTGGCGACTTGCTGGGCGGGCAGTACCTGATATCGCGAGGCACGGCTGTGCTGAACGCGGCCGGACAAATCGGTGGTCTGGGCGGGGTCCTCGATACAAAGACAGCTCCCGACCTCTGGCTCATGGGTTGGAGCGATGACCCGGCACTGCAAGGGGCACACGTCCAGGTGGAAGCCTTGGGCAGTGTAACCATGGGTAGCGTGGCGAACCCTACTATCGCCCTGTCCAATGGGACTTCCGACGGTTCTTCATCAACCAATGGGACAGCCGGATATAGGGGCCAGGCCTCTTATTTCTTCAGCTACGCAACGAACGACAGTGCGACCACGCAGTCCATCGGCGGTGATCTGGTCCTTGCCGGCCCTTCGGCGGGCAGTGACCTTGCCAATGCCCACGAAGTGTTGCCGCCACGCCTGTCGGCTGTGGCATTTTCGGGGGATGTCAGCAGCGGTAGCCAAACCCGTTTCGACGCCAGCAAGTCGAGTGTCGGAACAGGGGATATGTACCAATATCCTGATCGCAATGGCCAGTTCGTTCTCGTGGGGGGCGACGCGGTTCATGACCTGGTGCTTAACACAAGCGACTACCTGCCCAGCGACTTGAGCACGCCGGCGAATCCCTACCTTGTGGCCGCGGACTATTACGCAATGGCCGCAGGCGCCGCGAATGCCAGTTATTACGTTTTCAATTCTCCAACTGCCGCGTCCGCAAGGATGGTGACGCCGTCCACCCCAGGGGGTTATCGCTATGCGGTAGTGGCGGAGACAGGCAGTGTCAGCAATGCAGCGTTCTATCTTCCCCAAAGCTCCGTGGTAGCCGCCGGGCAGGATATTGCCAACGTACAACTCGATTTGCAAAACCTCGGCGTGTCCGATGCGAGCTATGTGGTGGCCGGGCGCGATCTTTACTACAGCAACGTCCTGGGCAACGGGACTCAGTGGGGGCTGATGCCTCATATTCAGGTGTCCGGGCCCGGCAGCCTGCTTGTGGACGCCGGGCGTGACATCAGCCTGGGCGCTGTGGTGACCGGCAGCGCCGTCAATGCCACCGATGCCACCGATCTGAACAATGTCACGCGCATCGATGCCATCGGCAATACCGGGAATGCCAGTCTGACGGCGGATGCCGCGACCATGACCATCATGGCGGGGGTGAACCCTGGCACGCTGAGCCAGGATCGGGTAAACGCCTTCTTCGATGTGCTCAGGAGTCTTGGCCAGATACAGGACCTGTCGGGGCAGGTTGGGAGCGGCAAGCTGTCGTCATCGAACGCAATCGCCAGGGCCAACGATGTCATTGGGACCGCAAACGGAGCAATTGATGTGCTGTTCGCCGGTCCCGTTCCACCAGGCAGTTCGGCTGTGTACGAGACGCCTATCGAAGCGGGTGGCGGCGCCGCCGCCAACCCCCTGGCCGCTGCCTACAATGGGGCACTGGCTGCAGCGAACAACCTCATCGCTACGTTGTTCAACGACGGCCAGCCGCATGGCGGCAGCATAACCATGTACAACGCGCAGATCGCCAGCGCTACCAACCCTGGCGGGACCGGGGGAACCCTCGACTTGCTGGCGCCTTACGGCAACATCGATGTCGGCCTCCCCGCAGCCAGTAGCCCACGCAATATTGGCATCTTCACGTCCTCGGGTGGGGCGATCAACGCCTATCTCAGCGGCGACTTGAACGTGAACCTGTCCAAGGTGGCGACCTTCCAAGGCGGCGACATTTTGCTCTATACCAGCGGTCAGGGCAGTACGCTGGACGCCGGGCGCGGTTCCCGTTCGGCGCGTACCACATCGCTGCCAAGGGTAGTCCCGGTGACCGACGCCAACGGAGACTATACCGGCCAGTTGCTGCTTCTGCCGCCCCTGGATGTCAGCGGCAGCGGCATCCGTACTGTGAGCTACGATCCTGACGGCGCGGGTCCCTTGTCTGCGCCTGCGCCTGGCAAGGTCTACTTGCTCGCGCCTACCGGGACCATCGATGCCGGCGAGGCGGGCGTGAGTTCCGCGAGCGGGCTGGTGGTGGCCGCGCTGGTGGTCAAGAACGCGGAAAACTTCTCGGCCACGGGTCCCTCCATTGGCGTGCCGTCTGTATCCGCAGTGGCGCCAGCCGCGCCTTCTTCGGGCGACACCGCGTCCAGCGCCAATAACGCGGTCAACTCAATGACCCAGGCAAGCAATGCAATGGCCGAGGGTTCTGCTACGGAAGACATGAAGTCTTTCCGTCCATCCTTCATCACGGCGGAAGTCATCGGTTTTGGCGAGTCGGGCAAGGAATCCGGCGACAAGGAATGCGACAACAAACGCAAGGATTGCAAGGAGAGTCCGTGAGCGGCGGGCGTGCGCCCAAGGCCATGACGCGGATTGTGCGGCGGCATGCAGTCACGTCGCTGTAACAGATTATTCGGAAAATTGAAAATTTCATGTACTTGACCCTGGCCAAGATGAAACGAGTCCTGTTGGTCCTGCTGACCCTGATGTGCCTGCCGCAGCTGGCCCACGCGTGGTGGAACAAGGACTGGGCCAGTCGCGCGAAGGTCACCCTCGACGCCGGTGCGACCGGGGTCGACGTCAAAGAGGGCCTGGACAATGTGCCCCTGCTGGTGCGCCTGCACAGCGGCAATTTCAACTTCATCGGCGCCAGGGAAGACGGCTCAGACCTGCGCTTTGTGGGTGCGGACGACAAGACGCCGCTCAAGTTTCACGTCGAGAAATTCGACGCCCTCGCCGAGATCGCCCTGGTCTGGGTGCAGGTGCCCAAGCTGGCGGCCAACACGAAGGACCAGCACATCTGGGTGTATTACGGCAATGACACGGCGCCCGCGGCGGGCGACGCCCACGGCAGCTATGACGTCAACCAGATCGCGGTGTTTCAATTCAATGAGAAGGACGGCGCGCCGCAGGACGCCACCGCCTACGGAAACAACAGCACGCAGTTCAGCGCCACGCGCATCCCCGGCGGCGCGATCGGACAGGGCGCCGCATTCAACGGCAGCGCGCTTCTGTCCGCGCCCGCCAGTCCGTCGCTCAAGCTGACACCGGCGAGCGGATTCACTTTCTCCGCCTGGATCAAGATCGACGCGCCACAGGAGGCACAGCTGTTCGGTATGCAGGACGGACACAAGGCGCTCCTCATCCAGATCAAGGGAACGCGGCTCTATGTGCACCTGCAGGACGGCGGTGCGCCGGTCGACAGCGCGGGCGCGGAACTGCAGCAAGGCAGCTGGCAGCACGTTGCCGTCACTGTGAGCCAGGAAATCGCCGTCTACGTCAACGGCCAGCTGGCGGGCAAGACAGCGGGCATTGTGCCGGACATGCAAGGCGGCTTCAGCGTCGGCAAAGATTACAAGGGCAAGATTGACGAGGTCGAACTCTCCAACATTGCGCGCACGCCGGCGTGGATAGAAGTGGCGGCAAAGAGCCAGGGGCCGGAATCGAAGCTGGGCGCCCTGGACAAGGAAGAAGCCAACGATGAGGGCGGCAGCACATCCTATTTCGGCGTGATTCTCAAGAGTGTGACGCTGGATGGCTGGGTGGTGATCGTCATCCTGATGATGATGCTGGCGGTCAGCGCCCTGGTGATGGTGACCAAGGCCATGGTCGCGAGCAAGACCGACAAGGCCAACCGCCAGTTCCTGGAAGCCTTCCGCAAGCTGGGCCGGGGCGAGGCCGGACAGCTCGACGCCGATGACAATCCCGAGGAGGCCGATCTGAAGGACTCCGCCGTGCTGACCATGATGTTTGGCAAGCACGACCACTACCAGAATTCCTCGATGTACCGCATTTACCATGCGGGCATCCAGGAGTTGAAGCACCGCTTTGGCGACCAGGCACGCGGGGAACTGTCGCCCCAGGCGCTTGGCGCAATACGCGCGACGCTGGACGGCACCCTGGTGCGCGAGAACCAGAAGCTGAACAGCCTGATGGTGCTGCTTACCATCGCCATTTCGGGCGGTCCCTTCCTCGGCCTGCTCGGCACCGTGGTCGGGGTAATGATCACCTTCGCCGCCATTGCGGCGACGGGCGACGTGAACGTGGCCGCCATCGCGCCCGGCATCGCCGCCGCGCTGGTGGCAACGGTGGCAGGCCTGGCGGTCGCCATTCCTTCGCTGTTTGGCTACAACTACATCGGTTCGCGCATGAAGGCCATCAGCGCCGACACGCACGTCTTCGTCGACGAGTTCGTCGCCAGGCTGGCGGAACAGTACAGCCGTTGAGGAATGCGCCATGGCCGAGCTCAAGGAAGACAACGAACCCTACGACACCATCAACATCACGCCCATGTTGGACCTGGCTTATGTGCTGCTGGTCATCTTTATCATCATGACCACTGCCACGGTGCAGGGCATCATGGTGAATCTGCCCAAGGCCAGCGCCACACCCAGCCTGGCCAAGCCCAGGACCAAGGCCGTGACCATCGACAGCCGGGGGCAGATCTACCTGGACACCTATCCGGTCACGCTGGCCGAATTGGAGGAGCGCTTGCGCGCCTTCAAGGCCGCCATTCCCGACCTTCCCGTGGTGATCAAGGGCGACGCCAGCATCCAGTACGAAAAGGTGATCGAGGTCATGGATTTGTGCGGTCGTCTGGACATTACCCAACTCGGGCTGGTGACGGCCAAGCTGGTCAAATGAGGCAGTGGGCATGAGCGGCACAGCAACCTCCCTGCGTCGCAAGCTGCCAATGCTGATCGGCGCGCTGTTCATGCTGCTGTTCACTGCGGGCCTGATCCTGATGGTGAAGAATTTCATCGCCACTGCGCAAAACCCGGAGCGGGTGCATGTGCAGAAGATCTCGCTGATCAAGCCGCCACCGCCAAGAGACCTGCCCAAGCCGCCTGAGCCCGAGAAGAAGATCGAGCAGCCCAAGCAGGAGGAAAAATTCGCCGACCCCACACCCTCGCCGGATCAGCCCAAGGACCAGGGCCCGCCGCCGGGCGAGCAACTCGGTTTGGATGCGGCCGGTGGCGCCGGCGGCGACGCGTTCGGGTTGGTCGGCAAGAAAGGCGGGCGGGATATCACGACCATAGGCGGTGGAGGCGGAAGCCGCGCGCGCTGGTATGCGGGTCTGCTGGCAGAGCGCATCGAAAACAGTGTCAACCGCGATCCGGAACTGGTGAAGCAACTCAAGGGCAGGCGCCCCGTGCTCAAGGTCTGGGTCGACATGAGCGGCAAGGTTGAACGCGTGGATTGCGATTCCCACCTGCCCGACCAAATCAGTTCGGAGCTCAAGGACAAACTGCTCAACCTGAGCCTAAGCGAACTCCCCGAAGGCGTTGCCCAGCCGATCTGGTATCGGCTGCGGGCACGCGCCGGATAAACAGACTCTTACGCCTACGAGCCCACAAGAAAAATGTCCCTGCATCGAAAAAAGGCGCTGGCCCTGGCGCTATCCCTCACCCTGTGCGGCAACCTGGCGCATGCCGACGAGCGCACGGATCTGGAAGTCCTGCGCCAGACCACGTTCAATCTGATCCATGCACTGGTGGCCAAAGGGGTGTTGAGCGAGGAAGCGGCCAAGCAACTGATCAAGACCGCCGAGGATTCGGCCCGCGCCAAAGTCGCCGAACAGAAGGCGTCTGAATCGCCTGCAGCGCCCGCAAATCCGGAGGCCAATGTGGTGCGCGTGCCCTACATCCCCGAACCGGTCAAGAAGGAAATCCGCGAACAACTGCGCCAGGAAATCGTCGCGCAGGCCAAGGATGAGCGCTGGGGCGACGTGAATGCGGTTCCCGACTGGGTTGGCCGCATGAAGTGGGAAGGCGATTTGCGGGTGCGTTATCAGAAGGATTTCTATGCGGCCGGCAATTCCGTGCCTGCCTTGTACGCCAATGAGTGGGGCTCAACCTCCGGCAACACAACCAAGGATCAGGACCGGTTTCGCGTGCGCGCCCGCCTGGGCCTCATGGCGCTGGTGTCGGACAACATCGTGGCGGGATTTCGCATCGCCACCGGCAATCTCACCGACCCGGTCTCGACCAATCAGACGCTGGGCCAGGATTTCAACAAGTTCTCGCTGGTGCTTGATCGTGCCTATCTGAAGGCTGATCCATGGAACTGGTTGAGCGTGTCTGGCGGCCGGATTCCCAACCCCTTCTTCAGCACCGATCTGGTGTGGGATGACGACCTGAATTTCGATGGCGTGGCGGTGGCTTTCAAGCCCTGGTCGATCGAGAACCGGCCGCTTAAACCGTTTGTCACCGTTGGCGTCTTCCCCCTTCAGACGGTCGAGTCGTCTGTCTCCGATCTCGCCAAGGACAAGTGGCTTTATGGCGCGCAGGCGGGCCTGGATATCCGCCAGGAAAACAACTCGCGCTGGCGCTTTGGACTTGCCTATTACGACTATGTCAACTTGAAAGGGGTCGCGGACGGGATCGCGGATGGGTTCGATCCCTATGCCAATACCGCGCTACGCAGCCGGCAGAAAGGCAATACCGTCTTCCCACTATCGCCTGACGACAACCTGTTCGGCCTCGCGACGGATTTTCATTTGCTCAACTTCACCGCAGTGGCGGACCTGCTCCAGTTCGATCCGGTTCATGTGATCCTGAGCGGCGACGTGGTCAAGAACGTCCGCTACAACAAGGCCCAGGTCACGAACGTGATGGGCGCGGGTTACGCCGAGAAGACCTTGGGCTGGCACGCGAAGCTGACCCTGGGCAGGCCGGTGGTAAGCCAGCTCGGGGAATGGCAGGCCTTTCTCGGCTACCGCCACCTGGAGCGCGACGCGGTGCTCGACGCTTTCACCGATTCGGATTTCGCCCTGGGCGGCACCAACAACAAGGGCTATTACCTCGGCGGGTTGTATGGCCTGGACAAGAACACCTGGCTGTCGCTGCGCTGGCTTTCCTCGGACAGCATAGACGGCGCCTCGTTCGGCGTCGACACGGTGCAGCTGGACATGAACGCGAAGTTCTGAGCAGTCGATGAATCGGACGCTATCATCCTGCGTGTTGTTACTGCTTATGCTGCCTGCCGGCATTGGCAGGGCAGACGAGAACGAGAAGTATGTCTGGCTGATGCCCGAGCCGATCTACCAGGGCGGCAAGCCGGCGGTCGATCCGCTGGAGTGGGCGCGCGAGAAGCTCACGCCCAATAATTTTGCGCCGATCTATGCCAGCGGCCGGGACGGCGAGCTGATCGATGCGGCGCGACGCAACGATCTGCCGCGGGTGGAGGATTTGCTCAAGCAGGACGCCCGGGCAAACGCCCAGGACGAGCTCGGCTGGCGGCCCTTGATCTATGCTTCGCTCAACGGCAACGCCGAGATGGTGCGCAGCCTGTTGGCGCATTATGCAGATCCCAACGTCAAGGGAGGCGGCTACCGTCCCCTGGAGGCGGCCGCTCTGCGCGGCCATGTCGTCGTCGTTCGCATGCTGATCCATGCCGGTGCCCTGCTCGACCAGAAGGGCAGCAACGGCAACACCCCCTTGATCGACGCGGTGTTCACCAACCGGGTCGACATCATCCGCATCCTACTCAAGCATGGTGCCGATCCGGCCATCTTCAACTCGCAAAAATGGAATGCCATGTCGGTGGCTGCCATCACAGGCAATCGCGAGGCAATGGAAGCCCTGCTGTCCGAAGGCGTCGATCCCAACCTGCTTGATGGCGCGGGAAATTCGCCGCTGTACTGGGCCATGAACAGCCAACAGCCGGAAATGGAGTCGCTGCTCTCGCAGCACGGCGCCGTCGTTTCCTTCGTCTTCCATTAATGAACGCGGGAGACCGATTGCAATGAGAGCTCATGTACTTGCGTCTTCGTTGATGCTCGTTCTTGTGGCGGTAGCAGCCCCGGCCTATGGCGCGCGCGATCAGGATCGCGCCGTGCGCGAGGCCATGCGCCGCGCCCAGCTCGAGGTTCGCCAAGTCCAGCAAGAGAATGTTCAGCTTGAGGCGGACAAGGCGAAATTAAGCCAGGAACTGGAAGCGGCGAAAAAGACGGCGAGCAAGGAAAAGGCGATCGCGGCGCACGAACGGCGCAAGCGACGCACAGCCGAGAAGAACTTGCAAGGTACACGCGATGAACTTGCCAAGCTGCAGGAAAAGTCGCAGGCGCTGCAAAAAGACCTCGCCGAACTGAACGCAAAGCAGGCCGACACGACACGCAAGCTGGCCCAGGTTGAAGCGGAGAAGAAGCGGGCGGACGCGACCATCGTCGCACGCGAGCAGACCATCACTGCTTGCGAGGACAAGAATGCGAAGCTCTATGCTTACGGCCGCGAACTGATGGTCAAGTATGAAAAGAAGAGCTGCGAAGATGCGCTCAAGCAGGCCGAGCCGTTCACCGGCCTGAAGAAGGTCGAGATCGAAAACCTGCTCGAAGCCTATCGGGACAAGCTGGACGATGAACGCGTATTGCCTTCAATCAACAAATAGTCCTCTCCTGGACTGCACCCGGACAAAGGACTAATCAGCGCTTCACATACCTGCAATGTTGATCGGATAACTTAATCGAATGGCCTGATCAGCTACGTAATCCAGCACCGCGCATGCGGGACGTGGAGGCTGGCCACCGCAGGTTTCCGCGCAGACCGGGTACGGTAGATCAGGCAAGGATACTTCTGCGCGATTCCTTCTCATTCAACCTGGAGCAAGCTATGAAAGCTGTTACGAAGACCCTGCTGGGCGCTGCCGTTGTACTGGCAGCCAGTGCCACGATGGCGCACGCTGCGGTTCAAATCACCGAAGTCGCCCCGTGGAGCAGCGGCGACTCGGTCGTCGCGGCCGATTGGTTCGAACTGACCAACACCGGCGCGTCTGCCGTCAACATCAGTGGCTGGAAGATGGACGACGACTCCGCCTCGTTTGCCTCGTCCGTGGCCTTGACAGGCGTGACCAGCATCGCAGCCGGCCAGTCCGTCATCTTCATCGAGGGCACCGGATCTGACAACGCGACATTCTCCAACCTGTGGTTTGGCGCCAGCCCGCCGGCCGGGCTCGCCATTGGCAACTACAGCGGTTCGAAAGTCGGCTTGAGCACGAGCGGAGACGCGGTAAACATCTTCGACGGGGGTGGAGCCTTGCAGGCCAGCGTCAGCTTCGGCGCGTCGCCCACGGGTCCGTTCCCCACCTTCGACAACGCCGCAGGGCTAACGGGGCCAATTTCGCAACTGAGCGTTGCAGGTGTCAATGGCGCGTTTGTAGCGGCTGGCGACGCCAACGAAATCGGCTCTCCCGGCAGCATCGCCACCGTGCCCGAACCTGCCAACGTCACCATGATGTTGGCCGGCCTCGGCCTGATCGGCGTTGTCGCGCGCAGGCGCCAGTCCTGATTTCAGGTCCGGCGATCATGACGCTTCGCTAACAGGCTGCCAAGCTCCCCCACGACAGACCCGCTTCGGCGGGTTTGTCATTTGGGCGGCTGATGGCGAGTGGACCTCGGTACTTCCGTGTGTTCAGTGGCATCTGGCATACGTCAGCCCGGCGCATGAAGTCATTTTGAATCCACCCGGGTTTCTGGAACATAATCATCCTGGACAAGGAATGCGCGGGCTGACGGCTCATGGGTCGGTGGGCGCAGGCGTGTTTGGCCGTCGGGTGGAGAATTCGTCTATGACCTGGAAGGTGTTCTACTCGTACTCACACAGGGATGCTGAACTGCGCGAGCGGCTCGGAACCTATCTGGCCCCGCTCCGGCAACAGCAGAAGATCGTGGACTGGCATGATCGCAAGATCGAGCCGGGAGCCAACTGGGAAACTGAAATCACCGCTCAGCTGGACGCCGCAGAACTGATCCTGTTCCTGGTCAGTGCGGATTTCCTGGCCTCCGAATACTGCTTTGGTGTCGAGGTTGAACAAGCGATGACGCGCCTCAAGCATGGCGAGGTGAGGGTTGTGCCCATTTTGCTCAAGCCCTGTCTGTGGAAGGAATCCCGATTCAGCGAACTCCAGTTCATCCCGCGCGACGGAAAGGCGATTGCGTCCTGGCCGTCGGTGGATGAGGCGCTCAACGATGTGGCGAACGAGATCAGCACGCTGGTGTCCGAGTCTCCGTCGTCGTTGGCGAAGCCGTCGGCAGATCCGGGGCAGCGGCATGCGTTTGACGTCTCGCTGGACCTGGTGCGCGGCCAGGTGCGCTCATATGCGCACTTATACGAGAAGACGCGCCAGCGCATGCAGGCGTCGACCGAACGGACGCAGCGCATGGATGAGATTTTCCAGAAGATGCGGAGTCTGGCGACGGCTTCCTATCCGCTGCTGGATGAACTGGCCGGCAGTCCCTCTCCCGGAGAACGTTTGGCGGCAGTGGCCATCCTTCAGGTCTTTGCGGCTGAGCAATATCTTCCCTTTCTGGTGAAGCTGGTCGGTTCGGAGAAGCCGTTTGTGGGATATAACGCGGTCAGGGCGCTGCGTTTCGCCGTGGCAGCCCTCGATCCGCATGCCTATCCGCAGCTGCTGGACGCAATACGGCAGGCGCTGGCCGCCTTGGGCTCAGCCAGTGTCGGCTTCGATTCCGACCGTCAGAATGTGCTGCGCGAAGCCGAGAAGGAGCTTCAGGACACCATCAACGCGCTGTCCGCATCCGATCAACGATACGACTGATGCGACTGCCACGGGCACGGACAACAAGGCCGTGCAGCTGCCACTCCTCGGCTTGCATGCCACGGCTACTTGATTGCGATCACCATCGAGTCGGGCCCCACGAGCTGTTCCACCCGCGTTGCGGAAAATCCCGCCTCTTTCATCCAGTCTGAACAGTCACGCCCGGTATAGTCGAAGCCTCCAGGCGTTTCGATCAGCATATTCAGACTCATCATCAAGCCGAAGGCGTTCTTCGAACGATCGTCATCGATGATGGCCTCGTAGACGATGAACGCGCCGCCTGCGGGCAAGGCGTCAAATGCCTTCCTGATGAGCATCTTCTTGGTGGGAAGATCCCAGTCGTGCAGGATATGTCCCATCAGTACAACGTCGGCCTTTGGAATGTCCTGCTTGAAGAAATCGCCCGGCTGAAAGGTGAGCCGATCTGCTACGCCAACTTTCCCGGCGTACTCCTCAAAAATCGGCGCCACTTCCGGCAAGTCAAACGCAATGCCTTGCAGATGGGGATTGGCCAGCGCAATCTGCACGGCGAGATCGCCTTGTGCGGTACCCACATCCACGAAGGTCCGGTAGTCCTTCCAGGGGAACGCGCGGGCCATGGTCAGATTGGCGCCGTGGCTGACGCCGGTCATCGCGCCGAGGAACTCCTTCAATCGCGTGGGATCGGCATAGAGGGTCTCGAACAAACCGGCCCCACCCGTCTTCAATTCATTTTGTGGCAGGCCAGTACGAAGTCCTTCGGTGAGGTGAGCCCAAAATGGATATAGGCGGGTGTTGGCCATTTCGAGAATTCCACCCACATAAGAGGGCTTCTTCCGGTCGAGGAAGAGGTCGGTCTCAGGGGTGTTGGCGTAATGGTCAGCATTGCGCACCAGGAATCCGAGCGCAACCAGCGCGTCGAGAAAGTCGCGTGCCGAGCGAGCGTGCAGGCCGAGGCGCCCACTGAGCGAATCGAAGGACTCGGGGCCATGCGACAACTCGGTGAACACGCCCATTTCGATCGCGCTCAAGAGTGTCTTCGAAGCCCAAAACGCCATTCCTGTTTGCAGGATTCTTTCTGGATTCAGTTGTTCGTTCACGCCGTCTCTCCTTGTCTGGAATCGCTCTATTGCATTGAAGTTATAAGTGATGCGTGCCGCAGCCCTTGGCGACCCGACCGTCATTCAACGGACGTCAGGGCCCGGTCCGCCTTGTGGACAAGGGGACCGGCGGCAGGCGTAGGGATTATGCTCCCGTTCTTCCACCCACCGCCAGGATCGAAACATTTCGCGCGGCCGTTGCACTTGAAGGGCTGGTGACAGGCTTCGCCAAGGGCAGGACAAATTGGGATTCAGACCATCGTTCGGCCATAATGCTGACGCGATGTTCAGGCACCTGGCATGCGGTCCAAGGATTGCCTGGCCGGCCGCACACATTCAACCGACTTAGAGCATGGAGTTCAGGTCAACGAGATGAGCTTGGCGTTCTCATACCTTGAAAAATGGCGGGCAGGGGTTTACCGCAAGCTGATTCAGCCCGACACGCAATCCAGCGCTCGCACCATCGCCAACAGTGTGCTCATCATCTCCATTGCCGTCAGTGTTGCGGCAATTGTCCTTGGAACCCTCCCGGACCTGAAGGTAAATGACAGGCAATGGGTGCGCGCCATCATTGGCGTAGCGAGCATCATTTTCACGATTGAATATGCCTGCCGGATTTGGGTTGCGCCTGAGGGTGACCCAATTGCCAGGACGGGCGCGTGGCCTGCGCGATGGTATTACCTGCGCTCATTCCTCGGGGTCATCGACCTGTTGGTCATCCTTCCAAGCTATATTGGCCTTGTCGCGCCGCTAGGCCAGGACTACGCCAATCTCCTGATGTTGCTTGCGCTGTTGAAGTCCGCGCGCTATGCCACGTCGCTTTCCCTTTTTGCGGCGGTGTTCCGCGCCGAGGGTCGAGCCCTGCTCTCCGGAATGATGGCGATGATGGTGCTGCTGGTCCTGGTTTCGGGAGTCATGTTTGTACTCGAGCGCAATTCGCAGCCGGACGTCTTCCGCAGTATCCCGCATGCGATGTGGTGGGCCATCGTGACCATGGCAACCGTGGGATACGGCGACATCATCCCTGTCACGCCGCTGGGCAAGGTATTCGGCGGCTTCACCATGTTGCTTGGCATTGCCATGTTTGCCGTTCCGGCCGGCATACTCGCCAACGGCTTCGCCACGGAAGTTCGCAAGCGCGACTTCCTGGTGACATGGCAGACGGTGGCCAGCCTGCCATTGTTCAAGTCGCTGGATGCAAGTCGAATTGCGGACATTGCACGATTGCTGAAAACACAGGTTCTGCCCGCGCGCCAGGTCGTGGTGAGACGAGGCGAGGCCGCCGATGCCATGTTTTTCATCATGGCTGGCGAGGTCGAGGTCGAGGTGCAACCCACGCCTATACGGCTAGGCAAAGGCAAGTATTTCGGCGAGATTGCGCTGGTCAAGGACGTCTTGCGCACGGCCACGGTGATCACGATCGGGGAGTGCCGGCTGCTGTCGCTCGATGCGAAGGATTTTCGCCAGCTGATCCTCCAGGCCCCTGATCTTAGAGCAGCCATCGAGCGCGTTGCAGACGAACGGCTGGAGCAGATGGCATCAGCCAAGCCAAAAGACTGACACCGGGAGATTCCTGGATCAATTCGAGGGCAATTTCATCGCCGTGAAACAGGCGCAATGGCGCCCATCTCAGCAAGCCACGACTGCATCCGAGTACTTCGACAGGAGCAGGGTTTGAACATCGGTGTCGGCGGCTTGCTTGTACTCGCCGCGGCCGAATTGCGTCATCATATCGGCCTTATACGCCTTGATGAAATCATCAAACCGGTTGCCGCCGTTGCAAGGCTGCCCGTACAGGTACGTATGAAAGTCCTTCTGTCCATGTTTTCATTGATAGCCCAATCACACAGCTCAAGCGGGACCGCCGCTGCCGCCACAGCCACGGATGGTGACTTGCACTTCCCTGGCGGTCGTCCAAAGCTTGCCGCCCGCCTTGACGACGACACGCACATCTGCCGTTTGGCCCATCTTGATCCGGGTTGAAAGGTATCCGCCAAAATCCGTCAGCTTGAAGTGCACGATCAGAGGATACACGTTCATCTCGGCCAGTATGTAGAGCGACTCGACATCTGGCATGTTGACGGTCACTTCGACAGGAACCGAGGCGCTGTTCTCTGCAATGTCTGGAACATTGAGAATGACATTGTCGGAGTTGGCGGCATTCAATGCGCCGACGGCAGCCAGGGAGTCGGCAGGCTTCGTGGCGCTGAAAGCTGCCTGATTCCAGTCCGCCAGCACCAGACCCGGCTTGAGCAAGCCGGCGATCGCGGCCACGGACAAGGTGCCAACGCCAACAGTTGCCTTCAGCACATTTCTACGCAGTGCGTTCATGGGCGGTCATCTCCTTGTCGGCCGTTAATGACTTTCCCCGAATACATCCGGCCAGCCGTTTCCGGGCCGAACGGGTGAGGTCAGCAAGGATGGTACATCCGTCCAGCACCATCAAGTACCGAGTCCCGCATCCGCCAAAAACACTCGCAGGCGGTGGCACTGATCCGGGGAGGTGCACAAGGCAGGCGCGCCATTCAAGGTGCAAACCCAGAAGGTGCGGTGAGCGATAGGTGTCAAACCAGTCGGTGGCCTTGCAAAGGGGTTCGCTGCAATCGCTGGCCGCCAGTCGGGCATTCGAGTATGTTCCTTATGGCGGTAGTTGCGGGTCGCCTTTGGCCCCGGCGCTGCGTGAACAATAGTGCGTTGAGTGTTCCGACATGGGTAAAGCCTTGCACTAAGAACGAAGAAATGACAGACGAGAGTCACGACCTTCCGTTTATTCCCAGCACGACTGCGCTGCCGGAGTTCACCCTGCGTGCGGTGCTGCTGGGCACGATTCTGGGCGTGGTGT
Organism: uncultured beta proteobacterium; assembly: GCA_963782495.1. Taxonomy (GTDB): domain Bacteria; phylum Pseudomonadota; class Gammaproteobacteria; order Burkholderiales; family Thiobacillaceae; genus DASQBT01. The sequence continues at coordinate 16,138 of CAWAJU010000013.1, read as the reverse complement.
TCGGTGCTTCTTCGCTCTATCTGGTGCTGAAGGTCGGGCTCACGGTCAGTGCCTCCATTCCCGTGGCGGTGATCTCGCTGACCCTGTTCCGCCTGGTCGCGCGCATGGGCGGGCGGGATGCCACGGTGCTGGAGAACAACATCGCGCAGACCGCGGGCTCCGCAGGCGAATCGATTGCCTTCGGCGTTGGCGCCACCATGCCCGCCATCCTCATTCTCGGCTTCGACCTGGAATTGCTGCGCGTCATGCTGGTGGCGGTGCTGGGCGGGCTGCTGGGCATCCTCATGATGATTCCCATGCGCCGCGCGCTGGTGGTGGACAGCCGCCTGCCTTTTCCCGAGGGCACGGCCTGCAGCGCCGTGCTGCAGGCCGCTGCATCGGCCGAATCCCGCGCCGCGGCCGGGCAGGCCGCTGGAATGGAAACCGCCCGGGCCGCGCCCATCTTCATCGGCTTTGCCGTGGGCACGCTGTACAAAATGGCGAACGTGGGCGCCAAACTGTGGAAGGATGTCGCGGGCCATGCTTTCGGTGCGCCCCTGCCAGGCGCTTCGGTAAGCATCGAGGTTTCGCCTGAACTCCTGGGCGTGGGCTATATCATCGGTCCGCGCATCGCCTCGGTGATGTGCGCGGGGGGCGTGCTGGCCTACTTGGTGTTGATCCCGCTCATCCGCTTCTTCGGTGGCGGCCAGGCGGGGCCTGTCGCACCGGGCGCCATTCCCATCGGCGCAATGTCGCCGGACCAGATCCGCGCCGCCTACGTGCTCTACATTGGCGCTGGCGCAGTGACCATCGGAGGGCTTATCAGCCTGGCGCGTTCGCTGCCTGTGATGGCACGCGGCCTGAGAGGCGGGCTGGGCGGCGTGCTGGCGATGACGGCATACGCGGGCAAGGCGCGCACCGAGCGCGACCTGCCGCTGCCTTTTGTGCTGGCAGGCGTTGCGGCGCTGATCATTGCCATTACGCTCGCACCATCCCTGCACATGAACGCGGTGGGCGCGGTCCTGATCGTCGCTTTTGGTTATCTTTTCGTGACCGTCTCCGCACGGCTTACCGGCGAAATCGGTTCGTCCTCCAACCCGGTGTCGGGCATGACGGTCGCAACCCTCCTGATTACCTCGCTCATCTTCCTCGCCATCGGCTGGCGCGGCGGCAGCCACTATGTCACCGCCTTGTCGGTGGGCGCCATCGTCTGCATCGCCGCCGCCAATGCGGGCACCACCGCGCAGGATTTGAAGACCGGCCACCTGCTCGGCTCCACGCCTAAGGCGCAGCAACTCGCCATCCTGGCCGGCGCGCTGGCCTCGGCCTTGGCGCTCGGTCCCATCCTGCTCAAATTGAACGAAACCGCCACCGTGTATGTGCCGGTAGCCCAGGTCGCGCCGGGCCTCTCCACCGATGTCACGCAGCTTGAACAGCGCGACAGTCTGCACGGGCCGCAGGCGGCGACGGACACTCACATCTACCGTGTGTGGCAGAAGACGGACACCGTGGGTGGACCACCCGGCAAGTATCTGGTGGACGATTCGGGCCATGCGGTGTGGCTGGTGGACCCGGGCATCAACGGCAGCCATGCGCTGCGCCCAGACGGCACGGAAGTGCGCAAGTACGACGCGCCCAAGGCCACCCTGATGGCCTACATCATCAAGGGCATCCTCGATGAAAAGCTGCCCTGGGGGCTGATCCTGTTCGGCGCCGGCATTGCAGCGTGCCTGGAGATGGCCGGCGTGCCGTCGCTGCCGTTTGCAGTGGGCGTCTATCTGCCGCTGTCCACCTCGGCACCGATCTTCGTTGGCGGCATGCTGCGTGCGCTGGCCGAGCGGGGCGGAAACAAGGAACGGGAGCACAGCCCCGGCATCCTGCTGGCGTCGGGACTGATCGCCGGCGGCGCCATCGCAGGAATTTTTGTCGCCCTGAGCGCCGGGGTGTTGGTCGGCCTGGACGCGCAGTTCGGCGCATGGGCGAAATCCAATCCCTTCGCCTCCGGCCCTTATGCGGATGCCTTGTCCCTGCTGCCCTTCGCGGGGCTGGTGGTGCTGCTGCATTTTGTCGGACGCAATGACACCGTGGCAGGCGGCGATTGCGCGGAGCCGACGCCCCCCAATGCTTCAGAAAACCCTGAAGGCAAATAAGACGTGTCTGCTGAACGCATTTCCGACGAACGGCCTCAAGGTTGCGGGCTTGCTTGCCGATGAACACCATGGTTCAATCCAAACTGTTCGCCCTCGTGGTCAATTGATTAGGACGACAGTGGTCCGACTCCCAACGCTAAAGCAGGTGCCCTAATGAATGCTCAACGCGTCGTCGATCCCCAAGCTTGTGGCTTCCAAGCAGACCTGACTTAGGGAAGGTCTGAAGAAGCCCCAATTTTCATGAGCAAATTGGATGCATGATCATCAGCGGCAAGGCTTCGGGTTGATTCCGGGTATTTTACCCCGGCATCGTTCGGCCTTTCTGGCCATTTCTCATTCATTGGGCGCACCTTGCCCCTTGAGGTCGCAACAGGTGATGTCGCGCCAGGTACAAATTCGCCAGGGCGCAGGTGGCGAACAATCGGTTCGCGTTCTTCTCCAGTCCCTTGTAGCGCACCTTCACGAAACCGAAGATGTTCTTGATGACACCGAACGCGTGCTCGACCTTCGCGCGCACACGGGATTTGTTCCGGTTCTTCGCCCGTTCGATTTCATCGACTTCGCCCTTGCGGCGGCAGCGCCGGTTGGTCATGTCCTGCGCTTGGGGCGCGCATTGCTTGATGACCTCCGTTTGCCCCTGATAGGCACGGTCGCCCCAAACCTTGGTTTCATCTCCATGCAACAGGTCAGAGAGCACTTGCGAATCTGCCACGTTGGCGGCGGTGGCCACCACCGAGTGGATCAGCTTGTTCTTGGAATCGACCCCTATGTGCGCCTTCATGCCGAAGTGCCACTGGTTGCCCTTCTTGGTCTGGTGCATGTCCGGGTCGCGCTTTTGATCGCGGTTCTTGGTCGAGGACGGCGCAGAGATGATGGTGGCGTCGACGATGGTGCCTCGGGCCACCTTCATGCCTTGCGCCTCCAGGTGGCGGTGCACCTGCTCGAACAGCTTTTTGCCCAAGTGGTGCTTCTCCAGCAGATGCCTAAAGCGCAGAACGGTGGTCTCGTCCGGCGCGGCTTCACGCCCGAGATCGATGCCGACGAAGCGGCGCATGGCAGCCGAGTCGTAGATGGCCTCTTCCACCGCCGGGTCGGACAGGTTGAACCATTGCTGCAGGAAGTAGACGCGCAGCATGCGCTCCAGCCCCACCGTCGGCCGGCCGCCTTCACCTGCAGGGTAGTACGGCGCGATTACCGCGCACAGTTCAGACCAAGGCACCACACGCTCCATCTCGGCAAGAAACGTCGCGCGCCGCGTGGGCTTGGCATGAAGTTCAAAGCTGCCTTCGGCAAAGGTTTGTTGTCTCATTCGTCTCCCTCCCAGTCACGCACCAATATTAATGCACGACACGGTTGCTTGATGACTTTTGCAGGGTTTCCTTAGTACGAGTAGATGTTGCACCGCCCGATGATGGTGTAATGTCTGGCGTGCCTTCAGGCAAGACTTTCCGTGCGCTGCACAGCGCCAGACTGGAGAGGAGACACATTGGACATGAGCGTATTTGCTGCAAGACTCATCCCGCTTATGGCGGTGCTCCCGGCCCTCGGGGCCCACACACTGCCTGCAGTCGCGCAGGATACGTTCCGTGATTTCCACGCCAATGAGAGCAAAACCAGAACCCACACTTCGCTCAGGTTCGCAGATGTTCTCGGAAGTCGATTGGGCATGACACCGGGTCGCTTGATCACGTCCGGCATTGGGGGGAGTGCGGTCCCTGACGGCACAATACCCCTGCTTGCTCCCATTGCGCTGCACGCGAATCGCGAACCGAATGGCATGACGAACTCAAGTCTCCCACGGTCGGCGCGGAACGAGATACAAAGCACAAAACGTGCAGACGCGCCTGAGCAAGGATCGATTTCCGACCTGGATTCGAGCCTGCACTTGCCGGCGTTCAGGGAGACAACGATTGCGAACATACTTCAAGACTTGAGAAGGGAATATGGCCCGCAAAGCATGACGCAGCCGGGCGACTTCCACTGGTTCTTCGAATCGCAACGATCGCTGGCCACCGGTAACAAGCGCTACAACCTCGTCGCCTGCAACAAGACCTCTCGCTGGTCGAGCATCTGCGCGTCAACCGACGCAAAGGCCTTCAACGTCAGTTTCCGGGTTTTCTAGGCATTTTGCCGCCTTCGCAATGGCCGCAGACCCGCGGTGATCCTGCAAGACCGTGCATAGCCGTGCCCGGGGGTCGCTGGTCCCGATCAAGTCCGAGCGGTTACAATTCCGTGCTTTTCAGAAACGGGAACGACATGCCAGATCGCTCACACTATGGAATCATCGCCCAATCGTTTCACTGGCTCATCGCCATCCTTGTCCTGGTGGCGTTCATCTATGGCCCGGGCGGATCGGAGCAGCGCGTGTACTCGGCTGCGCGCGATTCTGATCGCCATCTCCACGAGACGCTGGGATTGTGTGTATTTGGCCTCACCGCGTTGCGCCTGCTCTGGCGCATGGTCGACACCCGGCCGGCGCTGCCGCAGGGTCCGCGCTGGATGGGCGCCGCCGCACTGGCGGTGAAGGTCGTGCTTTATGTTCTACTGTTTGCGCTGCCGCTGACTGCCATCGCCGGGGCTTGGCTCGAAGGCCACCCTTTGACGCTGCTCGGCGGCGTGGAGATTGCACCGCTGGTCGGCAAGTCGCATGACATGGGCGCGACCATCGCGACCCTCCACACCTGGCTGGGCGACACCATCCTCTGGCTTGCGGGCGTCCACGCGCTTGCCAGTCTCTACCATCACTTGGTCCTCGGGGACGGCGTGCTGGTTGCGATGCTTCCGCGTTGGTTTCCCTTGCGGCAGTTGAATGGGCATCGAAGCCAGAGGTGAGCGCTGATCCGCGAACGAACACCTTTCTGGTCGGTTCAACTGCAGCCGAGCAGGAAATGCAAAGCAGTTGGGCGCGCCGTGGACCTCCAGAGAAGCGAAGTTCTTGCCAGGTCGAAGTATGTGATGCTTTCCAGGATGGCGAAGGCAGGAATGTCCGCGATAGACCGATTGCAACGGCATGGCGGGAGACCGTCGACCACTTCACCGCTTAGCGCGCCCCGTTGCCTTTCACGAACGCCAGGGACGCCTCAAACAAATCAAGATCCTTCTCGTAGTCGGCTGCATCGGCACGGTTGATCTGTACCCATTCTCTGGTGCTGACCATGCCGCCAGGCTGAAACGGCACGACATTGCCCCATGAGAATTGCAGTTCGGTCGCGGTCGCGGCGGGCAAGCGCAGCCCGACGCCCTCGCCGCTGATGCAGGCGAACATCCTGTCGCCGACGAGGTAGGCATCCAGACCGCCGATCTTCTTTGCGCTGACGCCAGGGAGCTTGAGAAGCAGGGCGTCGATCAGCGCCTTGCGATTGGATTCCGGTGTATCAGTCTTCAAGGGGGTCCTCCGGGTTGTCATGAACAGGGCGCTACCATAAAGGCAAAGTCCGGCGCAGCCGCCCGGGATACAACGCCAAACGTCCTTGCCCGAGCCGGGTTCTCGGGTCGTACAAGGAAACCAACGCCGGGGGGCAAGCTTGACATTAAAGTGACGCCCTGCCGACGACAAGGTGAAATACTGGCCTGGCAAGCTGGCCGCTCAGCGCGAACTTACCTCAAACTGGATAGATATGCGGCGAGCTGATTAATCTCATCTTCAGTCAATGATGCAGCAACAACGTTCATGCCAAGCAATCCATAACCCACCTCCCGGCTCGCATATTTCTTCAGTCTCGACACCAGGTAATCATGCTTTTGCCCTGCAAGACGCGGGAAATCCACTAAACCTGCTGCGCTACGATTCTCCTGACCTTCGGCATTGTCGCCGTGACAAGTTCCGCAAGACAGACCCATTCTTCTCGTAATTTCGCGCTCAAATATGAGTTTGCCCTTCGCGATCAAAGCCGGATCAAGAGATTCGTCTGAAGGGGAAGGCTTGAGTTTTTGCGCGCTGTAGTACTCAGCCAGATCGCGAATGTCGCTTTCTGAGGCTTGATCTACCAAAGCCCCCATCTTTTCATTTGCTCGCCCATGTACTTTGAATTCCTTTTCTTTCGATAATTGGCGCAAGAGATATCCCTGCAGTTGTCCGGCAAGATTTGGCGCATTTGCCAGAGGACTATTTCCATCGACCCCATGGCAGGCGCCGCATTCTTGGACCAGTGCGGAATCCTGCGTAAGCTTGCCTGCGAGTACGAAAGGCGCGTAAGCGACCAGGCAGACCAGCAAGACCTTGTTCATTTCGTTTGCCTTGAGCATTTCTCGTAGAAACGTTTTCATTCGGTGTTTCCCTTTTGACTTGGGTGAGTCAATTATGGGCCACATCGACCACTTGCGCACGGTGGTTCAAGGGCAGTCGACATCGTTGGGGACAGACTCTGCCATGCGTCCCGTCAAGGCATGCTCGCCCTTTGGACCTATTGCGATCCGGCTGCTTTTCCACGCGGCCGAGGCGGATTGCCTTGGGCCCGGCGCAGGCGTCGAGCGCCTTCTGCCGGGGCCAAACCTCAATGGCGGACACAAAGCGATGGCGCGGTCTGTCGATAAGGCCCAATTTGGCGAAGACGCTGACGCGATCGTAATCAGGTGCGACAACGCTTCGCCCCGAAATCAATTTACCCAAGGACAAGCCACAGCTCGTTGCGCGCCGCGGCACCTGACGCGACAATCGGACAGACGCGGCTACTGCCACTTCTTGGCGATCTGGTCCAGGCCGGCATGCCGAAGATCGTCCGGCGTCATGGCCGGCAGGAATTCCACCTTCGCGTCGAAGTGCAGGAACCAGGGCTCGGCAAGCCGCGGCATTTCGGAAGTCTCGTTCATGTTGACGATGAGAAAACCGCCGCGCATGCCGTCCTTCGAGCAAAAGTGGGCCGCTTCCGGTTTCGTCTCCTCAAGGATGCGGCCCATCTTTTCCGCAACGGTGCCATCGCGCACCGCCTGGTTGAAACGCTCGACCGGAAGGGAAATGTGATTACGAATCGCATGTTGGTCCCCTGTTGTTCAAGTCTATGTCAGGTCACCTTCGCATCCACGAGCCACACCGCGGAAATTCGCAGGTGACCTGCCCGAATGTCCGCAGCCGCTCCGATCCGACGGGGAGCGCACCAGTTTATCTCGAAATGGGCTTGATATATCCCCCGTCGCCACCGAACGGATCGTTCTCCGGCTTCGGCCAATAATACCTGCTCGGCGCCGCGGGCTGCGCGACAGGTTCGGGCGCGGCTGGCGCGGGGGTCGCAGGCCCGATCCCGACCTCATCCATGCACGCCGCCAGGGCCTTTTCGCCATTGGCGATCCGGCGTCTCAGCTTGCAGGCCAGCAGCCGCTGGGCGAGGTCCCGATCGGCGTCTTGCAGCTTCGTATTGACCCCGCCGACGAACTGGGGCTTGCCTTCCTCGCGCAGCAGCTTCTGCGTTTCATCGATCAGGTCCGCGAAGTACTCGGCCTGGAGCTGGGTTCCCCACCGCTGGAAACGGTCAAAGTCGATCGCGTGCGCGCTGCTGAAAGTGGGGCAACCGGGAAAAGACTTGCAACTTGTTTCATGACATCCCCTCCTTGTGAGTAATCAGCGTTCCAAGGGAGAGTTTCATCCTGGCAAGCTCTTTCGCAAGCCGCTCATCCCTGACGTGCGCAAGGACAAAAAAATGGGGGTAGATGACTTTCCGGTTGATCGTTTAGACTACGTGCCGTCAACCGGTTGTGCCCCCGACCCGCGGCCCCTCAGTTGTTCGCATCCTAAAAGACGTCCGCGCGTTTTTGCTTGAATTTTGCTTGAATGGAGGATAGTCAATGAACAAGAAGCTTTCTGCCCTGCTGGTGTGCGCATTCCTTTCCGCCCCGCTCGCGGCCAATGCGGCGAGTGATTACTTTCTCACGATCGATGGCGTGAAGGGCGGCTCCACCGAGAAGAACCACAAGGATGCCATTGATGTCTTGTCCTTCGATTGGGGCCTGAGCGCGCCGGTTTCGTCCGGAGGCGGCCCGGGCTTGTCCGGCGGGAAGGCTACATTCAGCGATTTCAGCTGGACGCAGGACGTGGACACGGCGGTGCCCACCCTATTTGTCGACGCCGCCACAGGAAAGAATCACCCGACCGCCACATTTGATCTGGTGACGGCGGGCCCCAAGCCCTTCACCTATCTCACCATGACCTTTTCGAACGTCATCCTGACCAGCCTGGACCTTTCAGGTTCGTCGGGAAGCGATCCCCTCGTTTCGGCCAGCTTTGCCTATTCCAAGGTCAAGATGGAGGTCATCACGCAGAACGATAAGGGTGGTATAGGCACGACCTACTCCGGTTCCTGGGATCTCAAGGCCGCTGCCAGCGACGCACTCTTTACCGGATCTCCGGTGGTGTTTCTGCAGTTGGCCGACATGGGCGACCCGGTCAGCGAGTCAACGGCCGCCGCAGTGCCCGAACCCGGGAATTATGGCCTGATGCTGTCCGGTCTAGGTCTGGTGGGCTGGATTGCGAGGCGGAAGAGAATAGCCTGATCCGAGCTTGTCCGCGCCCGCGGGGAGCGGGCGCCCGCGTAATTTCATGCTGATTCGTATTTCCGGGAACCTGTAGGCTTGGCAGATCAGCCGCAAGGATCTTCGCAGCAGCACTTCCTCCATCAAGGGCCGTCGTCCACCGTTCCGCTCGACGGGACGGTGCACCGACTCTCCATGCGGGGACGACGACCGCCCGGTTAGGCTGGCCTATCCCTTTCGACATATTGCGCTTTTTGTAGGGCGAGCTATGAATTGCATCATGGTGCCAGCGACCATCGCTGTGCTGCGACGGGGAGGGTAGGAAAGATGAGAAGCGTCTTTGAGTATTTCACGCAGCTTCGAGAGGCCGGTGTTGAACAACGCATCGCCCACTGGAGCGCGGCGGGTGTCGGGCTGGCACTTTTGGGCGGCTGTGCGGCCGGATCCATCAACTCGGTCGAGCTGGATCCGACCCAGGCAACGGTATGCGATACGACGGCAACGCCCCCGGTCTGTGGCGTTCCCGATAATCAGCCCACAAGGCTGATCGTCCATGGCACCGGGCTTTGCAGTGTCGTGCTTTCGCAATGCGGCAACGGCACGGGTGGAATGCCTTTTGGCCTGTCGCAGGACTTCGCCCATCCGCCACCGGAGAACCCCCTGAATCTGCAATGCAATTATCGCCAGAGTTACCCCGGGCCCAAGACCGTAACGGTGCATTCGAACGGATCCGATTGCATTGGCGCGCCAACCCTCAAGCTGAGGGTGTTGACGATGACCAACGGCGCAGCAGATTCCATCCTTAGACTTGGATACGGTCAGCCCACTCCAACGGCCTGCACCGCGGTGCCATCCGTTATGCCCTTGCGCAAGGGGACAGTCGTGAACATCAGCAACATCGGCGCGCCAAACGCGAAGATAGACTTCGGCTGCCTGCTGGGCGGTTGTGTGTATGACGCCAACGGCGAGCCCAATTCGAGCGCGCCGTCGGGATTTCCATTTCCAACGCTGCGCAAGTATTCGCTTGTCCTGCGCGTGGGCACCCAAGTCGTGCAGGGCGGCACCAGCATGAGCTTCACGACTACTCAAGGAGGGCCGCTTAAGGTTTGCGTGAACGACGACCAGTTGGGAGACAACTCGGGCGGATGGGGAATCGGCATCGCGGTGGACGAATCCATGGTGCCTTGAGCACCGCACACGTGGGTGTCTAGGCCACCGGATTGTCTTGCCTCAAACCTTTCGGATACCGCCCATGCGGCTTCGCTTGATTGGTGGCGTCGCGCTGCTGTACAGATCTATTCAGCACGCGTCTCCACCATTTCCACCCCGGCCGCTTATCGCTTGCCGGATAGCCGGTTTGGTCTTCGGCAACACCTGATGCGGTAGAGCCTGGTTGCGCTTTGCAGCGCAGTACTCCAAATCAGATCGCGACTGAAGAAGGGGGCGCGTCGCCCCCCTCGCCTTATCGACCAGGATACCGGTCCGGAGGCGGCGGGTAGGAGCCCGGCGGCGGGGGTGGATAGGAACCCGGAGAAGGCGCATAGCGATCAGACGGTGGCGCGGAGGCCGGCATGAGGGAAACGGAGATCGGCAATTCCCGACCGGGGTCATACGGCAGCACCGACCTGAATTCCCTTCCCTGGTAGTGGTAGACGACGTTATAGCCCGTGATCTGCGAGGTCCAATTGTCGACGGTCCGGCAATGGCGCTCCTGCCGGGTCTGCTCGGTTGAAATGCCACTACCGCGGTCATCAACGTTGTCGCCGACGATTGCCCCCGTGGCGGCACCCACCGCCGTCGCCACATCCTTGCCCGAACCATGACCCACGGTGTGGCCGAGTATGCCGCCGGCAATGCCGCCGATGACCGCACCCGCATAGCTGTGGTCGCCAGGCTGGCTCTGCGTTGAGGTCACGTCCTCGGTCCAGCACTCCTGTCTGGGAGTGTTGACCTGCTGGGTGATGGGCCTGCTGGATACCACCCTTGCCACATCCGAATAGGACAACGAGCTCAAGACTGTTTGATCGGAATCGCGGTCGGCGTCGCGGTAAATGGGATAACGCCTTTCAGCGTGGGCCAAACCGGCGCTGGACAGCAGGAGAACCAAGAGCATCGCATTACGCATGAGCACCTCAACTAAAAGATCGGAGTAACGGGCACAGCCTGTCAGCAACTCTAGACAATGCCAACTGATAACAGTTCAAGTCCAGGGGGTACCGGCAACGGTGCCGCACAAGACGTGCGCAAGACTGATATTGAGAATCTCCCCTTTTGCGACATGTCAAGGCTACGTACAAGCTGCTCAGGACGCATCTGGCGAAAGGGAAGTGGAGGTGAGGCGGTCTTGAGCGAGTCAATAAAGCGCAGCCGAGTCACGGGCGGCCGGCCGTTACACCGGCTGCTATGTCCGCGCCACTGTGTCGGGCGATATCTTCCGACCATGCGCTGGCGAGTGATGCGCACCTTCACACCTGCGGCCCTTGAAGGGCTCAGCCACGCAGGCACCCGTGAGTCTTAAGTTTAGACGATGGCCAATTGCAGGGCCGATGCACAGCCGCGCACCCGCGTGTGGCATCGACCCGTCCGAACAGTCCTCAGGCACTCGTGGTTCCCTGTGATTGAACAGGCCACATCAGATCATCGTCACGAGGTCGGAGTATCGCGTCAGCGGGGTATCCGCCGTGACCAACCGCAGCGGCTCGATGATCGCCTGTGCCACCAACAGGCGATCGAAGGGGTCGCGATGATGAGGCGGCAATGTCTGCACCATGGCCGCGTGTCGGGCCAATACCGGCAGTTCGGTGAAGCCGCTTGCGGAAATACCCGCAACCAGCTCATCTGCAACCACTTCAAGCTTGCCGATGGATGCCTTGATCGCGGCTTCCCAAATCGAGGCGGCGCTGACATAGACCTCGTCCGCTTCCGCAATCCAACGGCGAGGCTGTTTGGCCAGTTTTCGGGAGTCTTGCAAAAACCAGAGAAAGACCTGGGTGTCGAGCAAGAGCCTCATCGGCCGCCTTCGAAAGCGTCGAGGACTTTATCCGGCAAGGGCGCGTCGAAATCATCAGGCGTGCGCAGTCTGCCTTTCAGAAAGCCCGGCTTCCTTGGAACTCTTGCAGTTGCAAGTGGTACCAGCCTGGCAACCGGCTTCCCGGCCTTGGCGATGACGGTTTCCTGGCCGGCCGCAACCTCATCCACCAGCTTGGAGAGGTGGGTCTTGGCTTCATGGATGTTGACAGTCTTGCTTGCCATGATGACCTAGGCTCGAAATATGAACTTAGCTAAGTTTAGCTAAGGATGAAGCAGCGAGTCAAGCGAGTGGGGACGCCGATTTCTTTTGCGGAAAGGCCCGCAGACCGACGGCGCGAAGCCGCAGAAAGGGTTTATGCAAGACTGCTTTGAGGAAGGCGTCGAATTGCTTAGTTCAGCGGCAAGGCGGACGGAAATGTCTTCGTCCAGCTTGACCTTTATGCATGCAAGGGGGCAGGCGGGACGGGCAGATCTTCTTCGGCGGAAGCTGCCGCGAATGCGATGACGGCGCGCACAGCGTCCTCATCCAGAGTGGGGAAATCCCGGACAATTTCGGCGTTGCTCACGCCCTCAACCAGGCTCGCCAGAACGGTTCGCACTGTAACGCGGGTGCCCTTGACCACGGCTTCGCCTCCGCAGATGGCTGCGTCGCGCACGATGTATTGCCGGTAGTTGATGGTCATTGCGCCTCCGTTGAAGCTGCCGCTGCCCGATTCTGCAAGGAATTGTACACGGGGCCACGGGAATGCCATGGCTGCCAGTGGGACCCAAATAGTCCCCAATTGAAGCGATTATTCCACCACCAACGCCATATACGCCGTGCCGCCTGAATATGCGAAGATATGCCGCCTAGTCAGCAAGCGCACGCAATTGGGGGAAGAATCAGCTTGGAATACCTTGTACTTGACGCCATGCGCCTCGCAGAGCGCGCCCATCGGACACGCGTACAAGGTCCACATCATCGCAAGGCTCCGGAGGGCGAAGACCGCCCGGCTTATTTCATCCATCTCGCCGAAGTCGGCTGGATGCTGCAGGACGTGGGCCTCGATGTCGAAACGGTTGCTGCGGGCTACCTGCATGACATCATCGAAGACTGCGGCTACTCCCAGGAGCAGCTCGCGCGGGAGATTGCAAACGCGCGTGTTGCCGAAATCGTCAAATGGGTCTCCGAAGACAAGCTCGATCCCAGGACGGGAGAAAAGCTCAGTTGGGCGGTTCGCAACGGGGCCTACCTGGAGCGCTTGAAGGGCGCGCCCGACAACGTGCGGGCGCTGTCCTGCGCCGACAAGACCTCGAACATGCGCGACATGAATCGGCTGTTGGCCAAAGGCCATTCCACGAGCGCGTTCACCAAGCAAGACCATGCTACCCAACTGCACAAGTTCGAATCGCTGTACAAGCTGGTATTTGAACGCCACGTGCCAGCAACGCTCGCTGAGCGCTACCAGGAGGCATTGGCTGAGTTTCGCAGCAACGGGAAGTAATTGTGCCAATCTAGCTGAATCAAGAGAACAACGCAGTGATTTCACAAACATTGAAGCAACTCGAAAACGACCTGTGGGCCGCTGCAGACAAGCTGCGCGCAAACTCAGACCTTAAATCCAGCGAATACGCCACCCCGGTTCTCGGGCTGATCTTCCTCAAATTCGCCGACAACAATTACCGCCGCTTTGAGGCGGAAATTCACGCCGAGTACACCAAACTCAAAGGCACACGCCGCGAGAAGAAAATCTCCGACATTGCCATTGAAAAATGCGGGTTCTACCTGCCCGATCATGCGCGCTACGAGCATCTGCTGAATCTGCCGGAAGAGAAGAATATCGCCAAGGCGCTCAAGGAGGCGATGAAGGCCATTGAGGAATACAAGCCCGAGCTTGAAGGCGTGCTGCCCAAGGACGAATATGCCGCGCTGACCCGGACGGACAAGACGCTTCCGCAGCAATTGCTTCGCACCTTTGCCGATATCCCGCCGGATACGACAGGCGATTTGTTTGGGCAGATCTACGAATATTTTCTGGCCGAATTCGCGCGCAGCGAAGGCCAGAAGGGCGGCGAGTTCTTCACGCCGCGCTCTGTGGTGCGCCTGATGGTCGAGATCATCGAGCCGCACGGCGGCAAAGTGTTCGACCCCGCCTGCGGCTCCGGCGGCATGTTTGTGCAGTCGGCCCAGTTCATCGCGGAACACCGCAAGGAGCTGAAAGGCTCCGAGAGCGGCGTGTATGTCTGCGGCCAGGAGAAAACGCGCGACACCGTCAACCTCGCCAAGATGAACCTCGCGGTCAACGGCCTGCGCGGCGAAATCAAGCAGGCCAACACCTACTACGAAGACCCGTACCAGAGTTTCGGCGCATTCGATTACGTCCTCGCCAATCCCCCGTTCAACGTCGACGACGTGAGCCTCTCCAGCGTGGAGAAGGACAAGCGCTTCAACACCTACGGAATCCCGCGCAACAAATCGAAAGTGAAGAAGGCCGATGAAGGCAAGGAGACCGTCCCCAACGGCAACTACCTGTGGATCAACCTGTTCGCCACCTCGCTCAAGGCGCAAGGCCGCGCCGCGCTGGTCATGGCGAATTCGGCATCCGATGCACGCCACTTCGAAGCCGACATCCGCAAGACGCTGATCGAGCAAAACCTCATCTACGCCATGCTGACGCTGCCCTCGAACATGTTCTACACCGTCACGCTCCCGGCCACGCTGTGGTTCTTCGACAAGGCCAAGACCGACGACAAAATCCTGTTCATCGACGCGCGCAATATCTTTACCCAGATAGACCGCGCCCACCGCGAATTCAGCGAAGAACACATCCAGAACATCGCCATCATCAGCCAGTTGCACAAGGGGCGGCGCGAAAAATTCGTGCAGCTCATAGACCGCTATTTCGCGGCAGGCATGGAAAGGCTAATCGATAACAAAACCAAGGTCGAACCCGTCTCTGCGCAACTGCTGGCAGTGCTGGACGACGCGGGCGGCAAACAAGCCGTGGGCGAACTGGTGCAGCAATGGGCGGGGCTTTCCAAGCTCAAGACCCGCTATGCGCAATATCAGGAAAAGCACGCGGATGAAACGGCGCTGGACAAGAAGAACAAGGCGCAGCAGCAGTTGCGCGAGGCATTCGATCCCTTCTTTGCCGCGCTGCACGAAGGCTTGAAGCGCCTGGACAAGGTAGTGCGCTAGCACGAAAAGCGGCAGGCCGCGCGGGCGCAGGCCGAAGGCAAACGAGCCGCGACCGACCGCAAGACCAATGCGCTCAAGGGCGCGCTGGAAGAATTGCACCAGGAAGTGAAAAACGCCGAACTCTTCTACCAGTACATTCATTGGTTGCAGGAACGCTTCCCCAAGGCGGAATACGAGGATGTCACCGGTCTGTGCAAGCTCGCTACTCCGGCGGAGGTGAAGGAACAGGACTGTTCGCTGAATGCGGGTCGCTACGTTGGCGTGGTGATTGAGGAGGATGGGAAGACGGAAGAGGAATTTATCGCCGACCTGCTGACGATGAACGACGAGCTAACCAGTCTGAATAGTGTGGCGCGAGAGCTGGAGTCAGTGATTGGCCATAACGTCGCGCAGATTGCAGAGGATGTATGACTTCCCAACGCTTTCGTACAGTCGCGGAGTTAGAGAACCTTGGGGAGGCCAGTCTGCAAACAGGCCCCTTCGGTACGCAACTCAAAGCCAGCGAATACGTTGACGACGGCGTCCCTGTCATTAATGTCCGCAACATCGGCTTCGGCGACGTAAGGAAAGTAGACCTCGAATATCTGAACGACGTTAAGGCTGAAAAACTCCACCAACATCGCTTGCGCAAGGGCGATATTGTGTTTGGGCGCAAAGGTGCCGTGGAACGGCATGCGCTCATCGACGAAAGCGTGGATGGTTGGATTCAGGGTTCGGACTGTCTACGCCTGCGAATTAAGAGTCAGGATGTCTGTGAGCGATATCTATCCCATTACCTCAAGACACAGGCGCATCAGGATTGGATGCAGGCGCTCTGCTCATTCGGCGCAACCATGAGCTCTCTGAATCAGGATATCGTGCGCCGAATCAGCTTTCCAGCTCCACCAATCGAAGCACAGAAGAAAATTGCGGCGACACTCACCGCCTATGATGAACTGATCGAAAACAACCAGCGGCGTATCGCGCTGCTGGAAAAGATGGCCGAGGAAATTTACCGCGAATGGTTCGTGCGCCTGCGCTTTCCCGGCCATGAGAAAGTGAAGGTCATCAAAGGCGTGCCAGAAGGCTGGAAACTGGTGAGGTTGGAGAAGGCATTCAAGTTCACTGGTGGCGGCACACCGACAAAAGAAGTTGATCGTTACTGGGTCGATGGTGACGTAAATTGGTTTACGCCTTCGGACATCACGGGTGCGGATGGCATTTTTCTGGAACTGTCTGGTGAGCAATGCACCGAGGAAGGTTTCAATAACAGTTCAGCCAAAATGTTTCCGGCATACTCGGTGATGCTAACGAGTCGTGCAACTATCGGCGCCGTCGGAATCAATCTAACGCCAGCATT
>CAWAJU010000012.1:0-188352 GCA_963782495.1 uncultured beta proteobacterium | reverse complement strand
GTGGCGATCCAGTTTTGGCCATAAGGCCAAGCCTGCTTTGACTGGATTGCTTCGGCTGCGCCTCGCAATGACCGCCGCGGCTATTTCGTTGCCTGCACATCCTCGCCAAACATCCGTTCCAGTTCTGACACACTCTGGCACGAGGGCTGGCTTGGATGTGTCCTGGACTATTTCGCTGTCAGGGCGAGGCGAGCAGTTCTTCGATCCTGGATCGAAGCGGGCCGAGGCTGGTTTCGATCATGCCCCATACCAGGTGGTTGTCCACGCTGGCATAACCGTGAATCAGGATATTGCGAAAGGCGACGATGCGCGGAAGATCGGGAATCCTGCGGGCAGTGTCGGGATCGATGCGACTCAACCGATTCAGGGCTTCACCGACAATCTCGAACTGGCGCTCGACAGCGGACCGGAGGAATCGTCCTTCCCATAATCGGTAAAGGCCTTCCCGGAGGTGAACTGGACGATACGCTCGGCAGCCTGCTGCGCGTCCCAAAGCAGCTTGCGGGCGTCAGCGTGCATAGATCGTTTGACGCTCGGCGGTGATTCGGTCGCGGAAGTAAGGATTGGCCAGGCTGCTGCCGGTGACGAGATCAACCGGCCTGCCAAACAGCGATTCCAAACCCTCTTTCAGGGTGAAGTAGGCTTGCGCGTAGGCGGCGGGCGCGAGGTCATCCAACTCAACCAGAAAATCAAGATCGCTCGTTGCTGGGTCAAAATCAGCGCGGATAGCAGAGCTGAACGCATCCAGCCGTCGGGCACCGGCACGCCGGCACAGGGTGGCGACTTCGCTGCGATGTTGTTCGATGATGTTGGTCATGATCCCCTCTGCTTCGGATTATGCCGCGAGTGTGCCAGTCAGAGAAGCCTGCACCCTGTCACTTGGCTGCGTCAGTATCCTCCCCAAACAGCCGCTCCAACTCCTCCGCACCCTGTCTTGCAGACGCGATGAGTTGCGCCTCGTCGTCGTGCACCTTGTGCTGTTTGGCGAGCAGGTCTTCGTCGTGCTGGCGGAATACGCGCACGGCTTCTTCCGCCTCGGCGATCGGATATCCGAGTCCGACCAGCACGTCGCGCGCCAGTTCCAGGCTGGACAGGAAGGTCTCGCGGATCAGCTTGTCGACGCCCACGTCCATCAGGCGGTAGGCGTGCACGCGGTTGCGCGCGCGGGCGTAGATCTTCAGGTGCGGGTAATGTTTCTTGACCATTTCGGCGGTTCGCACCGAGGCTTCGATGTCGTCGATGGCGAGCACGAAGATTTCGGCCTCATCGGCGTGCGCAGCGCGCAGCAGGTCGAGTCGCGAGGCGTCGCCGAAGTAGATCTTGGCGCCGAATTTGCGCACGAAATCGACCTGCTCGAAGCTGGCTTCCAGCGCGGTGAAGGGAATCTTCTTCATGCGCAGGGTGCGCGCGATCATCTGGCCGAAGCGGCCGAAGCCGGCGATGATGACGCGGTGCTCGCGCGGCTCGATCTGGTCGAAAGGCTTGGGCTCGGCGGCTTCGTGGCCGATCTTGAACACTTTCTCGTTCAGGGTCACCAGCAGCGGAGTCAGCGCCATGGACAGCGAGACCACGACGACGAGCTTGTCGGACAACGCCGGGTCGAGCACCCGGGCGCCGGCCGCGGCGCCGAACAGCACGAAGGCGAACTCGCCGCCCTGCGACACGGTGAGCGCGAGGTTGACCGCCGCGCCGTGGTTGTAGCGCCCCAGCCGCGCGATGACGTAGAGCACCAGGGCCTTGGTCGCCATCAGGCCGAAGGTCAATCCAATCAGGATGAGCGGCTGCTGGATGACCAGGCGCAAATCGACCGACATGCCGACGGCGATGAAGAACAGGCCGAGCAGCAGGCCCTTGAACGGGTCGATGTCGGCTTCCAGTTCGTGGCGATATTCCGAATCGGCCAGCAGCACGCCGGCGAGGAACGACCCCAGCGCCATCGACAGTCCGGCCTGCTGCATGAGCAGCGCGGTGCCGACCACCACCAGCAGGGTGGCGGCGATGAAGACTTCGTGGCTGTCGGCCGAAGCAGCCAGGCGCAGATAGGGACGCAGCAACAGGCGCCCGATGAGGATGACCGCCAGCACCACCGCGACCGCGCGCGCGGTGCCGGTCCAGTCCCAGCCCTGGTCGTGGGCGCCGGCGCCGAGCAGCGGCAGGACCGCCAACAGCGGAATCGCGGCCAGGTCCTGGAACAGCAGGATGGCGAATGAGGCGCGGCCATGGTGGGTGGTGAGCTGCTTTCGTTCCGCGAGCATCTGCAGCGCCAGCGCGGTGGACGAGAGCGAGAGCGACAGCCCGGCCATGAAGGCCGCAGCGGGCGGCAGGCCGAAGGCCAGTCCCGCGCCGCCGAGGATCAACCCGGTGAGTAGCACCTGGGCGCTGCCCAAGCCGAAGACTGGACGGCGCAGCGCCCACAGGCGCGAGGGTTGCAGCTCCAGACCGATGACGAACAGCAGCAGCACCACGCCCAGCTCGGCAAAGTGCAAGGTGGTTTCGACCTTGCCGACGAAGCCGAACACGCGCGGACCGATCAGGATGCCGGCAATGAGATAGCCCAGCACCGCGCCCAGGCCCAGGCGTTTGAACAGCGGCACGGTGATGACCGCCGCCGCCAGGAACACGACCGCTTGCGCGGTCCAGGTCATGTCCATCGGTTCGCCTTCTCCCGTTGGGAAGGTGAGGTAGGGTGGCCGCAGCGCTTGAGTCCGATGCGGGCTATCCCGCGTCGGCGTTCAGGGCTGCGGCGCTCTCAGCATAGCGCGGATGGGCGGGAGTGGGGTCATGAGGCTGGGCATGGTCTTGACTGGATTGCCGCGTCGGCTACGCCTCCTCGCAATGACGGGTCCTGTCATCGCGAGGCCGACGGAACGTCATTGCGAGCGCAGCGCGGCAACCGTGGCGATCCAGTTCTGGGAGTCGCAAAGCCAGGCTTGGTTTGACTTGAGTGCTCCGCCACCGCATTACTCACGGTGACGGGAGGCTCTGTCAGCGCTTATGACGGCTGAGTGCCCGCCTCGCTGATGGCGGCCTGGGCGGCGGCCAGGCGGGCGATGGGCACGCGCGGGCCGGAGCAGGACACGTAGCTCAGCTTGATCTGGTGGCAGAAGCGGATCGAGGCCGGGTGGCCGCCGTGCTCGCCGCAAATGCCCACCTTCATGTCCGGCCGGGTGCCGCGTCCCCAGTCCAGCGCCAGTTGCATGAGCTTGCCCACGCCCTTTACGTCCAACACTTCGAAGGGATTGTCCTGCAGGATCCGGCTCTGGTTGTACATGGGCAGGAACTTGTTCTCGGCATCTTCGCGCGAGAAGGAGAAAGTGGCCTGGGTCAGGTCATTGGTGCCGAAGGAAAAGAACTCCGCCTCCTCGGCCAGGTTCTCCGCGCGCATGCAGGCGCGCACCACTTCCAGCATGGAGCCGAACTTGAAGTCGAGCTTGACGCCATAGGCCGCCTCCACGTCGGTGCGGATGTCCTCCACCCAGGATTTCACCCGCTTGAGTTCCTGGGCGGTGCACACCTGCGGCACCATGATTTCGGGATGCACCTCGATGCCGGCCTTCTGGCATTCGGCGGCGGCCTCCAGGATGGCGCGGATCTGCATCGCGTAGATTTCGGGGAAGGTCAGGCCCAGGCGCACGCCGCGGTGGCCCAGCATGGGGTTGACCTCGAACAGCGCCCGCACCTTCTTGAGCATGGCTCCCTTCTTCATGATGGCCTCGTCCACCAGGGCCGGGTCGGCGGGCAGCTGCACGTGGGGGTGGACGTCGCGGGTGCGGTAGATGAAATCCACCGCGTCGTGCAGCACCTGCATGCCGCGCACCGTGTCGCGCAGGGTTTGCAGCTGGTCCAGCTCGTCGACCAGCTGGTCGGCGGTGGGCAGGAATTCATGGATGGGCGGATCCAGCAGGCGGATGGTGACCGGACGCGGCGCCATGACCTTGAAGATGCCGGCGAAGTCCTCGCGTTGAATCGGCAGCAGCTTGTTGAGCGCCACCTGGCGGTCGGCCGCGGTCTCGGCGACGATCATTTCAACCACGATAGGCAGGCGTTCGACGGCGTTGAACATGCGCTCGGTGCGGCACAGGCCGATGCCCATGGCGCCGAATTTGAGGGCGCGTTCGGCGTCATGCGGGGTGTCCGCGTTGGCCATGACTTTCAGCTTGGCCATGCCGTCGGCCCACGACAACAGGGTGGCCAGCTCGGACGAGAAGTCCGCCTCGATCATGGGCACCTCGCCCAGGTAGACGTTGCCGGTGGTGCCGTCGATGGTGATGAGCGCGCCCTCACCAAACACCTGGTCGCCGACGATCGCCTGGCGGGTGTGCACGTCCACGTGAATGCCCTCGGCGCCGGCCACGCAGGGCTTGCCCATGCCACGGGCCACCACGGCAGCGTGCGAGGTCTTGCCGCCCCGGCTGGTGAGGATGCCCTGGCTGGCAAAGAAGCCATGGATGTCCTCCGGCTTGGTTTCCTCGCGCACCAGGATCACCTTTTCTCCGGCGCGGCCCATCTTCTCGGCGCGGTCCGCGTCGAACACCGCAATCCCGGAGGCCGCGCCTGGCGAGGCGGGCAGGCCCCTGGCGACAGGCTTGGCCTTGGTCTTCGGGTCCAGGCGCGGGAACAGCAGCTGTTCCAGCAATTCCGGCTGGATGCGCAGCAGCGCCCGGGTCTGGTCGATCAGGCCATCGTTGACCATCTCCACCGAGGTGCGCACCAGGGCGGTGGCGTTCATCTTGCCGTTGCGGGTCTGCAGGCAGTACAGGGTGCCTCGTTCGATGGTGTACTCGTAGTCCTGCACTTCCTTGTAGTGCGATTCCAGCTGGTTCCTGAGTTCCACCAGTTGCCGGTACAGGTCGGGCATTTCCTTTTCCAGTTCGGCGACCGGCTTGGGCGTACGGATGCCGGCCACCACGTCCTCGCCCTGCGCGTTGGTGAGGTACTCGCCGAACATGACGTTCTCGCCGGTACCGGGGTCGCGGGTGAAGCCCACGCCGGTGGCCGAGTCGTCGCCCATGTTGCCGAACACCATGGCCACCACGTTGACCGCCGTGCCGTTGGCCATCTCCGGGGTGATCTTGAACTCGCGGCGGTAATCCACCGCGCGTTTGCCGCCCCAGGAGTTGAACACCGCCTTGATGGCGATTTCCAGCTGCGCGTAGGGGTCGGCGGGAAACGGCTTGCCAGTGACCCGCTCCACGACCTTGAGGAAGCGCTCCGCGATGTCGGCCAGATGGGCGGCGGACAGTCCCACGTCGTGTTTGACGCCGGCATCTGCCTTGACCGCATTGAACTCGTTGTCGAACTCTTCCTCGGGCACGCCCAGTGCGACTTTGCCGAACAGCTGGATGAAGCGCCGGTAGGCGTCGTAGCCGAAGCGCTCATTGCCGGTTTGGGCGATGAGGCCCTGCAGGGTGTCGGGGTTGAGGCCCAGGTTGAGGATGGTGTCCATCATGCCCGGCATTGAGATGGCCGACCCGGAACGCACCGAGACCAGCAGGGGGTTGTCGCGGCCGCCGAAGGTCTTGCCCGAGGCACGCTCCACCTCTGCCATGTGGCGGTGGACCTGGTCGAGCACGCCCAGGGGCAGCCTGTGTTCCGGATCGTCCAGGTAGGCCAGGCAGGCCTCGGTGGTGATGACGAAGCCCGGCGGCACGTTCAAGCCGATCTGGGTCATCTCGCACAGGTTCGCACCCTTGCCGCCGAGCAGTTTCTTGTTCTTGCCGTCACCTTCGATAAAAGCGTATACCCACTTGCTGTTCAATGCTGTCTCCTTGGTCAGAACAAAATCATGCCGCTGAACGGCACACGCTCGACGCAGCTGAAGCCGTCGAAGTCCGTCAGTCGATGTACCCCAAAACCGGCCTGGCCATCATGGCAAGCGCGCCGTGGTTTCATGTGGACTGTGATGATGCATTAATGGCTGGACCGAAACTTCTGTCTGGAAATACGCCCGGCTCAAACCAGCGCCGTCCCGCTTGCCCAGAAGTTGCAGCCTTTGCTGAGGAATTCGTCCCACGGAAGATAGTGTGAGCCATCGCAGGAGAAGGTGAGGCCGATCACGCCATTGAAGATGTTGAGGGTGCCGCTGCGCAGGTAGAACATTTCGTCCAGATAGCGCAGGGCGCGCAGGCCTTCAAGCACCGCATGGATCTGCTCACTGGGGACGACGGCGTCGGCAGGATAAGCTTGTTTGCGGTAGGCGAGACATGTGTCGGGGTGGATCAGGGCATCGATGTCGAGCAGGCGATAGCGGTAGGGATCGTCGAACAGCCAGATCACCGCCCGGCTGCTGGAAAAATGCAGCATGACGTGGAACACGCCGCGTTCGGTCATCAACTCCTCGACCACGCCGAGCACGGTGTCGAGGTTCTGGTCCATCAGGCTGTCGCTGCGGGTCTGGTGGAACACGGTGCCGCGAATCGCCGGGTCGCCCCTGATCTGGCGCCAGTACTTGGGCTCCTCGTACAGTTCTCCGGTAATGGGCAGGTCGCGCAGATCGAAGTCGGCGCCGACAAAGCCGAGCGCACGTCCGCCGGCATCGCGCACCAATTGGATGGCGGTAAGCGACGGGCGTCGGGCACGCATGCTGATGTAAGCCGGGGAGAGCAGGAAGCCGGCGCTCGGCACCCGTTCGCGCATGTAGGGGCGGTCGGCACGATCGCGCCCATACTCGGATTCGATCAGGCCGTCGCGGCTGACATTGCCGCTCACCTGGATGGCATTGGTGTCCAGGGCGTACATGTACTTGCAGGAAGGCATCTGCTCAAGCGCTCGCGTCAGCGCCGCATCCAGCCCGGCGCGGTCATCCCAGACCCGGCTGCAGGCCAGCGCGGTCTGACTCAGCGTTTCTTGCAGCATGACTTTCAACGCTTCGCGTTGGCGGGCAATGCTGTCCTGAAGGGTGCCTAAGGGAAGTTCCATAGATCTCTGAAGCGGGACAGTGCGCAAAGTATAGCAATTGAGTGTGCCGCCATTGCAAGCGTGCCCGGCTCACCTTCACAGTGGGAGAGTGCGCGGTTCAATGAAGCGGTGCATAAAAAAACCCCGGCGGGCCGGGGTTCTTGTTCAAGCAGTGGGATCGCTTAGACGATTTGAATGTTCGCCGCTTGCTTGCCCTTGGGGCCGGTGGTCACTTCAAAGCTGACGCGCTGGTTTTCCTTCAGGGACTTGAAACCGGTGGAACGGATTTCGGAGAAATGTGCGAAGAGATCTTCGCCGCCGCCGTCGGGAGTAATGAATCCGAAACCCTTGGCGTCATTGAACCACTTTACAATACCTTGCTGCATTAATTTTCCTTACAAAAGAATTGAATCAGGGCACATGCCCAATCTATCGAAATCAAGGAAAAGATCGTCAACCAAGTGCCGCATTACTACTTGAATCCCACAGATGGGCAGGAGATTACATGGGTTTGCGCAAAACACCAAGCATTATTCAATATTGCGGTTTTGCTGAGGGTGGCCCGGCTCGCAACACCAAACCCATGGCGCGGCCAAGACAGCGGGAATGCAGGCAGGTTATAATAACCGGCTAATTTATAACCCCTTTTTGCAACTATCTGGAGTGAAGCATGGCGATTGAGCGCACCCTTTCCATCATCAAACCCGATGCCGTGGGCAAGAACGTGATTGGCAAGATTTATTCACGTTTCGAGACCAATGGTCTGAAGGTGGTGGCGGCCAAAATGAAGCACCTGTCGCGCCGCGAAGCCGAAGGATTCTATGCGGTGCACCGTGAACGTCCCTTTTACAAGGATCTGGTTGAGTTCATGATTTCCGGCCCGGTGATGATCCAGGTGCTGGAAGGTGAGAGCGCGATTGGAAAGAACCGCGAATTGATGGGCGCGACCGACCCGAAGAAGGCCGAGGCGGGAACCATACGCGCCGATTTCGCCCAAAGCGTGGATGCCAATGCAGTGCACGGATCCGACGCGCAGGAAACCGCGGCAGTGGAAATTGCCTATTTCTTCGCTTCGACCGAGCTTTGCCCGCGATAGGAATTTGATGTCGCCGTCATCGCGAGGCCGCAGGCCTTGGCGATCCAGTCAGGCAGGCAGGTACGGAATTTCTGGATTGCTTAAGCTGCACCGCGAAAGGACAGCCACTTAGGATGAACTTGGTCAATCTGCTCGATTTCGATCTCCCCGGCCTGACGGCATGGTTCACCGAACTCGGTGAGAAGCCGTTTCGCGCCAGACAGGTATTCCGCTGGATTCACCAGCAGGGGGAAAGCGACTTCGTGCGGATGACGGACCTGGCCAAGAGCCTGCGCGAGAACCTGATGCAGCTGGCTGAGGTGCGCGCTCCGGCAGTCAAGGCCGACAAGGTTTCCGCCGACGGCACGCGCAAATGGTTGTTCGAGGTTGGGGTGGGCAACGGAATTGAGACGGTGTTCATTCCCGAAGGTGTCCCTTCCAGCGGTGAGGGCGACGATGCCGACGACGACAGCCCGCGTTACCGCGGGACATTGTGCGTCTCGTCGCAAGTGGGTTGCGCGCTGGAGTGCACCTTCTGCTCCACCGGACGACAGGGTTTCAACCGCAACCTGACGGTGGCCGAGATCATCGGGCAGGTGTGGCATGCCAGCCGGGAATTGAAGAAGGCCGGTTACGGCGAGCGTCCGGTCACAAACATCGTGATGATGGGGATGGGCGAGCCGCTGGCCAATTTCGACAATGTGGTGACTGCGCTCGATATCATGCTCGATGACCACGCCTACGGCCTGTCGCGCCGCCGCGTGACGGTGTCCACTTCTGGTCTGGTGCCGGCCATGGACCGATTGGGTGAGCGCTGTCCGGTAGCGCTCGCCGTATCTCTGCATGCACCCAGTGATGCGCTGCGCGATCAGATCGTGCCGATCAACCGGAAATATCCGCTCAAGGAACTGATGGCTGCGTGCCGTCGCTATCTCGCGGTTGCGCCGCGCGATTTCATCACCTTTGAATATGTGATGCTGGCGGGTGTGAATGACAAGCCGGAGCACGCGCGACAGCTGGCCGTGCTGGCGCGGCAGGTGCCGTGCAAGTTCAACCTGATTCCGTTCAACCCGTTCACCGATTCGGGCTACATGACAAGCAGTGCGGAATCGCAGCGGGTATTTCGCAATGTTGTTCAGCAGGCTGGATACGTCGTAACCACGCGCAAGACGCGCGGCGATGACATCGACGCCGCCTGCGGCCAACTGGCCGGCCAGGTGGCCGACAAGACTGGCCGGGTGATGAAGCGGATCAACAAGAACGAGGCGGCGGCATGAGGCGGAACGGAACATCGGCGTTGATTCTTTGTCTGGCGCTGGGACTGAGCGCCTGCGAGAACATGCAGGCCAGGAATGAAGGGGCATCTTCGCCTGCGGAACAAGGCACCAGCCAGATATCGGATGCGGCCCGGCACGCCAGGACGTTTACCGACCTGGCGGCGGCTTACTTCCAGCGTGGGCAGTTCAAGGTTGCACTGGACCAGGTGCGCAAGGCGATTTACGCGGACAACCGCTACGGTCCGGCCTACAACGTGCTGGGTCTGATCTACATGGAACTGGCAGAGGATCAACTGGCAGAGGAAAATTTCCGCAAGGCCGTAGAGTTGGATCGTGCCGATTCGGAATCCCACAACAACTACGGCTGGTTCCTGTGCACCCGGGGGCGCTATGACGAGGCCCTCGCGCAGTTTACAGATGCGCTGCGCAATCCCCTTTATGCGACACCGGAACAGGCTCTGGCCAATACCGGCCTGTGCACCGAAAAGCAGGGCGATCTGGCCAAGGCCGAGGCGAGCTTCAAGAAGTCACTGAAACTGTCGCCGGATTATCCCCTCGCCACCTTGAGCCTCGCACGCCTGTATTTTCGTCAAGGCAAGCTGAATGACGCGGAGCGGGTACTGAGCCACTATCACGAGGTGGCGCCAGCCACAGCGGAAAGTCTCTGGCTGGGGGTACGGCTGGAGCGCAAGCGCGGCAGCAAGGAGCAGGAAACGGCTTACGCCACGCAGTTGCACAAGCGCTTTCCGGACTCCAAGGAAGATGACTTGATGACTTCGGGGCATTTCGAATGAGTGAAGAAGTCCCAACCATCGGCGCCACGCTAAAGGCTGCGCGCGAGGCCCAGGGATTGAGCCTGGAGCAGGCCGCTGGCCGCCTGCGCCTGATGGTCAGGCAGCTGACTGCCATGGAAACCGATGATTTTCCTGAGCTGGGTCCGCCGGTATTTGCCCGCGGCTTTGTGCGCAACTACGCCCGCATCCTGGGGCTGGATGCGGAGGCTCTGGTGTCGCGTATGGCGACGACCGGTATGGAAGAGGCGCACGTCGTCGAACATGTGCCGCTGGAGGCGCCCAGTTCCCTGCTGACCTCGCCCTGGGTATTGGGGGCCATGGGCACGCTGGTGATGCTGATCGCCATTCCGGTGGGACTGTATTTGTGGCTGAACAGCGGCGAGGAACCGCTTCAGGCCAACATCGTCCCGGTGCGCCCCATCGCGGAGCCCGTAACGCCATCCGTCCCAGCGCCCGCGCCGGCTGTGGCGGCGCCGCCTCAACTTCAGGCGCCGGCCCCGGCAGCAGTTTCGGCGCCGGAACCAGAGCCATCGGCTGCTGCCCTGCCTGCACCAGCTCCAGCGCCCAAGGCGGCGCCAGCGCCGCCTGACAATTCGGACCAGGCGGACCAAGAAGATCAAAGTGACCAGGCGGCACCGGCAACGCGCGGAACGATCAGGCTGGATTTCGAAGGTGATGCCTGGGTGGAAATCAACGAAGATAGCGGTCGGGTTCTGCTGCACAAGCTCAATCCCGCGGGCAGCAGCGTGACACTCACCGGCACGCCGCCGTTCAGCTTTATCATCGGCAACGCGGCCCAGGTGCGCATGACCTATAATGGCCGCCCGCTCGACCTGACGCCCTATATCGACGTCAAAGTCGCCCGCTTCAACCTGGAACAGTAGATGAACAGTCCCACCCCTACCCGCCGCCACACGCGGCAGGCCAGAGTCGGCCACGTGCCGGTGGGGGGCGGCGCGCCCATCGTGGTGCAGTCCATGACAAACACCGATACCGCCGACGTGGCTGCCACGATCAGGCAGGTGACCGAGCTCGCGCAGGCCGGCTCGGAACTGGTGCGCGTGACGGTGAACAATCTCGAGGCCGCCCAGGCGGTGCCTGCGATTCGGGAAAGGCTCGACCTGGCCGGCGTGTCGGTGCCGCTGATCGGCGACTTTCATTTCAATGGCCACAAACTGCTCGCCCAGGTGCCGGAATGCGGCGCGGCGCTGGCCAAGCTGCGCATTAATCCAGGCAATGTCGGGCGCGGGCAGAAGCGCGACGAACAGTTCGCCAGCCTGATCGAAATCGCCTGCCGCTACGACAAACCGGTGCGCATCGGGGTCAACTGGGGCAGCCTGGATCAGGAACTCGCGGTACGCCTGATGGACGAAAATGCCAAACGCGCCAGTCCGGAGGACGCCGATGTGGTGATGCGGCGCGCCATGGTCGCTTCCGCCCTCGACTCGGCGAAGCGCGCCGAGGAACTCGGCCTGCCTGGCGATCGCATTATTCTTTCCTGCAAGATGAGCAGGGTGCAGGATCTGATTGCGGTGTATCAGGACCTCGCCGCGCAGTGCGACTATCCCCTGCATCTGGGGCTGACCGAAGCGGGTATGGGTTCCAAGGGCATCGTGGCTTCGACCGCCGCACTTTCCGTGCTGTTGCAACAGGGCATAGGCGATACCATCCGCATTTCCCTCACCCCCGAACCGGGCGGCGACCGGACTCGCGAAGTTATCGTTGCGCAGGAGATCCTGCAGACCATGGGCTTGCGCGCCTTCACCCCCATGGTGGTGGCCTGTCCCGGCTGCGGCCGCACGACCTCCACGGTATTCCAGGAACTGGCACAGGACATCCAGGCCTATTTGCGTGAGCAAATGCCCAAATGGCGTAGCCAATATCCGGGCGTGGAAGGCATGAACGTGGCCGTGATGGGCTGCGTGGTCAACGGGCCGGGCGAATCCAAGCACGCAAATATCGGCATTTCCCTGCCGGGAACCGGCGAGGTGCCGGTGGCGCCGGTCTACGTGGACGGGCAGAAGACCGTGACCCTGAAGGGCGAGCGCATTGCCGTGGAATTTCAGGCAATTGTCGAGGACTATGTGCGCAGTCATTACGCCGGGTAAACGAGTTTGAACAAAGAGAACGACAGGACAGGAGGAATGCCTTGCAGGCTTTGCGCGGGGCTCGCTGTACTCTTGCCCCCTTGCCCTGCGCATGAAGTATTTTTGGTCGATCGATCCTGATGAGCAAGACCTTGCAAGCCGTTCGTGGCATGAACGACATGCTGCCCGATCAAATCGCAGCCTGGCAGTTCTTCGAACAGACCGCGCGCGACTGGCTGGCGGCCTACGGCTACCGCGAAATACGCATGCCGATACTGGAACAGACCGGACTGTTCAAGCGCGCGATCGGCGAGGTGACCGACATTGTCGAGAAGGAGATGTACACCTTCGTCGATGAACTCAACGGGGAATCGCTCACCCTGCGACCGGAAGGCACTGCTTCCTGCGTGCGCGCGGTGATCGAACACAATTTGCTCTATGACGGCGGCAAGCGCCTGTGGTATGCCGGCCCGATGTTCCGTCATGAGCGTCCGCAGAAGGGGCGCTACCGGCAGTTCCACCAGATCGGCGTGGAGACCTTCGGCTTTGAGAGCGCAGAGGTTGACGCGGAGCACATCCTGATGGGGAAGGACCTGTGGCGGCGCCTGGGCATTGCGCCCGTGCTTCAGCTCAACACCCTGGGCGACGCGGAAGACCGGCGGCGTCACCGGGAACGGCTGATTCGATACTTCGAGGCCAATCTGGACGCGCTGGATGAGGATGCCCGGCGGCGCCTGCACACCAATCCGCTGCGCATTCTGGATACCAAAAATCCTAGCCATGCAGGGCCTGGTGGAAGCCGCGCCCAAATTGATGGATGACCTGGACGAGGCGTCGCTGATCCACTTTGACGCAGTACAGAAGTGGGTGCGGGCGGCGGGTATCGAATTCGAAATCAATACCCGCCTGGTGCGCGGTCTGGATTACTACAATCGCACCGTGTTCGAATGGGTGACCAATCTTCTGGGCGCCCAGGGCACGGTGTGCGCGGGCGGACGTT
Source organism: uncultured beta proteobacterium (assembly GCA_963782495.1). GTDB lineage: Bacteria > Pseudomonadota > Gammaproteobacteria > Burkholderiales > Thiobacillaceae > DASQBT01. The sequence goes on along the minus strand of CAWAJU010000012.1, from coordinate 175,222 downwards.
ACGACGGCCTGGTGGAACAGCTGGGCGGCAAGTCCGCGCCGGCTTGCGGCTTTGCGATGGGCATCGAGCGCCTGCTGGCACTGATGGAGGTGGCGCGAACCCCGGTTCCGGCACAGACGCCGGACGCCTATCTGGTCCACGCGGGCGAAGCAGCCAGCGCGTATGCCTGGCAGGCGGCAGAGGCGTTGCGCAGGGCCGGCATGGCGGTGGTATACCATCTCGGCGGCGGAAGTTTCAAATCCCAGATGAAGAAGGCCGACGCCAGCGGCGCGCACTACGCCCTGATTGTGGGCGATGATGAAGCGACGCTCGGCCAGCTGACCGTCAAAGCGCTGCGCGAAGAAAAAGAGCAGGCTCGGATGAGCGTGGCGGATATCGCTGAACTGTTTAAACAAGAAAGGAACTAGGAGCCCGTATGGCCTTCGATTTGGAAGAACAGGAAAAGCTTGATGAACTGAAAGCCTGGTGGGACACCTGGGGAAATCTGGTTTCATTCGCCATCGCCGGGGTGCTCGTGGCCGCAGCAGGATGGCAGTGGTGGAAGAATCATCAGGCCACCCAGGCGGTGGAAGCCGCCACCATTTATGCCAAGCTTGAACAGGTGGCGGAGGCGGACGATGCCAAGGCGGCGCGGGAAATAGGTGGCATGATCATAGACAAGTACGCCGGCACCGGCTACGCCCCGCGTGCGGCGCTGATTCTTGCCGGGGTGAACCTGAAACTGCAGGACAGCAAGAGCGCCCGTGCCCAACTGGAATGGGCGGTCGAGCACACACGTGATCCGGGACTCAAGGATGTGGCCCGGCTGAGACTGGCGGCCCTGATGCTCGATGCCAAGGAATATGACGCGGCATTGGGTCAGTTGAATGCGGCGCACAGCGACGCGTTCGCGCCCCGCTTCAACGATCTGAAAGGCGATGTGTTGATGGCCCAGGGCAAGAACCAGGATGCCAAGGCTGCCTACGATGCTGCCTACAAGGCTCTGGATGACAAGAATCCGCTGCGCCAGTTGGTGGGGTTCAAGCTCGACGCCCTGGGAGGGCCTGCCAAATGAGGGCATGGTTATGGGCCGCGCTGGCTGCCTTGGCTCTGGCAGGATGCAGCACCGTGAGCAACACCATGGATACCGTCGGGGGATGGTTCGGCGTCGGTTCGAAGCCGGTGGCCCAGCCCGCTGCATTGACCGAGATCAAGGCCAGCATGACGCTCACTTCCGCGTGGCAGGCGTCAGTTGGCGACATGGGCAGGGGCGTCCTGATCCCTTCGCTGAATGGGGACGGGGTGTTTGCTGCCGGCGGTGATGGAAAGGTGCGGCGCTTCAACATGCAGAACGGCCAGGAAAACTGGAAGGCGGATCTGGGCATAGCCCTCTCCGCAGGTGTCGGCGTGGGCGAAGGCCTGGTGCTGGTGGGCGGCTACAAGGGTGAACTGATTGCGCTCGACAGCATGAGCGGCAAGCAACGTTGGGAAGTGCATCTATCCAGCGCCGTCGCGGGCGTGCCGGTGGTGGCAGGCGAGATTGTGGTGGTGCGAACCGGCGACGGCAAGATCTATGGTTTGGCCGCGGCCGATGGCAGCCGCAAGTGGTTCTTTACCCGTCAGCTGCCGCTCCTGAGATTGCAGGTTCCCGAGGGACTGGCACTCAAGGACAATGTGGTCTACGCGGGATTTACCGGCGGCAAGCTGGTCGCGCTTGATACCAGGAACGGCGCCCAACTGTGGGAGGCCAACGTGGCGACGCCGCATGGCGCGACCGAACTCGAGCGGGTCACGGATGTGCCTGGCGCGCCTGTGCTCGACGAAAGACGCATATGCGCCGTCGCCTATCAGGGTCGTGTAGCCTGCTTCGACCGGGCCAGCGGTAACGGGATCTGGAGCAAGGAAACCTCCAGCGACGCCGGGCTGGCGATCGATGAACAGAATGTCTATGTGACCGACGACAAGGGCGGCGTGACTGCTTATGACAAGGACAGCGGCCGCGCGGTGTGGCGCCAGGACAAGCTGGCCAACCGCAATGTCAGCGCGCCGCTGGCATTGGGCAAGGTCGTCGTGGTGGGGGACTTTGAGGGTTATGTGCATGTGCTTTCCGCGGACGATGGCAGCTTCGTCGCCCGCACCAAGGCCGACGGCGGCGCGATCCGCTACGCCCCGGTCGACATCGGCCCGGGCATCGTCGTGCAAGGGGTCAAGGGTACGGTGACGGCGTTCAAGTTGAACTGAACACCTGAAATGATGGATTCACACCGAGACCGCAGTGGCCTTGCAGGAAAAGCGAATCAAATCTTTGAGCCCTCTTGGTGCTCTGTGTAAGAAAGTCCGGTCCTAATTCATGCTCCCCACTCTGGTACTTGTCGGACGCCCCAATGTCGGCAAGTCCACGCTTTTCAACCGCCTGACCCGGACCCGGGATGCGCTGGTGCATGACATGCCGGGGCTCACCCGCGACCGTCACTACGGACGTGGGCGCATGGGGGAAAAGCCTTATCTGGTGGTCGATACCGGCGGCCTGGAGGTGGTGGCCAAGGACGGCATTTTTCATGAGATGGCGCGCCAGACGCTGCAGGCAATCGATGAAGCGGATGCGATCGTGTTCCTGGTCGACGGCCGCCAGGGCATGACGCCGCAGGACAAGGTGATTGCGCAGAAGCTGCGCCAGGCCAGCTGCGCAGTGCATCTGGTGGTGAACAAGGCCGAAGGCATGAACCCGGATGTCGTCACCGCCGAATTCCATGAACTCGGACTGGGTGAGCCGCTGGCCATCTCCAGCGCCCACGGCGAGGGCGTGCGGGAGCTGGTGGACCTGGCCCTGGCCGCCTTTGCTTCGGAGCCGGAAGCGGTCGAGGAATCCGAGCGGCCGCGCATCGCGATCATCGGCCGGCCCAACGTCGGCAAATCGACCCTGGTCAACGCCCTGGTCGGTGAAGAACGCGTCATTGCCTTCGACCAGCCCGGCACCACGCGCGATTCCATTTACGTCGATTTCGAGCGCGACGGCCGGTCTTACACCCTGATCGATACTGCAGGAGTGCGACGTCGCGGCAAGGTATTCGAGGCCGTGGAGAAGTTCTCCGTGATCAAGACCCTGCAGGCCATCGAGGACGCCAATGTGGTGGTGCTGGTGCTCGATGCGCAAAGCGAGATTTCCGAACAGGACGCGCACATGGCCGGCTACATCCTGGAAGCCGGCCGGGCCCTGGTGGTAGCGGTAAACAAATGGGACGGCCTGGATGACTATCGGCGCGATACGATCAAGCGCGAGATTGAGCGCAAGCTGCAATTCCTCAATTTCGCGCGTTTCCACTACATCTCGGCATTGAAGGCGCAGGGTCTGGGTGGCGTGTTGAAGGACGTGATGGGTGCCTATGAAGCCGCCTTTGCCAAGCTGCCTACACCCAAGCTCACCCGCACGCTGCTGGCCGCCACCGCCCAGCACGCGCCGCCCAAGTCAGGGCTGTTCCGGCCCAAGCTCAAGTTTGCCCACCAGGGCGGCAGCAACCCGCCCATCGTCGTGATCCATGGCAATGCGGTGGGCAACGTGCACGACGACTACCGGCGCTACCTGGAAAACACCTTCCGCAAAGTCTTTCACCTGGAAGGCACGCCCTTGCGCATCGAGTTTCGCGACAGTGCGAATCCGTTCGAAGCTCGCAACAAACCCAAGGTGCTGACCGAGCGCGAACAGAACCGCGCGCGGAGAGAGAAGCGGTTTAGGCGCCGGTCGTACGGGAGTTGATACTGCCGCGCTGCGGCACGGAGCGATGGTTGGCAAGCCGTCCTTGCGAGGAGGCGAAGCCGACGAAGCAAGCCAGTTAGGGGAAACCGCCGCAGGCGACAAATTGTTGCAAAAGCACGCGCCTCAAGCATTTGAAGCACGGCCGCAATTCAAACGGTGTCTGGCCGGGGGCAACCCCCGGCCTCCGGCAGGCCGATAAACCCCAGCACACACCGCATAAAAAACTTTCGGCCCGGTCCAGGGCACAGACGCTTTATCCTCCCATCCCAGGAGAACTGCTTTATGACCGATCGAGAGATCCGCGAAATCCGCATCAACCCCATCGTGCCGGCCGAGTCGGTGCTGGTCGCCACGGCGCGCTCCATGCGGCCGAAGAAGGCGGAAGACCTGGCGCCGCGCGACACGCGCCACCATGTCGAAAGCTGCCCGTTCTGCCGCGGTAATGAGGACAAGACGCCGCCCGAATTGTTGCGCGTGCCGTCGGAAGACGGACAGGACTGGGACATCCGGCTGGTATCCAATCTGTACCCGGTGCTGGGCGATGACCGGGAGAACGCCAATTTCACCTTTGGCCTGCAACAGACCATCGACGGCTACGGCCGGCACGAGGTGTTTGTCGATCATCCCCACCACGGCATTGCCATACAGGAAATGAGCGAGCCTCATCTGGCCAGGATGTTCCTGGTGTTTCGCAAGCGCATGGCGCAACTTTTCGAGTCCGATCCGCGCCTGCAATATGTATTGGTGTTCAAGAACTTCGGCCCGGCGGCCGGCGCGTCGATTCCCCATACCCACAGCCAGATCATCGCCATGCCGGTGGTGCCGGAGAATGTTCAGGCCGAGGTGCGCAACAGCGCGGAACATTTCCGCAAGCATCATCGCTGCATATTCTGCGGATTGATCGATGAGGCGCTGACCTTCGAGGCGACGATTTATGACCGCAATTCCGGAGAGATCCGGCGCAAGATCGATGTCGGCCAATACGTAGTGGAGCGTGGCAGCCACTTCATCGCGATCAAGCCCTTTGCCAGCCGGTTCGAATGGGAAGTCCATATCCTGCCGCTGCATCACGAGGCGGATTTTCTCAACACGCCGGATGACTGGATGGCGGATTTGGCCCGTGTCATGCGGCGCACGATGGCACGGCTGGACGCCGTGATTGGTGGGGCGCAGTACAACTTCTTCCTGCATTCCATTCCTCACGACAGTCATCGGGCCGAGCATGGCGCCAGCTACCATTGGCATCTGGAAATCTGCCCGCGCACCTCAATTCCTACCGGTTTTGAACTGGGCTCCGGACTCTTTGTGAATACCATCAGCCCGGAGATGGCGGCAAAGAGACTGCGCGACGTGGTTCTGGAAGCCTAAGACTTGCTGGCGTGCCGCGAGGCGTTGATTTCCTGCCATCGCGCCCTCAATGCGGGCTATCATTGGAATTCCCGGGTGGCCAGGCGCTTTCGTAATCCGCGACCATGAACGCGAAGCTCGAATCAGGGCAACATTTCGCAGACGGCTGTGAGGCCGGAAAGGGGATTGTCGTGCCCATGCGTTCTGAACGCCTCTACTCCATCTGGCAACTCGCGACCCAGCGACACCTGGAGGATGGAGAGCGCATTCAGGCTATCCTGGCCGAATCCTGCCGGGTTCTGGGGATGGACCTGGCCCTGGTGGGTGAAGTCATAGGCAACCAGTATCGGGTTCAGTACGCTCATGACCCGGATGGCCGTTTTGGGCCCGGGACGGAAATTTTGCTGCGAAATACGCCCTGCCAGCTTGTTTATGAATTGCGCCAATCACAACTGATAAACGATCTGACCACCAACCCGCAGACACTTTCCATGCCGGTAGCGAACCTGATGAACATGCAGGTCTATGTCGGGACGCCGATCTGGGTGGGCGATCGTATTTGGGGGGTCTTGGCCTTCGCTGGCCGGGTGCAGCTTGATCAGGAACGCAGCGAGGAGAACATTGCCTTCCTGGAACTGGTGGCAGCATGGTTGGGCCAACTCCTCATGCACACGCAACAACGCTTGATCCTGGAACAGCAGGCCTTGACCGATCAGATGACGGGCCTGCCCAATCGCCGTGCTGCTGAGCAGCGCCTGCGCAATGAGCTCGCGCAGGCCCGACGTCGTCAACACGGTTTCACTCTGGCATTGTGCGACCTGGACCATTTCAAACTGATTAACGACCGCTATGGTCATGAAGTCGGAGACGAAGTGCTGGTTGGTGTTGCCGGATTCTTCCAGTCCCTGCTTCGCGAAGAGGACTGGGTAGCGCGCTGGGGCGGTGAGGAGTTCCTGTTCTTCCTGCGTACCGACGCACCAGGCGAAGGTGTGCGGATTGTCGACCGCCTGCGAGAGAAGTTGAAAGGCACCACCCTTCCAACCCGGGCAGGCCCCCTGAACATGACCTTGAGCGCGGGAGTGGCCTTGCCTGGCGAAATGGAGGAACTCAACAGCATCCTGCGCGAGGTTGACAGCTGCCTGTACGAGGCAAAGCGCACCGGCCGAGACCGGGTGCTGTCCGGCACCAATATCAAGAGCACGCTGCGCATGGCCAGTGTGTTAAAGGAAGCGGCGCGGGAGAATCGGGTGAGGGTTGCCTACCAGGTCATCGTGGACCTGCAGGATGGTTTCCGTCCAGTCGCGGATGAAGCCCTGGCCCGGGTGGATACCCCGGATGGACGAATGCTTGCCGCAGGGGAATTCGTGGAGGCAGCCGAACGCCTGCATCTGATGCATGAAATCGACCTGGAGGTGAGCCGCCAGGTATTCCAGCGTTGCGCCCGGCGCTTGGGCAGTGGTGCACAGGATCCCGGTTTTGCCCATTTCGTGAACCTTTCGCCGCAGTTTCTGGCGCGCCGCAATCTGGTCGAGGAGATGTTGGCTCATGCCGTGCACTATTGCGAGAGTTGCGCTGTCTCGCTTGCCCCGGTCAAGCCGGTCGTATTTGAAATCACTGAGCGTCAATACATTCATGATCTGGACGAGATCGCACGCGAGCTGCAACCGCTGCTCGATTTTGGCTTCCGGCTGGCACTGGACGATTTTGGCAGTGGCTATTCTTCCCTGCTCTATCTGGCCAAGCTGCCGGTGCATTTCATCAAGATCGAAGGCTGGCTGATACGGGAAATGCTGAGCGACGCGAAGGCACGTGGTCTGGTGCGCAGCCTGGTGGCGATGGCCAGGGAGCAGGGTATCAGGACGATCGCCGAATCTGTCGAAAGCGCGGCGACTGCGGCCATGTTGCAAGAGTTTGGCGTTGATTGGGCACAGGGAAATTATTTCGCTCCGCCGCAGCTGGATTCGGGTTTTGCGCCCTGATGGGCTAGAATTACGATCCGAGATTTACCCGTTGGCGGGGCGGCAAGAGACAACAGCACAGGAAAATGGCGTGTCCATCAAATAATGGAGAAAAATATGGGCGGTAAACCCCAAATGCTACAAGACCCATTTCTCAATGCATTGCGTCGCGAACACATTCCGGTTTCGATCTATCTGGTCAATGGAATCAAGCTTCAAGGCCAGGTGGAGTCTTTTGATCAATACGTGGTGCTGCTGAAGAATTCCATTACCCAGATGGTGTACAAACACGCGATCTCCACGGTCGTTCCTGGTCGGCCGGTGCGTCTTCAAAACGGCGAGGAAGCGGCAACCTGATGCATGAGCGCCACGCCGGCGGAGAAAAAGCCCTGCTGGTTGCCTTGGATTTTGGCGCGGCAGACTTCGTGGACAGCACCGAGGAATTGCGACGTCTGGCAGAATCGGCCAGCCTGGACATTGTCGGCCTGATCAAGGGCAAGCGCAGCCGTCCCGATCCGGCCTATTTCGCGGGTAGCGGCAAGGCCGAGGAAATCGCCCTCCAGGTGGCCGCATCGGGTGCCGAAGTCGTCATATTCAATCATGAATTGTCCCCTGCCCAGGAACGTAACCTGGAGCGCCTGCTGCAATGCCGGGTGGTGGATCGGGTCAGCCTGATTCTGGACATCTTCGCCCGCCGTGCGCAAAGCGCAGAAGGCAAGTTGCAGGTGGAACTTGCGCAGCTTGCCCATTTATCGACTCGTCTGGTGCGCGGCTGGACCCACCTGGAACGCCAAAAGGGCGGGATCGGCTTGCGCGGACCCGGTGAAACCCAGCTCGAAACCGACCGTCGCCTGATCGGCAACCGGGTCAAGCTGCTCAAGGCCAGACTCGGCAAGTTGGATAAGCAGCGCGAAGTCCAGCGCCGCGCCCGTGCCCGCAACCGGGTGTTTTCAGTTACCGTAGTAGGCTATACCAACGCTGGCAAATCGACCCTGTTCAATACCCTCACCCGAGCCGGCGTGTATGCGGCCGACCAGTTGTTTGCCACGCTGGATACCACCAGCCGCAAGCTCTTTCTTGAAGGCGCCGGTGAAGTGGTCTTGTCGGATACGGTTGGATTCATCACCCAACTGCCGCACGACCTGATTGCCTCGTTTCACGCCACCCTGGAAGCCGCCACACGGGCCGATCTGCTGCTGCACGTGGTTGATGGGGCAAGTCCGGTTCGGGAGCATCAGATCGATGAAGTCAACCAGGTTTTGCAGCAGATCGGCGCAAGCCATATCCCTATGCTGGAAGTGTTCAACAAAATCGATTTGACTCGGCAGGAGCCGGGAATCGAGCGCGACGAATATGGTAAGATTGCGTCCGTTCGTGTTTCTGCCAAGACCGGGGCCGGGCTCGATTTCCTGCGGCAGGCGATCGTGGAAGCGGCAATTTTCCACCGAGCCGGCGGAAACCTTCCAGATGACAATCCATCCACACCTTTATCCATATCTGTTTGACTCCTGACTGCTGACTCCTAACTCATGGCTTGGAACGACCCCCAGTGGGGCAAGAACAACAACGCCGGCCCGCCCGATCTGGATGAGCTGTGGCGTCGCTTTAACCAGCGGCTGAACAGCCTGTTTCGCGGCAAAGGCGGAGGCGGCGACGGCGATGGGCCCGGGCCGGGCATGCCGCAAAATCTGGTCGGACTCTTTCTGGGCCTGGCATTTCTGGTCTGGGTGGCAAGCGGCTTCTACATCGTGGATGCGGGCAGCCAGGGCATCGTATTGCGCTTCGGAAAGTACACCGAAACCACTGAACCCGGAGCGCGCTGGCATCTGCCGTGGCCGATCGAATCGCACGAGATCGTCAATGTATCATCGGTGCGCACGCTGGAAGTGGGCTATTCCGGATCAGCCCGCAACAAGAAATTGTCCGAATCGCTGATGCTGACCGACGAACAAGACATCGTTGATCTGCAATTTGCGGTGCAGTACATCCTCAAGGACGCCAAGGACTATTTGTTCAATAACCAGTTCGACGACGACACGGAAATCGTCAAGCAGGCGGCGGAAAGTGCAATGCGCGACATCGTCGGCAAGAGCAAGATGGACTTTGTGCTGTATGAAGGCCGCGCCGAAGTGGCGGCGCGCGCCAAGAAGCTGATGCAGCAGATACTCGACCGCTACAAGACCGGGATCAGCATCAGCCAGGTGACGCTGCAAAATGTTCAGCCGCCGGAACAGGTGCAAGCCGCGTTTGACGACGCCGTAAAAGCCAACCAGGACCGCGAGCGCGCCAAGAACGAAGCCCAGGCCTACGCCAATGATGTGGTGCCGCGGGCCACTGGCGTGGCCTCGCGTCTACAACAAGAGTCGCAAGGCTACCGCCAGGCCGTGATCGCCAATTCCGAAGGCGAGGCCAGCCGCTTCAGCCAGGTGATGGCTCAATACGCCAAGGCGCCGGTGGTCACGCGCGAGCGCATCTACATCGATACCATGCAGCAGGTGATGAGCAATACCTCCAAGGTGATCGTGGATCAGAAAAGCGGCAACAGCCTGCTTTATCTGCCGTTGGACAAGCTGCAGCAAATGGCATCCCAGCCGTCACAGACGCCAGAGTTGCTGGCACCGCCGGCGCCATCTGCGCCATCCTCGAGTGGATCGGATTCTTCTTCTTCGTCGCGCTCGCGGGACGCCTTTCGCAACCGTGACCGCGAGGACCGTCCATGATGAAGCGACTTCCCGTGCTCGCGGTTGGACTGCTGCTTGTTCTGCTGATCATGAATTCGGTGTTCTACCGGGTTGACCAGCGCGAGTTTGCGCTGGTGATCCAGTTCGGTGAGATCGTCGAAGTGCAAAAGGAACCCGGGCTGCATGTCAAATTGCCTCTGGTGCAGAACGTGCGGTTCTTCGATTCCCGTATCCATACTTCCGACGAGAAGGACGCCGAGCGCTTCCTGACTTCGGAGAAGAAGAACGTGCTGGTCGATTCCTTCATCAAGTGGCGGGTCATCGATCCCAAGCAATACTACATTTCGGTCCAGGGTGACGGGGTCAAGGCCGAGACACGGCTGCGGCAGACCGTCAACGACGGTCTGCGGGCCGAATTCGGCAAGCGCACTGTGCACGACGTGGTGTCCGGCGGACGTGATCAAATCATGAGTCTCATTGCAGCCAAGGCCGACCAGGATGCGCGCCAGATCGGGGTTCAGGTGGTCGATGTGCGGCTCAAGCGGGTGGACTTGTCCGAGGAGATCAGCGAGTCTGTCTACCGCCGCATGGACGCGGAGCGCAAGCGGGTTGCCAACGAACTGCGTTCGACCGGCGCGGCTGAAGCGGAAAAGATCAAGGCCGACGCCGACCGGCAGAAGCAAGTCATCGTCGCCGAAGCGTATCGCGACGCCCAGCGCATCAAGGGCGAAGGTGATGCAAAGGCGGCGGCGATCTATGCGGCGGCATACGGCAAGAACCCGGAGTTCTACGCGTTTTATCGATCCATGCAGGCGTACAAGGATAGCTTCCGCAGCAAGAGCGACGTGATGGTGCTGGATCCAAGTTCGGATTTCTTCAAGTACATGAAGAACCCGCGCGCAGGCGGCGCAAAATAGCCGCTGCCAATGATGATGAGCGACTGGATGACCGCGCTATCGCTGTTGTTGGTGCTGGAAGGAATATTGCCCTTGGCCGCGCCGGCGTTCTGGCGTGACGCCTTTCGCCGTGCCATCGAACTCAACGACGGCCAATTGCGCTTCATGGGTGCGGTTTCCATGGCTTCCGGTCTGTTGATGCTGGCGATCTTCCGGTGAACTCCTCCATGCGCGCCTGGCTGCTGCCCGAACACCTTGAAGACGTGCTGCCGCCCCAAGCCTGGAAGATGGAGGGGCTGCGCCGAACCCTGCTCGATCATTTCCGTACGCGCGGCTACCAACTGGTCATCCCGCCCATGATCGAGTATCTGGATTCGCTGCTGTCCGGCGCGGGCTTGGATCTGGACCTCAAGACCTTCAAACTGGTGGACCAGCTTAGTGGCCGGTTGATGGGCGTGCGCGCCGACATCACCCCACAGGTGGCCCGCATCGATGCCCACCTGTTGGGGCAGAATTCCGTCAACCGCCTATGTTATGCGGGTAGCGTGCTGCATGCGCAGCCGGACGGCTACCATCGTTCACGCGAACCGATCCAGCTTGGCGCCGAGCTATATGGCGAGGCCGGCGCGCAGGCCGATCTGGAAATTGTGCAGCTGATGCTGGATGGACTTGCGGCGGCGGGGCTCGTAGAACTGCAGCTGGACCTGGGCCATGTCGGCATTTTTCGCGCACTTGCCGCCAAGGCCGGGCTTGACGGCGAAGCCGAGCAGGCCTTGTTCCGGGCACTGCAGGCCAAGAATGTGAGCGATGTGACGGTACTCACCCGGGCGCTTGCATCCAATCTGCGCGACGCCTTCATGGCACTAACCCAGCTATACGGGGATGCCGCGATCTTGGTAGCGGCGCGCAGCCGCCTGCCGCAACTACCGGAGATTACCCGCGCCCTGAACGAATTGTCCGCGCTGGCGAATGGTCTCGCCACGCGCGGTGTGGAGATCGCGTTTGATCTGGCTGAACTGCGCGGCTACGGATATCACAGCGGCGTGGTGTTTGCTGCCTATAGCGCCGGGCGCAGCCGCGCAATTGCCCTCGGCGGGCGCTACGATGAAGTGGGCAGGATTTTTGGCCGGGCGCGCCCGGCAACCGGATTCAGTCTGGATTTGAGGGAACTGGTCGAAGCCGTTCCCGTATAACAATCAGGGAGTATTTCATGGCAAAGAACGTCGTCGTCATCGGCACCCAATGGGGCGATGAGGGCAAGGGCAAGATCGTAGACTGGCTCACCGACCGGGCCCAGGGCGTGGTGCGATTCCAGGGCGGACACAATGCCGGGCATACCCTGGTGGTGGGCGGCACCAAGACCGTATTGCACCTGATCCCCTCCGGCATCCTGCGCGACAAGGTCACCTGCTACATCGGCAATGGCGTGGTGCTGTCGCCCGAAGCGCTGTTGGACGAAATCGACATGCTGGCCGCTGCCGGCGTGAGTGTGGCCGGGCGGCTGAAGATTTCCGAAGCGGCACCCCTCATCCTGCCGCACCATATTGCGCTGGACCTTGCGCGCGAAGCCGCCAAGGGCGCGGGCAAGATTGGCACCACCGGGCGCGGCATCGGCCCGGCCTACGAAGACAAGGTCGCGCGCCGCGCCATTCGCGTGCAGGATCTGTTCCACCGCGAGCGCTTCGCCGCCAAGCTGGGCGAGGTGCTGGATTACCACAACTTCGTGCTCAAGCATTACTTCAAGGCCGAAATCGTGGATTTCACCAGGACACTGGACGACGCGATGCGCATGGCCGAACGCATCAAGCCGCTGGTGGCCGACGTGCCGCGCGCGCTGTACGAAGCCAATCGCGCCGGCGACAACCTGTTGTTCGAGGGCGCGCAGGGCACCTTGCTGGACATCGACCACGGCACCTATCCGTTCGTCACCAGTTCCAACTGCACAGCGGGCGGCGCCGCCACCGGCACCGGGATGGGGCCGTCCTCGATGCATTACGTGCTGGGCATCACCAAGGCCTACACGACCCGGGTGGGTTCCGGGCCCTTCCCCACCGAACTGTTCGACGACGTAGGCAAGTACCTGGGCGAAAAAGGTCATGAATTTGGCGCGACCACCGGGCGCGCGCGCCGTTGCGGGTGGTTCGATGCCGCTGCCCTGAAGCGCGCGATCCAGATCAACGGCATCTCCGGCCTGTGCGTGACCAAGCTCGACGTGCTGGACGGTCTGGAATCCCTCAGAATCTGCGTCGGCTACAAACTCGACGGCGTGACCAGCGACATTCTGCCGGTGGGCGCCGAAACCCTGGCCAACTGCGAGCCGATCTACGAGGAACTGCCCGGCTGGACCGATTCCACCGTCGGGGTGAAGACTCTGGAAGGACTACCCGCCAACGCCCGCGCCTATTTGCAGCGCATGGAGCAACTGTGCGAAGTGCCCATCGACATCATCTCCACCGGCCCCGAGCGCGAAGAAACCATCGTCAGGCGGCATCCGTTCGAATGAACTCTCCCTCTCTCGCTCCAGGGCGAGAGGGCTGGGGTGAGGGGGTTTAGACCCAGGGCATGTGTGGGGTGAGGGGCCCGCCGTCATTGCGAGGCGCAGCCGAAGCAATCCAGTTAAGTTAAGGCCGCCGCCAGAGCGGCCTACCACAACAAACCGGCGCAATCAGCGCCCCCCCGGAGCGAACAGCCTCGTCTCTTGTTGCGAGGCGAGATTTTTTCACAGGGGGAGTCATGTCCAGGCTCGACAAAGTCTATCTGCTGCACCGTGCCCTGCATGGCCGGTACGTGGGTATCGCTCGTGATGAACTGATGCGCAAGCTGGAAATCGGCCGTTCCACTCTGACGAGGCTGGTCAAACAACTACGCGACACCTTCAACGCGCCATTGATTCACGACCCGGAACGCGGCGGCTATCTCTACGATACTCGGGCCGGGCAATTCGACCTGCCCGGCCTGTGGTTTACCGCCGACGAAATTTTGGCCCTGCTGACCCTGCAAAATCTCCTCGCCGACCTTCAGCCGGGCCTGCTCGACGAACAACTTGCCCCGTTCAAGACCCGCCTGGAGAGAATTCTTGGCACCCAGCACCTCGGCAGTGGAGAAGCGCAAAAGCGCATCCGCATCTTGAGCATGGCCGCCCGCAGCAAGGAAATGGGCCATTTTCAAACAGTCGCCGGTGCCGTGCTGCAACGCAAACGGCTCACCATCGACTATTACAACCGCGACCGCGACGAGACCAGCACGCGCGAGGTCTCTCCGCAGCGCCTTGTCCATTACCGCGACAACTGGTATCTCGATGCCTGGTGCCACAGCAGGAAAGGCCTGCGCATCTTCGCCGTCGAGTGCATACGCCGCGCCGTACCGCTCAACAAATCGGCCAAGCCTGTCCCCGAGTCAACGCTCAACAAGGAACTGGCCAGCGCCTACGGCATCTTCGCAGGCAAGCCCCGCGCCACCGCAGTGCTCCGATTCACCGCCAAACGCGCGCGCTGGGTCGCCGACGAGACCTGGCACCCGAAACAACAAAGCCGCTGGCTGGATGATGGGCGCTATGAGCTCAGCGTTCCCTATTCCAACGACAACGAACTCGTCATGGACATCCTTAAATATGGCCCGGAAGTGGAGGTGGTCGCGCCGGAGACATTGCGAATAACTGCTCAGAATCAGCTTGATTTGGCCGAAAGCCAATATCGGCAAGGGGTTGGGGTAGGCCCAGGATTTGAGCCTTGTGGCAATTAGAATTACGTAGCCATGAACAAGCCTGGACCAGACGTCCACAGCCTCTCAGCCTCCTGCCCAACCGGCAAACCCGGTTTTGTCGCACACGTGCGTGCTGGCAGCGCAGATTATCAGTCGCTGCAAGCTCATCTTCATGGTGTTTCCCGCTTGGCCGCTGAATTCGCTTCCAAGTTCGGCTGCGCGACGCACGGCGAGCTCATAGGCCTACTCCACGATTTGGGGAAATTCAGCGAGGCATTCCAGACCTACATTCAGTCCGCGACGGGGCTGTTGAATCAGGATGAAGATGAAGAGTTTGTCGATGCGGCGGGCTTGAAGGGGAAAATCGACCACTCGACGAAGCGGTGCGCAGTTCATCTGGCTGGAGTTGGCTAGCCAGGGTGACTTGGCGCGTATCGCTGGCCAGATTCTTGCGCTGTGCATTGCTTCACACCATTCGGGCCTTATCGATTGTATTTCCTTGACTGCTGGCAAGCCCGCCGAGGATTTATTCACGAAGCGGATGAACAAGGCGGCGGAGAAAACGCACCTTCAAGAGGTGCTGCAAAAAGCGGACAGGGAATTACTTGCTAGTGGGCGCAGCCTATTAATGCGCCCAGAAATCTCGCAGGCGTTCCAATCTTGGATAGAAAGGATATTCCACAAGACGTCCGGCGATACCCACAGTCAGAAAGCACAAAGCCCAATCTATCACCAGCAGATTGGCCTGCTCGCCCGTTCTCTTTTCAGTTGCCTGATCGATGCCGACCGCATCGATACCGCGGATTTCGAGCACCCCGGACGGGCTCGGCGTCGGCTGCGCGGCACCTATGAATCCTGGGAAACGCTCATCGAACGCCTCGATGCGCGCCTCGACAGCTTCGCGCTCCACCATCCCATCGACGCGTTGCGCCAGGATATTTCACGTCATTGTCTGGAGGGTGCCACGCGAAACAAGGGGATTTATACCCTGACCGTTCCGACGGGCGGCGGGAAGACCCTCGCCAGCCTGCGCTTTGCAATGCACCACGCCCGAAAGCACGCACTAGACAGGATCATCTACGTTATCCCGTTCACGTCCATCATCGATCAGAACGCCGAAGTCGTCCGCCGCATTTTTGGAGCCCGAGGGTGTCGAGCCGGGTAGCGTCGTGCTTGAACACCATTCCAACCTTACTCCGGAAGAACAAAGCTGGCGTGGCAAAATCCTGTCGGAAAACTGGGATGCGCCAGTGGTGTATACCACGACCGTGCAGTTGCTGGAAACGCTGTTTGGTGCGGGCACGCGTGGCGCGCGGCGAATGCACCAACTCGCCAACGCGGTGCTGATTTTCGACGAAATACAAAGCTTGCCGGTTAACTGCGTTCACCTGTTCAACAACGCCATGAACTACCTGGCGGACTTCTGTGGCAGCACTGTCGTGCTCTGCACAGCCACGCAGCCCCTTCTCGATCAGGTCGACGAGAACAAGGGCGCGATCCGTATCCCGCCCGGCAACGAACTCATGCCGGATGTCCGCAAGCTTTTTGACGACCTGAAGCGGGTCGAAGTAGTGAACCAGCGCAAACCCGGCGGCTGGTCGCAGGAAGAAATTGCCGAGCTGGCGTTCGAGCAAATCAGAGCCGCCAGCAGCTGTCTTGTCATCGTCAATACCAAGAAAGCGGCGCAAGCAATCTACCGGTTATGTCGGGATAACTCCCTCGTCGCGGTCTATCACTTGAGCACGAACATGTGCCCGGCTCACCGCAAATCGATACTCGATCAAGTGCGCAGCCGTTTGGATCAAACACCACCTTTGCCAACGCTGTGCGTCAGCACACAGTTGATCGAGGCTGGGGTAGATGTCGATTTCGGTTCGGTCATTCGCTTCACCGCAGGGCTCGATTCCATCGCTCAGGCTGCGGGACGATGCAACCGTAATGGCCGGACGGAGCGTGGGATGGTGCATGTTGTCAACCCGCGCGTCGAGGACGAGAACCTGAACATGCTGCCCGACATTCGGGTCGGGCGCGATAAGGCCGAGCGGGTTCTGGACGAGTATGAAGAAGACCCCGAGAGATTCGGGAAGAACCGCATTGGCCCGGAAGCCATGGCTTGGTATTACCAGAATTACTTCTTCGCCCGTGCGGACGAGATGAGCTATCCCGTCTCACGCAAGGCCCTTGGCCGGGATGACACCTTGCTTAATCTGCTTTCCATCAACAAGGCGGCGCTCGACGACTACGCGAGGACCAAACGCCAGGCTCCCAGCGTCTACCTCCGGCAAGCTTTCATGACCGCGGCCAAGGCCTTCAAAGCTATCGATGCACCTACGCGCGGCGTGATCGTGCCGTATGGCCAAGAGGGCAAAGCGCTCATCAACGGGCTGTGCGCCGCCTACCTGCCCGACAAGGAATTCGACCTTCTGCGCCGGGCGCAGCAATACAGCGTCAACGTCCTCCCTAACGCACTTGAAACGCTGTCGAGGGCGGGTGTCGTGAGGGAGATTCAGGACAGCACGGGCATCCTTTTTCTTACGGACCGCCGCTACTACAGCGAGGAATTGGGCCTGTCGGATACACCCAATGGTTTGATGGAGGTACTTTGTGGCTAACAGAAACAGCATCGAGTTCAGAGTCTGGGCGCGTCATGCATTGTTTACCGACCCGCTAACCCGCATCGGTGGCGAAAAGTGCTCATATCACCTTCCAACCTATGAAGCGCTGAAGGGCATTGCCAAATCCATCTACTGGAAACCCACCTTCATTTGGGTTATCGACGAGGTCAGGGTAATGAAGCCGATTCGCACCCAGACCAAGGGGACAAAGCCACTTGAATATGGCGGTGGCAACACGCTCGCCATCTATACCTCCTGTCTGATGTCGAGTATCAGGTTCGTGCGCATTTCGAGTGGAACCCGCATCAGCCTGGGCTTGAGGATGACCGCATCGAAGGAAAGCACTTTGCCATCGCCAAGCGGATGCTGGAACTGGGTGGGCGGCACGATATATTCCTTGGTACCCGTGATTGTCAGGGCTATGTAGAGCCCTGTGAGTTCGGCTCGGGCATCGGCCACTACGACAATGCCGGGGAACTGGCTTACGGGCTTACGTTTCACGGCTTCGACTATCCAGATGAAACAGGCGTTGACGTTTTGCAGGCGCGGTTCTGGAGGCCGCTCATGGTCAATGGGCGCATCCATTTTTCCAAGCCCCAAGATTGCGTCACCCGCAAAGTCGTGCGCCCCATGACCGCCAAGAAATTCGGCAAAGGAAAACTGCGCGGTGTCGAGCAGGAAGCCGCCGACCTGGATGTATGACATGAGCTGGATTCAGAAACTCTACAAGACCTATGAGCAGGCATCCATTGCGATTGAACCACCCGGTTCCAAGCTTTGGCCGCTATCCCATTTCCTAAAGAAAGCCCATGTAGAGGTGGTCATCGACGCAACAGGAGCATTCAGACGCGCCAGAAAGTTGGAACGCTCCGAGGCTCAAACAATTATCCCGGTAACGGAGGCATCGGTTGGGAGAACAGGAAAACTCATCGCCCCCCACCCGTTATGCGAGGAAATTAGCTATTGCGCCTTCGATTTTCCGGGTAAAGACGAGGAGAAATACTCAAAATACCTCGAGAATTTAGAGCTTGGTGCGTGTCAGACAAGTCTCACGAAAAAGCCAAGGCGGTTCTCGCGTATGTGAAGAAAGGTAGCCTCTGGGCTGATCTTAATCGCGAGGAATTGGTTCCAGTGGTTGTTGATGGCGCTCGTGGAAAGGCCAAGGAAAAGATCAAGGACTCGAAAATATTTATACGCTGGCGAGTTGAATCTTCCGAGACACCAGTCTCCGGCACTTGGGAGGATGAGCAGCTTATTGATGCTTGGATATCGTACGACAGAGCCGCCAACCCAAAAAATGGGCTATGCATGGCGCTCGGAGAGGAAGCCCGAGTTTGCAAGAACCATCCAAAGTTCATTCGAGGATCGGGCGATGGCGCAAAACTGATCAGCGCCAATGACGATTCAGGCTATACCTTTCTGGGACGTTTCACAGACAAGACCGGCTTGCAAGCGTGCTGCGTGGGCTACGAGGTCACGCAGCAAGCCCACAACGCATTGCGTTGGTTGATACAGCGGCAGTCATACAGAAACGAAGATCAGGTCATCGTGAGTTGGGCCGTGGGAGGTGCGCCGATTCCCGACCCCATGGGCAGCTCACTGACTTACGTTAATGCTGGCCGGCGTTGAAGCCAGCGACGAGCGGACTGAGCCCGAATCCGTTGGTAATGGCGACGCTGGACAAGCTTTCGCCAAACGCCTGAACCTGAGAATGGCAGGATACCGTGCCCAGCTCGGTCCGATCGATGACATCGTCGTCATGGGCCTTGATTCCGCGACGCCGGGGCGCATGGCCATTACGTATTACCGCGAATTGACCGGCTCCGGTTCTGGATCGCCTTGAGCGCTGGCACTCCACGCACGCATGGCCGCAGAACTTCGGCAAGGACAAAAAATTCGTTGGTGCGCCCGCTCCGCAGGATATCGCTGAAGCGGCATACGGCCGCCGCCTAGATGGCAGGCTCAAGAAAGCCACCGTCGAGCGGTTGTTGCCCTGCATTCTCGATTGTCAACCACTGCAGCGCGATCTGGTTGAGTCTACCGTTGTAGAGCCTGCAACCGGGTGGGGTCGGAGCACTGGGAGTGGGAAAAGACCTTGGGCATAGCCTGCGCCCTGTACCGGGGCGCCTTCAAACAAGAGGAGTACGAAATGACGTTGGAACCTGACCGGCACAGCCGGGATTATCTATACGGACGCTTGCTGGCGTTAGCTGAGCACATTGAGGGCAGAGCGCTTTACGTGGCTGGCGAAAATCGTGATACCGCTGCCGCCAAGCTCATGCAGCGGTTTGCTGACCGCCCCGCCGACACCTGGCGAACTATCGAGCTTGCACTCGCACCTGCCAAATCGCGCTTGCGTGCCAAGCGGGCGGGTTTCATGCGCGAAATGGACAAGCTACACGATGAAGTCGTCGCCGCTTTTGTCGGTGACGACTTCATGGACAACAGCAAACTCTCTGGCGAATTCCTGCTGGGGTACCACTGCCAACGCCAAGCCCTGAATCCCCCCAAGATCGAAAACGAAACCCCTGAATCAGAAGCGGCCGAATAACCTCCGAGGAAACAAACATGAGCACCCTGCAAAACAAAATAGATTTCGCCGTCATCTTCCGCGTGAAGAACGCCAACCCGAATGGCGATCCATTGAATGGCAACCGCCCACGCACAGACTACTCGAACTATGGTGAAGTGAGTGATGTGGCGATCAAGCGGAAGATCCGAGATCGGCTATTAGAACGCTGGATAAGCAGCGGTCGCAACGACGACGGCAACATGATTTTCGTTCAGTCAGATGACCGCAAGGCCGACGACGCCAAAAGCCTGCGCGCTCGCGCGGAGGCGGGGCTGGGCAAGGAATTGGGCTCCGACAAAACCACTGAACTTGCGTGCAAGAAGTGGCTCGACGTACGTGCGTTCGGCCAGTTGTTTGCATTGAAAAGCAACCGGAAAGCGGGCAAGAAAAAAGAGGATGGCACCGACGAAGAAGGCGATACGGGCGTCTCGATCGGCATTCGGGGTCCCGTGACAATACAGTCCGCCTTCAGCGTCGAGCCCATCGATATTTCCAGCCTCCAAATCACCAAGAGCGTGAGCGGCGAAGGCGATGGCGCCAAGCGAAGCTCCGACACGATGGGAATGAAGCATCGCGTCGATCAGGGCGTGTACGTTTTCAAGGGCAGCATGAACCCGCAACTCGCGGAAAAGACGGGTTTCTCTGAAGCGGACGCCGAAGCAATCAAACAAGTATTGCCGAGGTTGTTTGAGAACGACGAGGCAGCGGCTCGTCCCGCTGGCAGCATGGAAGTGCTCAAGGTCATCTGGTGGTGGCACAACAGCAAAGCGGGTCGGTATTCATCCGCCAAGGTTCACCGTACCCTAGATGTGAAAGCCGATGGCAGCTATGGACTTGGCCAGCTGGACGGGTTGGAACCAGAAGAAATAGAGGGATTCTGACTACAACAATGGGCTATCGACGTAGGCTCCAAAACCCAGGGCGGCGGCGCTGGCTCGCAATCGCCAGCACTCGCACCACGTCTAGTTCCACACGGTAGACGATGGAATATGGATAACGATGAACGACGAGGCGGCGAGTGTCGTGGGCTGACGGCGTGCCCAAGGCCGGGTGTTCGCTGATCAATTTCAGGCTGCGTTGGATTTCATTCCTGAAATCGTTTGCACGAAGCGGGCCTGCTTCGTCCGCGTACCAACCTGCCGCCTCGGCGAACTCTTGCCGGGCGAACGGGTTGAAGGAAACTTTCACCGCTTGGCCCGGTTGGCGATGAGGGCGTCAATCTCCTTGAACACTTCTTCGGCTGGAATCCATTTTGTGCGGCCTGCTTCCATGTCCGCCACGCGGCGTGCGATTTCCTCGTCCCACGCCTTGGCGATGGCTTCGGGGGAATCTTCAGGTGTCCCTTCCAGGCTAATGATAAGGCGGTGGATGAGCTCGTCGCGTTCCTGTGGCGAAAGCTGCAAGGCCTGCTTTTCTATGTCCTTGAGTAGTCCTGCCATGGCGTGCTCCATTTCGTTGCTTTATTGATTGTCATGCTAGCACTTCAATGACAGGCGAAACAGATTCGATCCCCCTCTCCGCCCTGCAACACTGGGCCTATTGCCCGCGCCAGTGCGGACTCATTCATCTGGAACAGGCGTTCGAGGACAACATTCACACTGCGCGCGGCCAGGCTGTGCATCATCTGGTGGATACGCCGGGCTACGAAATCAAATCCGGTGTGCGCGTGGAGCGCGCCTTGCCGGTCTGGAGCGACCGGCTGGGCCTGATCGGAAAGGCCGATCTGGTGGAGTTTCACCCCGACGGCACCATTTTTCCGGTGGAGTTCAAGCACGGCCGCAGAAGACAGAAGATACACGACGACATCCAGCTCGCCGCCCAGGCAATGTGTCTGGAAGACATGCTCGGTCGCCCTGTTCCAATAGGCGCGATCTTCCATGCCAGCAGCCACCGGCGGCGCGAGGTGTCAATCACGCCAGCGCTGAAGCAGCTTGTGATCGACACCGCCGAGTCGATCCGCGAGATGCTGGCCTCCGGCAGGCTGCCGCCGCCGGTGAACGACGCGCGTTGCAAGGAGTGTTCGCTCAAGGAGATCTGCCAGCCCGAAGCAATGGCTGCGCGCGGACGGCAGCGGCAACGGATACAAGAGCTGTATAACCCGGAGAGCTAAGGTGCACATGGTTCAGAACACGCTCTACGTCATGACCCCCAACGCCTACGTTCACCTGGAGAACGCCACGGTGCGCGTTGACGTGGAGCGAGAGAAGAGACTTCAGGTGCCGCTGCACCACTTGGGCGGCCTGGTTTGTTTCGGCAATGTCATGGTTTCACCCGCGCTCATGCATCGCCTGTCCGACGAGGGCAGATCTCTGGTGCTGCTCGACGACTGGGGACGCTTCAAGGCGCGGCTGGAGGGCCCGGTATCGGGCAATATTCTGTTGCGGCAAGCGCAGCATCGGGCCGCAAGCGACAGCGCGATCGTCCTTGCAACGGCACGCGCCATCGTGGCCGGCAAGATCAAGAACAGTCGCGGTGTGCTGCAGCGCGGCGCGCGCGAAGCCGCGGACCCGGACGAATCCGCCCCGCTCGGCCGGGCAGCCGACAACCTGGCCGCATCACTGCGCGCTGCGGCCGCTGCTGTCGATCTGGATGAACTGCGCGGCGTGGAGGGCGAAGCCGCACGCGGTTACTTTCAAGCCATCAACCTTGTCGTCAAGCCGGGCATGCGCGAGAGCTTCAAGCTCAACGGCCGGACTCGGCGCCCCCCGCTTGACCGGTTCAATGCCCTGATCTCATTTCTCTACTCGATGCTGATGAACGACTGCCGCTCCGCCTGCGAGGCGGTGGGGCTGGATCCGCAGCTTGGATTTCTGCATGCCGTGCGTCCCGGGCGCGCCGCGCTGGCCCTGGATTTACAAGAGGAATTCCGTTCGGTCTTGTGCGATCGCCTGGCGCTCACCCTGATCAATCGCGGCCAGGTTGCTGCCGGCGATTTTGACGAACGCGAAGGCGGTGCCGTTATGCTTAACGAGAAAGGCCGGCGTACGGTCGTCACCGCCTGGCAGGAGCGCAAACAGGAAGAAATCCTCCATCCGCTGACCGAGAGCAATATCCCCATCGGGCTGTTGCCGTTTATCCAGGCGCGATTCATGGCCCGTACTATACGGGGCGAAATGGAAAGCTATCTGCCCTACGTGGCAAAATAGGACGCTCATGCTTATTATCGTGACCTATGACGTTTCCACTGAAACGGCTGCGGGCCGCAAGCGCCTGCGGCGGGTCGCCAAGGTTTGCGAACGGATCGGACAGCGCGTGCAAAAATCCGTGTTTGAATGCCAAGTCAACGAAATGCAGTTTGAACAACTTGAACGCGACCTTCTTGCCGAAATCAAGGATGACGAAGACAACCTGCGCTTTTACCGGATCACCGAGCCTGTGGAAGTTCGGGTTAAACAGCACGGTGTCTTCCGCTCGACGGATTTCGAGGGCCCGCTGATCATATGATGCGCGAACCCCGATCGGAGCCAATAAGCCGACAGGTTCGCGTGTACGCCAACCCCTTGTTCTTTAACAACCTGGAGTCACCTCAAACCCAATCTGCTGCCTGCGAATTTGCGAAGCCTATCGAGTTCGCGCAGACTGGAAAGACTCCGCATTGCAAACAATTGGTTGCTGATGCGGCGCATCGCCCGGCACTCGTGCCGGGCGCGGATTGAAACGTTTGCTTGACTACTGGAGTTTGCTATGAGCATAGCATCGCCCGGCACTCGTGCCGGGCGCGGATTGAAACAACAGTGAGGGAGAATGTAACCTCTTCAACACGGCGCATCGCCCGGCACTCGTGCCGGGCGCGGATTGAAACTTCGACAAATCGGCGACCAATCGCCTGGGCGTGCGCATCGCCCGGCACTCGTGCCGGGCGCGGATTGAAACGACAACACCGGCACCTGGACGCTGGCGCACTACAACGCATCGCCCGGCACTCGTGCCGGGCGCGGATTGAAACGATCACGGTCCTGAGCACGCGCACGGCGATCTTGGCATCGCCCGGCACTCGTGCCGGGCGCGGATTGAAACCTTGAACCAGGTATAGAAGATTTGGAAGGCGGGGTGCATCGCCCGGCACTCGTGCCGGGCGCGGATTGAAACAGCTCTCCCAGCGTATCTGTCGCGGTTGCGTAGGGCATCGCCCGGCACTCGTGCCGGGCGCGGATTGAAACAACCACAGCATCGAGCAATAGTTCCGCCCCTCCGGCATCGCCCGGCACTCGTGCCGGGCGCGGATTGAAACCCGATTCCAGCCTCAAACTTACCGTCTGAGGTGTGCATCGCCCGGCACTCGTGCCGGGCGCGGATTGAAACATGTTTGAGATCAATCAGTCCTCCGTTCAAGGTTGCATCGCCCGGCACTCGTGCCGGGCGCGGATTGAAACCGACACCGAGCGCGAGAAGGCCACCGCGCTGCTGGCATCGCCCGGCACTCGTGCCGGGCGCGGATTGAAACATGGATTGGACATCTGTTGTGTTAGCGGAAGGTGGCATCGCCCGGCACTCGTGCCGGGCGCGGATTGAAACGTGCAGGCGGTAGCGGGCGAGATCGACGGCGCAGTTGCATCGCCCGGCACTCGTGCCGGGCGCGGATTGAAACGGCGGTGCAAACCCGATTGCGCAGGGCGCCACCGGGCATCGCCCGGCACTCGTGCCGGGCGCGGATTGAAACCTCTACGGTGGACTTTTCCAGCACAGGGCTCAAGGCATCGCCCGGCACTCGTGCCGGGCGCGGATTGAAACCGGCGAACTGGAACTGGAGCACCAACGCAAGCTCGCATCGCCCGGCACTCGTGCCGGGCGCGGATTGAAACATAAGCCTCCATCTCGCCAAGAACGGCGGACGCCGCATCGCCCGGCACTCGTGCCGGGCGCGGATTGAAACGCGATCCCCCAGCCTCACCTTGGCACGCACGTTGGCATCGCCCGGCACTCGTGCCGGGCGCGGATTGAAACTCTTGAGGAGACCAAGATGGATCACCTTGATTGGGCATCGCCCGGCACTCGTGCCGGGCGCGGATTGAAACAGCAAAAATCCTGGCGCGAAATCGGATCGGCCTTCGCATCGCCCGGCACTCGTGCCGGGCGCGGATTGAAACCCTTCCCAAGAAGCCAGCCAAAGCCGAAGGCGGACGCATCGCCCGGCACTCGTGCCGGGCGCGGATTGAAACCTGTTCTTCCGGCACGGCATGGAGTTCGAGGAATGCATCGCCCGGCACTCGTGCCGGGCGCGGATTGAAACTTCACCGTAACGTTCAAAGGCGTGCCGAATGTGGCCGCCCCAGCGCGTTTGACCAGCCTGCTGGAGAACGGCATCGCCCCCGCCAAAGCTTTCAGTTGCGGCTTGCTGCTGGTGCGCTGGATATCACACCTTGCTAGCGGGATTAGGCACGGCTACACTGTATTGCATATGCGATACATGGAGGAGATGCGATGAAAAACGCCACTTTGCCCCCGTTGCGTGTGGATAGCGAACTACGCGCGGCGGCTGAATCGGTTTTGCAGGAAGGCGAAACCTTGTCAGGCTTTGTGCTGGAAGCGGTGCGTTTGAACATCGAGCGCCGTGAGGCTCAACGCGAATTCATTGCACGCGGGCTGGCGGCGCGTGAAGAAGGGAAGCGGTCCGGCCGCTACGTTTCGTCCGATGAGATGCTCAAACGTTTGGATAAGTCGCTGGCCAAAGCGCGCGTAAAACAGGCGGTGCGCAGCCGGTGAGTTATCAAGTCCGCTTTGCGTCCTTGGCAGCGGAAGATCTGCAACG
The DNA here is from genome assembly GCA_963782495.1 of uncultured beta proteobacterium. Classification (GTDB taxonomy): domain Bacteria; phylum Pseudomonadota; class Gammaproteobacteria; order Burkholderiales; family Thiobacillaceae; genus DASQBT01. Next base: position 149,969 of record CAWAJU010000012.1, on the reverse strand, counting down.
GCTTTTTGATTTTCTGGCCGAGCAGGATCTGGGTGCAGCAGAGCGGGCTCGGGTGGCAATTGGCAAGGCGATTGAGGTCTTGCAAGCCTTCCCTTTCAGTTGCCGTAAAGCCTCGCCTCACACGCCGTTCCTGCGGGAACTGGTGATCAGCTTTGGCAGCTATGGGTATGTTGCGTTGTTTGAAATTGAAGATGGCGAAAAAGTAACTGTGCTGGCCGTACGCCACCAGCGTGAAGACGACTACTACTAAACCTCCATGGCCGAACTGCTGCCGCCTCTTAAGCCTATTCCTATCAAGTGTTCCCCGCACGTGCGGGGGAATCGGCGGCATCGGCCGCGTTGAAGTTCAGGATGAGCCGGCTGCGGTGGGGCAGGCGATTTTGGTTGGGATGGGGATGAACTTTTAGAAGCGAACCATGGACGGAAAGAGGTAAAATAAATAAAGGCAGCGCAAGCTGCCTTTAAGTTATCTCTGGTGCCCAGGAAGGGACTCGAACCCCCACGGAGTTACCCGCTAGTACCTGAAACTAGTGCGTCTACCAATTCCGCCACCTGGGCCAAGAGCCGCGAATATTAAAGACCGGAAGCCCAATTGTCAACGAGAAAAGCACCCGCCAAATCCCCTCCGCGCAAATCCGGAAGCCGCTCCCGCAACCGTTTGCGCGATCAGGACCCGTTTCTGGAACGGGAGCGATCGAGTTACGAGCATCCCCTGCCCAGCCGCGAATGGACTCTGCAAGTGATGGGCGAGCAGGGTCGGCCCCTGCTGCTCGATGAACTGGTCGAGTTACTGGACATCGAGCACGACGAGCGGGATGTGTTTCAGCGCCGCCTCAACGCGATGGAGCGGGATGGCCAGCTCATGGTCAACCGCAAAGGGCAGCTATGCCTGCCGGACAAGCTTGCGCTGATTCGTGGCCGGGTCGAAGGCCATCCGGAAGGCTTCGGCTTTGTCATCCCGGACGATGCTTCGGCCGACTTGTTTTTGTCGCCGCGCGAGATGCACCAGGTGCTGCATGGCGACCGGGTGCTGGTCAAGGAAGCAGGACTCGACCGGCGTGGGCGGCGCGAAGGCAAGATCGTCGAAGTGCTGGATCGCGGCCAGACCCGCGTCGTGGGCCGCTATTACCAGGAGAAGGGAGTCGGCTTCGTGGTGGCGGAAAACCGCCGCATCAACCAGGACATCCTCATTCCCGGCGACCAGGCCGGTGGCGCATCACATGGCCAGGTGGTGACGGTGGAAATGGTCGCGCCGCCGACCAAGTACTCCGAGCCGGTTGGGCGCATCGTCGAAGTCTTGGGCTCCTACGCCGACCCCGGGATGGAAATCGAGATCGCGTTGCGCAAGCATGTGCTGCCCTACGAGTTCTCCCCCCACGCGCAGGCTCAGGCGGCTGCCTTGCCGAAGAAGGTGCTGAAGAAGGATTGGACGGGACGCGAGGACATCACGGCGCTGCCCTTGGTAACCATCGACGGCGAGACGGCCAGGGACTTCGATGACGCGGTCTATTGCGAACCGGCGGGCAACGGCTTGCGGCTGGTGGTGGCGATCGCGGACGTGTCGCACTATGTGCAGCCGAAGGACGCGCTGGATGTCGATGCGTACGAACGCGGCAATTCGGTGTATTTTCCCCGCCGCGTCATTCCCATGCTGCCCGAGGCCTTGTCCAATGGCCTGTGTTCGCTGAATCCAAAGGTCGAGCGCCTGTGCATGGCGTGCGACATGATGGTGGGCATGCAGGGGGCAATCAAGTCCTACCGTTTTTATCCGGCGGTGATGTTCTCCCATGCGCGCCTGACCTACACGCAGGTATGGGCCTGGTTGTCCGGCGCGGAACAACCGGATGATGAACAAGCCACGCTTCTTCCACACTTGAAGCATCTGGAAATTGTCTATTGGGCCTTGCTCAAGGCACGGCAGAAGCGCGGCGCGATTGATTTCGAGAGCGTCGAGACGCGCATGATTTTCGACGATCAGGGCAAGATCACCCGCATCGAACCGGTGGTCAGGAATGAGGCCCACCGCCTGATCGAGGAGTGCATGCTGGCAGCCAATGTGTGCGCCTCGGATTTGCTGCGCAAGAAGAAGGTGCCCGCCCTGTACCGCGTCCACGAAGGGCCGACGCCGGAAAAGCTGGAATTGCTCCAGCAGTTTCTGGCGGAGTTCGGCCTGCATCTGCCGGGTGGAGATGAACCGAGGGCTTTGGACTACGCTCATTTGCTCGAGCAAATCAAGCCGCGTCCGGACGCGCAGCTGCTGCAGACCGTGATGCTGCGCTCCTTGCGGCAGGCGGTATACAGCCCCGACAATGTCGGCCACTTCGGTCTGGCCTACGAGCAGTACACACACTTCACCTCACCGATCCGGCGTTATCCGGACCTTTTGATCCACCGCGCCATCAAGTCGGCCCTGCTCGGCGAGAAACCGGCGCAGGCAAAGCTGGACGTCATCGGCGAACATTGTTCCATGACCGAGCGGCGCGCGGACGATGCCAGCCGCGACGTGGAGACCTGGCTCAAAACCTATTACATGCGCGAGCATCTGGGCTCGGAATTCTGGGGCACGGTCAGTTCGGTCACCAGTTTTGGCCTGTTCGTGGCGCTGGACGAAGTGTTTGTCGAAGGCCTGGTGCACATTTCCGAACTGGGCCAGGACTACTTCCGCTTCGACCCGGCCAAGCACTGGTTGCTGGGCGAACGCAGCGGTCAGCGCTATCGCCTGGGTGACCGGCTGCGGGTGAAGGTGGTGCGGGCCGACATCGAATCGAGCAAGATCGATTTCGTCCTGGTCGAGGCGAGCGACGAGCAGGCCGAACCGGAGAAGCCCGGCAAGGCCAAACGCAAGAAACCTGCAAAGCGCAGCTGACGGACCATGAAGGAACGCTGGATATACGGTTTTCATGCGGTCAAGGCGCGCTTGCGCACAGCGCCTGCTTCGGTGAAGGAGTTATGGCTGGACGAGACCCGGCGCGACACCCGGGCGCGCGATCTGATCGCCCTGGCCGAGGGCAGGGGAATCAACGCCCGGCTTGCGGATGGCGCGCGCCTCGACAAGATGGTGGGCGGAGCCCGCCATCAGGGTGTGGTGGCCAAGGTGGAAGCCATGCCCCAGGCGCACAGTCTGGAAGAAGTGTTGGAGGGCATCGAAGGGCCGCCCCTGATCCTGGTGCTGGATGGCGTCACCGACCCGCATAACCTGGGTGCAGTGCTGCGTTCCGCCGACGCATTCGGCGCCCATGCCGTGCTTGCCCCCAAAGACCGGGCAGTGGGCTTGAATGCGACGGTGGAGAAGGTCGCGTGTGGGGCAGCCGAAACCGTGCCTTATCTGATGGTGACCAACCTGACCCGCAGTCTGAATGAGTTGAAGGAACATGAAGTGTGGACCATCGCAGCCGATGCGGAAGCGCCCAGGATCCTGGCGCAGGTTGATGCAAGAGCGGGCATCGCCTGGGTGCTGGGTGCCGAAGGGGCCGGGTTGCGGCGGCTGACGCGGGAGAGTTGCGACGACACCGTGCGCATTCCCATATCCGGCAGCGTGGAGAGCTTGAATGTCTCGGTGTCGGCGGCAATCTGTCTTTACGAAACCGCGCGCCAGAGGTCTTCCGATGTCTGAATCAATGGCTCGCGCCCGTGACCTTCTGCAGGGAGCAGAACTGATCGCCAGTGAACAGGTGGTGCAGGCGGCAATGGACCGCTTGGCAAGTGAGATTCGCAACGACTTGGTGGACCGTTTTCCGTTGGTGCTGGGGGTGATGGGGGGCGCGGTGGTATTCACCGGTCAGCTGTTGCCGCGCCTGGTGTTTCCGCTCGAGTTTGATTATCTGCACGTCACCCGTTACCGGGGCAAGACGGAGGGCGGCGCCATCGAATGGCGCGTGTTGCCGGGCAAGAGCGTGGTGGGGCGTACGGTCCTGGTGCTGGACGATATCCTGGACGAAGGCGAGACACTGGCCGCGGTGGTGGACAAGCTGCGCGACATGGGCGCAGGAGAAGTCTGGACAGCGGTCTTGACCGACAAGCTGCACGGCCGGCCCAAACCAATCGCCGCAAATTATGTGGGGCTGACGGTACCCGATCGTTATGTATTCGGTTGTGGCATGGATGCCTACGGCCTGTGGCGCAACCTGCCGGCAATCTACGCATTGAAGGAGTGACGCAAAGTGCTTGGGATCATAGGCGGGACTGGTCTGACCAAACTGACCAACCTGGAAATCACCCACCGTCAGGTCAGACGCACGCCGTATGGTGAACCCTCGGGCGCCCTGACGTTCGGGCGTCTGTGTGGAGAGGAAGTTGTGTTCCTGGCGCGCCATGGCTATGGCCACACCATTCCACCGCATGAGGTCAATTACCGGGCCAATATCTGGGCGATGAAGGAGCAGGGGGCCGATCGCATTGTGTCGATCGCCACGGTAGGCGGAATTCGGGATGAGTTGTGCGCGGGAACGCTGGTTGTGCCGGACCAGATTATCGATTACACCCACGGGCGGGCATCCACCTTCGCCGTGTATGGTGAGAAGCCCGTCGTCCATGTGGATTTTACCGAGCCCTACTGCAGTTCCATGCGCAAGGGGATTCTGGTGGCGGCCGGCCGCGCCGGGGTGCTGGTGCGGGATGGCGGCGTGTATGCCGCGGTGCAAGGTCCGCGTCTGGAAACGGTCGCCGAGATCAACCGGATCGAGCGCGACGGGGCGGACATGGTAGGCATGACCGGCATGCCGGAAGCCTACCTGGCGCGTGAGTTGGATGTCTGCTATGGCACCATCGGCGCGGTGATCAACGACGCGGCCGGCCGCGGCGCATCCAAGAGCGGCATCCATGAGGAAGACATCCGCGCGGTGATGAATGAACTGATGGCCAAGGTGCGGGCGGTGTTGGAGGAACTGGTGGTGCTGGAACATCCGGATTTCTGTCCGGTATAGCAACTGTCAGGAGGACCGAGTCATGGCGGTGCATGAAGTTCTCAAGATGGGCGACGCGCGACTGCTGTCGCCCTCCAGACCGGTTGAGGCGTTCGGCACGGCAGCGCTGGCAGCCCTGATTGAGGACATGACCGATACCATGCGCGCGCTCGATGGTGCGGGCTTGGCCGCGCCGCAGATCGGGGTGAGTCTGCAGGTGGTCATTTTCGAGGTGGATCGCAATCCGCGTTACCCGCTGGCCGAGCCGGTCCCGTTTACCGTGCTCATCAATCCGCGCCTGACTCCGTTGACGGACGAGTTGGAAGAGGGCTGGGAAGGCTGTTTGTCGCTGCCCGGAATGCGCGGGCTGGTGCCGCGTTACACGAAGCTGCGCTATGAAGGTAGGGACGGCGCTGGCAACGCGATCGACCGGACCGTGGACGGTTTTCATGCAAGAGTGGTCCAGCACGAGGTTGATCACCTGTTGGGCGTGCTCTATCCGATGCGCATCACCGACCTGCGCAATTTCGGCTTCAGCGAGGTGCTGTTCCCAGGACAGGCGCTCACCGACGAATAAGCGCAATGCATGGGTGTCGCTGACCGACGAACGGCCTAAAGCGACGCCTGTTCTGGACCGCTAATTTTACTGAACATTCAGCCTTGGAACCTTATTGAGGCGGCCTGAGGTCTGAATAGGCCACCCGTCGACCGGGTGAGCAACATGGTTGTCTAATCTTGATCTGTGCCGTCTCGATAATAAGGAAAACCCTGTGCAGCTGAGTCCACCCTTGACCGCCCTCGCCAACTCCGTCCTGCCCGTGGATGCGGAGCGCCTGCATGGGGCCGCAGCCCTCCTGATGGCCTGCATGAGCAACTGGAACGCTCCCGACCGCGAGGCCCGCCTGGCCCTGGCGCTGGAGACCAACCACGCCATTTGGCGCGATGTGCAGGACGCATTGGCCAGGGACGATCTGGACCTGCCGCTTGAAGTCCGGCAGAACCTGCTGATCCTTTCGGTCTACGCGGACAGCAAGCTCAACGAATTCGCCGAGCATCCGGGCCAGGATAGACTGGGTCCGCTGATTGCACTTACGCGCAATCTTGCAACGACTCTGAAGGATTGGCCGGTCGCGGCTTGAAACAAGAACACATGGATCAAATTCGATACGCTGATCGGTCCGTCTTTCTGTTTGCCGAAGAACCGGTAGGCGGCATCGTCGGGACTGGCAGCATCAAACCAGGCCAACCCCGCTCACGCAAGCAACCTGCGGCGGACAAGTCGCGCGCAGGCCGTCCCAGCAACCGCAAGAAGCCCGGCACGCCGCACAAGGCGCCTGCCCGTGGCCGCTACATCGACGAATACGCGCGCCCGGTGGTCTAGGTATTCAAGCTTAGCGCCGCCAGCAAATCCTGCTCCAGGGCAAGCAGTGTCAGGTTCTTCGCCAAGCTGTCTCCCCTGATCAGGAACCGATCTTCCACACGCTCGCCCAAAGTCAGAATCTTGGCGCTGTAAAGATTGATGTCGTGACGCAGGAAGACCTGTGCGATGCTGTGCAACAGCCCCACTCGGTCGCCGCAGGTGATGGACAGAATGTGGTAGCGCCTCCGTTCGTCGGGCCGGATTTCGACCTGTGGCTGAATTGGAAAATGCTTGAGCCTTCGGGATATGCGAGTCGCGGGCACCGGAACGGACGCATGCGCGGGATCCAGGGCGCGGCCCAGTTCATGCTCGACAAAAGGCAGAAAATCGCGGTAGCGGATGTCGCGTTGACCGTCGTCCAGGACCTGAAAACTGTCCAGCGCATAATGGTTGTGCGTGGTATGGATTTTCGCTTCCACCACATTGAACTGGTGACGTGCAAAGAAACTGCAAATGCGCGCGAACAGGTCGGCTTGGTCAGCGCAGTAGACCAGCACCTGCATACCTTCGCCTACCTGGGATAGACGTGCCCTGACGACCCCGGCGGGGCGATTCAGCTTTTGCCAAAGCATGCGCGCATGCCAGGCGATTTCCTGGGCCTCAAAACGCAAGAAATAGCTTTCGTCGAGGGTCTTCCACAGTTCATCTGCTGCATCAGGTCTGATGCCATAGAGGGCCAGCTTTGCCCGAGCCTCATTCTGTTTGGCATGGTAGTCGCCACTGTCCTGGCGCCCGCTCAGATGGGCCAGGGTGGCGTGGTACAAGTCCTCCAGAAGCTTGCCTTTCCAGGCATTCCACACCTTGGGGCTGGTGCCGCGAATATCGGCCACCGTAAGGATGTACAGAGCCGCGAGTCGGCGCGGCATGCCGACTTTGGCGGCAAAAGTCGCGATGACTTCCGGGTCGCTCAGGTCTTCCTTCTGCGCGGTTCGTGACATGGACAGGTGCTCCTGCACCAGCCACGCGACCAGTTCGGTGTCTCCCTCAGGCAGGCCGTGTCGACGGCAAAACTGGCGCGCGTCTGCGCGTCCCGATTCGGAATGGTCGCCACCCCGTCCCTTGGCGATGTCATGGAACAATGCCGCAAGACAGAGCAGTTCGGGCTTGTCGAATTCGGCGATCAGGCGTGAGGCGAGTGGATATTCGTGGGCGAATTCGGCAACCCTGAAACGGCGCACATTTCTCAGCACGGTCAGGATGTGCTCATCCACGGTGTAGACATGAAACAAGTCATGCTGCATCTGTCCAGTGACGCGGCCAAAGGCTGGGATATAGCGGCCCAGAATGCCGTAGCGGCTCATCGCCTGCAGCGCCCAGGTCACGCCCTTGGGTTGACGCAGGATGGCGAGAAAGGCCGCATGGTTGAGCGGGTTTGCACGGAATCCCGCGTCGATCAGACGCTGCGCCCGCCACAGCGCGCGCAAGGTGGTGGCCTCAAAGGCCGGCGCCGACAGGTGCTGCATGGCAGCAAGAAAAGCGCGCAGGATGGCGGTCGGATCGTGTTCAAACAGCTGTTCGTCACACAGGCCGATGGCATTGCCGCGCGCCCGGAACTCACTATCGATCGGACGGGTCGGTATGTTTTCCGGCGCAACCAGCTGTTGCAAGGCAGGACAGAGTATTTCGTTGATCAGCATGACCTGCCGCGCAGCCCGGTAATAGCGCTGCATGAGCTGCTCGCTGGCCTGCCTTTCGGTGGTTGGTGGCAGGCCGATTCGAACCGCCAGTTCGGCCTGGAAATCAAATGCCAACCGGTCCTCACGCCGTTTCGACAGCAAATGAAGATGGATGCGCAGCAGGGCAAGGGTGGTTTCCTTGGCGGCGATGCGTCGCGCCTCGGCATCGCTGAGGAGGCCGGCCCGTGCCAGGCCTTTCCAACTGGGCGGCAAGCCGGTGGCTCGCGCCAGCCACATGATCACTTGCAGGTCGCGCAGTCCGCCCGGGCTCTCCTTGATGTTGGGTTCCAACTTGTAGGCACTGTCCTCGAAGCGGATGTGGCGGGAGCGCGATTCCAGCAGCTTGGCCTCGACAAAGCGTGCCGGGTTGAAACGCTGCTGGAAACACTGCTGGAAGAGCGTGTGCAAAGGCCGGTTGCCCCAAAGCAGACGTGCCTCCAGCAAGGCGGTTTCCACGCTGATGTCCTGGTCCGCTTCGTCCGTGCAGGCGCCTACCGTGCGTACGCTGTGACCGATTTCCAGACCGGCATCCCAGCAGGCCTGGATCCAGGATTCCAACGAGGCTTGATCCGCGCCACCAGGCTCGACGGGAATCAGCAGCAGCACGTCCACGTCCGAGGCTGGATAAAGCTCGCCGCGGCCATAGCCGCCCACTGCAATTACAGCCATGTGTGCGGGAAGGAGCTGTGCACTCAATGCCTGAAGTATTTCATCCACCAGCCGGGCATGCTGGTGCAGGTAGACCCTGGGCCGGGGCTTCGCCATAAACTGCTGCGCCAGCCGGGTGCGGCCTTGTTTCAGGCGCGCCCGGAGGGAGGCATGCAGCGTCGCGTGCGCGGACGCGATCATTGAGGCAGCGGGGCAGGCGGGGCGGGACTGCCGGCGGACAGCGTCAGCACCTCATGGCCGGTCTCGGTGACCAGCACGGTGTGTTCCCACTGAGCGGACAGGCTGTGATCCTTGGTCACAATGGTCCAGCCGTCGGACAGCTGGCTGATGTCTTTCTTGCCGGCATTGATCATGGGTTCGATGGTGAAGGTCATGCCGGTTTGGAGCACGAGCCCGGTACCGGGCTTGCCATAGTGGAGGACCTGGGGATCCTCATGAAATTTCCTGCCAATACCGTGGCCGCAGAATTCCCGAACCACGGAATAGCCATGGCCTTCGGCATGTTTCTGGATGCGGTGGCCGATATCTCCCAGCTGGATGCCCGGCCTGACCCCGGTGATCCCCGCCCACATGGCTTCGTAGGTCACCTGCACAAGCCTGCGTGCCTGGATCGACGGCTCGCCGACAAAGAACATGCGCGAGGTGTCGCCATGCCAGCCATCCTTGATGACGGTGACGTCGATGTTCACGATGTCACCGTTCTTCAGCTTCCGGTCGCCGGGCACGCCATGACAGACCTGATGGTTGATCGAGGTACAGATCGACCTGGGATAGGGTACATGGCCTGGCGGCGCGTAATTGAGCGGCGCAGGTATGGTTTCCTGCACTTTCACCATGTAGTCATGGCACAGGCGATCGAGTTCATCGGTCGTCACCCCAGGCTTGACGTAGGGCGTGACAAAATCCAGCAGCTCGGCAGCCAGCCGTCCTGCAACGCGCATTCTTTCGATTTCTTCAGGGGTCTTGACGCTAACGGGCATGGAAGAGCAGTCCGGCAAAAACCCATTTTCCCTTGAAAAGAAGGGCTTATCAAATTAAAATAGCGGACTGTTCGGGACTACCTGAACAAATTCACACACCCGCTCCATATTTTATGGAACCAAGGGTGCGCCGAGCAGCTTGCGCGGCGCCTGGCGGGTGGAGGCTCAACCTTTGAAGAAGGAACAAGTATGTCCGTGACCATGCGTCAAATGCTGGAGGCCGGTGTTCATTTCGGCCATCAGACCCGTTACTGGAATCCCAAGATGGCCCCCTATATTTTCGGCCATCGTAACAAGATTCATATTGTCAACCTGGAAAAGTCCCTCCCCTTGTTCGAGGAGGCGATGAAGTTTGTGCGTCAGCTGGCCTCAAACAAGGGCACGATCCTGTTTGTCGGTACCAAGCGCCAGGCGCGCGAAATCGTAGCCGAGGAAGCCGCGCGCGCCGGCATGCCCTATGTCAGCCACCGTTGGCTGGGTGGCATGCTGACCAACTTCAAGACCGTCAAGCTATCGGTCAAGCGTCTGAAGGACACAGAAACTGCGCTGGCTGAAGCCGGCAAGCTGTCCAAGAAGGAAGCCCTGATGCTGGAGCGGGAAGTGGAAAAGCTCAATCGCAGTTTGCATGGCATTCGCGAAATGGGTGGCCTGCCCGATGCATTGTTTGTGATTGATGTGGGCTATCAGAAGGGTGCCATTACCGAAGCCCGCAAATTGGGCATCCCGGTGATCGGCGTGGTCGACACCAACAACAGTCCGGAAGGCGTGGATTACGTGATTCCCGGCAATGACGACTCAAGCCGTGCCATTCGCCTGTACGCGCGCGGGGTGGCCGATGCAGTTCTGGAAGGCCGCGCCCACATCATCCAGGAGATCGTGACCGCGGACGAGTTTGTCGAAGAGGCGGAAACGCCCACGGCGGAGTGAGCCCAGGCGACAGGAAAGAGAGGGGCGCAAGCCCCTCTTTTCGCATCGAACCAGAGTATTTGGAAACTTAGGAGTGAAAGATGGCTGAAATTACCGCAAGCATGGTGAAAGAACTGCGCGAGCGAACCGACGCGCCCATGATGGATTGCAAGAAGGCCCTCAACGAAGCGGCGGGTGAAATGGCCAAGGCCGAGGAAATCCTGCGGGTGAAGTTTGGCAACAAGGCAAGCAAGGCGGCCGGACGGATCGCCGCCGAAGGCGTAGTGGGAATTCAGATCGACGCCGACGGCAAGCGCGGTGCGATGATCGAGGTCAATTGCGAAACCGATTTCGTGGCCAAGAACGACGACTTCCTGGCCTTTGCCAAGGACCTCGCCGGATTGGTGATGAGCAGCAATCCGGCCGATGTCACGGCCCTGGCCGCATTGATGCTCAACGGCAATGGCGTAGAGCAGGTACGCACCGAACTGGTGGGCCGCATGGGCGAGAACATGAGCCTGCGCCGCTTTGCCCGCATCGAGGCCAAGGGCAGGCTGGCGAGCTATGTGCACGGCGGTTCCAAAATCGGCGTGTTGGTGGATGTGAGTGGCGGCGACGAACAGCTGGGCAAGGATCTGGCGATGCACATCGCTGCAACCAAGCCCGTGTCACTCTCGCGCGAAAACGTGCCGTCCGAGCTGATCGAAAAGGAGCGTTCAGTGGCAAGTCAAAAGGCGGCCGAATCCGGCAAGTCGGCGGACATCGTTGCCAAGATGGTGGAGGGCGCAGTGGCCAAGTACCTCAAGGAAATCACCCTGCTGGGCCAGCCCTTCGTCAAGGACGACAAGCAGACTATCGAGCAACTGCTCAAGGCCAAAGGCGCAACGGTTAACGGCTTTGTCCTGTATGTCGTGGGCGAGGGCATCGAGAAGAAGAAGGATGACTTCGTTGCGGAAGTGATGGCTCAGGCAGCCAAAGGCTGATCGTGGCGACCCCGGTCTACAAACGCATCCTGCTCAAGCTGTCCGGTGAGGCCCTGATGGGCACGGACAGTTTCGGCATCAACCGGGAAACCCTGGACGGCATCGTCGCCCAGGTCAAGGAGGTTGCCGATCTGGGAGTGCAGATTGCCGTGGTGATCGGAGGTGGCAATATCTTTCGTGGCGTGTCGCCTGGCGCCGCCGGAATGGACCGCGCGACCGCCGATTACATGGGCATGCTGGCCACGGTCATGAACGCGCTGGCCTTGCAGGAAGCCATGCGCCGTGCCGGTCTCGAGTCCAGGGTGCAATCCGCCCTCAATGTGGAGCAGGTGGCCGAACCCTACATACGCGGCAAGGCCCTGCGCTATCTCGAAGAGGGCAAGATCGTCATTTTCGGCGCCGGCACCGGCAATCCTTTTTTCACCACCGATACGGCTGCGGCGCTGCGTGGCATGGAGATGGGCGCGGAGATCGTTCTCAAAGCCACCAAGGTGGATGGCGTCTACAACGATGACCCGAAAAGGAATCCGGCTGCCACGCGCTATGCCCAGCTGAGCTTCGACCGCGCCATTCATGACAAGCTCCAGGTCATGGATGCAACGGCTCTGGCCTTGTGCCGGGATAACCGCATGCCGCTGGGCGTATTCAGCATTTTCAAGCCGGGTGCATTGAAGCGTGTGGTGCTGGGCGAGGACGAAGGCACCCGGGTGACGCTCAATTAAGGAGGGAAACGATGGCGGATCAAACCATAGCCGATGTAAAAAAGTCCACCGAAGCCAAGATGCAGAAGAGTCTGGAGGCCTTGAAGGCCGACCTGGGCAAGGTGAGGACTGGCCGCGCCCATACCGGCATCCTCGACCATGTGATGGTGGATTACTACGGCAACCCGACCCCGGTCCCCCAAGTCGCCAATGTGTCGCTGATCGACAGTCGCACCCTTGGTGTGCAACCGTACGAGAAGAACCTGATCGGCAAGGTGGACAAGGCGATACGCGACGCCGACCTGGGTCTCAATCCGGCCACCCAGGGCGATGTGATCCGCGTCCCCATGCCTGCGCTGACCGAAGAGCGGCGCCGGGATCTGACCAAAGTGGTCAGGGCCGAGGCGGAAAGTGCACGTGTGGCGGTGCGCAATATTCGTCGCGATGCCAATGCCGCGCTAAAGGACATGGTCAAGAACAAGACCGCCAGCGAAGATGATGAGCGCCGCGCGCAGGACGACGTGCAGAAGCTGACCGACAAGCACATCGCCGAAATCGACAAGGCCCTGGCGACCAAGGAGGCGGAACTGATGACCGTCTAACGGTCACGGCGATGCACGCCGCTCCGTCATCATGATCGTTGCACTCACCCTGATCGTTCTCCCGACCTGTTTCGTGCCCACGCCTGCGCGAAGGCGGCGTCGTTCACGCGCTCGTCGGCCTGAAACGGGAGCAGGGCTAGGCGTGTGATGATATTCAAGAGTTCCACTACCGTCATTCCCGAAGTGCATCTGGTGCCACGGCACATCGCCATCATCATGGATGGCAATGGCCGCTGGGCCAAGAAGCGCATGATGCCGCGCATTGCCGGGCATCGGAAAGGGGTTGAATCGGTGCGCACCATCGTTCAGGCATGCGCCGAGCGCGGGGTCGAACAATTGACCCTGTTTGCCTTCAGTTCCGAGAACTGGCGCCGACCCCAGGAGGAAGTTTCGCTGCTGATGGAGTTGTTCATGCGGGCGCTGAAGAGCGAAGTGGCCAAGCTGCACAAGAATGGCATCCGGTTTCGCGTGATCGGCGAACTCGAGGCTTTCGGTCCTGCCATCAGGGGACTGATTGCGGAGGCCGAAGCGCGGACGGAAAGCAATACCCGTCTGGTGCTGAACATTGCGGCAAACTATGGCGGGCGCTGGGACGTACTGCAGGCGATCAACCGGCTGCTTGCATCGGGCCATCAGGGGCGGGTGGGCGAAGCCGATCTGGCAGCCCATCTATGTTTGGCCGATGCCCCTGAGCCCGATCTCTTCATCCGGACGGGAGGAGAAAGACGCATCAGCAACTTCCTGCTCTGGCAGCTCGCATATACCGAGTTGTACTTTACCGATACATTGTGGCCTGATTTCGATGCGATCAGCCTGGATAAGGCGATTGCGTCCTATCACAAGCGCGAGCGGCGATTCGGCCGGACCAGCGAGCAATTGGCCGAAAGCCTGAAGGAAACCGGTGTCTAGGCTGATCACCGCATTTGTGCTGCTGGCCTTGTTTCTGCCCGCTCTGTTTTGGGCGCCAACGGGTATGTGGGCAACGCTGGTCGCGCTGGTGCTTGCACTGGCCGGTTTTGAATGGGGACGCATCTCAGGTTTCACTGTCCCGTTATCATGGGCGTATGGTGTCGCTCTGACTGTCTGTGCATTGGCACTTCAATTCCTCGCCGGCCAAAGGGACCTTCAGAACGGTTTGCTCTGGGTGGCAGTCATGTTCTGGGCGCTGATTGCACCCTTGTGGCTGGCCCGACGCTGGCAGGTGAAAAATCCATTTGTCTTGGCCCTGGTCGGCGCTGTTGTCTTGCTTCCCACTTGGGTGGCACTGGTGACCTTGCGCGACTTTGGCCCCTGGTTTTTGCTCGGCTTGATGACGGTGGTGTGGATTGGCGACTCCGCTGCCTTCTTCGTCGGGCGCCGCTTCGGCAGCCGCAAACTGGCGCCGGCAATCAGCCCGGGCAAGACCTGGGAAGGGGTGGCGGGTGCCGGCGTGGCCTTGTTGGTCTATGCGTCCGCGGTGAGTGCGTCCATCCACGGCTTGCGAATTGCCGGGGCGCTATTTTTGACGCTGGCCTTGTTCTTCTTTTCCATCCTCGGTGACCTGTTCGAATCCTGGATGAAACGGGTCGCCGGCATAAAGGATAGTGGCAGCATCCTGCCTGGCCACGGCGGCGTTCTGGACCGCATAGACGCGTTGACCGCAGCCCTGCCGGTCGGTACCACGATTCTGCTGGTCGCCGGAGGCCGACTGTGAGCCAGATGCGCAGGCTGGCAATATTGGGCGCGACCGGCACCATAGGGGTCAATACCCTGGATGTGGTCGCGCGACACGCAGAACGCTTTGAGGTGATCGCGTTGACCGGCGCGGTGCAGGTTGATCGCATGTTCGAGCAGTGTCTGAAGCATCGGCCCAAGGTGGCGGTGATGACGGATCAGAGCGCCGCGGCAGCCTTGCGTGATCGACTGCGAAGCACCGGGCTTCAAGTTGAGGTGTGGGGCGGCGCGCCGGCCTTGATCGAGGCCGCGACCCTGCCCGAAGTGGATACGGTGATGGCGGCCATTGTCGGCGCCGCGGGCTTGCCTGCGACCCTGGCAGCGGCCAGATCGGGCAAGCGCATTCTCCTCGCCAACAAGGAGACCCTGGTGGTCGCCGGGCGCGTATTCATGGACGCCATCCGGGACAGCGGTGCGAAGTTGCTGCCCATCGATTCGGAACACAATGCGATCTTCCAGGCCTTGCCGAGAGACTTTTCTGGCGACCTGGTCGCCGCCGGGGTGCGCAAGATCTGGCTGACTGCATCGGGTGGCCCGTTTCGTACCAAGAGCATAGAGGAAATGGCCAAGGTCACCCCAGAGCAGGCGGTCGCCCACCCCAATTGGGTGATGGGCAAGAAGATTTCAGTTGATTCCGCCAGCATGATGAACAAGGGCCTGGAAGTCATCGAGGCTCATTGGTTGTTCAACGCTCAGGCCGATCAGATTCAGGTGCTGGTGCATCCCCAAAGCGTGATTCATTCCATGGTGGAATATCTGGACGGTTCCCTGATTGCGCAGATGGGTACGCCGGATATGCGCACGCCAATTGCCTATGCCTTGGGATTTCCCGAGCGCATTGAGGCGGGCGTCAATGGATTGGACCTGATGGGCCGGAACTTGAACTTCGAGGCGCCGGATTACCAGCGCTTCCCCTGCCTGAAACTTGCGTTCGACGCGTTGCAAGCCGGTGGCAGCGCACCTGCGGTATTGAATGCGGCAAATGAAGTGGCGGTCGATCATTTTCTGTCGCGGCGTTGCGGTTTTAACGACATTTCGCGCGCCATCGCGCATGCCCTGGACAAACTTGGTCCGGCCACGGCTTGCGATCTCGACGCCCTGTTGGAGGCAGATCGCTCGGCACGGGAGCTTGCAGCTTCCTTCCTTGCATCGATGAAAGCGGCATGAACGTGTTGCTGACTGTCCTTTCCTTCCTGGCGGCGATAGGAATCCTGGTGGTGGTCCACGAATTTGGCCATTTTGTCGCTGCGCGCCTGATGGGGGTCAAAGTCCTGCGTTTTGCCGTGGGCTTCGGTCGGCCACTCCTGATCAAGCGCCACGGCCCGGACGACACCGAGTGGGCCTTGTGCGCTCTGCCCCTGGGGGGCTACGTGAAGATGCTGGATGAACGCGAAGGGGCTGTGGCACCGCAGGAGCTGAACCGCGCGTTCAACCGGGCACCCGCTTGGCGCCGCCTGTTGATCGTGGCGGCCGGCCCAGTCGCCAACTTTCTGTTGGCCATACTGTTCTACTGGGTGCTCTTCATCCATGGCGTTCCTGCGATCAAGCCGCTGATAGGCGAACCTCCATCCAATACGCCCGCGGCCCAGGCGGGGCTGAACAATGGCGACGAGATCATCGGCGTGGACGATACGCCGGTGGAATCCTTTCAGGACTTGCGCCTGAGTCTGCTAAAGCATGCTTTGTCAGGCGGCAACGTGGAGTTGAAGCTGCGGGACTCGGCCCCGGTGCAACTGGTTCTAAGCGGAATCAAGCGGGATGAGGTCGAGTTGGATGTGCTGGATAAACTTGGCATCCATCCTTATGACCCGCCCATTCCGGCCGTGGTGGGCATGTTGCTGCCCAATGGGATTGCGGCATCCGCCGGCCTCAGGGCAGGCGATCACATCGTCGCGATCGATGGGGCAGAGATTCCGACTTGGCAGGACTTGGTGACCAAGGTGCGCGGTTCCGCTGGCAAGCGATTGACGCTGGAGATCGAACGAGGCACACAACGGTTGGCGCTTACCCTGACCCCGGGAAGCGAGATTCAAAACGGCCAGCGCATCGGCAAGATCGGCGCGGCGCCCAAACTGGAAGACAACTGGCTCGCGCAAATCCGCACCGAAATTCGCTATGGTCCGTGGGATGCGCTGGTGGAAGGCGTGCAGAAAACCTGGGATATGTCGGTGTTCACGCTGGAGATGATGGGCCGCATGGTGATCGGTCAGGTTTCCTGGAAAAATCTGTCCGGGCCCCTGACCATCGCCGACTATGCAGGACAGTCTGCGCAGATGGGATGGCTGAGTTTTGTCAGTTTTCTCGCCCTGGTCAGCGTGAGTCTCGGCGTATTGAACTTGTTGCCTGTGCCTTTATTGGATGGCGGGCATCTCATGTATTATAGTTTCGAAATTTTGCGGGGCCGGCCGGTCTCTGAGCGTTTCATGGAGCTTGGCAGCCGCGTCGGAATGGCCATTTTGTTCCTGCTGATGGTGCTGGCCCTCTACAATGACCTCGTTCGACTGACCACCGGCTAGAACCGAAATGAAACTTCGCCTTTCCACTTTCTTCATCCTGGCTGCCATCGCAAACCTGGCCCAGGCTGTGGAGCCCTTCGTCATCAAGGACATCCGTGTGGAAGGCATACAGCGTACCGAAGCCGGCACGGTGTTCAGCTATCTGCCGGTGAAGGTGGGCGACAGACTGGACGAGGAGAAGGCCGCTGCCGCCATAAAGGCACTGTACGCCACCGGTTTTTTCAAGGATGTTCGCCTGGAGGCGCAGGGGGACGTGTTGATTGTGACTGTCGAAGAACGCCCGGCGATTGCAAAGATCAGCCTGAGCGGGATCAAGGAATTTTCCGAAGAGGACCTGAAGAAAGCGCTCAAGGATTCAGGCTTGGCCGAGGGAAGGATCTTTGACAAGAGCGTGCTGGACCGGGCCGAGCAGGAAATGAAGTCGCAGTACTTCAATAAAGGCAAGTACGCGGTGCAAGTGAAGACTACCGTGACGCCGCTGGAACGCAACCGCGTTTCCATCAATTTCCAGGTGGTGGAAGGAGAATCAGCGAAGATTCGCCAGATCAACCTGGTCGGCAACAGCGCGTTCACCGAGAAACAGTTGCTGAGGCAATTCAGTTCGAGCACGCCGGGCTGGCTTTCCTGGTACACCAAGGACGACCAGTATTCCAAGACCAAGCTTTCCGGCGATCTGGAGACCCTGCGCTCGTTCTACCTCAATCAGGGTTATCTCGAATTCAACATCGATTCCACCCAGGTATCCATCAGTCCTGACAAGAAGGACATCTTTATTACCGTCAATCTGACGGAGGGCCCCAAGTACACTGTTTCGGACGTGAGGTTGGCCGGCCAGATGCTGGTTCCGGAGGGCGAACTGAAGAAGCTGGTGAGCCTTAAACCCGGGGATGTTTTCTCGCGCCAGAAGCTGACCGAATCCACCAAGTTGATCAGCGACCGCATGGGGACGGAAGGTTACGCGTTTGCCAACGTCAATGCAGTGCCCGAACTGGACAAGGACAAGCATCAGGTAGCGTTTACCCTGTACATCGATCCGGGTCGACGGGTGTACGTGCATCGAGTCAATGTGGCCGGCAACAGCAAGACTCGGGACGAGGTCATCCGCCGCGAAGTCCGGCAGATGGAGGGTGGCTGGTACAACAGCGAAAAGATCCAGTTGTCCCAGGATCGCTTGAACCGGCTCGGTTACTTCGGCGAGGTATCAGTTGAAACGCCCATGGTCTCCGGCACGACCGATCAGGTGGACCTGAACGTCAATGTGACCGAAAAGGCTACCGGCAACATCATGGTGGGGGCGGGATTCTCGTCCTCCGACGGGCTGATCCTGTCCGGTTCAATCAATCAGGCGAACGTATTCGGAACCGGCAACCAGCTTGCCTTGCAAGTCAATTCCGGCAAGGTGAACCAGGTGTACTCGCTGTCATTTACCAATCCCTACTACACCCTGGACGGCGTGAGCCTGGGCTACGACGTCTACCGCCGGGATGTCGATACCAGTTCATTGTCTGGGGTGGCAGAATATCATTCGTCCACCAAGGGCGTGGGACTGAGATTTGGCCTGCCTTTGAACGAAAAGGATTTTCTCAATCTCGGAGCGGCAGCTGAACTGTTCGATATAACGACCAGTTCGTCGAGCCCTATCAGTTATCAGGAGTTTGTCAACACCTTTGGCAACAGCGACACCACACTGCGGCTGGACACCTCACTGGGGCGCGATACGCGCAACAGCTTCCTGTTCCCAACCAAAGGCTTTCTCCAGCGCATCGGGCTGGAAATCGGCGTTCCGCCAGGAGATATCCAGTACTACCGCCTCAACGCGCAGCATCAGCAGTTTTTTCCGTTGACCAAGGATTTCACCCTGCTGGTCAACGCACAGGCTGGCTATGCCGCAGGATTGCAAGGCAAGCCGCTGCCCTTCTTCAAGAATTTCTTTGCTGGCGGCGTGAGCTCGGTACGCGGGTTTGATTCGGGCACGATCGGCCCCAAAGCCCTGAGTCCAATTGATCCAACGATCATATGTTCCGGGACCCCGCCGTATGTCAACTGCAATAAGGTGGCAGTGGGTGGCGATACCCAGGTAGTGGGCAACGTCGAACTGTTCGTCCCAATGCCAGGGATCAAGGATGGCTCGGTGCGGCTTTCAGGTTTCCTTGATGCGGGAGCGGTGTTCGGCCCGAACGATTATCTGGGACGATCGGCGACATTCAATTTTGGTGATTTCCGTTATTCTGCAGGGGTTGGTGTAGCCTGGAATTCACCGTTAGGCCCGCTGAAATTCAGTTTGGCCAAGCCTTTGAACAAGAAAGAGGACGACAAGAGTCAGGTGTTCCAATTCAATTTGGGCACCACCTTCTAAATATTGATGGAGTAACTTTGGCATGAAGAAACTTGTTCTTGTTGCCGCGCTGGCAATGGGTGGCCTGGGGATCAGCGCGGATGTCCTGGCGGAGAAGATTGGCTTCGTCAATACAGAGCGGCTGCTGCGCGAGGCACCCCTATCACTCAAAGCGCAAAAGCGGCTGGAAAAGGAGTTTTCCGGTCGCGACTTGGAACTGCAGAAGATGACCAAGCAGGCCCGCGATCTTCAGGCCCAACTCGACAAGGATGGCCTGACCATGTCGGATACCGACCGCAAAGCGAAGGAACGGGATCTGTCGAACCTGAATCAGGCGCTTCAACGCCAGAGCCGGGAATTTCGCGAAGACCTGAATCAGCGACGCAATGAGGAATTGAGTCAGATCCAGGAGAAAGCGCGCAAGGCCATCCAGGATATCGCCAAGAGCGAAAAATACGATCTGATCGTCGAGCAGGCAGTCTACTTCAATCCCAAGCTCGACATCACCGACCGGGTGATGAAGGAATTGGGCGACAAGTAGGAAATGGTCCAAGCCCAGGGCTATCGCCTGGTTGAAATCGTAGCCCGCCTGGGTGGTGAACTAGTCGGTGACGGGCAGGTTGCCATCCGCCAGGTTGCTCCCCTGGAGCGGGCCGGAGCGGATGAGATCGTGTTTATATCCCAGGCCAAGTATCTCAAACAGCTGCAAGGAAGCCACGCGGGTGCAGTCATACTGGCGCCCGATGCGCGCGATGCGACAACGCTGCCCCGCATACTGAGCCCCAACCCCTATCTCTATTTCGCCCGTCTCTCCGCTTTGCTGAACCCGACTCCACCGGTCAGTCCCGGAATTCACCCGCGCGCCAGTGTGGCGCCCGGCGCAAAGGTGGACGCCAGCGCGCAGATCGAGGCAGGCGCAGTACTGCGCGATGGCGCGAGCATAGGCGCCCGCTCGGTCATAGGCCCGAACGTCGTGATCGGGCAGGATACGATGGTGGGGGAAGACTGCCGTCTGTACGCCAATGTCACCATATATCACAACTGCCGGATCGGTGACCGGGTGATCTTGCATAGCGGATGCGTGATTGGCTCGGATGGTTTCGGCCTCGCGCCGGATCAGGGCAAATGGGAGAAGATTCCCCAGATTGGTCGGGTCATCGTAGGCGATGACGTCGAAGTGGGAGCCGGCACGACGATCGATCGCGGCGCGCTGGATGACACGGTGATCGAGGACGGGGTCAAGCTCGACAATCTGATCCAGGTGGCCCATAACGTAAAGATTGGCGCGCATACGGCAATTGCGGCCTGTACCGGAATCGCGGGCAGCGCAAGGATCGGCAAACACTGCACCATCGGCGGAGCGGCGATGATTTTTGGCCATATCGAAATCGCCGATGGCACGCGTATTTCTACCAATACGCTGATTACCAAGTCACTGATCCGGCCCGGCACCTACACTTCGGCGCTGCCGTTTTCGGAACACAAGGAATGGCAAAGGAATGCCGTGCACCTGCGTCATCTGGACACGCTGGTGGAACGCATCAAACTACTCGAACGCAAGGTCGCGGAACTGGAGAGCAAGCCATGAAGATGAATGTCGAGGAGGTAATGCAATACCTGCCTCATCGCTACCCATTTCTCTTGATAGACCGCGTGGTCGAACTCGAACTGGGCAAGCACATCGTTGCGCACAAGAACGTGACCATCAATGAACCTTTTTTTCCCGGTCATTTTCCCGGCCACCCGGTCATGCCCGGCGTGCTCATCCTGGAGGCGCTGGCCCAGGCCGCGGCCATCCTGTCGTTCAAGACCAAGAACTGCCTGCCGGAGGATGTCGGCGTGGTCTATTTCGCCGGCATCGACGCCGCGCGATTCAAGCGCCCGGTGGTCCCCGGAGACCAATTGGTGCTGAAGGCGGAAATCACGCGGCACATGCGGGGCATTTGGAAATACAAGGCGCGCGCGGAAGTGGACGGCGAGTTGGTAGCGGAAGCTGACCTGATGGCTACGCTGAGGGACAAGTAGTGGCGAAGATCCATCCCACGGCGATTGTTGCGTCCGAAGCGAGCCTTGCGGACGGAGTGGAAATTGGTCCGTTTTCAGTGATTGGACCGGATGTGCAGCTCGGCCCGGGCACCACCGTGGGCGCCCATGCCGTGATCACCGGCCATACCCGGATCGGTGCGGGCAACCGGATTTTTCACATGGTTTCGCTGGGGGAAGCGCCGCAGGACAAGAAATATGCGGGCGAGCCCACTCGCCTGGAAATCGGCGACAACAACACGATTCGGGAATTCTGCACCTTCAACACCGGCACGATTCAGGATGCAGGCGTAACCCGTGTGGGCAACGACAACTGGGTCATGGCCTATGTGCACATCGCTCACGACTGCCAGATCGGCGACCATACCGTGCTGGCAAATAACACGACCCTGGCAGGCCATGTCAGCGTGGGCAGCCACGCGATTCTGGGCGGGTTTACCGCGGTTCATCAGTTTTGTCGCCTGGGCGAACATTGCTTCACCGCGTTTGGCAGCGGCGTGTCGCAGGATATTCCGCCTTATGTGATGGCCGCCGGGCCACGCGCCGAGCCCAATGGCATCAACAGCGAAGGCTTGCGCAGGCGTGGGTTCTCCGGTGAAGCGATCGCGGCTATCAAAAAGGCCTACAAACTGCTCTACCGATCCGGCCTTGGTCTGGAGGAGGCAAAGCAACGACTGGCGGAGCTGGCCGCAATTCATCCCGAGGTGAAGCCGTTGCTTGATTTCGTCGGCAGCAGCGAGCGGGGCATTATCCGTTAATGGTACGCGTGGGGCTGGTGGCAGGCGAGACTTCCGGCGACATGCTGGGAGGCCACCTGATCAGCGCGCTGAAAAGCCGTCTAACCCCGATTCAATTTGAAGGCATCGCGGGACCACGCATGGTGGAAGCGGGTTGCCGTGCGCTCTATTCCAGCGATCGTCTTGCGGTCAACGGCTACCTCGAGGTCTTGCGCCATCTGCCGGGCTTGCTCGTCCTGAGACGCAACGTGGAGCGGCATTTTCTGCAAACCCGGCCAGATGTATTTGTCGGAATCGACGCGCCGGATTTCAATTTCGGACTTGAACAAAAGCTCAAGGGCGCAGGCATTCCCACGGTCCATTTCGTCAGTCCCTCGCTGTGGGCATGGCGCGGCGAGCGCATCCACAAGATCAAGCTGGCAGTGTCGCGCATGCTGGTGGTGTTTCCGTTCGAGAAGGACATCTATGTGAACGCTGAAATTCCGGTGGACTACGTCGGTCATCCACTGGCCGACCTCTTGCCTCTTGAACCTGATCAGGCAGCGGCCCGGCACGAACTGGGTCTCGCCGCGAGCGGCGAACTGGTGGCGCTGTTGCCTGGCAGCAGGGCGGGCGAGGTCAGGCGGCTCCTGCCTGGCCTGCTGGAAATGGCGCGCTTGCTGGTGCGTGCTCTACCGGGAATCCGCTTCGTGCTCCCGGTCGCGGGTGCGGCGGTTGAGGGGCTGATCAGGCGGGCAACAGAATCAAGCGGCTTGCCCATGACGCTGACTTCGGGCCTGTCCACCCTGGCAATGACGGCGGCAGACGTGGTGGTGCTCGCGTCCGGCACGGCAACCCTCGAAGCGGCGCTGCTGAAAAAGCCCATGGTGATCACGTACAAGGTGCCCCGGTTGACCTATGCGATCATGCGGCGCCAAGCCTATTTGCCCTGGGTTGGGCTGCCGAATATTTTGCTCAGGCGTTTTGCCGTGCCCGAACTACTGCAGGACCAGGCCACCCCGGAGGCGCTTGCCCGGGCAACTCTGGCCTGGCTTGACGACGCGGCGCGAGTGGCGGAACTTAGACACGATTTCATGGCCTTGCATCTGACCCTGCGCTGTAATGCGGCGGAACGAATCGCCGAGGCGCTGCTGCCGTTCCTGCAGGCAAAATCATGACAGTTGGCGCTTCCCTGGTCCTGTGCGGAGTGGACGAGGCGGGCCGCGGTCCGCTCGCGGGGCCAGTGTTTGCAGCAGCCGTGATCCTGTCTCCGTTACGGGTGATTGAAGGCCTGCGGGATTCGAAGAAACTGTCCCAACGACGGCGCGAGCGGTTGGAAATTCAAATCAAGGCCGAGGCAAAGGCTTGGTGCGTTGGAGAGGCGAGCGTGGCTGAAATTGACCAGCTGAACATCCTGCAGGCGACCTTGCTGGCGATGCAGCGCGCGGTCGGCGGGCTCAAGGTGAAGCCGGACCGGGTTCAGGTGGATGGAAATCGCTGTCCGGTTCTGGCGTATCCGGTTGAGGCGATTGTCAAGGGTGATGCCACAGTAGCAGCCATCTCCGCCGCATCGATTCTGGCCAAGACCGCGCGCGACCGGGCCATGGAAACACTCCACCGGGAATACCCCCAGTTTGGCTTTGACCGGCATTTTGGCTACGGCACCGCTCAACATCTGCAAGCTTTGCGCCGTTATGGTCCTTGTGGGGCTCACCGTCGCAGTTTTGCCCCGGTGCGAAATTTGTTGCAGGAAGCCGGGCAAGGGGGACAGGATGGGCTTTTTTGAAAGCAGTCCTGTTGCTATGCTCAAATGCCCAACCAGATTCAAAAAAAGGAAATCCGTACCCTAATAGGCGACAATCAGGGAGAATCCAGCCGATGCCTTTAAGCAATCAGGGAGCAGCCATGTCCGACAGCAAGATTCGGTCTGAGCAACGACGGCAGACCCGCTTCGCGGTTTCCCAACCGGCACGAGTCACTATCGGCGAGCACCGGGACATTTCCTGCGAGATTCAGGATTTTTGCCTGGGCGGCTTGTATCTGCGGTTCAGCGTACCCGGGGATGCGCACCATGCTGCGGGCCATGAGGGCAAGGACCTCAAGGTGGCGTTTACTCCGCCGGCATCGATCAGCCCCCGAACCTTGGAAATGGTCGCGATGTTGGTGCGCTGCACCGACAACGGGGTGGGCGTGGCGTTTCGGGAGACCCCACGCGAAGCAACCCGCGTCCTCCACAAGATCGCCGTCGCCGCTCGCACCCAGCGCATCGTCGCCGATCTCCATCCGGAAAGGGGCAACGAAGGAATACGGGAGGCGGCTCAGGCGCTGCTGAGCGATGCCATGGAAGTTGGGGCTCAGAATTTCGGCGCCTCCATTGCGGACAAACTGAGCGCGGCTTCAGCCACCGCCCAAAGTTTTTCCGAGCACAACGAATTATTGCAGGCGGTCAGCGAATTCAAGATCAACTTTCCATCCGTCAAGGAACGTTTCCAGCAGGGCATTCTGGCCGCTGTCAGGCAATTCGAGTCGGGTCAGTTCGCGATTGAGGCTCAACCCGAAACCGATGAGCTGAGCATCGTTGATAAGGAGGAATTTGAAGACTGGCTTGACGCCACCACTGAGGCCGGCAAGTTGGAGGAACACTATCAAGTCGAATTGAACGCGCTGGAACCCAGGTTGGAGCAACTCTACGGCTACGCCCTGGATGCAGGGGTCAATCCTTACGGTCCCACTGCCATATTCCGGGTCTTCATGACGGCACTGGAATCGGTGATCAAGTCCAACAAGGTACGGCATATCGCCTATTTGACTTTGAGGGAATCCATGCTGGATCCCCTGGGGACTTTATATCAGAGGCTGGACGAGATCCTGCCCAAGTCCCAGTCGGCGTACAGGGGCAGGGCTATGCATGACGCGCGTGCTTCCGGTTCAGGGGCGGGTGCGCCGGCAGAGGGGATCGCTGACGGCGCCGAAGCGGCAGACCTGGGCCTGGAGCCTGGTTACGGCGGCGCGCATGCCGGCGGCGGCTACGCGCCCAATCGCGGCGCAACTGGCGGTGGTGCGGCCGCAGGCACGCCGCTACAAGGCAGCGGCACGACCATGGGTCGCATGGCCCAGGCCCTGATGGGCTTGTTTCGCCGCAATCGCCCGCCCGTGCCTCTGCCAACAGGAGGAAGTGGATTTGCCCCACCTGCTTACGCGATGGGACCCAATTTGCCCCCAGCCGGCAGTTCAGCCAGCGCAGGTTCTCAGGCAATCATGATCGGTGCGCCCTTGCCCTATGCCGGCAAGGTGGTGCAGGAATTGAGCGTGGCCGGTGTTATTCCTGCCGGCAGGGAAGCGGAGGTGCAGGGATCGGTGGATGTGTTCAGCACCCTGGTTTCGGCCATGGACGCGGAACGCTCCATCCCGACCCAGATCAAGCCCTATTTCAAGCGCCTGGAAGAACCGCTGCTCAAACTGGCGATCCAGGATCCCGAATTTTTCAACTCGCCCCGGCATCCCGCGCACCGGGCGCTCAATGCCATCGATCGTCTGTCCATGGTGTCCAGCGACGACGGCCAGATCAAGGATGACAATCTGCTCAAGCTCATCAATCGCTGGACTGAGCGAATTCGCGTTGAAGCCGCCACCAATCCAGGCATTTATGATGAAGCCCGGGCCCAATTGGAAAAAGTGTTGGAGCCCCTGTTGCGCGCCCGGCTGGGGCGTATTGCCCGCTTGCAGGAGGCCTTGGAGGGCTGGCAGAAGACCAGTCAGGCCAAACGTAGCGTCACGCACGACATCGAGGAACGCGTGCTCGGCAAGCCGGTCCCCGCCGTGGTGCTTGATCTGCTCAATACAGGCTGGCGCAATTACCTGACGCGGGTTCTGCTGCGCAACGCCGATGACGCAAGCGAGAGGTCACATGCCTGGCAGACACTGGATCAGTTGCTCGACTGGTTGGGGATGGACTCGAACGCTGAAATCCACCGGGACCAGGCCCATCACCTGCTGCAGTACGTGGATACCCATCTGGCCTTGGTTAGCGCCGACCGTGAGGAGCAGGAGCGGGTGGTAGACCGGCTCGCGGAACACGTGCTTTACGCCAAGGATAGCTCCAAGATCAGCTATACCACGCTTAAACCCGGCAATACGGATGATAGCAAGGCGCCTGATTTGTCTGACGAAAGCAGCAGCCAACTGGAGCAACTTCGAGTGGGCGACTGGTTCGTCGCGGAGAAGTTTTCCGAGCCACTTAATCTGGTTTGGATAGGGGATGATCCAGAGCTATATGTTTTCGCCAATTACCGCGGCGTCAAGAAGTTCGATGCCAAGCCCGGAGAACTGGCGCCCAGGCTGATGGACGGATCCTTCAAGGCTACCGACAGCCTGCAGCTGCCGCTCATGGACCGCTCCTTCAGTTCCATGGTCCAGCATATGCATCGCAGCCTGATGCGGCAGGCGACACTGGATCCGGTTACGGGGATCGTCAGGCAAAATGAATTCATGCGCCGCATTCGCCATGCCTGGCTGCGGGCGGGTACCGGGGATTTCGGCTTCGCCATAGGCGTGATGGACTTTGAAGACTTGCGGCTTTACCAATCGGAGCTGGATGAAGAAGGCAGGACTACGCTGCTGCTGCAATTGGTGGAGCTGCTGAAGACGACGCTGCCCGATCCGGAACTGTTCGCCCGCTGTGGCGAACGCATCTTTGCTTTCATGATCAAGGCCAGTAACCACCAGGATGCGTTGATCCAGGCCCAGAACCTGATTACCCAGGTGAATACGTTCAATTTCCAGTGGAAGGAACAGAAATGCCCGCTCACGGCCAATATCGGCCTGGCCTGGTCGGTGGATTGCCTGGACCCGGTCGGACTCTATACCAAGGCGGATGAGGCCTGCATATCTTCCAAGCACGAAGGGCGCAACCAGATCGTCGTGTATCGCGAGGACGAACTGGCGGACCAACATGAAGGTGGCCTGGTCTACTGGGCCAGCCATATCAACAGTGTCCTGGCAGGCGGTCATCTCGCGCTGCGTTGCCAGCCTATCATGCCGATCGGCAATGTCATGGGCGATCCAGCCCATTTCGAAATTCTGCTCGGTACACCTGCCGATTCCACGGAAACCATCAATGTGGGCGAGTTTGTCGCTTCGGTGGAACGGCTCAAGCGGGGGACCGAGCTTGATCGCTGGGTGCTGGGAATGGTATTTGACTGGATACGCCGACATACCGAAGCCTTCGACAGGATCGGCAGCTTTTCCGTCAATATTTCGGGTCAGTCGATCGGCAACAAAGGGTTTTTTGATTTTGTCGTCGACGAGCTGGGCAAGGGCGACATCCCCGGTCACAAGATCATATTCGAGCTTACGGAAAGCGCCGCGATCGACAGTTTCACCCATGCGGAAGAATTTGTTCGCCATCTGCGGCGCTATGGCTGCCGCTTCTCGCTTGATGATTTCGGCGTAGGCTTTTCTTCCTATTCCTACCTGAGGAAGCTCAAGGTCGACTATCTCAAGATCGACGGCTCCTTCATTCGCGACATGCTGCGCAATGAGGTCGATGTGGCCCTGGTGTCCTCGATGAACGAAACCAGCCGCTTCCTCGGTATCAAGACCATTGCCGAATCGGTGGAAAATGAAGAGACGCTGGAAAAGCTGAGGGAAATCGGGGTCGATTTTGTCCAAGGTTACCATACCGGCAGGCCCTTGTTCATTGACGAGCTGTTGAGGGCTGCCTGAAGGCAGGATCCAGGGGTTAGGGGAAGCAATCAAACGATGTTGCGCGCAGCGCGACTCACA
The DNA here is from genome assembly GCA_963782495.1 of uncultured beta proteobacterium. Lineage (GTDB taxonomy): Bacteria > Pseudomonadota > Gammaproteobacteria > Burkholderiales > Thiobacillaceae > DASQBT01. The sequence goes on along the minus strand of CAWAJU010000012.1, from coordinate 122,024 downwards.
TCCTCCCTGAATCCTAGATTCTGACCCCTGCCTTTCAGGCCGCCCTGATCTCGAATTCGCTTACCAATTGGCGCAAGCTGGTGGCTTCGCGCTCCGGTTTCATCAGGTGCCGGCGTTCGCGGCATTGCGTTACCAGGCACGCGTAAAACTCTGGATCATGTTCCGCCATGGAAATCATCTTCGCGAGACGTCGCTCGTTGCCCACCGGGTAGTAGCCTTGGTAATCATCGCCCAGCATGCCGATATTGCCCGGAATGTCCGAGGCAATGACCGGCACCCTGGCTGCCAGTGCCTCGCAGATGACATTGGCGCCGCCTTCCATGATTGAGCTGATAACCAGCAGGTGGGCCAGCCCAAGTTTTCTCAGGACTTTTTCATGGCTGATGTCGCCCAGCCATTGCCAACGCGACAGCTGACGTTCGGCCCGGTAGGCCATGTCCGCCATTTCCTTGGACAGGGCCCGGCCCAGATGGGTGATTTGAACCTGTGAATGCTCCGCCAGATATGCCGAGGCGAGGGCGGCACGGAACGGGTCCTTTTCCTCGCGCAGATGGCCGATAACCAGTACCCTGAATTCACCCATTCGTTCCGGCGGCCGGGGAATTTCGGGCGCGGACTGGTAAATTACCCGCGCTTTTGCGGCGGCAGACGGATCGAGCTCCTCGACTCCCTTGGCTTGCAGTACCACCACACGGTGGGCCAGATCCAGGGCGGTCTGAGCGGCTTCGTCAGCATGAATGTCACGGTACAGATCGGTGCCCGTCAATACCACGATCAGGGGCCGGCTCGGGTAGCGCGCAGCGAAGGCCTGAATCGCAGGCGCGCTGCGCCGGGCATGCAGCGCTATCATGAGATCGGCCGGCTTGCCGTCCCATTCCAGCTGCACGCGCACGGTATGCCCGGCGCCACGCAGGAAATCGCGCCAGCGCGTCGTGGTGTGCCAGTTGCCGTTGCAATGCTCACGGCCGTACGGGGTGATGAGTACGATTTTCATAGCTGGGGTGGCGAGGCTTATAGTGAACCTGTTTGACTACTTTTGAAATACCGTGCAAAGAGAAACGTCGATCACCTCGCGCGATAACCCGCTGTTCAAACGCCTCAAGTACCTGGCAGACTCGGCGCGGGTGCGGCGGGAAGAACAGCTCACGCTGCTCGATGGAACGCATCTGATCGAGACCTACCTGGAAGCCGGAGGGCGGCCCGCCACCCTGGTGTTCGCTGCCTCTTGTCCGACGGAAATTCGGGCGCCGCTGGCCGGGCGTTGCCCGCAGGCCAGACTGATTGACCTGGCCGACGGACTGTTCGGGGAATTGTCACCAGTGGCCACACCGGTTGGCGTGCTGGCGGAAGCGGCCTGGCTCAACGTGAAATTCCCGGACTATCTCGTCCCATTGGTGCTGCTGCTGGAAGACATACAGGATCCCGGCAATGTGGGCAGCCTGTTGCGCAGCGCTGCGGCAGCGGGCGCGAGTCTGGCGGTGCTGTCCAGGAGCTGTGCGGATCCCTGGTCGCCCAAGGCACTACGCGGGGGCCAGGGTGCCCAGTTCGTCCTGCCACTGCAGCAGCGGACGGATTTGCTGGACTGGATGCTCACCCATCCTGCGCTGCCGGTGGTGGCGCTGAGCCTGCACGAATCCGTCGCGATTTATCGGCTCGACCTGACCGGACCGGTCGGGATCCTGGTGGGCAATGAAGGAGCGGGCCTGTCACCATCGGTGCTGGATGCCGCCCGTCATCGGGCGAAGATTCCCATGCCGGGCCAGGCTGAATCGCTCAATGTGGCGGCGGCCGCGGCGGTGGCGCTGTTCGAAGCGGTGCGACAAAGAGCGTCATGAGCCTTTGCCATGAATAATGTGCGCCGCGATCTCTTCCACCGATCGATGGGTGGAATCGATCAGGGGCACGCCGTGTTGCCTGAGCAGGCTTTCCGCCGCGTGCAACTCATGCCGGCAATTATGCAGGCTCGCGTAACGGCTGCCCGGCAGGCGAGCCGCGCGTACCTGTGCCAGACGCTCCGCAGACAGGGTGAGCCCCCGCAAGCGCGGCAGGTTGGCGATGAGTCGCGGCGGCAGGGAATGCGCGTCCAGATCATCCGGCGTGAGCGGATAGTTGGCGACCCGCTTGCCGTACTGCAATGCAATGTAGAGGGATGTAGGGGTTTTGCCGGCGCGCGAGACCCCGGTCAAAATCAGTTCCGCTTCTGGCAGCCGGTCCGGATTCAAGCCATCATCCAGCGCGAGGGCGAAGTTCACCGCTTCCATGCGGTCCTCATAGCCTCGATCGACTCCGTGCGTCACGCCGGTGATGGATTTCGGTGCCTGATGGAGCGTGCGTGACAGCGGAGCGGACAAGGCGTTGAACAGATCGAACAATGGGACACCGCTGGCGGCAAGTTTCTCCCGCAGAGCCGGCTCCGTCAGGGTGGAAAATACCAGTGCCGGGGTTGCGGAAGCGATTCGGTTCAGCAGCTCCGGCAGATTGGTGCCGCTGACAAAGGGCACCGTTAGAGTTTTGTATTGCAGGCCGTTAAACTGCGAAAGCAAACTGCGTCCCATCGCCTCGGCAGTGACGCCGGTGTGATCGGAGACAAAGAAGACAGTCCATTCAGCCATGGAGAATTCAATGACGCTAGCGGTCCCCGACTATATCCTTTCCCTTGAACAGGTGTCGATGGCTGATGTGTCCAACGTGGGTGGCAAGAATGCATCGCTCGGGGAAATGATCGGTGCGCTCGCACATCTTGGCGTGAAGGTGCCAGGCGGATTCGCCACCACCGCCCAGGCATTCTGGGACACGCTGGATCACAACGGACTCAGGAATCGCATCAACCAACGCCTGGCCAATCTGGATGTCAACGATGTCACGGCGGTGCAGGCGGCCGGGGCGGAAATCCGCAATTGGGTGGAGCGGGTTGAGTTGCCGGCAGCATTCGAGCAGGGCGTGCGTGCAGCCTATGCACAGCTGGGTGCCGGCGTGGCTGTGGCGGTTCGGTCTTCCGCCACGGCCGAGGATCTGCCCGATGCCTCTTTCGCCGGCCAACAGGAAACCTATCTCAACGTGCAGGGCGCGGATGCGGTGATCGCCCACATCAAGAACGTCTTTGCCTCGCTCTACAATGATCGAGCCATCAGTTATCGCGTGCATCACGGTTTCGACCACCGCGAGGTGGCGCTGTCGGTCGGGGTACAGCGCATGGTGCGCTCCGACTTGGCAACTGCCGGGGTCATGTTTACGCTCGATACCGAGTCGGGCTTTCGCGATGTGGTATTCGTCACGTCATCCTATGGCCTCGGCGAGATGGTGGTGCAGGGCGCGGTCAATCCGGATGAATTCTACGTGCACAAGCCGACCCGGGCGCTGATCAGCAAGACCCTGGGCGGCAAGGCGGTCAAACTGGTTTACGCAAGTCGCGGGACGGTTGAGGCGAATGTGTCCGATGCCGAGCGGCAGCAGTTTTCGCTGACCGATGCCGAAGTGCAGAGCCTGGCCGACATGGCGCTCACCATCGAACGTCATTATGGGCGCCCGATGGATATTGAATGGGCCAAGGACGGTGAGACTGGCGAACTATTCATCGTCCAGGCCCGGCCGGAAACGGTCAAGGCACGCGAGAGCGGCGTTGGGCAGCGTTACCTGCTAAAGGAAAGTGGCGAGGTCAGAATCACCGGCCGCGCCATCGGCCAGAAGATCGGCGCAGGACCGGTGTACGTGGTTGCCAGCCCGGCCGACATGCACAAGGTCAAGGCTGGCGACGTGTTGGTCGCGGACATGACCGACCCGGATTGGGAGCCGGTGATGAAGCGCTCGGCCGCTATCGTCACCAACCGCGGCGGGCGCACCTGCCATGCCGCCATCGTGGCGCGCGAACTGGGCATACCTGCCGTGGTCGGCACCGGGGACGCCACTCGCATGCTCAAGGATGGTGAGGAGGTGACGGTGTCGTGTGCGGAAGGTGATACCGGGAAAGTCTATGCCGGCCTACTGGACTACGAGAGCGCGGCCGACTCGATGGAAAGTCTTCCTGAGCCGCCGGTCAAGATCATGATGAACGTGGCCAACCCCGAACGCGCATTCACGTTCTGCCAGCTGCCCAATCACGGTGTGGGTCTGGCCCGGCTGGAGTTCATTATCAACAACCAGATCGGCATCCATCCGCTCGCGGCGTTGGCGCTGGTGGGGAATGGGCATGGAATACCAGGTGAATTGCGCGACGAAATCATGGACCGGTGCGCCGGCTATTCCGACCCCGTCAGCTTCTACGTGGACAAACTGGCGCAAGGCATTGCCACGCTGGCGGCGGCGTTCTGGCCCAAGCCGGTCATCGTCCGGCTGTCCGATTTCAAGTCCAACGAATACGCCCACCTGGTAGGCGGCAAGCTGTATGAGCCGGTGGAGGAAAACCCCATGCTGGGTTTTCGCGGTGCCGCCCGCTATGTCTCAAACTCCTTCCGTCCCGCGTTCGAACTCGAATGCCGAGCGCTGAAAGAAGTGCGCAACGAGATGGGGCTTACCAATGTGGAAATCATGGTGCCATTTGTGCGCACCTTGGAGGAAGGCAAGGCGGTGGTGGATCTGTTGGCTGCCAATGGGTTGAAGCGTGGCGAGGCCGGACTGCGCCTCATCATGATGTGTGAAATTCCGTCCAACGTCTTGCTGGCGGAGGAATTTCTCCAACACTACGACGGCTTTTCCATCGGCTCCAATGATTTGACTCAGTTGACGCTCGGCGTGGACCGGGATTCGGCCCTGGTGGCGAGCAGCTTCGACGAACGCAATCCTGCGGTGAAGAAGCTTCTCGCCCAGGTGATCCAGGTAGGTAAGCAGCGCGGCCAATATGTCGGTATCTGCGGGCAGGGGCCGTCCGATCATCGCGATCTTGCTGAGTGGCTGGTGGAGCAAGGTATATCGTCCTTGTCGCTTAATCCGGATACGGTGGTGGGGACGTGGAGGAGGCTCGTTGAGCGTTCAGTTGAAGGGCACCAGGGCAAGAATACCGGGGTGCTATAGATACTTCGTGCGCGCAAAAGAAGCAGCAAAGAGTCGAAACACCCAACGCCTCTCGCAGCCTGGTCCCAGGCTGACTGAACTCACGAGACCGGGATATCCTCCGCTAACGCGGCTGACACCCCGGCATTGAATCCACAGGCGAACTCGTCCCGATTAGTACCCAAACGTGGTCACCCCTGCGGCGCCTACGGCGGAATAACCGTATCGGACTACGCCAAAGGTGCCATTGGGAATTTGGTTACCCTTGGTTTGGGCAATTCCGTAGAGGTTGGCGGCCACACCAGAAGCCTGGCTCGTCCAATTCGCGCCGTCCAGGCTGGTATAGACAGCGCCGTTGTCCGCAATCGCGACGAACTGGGTCCCAAACGTCACGTTCCGCACGTTACCCGGGAATGCTGAGACGCTGTTGCCGTTAATCTTGAAATTCGACGGAGTGGACCAATTGACTCCGTCCGTGCTGTTGAGCAACACCCCGCTGTCGCCCACAGCCACCCAGAGCGGAATGATTGTTGTCGGACCGACGTTGGGCGTCGTAGATGGCGTTGAATTGGGCGTGCAGGCCACGCCGCGCAGGGCCGTGCTGACGCCGCTGACCGAAGCCGCAGTCCACCCGGTAGCGCCCGTTGCGTCGCCGGTGGCAAAGATGGTGCCATTGGCGCCCACAGCCACCCAATAGGAGTTTGCAATGCCACAGTTGTTGTAGCTGACCGCATAGAGATCATTGGCAGTCGGGGAGGTCACCGCTGGGACTGCCCAGTTCTGCCCATCCGCACTAGCAATGACACTCCCGCTGGAACCCACAGCGATGTGCGTTCCGGCTACCGCGTTCCAGACTGACTGATTGGTCGCGATTGCATAAAGGTTAGGCAAGGGACCGGTCAGGGGATTGGTGGTCGCCTTATACCAGGTCGAAGTACCGGGCGTTGGGGTCGACACCAAGGGAACGGCTGAAGAACTCTGAGACGTCGTTCCACTAAAACAGATCGTGGCTGAATCACCTACCGCGACAAAGGTTCCCCATCCATAGTCCGCAGCGCGCAACGCGCCGCCGCTCGGCGGGGTGCAGTTGCTTTGGCTTGGCAGGGCGGTCCAATTCTGGGCGTCAGGACTGACGAATAACGCACCGGCAGATCCAACCGCCAGATAGGTATGGATCGTTTGACTGTCGGCTTGGGATGTGCCGTTATCGCCAAAAGTTACGCCGTAAAGTGTAATGCCGGATGATGGGCAGGTTGTGCAGCCAGTCCACGCGGCGCCCGCAAGACGGGGGGTTGCTGTCACGCTGTCTGACTGCGGGCCGCCGGGACCGTTAACATCGCCCGTATGGCCGTTCAGGGCAAAGCTGTAAGGCAAGCCGTTGGTAATCCCCGCCATGACATATGGGGACGTCACGCCTAATCTTATGTTCGTGGCATTGCCGGAATTTCCAATGATGACTCCCATGGCGGACTGGACTAGCCATAGCCAGTCATATACGCCCGCAGTAGGCGTCCAGGTAATGGTAGTTTGGCCGTCACCCGCTACTGCGCTGACGTTAGTCGGGGCAGGCCCTGCGCTGCCATTATTCCCTCCGCAGCCCGCCAAAAGCAAACCCGTCAATATGATCGCCAAGTTCTTGGGCCATCTGTGCATAGTCATGGAGTTCCCTAAATTGCAAGTCACTGGAAGAATGATGATTGAGTATCGGCAATGCACGCTATGGGTTATTGACACGATTCCCGACCATGAACGAATCGTCTGGAGAGAAGCATAGACAGTTCACGATTCGGCAGACTGCGCATCAAACTCGTGCTCTTCAGAATCGTATTGGTTGCCTAGGCAAAAATAGGCTGTAATTAAAACATAAAATTATGGAACTGGCTGAATTACAGCGCCTCCAGTTTGCACTATGCGGGTCGGGGAGGAACCGCGTTTCCGGCAAATGATTGGAGGTATTGTTTTCCTGCACCTTCCACGCTTGGCAAGATTGGTGCGTGGAGCGATTTGAGCATCTCAACGCCAAGCTTAACTTCCCCCTCAGGCAAGGCAAGAATATTGCTACGCTGGTCTAATATCCCAACGCCTTCGCGCCCTGATAAAACACGAACGATACCCCCCACGCCAACCCCAACGACCAAGCTACCGATCCGAGCGTGTACAGATTGCTGCGCGACTCGCTTTTCATCGTGGCAATGGTGGACAGGCACGGGGTGTAGATGAGGGTGAACAGCATGAAGGAGTAGGCTTGGGTCCAATCCATGCTGTGCGCAAGTTGTCCGACCAGGGCCGTGCCCTGCATACCGAAGATGACCGCCAGGGCGCCGATGACGATTTCCTTGGCGACAAAGCCGAAGATGAGGGCGATTGCCAGCTGCTGGTGAATGCCGAGCGGATCGAGAAAGGGGGACATCAGCCTGCCCAGATCGCCGGCAAAGCTTTGTGCACTGGCTTCGGCCACGCCTGGCGGCAGGTGGGTCAGCGCCCAAACCAGAACCACGCCAATGATGATGAACTTGGTGGCGCGGTGCAGAAAGTGACGGACTTCCTGCCAGCCGCGCAACCACAGTTGTCGTGCAGTGGGCAGACGGAAAGGCGGCAATTCAAGGACAAAGGGCTCAGTGTTCTTGAATTTCCGCTTGAAGATGAGCGCGGTCAAGATGGCAGTGGCGAAGCTCATCAGGTAAAGCGAAAACAGCACCAGCGGCGCACGGCTGGGCGAAAACAGTGCGGCGCCGATGAAGATGAAGACCTGCAGGCGCGCCGAGCAGAGCGAGAAGGGGATCACCAGCATGGTCAGCAGGCGCAGCGCGCGCGAGCGCATGACCCGGGTGCCCATGAGCGCGGGAACGTTGCAGCCGAAGCCCATCAGCAGCATGACAAAGCTGCGTCCATCCAGCCCCAGCCTGGACATGAGGCTGTCCATGAGAAAGGCGGCGCGCGACAGGTAGCCGGTATCTTCCACCACGGCCATGAACAGAAAGAACAACACGATGATGGGTACGAATGAAGCGACGGTGCCGACACCGTTGTAGATGCCGTCGATTAGCAGACCATGCAGCCAGACCGGGCTGCCGGCAAGCATGGGTTCCAGCGCATAATGGCTGGTCTGGGTGAGCAGCCATCCCACGCCTTTCTGCAAGGGTGCGCCGAGGAAGAAGATGCCCTGGAACAGCAGGTACATGACCGCAAAGAAGATCGGCACGCCTAACCAGGGATGCAGTAGTACCTTGTCCAGTCGCGCAGTAAAGCTTTCCGGCAGCAGGGTGGGGAGCATGACGGAACGGTCTAGCACCTTACGCATCTGTTTCTCGATCTGATCATCTGGCGCCAACCGGGTGCGCAGGTCTTCCAGACCGGGCCGGCTCTCGCTGATGGCCAACATGCCAGTCAACATCTTCTTGGCCTCAGCAAAGCCCTTGCCATACTTTGCGCTCAGGGTCAGCACGGGCATGCCCAAGTCTTCGCTCATGCGCCGGGTGTCGATGCAGATGCCCATCTGGTCCGCTTCGTCGCTCATGTTGAGGAAGAGAACTGCAGGCAGCCCGAGTTGCTGGGCTTGCAGGGCCAGAGAAATCTGGTGTTCGATCTGGCTCGAGTTCAGGATCAGGGCGACCACATCCACCGGGTTGTTTTCCAGGAAGTGGCGCACTACCAGTTCGTCTTCGGTAAAGCCGTGCAGGTCATACACGCCGGGCAGATCCACGGCCTCGACCATGTCAGCGCCGAGCAGGATCTTCGCGCCCAGCAGATCGACGGTGACCCCGGGCCAGTTGCCAACGCGCGCACTGGCGCCGGTCAACCGATTAAAGAATGTCGATTTGCCCGTGTTGGGCATGCCGAGCAAAGCAAGACGTTTCAAGACGGTGACAGCTCAGGTAAACCGGTGAGGTGCCAACGGTGAATCAGGGTACAGCCGTGACGCAGATGTTGCGCGCATCGGCCAGCCGCAAGATCAGGTCGGTGAATCCGACCCGCACCTGGATCGGGCCGGACAGGGCCGCGCGGCGGACCACCTGCACTGAGCGACCAATCCGCAACCCCATCGCCGACAAGCGCTGATACAAGGCTTCGTCCACCTTCAAGTGCGAGATGACCGCGTTGTCACCGGGTTTGAGATGGGCTAGGGACAGGGTGGCGCTCATGGCTTGAATCCGGAATATGAATAAGAATTATTCTTATTATATTTATGAAGGCCTGCATTGTAAAGGGGCATCTTTGCCCACTGTGTTTCACTCGCGAACACATGACTCGAGGTGGACGAAATTCTGCGGCGTGTTCTTGTTCGCACGAGCTTGATGGACTCGGTGCCTGTGCCGCGTGTATGAAACGAAGCATTTGCATACCCGATTCGGTTTGCAGGACTCGGTGCCAGATATCTGTTCAGGCCCGCCTGTCATTGAACCGCAATCCGGTAGTTGATTGCAGGTTCGATAGGGTAGAATTCAGCATTGCCCGTCCCGCCCATAACCATGACCAAGTATGTGTTTGTCACCGGCGGGGTGGTGTCTTCCTTAGGTAAAGGCATCGCCTCTGCTTCCCTGGCCGCGATTCTAGAATCCCGTGGCCTCAAAGTCACCCTGCTAAAACTCGATCCCTATATCAACGTGGACCCTGGAACGATGAGCCCGTTTCAGCACGGCGAGGTGTTCGTGACGGAAGACGGCGCGGAGACTGATCTGGATCTGGGGCACTACGAGCGTTTTTCGCGTGCCAAGATGGGCAAGAGCAACAACTTTACCACCGGCCAGATATACAAGAGCGTGATCGACAAGGAACGCCGGGGCGATTATCTCGGCGGCACCGTACAGGTCATTCCGCACATCACCGACGAGATCAAACTGCATATTCGCGCCGGGGCGGGGAAGGCGGACATTGCGCTGGTGGAAATTGGCGGCACCGTGGGCGATATCGAGTCGCTGCCGTTCCTCGAGGCGATTCGTCAGATGGGCATAGAGGATGGCCGCAGCAACACCTGCTTTATCCATCTGACGCTGTTGCCCTACATCCCCACCGCAGGCGAACTCAAGACCAAACCCACCCAGCACTCGGTCAAGGAATTGCGCGAGATCGGGATCCAGCCGGATATCCTGCTGTGCCGTGCCGATCGGGAAATTCCAGCGGATGAGCGGCGCAAGATCGCGCTGTTCACCAACGTACAGCCCGAAGCGGTGATTCAAGTGCTGGATGCGGATTCGATCTACAAGATTCCCACCATGTTGCACGACCAGATTCTCGACGAGATCGTGTGCCACAAGCTGGGCATCTTGGCGCGCGCGGCAGATCTGACAGTGTGGAAGAATCTGGTCCATGCGCTGGAAAATCCAACGCACGAAGTTGATGTGGCTTTCGTCGGCAAATACGTGGACCTGACCGAATCGTACAAATCGCTGTCTGAAGCCATGGTGCATGCCGGCATCCACACTCACAGCCGCGTCAACATTCATTACATCGATTCCGAGAGTCTTGAGAGCAAAGGGGTCGACTGCCTCAAGGACATGGACGCAGTGCTGGTACCAGGCGGCTTCGGCAAACGCGGAGTGGAAGGCAAGATCGCTGCGATCCGCTACGCCAGGGAAAACCGCCTGCCTTACCTGGGAATCTGCCTGGGCATGCAACTGGCGGTGGTGGAGTATGCACGTGACGTGGCCGGTATGAGCGGCGCCCATTCGACCGAGTTTGAGCCCGCGACACCATACCCTGTGATTGCACTGATTACCGAATGGCTGGACCGCGAAGGTCGGGTGGAGAGGCGCAGCGAGCAATCTGATTTGGGCGGCACCATGCGACTGGGTGGACAGGTCTGCAGCTTGAAGGAAGGCTCATTGACTCGGCGCATCTACGGCCAGGCCGAGATCACGGAGCGTCACCGTCATCGCTACGAAGTCAACAATACGTTGCTCGCGCAGCTTGAAGCCAGGGGACTGGTGGTTTCGGGGCGTGCGCCCGGGACCGAGTTGTGCGAGATGGTCGAGCTGCCGCAGGATATGCACCCTTGGTTTGTCGGCTGCCAGTTCCATCCGGAGTTCACCAGTAACCCGCGCGACGGGCACCCGCTGTTCAAGTCATTTGTCGAGGCGGCGCTGGCGCAGCGGGCCAAAGCAAACAGGGAAGCTGCATGAGGAATGAGGAGGCAGGGACATGAAGTTGTGCGGTTTTGAAGTGGGCCTCGACCGGCCATTGTTCCTGATCAGTGGTCCTTGCGTAATCGAGTCCGAGCAACTGGCCATGGACACGGCCGGCGCCTTGAAGGAGATCTGTGGGTCCTTGGGCGTGCCCTTCATCTACAAGTCCTCTTTCGACAAGGCCAACCGCTCGTCAGCAAAAAGCTTTCGCGGGCTGGGCACGGATGAGGGCCTGCGGATTCTTTCCGAAGTGAAGAAGAAGATCGGCGTGCCGGTGCTGACCGATGTTCATGAGGACACGCCGCTGGAAGAAGTTGCGGCGGTGGTGGATGTGCTGCAGACGCCGGCGTTTCTGTGCCGGCAAACCAACTTCATCCAGAATGTCGCGCGCCAAGGCAAGGCGGTCAACATCAAGAAAGGCCAGTTTCTGGCGCCGTGGGACATGAAGAATGTGGTGGACAAGGCCCGATCTGTGGGCAATGACCAGATCATGGTGTGCGAGCGCGGGGTGAGCTTCGGCTACAACACGCTGATTTCCGATATGCGCGGTTTGATGGTGATGCGCGACACCGGTTGTCCAGTGGTGTTTGATGCGACCCACTCGGTGCAGCAACCCGGAGGGCAAGGCGACCGGTCCGGCGGCCAGCGCGAATTCGTTCCGGTGCTTGCGCGAGCGGCAGTGGCATCCGGAATTGCGGGACTGTTCGCCGAAACGCATCCCAATCCGGAATTTGCCCTCTCGGATGGCCCGAATGCCTGGCCCCTCGGAATGATGAAGGAACTGCTGGAAACGTTGAAGGAAATCGATGCGCTGGTGAAACAGCGCGGGTTTGTTGAAAACAGCGTGGCAAGATAATGACAATGGCTAACACCGAGGGTTCAGAGGTGACAGATGGAAGGCAAGAGAGCGGGAGATTTCGTTCAAGCCCTCTGTTTTCCCCGTGCGAATAACCAAGTGAAGGAAATAAATTGAGCGCAATTGTCGATGTAATCGCCCGCGAGATCCTGGATTCGCGCGGCAACCCCACTGTTGAAGCGGATGTATTGCTCGAGTCTGGCGTGATGGGGCGCGCGGCCGTACCCTCCGGCGCGTCCACCGGCAGCCGCGAGGCCATCGAACTGCGCGACGGCGACAAGTCGCGCTATCTGGGCAAGGGCGTGCTGAGGGCGGTCGAGAACGTGAACACGGAAATCTGTGAAGCCCTGCTGGGGCTGGATGCCGAGGACCAGGCCTTCATCGACCGCACGCTGATTGAACTGGACGGCACCGAAAACAAGGCACGCCTCGGCGCCAATGCCATCCTGGCTGTGTCCATGGCGACCGCGCGGGCCGCGGCCGAGCAGTCCGGCCTGCCGCTGTATCGCTATCTGGGTGGCGCGGCACCCATGAGCCTGCCGGTGCCGATGATGAACATCATCAACGGCGGAGCGCACGCCAACAACAGCATCGACATGCAGGAATTCATGATCATTCCGCTGGGTGCGCCGAGCTTCCGTGAAGCCTTGCGCTATGGGGCCGAAGTGTTTCATACGCTGAGGAAACTGCTGGATGGCAAGGGCATGACCACCACAGTAGGAGATGAAGGTGGTTTCGCACCCAATCTGGAGTCGAATGAAACCGCGCTTAAATTCATCGTGGAGGCGATCTCCGCCGCGGGTTACACCCCCGGCAAGGACATCGCGATCGGAGTCGATTGCGCGGCCAGCGAGTTTTACAAGGATGGCAAGTATCACATCGCGGCCGAAGGACTCAAGCTCAGTTCCGCACAGTTGACAGATTATCTGGCAGCCTGGTGTGACAAGTATCCGATTGTCAGCATCGAGGATGGACTGGCGGAGAATGACTGGGACGGCTGGGTCGGCCATACCGAGAAATTGGGACACAAGATCCAGTTGGTGGGGGATGATATCTTTGTGACCAATACCAAGATCTTCAAGGAGGGCATACGGAGGGGCATCGCCAACTCCATCCTGATCAAGGTGAACCAGATCGGCACCCTGAGCGAAACCTTCGAGGCCATCGAGACCGCCAAGCGGGCCGGCTATACATGCGTGATTTCACATCGCTCCGGAGAAACGGAGGATTCGACGATTGCGGATCTGGCAGTGGCCACCAATGTCCTGCAGATCAAGAGCGGATCATTGTCCCGTTCGGATCGCATGGCCAAGTACAATCAATTGCTGCGGATCGAAGAGGAACTGGGAGAGGGCGCCGGCTTTCCCGGCAAAGAGGCGTTCTACTCCGTCCGACCATAGATCACGCCAGCCGTGGACAGTGCAGAACAATGTTTGAAGGGTGAACGAGGCTGCGGCGAGGGATCATCTCGTCGAGCAGGATCGTCGAGACGACCGTGAAGTGGTTAACCCCAACGCTTATTCTGCTGATCCTGCTATTACAATACCCGCTGTGGTTTGGCGACTCGGGATGGCTGAAGATCCTTTCCGATAATCGAAAAGTGGAAGCACAACGCCAATTGAATGAGAAATTACGTCAGCGCAACGCAGTCTATGCCGCGGAGGTGCAGGATCTAAAGCAAGGCAAAGACGCGATCGAGGAGCGCGCGCGTTCCGAGCTGGGCATGATTCGCCCCGATGAAGTCTATGTCAGGCTGGTCGGCGGCAGTACCAGTTCGCCGGAATCCCAAGAGAACAAGCAATGAATGAATTGCAGATTGCGTTGGCGGTAATTGGAGCGTTGGTCGTTGCCGGTATCCTGGGGTACAACCGCATCCAGGAACGTCGCTATCGCAAGCAGGCAGAGGCCACCTTCCGTTCATTGGAGCGTGACCCCCTGATGGACAAGGCACCGGTGGAAGGGTATGCGCCGTCTGCGTGGGCGACGCATCAACGGGTGGAGCCGGAGGTGCGCGAACCTCAATTCGAACATGATTTGTCAGGCATTGAGCGGACCACCGGACTGCAGGAACCACGTTTTGAAGAGGGGCCGAAGCCCCCTATCAGCCCCGTCTCCAAACCAATCGAGATCCGGCCGCATCAACCTGCACCCATTCAGGATGCACCCAAGCCTGCGCCGCGTGCCGCGGCCCCGTCAAAACCTACGCGCGAGGCAGTTCCATTGGGGCCGGTACCGCCATACAGTCCGCATGAGCAGGCTATTGAATACCGTATCCAGGTCAAGGGTGAAGGCATCCTGGCCAGCGTTTTTTCCGATGCCGTGGCACAGTCGCGTACCCTGGGCAAACACGTGCGCTGGATGGGCTACCCGGTCATTGGCGACGGATGGGAGGAATTGCGCCTTTGGTCCGACATCCATTACCGGGAAATCATCGTGACCATGCAACTGGCCGACCGCAACGGTGGCGTCAGTGAGCAGGAATTGACTGCACTGTGCGCTCTGGTGCGCGATGCTGCCCAACCGCACAGCCTCAGGGTAAGCTGCGACGATTTCGAAAGTTCAGTGGAACGTGCCCGGATCCTCGATCTATTCTGCGTCGACGTGGATGTGCTGATCGGCCTCAACGTCGTCGCTCGCGGCGAGGAAACCCTGCCCATGCACCACGTTCGCCAGGAGGCGGAGGTGGTGGGCATGGTGCTCGCTCCCGACGGCACCTACCAGCTTCAGGACCGTCGCGGCGAAATTCTATTTTCCCTGTGCAACCACGAGTCGACGCCCTTTTCGCCCGAGAGTCTCGACAGCTTTTCGACCCGTGGCGTGACCCTCTTGTTCGATGTGCCCAGGGTTCCGGACGGCCTCAAGATTTTTGACAACATGGTTGCGCTCGGCCGCAAGCTGGCCCACGAAGTCAGTGGGCTGCTTGTGGACGACAATCTTCGACCGCTGACTGACACGGGCATAGAGCGGATACGCCAGCAGCTGACGCAGATCTATGGGCGCATGGAATCCAAGGGGGTTCCCGCGGGCAGTGACCTGGCACTGCGGCTGTTTTCCTGAATGACGGTTCCCGCTGAGGCAGAGGCCCAGGCCCGGCGGCTGCGTGAGCAGATCGAGCATCACAATAATCGCTACTACGTCCTTGACGATCCGGAAATTCCAGACAGCGAATACGACCGGCTGTTCCGCGAGCTTCAGGCACTCGAGCAGCAATATCCGCAATTGATTGTTCCAGAGTCGCCCACGCAGCGCGTCGGAGGGCTACCGCTTGCGGAGCTACCCAAGGTGCGTCATCGGGTCCCCATGTTGTCCATACGTACCGAAACAGATACCGAGGCCAGTGGCGCAGAAAGCTTCGACAGCCGAATCCGGCGGGAACTGGGTTTGGACCCGGCTGATCCGCCGGTGGAATACATGGCCGAACTCAAATTTGACGGCCTGGCCATTTCCCTGGGCTATGAAAAGGGCCGGCTGGTTCAGGCCGCCACCCGCGGCGACGGGGAAACCGGCGAGGACGTGACGCAGAACATTCGCACCATCAAGTCTATCCCGCTGGCGCTCAAGAACAACTCGGCGCCAGCCCTGCTGGAAGTGCGCGGCGAGATCTATATGCGACACCGGGATTTCGAACGACTCAACGAGAATCAGAGAAAGGCCGGGCAGAAGACCTTCGTCAATCCGCGCAATGCCGCCGCGGGCGCCATTCGCCAGCTCGACCCGGCCATTACCGCCCGGCGGCGGCTAAGTTTCTTTGCCTATGGACTGGGCGAGACGTCAGGCTGGTCACTGCCAAAACGCCACAGCGACGTGTTCGAGGCGCTGGAAGGCTGGGGCATTCCGGTCAACGCGGACCGTCGGCTAGTCTATGGTGCGCAAGGACTCATGGACTTCTATCAGGAGATCGCCGAACGCCGCGATCGTCTGCCGTTCGATATTGACGGTGTGGTGTACAAGGTCAACCGCCTGGACTTGCAGGCTGAACTCGGTTTCGTGACGCGCGAGCCGCGCTGGGCTGTCGCGCAAAAGTTTCCGGCCCAGGAGCAGCTTACCCAGGTGCTGGATATCGGTGTGCAGGTGGGGCGTACCGGCGCGATTACACCCGTGGCCCGGCTGACTCCGGTCTTCGTTGGCGGTGTGACCGTGACCAACGCCACCTTGCATAACGAGGACGAGGTCCGCCGCAAGGATGTAATGATCGGCGACTGGGTCATCGTTCGCCGTGCTGGGGATGTGATTCCCGAAGTCGTCTCGGTAATCATTGAGCGTCGGCCGCCAGATGCCAGCCCCTTCATCATGCCCACCCGCTGCCCGGTTTGCGACAGCCATGTGGTGAGGCTCGCGGACGAGGCGGTGGCGCGCTGTACCGGCGGCCTGTTTTGCGCTGCGCAGCGCAAGCAGGCCCTGCTGCATTTTGCCTCGCGCCGGGCCATGGATATTGAAGGCTTGGGCGAGAAGTTGGTCGATCAACTGGTGGACCAGGGCATGGTCCGCACCCCTGCGGACATCTATGGCCTGAACCTGGAGCAAGTGGCCGCCCTGGAACGGATGGCAGAAAAATCTGCTGCCAACCTGTTGAGTGCGATTGAGCAGAGCAAGCACACCACCCTGGCCCGCTTCATCTATGCACTTGGCATCCGCAACGTCGGAGAAGCCACGGCAAAGGAACTGGCCAGACATTTTGGCAAGCTGGCGGATCTGCTGGCTGCAGACGAGGAGCGGCTGATGCAGGTGCCGGATATTGGGCCGGTGGTGGCGCAAAGCATCGCGCAGTTTTTTGCCGAACCGCACAACCAGTCTGTCATCGCCCAGTTGCAGGCGGCTGGTATCTTCTGGGTCGAGCAGCCACCTGCCGCCAAGCCCGACGCCGGGGCGATGGCGGGCAAGACCCTGGTGCTCACCGGTACCCTGCCCAGGCTTGGCCGGGAAGCGGCCAAGGAAAAAATTGAGGCTGCTGGTGGCAAAGTGGCCGGCTCGGTATCAAAAAAAACCGACTACCTTGTGGCTGGCGCCGAAGCCGGCAGCAAACTGCTCAAGGCCCAGGAATTGGGCATCACCATCTTGAACGAAGAAGAACTGTTGAATCTGCTCCGGCGCTCGGGGAATCAGGGCAGTCCCGGAATCGATAAGGAATGATCACAATGAAAACCGTCAAGAAAGCCGTCTTCCCGGTGGCGGGTCTCGGTACCCGCTTTCTGCCTGCGACCAAGGCCAGCCCCAAGGAAATGCTGCCCATCGTGGACAAGCCGCTGATCCAGTATGCGGTGGAAGAAGCCGTGGCGGCGGGCATCACCGATATCATCTTCATCAGCAGTCGCACCAAGCGCACGGTGGAAGATCATTTCGACAAGGCCTACGAACTTGAGACCGAACTGGAGATGCGTGGCAAGACCGAGACCCTGGAGCTGGTCAAATCGATACGCCCGCCGGGCGTGAATTTCATCTATATCCGTCAGGCCGAGGCGCTGGGGCTGGGGCACGCCGTGCTTTGTGCCAAGCCGGTGGTGGGCAATGAACCCTTCGCCGTGATTCTTGCGGACGACCTGCTGGATGCGGACACGCCGGTGATGAAGCAGATGGTGGCGCAGTACAGCTATTATCGCTGTTCAATTCTCGGGGTGCAGCAGGTGGCACGGGAAGATACCGGCGCCTATGGCATCGTTGACGCCGACGCACTGACTGACCGTATTTCCCGGGTGAACGCCATCGTCGAAAAACCGCAGCCGCAGGACGCACCCTCCACACTCGGCGTGGTCGGGCGGTATATCCTGACTCCGCGCATCTTTCATTTCATCGAGAACCTTCAGCCAGGGGCGGGGGGCGAATTGCAACTCACCGATGCCATCGCGGCGCTGCTGAAAGAGCAGCAGGTACTGGCTTATGCCTATGATGCGGTGCGCTACGACTGCGGCAGCAAGCTGGGCTATCTGCAGGCCACGGTGGATCACGCTCTGCGTCATCCCGAGGTGGCGGAAGAATTTGCCGCCTATCTCAAGAGCCGGATCTGCTGAGGATCTGACCCATCCTTGCGGCCGCCTCCCGCGCTTGCCATGACGGGTAGCGGGATCTCAGCGTGTCCCCATACACGCGCGAATCGAATCGATCAATTCCGAGGCGCAAATGGAGGGCGGACGTGCCTTCTCCTGCCATAGCCGATCGCCGGCTGCACCATGCAGATGGACACCGTCCTCCAGGGCTCGGCCCGGCTCCGCGCCCTGGGCGATCAGGCCGGCGATCAGGCCGGTCAGCACATCGCCCATGCCCGCTGCCGCCATCGCAGGACCGCCGGTCGAATTGACGCTCGTACTCCCATTGGGCCGCGCAATCACGCTGCCTGAGCCCTTCAGCACAACCAAGGCGCGAAACAACCTGGCAAGCTGTCTGGCGGCCGCGATCCGGTCCGCCTGCACCTCGGCAACACTGCAGCCCAGCAGACGCGCCGCTTCACCAGGGTGAGGCGTCAGCAACGTGGTTTCGGTCCGGGATGCAAGCAGGTCCTTGACTACGGGATGCGAGGCAACCAGATTCAAGCCATCCGCGTCCACGACCAATGGGCAGGGCAGGGCAAGAGCCTTCTTCAGCAGTGCCAGCGCGTGGTCGCCCTGGCCCAATCCCGGACCCAACGCCAGTACGCTCAGCTGCCTGCTTTCCACCAGTCTTTCAGGCGACATGAACATCAGTTCCGGCTGAACAATGTCCACCACCACACGCTCATCCAATAGCCCGAGTGTTACCCGGCCTGCGCCGCTCTTCAGGGCCGAACGGCCAGCGAGGAGGGCCGCTCCCACCATGCCTGGGGATCCGCCAACGATGCCCACCCAGCCAAACTGACCTTTATGGCTGTCGTGGGGACGGGGGGGAAGCAGGGAAAATTCCATCTCGGAAGCCTTTTTAATTGCCTAGACTTAGAATATAAGCACGACGATTCGCAATGGAGAGTTGGGTCGGCATCGGAGTTTCAAGTGCGCTAGCGCGGTTCAACTTTCCGGCGTACTGAACTGGAGACGTGATCATGGTCAAACAACCAGACAATCTTACCCCTTCCGGGGCGCCAGTACTTGATTGCGAAAGTGATCACCAGTGCACGGTGCTCACCTGTGAAATGTGCCTGACGGAACTGCCTGCAGGCGATGCAATGCACGAGGAAGCCGCCGATTACGTGGCGCATTTCTGTGGACTCGATTGCCTGGAACTTTGGCGCAGACAAGGCAAAAGGCGTCCGACGGAACCACAAAAGCCTTGATTTTCGCTGGCAATCCAGATCCCGGACGCACGGCGTTTCATGGCCGCGAACACTGCATCCCGTCTCATTGAATCCAGCCGGTTCCCGTTTGCAGGAGTTGCAGTAAGATGCCGGGCCGAATCGGAACCGAAGGAACAGACCTTGAATAGGTATTCACGGTCTTTGATTTGCCCAAAGAGCGTGCTCACGCGTTGCAAGCTCTTGCGTGGTTCGCGACCGAGGGCGGCTTGCATGTTCCCACGACGGTGAAGGCCAGAGTTTCAACTCAGTCTTTCTTCCCTTTTTGGACTGAGCTCACCGCCCACTTTGAGAGTTCGCCAACCCAACAGAGCATGTCCACATCTCGCGGCCAGGTTCGTTTTCGTCCGCTGTTGGCGCGACGAAACGGGCGCAGATCCCGGCGCTGAACAGGCGCGAAGCGTGGCGCCAAATCAGCGATTGTTGTCGCGATTATCCCTGTTCCAGCGGCGCGTTTCTCCTGCCGGTCTCTGATAGGTCTGATTGGCAGGTGTGCCGGGCAAGGCCTGTACGCCTACTTCCTGCCTTCCTGCATCCCGCGACGGTGTTTCGACGCGTCTTCCACGTTCCACGCGCTCCCGGAGTCCAGTCGGCGCCACATGGTGGTCGCCCACCGAAGCCGGGCTTGCCGCCGGTGCAGGAACGGGACGAGCAGCCTCAGGTGCCGGATGAGTTTGCTCGAAAACAGGATGAGGCGGGGGCGAAACCGCATGAGCCGGCAAGCGTTCCGTGCCCAGCTTGCGGTCAGAAGATCCACGGGGAGCACGCGCCGGTGTCGCAGGCGGTAACGCGCCGCGAACCTCGCCAAAACGCGGCGGCAGGGGGAGGGGCGTGCGTTCCGGTCCAGCTTGCGGGCCGAAGGGCGGTCGCGGCAAGGTACGCCCGGTTTGATCTTCTTGTGGCGGCGGCTTGACCAGATGAGGCGTCGGGACCGTTACACCAAACTGAGGGCGCATCCCTGAAGTCTGCCAGGGCAGCGGGCGTTCGCGCGGCGGATGGCTGGCTACGACGGAGCGGGACACGATGTCACGCGGCGGATGCAGACCGGCTGACGCGCCGCCAGTCAGGCTCAGGCTCGATGGTTTGATCGGTAGCTCACCGCGTATGGGAGTGAAGTCTTCATGATGCGTGTCGGTTACCGGGGTGGCGCGGAATCGCGCCCGGCCGAACTTGTCGCCAGGCACGGTCAGGATGGCGCGCGGCACGTCGGCATTGCGGTAGTGGATGTCGCCCACATTGATCACGCTCGTGCGGTTGACGACCGCGTTGTTGACGATGCGCGGACCACCCCAGCCGGCCCAGTGCGGATGGCCGCGGTAATCCTTCCGTCCCCACCAGGGCAGGACGGGTTCCCCCCAGCTCAGGGCGACCCAGGACGGGCCGTGCAGGCCGATGCCGGTCCGCAGGCCTACATCTCGACCTTGCACCAGAAAGCTCACCAGGGCGGGGCAATAGGTCGACCGTTTCACCACGGGGCCCGGCGCCCAGGCCCACAAGCCACCGATATCCACCCAGCGGCCATAGTGGAATGGCGCCCAGCCCCAAGGCGCATCGTCGATCCAGGTCCATTCGTAATTGGGGTCCCAAATCCAGGAACCAGTGCTGTACGGAACCCAGTCGGCACCCACGCCGTAGGGTATCCATACTGGACCGAATTGCGGCACGATTCGCCACTGGCCATAGTTATCGAGTTCTTCCGCGCCATAGACGTCAGGCGGGAGATAACGGGTGCTGACCGATTCCGTCATCCGGCTGGTCCGCTCATCGTTCCAACGGTCCCAGTCATCGGGCGCCGGTGCCGCATACGTGGCCACCTGGGCCGGGTTGTCGCCGCTAATGACAATATCCTCGGAAGGATAGATATCCATGGAACGGCCATCGGCAGTTGTAAGGGTGGCGCGTCCGCCATGTTGGGTGATCAGGTGGGTAACCTGCGCATCCACATCCACGCGGTAATAGCCTGGTTGCTCGATGGTGAAGACGGCGTTGGGCGTATCGACTTCCACTGTATCGCCTTCGGCGATGCTGCGGATGTCGAAGGAAACCAGTCCGTCGGTGAGTTTGAACTGGATGAAGTGCTCTTCCTGGTTCATCAGGCTCAGTTGGGTGTTTTCATCCAAGCGTGCAAACTCGCGGCTACCGAATTGCAGCTCAAGGTTGGCATTCTGTCCTGTGTATAAGGCATCACCTGGTGTCAGGGGCAGGTTGGGGCGCGCGCTTGACCAATCTTCGGCACCCGGGCGCCAGAAGGAAACCTGCCCATCGATGAAGCTCAGGCGTGGTGGAGTCGGCGCCCAGTTGACCTCATCCTCGGCCAGCGCGGCCGAACACGGCAGGACAAGAAACAGGAGTGCGGGTAGGAGCAGGAGACGGCGCAAGTGTTCCATGATGTTCCTTTGTTGATTGGCTGGTGGCATGGTAACTCATGCAATTCCTTTGACTTGGGCTGCACGAGATCCAATTAGTTCGGAATCGGTTGGCGTTTTGCACATCTCTTTCAGAGTCGTCAGCAGACCGAAATGACAATTCTTTCGATCAAGCGCATTTCCTTTTCGCGCATGACCGGCTCTAACGAATGAACTCATGCTCAAGCCGACGCGAGCCCTCGGGGTCGGCTGCCCTTCTGTTATGGGAGGCGGGGCAGGGCGCAGGCTTTGCACCCGACTTGTTCACAAGGCCCGGAACAAGTGCGTCAACGGACCGCCCGCACATGTGGACGGTAGCCCGTTTGACGCAGCCTGTGTTTTGACTGCGATCTGCTCCCGCGTGAGCTTTATCACCCATGCTCCCCCATAATGGCGTCATGGCGAGCCAAGCGCGAAAATACAGTCAGATCTCGGGTACGAAACAATGAACGAAGAACGCATTCTCCTTGCGCACGGCAACGGCGGTCGCTTCATGCGCGAACTGATCAGGGACGTGTTTGCAAGACATCTCGCCAATCCGGCTTTGGATACCGATGCAGATGCGGTGCCGCTGCCCGGATTGAGCGGCGAAATCATGGTCACTACCGACGGCTTTACCGTGCAGCCGTTGGAGTTTCCCGGCGGCAATCTGGGCTCGCTCGCGGTCCATGGTGTGGTGAATGATCTGGCCGTGGCCGGTGCGGAGCCGCGATATTTCACCTTGTCTGCCATTATCGAGGAGGGCCTGGAAGTGGCGGTGTTGGACCGCCTGATCGCCAGCTTTGCGCGCGCCGCGCGAGAAAACGGAGCAGAGGTGGCAGCCGGTGATACCAAGGTGGTCAGGCATGGAGAGGGAGGCGGCTTGTACCTTTCAGTCGCGGGTATCGGGGTGAGAATGGCAGGACAGCTGCTGGGTCTCAAACAGATCGCGCCGGGTGATCGGATACTGGTTTCCGGCCCGATCGGAGATCATGGCATTTCGGTGATGCTGGCGCGCGAGCAGTTCGGTTTGTCCGGCGAGGTCCGGTCCGACTCCGCTTCCGTGCTGCCGCTGGCTCGCGCGGCGTGGGATGTGCCCGGCGTGAAGTTCCTGCGCGATCCCACTCGCGGCGGATTGGCCACGGTTGCGCACGAAATCGCTCACGCCATGGCCTGCACTGTGACGCTTGAGCAGAAGGACATTCCGGTCAGAGATGCGGTGGCTTCGGTGTGCGAGATGCTGGGTTACGATCCCTATTATCTGGCCTGCGAAGGCCGCATCGTGGCGGTGGTGGGGCCGGAGACGGCCGAGGCGGTACTGACTGCATGGCGTGCTTTGCCCGGTGGGGAAGACTGCGGCGCTGATCGGTCGCATCGATGCCGGGCGCACTCAAGTGGTCTTGAAAACCGAACTGGGCGGACGCCGGGTGCTGGAGGAACTGGAGGACGATCCGCTGCCGCGGATTTGTTGAAGCTGGGCTGAGGCACACCCCGCGGGCGGAAGCGCCGGCTTCTGCGATAGGTCATTGCGAGCGAAGTGCGGTATTCCCGAGACCTGGCCTATGAATTTGTCTGACGCGCCTGCAGCAGCTTCACCTGGAATAGCGTATTTCTCTCGTCTTCCTCCAGCACCCCGCGAATATGCTGCAGCGTGGTTTGATAGCGCGGGATGATGTTGTACTTGAGCGCGTTGACCCGCTTGCGCGTCTTGCGGCTGGCGGCCAGGAGCCGCCACAAGGCGTTCTCCGCCTCGCCTAATTGGGCGAGCGTCAAGGTCAGCTCGCGCAAGCGCAGGCGCGCTTCATCAAAACTCACATCGGTCCACATCAAACCTACCGGCTGCAAGGGCAGAGGGCTGGCGCTGACGCTGGGGTATTCCACGCCCACGCTGGAACGTGCGGTGATCTTGAGGCTGATCGCGGTTTGCAGACCGACCGCGGTCTGGCGCAGCATCTGGCTGCCCATGCGCATCTGCACGATTCCCAGCCAGTAATACGCGCGCTTCAGTTCCTCTGCACCCTGGGCGCGCAGCGTGCGGTAGTCCGCTAGGCGTTCGTAGATAAGTCGGGTAAGCAAATCGCGTTTCTTTTCCAGCATCTGCTGGCCCTGCTCCAGAAAACGAACCTGGCGGCGGATCTGCAACAGCACGCTCTTGGTGGGTGGAACTGACAGGCCTTTTCTCATGCGCTGCTCGCATCAGCCTTGGCTTGGTCTTGCCAGGTGTGATACTGGGCCAGTTCGGCTTCACTGACCCGGACCAGCAGGTCCGGCGGCAGCATGGAAAGCAGCTCCCACGCCAAATTGAGGGTTTCGAACACGCTGCGGTCTTCCTCCTCGTCCTGGCGGATGAAGTTCTTCTCAAACGCATCGGCAAAGGCCAGGTAACGCTGATCTGATTCACCCAGCTCCTCGGCGCCGATGATGGCGGCGAGTCCCCGCACTTCCAGCGCCTTCGCATAGCTCGCGAACAACTGGCTGGCGACATGGGGGTGGTCTTCCCGGGTGTCGTTCTTGCCTATGCCGTCTTTCATCAGGCGCGACAAGGAAGGCAGCACCGCGACTGGCGGATAGATGCCCTGGCCGGCCAGCTCGCGAGAGAGCACGATCTGCCCTTCGGTGATGTAGCCTGTCAGATCGGGAATGGGATGAGTGATGTCATCGGAAGGCATCGAGAGTACCGGGATCAGGGTGATCGAGCCGCGCCTGTCCTTGATTTTGCCGGCGCGCTCGTAGAGTTCCGCCAGGTCCGAATAGAGATAACCCGGATAACCCTTGCGCGCCGGCACGTCGCCACGCAGCACGGCGACTTCGCGCAAGGCCTCGGCGTACGCGGTCATGTCGGTCATCACCACCAGCACATGGTAGTCCAGCTCGTGGGCCAGGTATTCGGCGGCGGTCAGCGCCACGCGCGGCGTGAGCAATCGTTCGATCACCGGCTCGTCGGCCAGATTCAGAAACACCACCACCTTGTTCAGCACCCCGCTTTCCTCGAAGCTGTCCAGGAAGAAGCGGGCATCGGTGCTGGGCACCCCGAAGGCGGCAAATACCACGACGAAATCCGCTGCCCCCTCTCCCAGAAGCTTGGCCTGGCGCACGATCTGCGCGGCCACCCGGTTGTGTGGCAGGCCGCCGCCGGAAAAGATCGGAAGCTTCTGCCCGCGGGTCAGCGAATTCATGCCGTCGATGGCGGAGATGCCGGTCTGGATGAACTCGCGCGGATAGGCGCGCGCGGCTGGGTTGAGCGGGGAACCGTTGACCTCGCGCCGGTCGGCGGAAATGATCGGCGGCCGTCCGTCGCGCGGCTGGCCGGCGCCATTGAAGGTGCGGCCCAGGATGCCGCGGGAAACCGGCAGGCTGAAGGGCTCGTCGAGAAACCGGACCCAGGTGCGTTCCAGGTCGATATCGTCGGTGCCTTCGAAGACTTCGACCAGCACGTTGTCTTCCGCGCTGCGGATCACCAGTCCGGTGCGCAGTCGGCCCGAATGGTCCCGCAGGCTGACCAGGCTACCGGCAGAAATGCTGGGCACGCCCTTCATGACAACGAGCCCTCCCTGGGCGGAAGCGCAGGTGCGAAATTCGATGGTCTTCACGTGGGTGCCTTCAAGGTGGCGCGCTGGGGGGTATATTCCACCCTGAGCTTATTCACTTCGGTCACCGCATCTGCGATCTTGTCTTCCAACTCGTGAAGTTGATTCTCGGTGAACTGGCTCTTCCAGCGCCGCGCCTGCGCCAGCAGCGGCAATCGCAGCAGGCGCTGGGCCGGGGCGCCCAACTTGACCAGTTTGAACCCTTCGGCATGAATACTTAGCAGTCCGGTTAGCAGAAGGTATTGTTTTTCTGGGCTGCAATAGCTGTCCACTTCGTCCACCGCACTTTGCTGCAGCAGCCCCTCCTTGAGCAGGGACGAGGACTCGAGCGTCCAGCGCTGTTCGCTGGACAGGGCTTCGACGCCCACCAGGTTGACGATGCGCTGCAATTCTTCCGACTGGACCAGCAAGGCCAGCGCCTGAGCGCGGGCCTGTTCCCAATTTCGATCCACATTCTCATGCCACCATTTGGCGGCCGGGCCCACATAGCCCGAGAAGCTCTCCAGCCAGTCGATAGCGGGATAATGACGCGCGTCGGCCAGCTCCTTGGAAAGCGCCCAGAAAGTCTGCACAATTTCCTTGGTGTGGCTGGTTACCGGCTCGGAGAAATCCCCGCCGGGAGGCGAAATCGCGCCGATCAAGGTAACGGATCCATGGTCGCCGGACAGGGTTTCCACCCGGCCCGCCCGTTCGTAAAAGGCCGCCAGCCGTGAACCCAGATAGGCTGGATAGCCTTCCTCCACCGGCATGTGTCCCAGACGGCCGGACACTTCCCTCAAGGCTTCTGCCCAGCGGCTGGTGGAATCGGCCACCATGACCACGTCGTAGCCCTGGTCGCGGAAATATTCTGCCAGCGTGATCCCGACATAGATGGAGGCCTCGCGCGCCACCACTGGCATGTTGGAGGTATTGGCCACCAGCAGGGTGCGTTCCATGAGTGGCCGGCCGGTGTGCGGGTCGGTGAGCAGGGGCATGGATTCAAGAATGTCGGTCAGTTCGTTGCCGCGCTCCCCGCAGCCGACAAATATCACGATCTGCGCGTTGCACCAGCGCGAGATCTGGTGCTGCAGCATGGTCTTGCCTGCGCCGAATGGCCCGGGAATGGCTGCCTTGCCTCCCTTGAGCAGCGGATAAAAGGTGTCTAGGATGCGCTGTCCGGTGAGTAGCGGCGCGACCGCATGGTCGCGCCCGCGGTAGGGGCGTGGCGTACGCACCGGCCAGCGATGGAACAACCGCAATTCGCGCATCTTGCCGTCCGCCAGCCGCACATGGGCGATGATGTCTTCGACGCCATAGTCGCCGGCCGGCGCCACCTCGACCAGTTCGCCCATGGCATCCGGCGGGACCAGGATACGATGTTCGATGCTGGCGGTTTCGCGCACCATGCCGAGAATTTCTCCACCGTGCAGCAGGGTATTCCGCAACTGCGAGGTCGGCACGAATGGCCAGCGTTTGTCGCGTGGCAGCGCAGGTACCTCGACCCCGCGCGCAATGTAATCGCCACTCAACGCGCGGACTGCGTGAAGCGGACGCTGGATCCCGTCATATATGGTTCCCAGCAGACCCGGTCCCAATTCCACCGAAAGCGGATAACCCAGACCCTCCGCGAATTCGCCGGGGCGCAGTCCTTCCGTGTTCTCGTAAAGCTGGGCCAGCGCAGTGTCGCCCTCGCGACTGATGACTTCGCCGACCAGGCGCAGGCCGCCGACCCGAACCTGTTCACCGATCATGGTCTGGGGGAGTTCCAGTTTGACCAGCGGTCCGTTGATTTCCAGGATCTTGCCCATGCGGTCCGTTCAGAGCTGTATCAGTTGGTCCAGATTCGGTTTGCCGGCAAACAGCTGTTCCATGGCGATGCGCGCCAGGTCTTCCGCCAGCCGGTTGAGGCGGGATTCAAACGTTTGATCCAGCCGCACCCGGTTGTCTTCCGTGCGGACGCGCATCCCGCCCAGGCTGGGCAGGCCGTGGCCGGCCAGTTCCACTTTGCGGTCGGGGGTTGCCTGGCGAACCAGATCGGGCCACAACGGGTGCAGCCGCTTCAGGTCGGCGCCGTTGACTTCCGCCACCAGCGGGCCGGGCGGAAGACTGCGCGCAGCTTCGGCCAGAAATCCGGACAGCACCGGCACATACTTTTCCTGGTCCCGGGTTAGCGCACTCAGGGCCTCCCTGACGCGAGTGAGTATGGTCTCGGACAGCGTCCAGCGCAGCCGGTCCAACTCGCCCGACAGGCGGGTTTCCTCGGCCTGAATCCTTCGGCGCACCAGGCGTTCGGCATCGGACTTGGCCGCCAGGGTTTCCCGTTCTTCAAGCAGCTTCAAGCGTGCGGCGGCTTCGCTGCGTATGCGGTTGCAGGCGACCTCGGCATTGCGCAACTCTTCCCGGGCCAGGGACTGGGCCTGGCCAAGCAGTACCTGTTCCAACTGGTTGACTTGCGCTTCGCTATCCATGCTCAACTTGCGCCCGGAATCGCGCTAGGCGCGTCTTTCATGCCGGCAAACTCTCGCAGCGCCTCGGCTCCCAATACGTTGCGCACGACCTCATCGACGGCCGGGGTGTAATCCTGCGGCGCAGACAAGGCAGGCAATTCGGTGACCAGGATGCGGCCGCCCTCGTTGCGCAGGCGATTGAGCCAGTGTCCCGGGCCATGGGCCAGGCCGGTTTCCAGCAGCACCAAGGCTTCGGCACCCTGCTTCACCAGATCCTCCAGCACGTGTTCGACCGTGGCTTCGTCTGCGTCGGGATAGACCTCCGCGCCGATCAGGCTGAAGCCCTCCGTCAATCCGGCGCTGCCCAGAACCACAAGTCGAGCGGAACCGGCAGCAGGGGAAACCTGATCAGTCATCCTAGAGTTTGCCCAGCAACAGGATGGACATGACCAAGCCATAAATTGCGATGCCTTCCGCCAGGCCCATGTAAATCAGGGTACGGCCAAACAGTTCGGGCTTCTCCGCGAGCACCGCCAAGGCGGCCGAGCCGATCGGGCCCAGGGCGATCGCCGCACCGATGGCTGCCAGCCCCGTGGGCAGGCCGATGCCCAGGAGGGCCAGTCCCAGGCCGAGGGAAATGTCTCGCAGCGGCACAGCCGGTTCGGCCGCCAGCACTTCATTTGTGCCCATCACCAGGACCCCGGCCAAAGCCAGTGCATATATCAGCACATTGGCCAGCATGCCCCGCTTCAGCCAGCGCGGGGCGCTTGCAGGCAGGGGTCGACGCACCAGTTCCAGCACGACGCCGGCGACGATGAGCCCGGCCACGCAACAACCCATCAATCCGATCAGCCACAGCATGGAAATTCTCCTTGGTTTTTCATGAACCCGATTTGAATGCGAACCGCGATTTGTGGCCAGCGGGCGCGTGAACACCCGAGTGAACCACAAGCGGCTTGAATTCGACCCCGTCACCGCTGAAGAAGCGGGAAAAGCCTTCGTAATACATGAGCCTGAGTGCCTGAATCGCCACGATGCCGCCTTCCAGCGCAATGATAACCACATTGCCGATGGCTACCGTGATCCAGTGGCCAGTCGTGCCCAAACTATTCGCGAGCGTAAACACGGCCAGTGCGAGCGCCACATGGTTGAGGCTGAACGCCGCCACCCGCAGAAAGGACAAGGTATTGGCAAACAGATTGGTGGCGGTCTCCAGGGTCTCGATCAGCGTGACCAGTATGCGTTCCGCCACCCCTGCCTGGCTGGTGCGCCAGTGGCGCAGGGCGATGAGGGTCAGGCCGCCGAGGCTGGCGATGGCGGTCCATCGGCCAAAGTTGTGGCCATGCAGCAGATTGGCCAGGCCCAGCACGGCCCCGACGTAAAACAGCAGCCCAGCCAAGGCATGGCCATCAAACAGGGCGTCCGCCAGCCGGCCGCTTTCCAGGCGGTTATAGACATTGATCAGGAAGGTGGCGGCGATGAATCCGACGCCGCTCAGAATCGCCAGCTCAAGCATGCGGGTGGCGTCATGCATGGGCGACATCCAGAGTGGCTGGATGAGATCTTCAAACCCGAACACGCTTCCATACAACACCCCGAATGCGCAGGCCGAGGCGCCTGCCAGCAGGCCAATTGCACGCAACCAAGCGAGTTTCCCACGCAGCAAAAACGAAAGCGCCATCAGTGCGGCGCCATGGCCCACGTCGCCAAACATGGCGCCGAACAGCAGCACATAGGAAAAGGCGAATAGCACGGCCGGATCGAACTCGCCATAGCGCGGTACGCCATAGCTTCGCACCAGGGGAATATAGGGCTTGAGCCAGACCGGATAGCTCAACAGCGAGGGGATGGGCGAGGGCTCGTGCAACGCAGGCTCGCGTATGGTCAATACATAACGCTGCGCAAAGTGCTGATCCAGTGCTGCCGTAAGGGCAGGGAGGGCGCGGCACGGTACCCATCCGACCAATACCATCAGCGCGCCTTGGTCCTTGAGCGCGCCAAATGCGGATTCGGCCAGCGGCTGGGCAAGCGCCAGTTGCACCCAGGCTTGCCGGATCTGTTGCATATGACGCTCCAGGCCGGTCTTCTTGAACTCCACTTGCAGAATGGATCTTTCCTCCACCTTCTTGTCTTCCTCTTTCAGGTAGGCCTCCGCCATTTCTGGCCGGGTTTGCAGTTCGGGTGGTATAGGCAAATTCCGCCAACCTGCCTGGGCGAGCAAGTCTCCCAATACGCCCTTGTTGCGGGGGCCGGCGATCAGGGCGAAAGTTTGGGCTTCGGTCCGGTCAAACTCCAGCAGCACATGTCCCGCCAGGGCCAAGGCCTCCTGCAGGCGCCGGACATTCGAGGTCGGGACCTGACCTATGAGCACCTTGAGCAAGGAGTCGGGTTTCAGCAGGGCGGTGATGTCCTGGTGCAGGCCGTGCAATCGGGAATAGGTATCCTCCAGGACTGCAAGCTGACGGCGTTGCTGGTCCACCTCATTTTCCAGAGTCTGGCATTCGGAGCAGGTGCGCCACACTTCCTTGAGCTGGTTGTTGATGCTTTGCAATTCCTGCAGCGAGGGGGCCAAGGCGTCGGCAGGCAAGGGGGGATTTTCGGTCATTCCGCACGTTGGAAGGATCTTGTCCAGCCGCGCACGCGCTTCCAGATAGGTGTCGCGGTATTCCTTTCCGGTCGCGCCGGGAGGCCCTGCCTTGGCATCCGGGGCGGGACAATAGACACCCTGCTGGGCCAGCAACAGGGCGATGTCCTGGGCTTCGCTGGCCAGGCACCAGAGGGTCAGGTGGTAAAGGGGCTGGGCGCGAAACATTCGGGTGTCAAGGACCGAAGCGGCTTGGGAAGCTCTGGCTCGTTTGTCATCGCGATGAGGAACAAGACTTTGCGGTCCAGTATAGGTGAATTTTACGCCGGTCCGGATAGCCTCGCTTGCAAATGCCGGCGACAAACAAGCAACGGTTTCTGCCTCACAGGGGCTTATATCGACGCCTTCGCCGCACCCGGTCCCATGCGTCACCAGCACGGCCTGTTCGCGGGCGCCCCGGGTAGGCAATCACAAGGTCATCGAGCCAATGGCCGCGCGCATGACCACCATGAGCGCGACTACCCCGGTGGCGAGCAGCAGGATGTTTCGCGGCTTGGGCGTGCTGCGCAATGCGGTCACGGCAGCGACGATGGCCGCGGCACTGTATATGCCAAGCAAGATGGTTGAGCCGTGGTGGAAGGAAAAGCTCAATCCATAGCAAATCAGGAAGATCGCAAACAGCAGGCGCGCAGCCCGATAAGTCTGCTGTGCGCCGAATCGTACTGCGAACGAATGTTTGCCCGCCTGCCGGTCGGATTCGATCTGCGGCGGCTGATGGGAAAACAGCAAGGCGACGGCAAGCGCTGCAAACGCGACCATGAGGAGCACACAACTGGCATCGACGGGTGCGCCGCCCAGCAGCCACAAACAGCCGACCACGCCGGGCCCATAGCACAAGCCTGTCACCCATTCGCCCATGCGGGTGTAGGACAGTGGCTTCTTCCCGGAGTTGTACAAATAGCCGAGCCCCACCATGGGCAGGGCGATGGCCAGGATCCACAATCGCCCAGTCAGATACAGTGTGCCCAGGCCCAGCAACCCGCCTGCGAGAAAGCTGAGCCAGCCGTGCAGGCTGGCGGCTGCCAGGTTCTCGCGATGGGCGCGCACCCAGGAGTCCCATTTCTCCGCGTCGGCGCCCAGGCGCCAGTCGCTGACATCGTTCAGCACATTGATGGAGTGCTGCAAAAGCACGACCGCCAGAGTGGCCGCGGCCAGAACGTGGCGCGTGGATGGTGTGGCGCCGGCTAGCTGCCACACCGCGACGCCGGGCAACATTGAGATAAGGTAGATGGCGGGGTTGAGGGCCCGCCGCCAAGTCCCTTTGGGCGCCGCAAGTGCGTCCGCCGTCACGCTCATGCGGACAACGATACGCCGGTATCCAAAGGGAAGGCCGCCAGTGCGCCTTTGAACCACTCGGCGTGCAGTGTTTCGGAATCGATCACCCGCTGGTACACCTTGGCCGCGTCCTCGTTGCCTGCGGCCAGGGCCTGGTCGCGGAACCGCGGGTAGATGGACAGCGCCTCACGTCCCTCGACGCGAAGCGCTACATGCAATGCCTTCTCAACCACGCCGTTGGGGTTCATGGCGATGAGCGAATCGCAGTTGGCCCGAATGGTATTCAGGGCGTCGATGGCGCGCTGGGTATCCTCGCCACGGGCCGGAACGCCGATGTCATCGTAAAGTTCGCGCAGCCACACAGCGTGCAATTTTTCCTCGACGGCGACACGGCGGAACAGCCCGGCGAGATCCGGATAGCCGGCCTTGTCCGCCCAACGGGCAAACTCGGGGTACATGATCTGGTTCTCGTATTCTTCCACGTCCACGAATGACTCGGCGGTATTTCCGCACTCGCCAAACTGCTGCGCGGCGGCGAAACACTCGAAGATCATGTCTTCCGTGATTTCCATTGTTTGCATATCTGCTCCTTTTCAAGATGGACAGGAACGCGGCTTTGGCCGCCTGGTCGTCCGTCAGGTCGACGTAGCGGTCTATCAGAACTGTACTCGTTCCGGCCGGCCTAGCAATCTGCCGGCGCGCTTACCTCGTTTGCAGAAAGTGACTTTACCACCGAGCGTGCGAATTGGTTCGGCGGCTTTGGCGCAGCGTTCCGCTATCGCCTGATCCCGCCCTGGCTGCGCTCTCCCGGGTCACGTCATCGAAAACATCTTCATCACGTCGTGGCGCGATACGACGCCGGCAATCTGGTCCTGGGCGTCGGTCACCGGCAGGCGCTTGATGCGATGCTTGTTCATGAGCTTGATGGCCTTGGACAGGGAATCCTCGGGGCGAACGGTGAAGGGGCTGGGTGTCATCAAGTCATCGACGATGGTTCCCATGCGTTTTCTGGCGTGACCCTTGCGCACCACGTTCTCGTAGTAGCCCCCAACCAGTCCCTGCGCAAGGTCCATGGCGGCGATGAAATCCGCTTCGGTCAGAATGCCAACCAGTTTGTTTTCGGTGGACATCACCGGAATGCCGCTGATCTTCTTGTCTGCCAGGGTCTTCGCCGCCTCGGCCAAGGACGATCCCTGACGCACCGTGATGACGTCCCTGGTCATCACGTCCGCTACGCGCATTTCTCCGGCATCCCAAGGTTGCGGCGCGCTTGCGACCTGCGTGCCCATGAAGCTCATGTGTGCATCCGCAAAGGGTATGCCTCTCAGCCGTCCAGGGAGCAACATGTTCCAGTACACCCACTTGTATGCCAGCTTGCCGACATGATTCATGTGAGTTTCCTGCCACAGCGAAAAAGGCTCCGCAGGCGACAGGGGGGAGGAAACGGGTGGCGTCTCCATGTCGTACTTGAAGTCAATCAGCAAAGCCTTGTGGTAGCCGGATTCGACGAAGCAGGTGGCGCGCCCGTCGAAGGTGGCCTCAGCGGGCCGGCCGCCGATTTCATGCAGGATGTTCTGCAATACCGTCTCTGACTCGAAATGGACGACGGCACTTGCCTTCGACGTGGCGACATTGGTGTTGTCACCCATGCAATAGATGAAGTCTGCCTGTGTGCTTTTCAGAGTACGCGGATCGACCAGTGCGTAACCATTGCCATCGCCCAGCCCGGAGCCGTCCAGCACGGCCGGACCCACATTGGGCGGAATGGCGACCAGCAGATCATAGTCGAGCGTGCGGCCGTCAAAGGCGGCGATTCTCTTGCTGGCCGCGTCAACCGAAGAGATGGAAAAGTTCGGCACTACCCGGATGCCTTTCGCCTCCGCGATGGTGGACAGGACGCGATTGGCATTTGGCTTGGTGAATGCTCCAGCGTAGGGTGTGACCAGAGAGATTTCGATCCGGTCGCGTATGCCTTTCTCGTGAAAATAGAAGTCGGCGAGAAACGCAAACTCCAATGGCGCCACCGGACATTTGATCGGCATGTTGCAAATGTCGATGACCAGGCGCCCTTCCTTCATCTGGCTAATGGCATGCTTGAGCTCGCGCGCGCCTTCCAGGGTGTAGAAGGTGTGGACATTGTTGGTGCCCATGACCTCGGCGAGCCCTTCGACGGCGTTCGGATCGAGATGACAACCCATAGCCGACACCAGGAAATCGTAGCGATATACACCCTGGTCGGTTTCGACCTGTTTCCTTGCGTGGTCGATCAGTGTGACAGTGCCCGAGACAAAGCGCGCCTGTTTGGGCAGCCGGTCGACTATGTCGCGGGTAATATCCTCGTCCTTGTCATAGCCATACATCCCGAACGAGATATATAACAACCCAGGCTGATAGATGTGCCACTTGGCGCGGTCGATCAAGGTGATCTGCCAATCTTCCAGGTCGAGATGTTGGGCAAGCAGGTTGGACACGAGCGTGCCGGCGGTGCCTGCGCCCAAAACGACAATGTTCTTCATGAGCTTGCCTCCTTGAACCGGAAGAGGATCGGCCGTCGCCCTTTGTGGCATGCGAACCCGCCATCCTTGTGCCCTGGCCAGACTCTTGGCTGGCAAAATTGGTCGCGTATGCCGCAACTCGACCTGCATGCCATGGAACTGAGCCCGTCGCGGTCCAAGCAAGGCTTGACCGCTTTGTAACCCTAATTGAAAACGCCGGATATGGAAGAACGACCAGACGAAAGTTTGACGTTCCGCAAGAACGGATGCCCCGGCGCCCGGATTCGGCCTTTGCTGCGCCCGAATGATCGCGTGATCTGCCAGGCTATCGCTCATTCCGGAGCAGGATCTTGAGGCGCAAATGGCGCTTCGCGCCTTGTCCATGCCAGCGGGCCTATTCAAATGGCCGCGCCAGGCCGCTCCGCTGGGCTTGCAAGGTCAGGACCCGGGGCTCAGGGCCGCGCGCATATTGTCCGCGCTGAGACCCAGATAATAGCCTCTGCTCAAGGCCCTCGCCCGGCGCAGATCGCGTTCGCGCAGGATCAGGTAGGCAAAGCAGCGGGCCAGCACATTGGCTTGGGAGGCGACGATTTTGCGCGCAGCGACGACCGCATCCTGTTCCATGCGCATGAACACTTCCGGAATGTCGCGTGCGCCGCCGACGACTTTCTTGAGCTCCGCCGGGAGAGCCTGTAGGACCGCTTCCAGGCTGGCCAGGGTGACAAGTTCACGCAGCGCGGTATCCGGCAGCCTGTATCCCTTGCCGGGCAACAGGTAATACACCTGGGCGGCGGGAAGGTTGTAGTTGAAGCGGTAGCGCAGCAGCCAGACCAGATTGATCGGGTCTATCAGCCCGGCCATCAGCTTTTGCAACGGCTGACCCGCCTCACCCTCAAGGGCCCGCGCCTGCTGTGCCAGGCTTTCGTAGTAGGTCCGGTCCAGTGTGGCGTCGAGCATGAAGGGATCCCGGGTCTGTTCGAAAGCGAGTCGGGCATTGCGGGCGATTAAGGCGTATGGGCCGGTTTCCAAGCGCTGCAGCAGTTCGTCTACATCTTCCGCGTGGACCAGGTTGACCAGATCCAGGCGGGCGAATGGGCCCATGTTGACCAGCCTGGGCGTGATGTCGGCCGCTCGCTCCTGAGCGAGCTTGGCACGGATGAGAGTCTTGATATTGGATACTTCAAAGCGCTCGATCCAGTAGAACAGGAACTGCCGTTCGGCACCTTGCAGCGGACGCAGCAAAATGCGGGCCTCGTCCAGCAGTTTGATGGTGATCTGGGCTTCCAGTGAGAGCGCGTCCACCGCGCGGTAGCCCGGAGCAAGAAAACCAAGGCCATGGTCGCCGAGCACATTGCGCACGGTTTCGGCCGGCTGGTTGAGGAGTTTGTCCAAGGCACCCGGGGCCCATAGCTGACGGGCAAAAAGGCTGACGCGGGTATTGAGGTACGCGTGCACGGGGATCGCGCCTGCCGAATCTAGCGGCCGGGATCCAATATCAACGCAACCGCAGCGGCGACGGCCTCCAATTCGTGCCGGGCGGCCGACTCCCTCAGATTGCGCTGGCGCTCCAGGTATTTCCGGTTAAGTTCGGCCACGGCCTCCCGGGCGCGACCCTCTGCCTCATTGAGGAATGGTGCACGCAGGTGATCACGGTTGGCTTCGAATTGCTGTTCCATCAACAAGGCCTTGTCGCGCGCTTCATTGATCAGCACTTCCTTTTGCCGGTTGGCCTCGCCGACTATTGTCTCGGCCTTCACTTCCGCATCCAGCAGACGACTGATTACATCTTCCATGGTGTATTCGTGTACCCGGTAAACTCACGCGCGATCAAACAACTCACTCCCCGAATTGGCCACGGGCTCGCCTGCCACCTTTGCTTCATCTGCGATTCAGTCCATTGCCGCCAACCGTTACCTGAATCATCCGCGTCTCTGCGGCGGGATGGGCTCATCCGCTTGCACCCCGTATTTCTGTCTGCGCGCCCGGCCCCACCAGCAGCCTCCACCGGTCAGGGCCAATTCCACCCTCTGTATGGATCGAGCCACCGGATGGCCCGGCTGGCGCGCCCTGGTGCAGATGGGACAGCCGTATTCGCAATAATCGGGATCGTTGGGATGCAACAAAGGCATCTTCCAGCCGCCCCAGCCGTATGTATTGGTGCCCATTTTGGTCTCCCCAGGCATCAGGGAACACTCCCCGATTTCATCTTAGCTCAGGGTGCGCTCAACTCACTTTCACTTGCACCAATTCCTCGCCGTCCGGATCGATGACATGGACTGCACAGGCAATGCACGGGTCGAAGCTATGGATGGTGCGGAGAATTTCTATCGGCTGCTTGGGGTTCTGCAGCACGTGGTTGTCCTGCAGGGCCGCTTCGTAGGCCCCCGGCTGGCCGGAAGGGTCGCGCGGGCCGGCATTCCAGGTGCTGGGCACCACGGCCTGGTAGTTGGCAATGCGGCCGTCCTCGATCACGATCCAGTGGGACAGCCCGCCGCGCGGCGCTTCCATGAGACCCACCCCTTGGGCGTGCGAGGGCCAGGTCGAGGGATCCCAGTTCTTTTCGTTGAAGGTGCGAACGTCGCCGGCCTTGATGTTGGCCATGAGTTGGTCGTACCAGCCTTGCATGGAATCGGCAATGATCTTGGTTTCCAGGGTGCGGGCGGCGGTGCGGCCCAGGGTCGAGTAGAGGGCCTGCAGCGGTATGTCCAGTTGCTTCAGCGTCATGCCCACCAGTTCCTTGGTCGGCTCGTGGCCCTTGGCATAGAGCAGCAGTACGCGGGCCAGTGGTCCCACTTCCATGGCCTTGCCTTTCCAGCGCGGCGACTTGAGCCAGGAATACTTGGCGTCCACATCGAGTTGCTGGTAGGGCGGCTTCGGTCCGGTGTAATTGAGTTCAGTTTCGCCCTTGTAGGGGTGCAAGCCCTTGGCATCCCCTTCCTGATACTTGTACCAGGAGTGGGTGACGAATTCCTGAATCTCGCCATCGGCATCCAGGTCAATGGGATGGATGACGGACAGGTCGCGGTTGAGAATGACCCCGCGCGGAATCATCAACGAATCCACATCCCGGATGCTCTTTTCGGGGAAGTCGCCGAAACACATGAAATTGCCCAGCCCTTCGCCGCGCGTGCCCCAGTCCTTGTAATAAGAGGCGATGGCCAGGGTGTCCGGCACATACACCTGGTCGACGAATTCCTGCATCTGCTTGATGATGTTCTGCACGGTTTCCAGCCCGACGATATTCACCGCCGTGGCATCCTGTCCGCCGCCGATGCCCGCGCCGGCCCGCCCGATTTGTTGGGGATGGACGCTGATGGCGCTGGGCACCCCGCCCACCACAAAGTTGGGATGGGGGTTCTTGCCACCGAAAATGGTGTGCAGCTTTGCGACATCGCGTTGCCAGGCCAGGGCCTCCAGATAGTGTGCGACCGCCATCAGATTGGCTTCAGGGGGGAGCTTGTAGGCCGGGTTTCCCCAATAACCGTTGGCAAATATGCCAAGCTGCCCCGCTTCGACGAAGTTCTTGATGCGCTTCTGCGTGTCAGCGAAGTATCCGGGGGAGGATTTGGGCCAGCCGCTGATGCTCTGCGCCAGTTCGGAGGTGGCCTTCGGGTCGGCCTTGAGCGCCGACACCACATCCACCCAATCGAGCGCATGCAGGTGATAGAAGTGCATCACATGGTCATGCACATATTGGGCGCCGATCATCAGGTTGCGGATCAGCTCGGCGTTGTGGGGAATCTCGATCTTGAGTGCGTCCTCGACCGAGCGCACCGAGGCAATGCCATGCACCAGCGTGCAGACCCCGCAGATGCGTTGGGCGAAGGCCCAGGCGTCGCGGGGGTCACGGCCACGCAGGATGATTTCGATGCCGCGCACCATGGTGCCGGCCGAGTAGGCCTGGGTGATCTTGCCGCTCTCGTCGGTTGCCGCCTCGATGCGCAGATGGCCCTCGATCCGGGTGATGGGGTCAACAACGACGCGCTGTACGGTGGTCACGGCGTTCCCCTCATTTCTTCAGAAATTCGGTCAGGATTCGATACTGGGCGTCTGCCTCGTGGTTTTCCGTGCCGGCCCCCGCCGCAATGGTCTCGAAGGTGCGCGCCATGCGTGCCTGCATGGCGGCGTCCCAGCAAAGATTGGCGCCCTCCCTGGCGGGCATGACACAGGAGAGCGCTGCCAGTGCAACGAAGTGTCCAGCCTGATTGTTCCAGTCGCATTCCCTGCCGCACTCGGTGTAGCTATCCACGCTGGCGGCCTTGGCTGCTTGGTACATGGCCGCAAGCTCAGCATCGGTGATGTCCTCGCGTCTGGCTGCGGTCACCGCACCTTTGACCCGCGGATCCTTGCACAACGGCAGCACGTTCTCCACAAGGCGGGCCGCAGCGAGGCGCTGGCGGTCCGGCGAAAGCGCGCTCAAAGCCGCCTTGAATTCGCTGTCGTTGTTGATTGCCATGTTTGTCTCTCCAGCCGATCAGGACTTGACGGGTTCCGCCAGATGCTCGGCGATGATCTCGGTCAGGCCCACCACCGCGATGTCCATCTGGTAATGCTCCAAGCCCTCTTCCAGGACGATGCGGCAGTTGGCGCAGGCGGTGACCATGCGGTCCGGCCTGACCGCTTCCAACTGGGACTTCTTGCGCTTGAAGGCCTCCAGGCGGAGCTCCCTGGCGTCCTCGATTGCGCTGGCTCCCCCGCCGCCCCCACAGCACCAGTTCATCTTGCCTGGGTCCGGCATTTCAACAAAATTCTTTGCGACCATGTTCATCAGGGTGCGCGGCTCCTCGATAACGCCGCCGCGACGCACCAACTGACAGGGATCGTGAAAGGTCAGCCGATCCTCTTCGAAGCCTTGGGTTTTCAGCAGTCCCTGGCCGCGCAATTCATCCAGCACTTCCAGGATATGCTGCACCTTGAATTTGTAGGGCCGGCCGATGAGATTGGGCCCTTCCCAGCGCAGTGCCGTGTAGGCATGACCGCATTCCGGGCTGACGACGGTCTTGACCTTGAGGCGTTCGGCACCATCCACGACGCGCGACACGATGGTGGCGGCAAGGTCCGACACACCAAGCTGGATGCCGCTGTTGGTCGCCTCAAACGCTGTCGAGCAGAGCGTCCAGCTCTTTCCTGCCTGCTTCATGATCTTTGCAATCGCAGCCAGGTACTCGGGGAAGTTGATGATCTCCATGGAAGAGAGCAGCACCATGTACTCAGCGCCGACTTGGTCCAGCGGCGCTTCCAGGCCGGTCTCCGCCAGGAGGTGGCCGATCTGGGCCTTTACGGCGGGCAGCTTGACGCCCATGGGACTGCCGATCTCAATTGTCCTCCGGCTGGCGTTGACGATGTCTTGCGGGGCATGGCCGGAGAGCGCCATGCCTTCGCGGAACTTGCGCACCATGTAGACGATGTCGTTGCCCACCGGGCAGACCAGGGAGCAGCGTCCGCACATGGTGCAGCTGTTGTAGACCAGCTCCTTCCATTCTTCCAACTCGTCGTCGGTGACGGCCTTGGCCAGCCCGATCAACTTGGCCAGCCGGCCCAGTATCGTGTACTCCTGGGTGTAGATGCGACGCAGCGGTTCAAGCTTGTGGATAGGGGTGTATTTCGGATCACCGGTTTCGGTGTAGAACAGGCAGGCTTCCGCACATAGCCCGCAATGCACGCAGCTTGCGAAGTAGCTTGCAATCGGTGCATCGATGATTTCCTTGAGGACGTTGATGCCTCTTTCCAGCGAAGCACTCATACAGGTACTTCCGTCTGGAAAGGCATGTATCGGAGGGACCCTCGTGTCGGCGCCTTGCCAGTACTGGCGGACGCTCCGATCCCCACTTTGTGGGGCCCCTCTACGCTGCTCATACCGGCGCCTCTGACAGGTATGGAGTAAATCAGCCTTGGCCACGTCGGCGCCCTGCCGGTGTTCGCGGACGCTCCGATCCCCACTTTGTGGGGCCCCTCTACGCTGCTCATACCGGCGCCTCTGACAGGTATGGAGTAAATCAGCCTTGGCCACGTCGGCGCCCTGCCGGTGTTCGCGGACGCTCCGATCCCCACTTTGTGGGGCCCCTCTACGCTGCTCATACCGGCGCCTCTGACAGGTATGGAGTAAATCAGCCTTGGCCACGTCGGCGCCCTGCCGGTGTTCGCGGACGCTCCGATCCCCACTTTGTGGGGCCCCTCTACGCTGCTCATACCGGCACCCCCTTTCGACCGTTGACGTTGCCGTTGTACCAGCGCGCGCCGAAGGTGGCGACACCGTGCAGGAGTTTGGTGAAGGGGAAGAACACCAGAAAGATTTCCACGCACAGTATGTGGACCGCCAGCATCCGGGTATAGGGCAGCAGCATGTGCTGCACGGCCATCCACCCAGTCAGCACCGGCAGGAAGGTGAGGGTCCAGGCAAAATAGTCGTC
Source organism: uncultured beta proteobacterium (assembly GCA_963782495.1). Lineage (GTDB taxonomy): Bacteria > Pseudomonadota > Gammaproteobacteria > Burkholderiales > Thiobacillaceae > DASQBT01. The sequence continues at coordinate 81,584 of CAWAJU010000012.1, read as the reverse complement.
GAAGGTGGAGAGAAAGCGCTTGACCTTCTTGGTGATGCGGTCTATCAGGACCACGACCATGGCGGCGATGGTGAGTACGGAGATGAAATCAACCATACGGGATGGCAGGCCCGGCCAGGATAGGCCAAGGACGCTCTTGAACAACTGGATATGCGGCTCGAACAGCAACACGATGATGAAAAAGCCGATATGAAAGACGTAGCCGCCTACGTAGCTTACGTAGGTCACGGGCTTGCGAGCCAGTGCCCCCGGTTCAGGCAGCGACCGGCGCAGAATCGTGTGCCAGCCGGAAGCGCCGGGGCGATGACGGGGGACCGCCAGATCCGCCTTGCGCCCCAGGGAAAAGACCTCAATCAGGCGCCAGATCAGGCCCAGCAGAAAAATGCTGATGGCGAAACCCAGGCCGGGTCCGCGCACCCAGGTGAGAAACGCGAGATCGTTCATGGCTTCTTCTCCAGATCGGTTACTGTCGCGGCCTGGTGGGCGGCCTTGGCGCCGCTCCTCTTACTGCGGTTGGCGATGGCGACCGCCACTCCGGCGGCCGCACCCGCAACCATGGCCACCTCGGCGATCCTGATTGGTCTGGCCGGAGCGGATAGGGGCCGGTAGAAGCTGCCTGCGTCCCAGAAGTCGGGTTCGGAACATCCCAGGCAGCCATGACCCGACTCGATCGGGAAGGAGGTGCCCTCGTTCCATTTCGTGGTGGCGCACGCGTTGTAGGTGACCGGTCCCTTGCAGCCCAGTTCGAAGAGGCACCAGCCATTGCGTGCGCCCTCATCGTCAAAGGTCTTGGCGAATTTGCCCTGGTCGTAGAACGGACGCCGGTAGCAACGGTCGTGTATGGTCTCGCCGAAAAATGCCTTGGGCCGGCCGAGGTGATCCAGTTCAGGCAGGGTGCCCAGGGCGATGTATTGCGCCAGCACGCCAGTCATCACCACCGGAATGGGCGGGCAGCCTGAAATATTGATGACAGGCTTGTCCTTGACGATATCGCTGACGGCCACTGCCCCCGTCGGGTTGGGATTGGCGTGTGGAATGCCGCCAAAGGACGCGCAGGAACCGACCGCAACAATGGCGGCTGCGCCCTTCACGGTCTCCATCAGCATGTCGTAATTGCTCTGACCGGCGATGGTGGAATACACGCCGCCATCCTTGGTCGGCACCGAACCGTCGACCACCACCAGATACTTGCCCCAGTTCTTTTTCATGGCATCCAGCCTGGCCTGCTCGGCGGCTTCCCCGGCAGCGGCCTGGAGTGTGTGGTGATAGTCGAGGGAGATCGTGTCGAAAATCAGGTTTTCCAGCGTGGGTGCGTGCGAGCGGGTAATGGACTCGGTACAACCGGTGCATTCCTGAAACGACAGCCAGATGACTGATGGCCTCGGACCTTTGGCCAACGCTTCGGCGAAGGCTTTGCCTGCGGAGGGCGGCAAGGCCATCAGGGAGGCGAGGGTGGCGCAGTATTTCAGAAAAGCCCGGCGGGATATCCCCTGGCTGGCCAGGCGCCGGATGAACATCCCTTCCTTGTCATGCATGATGATGGCTTCCTTCGGTTTCGTATAGCATCTCTGCGTGCGCTTAGATCATCTTAGTCCATTATCTTACTGTCCAAGAGATGGGGCCGGCTCCAAAAGCACCCAAGAGGGTCAGATGCGTATTGGTCATGAGAGTGATTGCAGTCCAACTCCGAGTGAGAGTTTGACAGCTGCAAGGTGCTCACCCGCTATTGCTCCCAGCGTCAGACTGAATGTCGCGTCGTTCGAGGCGCTACGGTGAAGATCACCGAGTCGCTTCTGGACGCCTACCTGCGACGCAGCTATGCGCGACAGATGTACCTAAAGCTGGGGGCCCCGGTGGCGCTGCCGGAGGTTGGTCCGGTGCAGCCGGCCGTTCTCTATGTCCATATCCCGTTCTGCGAGTCACTCTGTCCCTTCTGTTCCTTTCATCGTGTCCTGCTGACCCTCCCCAAGGCGAGGACATACTTCAAGGCGTTGCGCCGGGAGCTGCGGATCATTTCCGACAAGGGCTATAAACCAAGCATTGTCTACGTCGGGGGTGGTACGCCGACCGTCCTGCCAGAGGAACTCGCCGCCACCTTGGACTTGGTCCGCTCGCTGTTTCCTGTCCGACAGGTGTCGGTGGAAACCAACCCCAATCATTTGCGCGAGGATGTGCTCTCCGTGTTGGAAGCCGCCGGCGTTGACCGACTGTCGGTAGGAATACAAACTTTCGATGACGCCTTGCTCAAGAACATGGGGCGCCTTGCACCGTATGGGAGCGGTGCACAGAACCGGGAGCGCCTCCAGTTTGCCCAGGGGAGGTTCACGACCCTCAACGCCGACATGATTTTCAATCTTCCCGGACAGAGTGAACGCTCCTTGATTCGGGATCTCCAAACTCTCGTCGAAGATGTTCGGGTGGACCAGGCGTCGCTGTATCCCCTGATGACTTCCAAGCGTACCGAGAGGGCCATGCTCAAGTCCATGGGAGCCTATTCGCTGAATAATGAAAAGCGCTTCTATGACAGGGTGCGCCGGGAAATGGCCCAGGATTACCGGCCTTCCTCGGTCTGGTGCTTTTCCCGCCACGCGGGCCTTATCGACGAGTACATTATTGCCGATACAAGTTATATCGGCGCTGGCAGTGGTGCGTTCAGTTATCTGGACGGGGTCATGTATGCAAACACCTTTGCCATCAATCGCTACGGTCGCATGATCGACAAAGCGGGCGCAGCTGTGACCGCCCACCGTGTCCTGCAGAGCCATGAGCGGGCTCGCTATGATCTGGTCATGACGCTGTTCGGTCTGTCTCTGAACAAGGGTGATTTTCGGCACAAGTACAGGGGGAACTTTTTTTCGTTCCTTTGGAAGGAATTCCTGGCCCTCAGGCTGACCGGCGCCATCGTCGACGATGGAGAGCGGATTCGCCTGACCCGACGCGGCGAGTATTACTGGGTCATCATGATGCGTGAATTCTTCACCGGGGTGAATAATTTCAGGGACCAGATGCGCGATCACGTGATGGCCGAACGGGCGATGCCGGAAGTCCTGGCCCAAGCTCAGGACGTTCATCGCGGATGCGGTACGGAAGAACGCTGAGAGGGGCATTGCCAGCCAACTGCCATAGCCGGAACTGGCGCGATTCTAGCAGTACTGACTGACCCGGCGCGGGAACGCGTCGCGCCTGGGGTGGCAGGATGACAAGAGAGATTTGCGCAGGAAACAAGACTGCGCAATCCACCGACAACCGCGCGAGGGGAAAATTATACCGGCAAGTCACAATGTGCCGGGCATTGCATGCGGGCATCCAACGTCAACACAAGTCCGCTTTCAAACCCTTGCTGCGAATTACGTATACTGTCCCGGAAATGAATGCCAGGAAAGTCTTACGCAGCATGATTCTGATGCTGCTTTGCATCACTCCGTGCCCAGTCGGCGCAGCGCAGTACGGTCAGGGCTGCATGCGCTGCCATGGCGTCAAGCAGAAGGGCTTTTCAGCAGCGCACCTTCCTTTTGCGCGGGATTGCACGCTATGCCATGCGGGTAATGCCGCTGCGGCAACGGAAGCCGGCGCCCACCGGGGGTTGATCGCTTTTCCCGGAGACATGGACAGCGCGGCGCAAGCGTGCGGTGGCTGCCATGCCGACAAGGTGGACAGCGTTATGCACAGCCTCATGCACACCGGCGCGGGGATGGTGGCTACCACGCGGGAAGCCTTTGGCGAGCCGGTCGACCGTCCGGGTCACAACGACTTGATGCATCTCACCCAGTCGCCGGCCGACAGTCTGCTGAGAAAGCAGTGCGCCAGTTGCCATCTGGGCCAGAAGAAGACCGTCCACCGTCTGAACGCCACGCGCGACCGCGGCGGCGGCTGTCTGGCCTGCCATATCAGTGGGCAATCGTCGCAGGCGCATCCTGCATTGACCGCGCGGGTGAACGACGCACGCTGCTTCGGCTGCCACTCCCGCTCAAGCCGCATTTCACTGAATTATGCCGGCTTGGCGGAAACCGATCGTCCCGCGGCAGGAACGAGTCAGCTGGAGGATGGCCGCCAGGTGGAATTCCTTCCAGCCGACGTGCACCATGCGGCCGGCATGGGTTGCATCGATTGCCACACCGAGAGAGACCTGATGGGCGTGGGTGCTGATCGCACGGCGGCACGGGCGGCGCAGGCGGTGGATATCGCCTGTACCGACTGCCACAACATCACGCGCACCATCGCCCGTGCGCAGTGGCCAAACAAGTATCGCAATCTGCTTTCGCGCATTCCCTTTGGCAGCGATTCGGCCGCGCGTTTCCCGGTGACTGCAAAGGGCACGCCCTTGTGGAACATCGAGCTTCGCGGCGATGCGGGTTGGCTGCATCTCAAGGATGGGCTGGGTGTATTGCGCATTCCGCCTTACCAGGACGCCAAACATCCCTTGCCCAGGCAGCACGCATCCTTGAGTTGTTCTGCCTGCCACAGCCAATGGGCGCCGCAGTGTTATGGCTGCCACATGGACTATGATTCCGCCGGGCATCAGTACGATCATGCCGAAGGACGAACGACACCGGGCAGTTGGACCAGCCGGCGCAGCGCGGTGCGCAACAGTCTGCCTCCGCTGGGTGTGAACGTCCATAAGCGTATCGTGCCCGTCGTGCCCGGCATGATCATGACAGTGGTTTATCCCACGTGGCCCAAGCCGCTTTTCAACAGGCAGTTCCACGCAATTGAGCCGCACACCACCGGACCAAGCCGCAATTGCGTGTCTTGCCACCGGGCGTCGACGGCGCTGGGGCTGGGGGAGGGCAGTCTGCGCAGGTCAGCGAGCGGCAAGCTTCACTTCGATTCCTCTCATCCGAGGCTTGTAGACGGACTGCCGGCCGACGCCTGGACGAGCCTCGATCGGGCAACCGAGCGCCGTAATTCGGCGACACTTCGGCCTTTTTCCGAGCAAGAGATGGAACGCATACTGGCCGTGCCGCTGCCCTGATCCGGCTGGCGGCACGACGTGCTGACCGCGTCAGCAGCCTTCGTTATGCGCGGGATAGGCGGGAGGTGCTGCGGTTGGCGTGGAGACCGGCGGTACAAAGGCCGGCTTAGGCGGTGGAGGAGGCGGAGGGGCAGCCTGGGCAAGCTTGTTGCCGCCGACGAAGTAGCAGGCGATAGCCTGGCGTTCGGCGCCACTCGGGCTTTCCTCGTCTGCCTGGGCGGCCTGGATGTTCGGGTTCAGAACATGCTGGGCCCAGAAATTGTAGCCCCCCAGCAACAGGTCGGCATGATAGCCCGCCAAGCGCAGCAGCACTGCTGCCTGGGCCGCGGTTTCCGACCCTTGCGAATAAACGATGACCCTGCGATCTTTTGGCAGCGATTTCATTTGCTCGCGCGAAATGAGTTCAGGCACGGGCAGGTTGCGAGCGCCGTCGATATGTCCGTTGGCATAGTCCGTGGGCGAGCGCACGTCGATCAGCACAAAATCCTTCTTGCCCTGAATGATCCAGCCTGCCAACTCGTCGGCGGAAATGCGGTCGTCGCGACGCGCCACCGCCTGGGCAACCTGATCGAAATTGCGGTCGCCCGACGCTGACTTGGGTCCGTGCTTGCTGCAGCCGGTGACGGACAAAGTGCCTAGCAGGCTCAATAGAATTGCTGTCGTTAGGTATTTGCTCATGGCTTTCAGTTCCGGGTCCGGGCGCTCAATGCAGGCGATCCAGCAACTGCGTATTGAATTCGGAGGTGTAGTGGGTCCAACTGGTTTCCTGTCCCAGGTCGACGGCGATCACGCGCAGTACATACCCCCCTACCAGCACCAGTACCGGTGCCAGCATGGCCAAACTGCGCGCGCTGCCGCGGATCTCGAAGAACTCCAGCACCAGGGGCACCAACAAGCCCAAGGCCACAAACATCCCCCAGAACCCGAGCGTGTAACTACCGCCCAATAATTTCGCTACAGCGTCCAGCTGGGGCTTGGAGCCGGTCGCGAGATTGACCAGGAGCAGGGCGACAATGAGAAGCTCGATCACGATAAGGCCAATATCGATCAAGGTAAACAGCCGCCGCTCGCTGTGGCTGCGGGCAATCAGCGCGGTCAGCGCCGCGCCGGTCGACAGCCCGGAGATCAGGAACAAGGGTCCCAGCAGGCCGGTATTCCAGAACGGGCGCGCACTGAAGGCACTCAGCAGAATACCGGTATAGATTCCCAGTGCCACTGCGATCGGGATCGCCAGCCAGGCGATGACGCGTCTGTAGCGCTCGGCCCAGTCCAGTATCGCGGCGATGACCGGGAAACCATCGACCAGGCTGGCCACCAAGCCGTAGCCCGTTCGGAGCGTCGACAGCACCTGCAAAATGGCGACCGGATAGAACAGGATCAGTATCCATGCGCCATAGGACATCGGCGAGGTCGGCTCGAAGGTCGTATAGAAGCGCCAGACAAACAGCTTGTGGTCAAGATCGAGAAACAGTGTCGTCATGCCCAGGGACAACACCACCAGTCCGAGCAGAGCCAGACCGTTGACCGCGAAGGGCGCTTCGTCGTCCTTCTTCAGCAGCATCATCAGGGCGGAAAAGAACATGATGCCGGCCGTCAGTCCGCCCATGAACAGGTAGACCGAGATCTCCCAGCCCCACACCGACATCACCGGATCGATGTGCAGGTTGCTGCGCGAGCTTACCAGGATTTCTTCGAGCATGTTGCGGCGGCCTCAGATCAGGTAATAGACATTGGGTTCATTGCCGGTTTCCGGGTTCAGCACCTTGTGCTTGCGGGTGCGCAGCAGTTCGCTCACCGTGCTCGATGGATCATCCAGCACGCCGAAGTGCATGCAGTGGGTCGGGCAGGTGGAGACGCAGGCCGGATCGAGCCCCTTTTCCACGCGGTGGGAGCAGAACGTGCATTTGTCGATATAGCCCCCGGGATGCATGATCAGGCGCGCATCGTAGGGGCAGGCGGCAATGCAGGCCTTGCAGCCGGTGCACTTGTTGGGATCGACCAGCACGATGTTGCTGTCGTTCCAGCGGTGGCTCGCACCCGTCGGGCACATGTACACACAGGTCGCATGCGTGCAGTGGTTGCAGCGCTCGGAACGAAATTCGGTGCTCAGGTTCGGGTAAGTCCCCTGCGTCGCCTCAACCACCCAGTCGCGGTTGAGGCCTTCGGGCACCTTGTTCTCGGTCTTGCAGGCCACCACGCAGTCGCAGCAGCCGATGCACAGCTTGGTGTCGATCACCATCCCATAGCGGATCATGTCTGGGTCTCCCGAACGATAGTGACGAAGTTGCCGCGCATGCCGGTGCCACCCATCAGGGGATCGACCTTTACGTTGGTCATCAGTTCGGAGTCGTCGGCGCCCACATCGTGGGTCAGTCGCAAGCGACGCGAGCGGTGGCCAAAGCCGTGCGCCATGAACACCGAGTCCGGCCGGATGCGCTCGGTGACACGCACCCGGATGAGGTTGCTGACGATGCCATCGGGATTGGCGAGACGGACATACTCACCGTTTTCGAGACCCTTTTCATTCGCGACCAGCGGATTCACCCACAGGGTGTTCTCCGGCGCCAACTGGAACAACAAGGGGTTGTTGGTGGTCTTGCCGAAGGTATGTGCCGGCATGCGCCCGTAGTTCAGGTGGTAATAGCCTTCGGGGGGCTGTTCCGGGCGCGTGAATTCGGGCATCGGGTCAAAGCCCTTGTCCGCCAGTTGCTGCGAGTACAGTTCGATCTTGCCGCTCGGTGTGCGAAAGCTGACGGCCTCACCCGGCGCAAAATATTTCGGCCGCGTGCGCGGAAAATTCTTGGTGCCGATCTTCTTCATTTCTTCCAGCGACGAGCCAACCTGTTTGAGCTGCCAGTCGATCACTTCCGCATAATCATTCCACGGAAAATAGGCGTCCAGGCCGAGACGATGGCCGAGCTGTTTGGCGATCCACCAGCCGGGCTTGCTGTCATAGCGCGGTTCGAACGCCGGCATGCGCAAAGCCAGTGAAGGATGACGTTCGCCGCTGTTGCGCAGGTTGTCGTAGCGTTCGAGATAGGTGCACTCGGGCAGGACGACGTCCGCGTAGCCGGTAATTTCCATGGGCATGGTGTCGACGACGACCACCAGGTCCAGCGAGTTCATCGCGGCCTTGAGCTGTGGCCGGATGCCGGGGATGGTCATCGGCAGGTTGGTGCCGTAGACCAGCCAGGCCTTGTAATGCGCGTCGGTGCCGATCGATGCTTCGATCAACGCGTTGGTAACCCCTTCATTGGCGAATGGGTAGCGATCACCGTGCGCGGTACGGAAGGTGCTTTTCGGGATCGGATAGGCCGGCAGAGGGTACTCCGGCAGGTTCACCCTATCCTGTATGTAAAGTCCACCTTCGCGCCCCCAACTGCCCAGCAGGGCATTGAGAATCGCGATGGCACGCGAGCGCTGGGTGTCGTCGCCATACCAGACCGTATGCCTGCCGGGGTGGATCAGGGTCGCCGGCGCGCTGGACGCCATTTCCCGGGCTGTGGTGCGTATCAACTGAGGTTCGATCCCGGTCTCCAGGTAGACCCACTCGGGCGAGTAGCGCGCCACGTGCTGCTTCAATTGGTCGAAACCGGTGGCATAGCGCTCGATGTAGTCCTTGTCGTAGAGCTCCTCGTCGATCAAGACGTGCATCCACGCCAGCAACAGCGCGATATCCGTGCCCGGTTTGATTGGCAGCCAGTACTTCGACTTGCCGGCCGGGACGGAGAAGCGCGGATCGACCGTGATCAGTGTGGCATCGTGGCGCAAGGCGGCAGCCAGGGTCTGAACCTGACTATTGTGGAGGTTTTCGCCGATGTGCGAGCCGATCAGTACAATGCAGCGCGAATGCTCCATGTCGGTTCGCTCGGGAGAACCCAGGCCTTCGCCAAACGTCAGCTCAAACCCGACATCGCGGGGTCCCCGGCACTGCGCAAAGGCCGGCTCGGCGTTGCTGCCGCAGCCGTATGCGCGCATTAAATGCTGGAAATGGCTGGCGCCATAGCCGTGGTTGAGCAGGGCCGTACGGTCTGGGCCGTACTGGGCGGCTATCGACTTCAGGCGGGTGGCGACAAAGCCCAGCGCTTCGTCCCAGGAGACCTCCTTGAAGGTTTGCTGACCGTCAGCACGGGTCACCCGCAGCAGGGGTTTTTTTAACCTGTCGCGGTCTTCATAACTGCCCAACCCGCCGGTGCCGCGGGTGCACAGACGACCCTCGCTGTGCAGGTCTTCATCATTGCCGGTAATCTTCCACGGTTGCCCGTTTTCCTGGTAGACGAAGCCCGCACATTTCCAGAAGCACATGTCGCAGAATGTTGGCGCACGACTGACTGTGCCCTCCCCGGGCAGAGGATGTGCGCTACATCCACTGAGCAACGGTGACACCACCCCGCCCATGCCCAGCAGGCTCGAAATCTTTATAAATTCACGCCGGTTCAAGCGCATGTCCCTTGTTCAGCATCCCTCACCGCCCGTATGCGCTGGGGCGGTCGCTTTCTCTGGGCGTTCCTCGCCCCGGGAGCTTGCCTTACCCTCGAGCGGTTGCGCCAGGGCTGGAGCAGCCTGCCTCTGGATGATGTACCAGGATGCCCCCGAGTTCTGCATAAAGCGGTCAGTCGGGAAGAACGCCATCACGCCGGCAACGATGAGGGCCAACAGGACCAACGGCGCCTCGTATTTCATCACCTGCGCCGTCGTCATGCCTTCCTCGTCCGGCTTGGGCCAAAAATAACGCTGCCCCAAACGCATCACCAGGCTGCCGGCCACAGACGCGATCACCAGGATGAGCACAACCGAGCCGATATTCATGCCGAACAACTGGTCCAGCCGGTAGACGCCCCGATAATCACTGTTGTAGAAATTACCCCAGACCTGGAACAAATCGCCGAAGAGGATGGAGCCGCCGAGGAAGCCGAGCACGAACACCATGGCGTCAACCCGCCCGGTGGCGACGGAGGCCGCCGCCGTGCCCGGGCAAAAACCACCGACGGCCATGCCGATGCCGAACAGAAGACCCCCCACCGCCATCGGTTTCAGGTAGGTCGGCAGGTAATACATCTCGGAAGTATCAATGAAGCCGATGAGGCTGAGCAGCCACAGACCCAGCATGCCGGTGACAATGGCAGAGAACATGACCACCGGCACGCCGACATCCTTCAGGTAGAAGGCGCGCGCAATTTTGCGGCTGTCGGTGAAACCGGCGTGATAGAGACCGAAGCCGAAGATGAAACCGGTGGGAATTGCCAGCCACAGGTTTGCCGCTTCGGAGATAACGCCCGTCTTTGCCAGTGGGCCCACTAGATCCATTGTTTTCTCACGAACCAGGCCGTTGCGAAACCACCAATGAAAATGCACAGCAGGAAAGCCCAGGCACCCACGGAAATCTCCGCACCCCCGACCAGGCCCTCGCCGCTGGTGCAGCCACGTGCCAAGCGTGCGGCAAACCCGGTAATGGCGCCGCCGATAAGCGCGTAAACGAGCCGTCCCGCTACCGAGATGCGCGGGCCGCGCTGCACTTCGAAATGGAAATCACCGCACGACCAGGCACCTGCGAAGGCGCCCGCCAAGAGCCCAATCACCAGATAGCTCAGGTAGTCGTTGAGCGGATTCCTCCCGTGCGCGAAATAGGGGGCCAAGTAGGCGCTCTTTTCGGTCAGTTCGGGCAACAGCCAGTGTTGTACCGATGCCACCAAGCTGGTCAACATGCCGCTCACACCAATACCCCGTCCCGCCAGGACAAAGGCAAGCAGCATGGAAATGCCAATCACGATCCCCGCCAGCACCGGGGGGAAACGGCAACGTAGGTTCACGCGCAGGTCCGTTCCATACTAGTCATCAAATCCCTCAGTACATTTTGAATCACTGTCAACATGTAGAAGTCGTCTATGCGCGTCGGAAGTTACGCAAAGCCAAATCGCGAACCAAATGTTGGGAAGCCCGATTTTCAAGTCGCCACAAAGTAAACCCCATATAACCCAAAATGGCCCATGGTTTTGGCTTGTCGGGCTGCCGGTTGATTGAATACGCTGGTTCTTCAACAAGCCTCAATATAGCAATATTAAGTAAATAAGATAATCTTGTATTCATAGTTCGGGCTGCCTATTATGATCAAGATACGTTCGGATTGGTCACAGCGCGACATTGCCTTATATATTGCGGAGGACGTCGATATGGGTATACAGCAGACCTTTTATGAGTCCATGCGCGAGCATGGCATTACGCGCCGAAGCTTTCTCAAGTTTTGCAGCCTGACCGCCGCCGGACTGGGTTTGGGGCCGGAGGCCGCGGGCACAATTGCGCACGCGCTGGAGACCAAGCCGAGAACCCCGGTAATCTGGCTGCACGGCCTGGAGTGCACCTGCTGTTCCGAATCCTTTATACGGTCGGGCCACCCGCTGGCGTCCGACGTTATCCTGTCCATGATCTCGCTGGACTATGACGATACACTGATGGCCGCGGCGGGTTATCAGGCCGAGGAAATTCTCGACCAGACCATTGCCAAGTATGACGGCAACTTCATTCTCGCCTGTGAAGGCAACCCTCCCCTGAACGAGGATGGCATGTACTGCATCCAGGGCGGCAAGCCCTATGTGGAAAAACTGCGCCGCATGGCGAGCCACTGCAAGGCCATCATCGCCTGGGGTTCTTGTGCCTCTTGGGGTTGCGTGCAGGCCGCGCACCCGAATCCGACCCGCGCCACGCCCATCCACCAGGTCATTACCGACAAGCCGGTCATCAAGGTCCCGGGCTGTCCGCCGATTGCGGAGGTGATGACCGGCGTCATCACCTACATGCTGACGTTCGACCGTTTTCCGGAACTGGACCGGCAGGGGCGGCCGAAGATGTTCTATAGCATGCGCAATCACGACAAGTGTTACCGGCGGGCAAATTTCGACGCCGGCCAGTTCGTCGAGCGCTTCGACGACGAAGGCGCGCGCAAGGGCTATTGCCTGTACAAGATGGGGTGCAAAGGTCCAACCACACATAACGCCTGTTCCACGGTGGAGTGGAACGGCGGCCTTTCCTGGCCGGTGAAATCAGGCCACGGTTGCCTGGGTTGCTCTGAAGACAATTTCTGGGACCGCGGCTCCTTCTATAGTGCCGTGACTGACCTCAACGTCGTTGGACAGGTGGAGTCCACCGCCAACAAGATTGGCGGCGTGCTGGCCGGTGCCGCAGCCATTGGCGTTGCAGCCCATGCCGCCGCATCGGTGATCAGCCATACAAAGGACAGCAACAAGGGAGGCGACAGCCATGACTGAGACGGTTACAGCGAACGGTTTCAAGCTCGACACCAGCGGACAGCGCGTGGTGGTTGACCCGATCTGTCGCATTGAAGGTCATCTGCGCATCGAGGTTAACGTCGACCATAACAATGTGATCCGCAACGCCGTGTCCACCGGCACAATGTGGCGCGGCCTGGAAGTCATCCTCAAGGGGCGCGACCCGCGTGACGCCTGGGCGTTTACCGAACGCATCTGCGGAGTCTGTACCGGTGTTCATGCCCTGGCTTCGGTGCGTGCGGTCGAGGATGCAATCGGCATCAAGATTCCGGAGAACGCCAATCATATCCGCAACCTAATGATGCTGGCGCAGTACACTCAGGATCACCTGGTGCATTTCTATCATTTGCACGCGCTTGACTGGGTTGACGTCGTCAGCGCGATGAAGGCCGATCCCAAGGCGACCTCGGCGCTGCAGCAGAGCATTTCAAGCTGGAACAAGTCTTCGCCGGGTTATTTCCGGGATGTACAGGCACGTCTGAAGCGCTTTGTCGAATCCGGTCAGTTGGGACCGTTCTCCAATGCTTACTGGGGTAGCCCCGCCTACAAACTGCCGCCCGAAGCCAACCTGATGGCCGTCACGCATTATCTCGAAGCGCTGGATTTTCAGCGTGAGATTGTCAAGATCCACACCGTCTTCGGCGGCCGCAACCCCCATCCCAACTGGGTGGTGGGCGGCATGCCGTGCTCGTTCAGCCTGAACGAAACCGGCGCCATCAACATGGAATGGCTTAACCTGGTGTCGTCCATCATCGACCGCTCCATCACTTTCGTCGATCAGGTTTACATTCCCGACCTGAAAGCCATCGCGTCGTACTACAAGGAATGGACCTACGGCGGTGGCCTGTCGAGCAAGAACCTGATGTCCTATGGCGATTTCCCCAAGACCGCCAACAACTGGTCGCAGGAAAACATGTACATGCCGGGCGGCGCCATCATCAATGGTGACCTGTCCAAGGTGCATGAGGTTGACGTGCGCGACCCTGAGCAGATCCAGGAGTTCGTAGCGCATTCCTGGTACAAATATCCGGATGAAAGCAAGGGCCTGCATCCCTGGGACGGCGTCACTGTTCCGAACTTCGAGCTGGGTCCCAATGCGAAGGGCACCAAGACCGACATCAAGCAGCTCGACGAAGGTGCCAAGTATTCCTTCGTCAAAGCGCCGCGCTGGCGCGGCAACGCCATGGAGGTGGGCCCGCTGGCGCGTTACGTGGTGGCCTATGTGCGCGGCGATAAGGAGATCAAGGATCAGGTCGACGGCTTGCTGCATGATCTCGGCCTGCCGTTGACGGCAATATTCTCCACGCTTGGTCGCACCGCGGCGCGAGGTCTGGAATGCTCCTGGACCGCGCACAAGATGCGTGAAGTGTTCGACAACATGATGACCAACCTCAAGGCGGGGGATACCGCCACCGCGAACATGGACCTGTGGGAGCCCAAGACCTGGCCCAAGGACGCCAAGGGGGTGGGTCACGTCGAGGCGCCGCGTGGTTCACTGGGGCACTGGGTGCATATCAAGGACACGAAGATCGAAAGCTACCAGGCCGTGGTGCCGACCACCTGGAACGCGTCGCCGCGCGATCCGGCAGGCAACATCGGCGCGTACGAGGCGGCATTGCTGGGTACGCCGATGGCCAACGCCAAGCAGCCGCTGGAGATCCTGCGTACCGTTCACAGTTTCGATCCCTGCCTGGCCTGTGCGACCCACGTCATGGCGCCGGATGGCCAGGAACTGGCAATGGTGAAGGTCCGGTAGAAGGAGGGCAGTGACATGAACAGCAATGTGGCAAGTGGTCTGCACGACCCGGTCAATCAGAAGGCCGTCTACGTGTTCGAAGCCCCGGTGCGCCTGTGGCACTGGCTTCACACGTTCAGTTTCCTGACGCTGGCGGTCACCGGGTACCTGATCTCCAGCCCTCTGCCATCACCCATCGGGATCCCCAGCGATCATTTTCTCATGGGCAACCTTCGCCTGATTCACTTTGTCGCGGCCTATGTTTTTGCCATTGGATTCGCCGTGCGAATTTACTGGGGGCTGATGGGCAATCGCTATGCCCGCGAGATCTTCTACTTGCCGTTCTGGCAGGCGGAGTGGTGGAAAGGGCTGTTCCATGAGCTCAAGTTTTATCTGTTCCTGACGCGCAAGCAAGACAAGACGCTGGGCCATAATCCATTGGCGCAGGCAGCGATGTTCTTCCTCAATACCCTGATGACGCTGTTCATGATCGGCACGGGATTTGCGCTTTACGGTCAAGGTCTGGGCGAAGGCAGTTGGGCAGACCGCGGATTCGGCTGGATCATTCCGTTGCTGGGTGGTGAGCAGGCGACTCGCAACTGGCATGTCATGGGGATGTGGATCATGCTGGTGTTCGTGATCATACATATCTACATGGCGGTGCGCGCCGATGTCATCGGCCGGGAAAGCAGTGTCAGTACCATGATCGGTGGTTGGCGCATGTTCAAGGACGACCAGCCCTGATGATGCTGGACGGGGAAACCGATACGCTAATCTTGGGTATCGGCAATATTCTCTGGGCCGATGAAGGATTCGGCGTTCGCTGTGTCGAAGCGCTCAACGCCCGTTTTGACTTCGACGACAATGTCCGCATTATGGACGGTGGCACCCAGGGCCTGTTTCTGCTGCCCTGGGTCAGTAGTGTGTCGCGCCTGCTGATTTTCGACGCCATCGACTACGGTCTTGCTCCCGGTGAATTGCGCATCATCCGCGACGACGACGTGCCGCAATATATGGGGGCCAAGAAGGTCAGTATGCACCAGACCGGTTTCCAGGAAGTGCTGATGTCGGCGCGGTTGCTGAGCGACCGGTTGCAGCAGTTGGCGCTCATCGGCGTGCAGCCGGAACGTCTTGACGATTATGGTGGCAGTCTGCGTGACGTTACTCGCCACCGCATACCCGAAGCGGTCGACTGTGCCTGTTCGCTGCTGCGCGAATGGGGAGTGGGGTTCCGCGAGCGTGTGAAACCTCTCGCGTCGGTCGATCTGATCGGCCCCGGGGAGCTGGAAATGGCCGTTTACGAGCTGGGGAGACCACAGTGACCCATCCGCTTATTCAACGCCTGTTCGACGACTACGGCTATCCCGAGGTGACGCTCGGATCACACGATGCGTTCATCAATCAGCCGGGAATGACGGTGCTGTTTTTCGCTGGCGATCCGAAGCGCTATCGCGAAACCACTGATGTGGCAGTGGTGCTACCGGAATTGGCAAAAGCATTCCAGGGCCGACTGATCCCCGGGGTGGTAGCGGTTGAAGCGGAGACGGCATTGCAACACCGCTATGGATTTGCGGCCTGGCCGGCACTGGTGTTCTTGCGTGATGGAGGTTATCTCGGCGCCATCACCGGTATTCAGAACTGGACAGATTATCTGCATGAAATCAGCGAACTGCTAAAGACCGACATCAAATCACCGCCGGGTTTCAAGATTCCGGTGGTCAGCGGCTGAGCGGTTCTGCAACAGGAAATGGCGAATGAAGATGCATGACAGTATTGCAGTGACTTTCATAGGGCCCGGAAGCCAGCCGCCGGAAGCGGACGGTACGCATCTTGAGTTTATTCCCATGCCCAAGGAAATGAGCAGCTACCGTGCGCCGGACATACCGGCCCCGGAGCAGGTATTGCATCTGCATGGGGCCAAGGCTGTCTGCGACTGGCTGAGCCGAGCCTTGTCTGCATATCGTGTCGGCGGTGAACCGTTGATTGCCGATATCTCGGGCCTGGATTCAGAAAACCGCGACCTGGTTAACCAGATTCTTGGGGAGGGTGAGGTCAGTCTGAAGTATAAGGATAAGGATGTGCAGGCGCGAATGCAGGAATCGGTGCTGGCCGGTATCTGGCGCACGTTCTATTTTGACCCTGCGGGCCATATCACGCGTGACCTCATCGAGGTATGCGACGTCCCGGTGCTGGCGCGGCGGCCGCCGGACGTGGCGAAGGCATCGGCCCTGCCGCGGGATTCGGCACCGGACGGTGTCATGAATGCCCTGCCGCTTCTGAGTGAACTGCAGGATCACATCGCAGGCTGGAAGGCAGGTGACCTGGCACGTGTGATCAACCTTACCCTGCTGCCGCTGTCGGAAGGCGATATTCTCTTTCTTGGGGAAACGCTGGGCACGGGGCCAGTCGAGACCCTGTCGCGTGGCTATGGAGACTGCAAGATTACCAGCACGGAATATCCGGGAATTTGGTGGGTGCGGTTTACCAACTCCATGGGCACCCTGATTCTGAATACCCTGGAGACCACCGATATTCCGGCCGTTGCCTGCGCTGCCCAGGAGGACCTGGACGATTCTCGGAAGCGGTTTCATGAACTGCTTGAACCATACTGGACAGAACTGGGATGAGCCCGCCGCTGGAGGCGTCTAGTCGAATCGACGCCAATACCCGTCTGGAATGCCGTATCTGTTGGTATGTGTATGATCCGGCACTTGGCGACGAGGTGGAACAGATTCCCCCGGGGACGCCGTTCACGGCCTTACCTGGTCATTGGCGCTGTCCGCAGTGTGACGCCGAACAGGATAAATTTCTGCCACTGGCGGACGGGTAGCTAGATGTATCCCGTCGTGGACCAATTGGTGTCCGCTTATCGCGACATAGTCCAGCCACGCATGCTCTCACTGCCGATGTACAACACGGCGCTCAAGGTGGAAGCCGTAGGCCTTCAAGTGCATGATGGCCGCGTGTGCGGGGTGCTGGTCACGCCCTGGTTCATGAACCTGGTACTGCTGCCGGGCGAGAATGACGAATGGTCCGGACTGGCGCCGGGAAAGACGCTCAAGGTGGCGTTCCCCGCCGGCGATTATCCGTGCATGCTGAGTATGCCGGAAGGCATTGTGCCTCATCTCAGCTTGCCCTTGTTCACGACGGTAAATGGTTTCACCGATCAGGATATAGCGCGTCGTGTGGCAGGTGAGGTGCTTCAGCGCCTGTTCCGGCACACACCGGACCCAGCGCAGGGCGACGAGATCGATTCCGAACTGGCAAGAAGCGGCTTGCATCGGCGGCTTACGCGGCGCGAACTGCTGTGCGGCTTGTTGGCGCTAAAGGAGGGCGGGGCGTAGTGCACTCACTTTCAGCGTGACCCATGGGTCACGCGTGGCGTAACCGGGGGTCTCCAATCCACGCCGGTCGCCATTCCGGGACGCAATAACACTGCAGGGCTGACCGTGAAGCAATGAGAATTGCCGTGGCCAGTAGTCGTTCCAAAAGCCTGCCAGTTGACACCTGGTGAAAGCCCGGTCCATGAGGCTACGAGCGAAGCGCAGCAAAGGGTTCATTGATCGGTAGCCCATTTGCGAATTGCCGCTTTGTGGCGCGGCTCGCAATGAAGGCTAATTCAGGATCCCATCCGAACGTTGTCATTGCAAGGGAAAGGGCAATATCTTCCGTGGTCGGTGTTCGGACGAGTTTCGGGTTAGGCGCCCGCGGGGCGGACTCGATTTGCAGTGGCCGGTGCGAGGACAGCGGCGCGACGGCGAGCACCCAGCCTTGTGCTGTTTGCAACAGCAGCTCCAGACCCGGAAAGCAACCGAAGAGAAGACTGATCCAGCCGTGGCCACTGGACGGAGTCTCGTGGTCTGAGCCGACCCAGGAATCCCAGCTTTCTGAATCGGCGCTAGTTGGCAGTCGCTGACATCATAGCGTGGCAGCCCACGTCGCGTGCCTGGCGCCGCAGTTCGATCGGGACAACTGGCACACATCGGGACCAGATAGAATCGAGACGAGGCAGATGGCGGGATTGAGCGCCCGCCAACCGGCCCGCGCGCGGCTCAACCGCACCTGCAACAACACTTATGCGGTGGCATGATAGTCATGGGGGAGCTGTGCCAGCGCAGCCTTGAACCACGCGGCGTGCTGCGCTTCGGAATCCACCACGCGTTGATAGATCTCAGCTTCCTCGTCATTGCCCTCGGCCAGCGCACGGTCGCGGAACTTGGGGTAAATCGAGAGCGCCTCGCGCTCTTCAACGCGGAGCGCGACGTTCAGGGCTTTTTCCACCACGCCATTCGGGTTGAGCCCGATGAGCGAATCGCAATTGGCCTGGATCATCTGGAGTGCGTCAATGGCACGCTGCGTATCTTCACCACGCGACGGTACCCCCATGTTGTCGTGTAGCTGGCGCATCCAGACGGCGTGCAGCTTCTCCTCGCCGGCGACGCGGCGGAAAAGCTTCGCCAGTTCGGGATAACCTGCCTTCTCGGCCCAGCGGGCAAACTCCGGATACATGATCTGGTTTTCATATTCTTCGACATCCACGAACGATTCGGCGGTTTTGCCGCAGTCGTCCATTTCCTGTGCGGCCGCGAAGCATTGAAAGAT
Source organism: uncultured beta proteobacterium (assembly GCA_963782495.1). Classification (GTDB taxonomy): domain Bacteria; phylum Pseudomonadota; class Gammaproteobacteria; order Burkholderiales; family Thiobacillaceae; genus DASQBT01. Next base: position 62,992 of record CAWAJU010000012.1, on the reverse strand, counting down.
CATATCCTCGGTGATCTCGGTCGTCTGCATAATTGCTCCTTTCAGAGTAGGTTAAACACGGCAACTGCCATTACCTGCCTTGCCGCCTCACGATACATGACCGGATCGGCGGCGGGTCCAGTCACGTCTACAAATCCTCCGGCTCTTGTATGAATCTGCCAACGGGCGTGTCACAAAACACCCACTGCGTGGCCGACTCTATTCGCGTCGGGTGCGAGAGCAGCAAGTGGCCATTTCACGCATGACGCGACGCTCAACACCAACACAGCGACACCCGTGCAATGGATGCTACCCGACGCGAACTGATCATGCAACGGCTCAGTGGAACGTGGTTCATGGCACCTGGATCTAAGAGCGAGACGGTGCACCGATGCCGAAGCTCGAGCCAGTCATCCACATGCGGGAATCGATCTGAATTGGGAAATTTGCGCAATCGACATGGTCTGGCGCGGGCGTCTGACTCTGGCACAGGCCGAGTCCTGCGCACACCTTCCCGGTCACGAGCGTGTTGGGGTTTGGGACCACGTCGGGTCTGACTGAGCTCCTGATGATGACCCGCACCCAGCGTGCGCCTGTGTACTTTCGATGCCGGCACGCGCATGCGCAAGGGCGGCATCAAGCGATGGGAAGGTGGTGTTTGGCATCCTGGCGCTGTCCGCCGACCGGTGCGATTGCGGCGGTAACAAGCCACACCTAACAAAGTCTCCAGTCTCTGTGCAGCCGATGACACCGGCCGACCATCGCGCCAAACCATGACAGACGTGCGACAACTGGCTGCGTGAGTCAAGAGGCGCCGGCTACGACAAAATATCGCTTCCTGCAGACGTGCGTGGCGGCTCTTCACTCCCGATATCCGACTTTTGCAACAGCCTTTCAAGTCCCGATAAGACATCATCCGGGTGGGTGGCGATCAAGTCCGGTACCAGGGTCACCTCGATGAACTCGCCGGATTTCGCGTCTTGTTCGTTCCGATGGGTAATCCACCACACACCCGGCGTGCCGGTTTCAACGATCGTGGTAGGGCCGCCGGCGCGAATGCTGACATCCACTTCGCCCTTGCCGAGCTTATCCTGAAGCCAGGATCGGTCAGCGGAGGTAAACGGCAGGCTGGCCAGATCGATGCACCCCCCTTCGCCGCTTCGGGCAAGCTGCTTCAGCAGGCTGGCGACTTCCCGCAACACGGCTGCGGCATTTCCGGTAAGGAATTCTTCCCCGCCGGCTACCGTTACGGGGACGTTTTCAAGCCACATTGCGCCAGCTTTCAATCAGGGACTGGATCTTTGCGCAGGCTAGAGGAATGGCGGCGGCCACCCGCGCAGTGGGGCAGTCTCCCCAATCAACCCTTTCCGGCTGAATGGCAACCAGGGCTCGTCTTTCCGGCCAGGAGCCGGAGAGGCGGGCGATCGACATCAAATCCGTCAGACCCACTTCATGGACGCTGGATTTTCGATTACCCAACAGGAATGCATCCATGGCATCGCCCTCAAACACTTGCAGCGTGCCCGGCGCAGACTTCAGCTGCGCGGCATCCACCACAATCAGTGCCTCTGCTCCCTCGATCGGTCCTGCCAGGGGAAAGCTCAAGCTGCCCCCATCGAGGATCTCGACTTCATCGTTCGAGCGCATAAGCGACTGCAGAAAATGTGCGACATGTATACCTACGCCTTCATCGCTAAGCAGGGTGTTGCCTATGCCAAGAACCAGCGTTTTCATCGGGTAAACCATAACAAGCTCATGGCTAAGGGACAATGACAGGACTCAAGATCCATGACGCGGGTCAAGAGTTCATGAATAAGTTCGGGATTCTGTTGATGGGTTCGCAGGCGCGATAAGAAATTCGTGAATCCACTATCGGCAAGTATAGTCATGCTCTAGACTAGCGTCATGTGTCTAGCCATTCCAATGCGCATCGAATCCATCGAGGGATATACCGCCCGCTGTCAGGCCAAGGGGGTGTGGCGCGACGTGTCCCTGTTCATGCTGCAGAACGAATTGCCGCAGCTTGGAGACTATGTCATGGTTCATGTTGGCTATGCCATACAGAAAGTGACTGAAGCGGATGCGCGCAGCACCTGGGAGCTGTTTGACGAGATCCTAGAGGCGACAGGCGAGTTGGGCTGTGCCGCTCCTTGAGGCTGTGACATGCATGAGCTTGCAGTTTGTCAGGCGCTGGTGGATCAGGTAAGCGACATCGTGCGGCAACAAGGCGGTGTGTCCGCGTTGCGTCTCACACTAAGAGTCGGTCCCTTGTCCGGGGTGGTGGCGGACTTGCTGGCAAATGCCTTTCCTCTTGCGGCGGCCGGGACTCGTGCGGAAGGCGCCGAACTCAACATCACCGATGCACCCATCCGGGTACGCTGTCAAACTTGCGGGGCGGAAACCGATGCCCTTGCCAACCGATTGCTGTGCGGGTCGTGCGGCGACTGGCATACCCAACTCATTGCTGGCGACGAACTGATTCTGGAAAGCGTGGAACTTCAACTTGCCGAGTTGAGCGAGCAATAGATCGATGGAGATCCATGATGTGTGACACTTGCGGCTGCAACATCACCCCGGGCAACCGGGAGTTCGCCTATAAGCCGGTGGAAAAGGGCGCGACTGCCGTTTCAGTGTTGCAAGGTCTGCTCAAGCGAAACGATGATCAGGCTGCCCACAACCGTGCCCATTTCGATTCACGCCGCATGCTTGCGGTCAACCTCATGTCGTCACCGGGATCGGGCAAGACTGCCTTGCTCGAAGCCACGATTGCTGCACTCAAACACGAATTGAACATCGCAGTCATCGAAGGCGATCTTGAAACGGAAAACGATGCCCAGCGCATCCGCGCGCAAGGCGTGCAGGCACATCAGATCGTGACCGGCACGGCCTGCCATCTGGACGCGCATCTGGTGCATGAGGCCCTGCATCATCTGGACCTGAGCGACCTCGATATCCTGTTCGTCGAAAACGTGGGCAACCTGGTGTGTCCCGCTTCCTTCGATCTGGGCCAGCACCTTAACGTGACGCTGCTGTCCGTCACCGAAGGCGACGACAAGCCGGCCAAGTATCCTGTCATGTTCCGCGGCGCAGACGCGATGCTGATCACCAAGACCGATCTGCTGCCTTACCTGGATGATTTCGCGCCCGCGCGTGCTGAATCCTATTTGCGCAACTTGGCCAACCCTGCCCCCATTATTGAACTGTCAGCCCGCAGCGGCGAGGGCATGGCAGCGTGGTTCAACTGGCTGCGCGATCAATTGAACGCCCAGCGCCAACGGCTTGCGGCCGGAGAATCGCGCCGCCCAAACATACAGCCTGATGGCGCCCAATTGCATGGGCGGGCGATGGCAACGACACCGTGACTGAAGCCCAAAGCTGGCTGGAAAAGATCCGCGGCCTTAAGTTCGACCGGCCGATCCGCATCATGAATGTCTGCGGTGGCCATGAGCGTTCCATCAGCCAGGCGGGGCTGCGCGGGGTGCTGCCGGAAAATGTCGAGTTGATTCCAGGCCCGGGCTGCCCGGTGTGCGTGTGTCCGGAAGAGGACATCTACCAAGCGATTCAGCTTGCCTTGCGGGACAAGGTGATACTGGTTGCGTTTGGCGACATGTTGCGGGTACCGGTCAATGTGCCCAAGGGCGAGGTGCGCTCCCTGGTTGAAGCACAGGCGGCGGGTGCAGACGTGCGCCCCATCGCCACGCCTCAGGAAGCCAAGCAGATTGCCTTTGCCAACCCGCAACAACCAGTGGTGTTTTTCGCAGCCGGATTCGAAACTACCACCGCGCCGGTCGCGGCCATGCTGGCGGAAGCGGGACTGCCGGACAACCTGTTCATCCTGCTGTCGGGCCGGCTCACCTGGCCGGCAGTTGCCCTGCTGCTCGACTCGGACACGCCCGGTTTCGATGCCCTGGTCGCGCCCGGCCATGTGGCGACCGTGATGGGGCCGGAAGAATGGCAGTTCGTGGTTGAGAAACACAAGCTGCCCGCAGCAGTGGCGGGCTTCACCACCGAGTCGCTCCTGGCTGCGTTTTATTCGGTGTTGCGTCAGCTGCAGAGTGGCGAGGTATTTCTCGACAACTGTTATCCGGAAGTGGCGCACCCGGGCGGCAACCCCACCGCAAGGCGCTTTCTGGGAGAGACCCTGGATGTGGTCGACGCCAACTGGCGTGGCATCGGGGTCATCGCGCAGTCGGGGTTTGCCCTCAAGCCGGACCTGGCCGCACACGATGCGCGGATCCGATTTCCCGACCATCAGGATGCGGCCCGTCGCCGCGCCGGGCAGATGCCGCCCGGCTGCGACTGCGCCCAGGTGGTGTTGGGGAAGATCTACCCCAACCAGTGTCGCATCTACGGCAAGGCGTGTACTCCGCGCAGTCCGGTCGGCCCTTGCATGGTGTCGGACGAAGGTGCGTGCCGCATCTGGTGGTCAAGCGGCGTGCGCGAGCGCAGCATCGCCTGATAAACGCCTCGCCCCGCCTGGAGGAGCAGGGGCAAGGAGCGGGGGTGATTAGTGCTTCGCCTTCATCGTCTGGTTCATCCGCTCCAGGCGCTGGCACAGCGTGTCGATGATATGGCGCGACAGGGGTGCCGAGTAGCGCATCAGTTCTTCGAGCAATTCGGGCTGCAGGACCAGCGCGGTGACGTCGGTTTCCGCTAACACGGTCGCGGTGCGCGCCTCATTCAGCAGATAGGCCATCTCGCCGAACAGTTCGCCTTCCTTCAGTTCGCCCAGTTTCTTCCGCTCGCCGGGCAGTTCCTTGTAGATGACGACTCGGCCAGCAAAAAGAAGGAATGAGGTTTTCGTCTGCTCGCCTTCGTGGATGAGGGCCTCGCCGGCCTTGAAGCTCTGGCCGTATTTGTCCAGCAGGCGGTTGCTGCGCCTGAAGACAAAAGCCTCCACCTTGCTATCGGGGCTATGCGTTTGGCCAACGAAAAGTTTCTCCAGCGCAGAGACGTCCGCCTTGGTCAAGGCAAACAGCAACTGCGCCCAAATGAAAAATAGCAGGCAGGCAAAGTAGGCGCAGATCAGAATGAACACCACGCCGCCCAGAGCGCCATACATGGACTTGTAATGCTCCAGCTTGAAGAAGTGGCTAAAGCTGCCAAACAGAACAAACAGCGAGGTAGCAGACAGGAGCGCGACAAGCGCGGAGGTCCGTGCCGGCGGCCGAGGGCGTGGCATCTGCCAGTAGGCAAAGAAGATCAGCGTCCATGCGATCAGCAGGCTGAAGGTAAAATTCAGCGCCCTGAGCAGCCAGGCCTGGCCGCTGCCGATCACGTCCACACTGGCAAAAAAATTCAGCGCAACCTGGGCCACGGCAGCCAGTCCCATCAGCAGGAAGGCGACGGGAATGATGACGAGGGGCAGCGTCCAGCGGATGACAAATCCGCGTTTTATCTGGTCCGGAAAGATCACGTTGAACGCGCCCTGAATTGCGCCCACCAGTCCGCGCGACGAAAGCAGCAGGGTCAACAGACCCACGCCGCCCGCCCCCAGCATGGCGCGTTGCGGGATGAAACCCATGGAAGTGAGCACATCCAGATGCAGTTGGTCATAAAGCGCCGCCAGCAGCATGGTGGCGGGTGCAAAGGTTTCCGCCAAGTGGGTCAGTCCCTGCAAGGCATAGGAAAGCAACAAGAGCAGGGGGGTGGTGGAAAGCAGAAAGTAAAAGGCCGTCGCCGCTGCCTGGTTTTGCAGGCCGTTCTTCTGGAACAGGCGAAAGGTGGTGTAGGTCACCTGCATCAGCCAATCCAGAGTGTTGCTGCGGGTGGCCACTATTTTCATGTGGGAGCAGGAATGAGCTGGGACAGGTGGAGTTTAAAGTAATGTGCCGTTAAACGTGTCATATGAGCCATTTCCATTGGCCATCGAATACGGTGACTACCGGGTGCCAAGGGAAATCGCCCAAGTTCGCAAACGGTCCAGCAACGGTTAGGCAGCATGATTTGCGCGAATTCGCGCTGCCTGGCCATGAATGGACCGCCAAAGGAATCACCAGGACCTGGAGCCACATTTGGTGTCTGATTGCCTCCCAAAATCGCGGAGGGTTTATACAATTGGAAGGAGTGCAATGAACCATCAGGGCTTTGCACTGACAGGCGAACAGGTGCAGCGCTGGCCCTGGAGCCGGCTGGGTCAATAATCATTAGATGTGGAAACGGCTCCAATGAACCAGAAACTCGTCAGTCGCTGCCTGCCGGCAGACCTTGCCTTGATCCGCTCATTGGCTTCCCTTGCCTGGCCTTCCCGCCTTGACATAGGATCTCAGCAGGGTCACACCGAAGAGCCCCGTTATTATGCACATTGGCCGTTCTTTTGACTTGCGCTATCTGCGGCTCGGTTTGACTCTTGCAATCGCTGGAGCCGCGCTTTGCCAGGCACAGGCCGTCCATGCCCATGAACCTTGGGCGAGCATCAGCACACGTGCACACCCGACGAAGAATGCGATTTTCCGCGAATATCTTCCTGGAAGTGAAACAATTGATGTGGCGGTCGTCCTCAAACTGCGCAACCGTGGCATGCTGGACTACCATGTTCATGCGCTTACCCAGCCCGGCAATCCTGAATTCAGGCGGTGGATGAGCCGTGAACAAATTCTGGCTGATTACGCGCCTCTTCAGGACAGCGCGAATGCAGTCGCTGAATATCTCACCCAGTCTGGATTCACCAATGTTGGCATTGCGCCCAATCGGCTGTTGGTAACGGCAACCGGAACGGCACGAGCGATACGCAAGGCATTTCACACCGAGTTGGGACGCTTCGCCCGCAACGGACGTGAGGGCATTGCGAACCTCACCGATGTTCAAGTGCCGTCCGAGTTGAGCGCTACGATACTTTCGGTACTCGGATTGCAGACGCTGGATCAGATGCACACCATGAACCGGCCATCGGACAGGGTGCTTGCGAGTGCCAGCGTGCACGGTTTCAACCCCGTCATGTTTCCAACCGCATACAACGCAGCCAGCCTGCCGACAGCCTCAACAACGAAGGTTGGCATTATTACGGTAGGCAGCATGACACAAACAATCGCGGATCTGCATCAGTTTGAGAGTCAAAATGGCTTACCGACCATCAACCCCACGGTGGTTCAGGTTGGCACGGCAAGCAAGGACACCAGCGGCACGGTGGAATGGGATATCGACAGCCAGGACATCCAGGCGATGGCCGGGGGGCAGGTGGCGCAAATGCTTTTCTATGCGGCGCATTCATTTTCGGATGTCAACATCACGAAGGCCATGAACAAGGCGGTCTCCGACAATATTGCCGCTGTGATTAACGTTTCGCTCGGTGTATGCGAGACCGACGCGCAAGCCGATGGGTCCCTGGCGTCAGATGACCAGATCCTCCAACTGGCCGTCGCGCAGGGGCAGACGTTTTCGGTCAGCAGCGGCGATTCCGGATCGAGTGAGTGCGGCAGTCCGCCGGGATCTTCGGCAGGCGCCTCTTATCCCTCGAGTTCGCCCTATGCGATCGCGGTGGGCGGGACCACACTGTCCACCGACAGCAACGGCAACTACGCAGGCGAGATTGTCTGGAGCGGCACCGGAGGCAGTCCGAGCTTGATTGAAGCCAAACCAAGCTGGCAGAACGGCGTGATTACGGGGCTATATCGAGGCGTTCCCGATATCGCGTTCGACGCTGACCCTAATTCCGGCGCGATCATCATTGTCAATGGCCAATCTCAGCAGTGGGGCGGCACCAGCCTGGCGTCGCCGCTTTTCGTCGGCAGCTGGGCGCGCATTCAGTCCGCAAACAACGCCAGGCTCGGCTTTCCGGCTACCTGGATCTACGCCCACGGGGCACAAGATACGCCCGCATTCCACGACGTGACATCAGGGTCCAACAGCGGGTACAGCGCAGCGCCGGGCTGGGACTATACGACCGGGTTCGGCAGCTTCGACGTGGCTGCGACCGCCCTGCTTACCAGAAGTTCGGTGGCCGTCAGCGCGTCCCCGGCCACGATAGTTCAGGGCCAGTCCGTCACCTTTACCGCGACTGTGACGGGAAATTCGCCGACCGGGACGGTGCAGCTGCAGGTGAACGGCGTGAACTTCGGTTCGCCAGTGCAATTGATCAACGGCGTCGCGACCCTCACGACAAACGGTTTGACGGTTGTGGGCACCGATGCGATCAGCGCCGTCTATTCCGGTGACTCCGATGACGCCGGGAGCAGCAGCTCGACCGAATTTAACCTTACAGTCAAATCAGTACATGACGGCGACATCAATGACGACGGGATGGTCGACGTGGCCGATGTGGCCTTGGCCGAACGCATTGCATTGGGTCTCATTGTGCCAACATCGTCACAAATGACCCATGGCGATATCAACGCAGATGGCGTCATTGATGCCTCGGACCTGGAACACATCCGCCGCAAGGCCATGGGATTGGAAACCTTTTAGGAGTTGGTAAAGATGAACCTAAAACCAATACGATGGATCCTCACTGTTCTCCCCGCTGTGTTGTCGCTCACCGCCTGCGTCGGCGTGCAGACCTTCACCCCGGCAGCTCGGCCGGGTGACACCGTTGCCCTGGCCATCGGCTGGCAGAAGAACCTGGCGCGCGAGAACGTCACGGTGACAATCACCGATGCGGACGGTGCGGTCACCACCTACGATCCAAATGATTCCCATGTCCGCGGCATTGTAAACATGTATCCTGACCCTGCTTCCCGCGCCGTTGTTGGCACCATGACCAAGCAGGATCTCGGATATAACGCGACCAACACGGGAAACCTGATCAATGGTTCCGTTACCAGTGATTCCACTGGAGAGCATGACAACGATTGGTGGCAGACCACGATGCTGCTGGATCTACCTGCAACGCTCGCGGCCGGCACCGCAACCATCGCGATTGCTGACAGCGGCGGGGCGACAATCCCATCGTCCTCCATTACCATTGTGCCCGGGACCGGCACGCCAAATCCTTTCACCGTCTACGCACCCTGGGGCGGCACGCTGTCGATCTTTCCGACCTGGCCAACGCTGCTGGGCTCGTTGGAGCGGGCGGACCACTACACGGTAGTTTTCGGCAGCGAGCAAGACGCCAATGGAAACTACGTCATCCCCCATTCCATTCAGATGCAATTTACCCACAGACCCAATGTAGGCGAGACCTGGGTGATTAACCCCCGTGGGGATATCAAGAACGTGATTTGGAATGATGATGGCACCAACCTCACGGTAATTCTCACGCCAACCCGGGGCATGACACTGAAGCAAATGCTCGATTTCAAGTTCTATGTTGCTGGGGGAATCTTGGACCTCGCCCAGTCGAGCCTCAAGGCCTATGACGTCAACGGCGTGCCGATGTCGGGAGTGACGGCCAGCATCCAGTGATGACATGATTCAAACCGTGACCGTGTTCGGTGACTGCAACCAAGCCTAATGACCGGGCGCCGAACTTCCAGATGCCGCAGGAGCGACACCAGCCGATTCCAGGATGGCCTCACGGTGCTTGAGGCACCATTGGCAGCCTTCGGCTCGGTGTGGGATTGAACTTCGGGCTGGTCCCGACCTCGGCCTTTCGCTGTGTCAAATTCATGTCACGCTCAAGGATTAGGGTCTTCCTCGGCGCTTTGCCATTGCCCAGACCGCCTGTAGGCGCGTCCCAGACCCAAGAAGGAGCGAGACCATGATGCAGCCAAGTTTACGGTTAATCGCTGCCGCCGCCGCGGCCACAGCACTGGCAATGCTTTCGTCGAGCCATGCACGCGCTGCAGATCTTCCGACGGCCACCCCGATCAAGCATCTGGTCGTGATCTATCAGGAGAACGTCTCCTTTGATCATTATTTTGCGACCTATCCGAAGGCGGCCAATCCGGCCGGCGAGCCGGCCTTTCAAGCCAGTCCGAACACGCCGACGGTGAATGGCCTGAGCCAGGCATTGCTCGAGCACAATCCCAATTCAACGGCCCCGTTCCGGCTGCCACGTTCGCGCGCGGCCACCTGTGACCAGGACCACGAGTACACCGCCGAACAGCAGGCCATGGATCACGGACTCATGGACAAGTTCGTCGAGACCCTGGGAAACGGTTCGGACCCAAGCGGCCATACGGTCTGCGACAGGAAGGACGTTATGGGCTACTACGACGGCAATACGGTCACCGCGCTGTGGAACCTCGCGCAGCACTTTTCCATGAGCGACAACAGCTTCGGCACGGGCTTCGGACCCTCGACTCCGGGCGCGCTAAATCTGATTTCCGCCAACACGAGCGGCGCGATCGATGTCAAGACCAAGGAGGTTGTGTTCGACGCCGCGACCAACAGCTACACGGTGATCGGCGATGCACAGCCGGCCTACGACGATTGCACCACGCGCGATAGCCTTGGCATGTCGGGGCGCAACGTCGGCGACCTGCTGACGGCGCAAGGAATCAGCTGGGGATTTTTCCAGGGCGGCTTCAAACCGACGGTGGCCTACGACCCGAACAAGCCCGGTACGAAGGCGCAGTGCAGGGCAAGCCACACCGGCAGCAACGGATTGCCCAAGGACGACTACATTCCCCATCACCAGCCGTTTCAGTACTACAAGTCAACTTCGAATCCGCACCACCTGCCGCCGCTCTCCGCCAAGGTGATCGGGCATAACGAGGACCGGGCCAATCACCAGTATGATCTGAGCGACTTCTGGGATGCAGCCCAGGCCGACAACCTGCCTGCGGTCAGCTTTCTCAAGGCGCCAGGCTATCAGGATGGACATGCCGGCTATTCGGATCCGCTCGTCGAGCAGGCCTTTTTGGTGAATGCACTCAACCACCTGCAAGCCCGGCCCGAGTGGAAGGATACCGCGGTCATCATCGCCTACGACGACTCGGATGGCTGGTATGACCACGTGATGCCGCCCATCGTAAACCGGTCGGCGAGCGCCGCCGACGCCTTGAGTGCGCCGGGGGCTTGTGGCACGGCCGAGCCGGGAACAGCCTCGAGCCGCTGTGGTTACGGTCCGCGCCTGCCCCTGCTGGTAATCTCGCCGTGGGCGAAGATCAACTTTGTCGATCACGGCATCACCGATCAGAGTTCGATCCTTCGCTTCATAGAGGACAACTGGCATCTTGGCCGCATCGGCGGCGGGTCGCTGGATTTCATGGCAGGTCCGCTGGACGCGCTATTTGATTTTCGGCGCTTGCATCCGCGCCGACTCCTCCTGGACCCAGCCACGGGGAAGATCATTCGCGCGCAGCGGAGCAAGGAGTGAACCAATTGCCAGCCTTGCGATGCGATCGGCAACCCGGGGCCACCTGACTCAGGCATATTGCCCTGCCACCCACCCCGAGGACCACGCCCACTGGAAATTGTAACCGCCCAGCCAGCCGGTTACGTCGACCACTTCACCGATGAAGTAGAGGCCGGGTAGGCTAGTTGCCTCCATTGTCCTGGAGGAGAGGGCGCGGGTGTCCACGCCGCCCAATGTCACTTCGGCCTTGCCGTAGCCCAAGGTGCCGGAGGGCATCAGCTCCCAGTTATTCAACCGAGCGATGAGCAAGTCGACGGCCTTGTTGGAAAGCTCTGCCAGAGGCCGGTTGCAGCCTTGGAGGTCACACCATTCCTGGGCAAAGCGGCGCGGCAGCTTTTCAGCCAGAAGATTGGCTACCAATGTGCGCGAATGTCGATGCTGCCCCAGCCAGGTGGCGACATGGTCATCGGGCAGCAAATTCAAACTGATCGGTTGCTTCTTGCCGCGACCGTATTCCTGCGCCTGCCAATAGCTCGATATCTGCAGGATCGCCGGGCCGGACAGGCCACGGTGGGTGAGGAGTGCCCGTTCGCGAAATTCTGCGGATTGACCAGTGCATCCGGCAACGGTGTAGAAGGAAAGGCCGGCCAGGGGCTTGAAGGTTTGCAGGTCTTCGGGCGCGAGCGAAAGGGGCACCAGGGCTGGCTTGGGCGAGACGATGGGCACGCCGAACTGCTCCGCCAGCCGATAGCCGAATGGGCTTGCACCCAGCGCTGGCGCGGCGAGTCCACCGGTGGCAATGACGAGGGCGGCGCAGTGGAATAGGCCCTCGCTGGTCAACAGCGTGAAGCGGCGCTGGCTTCCGGACGAACGCTTGATCTTCTCTACTGTGCACGGCTGCGCCCATTTCACCGCGCCCTTGTCGCACTCGCTTCTTAACATGCTGGTGATGTCCTGCGCGCTTTCATCGCAGAACAGCTGGCCCAGGGTTTTCTCGTGGTAGGGGATGCCGTAGCTTTCCACCAGTTTGATGAAGTCCTGCGGACCGTATTGCGCCAGGGCGGAACGGCAGAAATGGAGGTTCTGCGAGAGAAAATTTTCCGGGCCTGCATTACGGTTGGTGAAATTGCAGCGCCCGCCGCCGGAGATGCGGATGCGTTCGCCGATTTTTTCCGCGTGGTCTATCAAGAGTACGTGGCGACCTCGTTGGCCTGCCTGGGCAGCGCACATCAAGCCGGCCGCGCCGGCGCCAAGGACGATGACATCAAATTGCATCAGGCCAAATCAGGGAGTACATCGCCTTCCACCTCAACGCGGTCAGGAGAAATTGAAGCAAGCTTAAATGAGAGGCCTGCCAACTGGCCATTCTTCCTGCACAAATGGGGTAATGAAAATGAACAGCTTTTTCATAGATCGCCTTCATGTGGAACAGTGGCCTGAGAAACGGGGCATAAGCGCAGGCAGGTCGGATCACAAGACAGGTACTGCGCAAACCTGGAGGCCGCTGACATCCGCGTGGCAAGAATGCTTAGCGGGGGTGCGTCGTTGACGGGCTCTGGTGTGTCAGTTGCGGAGGGTTACAAATTAGTGACTTGGCGTTATACGAAATTGCGCCAAACTATCGACATGAATCGCCGTCGCACCCTGTCGCTTTATCTGGCCTTGACCACAATGGCGCTGGCCTTGTCAGACTGTGCCAGTTCGTTGGTTGAGCGGCGTTCGGGCGACGGGTTGCCGGTTGCCTCATCGACCGCTCCGGAGCTCGACTCGGGCTGGACCGACAAGCCTGGGTGGCACGCCCGGCACTGGATGGTTGCGGCGGCCAATCCACTGGCAGTCGATGCGGGCTACCAGATCCTCAAGGCCGGGGGTTCGGCAATGGACGCGGCGATCGCGGTGCAAATGGTGCTGAACCTGGTAGAACCCCAGTCCTCAGGGATCGGCGGCGGGGCCTTCCTCGTGCACTGGGACGGTGAGAGGATGGAGTCCTTCGACGGACGGGAGACCGCCCCGGCTGCTGCCACCGAGACGCTGTTTCAGCAGGACGGTCAGCCCATGCCCTTTTATGCCGCAGTGGTAGGCGGACGCTCGGTGGGGGTGCCCGGTGTGCTGCGCATGCTGGAAATGGCACATCGTCGCTACGGCAAGTTGCCCTGGGCAGCTCTGTTCGAACCGGCTATCCGCCTGGCAGATCAGGGCTTTGCCATCAGCCCGAGGCTGGCCGCGCTGATCAAGGCCGATCGCTATCTGAGCCGGGACCCGAGCGCCAAGGCCTATTTCTACAACGCAGACGGCAGCCCCAAGTCCGCGGGTGCCTTGCTGAAGAATCCCGAACTTGCAGAGGCGTTTCGCAAGCTTGCCAAGCAGGGCGCAAGTGCTTTCTATACCGGACCCATTGCCCGTGACATTGTGGCCAAGGTGCATGGCCACCCCGGCAATCCGGGACTATTGTCGGAACAGGACATGGCCGGTTATCAGGCCAGGGAACGGCCCGCCTTGTGCTTCGATTATCGCCAGGCCCAAGTGTGCGGCCCGCCGCTGCCGTCTTCCGGTACCCTGGCCCTGGGTGAAATCTTCGGTATGCTTGGGCACACGTCCATTGCGGCAGACAAACCTACCCGCAACGCGGATGGCAGCTGGAAGCTGTCGGCAGAGGCGGTGCATCTGTATTGCGAGGCCGCCCGGCTGGCCTATGCGGACCGGGCCTACTACGCGGCGGATGACGCGTTTGTGGCGGTTCCGGTCGTCGGCCTGCTGGATCCGGATTATCTGAAGCGGCGCGCCGGCTTGATTGGCGAGTGGTCAATGGGGCTTGCCGAGCCCGGACACCCACCGGGCGCCACGGATTCGCGCGGCCCCGACCGCAGCCCCGAGCTGCCGTCGACTTCGCAGATTTCCATCGTGGACGGCGACGGCCACGCCGTTTCCATGACCACCACCATCGAGGACGCGTTTGGCTCGCGACAGATGGTGCGGGGCTTCCTGCTCAACAATCAGCTGACTGATTTTTCCTTTGCCTCGGTGGATAGGGAAGGGCATCCAGTAGCCAATCGCGTGCAACCAGGGAAGCGGCCGCGGTCCTCCATGTCGCCCTTGCTGGTGTTGGACAATCGCGGTCAACTCATCATGAGCCTGGGTTCGCCCGGTGGCTCGGCCATCATCAACTATGTAGGCAAGGTATTGCTTGGCACACTGGATTGGAGACTGAATATCCAGGACGCCATCGCCTTGCCCAACTTTGGCAGCCGCAATGGACCGACGGAACTGGAGCAGGGCAGGGTGTCGGAGGCTCTGGTATCAGCCCTGCGGGCGCGCGGCCACGACATAAAATTGATGCCGCAGACTTCGGGCCTGCAAGGCATCATGCGGGTGCCCGGCGGCTGGCTGGGAGGGGCCGATCCACGGCGCGAGGGCGTGGCTCGGGGAGATTAGTGTCTATTGGCACTCCCTGCGCACGGAATTGGAGCACGGATACTTGCGTGCGGAGCATCAACATGGGCCATGTGTCAGCTAATTCTTCGTGACCCGGCGAAGTTGGGGTAAAGTCTTAGCTGTAAGCTCCGCTGAGATAGAACGATGACCTATTGCCTCGCCATAAAAGTTGATCAGGGATTGGTGTTCTGCTCCGATTCCCGCACCAACGCGGGCATGGACAACGTCAGCACCTATTCCAAGATGCATACTTGCACCTGGCCCGGAGAACGCACGTTTACCCTGCTTTCGGCCGGGAACCTCGCGACCACCCAGGCTGTCGTGAAGAAACTCAACAGCGATTCCAAGGATGGCCTTATTCCGAATCTGCTGAGCGTCGCGACCATGCGCGAAGCAGCCGATTATGTCGGCCTGATCAACGCGCAGGTTCAGCAGCAGCAGGCGAGCCGGGATGCGGCGGGCACCAACTTCGACGCGACCTTCATTTTTGGAGGCCAGATCGGCAATACACCGCCGGAGATCTTCATGATCTATCCTCAAGGCAACTACATTCATGAATCCAGCGAGCACCCGTTCCTGCAGATCGGCGAGACCAAGTATGGTAAGCCGATCCTGGATCGGGTCATACACCCCGACACGACCCTTGAACGTGCCGCGCGGTGCGCCCTGGTGTCGATGAACTCGACTATTCGCAGCAACATCACCGTGGGGCCGCCAGTCGAAATGCTGATCTATGACCGAGATTCCCTGGCTGATGGGCGCAAGCTCAAGCTGAACGAGGACGACGCGTACGCACGGGAAGTCGCTGACCGATGGAATGAAGGCCTGCTGCTGGCCCTGAGCAATTTGCCGCCGTTTCCCTGGGAGCTTGAAGAAGAGGCCGAGGGCGATAGCCACGTATATCCGTTTCGGACGCCTCCCACGAACTGACATTTTGCGTTGCAAGTTTGCCGCGCCCATTCAATTGTCCGGCTCTCACAGCTGGCATCATGCTTGCTCTGGTAACAGGGTAGGTTTCCCAGATAGCGAGACATGTCCATCCACGTTGCAATCCGTCATACCACCCGCTACAAATTCGACCGCCACGTCACGCTGAGCCCCCACGTGGTGCGTTTGCGCCCGGCCCCGCATTCGCGCACCCCCATTCTCGCCTACACGCTGAAAATCAAGCCGGAAAAGCATTTCATCAACTGGCAGCAGGATCCGTTCGGCAACTACCTGGCGCGCCTGGTGTTTCCGGAGACAACGCGCGAGTTCCTGGTCGACGTCGAGGTGATCGCCGACATGACGGTGATCAATCCCTTCGATTACTTCGTTGAGCAGTACGCCGAACACTGGCCATTCAAATATGGTGCTGCGCTGAAACGAGAGCTCACTCCCAATCTGGAGGTTGATCCGCCGGGGCCGTTGTTGCAGGCTTGGCTGGCCGAGGTGCCGCGGGAACGGATGCAAAGCAACGATTTTCTGGTCGCCCTCAACCAGCGCCTGCAAAAAGACATCGCCTATACGGTGCGCATGGAAACCGGCGTGCAAACGCCAGAGGAAACACTGCAAAAAGCGCTGGGCTCTTGCCGGGACACAGCCTGGTTGCTGGTCCAGATCCTCCGTAACCTGGGACTGGCCGCGCGCTTTGTGTCTGGCTATCTGGTCCAGTTGACTGCAGACGAGAAATCGCTCGACGGTCCGTCCGGACCGGAGAAGGATTTCACCGATCTTCACGCCTGGGCTGAAGTCTATCTACCGGGCGCCGGCTGGATCGGGCTTGACCCGACCTCTGGACTGTTCGCAGGCGAGGGACATATTCCCCTGGCGGCGACGCCGCAGCCGTCTTCAGCCGCCCCGATCGAGGGCTTTACCGACAAATGCGAAGTCGAGTTTGAGTTTTCCAATACGGTGACGCGCTTCCGCGAAGACCCACGCGTGACGTTGCCATATTCGGAGGCAGAATGGGCAGCAATCCAGGCGCTGGGCCACCTGGTCGACGAGAAACTCCTGCAACAGGATGTGCGTCTTACTCACGGCGGCGAGCCGACCTTTGTCTCGATCGACGACATGGAAGCACCAGAATGGAACACTGCGGCGCTCGGAAGCCACAAAAGGGAGCGCGCTGAGGTGCTGGTGCGGCGGCTGAAGGATAGGCTGGCCCTCGGTTCGCTGCTGCATACCGGACAGGGCAAATGGTATCCGGGTGAGCCCCTTCCGCGTTGGGCGCTGGGCGTCTACTGGCGGCGCGACGGGGTGCCGGTGTGGAAAGACCCGCTCCTGCTTGCCGAAGCCAACCGCGACTATGGCCACACCCAAATCGATTCCCAGCGCTTTGCCGAGACCCTGGCCCTGCACTTGGGCTTGGCCCCGCGCTACGCGCAACCCGCCTATGAAGACGCGCTGGCCGCTCTGCTGCAGGAAGCGGAACTGCCGCCCAACGTCGATGCCGGACACGCCGAACTCGACAGCGTCAACCTGCGCGGGGCCTTGGCCAACAAGCTTTCACGCGGGCTCAATACGCCGGTCGGCTACTTCATTCCGCTGGCCTGGAGCGTAACCACCCACGACTGGATGAGCGCGCCATGGGAAACCCGGCGCGACCGGTTATATCTCTTGCCCGGCGATTCGCCGATGGGGTTGCGCCTGCCCCTGGCCAGCTTGCACTGGGTCGTCGAGGACGAGCGCGAACCGTGGGTCGAGGTCGATCCCTTTGCCGTGCAGCCGCCTTTGCCCGACTTTCATGGGGAAATCGCCGCGCGTTTCTCCAGTCTGGCTCCGCCCGCGCCGCCGTCCAGGGTTCAGCCGCAGCACACGTCGCATAAGGCCGTGGTCAAGGTGCCGCGCACCGCGCTCACCGTCGAAGCACGTGGCGGATGCCTGTTCGTGTTCATGCCGCCAGTTAACACGCTGGAGCAATATCTCAACCTGCTCGCGGCAATTGAAACCACGGCTGCAAAACTTCAGCTGCCGGTCGCAATCGAAGGTTATCCGCCGCCGTCTGACAACCGCATCGAAAAACTCGCGATTACTCCCGACCCTGGCGTCATCGAGGTCAACATCCATCCCGCGCACAACTGGCAGCAGTTGGTCGACACGACGACCATGGTGTACGAGGAAGCGCGGCTGTCGCGTCTGGCCGCGGAAAAATTCATGCTCGATGGCCGTCACGCCGGGACCGGAGGCGGCAATCACGTCACTCTTGGTGGCGCGACGCCGTCCGACAGCCCCTTCCTGCGCCGCCCGGAATTGCTGGCCAGCCTGGTCACCTACTGGCAGCACCATCCGGCGCTGTCTTACCTGTTTTCCGGACTGTTCATCGGTCCGACCAGCCAGGCGCCGCGCGTTGACGAGGGACGTATCGAGCGCCTGTATGAACTTGAAATCGCCTTCCAGCAAATGCCGGCCGGCCAAACCCCCCAACCGTGGCTGGTAGACAGGTTATTGCGCAACCTGTTCACCGATCTCACCGGTAACACCCACCGTTCGGAGTTCTGCATTGACAAGATGTATTCCCCCGACTCGCCCTCGGGGCGGCTCGGCCTGCTTGAGTTCCGCGCGTTCGAGATGCCACCGCATGCGCGCATGAGTTTGGCGCAAATGCTGTTGTTGCGTGCCCTCATCGCGCGCTTTTGGGAACAGCCCTATCGTAAGCCCTTGGTGCGCTGGGGCACGCTGCTGCACGACCGCCACATGCTGCCGCATTATCTGTGGGTGGACCTGAAGGACGTGATCGACGATCTTGGCGCGGCCGGCTTTCCCTTCCAACTCGACTGGTTCAAGCCCTTCCTCGAATTCCGTTTTCCGCGCTATGGCACCTTGCAGATTGGCGATATTTCGATTGAACTGCGCACCGCAATCGAACCCTGGCATGTGATGGGCGAGGAATCGACCAGCTTGGGCACTGCCCGTTACGTCGACTCTTCGGTCGAACGCTTGCAGGTGAAAGTGAACGGCCTGACCGACAGCCGCTACGTGCTTGCATGCAATGGCCGCCGCGTGCCGCTGACGCCCACTGGCGTGCATGGCGAATCCGTAGCCGGCGTGCGTTACCGCGCATGGCAGCCACCATCGGCCTTGCACCCGACCATCGGCATACATTCGCCCCTGGTGTTCGATTTGATTGACACCTGGAACGGTCGGGCCATCGGTGGTTGCACCTATCGCGTTGTCCACCCTGGCGGGCGCAGCTACGAGACCTTCCCGGTCAATGCGGTGGAGGCGGAGTCCCGTCGCCACACCCGCTTTCAGGACTGGGGACACACCGCTGGCAGCTTCACCCCGCCGCCCTGGATTGCCCCGTTGGCACGCTTTTTCCCCGGTGGCACGCCGCCCGGACCTATGGCGCCGCCGCCGGAAGAACCGGCAGGCGAATTTCCGCACACGCTCGATCTGCGCCGGCGCTAAGGGCAGGCCGCATGAATCATGTCTGTCATGGCCCGGCTCAACGTGCCGCGGCCGTCATCACGATGCCACAGGCAGTCGCTTATCATTGCCTGGCTCGAAGAGCCGCCGCAATCCAGTGAAGCGTCCTTAGACTGGATTTCTTCGTGTAACTCGGAACGAGCGAATCAATCGCATTTCCCTAATCCATCCATCTCAACGGGAGAACTCATGGCGCACATCCATTTCATCGGCGGCGAAAAAGGCGGGGTCGGCAAATCGCTGGTCGCGCGCATACTGGCGCAATACTTGATAGACCACGAACGCCCGTTTTTGGGCTTCGATACCGACAAATCCCACGGCGCGCTGATGCGCTTCTATGCCGGCTATGCATCGCCCGTTGTCGTGGATCGGTATGAAAGCATCGATGCAATCGTCGAAGCGGCCGCCGCCGATCCCGATCGCAGAATCCTGGTCGATCTGGCCGCGCAGACGCAAGATGCGCTGACGCAGTGGATGGATGACTCCGGGCTGCTGGAACTGTCGAGCGAGATGGGGTTGGGCATAACTTATTGGCACGTGATGGATTCGGGTCGCGACTCGGTCGACCTGCTGAAGAAGCTGCTGGACCGTTTTGGCTCGCGACTCAACTATGTGCTGGTGCAGAACCACATTCGAGGCGACAACTTCGACATTCTCGATGCGTCCGGCGAAAAGCAGCGTGCCCTGGAATTGCACGCGCGTATCATCGACATCAAGAGACTGCACGAGGCCGCGATGAGCAAGATCGACAATCACAGTAGCAGCTTCTGGTCCGCTACACAGAGTACCGATGCGCACGCGCTCGGCATACTGGAACGGCAACGGGTCAAGATGTGGCTGAAAACCGCCTACGGTGAGATCGACACGCTGCATATTTGACAGGTGAGGTTGCAACCTGATTCATTTGCACGTTTGGTGCTAGTACCATATCCATCTTCATTATTGCTATTGGGCGGGTACAAGCATGGACCGTCAGAACCATAAGATCTTCATGGATGCGAAGATTTGCTCTTACGATGCTCAATTGTTGACCAATCATCGTGCAGAAACGCACGCATTGATCATACTTAAAGGAGCAAAGGACGAGTTGGCAACCTTCTATTTCCAGCCTGAGGATCTTCCACCTCTTCCACCGGAAAGAGTGGGATCAGCTTACAAGGGGTATTTTCCGATCAGCGCATTTGAAGCTTGTATGAAGATACTCCAGGATCAAGGCACAAAATATTTTGAGGTCACGGATAACGAACCTCTTAACTTGAGAATTATCGTGCAGCGAAATCTCTGAACTGCACAGACAAGTTTGCTGGATAATAAATGCGGTAACTCTCACAGATGGCGCGGCAGCAGCCATTCCCACAGCGCCTCGAACAGGCCTTCAGAATGGAATGGCTTGGCAACGAAGCCGTTCATGCCCGCTTCGAAGCATTTCACTCGGTCCTCGGCGAAGGCATTTGCGGTGATGGCGAGAATGGGTGTCTTGCCGTAGCCGGGCAGCTGCCGAATCCTGCCGGTTGCTTCCAGACCACCCATCATCGGCATCTGCATGTCCATCAAGATAAGGTCGTAGCGTCTATGCGCCGCCATGTGCACCGCCTCTGCGCCGTTGTTGGCGATGTCAAGGCTCAATCCCGCGTCGCGGAGAAATTCACGCACAATTTCCTGGCTGAGTGGCTCGTCATCGGCCAGCAGGATGGCCCAGGATGGTTTCTGGCCGAACGGCAAACGCCTCGCCGATCGGTCGCTGGTGACCTTGCTCTGGTCCTGGCTCGGCTGCTGGATACTCTTGCCCAGCCGTATGGTGATCCAGAAGGTGCTGCCAACGTCAGGCGTACTGTCGACGCCGACCTCACCGCCCATCAGACCGGCAAGCTTGCGATTTACCGCCAGACCGAGGCCGGTTCCACCGTATTTTCGGGTTGCGGAATTGTCCACCTGTTCGAATTCGGAGAACACGCGTGCCCGAGCCTCTGGTGATAGTCCAATGCCGGTGTCGCTCACTTCAAATCGAACCAACATGCTTTGCGCGTCTTCCTCGACAATGTGCGCGGAGAGCACAATTGTTCCTGTGTCGGTGAATTTGACCGCATTGCTGACATAGTTGAGCAGGGTCTGGCTGATGCGCGTGCGGTCGCCGCAGACCCGTGCAGGCAGAGCAGAAATGTCGGTGCGAAAGGCAAGTCCCTTTTCGAGCACATCTGCGACGACCATGCTGGCGATGTTGTCGACGACGGCGGCCGGTGCGAAATCTGCTTCCTCGAGCACGAGTTTGCCGGATTCGATCTTGGAGATGTCCAGGATGTCGTTGACGACTCCCAGCAGGTGTTCCGCCGCGCCGGAAACCTTGCTGAGCTTGTCCTGCTGATCCGCGTCACGCGCATTGCGCTGAAGCAACTCGGTGAAACCTATGATGGCGTTGAGCGGGGTACGGATCTCGTGGCTCATATTGGCCAGAAACGTGCTCTTTGCCTGCGTTGCAGCTTCTGCGACCTTCTTGGCAGCGACAAGCTCGGTGGTCCGCTGCTCAACCAGATGCTCAAGATGATGGCGGTGGCGTTCCAGTTCCTCCGTCATCCGCTTCTTTTCGGTGACATCCTCCTTTACCGCGGCGTAGTGAGTGATGCGGCCGTCAGGTTGTCGAATGGGCGCGATGGTGGCGAGTTCGACATACTCGCTTCCGTCCTTGCGCTTGTTGAGGAACTCGCCCTTCCACGCACGCCCTTGGTTCAGCTCCTTCCAGAGATCATCAAATGTGGTCCGGGGCGTCTTGCCCGATTGGAGAATGCGCGGGTTCCGACCGATCAATTCTTCCCGCGTGAAGCCGGTGGCGCGGACGCAGGCTTCGTTCACATATTCATAGTTGCCCTGAAGATCGGTAATGACGATCGTTTCCGGACTCTGCTCGACCACCTGCGAGAGTTTGCGAAGCTGCTCCTCGGCCATCCTGCGCTGGGTGATGTCCGTGACATAGATGCGGATGAGATTGACATCCCGCGGGTAAGAAATGTGCAGCTCGTATGTCGCACCATCCACCTCTGCCACGTGGCTGACTTCTCCGTGCTGAGCGCTTTGCCGCAGATCGGAAATCGGTCCGCTCAAGCCGTTCAGCAGTGGGTGCCGCAGTCCCATCGCAGTCAAATTCGGGAACGCCTTATCGGCCGCCGGGTTGGCGTAGGTCACATCGCCGGCCGAGTTCAGTTCGATCACGGGACTGGGATGCAATTGCGGAAACGATGCCAGGCGGAGTATCTCTTCCTGCGTCTCGTGGCGCTCGACTCCGTGCGAGATGTTCCGCAGCAGGTCATCCATTTGGTAGGGTTTGAGCAGATAGGAATATGCCCCTTGTCGGGTGGCTTCAATGGCTGTGTCCATTGAAGCGTGGCCAGTCAGAATGATGACTTCACATAGCGGAAAAATCCCCTTGATGCGCGCCATGACATCAATGCCGTCCATGTCAGGCAACATCAGGTCGATCAGCGCCAGACTGAACGCTCCCTGCTCGGCCGCCCCAATTGCGTCTGTACCGGTACCGGCGATGGCAGGGTCGTAGCCCTTGGCCCTTAGGATGTCGGCAAGCGTCTTGCTGTGATTGACATCATCGTCCACCACCAGAATTCTTCTCTTTCCCTTCATGATGTACCCAGCAGGTTCTTCAGTTGGCCGACGCGGATTTCTTCGACCAAGTCTATGATGGCATTCATCTCGAACGGCTTGTAGATACATGTACAGGCGCCGAGCTTGAACCCCTTCTCGATGGAGTGCCCCATTTCCTGGCGGTAGCCGGTTACCATGACTACCGGCTTGGTCGGATATTTGTCCCTGATCTGCTTGAGAATATCCACGCCGTTCACGCTGCCGAGTTTGAGATCGAGCAAAACGACGAGGCTGTCTTGCGCCTCCAGATCGCCCAGGACCTTGGCCGCTTCGACTTGAGTTTTCACCTGATATCCGCGCGACGTCAAAACGTCATCAAGCGTCTTGAGGAAATTGGGATCGTCGTCCACGATCAGAATGATGTCCTCCTTGCGCAGCAGAGACAGGAAGGAAAGCACCATCTCGAAGTTGAGCGGTTTGCTCAAGACTGCATCGGCGCCGATCTGCCTTGCTTCCTCAATGAGACTGTCGGTTGCATATGCGCTGACCAGGATGACAGGCAACGACGGCGAGATCTCCTTCATTCGTCTCATCGCCTCGACGCCATTGATACCCGGCATCTTTATGTCCATTAGCACGCAGTCGGGCGCCTCGGTCCTGACTCTTTCCACACCTTCTTCACCATCGAAGGCGGCAATAGGCTCGTGTCCCTTGAATTTCAGGATGTCGCAGGTCGTTTTCACGATTCCCTTGTCATCATCCACCACCAGAATCTTCATTTCATCCTCCGTTATCATTTTGGCCAACAAGTTGCTGCTCTATCTATTAGGATGCGTCTGAGCTTGAACTGTAGCTCGGTAGCGTAATGGCAAACACGGTGCCTTTGCCAAACTCGCTTCTCACTTCTACACTGCCGCCGTTGGCTTGGGTCAGGTTCTTCACCACGACCAGTCCCAGCCCAATGCCGCGTGCCTTTGTGGTGAACAGCGGCTGGAAAAGCTTGCCCAATTGCTCCGTCGTCATTCCTATGCCAGTGTCACGCACGCTGACGGTAATAGTCTTCTCAGCGTTATTCTCTACCGCACTGATTGCCAGTTCACCCCCTTCTGGCATTGCCTCCACTGCATTGCGGACAAGGTTCTGGAACACCTGCTGGATTTGCATCGGGTCTACCTGCAGGGGTTGAAGCGTCGTAGGGAAATCGCGGTTGACGATGACGGACGGAGGAATCGCGCATTTGCTCAAGGTTCGCTCGATCAGATGATCAACTCCCACGGCTTGAGGGCGTGGCGGCGTGGTACGTACGGAGTCCAACAGGTCGGCAACGATGCGCTCGGAAACGGCAATCTCGTCCCTGATGAGGTTCAGGTATTCCGTGGTTATCTCGTCTGCATTGGACAGCACGGTGTTCTGCAGGAAGTACACAGCGTTGTTCATCACCCCGAGCGGATTGCGCAACTCGTGGCCCACGCTGCCTGCTACCTGACCTAACAGTGCCAGCTTTTCCTTGAGCACCAATTCTTCCTGGGCGTCCAACAGTTGTCGGGCTCGCATCTTCAGGTCCTCGTTCAAACGCCCGAGCTGTTCATTCGCCTGCCGCAGATCAGCGGTTCGCCGGGCGACCTCGCCCTGCAGGCTTTCGAGTTGCTGTGATACGGTAACCAAGGTGTCATCGAGCATATCGAACTCGTCCTTGTACCCGCTTTTGCGGCCCTTTCGGCCAACGGCCTGGCGGATTTGCTCAAAGGCATTTCGTGTAAGCAGAGGCAATACACCAGCGGTTCGCTTCAGGCGAGAAAGAGGTTTCCAAAGAATCAGCAGCAAGAGTGATTCCGAAAGGAGTGCCCCGACTACCGCAAAGATAACATTTCTCCAGTTGGCCTCCCGGATCTGCTGGAGCTTCTCCGTGATGTCATCGATGATGACAAAATAGGCATCACCCGTGCCGGAGAAACTCTTGACTGGCAAAAGATGAATTTCAAACTCGCGCCCATTGAAAATCTTCCTCATCCCCTTGGAAATTTGAGCCAAAGAAGGCTTTTCGGATGCTGCCGATTGTAGCAAGGGGAGATTTTGCCCAAGATTGGTTAGCGCCGAAACTATGGTATGCCAGTTGCCTATGTATTTCTGCTCTTCACCGACGGAAATCTGATTGCGATTGGCAACATTCAAGATCCCAATGTCGGCACTGGAAGACTCCTTGAAACTGATGATACCCGGCACCAGCGTCGCCCCCACCACGATGACCCCCGAACTCTGGTCTCTCCCGAACATGGGGGAGGCGGCAAACTGCATGCATTTGTTTGTGCAGTCAAAGAACGTCATCGGACGCTCCGCCTTGCTGACTTTCCGAACATAGTCACGGAACAGTTCCGAAACAGGCAAGTCGACGTTTTCCGCTTGCCAGCTTCGAATCAGTTCGTTGTCGGTAGAGTATATCTGCGCCATATCGACTGACCCACCGAATTCCAGGGCTTGCCAGTGCTGGTCCAAGGCCTGAGTGACAATTCGGGCGTTCTTGGTCAAGACGGGCGCTTCCACCCGGCTCAGGGAAGAAACGATATCAGCCAGTGTCAAGAGCCTCGCTGCGGACTGGCGAACTGTGCCGTCGAGTTCCTGGACCCGCATTTCAAAACTGGATTTCCGCTCCAGATCAAATTGCTTGGATAGGCTATTGGAGAAATAGAGCAGCGAAAACCCGTTGATAGCCAATAACAGCAGGCTGAAGATGGCCAGGGCACGCCATTTCAGGCTGAAGAAGGACTGTGGCGCCTCAGTGCTTGTTATTGTGCGCATGCGTGAAGGATTGAATCTTCCCCAATTTCCTGACCACTCGAATAGTTCTCGGCGTACTGCTCCTCGTACTTTACCGGCGAAAGCGGATTGCGGTAACCGGTTTCTGTTTGTGGACTTTCAGGAAATTCCGCCCATCGCAACTGCGGCGCGTGGTTCCTCCGCGTTGCTCCTCGAGTTTGCGCAGCAGGTATCCAGCGCACTAAGCCGTTGAACGATTGCTGTTGGAGTTAACGGTGGGCCGTGTGTGAGGCTGTTGACGGCAGGCGGCTTTTGCCAGCCTGATGCGGAAGCATGGTCGGCTGCCGGGCGAGATGCTCAGATGTCATTACAGTCCTCTGCCCTATGCGCCAACGGTGGCGCGCATGTTGCCCAAGTCGCGCAGATCCCCCGTCCTTGCCGCCTCAAGAATCGGCCAGGGATTACTCGTATGCGCTGACTCTTCGTCTGGCCTAGGCGGCCACGCGCTCCCCGCTCTGTTGAGACAGGTAGTAACGGGCCAGCACCTTGAGTTGGTCGTCAAATTCGTAGACCAGCGGGATACCGGTGGGAATGTTGAGTTCGGCGATTTCTGCGTCGGCAATGTGGTCCAGGTATTTCACCAGGGCACGCAGGCTGTTGCCATGCGCTGCGATGAGCAAGGTCTTGCCTGCAACCAGATCTGGCAGGATCGCGGCATGCCACAGTTCCAGCACCCGTACCATGGTGTCGGCCAGCGATTCCGCGGCCGGCAGTCGATCGACGGGAAGCTTGCGGTAGCGGGCGTCAAAGCGTGGATGACGTGGATCGGAAGGATTGAGCGCAGGCGGTGGGATGTCAAAGCTGCGTCGCCAGATGTGGACCTGCTCCGAGCCGTAATGCTCGGCGATTTCGCCCTTGTTGAGCCCCTGCAGCGCGCCATAATGGCGTTCATTCAGCCGCCAGTCCTTGACTTCCGGCATCCAGACCTGGTCCATTGCCTCCTGTACCAGCCAGAGCGTATGAATTGCCCGCCTGAGGAGCGACACATACGCTCCGTCGAACACCATGCCGTGGTCGCGCAGGATTTGGCCCGCTTTTGTGGCCTCCAGGCGTCCGGCTTCGGACAAATCCACGTCGGTCCAGCCGGTAAAACGGTTTTCCCGGTTCCACAGGCTTTCGCCGTGTCGCAGCAATACTAGTTTGAGCATGAAGTTCTCCCGCTTAGGGCCCGCATTATACGTGGAGCAAAACACAGGCCAACCCGTTTCCAGCGTAATCAGGTGAATCAAGGCATATAGCGGACATTTTTTGGCAACAGATTAGTGCGGCGCTGCATCCTGGTGGTGCGATTTTGTGCCAGCTTGTGGCGCGACAAAACCGAGTGCCGCGTGGATAAAGGCTTGGAGGGTAACCGTAATGAGTGTGGGGGCTGGCATCCAGATTGCTGAGTAAGACAGGAAATGACTCAAGGCCTCGCCATGAACGCACCCGTTGAGCTGGAACGCCAGCACCCCCTGGAAGCAAGCCGCACCGGGCTGTCCAAGGAGACCCTCAAGCGCGCCTTTCTGGACAACCTGTTCTACGTCCAGGGCAAGTTTCCCCGTCTGGCCTCGATGCACGACTACTACCTGGCGCTGGCCTACACCGTCCGGGATCGGCTGCTGGCACGCTGGGTATCGACGGCTGAGACCTATACCCGCGAGGGCTCGCGCACCGTGGCCTATCTGTCGGCGGAATACCTGCTCGGCCCACACCTGGGAAACAACGTGTTGAACTTGGGCATCGAGCAACCGGTCCGTGCGGCCGTACAGGAACTTGGCCTTAATTTCGATACGCTGCTGGCGCAGGAAGTCGAGCCCGGACTGGGCAACGGCGGGTTGGGCCGATTGGCTGCGTGCTTTCTGGACTCGCTTGCCACCCTCGAAATTCCAACTATGGGCTACGGCATCCGCTATGAGCACGGCATTTTCGCCCAGGACATCGTGGATGGCTGGCAGACCGAGAAATCCGACGTCTGGCTCCGCCACGGCAATCCGTGGGAACTTGCCCGTCCGGAATGGGCAGTCGAAGTGCGACTGGGTGGGCATACCGAAGATTATCTCGGTGAGAGCGGTCAGCCACGGGTGCGTTGGGTGCCCGCGCGGAACGTACTGGGGGTGCCCTATGACACGCCAATCCTGGGCTATCGAAACTGCACCGCCAACACCCTGCGCCTGTGGCGCGCCGAGGCAGTGGAAGACTTTGACCTGTCCACCTTCAACCGGGGCGATTACTGGGGAGCGGTGCAACGCAAGATCGAATCGGAAAACCTTACCAAGGTGCTCTATCCAAACGATGAACAGATCCAGGGCAAGGAGCTCAGGCTGGCGCAGCAATACTTTTTCGTGTCCTGCTCCCTGCAGGACATGCTGCGCATCATGCGAATTCAGGATATTCCGCTGACGCGTTTCCATGAGAAGTTCGCGGTACAGCTCAACGACACCCATCCGGCGGTGGCGGTGGCCGAGCTGATGCGTCTGCTGCATGACGAGCACGACATGCAGTGGAACCTGGCCTGGAGCGTGACGCGCCAGACGTTCGCCTATACCAATCACACTCTGTTGCCGGAAGCCCTGGAACAGTGGCCGGTGGCACTGTTCGAAAAGCTGCTGCCGCGGCACCTGGAAATCATTTATGAAATCAACGCCCGCTTTCTCGATCAGGTGAGGTTGCAATTCCTGGGCGACACCGAACGGGTGATGCGGCTTTCGCTAATCAATGAATATGGTGAGCGTTATGTGCGTATGGCCCACCTCGCCTGTGTGGGTAGTCATTCCATCAACGGTGTCGCCGCCTTGCACACTGAACTGCTCAAGCAGGAGGTACTGGCCGACTTTCATGATCTGGCGCCGCAAAAGTTTTCCAACAAAACCAATGGGGTCACGCCGCGGCGCTGGGTGGGATTGTCCAATCCGCGGCTCACCTCATTGATAGACCGCAAACTGGGTCCCGGCTGGCTTGCCAACATGGAACGGCTGCGTGAACTGGAGGTACTTGCAGATGACGCAGAGTTCCGAGCCGAGTGGCGCGATATCAAGCGGGCCAACAAGGAATACTATGCCGCGTATTTGCGCAGCGTAACCGATACGTCGGTCGACGCGAATTCACTGTTTGACGTGCAAGTCAAGCGTATCCATGAATACAAGCGCCAGCACCTCAATGTGCTGCACATCATCGCGCGCTATCATCGCATCCGCTCCAACCCGAACCAGGAAGTGGTTCCGCGCACCTTCATCTTTGGCGGCAAAGCGGCACCCGGATATGTCATGGCCAAGCTGATGATCAAGCTCATCAATGCGGTCGCTTCGGTGGTCAACCGCGATCCGCTGGTGCGCGACAGGATGCGGGTGATCTTCGTGCCGAATTTCAATGTCCGCACGGGCCAGGCCCTGTATGCCGCCGCCGAACTGTCCGAGCAGATTTCCACCGCGGGCAAGGAGGCCTCCGGAACCGGAAACATGAAATTCACCATGAATGGTGCCCTCACGATCGGCACCTTGGACGGCGCCAACGTCGAGATACGCGAGGAGGTCGGGGCAGATAATTTCTTCCTGTTCGGCCATACCGCCACGGGTGTCGCTCAAATCAAGCGCGACGGATACATTCCGCTACATTACTACCGGGCCAATCCGGAGTTGCACGCGGTGATCGATCTTATCCGTGACGGGTTTTTTTCCCGTGGGGACTGCGAGCTGTTCAGGCCCCTGGTGAATGACCTGCTGTACCACGACCCCTACTTGCTGCTGGCGGATTTCGAGAGCTACGTGAATATGCAGACCGAGGTGGACGAAGCCTATGCGGACCGGGAAAACTGGAGCCGCATGAGCATACTCAACACGGCGCGCAGCGGAAAATTTTCGTCGGACCGGACCATACGGGAATATTGCAGGGATATCTGGAACGTGAAACCGGTGCCGATTGCCATGCCCAACACCTTCGCTTTTGCTTCATAGGGAACATCGCTATGATCAGGCTTCGGCTTCAAGCACTCGCGGGTGCTTCGCCAAGCCGGTGGCAGAATACAGGTCGGGTCGGGATTTCCCCGGAATGCGGTCGGATGGCATAACGCCATGGGCAGCGTCTTGCGCCAGCCAGTACCTTGGGCACGTGGGCTGTTTGTCCCGCAAATAGGAAAGCGCATGGATAGATTCAAGGATTCAGGACTCGATCAGGTGAATGACTCGCCGCACGAACGGGACAACCTGCGCCTGTACATCGATCTCAAGCTCTCATCGTCGGGGCAGCCTCCCGTACGTGGCAAGGAGAGCGACGAGTTCATGGAGGTGGCGCATGACCTGCTCATGGCCTATCGCGCCAAGAACTGGCTGTTGTCCCACTACCTGAGTCCGCCCGATCGGCGCATCCAGGACTTTCTCGAACGCTACCTGGACGGCGTGGATGAAGTGCCGCAGTTGCCGACACAGACCTTCATTCTCGATCATCAGGGCCTCGCGCGCGAGTTGTCGCTTCCGGTGGACGCGGATGTATTTCGTTCTGACATCGTATCCAGTTACCGAGTGCGCCAGGGGGTGTTGCACAACCCGGCCAGTGACCGCCGCACCACCAAAGGTTCATTCCACATTGCAGAGGGCGGCCTGCCTATTCCCGGCGACAAGCAAGCGGTACCGCGCGAGGTGTTCGCGCAACTTCTGCGGCATGCGTTCAACCCGCCGGAACACTTGCTTGCCCTGCCATACACGGTGAACCAGGCTGAACCCGCCCACATGTTCGTCTCGTTGCTGATGCGCCCGCTGATCTGCCCCGCCATTCCCGGCGTGGCGCCGGAGAAGAGCATGGAAATTCGCTTCTTCGCGCCCGGCAATCTGGTGAGCAACCTTGATTTTGTCGAGAGCGTCTTCGGTAACGGCGGCAATCCCTTCCTGCCGGAGCACGATGCGTCGCTGGACGTGGAACACTGGAGCGGGCACACCGGCTGCGTGGTGCTCGCACCGCATCTGGTGAACCTCACCAAGCGCGAGCTGGGTCTGCCGCACTGGGACGGCGCGAGCGAACGCCAGCGCAGCGAAGGCATGTGCTGGAAGGAAGCTGGCGAGCGCTACAACGAGGGGCAGGCGTTCAAGCTGAGTGCGCGCGATGCAAGCGGCATCATGGTCACCATTCTCGCCGACAACTACTTTGGCTACTGCAAGAAAGAGGTCAAGGCCCAGATCAGCTTTGCCGCGAACCTCTATGGTCTGGCGGAGGAAGAACACGCCGGCGGCGCGCTGGTTTTCCCGTGCCGCAACCATGGAGAGGAATATGGTGCAGGCAGCCGCACGCGGGACCCGGGTTATTCGTTCCAGGATACGGTGGCACGCTACGGACAATTCATGCATCCTCATGCCCGAGGGCCACGCGCTGGATGTGAACTATCCGGACATCGTCTACGTGCCCCAGGCGGTGCGTTTTGACCTGAACGCGCAGAGTATCACCTGGGAGCACAACGGCAGGACCCACCGGATACGCCTCATTCCGGGCAAGATCTACATGCAGCCCAACGGCTACAAAGTGGAGATGCGCCGGCATCCGGGCGCGCCCTCGTGGCGCCTGATTGGCATCGATCCCGAGGGCACTTTCTGCCATAAGCCCTGCACCGTGTCAGGCGGCGGCAAGTCGGAGATTTCCAAGCCGCTCGAGGACGCGGTAATCTACGGGCCGCTGTTCATTGACGACCTGGAACGGGATGTGGCCTGGGTGCGAAGCATTTTTGAGCGCAATTACAGCGCGCGCTTTCGACCCGGCTTCCAGCACGAGGACCGCGACGCTGCACGCAAGCCGCTCAGCATGGAACGCAGCCTGGGCTCGGTGATCAAGCTGCTTACGCCCTCGTCGAGCTACACGGATGAGTACAATGCCTGGTTGGACAGCACCCCTCCCCGCATTCTCGCGCTGGTATTTCTCATCAAGCGCTTCTATCGACCGGAGTGGCGCGAACACTGGGATGAGCAGCTTTCGGTGGACGTGGTGGACGGCGCGCCCGGGCACGAACTCAAAATGTTTGGTCGGCGCATTATCGCCAGCTATTTGCGGGTCGGTTTCGACGCCGACGAACAGTGGCGCACATTCAAGCTGCGCCAGGACTTCATCCCTGCCGAAAAGGTGCAGATGGAAGACGACATTACCGTCTCTGTGGTGACGCCAGTCGCCAGGCTGGTTGGCTGTAAACCCAAGTCCGGCCAGGCTGAGGCGGGAAGTGTCAAGCTCACACACAACTGCGAAATGCGTCTGTTTCAGCGTCCGGATGATGCGATCACGCCGGGCTACGACACGCAGACCGAGTCCGACATGGCCTGCCCCGGCAACTTTCTCGCGAACTATGAGCCGCTGTCGGGGGCCATGCTCGCCGCCGAGGTCGACGACGTCATGAGGCTGTATGGCTACACCGCACCCTTGCGTGATCTGCTGCTGGGGGCGGCACGCGCCGGGCAGTATGTAGTCTCGTCGGCACGCCCTAGAATGGTGGACGGCAAGCCATCGAAAAACCCGCGTTATCTGCAACTGCGTCCCGACATCGCCGATCCGACCCGCAAGTACGCGGCGGAAATGGGCATGCGCTTCCATCGCAAGCTGCCCGCCGACGTGCCTGTATGCGTGAGCGTGGATGCAGTGTTGTCGGGGCGTCGCAACAACCCGCCCGAGCGGGGCATCCGCTCCCTGGCGGTGTACAACCCCATCCACTACCAGGCATTGCCGGAACTGTTCATGGACTATATTTGCTCCCTGACCGGCAAGTCGCCGTCCACCACCGGGGCAGGTTCCGAAGGCGCACTCACCAAGGGGCCGTTCAACGCGCTGCGGCCCACGGCCGATCTCAACAATGCGCTGGTGTCGATGATACTCACTGGCCATGACGGGTTCTCCACGTCGGCAGGCCATGTCGGACCGCATGTACGGGTGGATCACGACATCAGCCTGCTGGCGCCGGAGATCTGGGCGAGACTTCCGCCAGAACAGCGCAAGGCGTCCTGGCTCATCGGGCAAGGCTATATGGAAGCGCTGGGTGATTTCGACTTCGAAGGCAAGCGCGTGTTGGCGAGCCGGCTGGGCTACCGCATCACCGAACGTTTCGTTGCGCACTTCATGGGCAAGATCTTTGACAACCCGCGCGCCGTCTTCACCGAGGCCATCCTCAAGCCTGAGACCCAGGATATGTCGATATTCGCGGAAGGCGTGCACAACATCGTCGAGGCGCAGGAACGCGTGGCAACGAGCTATTTCGACGACGACAGCATCGCGGATGCGTGTCCGCCGCTCAAGGCGCTGCTTTCCATCATGGCGTATGGACATTATCGCGGCATGGATGTGCACGGGCGCGAGATTCGCGCGATGTTCACGCGCGAGACCTTGCTCGAATCAGACTGGTATCGGCAGCGGCTGCAGGTCAAGCGCCAGCGCGATCTGGCGCTGTGGACGCGCAAGCTGAACGAACTTTTGCACTTCCAGCAAAACCCCCACAACGTGGGCGAGTCGCGCCGCCTCAATCTGAACGCACGTGTCGCCTACGCCCAGTCGCAGCTCGAGGCGCTGAATGATCCCGAATCGTGGCGCCAGTTTACCGGTACGCTTGGAGCCGACCCGCTCGCGCCTATCGAGGAATCACAGGTCGCCGCCGGGATTGCGCATACTGACTGCGACACTCAGCGTCCGCCGCTGTCCGCGCTTGGGTAGGTCAACAGGACGGTTCGGCAACGACGCGCATCAGGTGACTGTGGAGCAGGCAGGGAAATTCAAGCCAGCCTTAAGCACAGCTTGCCCTTACCGTCCTGGGTGTCACTGAGGGACGCGACGGCGTGACCGCGCCACGAACCGCCGACAGATAAGTGCTTCTTTAGACGCCGCCGCTGTGCACGGTCTCGTAGTAGAGCTGCTCGAGCTCGTTCTTGTGCCTGGTTTCCTGGTCGGCCAGGTAGCGGAACAGGGCCTGGATCGGGCCGGGTTCGGTGCTTTCGGCCAGCGCCCCATATTGCTCCATGGCAGTGTGCTCGCGGGCCAGCGCGTATTGCAGGATGGCCTGGTCGTCGGGATGTTCGCCCAGTTCCGGCTGTAACACGGCATCGGAGAATTTGCGGTCGCTGGCGGGCGTGTCCACCTCGGCAACGATGTGGCGCTCGATGTCAGGGCGGGAAGCCAGTTCGGTGAACAGGGCGTAATGGCCTGCTTCTTCCTTGGCCAGGTCTTCCACCAGCCAGCGCAGGCGCTTGCTGACCCTGGGGATGAGGGCGGTATAGAAATCCCGTGCGGTTGCCTCGAACGAGGTGGCGACTTGCAGAATTTCCTTCAGCGATTTCTTTGCCCGGATGCGTTCATAGCCGCTGGGCGCGCCTTCACGCTCGCTCATGCCAACACCTCGGCGTGCTCATTGAGAAAATGATGGATGTCAGCAGCGACCCGGTGGCCATCGGCCACGGCATGGACCACGTCGGGACCGTTTACCATGTCGCCCGCCGCCCACATCCAAGGCAGGGAAGTATGGCCCTGAGCATCCACCGCCAGGCGGCCGCGCCGCCACTCCAACTGTTCGGTGAGTGACGTGCCGAGCACGGTGTCGGCATCGCTCATCTGGCCGATGGCTTCGATGATCCAGACCCCTTCGTGGTGCTGTTGGTCACTGGGATCGTAGGTGGGAGCGAAACGGCCCTGGGCGTCGAACAGGGACAGTACCCCGGCAGTTTGCAGCGCCACCACTCGGCCGTCCTCGATCACAACAGCTTGAGGGCCGCGCTCGGAAAGAATCGCTACTCCCTCCTCACTCGCTTCCTTGATCTCTTCCGGATCCGCAGGGAAGTGTCCTGCAGACTCGACGGCGGTGACCGTCACCCCCACTTGGCCATGCTGCAGTTTTTGCAGACGCGCCACGGAGCGGGCGATGTCCATGGCCACATTGCCGCCGCCGATGACCACGGCCCGGTCCGGAACCTGGAGGTCGACGCCGGAGGCGATATCGCGCAGCAGATCCACGGCACGAAACACCTGTGGATGGTCGCTGCCTGGGATGCGAGTAGAGCGGCCGTATTGGATGCCGATGGCCAGCACCACGGCGTCGTAGTCCTGGCGCAGGGTTTCCATGGGGATGTCCCGCCCGATGCGGGTGTCGTAGCGGATCTCCACGCCCAGGCTGGTGATGACTTCCACGTCCCGGTCCAACATCGTTCCGGGCAGGCGGTAGTCGGGGATGCCGTAACGGGTCATGCCGCCCGCCTTGGGCAGGGCTTCGAATACGGTGACACGATGGCCCGTCTGGGCAAGGTCATAGGCTGCGGTCAGGCCCGCCGGCCCGGCGCCTACGATGGCAATGCGACGCCCGCTGTCATGGCCCTTCAACCCTTCGGCGACGATCGCCTTGACCCGCTCAGGCGCCACGTTGTCCATGGCGTAGCGCTTGAGCCAGCGGATGGCGATGGGCTCTCCGCGATGGTTGAGCGAACAGGCGTCCTCGCAGCGATGGGTGCAGACCCGGCCACAGGTATGGGCGAAGGGATTGGTCCGGTAGATCTGGCGCACCGCTTCTTCCAGGTCGTCCTGCCAGATGGCGCGGATGTATTCCGGCGCATCCATGCGGGTCGGACAGGCATCGTGACACATGCCGCACTGCACGCAGCGGGAAGCCTCCAGGATGGCCTGCTGTTTGGTATAGCCGGATACCATCTCGTCGAAATTGCCGATGCGCTTGGCGGGTTCCAGTTCGCCCATGGGCTGACGCTGGTGATCGACCAGGTCGTTGTCCGCCTGCTTGTCCCAACCGCCCTGAAAGTGCTTGCCGTGTATGCCTTTGGAGTCAGGCAGGATGAAGTAGCTGTCGAGCTGCGCGTCGGTGCAGGTGTGCACGTATTCTCGCGACAGGGTGATGGAACCGGTCGGGCACAGGTCGACGCACAGTGCACACCAGCAGCAGCGCCCGTAGTCAATGGCCGGCCGCAGATCGCGCACGCCTTTGAGCGGATCGTTGGGCAAGCCCGGCACCTGCACCATGGTGATGGCGGCGTTGTCGCACACCTTCTGGCAGGTCGAGCAGCCGATGCACTTCTCCCAGTCGTTGACATGAAAGCCGCGGTAGCGCTCGGCCGCGGGACGCGGCGCAAGCGGCACGGTGACCGGCTTGCGGCCGAAGAAGGAGAGGGCACGCAGCGGGCGGAGGATGCTGCCGGCGTCCGAATACTGAATTCGGTCGGCCGAATGTTGAATGTTGAATGTTGAATGTTTAATGGGGTCTGCCATGATTATTGCTGCGCCGGTTGGCGGCCGAAGAAGGAGAGGGCACGCAGCGGACGGAGGATGCTGCCGGCATCCGAATACTGAATTCGGTCGGCCGAATGTTGAATGGGGTCTATCATGTCTAATGCTCCTGGCTGGATTTCACGATGGCGGTCAGCAGGCGGATGAGTTCCTCGCAATCGGCAAGCAATGAGTCGGCATGTCCGGCCTCCAGCTGTTCGGTTTCTTTGAGCAGGCGCGACCAATAACGGGTTTCACGCGCCTCTTTTGAAGCTATGGCCATCTTGGCCGAGAAATCCTTGTGAGTCTGCGCAGCTTGCGCTTCTTCCACATTCGCGCCAACACTCGTCCCCGACCGCAAAATCTGCCGCGACAAGACAAGTTCAGCCCTTTCCTTGCGCAGGAACTGCGCGAGTTTCACGATGCGTACCGCGAACGCGAAACTCTTCTCCTGGATCGCATTCGCTTTACGATTCATTCACCATTCACCATTCATCATTAAGCATTCAACATTCCGGAAGTTGATCGCTAGCGATCAACTTCCGGTGGACAGGCATCGAGCGAGAACATGATCTGCGCAACATCCTCCAGGCGGGCGCCCTTGCTCAGGGTTTCCAGCACCTGCACGGCGTGCATGGAGGAGGGGCCGCGGATGTGGGTGCGGTAGGGTTTGACGCCGCCATTCGAAACCACGTACCAGGACAACTCGCCCTTGGAGGATTCCACCCGCGCGTAATACTCGCCGGCCGGGACATTCCAGGCCAGCGGGTTGGGGATGGGGGCGCGGATCGCACCGGGAATGGACGGCAGGCGAGCAATCACCTGGCGCACGATGCGGATGCTTTCCTTGAGTTCGGCGCGGCGGACCAGAGTGCGCGCCCAGGCGTCGCCGGCATGCTCGATGGGAATGTCGAACTCGAGCTGGTCATAGACCAGGTAGGGATCGTCACGGCGCACATCGAAGGCCAGCCCGGTTGCGCGCAGGTTGGGGCCGGTTACGCCCAGCTCCAGCGCCTGTTGTTGCGAGAGGACGCCGATGCCTCGCGCGCGGGTGACGAAGACCTGATTGGTGAAGAACAGGTTATCGTAGTCCGCAAAGCGCGATTCCAGATAATCCATGGTGTCGGCGACGTTTGCCAGAAATCCTTCCGGCACGTCGCGCCGCACCCCGCCCGGAATATTGTAGATGTGGTAGACCCGGCCGCCGGTAAGCTGTTCGAACAGATCGAGCACGACATCACGGTCGGCGACCCCCCAGTACATGGTGTTGTACATGCCCGTGGTGGCGGCATGGCCACCGAAGGTGAACAGATGAGCGGCGATGCGCGAGAGTTCCATCTGCAATACGCGCAACCACTTCGCCCGCACCGGGACGTCCAGGCCGCACAGGGTCTCCACGGCGGTGGAATAAGCGAGTTCCATGGGTGCCGGGTCCGGCACGCAGATGCGCGGCACCAGGGCGATGTTCTGGATCCACAGCCGCTGTTCCATGAGCTTTTCGAAACCGCGGTGCAGGTAGCCGCCGTCGGCCTTGGCGTCGGTCACAATGTCGCCGGAGAGGCGCACCTTCAGGGCATAGTTGCCTTCGATGCCGGGGTGGTTGGGGCCGAAGTTCAGCTCGTACTCGTGGCTGGGCGGCTGATGGCGCGCCTGGTAATTCTCAGCTCTCATCTCTCGCCTTCCGGCTGAAGCGCTGCTCTTCCGGGCGGATGGCGATGCCACCACCCTGGGCCTCCAACTCGTTGAGCCATTCAGGGTGGTAATCCTGCCAGTCGAAATGGTCGTCGACCCAGGCTTCGGAATCGAATTCCTTGCGCATTGGGGGTGGGCCGTCCCATTCCGTGAGGATGAATTTCTCCATCCACGGGCTGCCTTCGAAATAGATGCCGTACATCTCGAAGATGTCGCGCTCGAAGAATCCGGCCGGCTTGTAGATGTCGTACACGGAAAGATAACGCCCCGGCTCGCGCGGGATGCGGATGTGTGCAGATACCGTGACCTTCAGTTCGTAGGAACAGACGTGGTAGACCAGTTCGAATTCGCCTTCCTTGATCCAGTCCACGCAGGAAATGGCGGATAGGTGGACAAAGGAGCCCTTGCCCTGCAGCAGGGCCAGCAGCGCCGGCAGGGCGTCGGGCGCAATATCCAGGCGCTGGCGCCGCTCGTACCGAGGCTTGTGGGTGACGCTGTCCACCTCCTTGAGCAGATGGCACAGCCATTGGTAGACATCCGGGCAGACCAGGTCGGTGCTCATTCCAGACGCTCCAGCTTGCCGGCATTGAGGGTCATGCGCAGGGGCTCCAGCGGCGCTTTGTGCAGACCCAGCAATCGGGTATGTTCACCTTCGGTTTCCGGGCCTGCAAGGCCGTAGTGGTGTGCCTCGCCGATCACCTCGGTCGGGGTCTGCCAGGTTTCGCCGAACAGCCGTTGCTGATTCCCGAGGTAATGGTCGTAACGCTGATAGTAATCCTTCCAGTTGTCGGACTGGCCAGTGCGGATGTTTTCCATCAGTTCCTGGAGGCCGTGAATCACCGCTTCCGGACGCGGCATGCAGCCGGCGATATAGATATCCACCGGCAGGTAATCGTTGAGCTTCTTGGCGGTCGCGTAGCTCTGCCAGTACATGCCGCCGTTGACGGTGCAGGAACAGATGCCGATCACGTACTTGGGGGAAGCCATCTGCTCATAGGTCAGGATCACACGCTTGAGCGTTTTCACCGAGACATAGCCGGTGACCAGCAGGATGTCGGCCTGGCGCGGCGTCACCATGGGCTGGATGCCGAGTCGCTCCATGTCGAAGCGCGAGGTCATGGCCGGCGGTAATTCGATCGCGCCGCAACCGGTGCAGTAATGCAGCATGAACAGGGAACGCGAGCGGCAGAAGCGGATGAATTCGTCGAACACGTTGGCCAGGGGATTGGTCCGCGCCGGTGCTTCCTGAGCCTGGTAACGAACGGGGATGTCTTTCAGCGTATTCATGCCAGCTTCCTCATCAACGCATTACAAAGGCCAGGCCGATCAGTCCGATCATCACCGGCCATTTCCACATCAGCCGCACCAGGTCTTCGGTGCGGTAGCGCGGATACAGATATGCGAGGCTCACCGGCACCGCCAGCACGGCAAAGCACTTGGCGATAAAACTGAGCCAGTTCTCACCGCCGCCCAGGAACAGTGTCACGTACAGCGCCGAGGCCGTATACAACTGGAAGCTCTGCATCACGAACAGTCCGCCCAAGTGTTTGCCGCTCATTTCCACCATGGGACCCGTGGCAATTTCGGCCGGGGCGATATAAACCTCAAAGGGTTGCTTGCCCAGCATGCCGTGCAGGGTGAACAGCCCGGCGATGGCCAGCAGCGGCATCTGCACTGCGCCCCAGCCAGAGATTCCGGCGCTCTGCTGGGCGGTGATGATGGACACCAGATTGGTGCCGCCGAAATGGAAAGCGACGCCGAACACGACGATGACGAAGGGCACGTCGTAGGCCAGCATCGCAGTCAGCGCCCGGCCGATGCCGATCGAACCATTGGGGTTGGCGCATTGCCCGACACCCAGCGCCATGCCCAGGGACGGCACCATCATCAAATACATCAGGGTGATCAGCCCGCCCTTGTCAGCAATGCCATTCATGCCCGGCATCGGCAGAAGGGTCTCCGCCGCAACATAGCCGCCGACTGCCATGACGATTCCGACGTCATGGATCAGGCCGTGCGAGGTCTGGGTGTGCTTGCCATAGAGCTTGACGATGTCATAGATCGGCTGGAAGAAGGGTGGGCCGACGCGGCGCTGCAAACGCGCGGCAATCTTGCGCATCATCAGCACCATGCCCAGGCCGATGACGAAGGCCGCCAACGGCATCAACAGCAGTTCGAGGATTAGATGCATCATCACAGCAACACCCAGGCCAGCAGCAGCGTGGCGCCTGCCAGTAAGTAAAACCCCGGACTTGTCGCCCGGTACCAGCCGCCTGCAGATTCGGCGATCAGGCTCACGGCGGAACCGATGGCGTCTTCCAGGAATTTGAAACTACCCCGATACCAGCCGCCGATCAAGTGCATCAGACCGGCATAGAAGTTGTCACTGTATTGGTAGCGCATCTGGGCAGTAAGGAAGTGCCCGCCGGCATAATTGTCGAACTGGTTGATGCGCTGGGTCTTGCCGCCGAAACCGTAGAACAGCACGGCACCGACGCCGAAACCGGCGAACAGCACGCCCACCACCCAGAGCATGTCCAGGCTGGCCTGGGGAGAGGACACACCGCCCAGAGTGTATTCCAGCACTGGCAGGCCGAGGGCGCCCTGTGCTGCGGCCACCCAGCCCAACAGCAGGCCGGGTGCCACGCCGGTGACGAAGGCGATGAAACCACAGGCGAGCATGGGGATCAGCATCGACAGCGGAGCCTCGTCTATCCTTTCGTGTTCGGCACGCAACTGGCCGAGGAACAGGTTGTGAATCAGCTTGTACAGGGAAAGGATGGTACCCAGGGTGCCGATGACGCTGGTCACGAACAGCAAGGGGCGTCCGTCCTGGATCAGCGCCGTGTAAACCATCCACTTGGAGACGAAGCCGCTCATCGGCGGCAGTCCAGCCAGGCTGATGATGCCGAGCAGCAGGGCCAGGAAGGTCAGCGGCATGCGCGCCACCAGGCCGCCCAGGCGGTTGAGGTCGGTGTGGCCGATGCGATGCTGCACTGCGAACACCGCCATCAGCAGGGTGGCTTGTGTGGCGGCATGGTTGATCACGTGCAGCAGGCCGCCGGCCGTGCCCAGCGCGGTGCCCAGCATCAGCCCGATCAGCATGTAGCCGCCCTGGCCGACGCCGTGCCAGGCCAGCAGATAGCGCGCGTCATTCTGCTTCAACGCGGTGTAGGTGGGCAGGATGATGGTCAGCGCCGCGAGCCAGGCGATCAGGTCCTGTGCGTTGAGAAAGGTGTAGGGAATATCCAGGGATTTGAGATGTGCGATGCCGACCAGCTTGAACAGCACCACGGCCAGCGCGAACAAACCGACGCGGCCGACGATGGCGCCGAAGAATACCGCCCCCGGCGCAGGGGTCTCGGAATAAGCCGGCGCCTGCCACAGATGGAAGGGCAGCAGGGCCATCTTGGCGCCGAAACCGATCAGGAACAGCAACACCATGCCCCACAGTTGCAGGTCGCCCATGTCGGCCATGGTGGCTTGCGCCGCAGCGAAGCCGAACGAGCCGCCGGCCTGGAACAGCACGACCAGCGCGGCGAGCAGGGACATCGCGCCGGCGATCGCATAGACCAAGTACTTGAGGGCTGCCTTGCGGGCGACGCCGCCGGCCAGCGCCATGAGCAGGAAGCCCGCCCAGGATGTCGCTTCCCAGCCAACGAACAGGGTCAGCAGGTCACCGCTGCCAAACAACAGCAGCATTGCCAGCACGTTGCCGGCAAGCGCGCTGTGCAACAGGCGCCGGCTGCCTGCGTAGGTACGCAGCCATTCGCCCGAACCGAACCAGCTGGCGAACAGGGCAGCCACCAGGGTGACGACCGCAAACATCCAGGCCAGCGCATCGAAGTGCCAGGCCAGTGTGAAGCCGAAAGCGGAGAAGCCAAAGCCGGCGCTTGCGTCGCCGACCTGGGACAGCGCCCACAACTGCGCCGCATACATGAGGGTTGCCAGAATGCCCGCGCCGCGCCAGCGTCCCGCAAGCAACATCGCCAGCAGGGTCAGTGCCGCGATCAGATACAGCGTGTCGAGAGGAGCGAAACTCATGGTGCGACTCCCAGGATCAGCGCGCGGTAGGCGGGCAAATCC
Source organism: uncultured beta proteobacterium (assembly GCA_963782495.1). Taxonomy (GTDB): domain Bacteria; phylum Pseudomonadota; class Gammaproteobacteria; order Burkholderiales; family Thiobacillaceae; genus DASQBT01. Next base: position 21,624 of record CAWAJU010000012.1, on the reverse strand, counting down.
GCAACCTGCCTGGCCATGGTGGCAAAGGTATCGGCCAGGATCGGCATGAGAGGAACGCTGGCAACCAGCAGTATACCGAGCAGGCTGGCCACGGCCACGTCGCTGTTGCGATGCGGCGTCGCAGGGCGATCAATTTTCGCATACAACAGCCCGACCAGACGAAACAGGTAATGCGCCTCGACCACAGTCATCAGCAGCACGCCGGCAATGGCGACCTGTGCAGGCACGCCTTCCTGCTGCCCAAGACTGAGCAGCAGCAACAGTTTTGCCCAGAAGCCGGGCAGTGGCGGTACGCCCACCAGGGACAGCGCAAACAGCGTGAACAGACCAGCGGCCAGTGGCGTCTGGCGGCCGGCACCGGCGAGACCGTCGAGTCCGCCGCTCCAACGTTCCGCCAGGAGGAACAGTGCGGGCTTCAGCACCAGATGGTGCAGGGCCACGGCCAGGGCCGCTACCAGACCGGCCTCGCCGGGTATCGACAGGGCAATGAACAACAGGCCGAGTTGCCCGATGGACGAATAGGCCAGCATGCGCGGCAGATCGCGTGCCCGCCAGGCAGCCAGCTCACCGCTCACCAGGCCAATCAGGCCGAGGACCAGCAACATCTGGCGCGCCTCGGGCAGATCAAAGATCAGCAGCAGCAGGCGCAATAGCACCAGGATCGCCAGCTTGGACACGACCCCCGCCAGCAATGCGGAGATCCGCTTCGGCGCGGTGGCGTAGACTTCCGGCACCCAGGCATTGACAGGGAACAACTCCGCCTTGACCCCGAAGCCGAGCAACAGGCAGGTGAAGGCAGCCAGGCCGATCGGATTGGCGAGATGGGTTGGCGCCAGCGCCGATAGATGCGCGAGGTTGAGCGTACCGGTCTGGGTATAGACCAGGGTGATCCCGAGCAGCGCCAGCACCGAGGCGAAGCCGCTTACCAGCAGATAGCGCAGCGTCGCGACATAGGCGCGTGCGTTGCCGCTCGCTGCGACTAGGCCGAAGGAGGCGACCGAGAGCAATTCGTAGAACACGAAAATATTGAACAGGTCGCCGGAGATTGCCAGGCCGATGCCGGAGCCGACCAGCAGCAGCATCAGCGCGCTGACCCGATCGCCACCTTCGCGCGGCCACAATAGCAACGCGAAGAGCGGCACTGCGAGGGCGAACAGCAGGGCCACGGAATCGGCATAGAACACGATGCCCAAGGGGGCGGCGTAACCGCCAATTGCTGCCATGACCGGATGGCCGTCGGCGAGCAGGCCGATGTTGCCCAATAGGCCGATGCAAGCCAATAGCACCAGCGGACCAATCCAGCCCGCCAGCCGCGGCGAAGCAAGACTGAGCGGGCGCATCAGGAAGGCGCCGAGCAAAGGCAGCACCACCGGCAGAGCGAGGCTGTTCATGCGGACTCCCTGGCCGCAACCGGGACCGGGAAGGTCTGGCCGGGGCTAGGCGAATTGATGCTCTGCGGCGGCGCGATGCCGGCCTCGCCGCAAATGTCCTGTTCCACCCGGGTCTTCAGTTCGCGGATGTCCAACGTGCCGTAGGCTTCCTTGATGCGGATCATCAGCGCGACGGCCAGCGCTTGCACGCCGACGCCGATGACGATGGACGTCAGCACCAAGGCCTGCGGCACTGGATCGACCATGGGCCGGGTTACGGTCGCGCCGGTCAGGATCGGGGCCACTGCGTCCCAGCGGTAGCCGGCCAGCACCAGCAACAGGTTCACGCCGCATTCGGCAATGCCCAGGGCCAGTACCAGGCGCAACAGGTGACGCGACACGGCCAGGCCGATTGCGCCGATGGCAACGAGTCCGACGCCGCCGACCGCCAGGACAAGGATGAGATCGGGGGGAGTCAGGTTCACGTCTATTCCGCCAGATGCGCGAGCAAGTCGGATAGTTCGGCGCCAACCTTGAGGCCGACCGCGAGGTAGAGCAGGGGCAAGCTGCCAGCTGACACGAGCTGTCCGACCGTACCCTTGTCCAACAGAAGTCGCATGAATGGGCCGCCGTCGAGCATGGCGGCGAGACCGATGCCGATGAAGACTGCACCGGCCAGGCCTTCCATCAGGATCAACGCAGCAGGTTTGGGCAGACGATCGGCACGCGCCAGGAAGGACACGAAGAAAGCCGCCGCCAGAACCACGCCGCCCTGGAAGCCTCCGCCGGGTGTGAGGTGGCCGTGCGCAACGATATAGAACCCCACCGTGAGCAAAAGCGGAAACAGCAGATCGGAACCGGCGCGCAGCACCAGCCCGGCCGGTGTGCGGGGCTTGGTGTCGGCATTGTGTCCTGAACGGATGGCAGGGCTGAGCACCATGCCGGCAATGCTGGCCGCGGCGAACAGGATGGCCAGTTCACCCAGGGTGTCGATGCCGCGATAGGCCAGCACGACCGAGGTCACGATGTTGGCGGAACCGATTTCGCCCGGTCCGCGATCGAGGCTTGCGTGACCGATGGTCATCGGCGTTGCGCCCAGCGGCAAATGTGCCGCCAGTGCCATGAGCAGGGCGGCCAGGCCAACGGCGAAGAGCAGGGAGGCGAGCTTATGCATCGCTTTCCCCCTTGTTCAGGTTGATCAATCCCAGGCGGCGCAGGCCCAAGGCCAGCACTGCGCCGGACAGTCCGGCGCCGACGGCCGCTTCGGTCAGCGCCACGTCGGGTGCGGCGAGCAGCACGTAGAGCAGGGAGAGCAGCAGCGACACGACCGAGGATGCGGCGATGGCAGCGATCAGGTTATCGAACAGCAACACGAACACGGCCGCGCCCAGCATCAGAGCCACCAGCAGAACGCTTATCCAGGCGATCACGGGCGGGTCTCCGCCTGTTTGGTCTGCCACACTTTCACGCCCGCGCGATGGAACGCGCGCGCAAGGGTCGAGGAACCGACCGGGCTGGTGAACAGTATGAAGCCGGCTATGGCCACCAGCTTGGGCCACCAGGTTGGATGCAGCAGGCTGACTCCGACCAGAATAAAAACCACGCCCAGGGTCGAGGCCTTGGTGGCGGCCTGGATGCGGTTGTAGACGTCGGGCATGCGCAGCAGGCCGAGGGCGGCCAGCAGGCAGAGCAGTGCGCCGGCAAGGAGGAAAAGATCGGCCGCCAGCCTCATGGCTGCTCTCCCTCGACCGCACGGGCAAGGGCCACCACGCCGACGAACGACAACACGCCGTAAACCAGGGCCACGTCCAGATAGAGCGAGCTGTCGAGCAGCCACGCCAGCAGTGCCAGCCCGGCTGTGGCGATGACGCCCAGGGTGTCGGCGGCGACCAGGCGATCAGGCGCCGCCGGGCCGCGTGCCAGGCGCAAGAAGCCCAACAACAGCGCACCGCCGAGCAGAAACAGTGAGGCGATTTCCAACAAGTTGAGACTGGGGGGGTTCATTTGAGGAAACCCGAAATGCGTTGCTCGAATCCTGCGGCGATGGCGCGCGTGGCGCTCTCCAGATCGCTGCCTGGCGGGCAGTCGATCCAATGGATCAACATGCGGTCGCCCTCGACCTCCACGGTCAGCGTGCCCGGCGTCAGGGTGATGCTGTTGGCGAGCAGCATGCGGCCCAAATTCGATGTGAGCCCGGTGCGCACTTCCACGAGTCCTGGATTGATTGGCAGGTCAGGCGAGATGACCCGTCGCGCCACGTCGAAATTTGACAGCGCCAACTGCCGGAAGAAATAGCCCAGGTAACGCAACATGTGCAGGGGCGCCAGTGGCGCCAGCCTGAGCCCGGAGAGTAACTCCAGGCGCGGCCCGGCGACACCCACCACAACCAGGGCGACAATGCCGCCCAGCAGCAACTCATCGGCAGCCAGAGTGCCGGTCAGCAGGATCCAGGTAAGCAGACAGGCGCCGAATCCCACGAGATAAGCGCTCGGGGGCGCTGTGGATGCAACCGGACTTGAGGTCACCAACGCGTCTCCGTGGTTGATTCGGAATTCAAAGCATGAACCGGGCCAAAACCTGATTAGGTGCAGACGCAGCCGGAACATGTGGCAGAGGCCAGGAAATACGGGCGGGGGAGTTCAACTGTGCCTTCCGGGTCATGATGCAAATCATTTGCGGCCGCACCAGAGTGGAACTTGAGTGCTCCAAGTCATGTCAGGGTGCATACGTATACTAGGGACGCAATATTACAGTCGTTTGTCATGAGTCCACAATTTGATTTCAGTTGGCGAACGCATAGAGCAGCATCATGCGTCGCGATCACTTACAACTCACGCACAATGTACTTGATGTTGTTGTCGTCAGGGTGGGGTTCGATTCGAAAACCCAGGCCTTCGACCAGGCGCAGCATCTTATGGTTGATCTTCAACACCTCCCCTTCCAGCACTTTTACGCCCTTGCCCCTGGCCACGTCCATGAGCACATTCATCAGCTTGTAACCGATACCGTGATGCTGCCAGCGGTCGTCCACCACAAGCGCGAACTCGGCGTGGGAAAATGATGCATCCACCGCGTAGCGCGCCACGCCCATCTCCACTTCCTGGCCATCAACGCGGGTCACCATCAGCAAGGCCATCTCCCGGTCGTAGTCAATCTGCGTCAAACGGGCCAGCATGGCAGGGGATAGCTCGTGCACGGCGTTCATGTAGCGGAAGTACTTGGACTCCTCCGACAGCCCACGCACGAAGGCCTGGGTGATCTCCGCATCCTCCGGACGAATTGGACGGATGGTCACGTCCATGCCGTTGGACAGTTGCCAATGGCTCACCAGGTGGGCGGGGTAGGGGTGAATGGCCATGTGGCTGTAACGGTCCCACTTGGGCTGGCGCGCGGCGATAACGATGCGCGCGTCAGCCGCCAGGGCGCCGTTTTCGTCCACTAGCAGGGGGTTGATGTCGAGTTCGGCGATCCAGGGAAGTTCGCACACCATCTCGGAGACGCGCAACAAGACCTGCTCGACCGCTGTGAGGTTGGCAGAGGGGCGATTGCGAAACTCACCCAGCAGCCTGGCCACCCGGGTGCGCTTGATCAAGTCGCTGGCCAGGAAGCGATTGAGGGGGGGCAGGGATACGGCTCGATCCTGGAGAGCTTCCACATCCACGCCACCGGCACCGAAGGCAATGACCGGCCCCAACACCGGGTCGCTGACCACGCCCACCAACACTTCCCTGGCATTGGGTCGGGTCACCATGGGCTCGATCACGACGCCGTCCAGTAACGCTTCGGGCACGCGTCTGTGCACTTCGTCCATCATGCCCATGAAGGCGCCGCGCACGGCCTGGCCATTGGAAAGCCCCAGCCGCACACCGCCAACATCGGATTTGTGGCTGACCTGTTGCGAGTTGATTTTCATGGCCACGGGGAAGCCCATCTGCTGCGCCATGAGCATGGCTTCGGTGGCGCTGTGAGCAATGCTGGTCTGGGCCACCGCAATGTGGAAGGCGGAGAGCAGAGCCTTGGATTCCACCTCGTTGAGCAGATGCCGGCCCTGGGCCAAGGCGCCTTCGATGATCATGCGCGCACCTTCCACGTCCGGCGCCTCCTCATGGGAGAGCGGTCCCGGCGTTTGCAACAGCAGGCGCTGGTTTTCGTAAAACGCGGAGAGATAGGAAAACACCTCCACTGCCGGTTCGGGGGTGGTGAAGTAGGGAATGCCCGCTTCCTTGAACAGCTTGCGGCCTTCTGCTACCTGGTTTTCTCCCATCCAGCAGGTCAGCACCGGCTTGTCTGAACCTTTTGCCACCTCTACCACCGCCTGGGCGGCCTCTGTAGGCTTGGTCATGGCCTGCGGCGTGAGCATGGCCAGCACACCGTCCACGCCCGGGTCGGCCAGGCAGGCTGCCATGGCGGCGCGATAGCGCTCCGCGCCCGCGTCGCCGATGATGTCCACGGGATTGCCATGGGACCACGTGGAAGGCAGGGAGGCATTGAGACTCTCCATTGTTTCGGGCGCCAGTACTGCCAGCTTCACCCCCATTTCCACGGCACGATCCGTGGCCATGACGCCGGGACCGCCGCCATTGGTGAGTATGGTCAGGCGATTGCCGGTGGGGTGGATGTGCGCGGCCAAAGCACGGGCGCAGGCGAACAACTGCAGAATGGTGTTGACCCGCACTACACCGGCACGCCTAACCAGTGCCTCGAAAACCAGGTCTGAGCCCACCAGCGCGCCGGTGTGTGAGGCCACTGCCTTGGAGCCCGCTTCATCGCGTCCCACCTTGACCATGACCACCGGCTTAAGCCTCGATACGGCCCGCAGCGCACTCATGAACCGACGTGCATCGCGGATGCCCTCGATGTACATGAGTATGCCCTTGGTGGCCGGGTCATAGGCCAGGTAGTCGAGCAACTCGCCGAAATCCAGATCCGCCGACGCGCCGGTGGAAATGACACTGGAGAATCCGATGCCGTTGGAGGACGCCCAGTCCAGCATGGCTGTGCAGATGGCGCCGGATTGCGACACCAGGGCCAGATCGCCGGGCAGGGCCGTGCCCAGGGCGAAGGTCGCGTTCAGTCCGATGGCCGGGCGCTGGATGCCCAGGCAGTTGGGTCCGATGAAGCGGATGCCCAGACGCTTGGCGGTCTGCACCAGTTTCTCTTCCAATGCGGCGCCTTGCTCGCCAACTTCACGAAAACCGGCGGACAGTACCACGGCGTTTCTGATGCCGCGTGCGCCGCAGTCTTCCAGAATGTTGGGTATGGTCGGCGCGGGGGTGGCGATGATTGCCAGTTCGGGCGTCTCGGGCAGGTTGGCGGCGTTCGCAAAGCAGGCATGCCCCAACACTTCCTGCCGTTTGGGATTGATGGGGAAGACCCGTCCCTGGAAGCCGGAAGAAACCATGTTGCGGAAGATGATCCCGGCCACGGAATCCTCCCGGTCGCTTGCGCCGAACACGGCCACGGAACGCGGGTGGAGAAGGGGATGAAGATAGTGCTGGGTCATAGAGCTTGATTCCAAGGCTTGAATGAGATCCGGCCAACTGGCGGTGGTCGATGTCCGCTGTTACATGCGAAGAATATGTCCCACTAGCTTACCCCAGCATGAAACCCGCGTATGGTAACGGGTAATCTCCATCAGCGGCGCCGCCCGTCAATAACTTTACCTGGTTGATGGCGTGCATGGGATGACCGAGGCCGGCCATGGTGCGCAACGGCGTGGATACCGGCATTGATTAACGACCTGTTCGGCGCTCGGAGTGGGTGCGCCGCGGCGGACGATGGTTATGGAGCCGACGCAGAGCATGAATGTTCCCGCGCTTTCATCAGTCGGACCTAGCTTCCGGCTTCGGCCTCAAGCATTTGCAGGCTTTCCTCCACGCCGGCGGCGTGAGTCAGGTTGGCGACATTCTGCTTGGTGAAGAAGCCCTGAAAGTCGCCGAAGCGCTGTACGTATTCGATGATCAGCGAAGAATATTCCGAGGCGCTGGAGAAAATTTGCTTGAGGCCTTCCTCCTTCGACCCGATCACGTCGAGCAGGAAATCCTGTCCGCAGTTGCGCAGGCTGTTCACCACATGGTCGATGTTTGCCGCGCCGGCAGATTCACCATCGCGTACCGCCACCGCGATGTGATGCAGGCGGGGGCCGAAATTGCGCACGAACTGCTCGGTGGGCGAGGGCAGCTTGAGCAGGTGGTTGACGAAATAGGGATGGTTGGCCGCGGTAAACACCTTGGCCGGCGACTCCAATTCGTTGGCGTGGTGCACACTCTTGGTCACATTGGTCGAGGAATTCTGGTCGGCAATATCGTAGGAGCCCCAGTAGTAGTAACTGGTCAGCGTCAGGTATTCCAGGATCGCCGCTTCCCGGTTCTGGCTGTAGACCCGGGTGGCAAGATGATCGATGGGCAGGAGCAGCGTATCGATGCCGAGCCTGGCCTGGGTTTCCTTGGCGTCGTGATAGGCCAGGTTGATGTCGTCGCGAATCGATGACAGGCCCAGCGCATAGGTGCGGATGTCGGATTCAGGCCGCTCCCAGTAGCCGACGATGTTGTGCGTATAGGGGCTGGGCTTGACGATCGCCATATTGCCAGGCAGTTCCAGCCGGCGCACCTGTTCCTGATTGAAGAAGCGCACGTCGCGCGACTTTTGCATCTCCACCACATTATGCAGGTTTTCCACCCGTAGCACCTCGCCCATGTAGCGCGAATTGGGCTTGCTCGCCCCGATCGGATAGACCTCGTTGAGGCTGCGAAATATACCGCGCGTGTTGGGGTCCTTCACTTCGCGCACCAGGATGTCGGGCGCGCTCATGTCGATACGCAGGATGTGGGTGAGGTGGGATTCCGACTCCAGCGTGACCAGGTAGTGATAAGGCGTCATCAGGCAGATCTCGCCCACGTAGGCCAGCGAGTTGCCGGGCTCGACGGTGATCATCAGCGTGTCGATCTGGCGCACCGCATCGCTTAGTCCGATCCGATCACGCTCCTCCAACAGTCCGCCGAGAAAATCTTCGAAGAAGGGAGAGTTCTGCTTGTCGCCGTAGCGGGGAAAGCCGAGAGAGCGGGTCATGCCTGAGCAGAGGATTGGGTTTGCACGGCCTTGTCCTGGTAAAGATGGAAATACTGCTTCGCGACTGCCTCGTGGATGGCGCCCAGGTCCGCTTCAACCTGGTCCAGACGCTCATGCAGGGCGTCAAGCTTGATCGTATCGAAATGTGTCTCGAGCAGGCGCTGGCGGGCATCGCATACTGCTTGAAGCGGTGGAGCGTGGTTGGGCAGGGCCAGGAGGCAGCTCTCCAGTTCGTTCAGGCAACAATGGACAGTACGGGGGAAAAGCGGATCCTTGAGCACAAACTCCAGCACCTGGCGTCCGCGCACGTGCACGGACACATGGCTGCGGTACATCTGATAGGCCGACAGCGCATTCAGCGTGCCCATCCAGAGCCGCTCCACTTCGGCCTCGGTGCTGCCTTCCCGGGGCAACAGCACGGCCGAATTGACGTCGATGATGCGGGTGCTCATGTCGGCCCGCTCCAGATTGCGCCCCAGCCTGATGAACTGGTAGGCCAGGTCCATGCTCATGGAACCCATCAGCAAGCCAACAATGGACTGGCGCCGTTCGATCAACTCGTTGAGAACTTCATAGCGCGCCAGTCGTCCCTGGGCGGCTCGCGTGGCATTGCGCTGCAGGAACAGATACAGGCTGTTGATGCGTTCCCAGCTCTCCGCCGGCAGCACCTCGCGGAAGGTCCGCGTGTTTTCCCGCGCATTCTGGATGCAGCACAGGATTGAACTTGGATTGCGCGCGTCCAGAATCAGAAAACGCATGACTGAATCCTCGTCCGCCTTCGCATAGGATTCATGGAATTGCTTGTCCAGCCCAACCACGCTGACCAGGTTGTCCCATCTGAACGAGGCTCCCCTGGGCAGATCCAGCACCACCTGGCCGGTGCCGTTGATCAGCCGCGCGGTGTTCTCCGCACGCTCAAGGTAGCGGGTCATCCAGTAGAGGCTTTCAGCCACGCGCGATAGCATCAGGCGACCGCCTCGCATTCGGTATAAGCAGTTTTCCGAGGCCTTTCCGGCGGCGGCCAGGAGGCATTCGCGGTCGTGCAGATCCCCACTGCGTGGGGCCCCTCCTTACTGCTCATATCTCCCCCTCCACATCGACGATCCAGGTGTCCTTGCTGCCGCCGCCCTGGGACGAATTGACCACCAGCGAACCTTCCACCAGCGCGACCCGTGTCAGCCCGCCGGTCGTTACATAATGCTTGTCGGACTGCAACACGAAGGGGCGCAGGTCGAGGTGGCGGGGCGCAAGCTTGTTGCCTACCAGGGTGGGGGCGGTGGAAATGTTGAGCGTGGGTTGCGCCATGTAGTTGCGCGGATTTGCCCGGATCAGGGCAGCGAACTTGTCGCGCTCCGCTGTGGAAGCGCTCGGCCCCATCAACATCCCGTAGCCGCCCGACTCGTTGGCGGGCTTGACTACCAGCTTGTCCAGATTGGCCAGCACGTAGTCGCGTTCATCCTCGTACATGCACAGGTAGCTGGGCACATTGGGGATGATCGGGTCTTCATCCAGATAGTATTTGATCATTTTGGGCACGAAGGTGTAGACCACCTTGTCATCCGCCACCCCGGCGCCGGGGGCATTGGCAATTCCCACCTTGCCATGGCGCCAGGCCCGCATCAATCCCCGCACGCCCAGCGCCGAATCCGGCCGGAACGCTTCGGGGTCAAGGAAGTCATCGTCGATGCGCCGGTAGATCACATCCACCTGGGTCAGGCCGGAAACAGTCTTCAGGTAGACCCGATCGTCTTCGCCCACCATCAAATCGGAGCCTTCCACCAGGTACGCACCCATCTGCTGCGCCAGATAGCTGTGCTCGAAATAGGCCGAGTTGTAGATCCCGGGCGTCAGCACGGCCACCACCGGTCGGGCATGCTGGCGCGGCGAGAGGGCCGCCAGGGTGTCGTAAAGCCTCGCAGGATAGTCGTCCACCGGCAGGATGGAACAGGTCCTGAACACCTCGGGAAACAGCCGCTTCATGACATGCCGGTTCTCCAGCATGTAGGAAACCCCGGACGGCACGCGCAGATTGTCTTCGAGTACGTACACCGTTCCATCCTTGTCGCGCACCAGGTCGGTGCCGCAGATGTGCGCCCACACCCCAAAACTGGGCGTGATGCCTTGGCATTGGGTGCGAAAATTCTTCGAGCCGGCCAGGACTTCGATGGGAAACACCTTGTCGTGCACAATGCGCTGCTCGTTGTACAAGTCGTTGATGAACAAATTGAGTGCAGTCAGGCGCTGCTTGAGTCCGGCCTCAATGCGCGTCCATTCGGACTTGGCCATGATCCTCGGGATCATGTCAAACGGCCAGGCGCGGTCGATATTGGCGCCGTCGCTGTATACCGTGAAGGTAATGCCCATGATCATGATGGCCGCGTCGACCGCCTTGCGGCCGGCCTCCAGGTCATCGGGATTGAGCGAAGCGAGGTATTCGAACAGGGGCCTCGCAGCGGGTCGGGGCTGGCCGTCAGCCCCGATCAACTCGTCATAGGCCAGGTTGCCTTGATAGGCGTCAAGCGGCAGTTGCACTGCGGAAAATTCCATGTCCTTGGCAAAAGCAGGATGTGTGCCTGCTGGGAAAGTTGCCATTCAAAACCATTGTCGCGGTTCTTTGATCGGAAGATTTCGGCCAAAGGATGAAGCTGAATTGTCCACCAACTGCGAGAGCGATGCAGGTTTATTTGCCCGTGCTGTTTTCCGAAGCACCTCGGGCGTAACATCTGGGTCTCCAACGGCAAGGGGATAAAGAGGGCCTATGCGGCTGCACACCTTCGTTGCGATGCCATTCGGAGTCAAGCAAGGCATCGACTTCAACCGCGTCTACGCGGACTACATTCGTCCCGCGCTGGAATCAGCCGGGTTCGAAGTGTTCCGCGCCGACCAGGAACAGCGCGCCGGCGACATCCGCACCGACATGTTCCAGGAATTGCTCCTGGCTGATCTGGTCGTGGTCGATCTCAGCATCGACAATCCCAATGTCTGGTACGAATTGGGCGTGCGTCACGCGCTGCGCGCCCGCGGCGTGCTGCTGATACAACGCGAGCGCGACTATCAGCCCTTCGATATCTATACCGACCGCAAGCTGCATTACCACCTCAAGGATGGCAGCCCTGATCCTGCGCAGCTTGAACAGGACCGCGCTGCGCTGGCAGAGATGGCCAAAGCCACCATGGAATCCTGGCAGGGCCGCCGCATCAGTCCGGTGTTCAGTCTGCTCGAGGGCCTGCAGGAGCCGGACTGGCGCGACATGCTGCTGTCCGGCCGCAACGAGTTCCGCGACGCCTATGAAACCTGGCGGCGGCGCATCGAAGTGGCGCGCAAGGGCAACCGTGCGGGCGACGTCATGGTGCTGGCCGAAGAAACGCCGACCTGGGCCTTGCGCCTGGAAGCGCGGCGCATGGCGGGCAAGGCCTTGCTCAAGTTACAGCAATACCGGCTGGCGCTTGATCAGTATGAAGCTGCGCTGCAACTGGACCCGAACGACCTCGAAAGTCGGCAGCAAAAGGGCATTCTGTTGGGCCGGCTGGGGCGCCATGACGAGGCGCGCGAATGGGTGGAAGCAATCATCGCCGACCGCGTCGATCCTGAATGCTGGTGTTTGATGGGTCGGCTTGAAAAGGACGAGTGGGTTTCACGCTGGCGTGTGTCTGGCTCGACGCCCGAGTTCATGCGCGCAAGCGCGGCGCGCGAACTGCCGCTGCTTCTGGCCGCCATCGAACCCTATATGAAGGCGTTCATCCAGTCGCCTGCCCACGTCTATTCGGGCATCAACGCCTGTACCCTGCGCCACCTGCAACTCCACCTGGGTCACGCGTTGCGGAATCCGGCCAGCCTGCCCAATCTGGAAGGCGGTGTGATCTGGGCATGCTTGGCGGCGCTGGAGCGCGCCCCGAACGACTACTGGAATCGTGCGACTTGGGCGGAATTGCAACTGCTGCTGGGCAAGACCGAGCAGGTGGACAACGCCTGGCGTGAAGCGGTTGCGGTGGCCGACAAGGACTGGTTCGCGCTCGATTCCAGCCGCCAGCAGATTCTCCTGCTGCGCGATCTGGGCTTCCGCCCGGAGGCAGTGACCATCGCACTGCAGATACTGGAAGAGGAAATCGCCCGCGTGGAGACGCCGTGGCAGCCGCGCCGCGTATTCCTGTTCTCCGGTCACATGATCGACGCCGCCCAGCGTGAGCACCCAAGATTTCCTGCCGACAAGGAATCGATAGCCGCGCAGGCCATCGCCGCCAAGCTCGACGAACTCGGCATGGGAGCGGACGACCTGGCGATCTGCGGCGGCGCCTGCGGGGGCGACACCTTGTTTGCGGAAGCCGCGTTGCAGCGCAACTGCCGGCTGCAGCTTCATCTGCAATTCGACGAGCCGGCGTTTCTGCAGGCCTCGGTCGCGTTTGCCGGCGAGGCCTGGGTCGACCGCTACTATGCGATCAAGGACCAGCCCCTGACTCGGGTCAACATCCAGCCCGATGAGTTGGGTCCGCTGCCCAAGGGGCGCGACCCGTACGAGCGCAACAACCTCTGGCAGCTCTATACCGCGCAGGCCTGCGGGTCGGTCAAGGTGCGCTTCATCAGCCTGTGGAACGGCGAAGGCGGCCAGGGCCCGGGCGGCACCCAGCACATGGTGGAAACCGTCAGGCGCTACGCGGGGCGGGTCAGCATACTCGATACCAAGAAATTGTTCGGGCTGTAGCAGTGAATCGTCGCGCGTATGGCGAAAGACATATGCCCGCAACGACAAATGCGATCTATGTTCTATCTTGATTAAGTAATGCCTGCGAGGGCCTGCGGCCCTGCGTGAACGATGGCTTGCGCTTCAGCATTAATCATCTGTCTGCTGTACCTAACAGTTTGAAAGGATATGAATGAACAAGGTGCACGACAAGATCACTCTGCAGTTTGGGGCCGAGGCAAACACGACGGAAGGCGTGGCCGGCTGGAACGCCGAAGTGTATGCGCTGAGCAATGCCGCGCGCGGCGATGCCTTGGCGCAGCAAACCATCACCCTGGAAAAGGATGCGGTCGTCGAGCTCGAACTGCAAAACGGCACCCGCTTGCTGGTCGCGGCCGAAGACGCGGAACGCTATCTGGGTGCGCCGATCGGCCGTGGCGAGGGCAAGCCCGGGGTGATCAGCGTCGGCCCGGTACTGCGTTTGTCGGGTTCGCATCTTCCTGCCGGCGCATCGCGTGAAGGACTGGGCGCCTGGGTACTCAAATCCTTGCGCGTGTACCGCAGCGGCCCGGCCGGTATGACCGCGCTGGCTGCCGCAGGGGCCTATCAGGACAGTCAGCTGGAGCATCGCGCCGGTCTGTTTCGTTGCGCCACCGATCGCTGGGCCTTGAGCCCGATGGACAGCATGCCTGTCACCAGCGAGCCGGCCTTGTTGTTCATCCACGGCACGGGGTCTTCCACCGAGGGCAGCTTCAATGCCTTGTGGATGGACAAGTACTTGAGCCACCTGGTCAGTTTGTATGGCGAGCGCATCTATGCATTCGAGCATCGCTCCCTGACCGAAAGTCCGGTGGCCAACGCACTGGCACTGGTCAAGACGCTGCCCAAAGGGGCCCGCCTGCATGTGGTCAGCCATTCACGCGGCGGCATGGTCGGCGAACTGCTGGCGCGTGCCAACCGCCTGGAAGCGGCGCCGTTTACCGAAGCGGAAATCAAGCGCTTCCTTGACCAGGCAAAGGCCAGCAAGCGCAAGGGACTGGAGCCGGACGCCGCGCGTTTGCGTGCGCTTGGCAAAGAATTGAAGGCGCGGGACATCCACATCGAACGTTTCGTCCGGGTGGCGTGCCCGGCGCGCGGCACCACGCTGGCTTCCGGACGACTCGACCGCTGGGCCAGCGTCATGCTCAATCTTGTCGGCAAGGGGTTTGATCTGGCGGGCACGGCTATGCCCGGCGTGGCGCCTGTGGCCAAGGTCTACGACCTGCTGAAGAGCTTTCTCCTTGCGGTGGTGAAAGAGCGCACCGATGCCGGCATTCTTCCCGGACTTGAAGCGATGATGCCGGACTCGCCCCTGGTGGCGTTGCTCAATGGACCAGGTGTCGAACTCGAACACCCGCTGCATGTGCTGGCCGGCGACTATCAGGGCGACGGTCTGCTGTCCTGGCTGGGCGATTGTCTGTCAGAGGCGTTTTACGGCGGCCAGACCGACCTCGTGGTCAACACGCCTTCGATGACCGGTGGCGCTGCCCGGCGCCTGGGCATCTGGCAAAAAGCCCTGGCGGGTCCGGATGTTTCGCACTTCAGCTACTTTCGCCGCGATGAAAGTGCCTTGCCGCTGCTGGCTGCGCTAGCTGGCGACAACCAGGCCTTCGAGTTGCTGTCCGGACCGTCCCAGGCGGTCATCAGCCGCGGCGGGCTCAAACCCATTGCCAAGGCCGATGCGCCCATCGTGTTCGTGCTGCCGGGCATCATGGGCAGCCACATCGAGATCGGCAACGACCGGATCTGGTTTGATCCGATCAACCTGATCGCGGGCGAGATGGACAGGCTCACGGTTGGTGCTCAGGGGGTCACGACTGACGGCTGGATGGATCGCAATTACGAGAAGCTTGCGCAGTATCTGGCCGACACGCACGAAGTGCGTCCCTTTGTCTATGACTGGCGCTTGTCCGTTGTGGAGGCTGCGAAGAAGTTCGGCACGGAACTGGACAAGGCCATGCAGGATGCGCAAAAGCGCGGCAAGCCGGTGCGCATCGTCGCGCATTCCATGGGCGGACTGGTCGCGCGGCTTGCGCTCAAGGGCCGCTGGGAAGATTTCAAAGCCATGCCGGGCAGCCGCTTGCTGCAGCTTGGCACCCCCAACCGGGGATCACACTCGATGGCCGCAGTGCTGTTGGGGCGGGATGATTTCGTGCAGATGATCGCGCGCTGGTTTGACCTGAAGCACAACATGCGCGAGTTTCTCGGCATCGTGCGCGATTTTCCCGGCGTGCTCGAACTGCTGCCGTGGCCTGGAGACAACGGGCTGGCAATCGATGGGGTGGATTATTTCAGCGCCCAAACCTGGCAGGACTGGAGTGTTCAGGATCCGGCCGCCACTCAGGGCAAGGGCTGGCAACCACCCCAGCCGGGTCCGCTGGATGCGGCGCGCGCAAGCGTGCAGGCGATCACCGAAGCCGCGCTTGACCCAGCCTGCACGCTGTATGTCGCAGGACATGCGTCGACCCCAATCGGGGTGCGGATCACCGACAAGCAGGTGGAGATCGGCACCGTTGACGACGGCGACGGCCGGGTACCGTGGAGAACAGGCATCCCGCCCGGCGTGCGCACCTGGTACACCGAGGCGGCGCACGGCGACCTGGCCAATCAGGTGTCCGCCTTCGCGGCCTATCTGGAACTCCTCAATACCGGAAGCACCCGCCTGCTGTCGGAGAATCCGCCTGGGACACGTGGCGTTTCCACTGTCATTTACCGGCCGCGTGCGCTTGAAGGGCATACCCTATACCCCAGCGCGGAGGAGGTATTGTCTGCCGCGACCGGTGGCGCCCGACCCAAGCGCGTCAGCGTTGCCGCCGCTTCACCGGCCGTGATAGAGGTCATCAACGGCAGTCTTGCATCGGCCGAGTCGCCGGTGATGATCGGCGCCTACGCCAATGATTCCATCCGCGGCAGTGCCCATTTCCTCAACCGCCATTTGGGTGACGGGCTGCAACAAGCGTATGCGCTTGGACGCTATCCGAACTTCCCCGGTGAGGTCGCGATATTCTTCCATCCCGAACCGGGCAGAAGACCCGCAGGGGCGATCGTGGTGGGCCTGGGTGCCGTGGGCGAGCTCTTGCCTGGGGCGCTGACGCACGCACTGACGGACGGATTGCTCGAATATGCGCGCGTGAAAGCACCGCACCCCATGGCGTCGCAAGCGCCTTCGACAACACTGAACCTGGAAGTATCGAGCTTGATGGTGGGAACCGGCTTCACCGGATTAAGCGTGGAAGTGGGGTCGCGCTGCCTGGTCGATGCGCTGCGCCGCGCTAATCTGAAACTGCAGCAATCCGGCATGGCGGTGCGCATTTCCCGCCTGAGTCTGTTCGAGGAAGTGGAAGAACGCGCGATCGCCGCGGTGGAAAGCCTGCGCGAACTGGTCAGGGAAACGCAATTCAGCAGCGCGGCAAGCTTCGAAGGCATGTTGCGCAGCGGCGAGGGCGGTTACCGTGGAAGTTGCGGTGCAAGCGGCGGCCAGAGCGGCTGGGATCGCGTGCATATCACTACCGACGATGATGGCGCATTGCGATTCACCCTGGTCACCGACCGTGCGCGCAATGTGGTCAGCGAAGAGCCCGACCAGCGTCAAGCCGTCGATGGGTTGCTGCGTTCGGCGACCAACAGCACGACGGATCAGCCGGGCCTGTCGCGCGCCCTGTTCGAACTGCTGGTGCCCAATGGATTGAAGGAAGCGGTTCCCGAATTGAGCGGCCTGATGCTGGGGGTGGATATACCGGCTGCCGCTTACCCCTGGGAACTCATGCGCGAGACCGACAACCCCGCCGAGCAGCCCCTGGCCGCGCGCGTCGGGCTGGTGCGCCAACTGGCCTCGCCGTACGGCCGGGCAAGAGTGCCGACTGTGGCCGATAAACGCATCTTCATCGTCGGCGACACCGACTCCGGATTCATCGCGTTGCCGGGAGCCCAGCAGGAAGCCACAGACGTGGCCGCGGACTTCAAGCGGGCCGGCTACGAGCATAACGACAATTTCCTGCGACCGACCGCGCAGGAAGTATTCGACAGTCTGTTCAATGGCCGCTATAAGTTCATGCATTTTGCCGGGCACGGCGTGGTCGACTGGAAGGTGGGGAATGAGACGTATACCGGCATGGTGCTGGGCGAGAACACCTTCCTGACGCCGGCGCAGATCAGCAAGCTCAGATGGGTGCCGGAATGCGTCTTCATCAATTGTTGTCACCTTGGCAGCATGGGAGCGGATGCCAAGCCGCGTTGGGGAGAACTGGCGGCCAACCTGGCAACCGAGTTTATCGAGATGGGCTGCAAGGCGGTGATCGCCGCCGGCTGGGCGGTGGACGACGGCGCGGCCAGCACCTTCGCGCGCGCCTTCTATGCCGCCATGTTCGATGGGGGACGATTCGGCGAGGCGGTGCGCCAGGCGCGCGCGGAAACTTACGACCGCCATCCGGCCACCAACACCTGGGGCGCGTTCCAGGCCTACGGCGACGAACGCTATCAATTCGTGCTCGCGGAACAGCACTGGCAGGCGCCGGACTACGTCAACGCCGGCCATCTGATCGCCGATCTGGATGTGCTCAATGCGCGATTGAAAGGCGCGACCGAAGAGGAACGCACCGGGTACGAGAAGCAACTGGCAAGCATGGAAACTGCCGCGCGCGGACGCTACTTTCAGAGCGCCACGGTGCGGGAAAGGTTTGCCAGCGCCTGGGCCGAGCTTGGCAGGATGGATTTGGCGATCGATCACTATCGGGCTGCATTGAACCAGGAAGATGGCGGCGCCAGCCTGCATGCCCTTGAACAACTCGCCAATCTGGAAATCCGTTACGGCGCCAGAGTGATGGCGAACAAGGCAGCCACGGTTCGCGGCGCGGGCGAGGAGATCATGCAGACCGGGCTGGAGCGGGTCCAACTGCTGCTCAGGCTGGGACACACGGTCGAACGCCTCTCGTTGCGAGCGTCCTGCTTCAAACGCAAAGCCCAGGTGCTTGATGCCAAGGGGACGCGCGAGGGCATCAAGGACGCGCTGCTTGAGATGCAGCAAGCCTATTGGGACGCGGCAACGCTGTCGCTGCGCCAGACTGGCCAGTGGGATCACTATCCCCTGCTCAATGCACTGGATGGCGCATTCCTCAGTGCAGCCTGGGGCGAAAACGGCCCGTTCAATGAGCGACGCGCCGATCTGCCCGGCTTGCTTG
Organism: uncultured beta proteobacterium; assembly: GCA_963782495.1. GTDB lineage: Bacteria > Pseudomonadota > Gammaproteobacteria > Burkholderiales > Thiobacillaceae > DASQBT01. Next base: position 3,292 of record CAWAJU010000012.1, on the reverse strand, counting down.
AGGCCGCCGCCGACAACGGCCGGCACCAATTTGGCCTCAATCGCGTGTACTTCCACGCCATGGCCGAAGTGGAAGCCGAACGTATCGGTGCGCTCTGGGCCTGTTACGACGGCAGGTCATCGGCCTGCATCCAGCAGCCCGAAGTCATGACCAGGCTGATCGCACACTATTGCGATTTGCTGGAACGCCTGGGAAGCGTTCGGGAGCAGGACTCAAGCACCAACCAGATGAGTTTTCTGATTGCCATGCTGCCGGTGGACGAGCAGGGCAGGCTCATCAAACGGGCATTGATCCAGCTACGGGACGGTGTAACGGAGTGTGCAAACGGCAAGGAGTAGAAGCGTCTGCGCATAATTGAAAAATGGCAGGTCCATATCGCAAGGGAGAGGGCGCAAATGAAAATGCGGGTGGCAATCATTGCTGCGGGTTTGCTCATGACGGCCTGCGCCACACAGGCTCCGGTGGCAGAAGTGCGCCTGGTGTCCCAGGCTTTCGATAACCTCAACACGGCCAGCCAGCCATTGCTGGACGAGTTGGCCATCGCCGAACGCAATCAGGGAAAATCCGCAGCCTTGGCGCGCGCCGAGGCAAACACGAATGCGCCGGCCAGCACCGCGCCGGCTGTGCCGGGCGCTGAGCGTTGCCCGAATATCCTGGTACTGGGTGGGAAGATGCAGGACGTCCCCGAGGTGCAGGACAAGTTCTGTTCCGAGGACAGCTACTACTACTCAGAACTATCTGACCCTCCGGGCACCCGCGCCTTCCGCCTGGCCCTGGCGGCGGTCGGCGACTACACGCAGTTGCTGGTCATTCTGGCCGAAGGAAGCAATCTGGATCAGGCCAGGACGCAGCTGGCAACCCTGAACGGCAATCTCGGGCTGGCGCTGGACGCGGCCGGCGTCACTGGCGCAGGGCCGACCCTGGGTGCGCTGCTGCAGGCCCTCACGCCGGTGTTGGACCTTGCGGCCCAGCGTTCCAACGCCAAGGAACTCAAGAGGCTGGTGCTGCAGGAATCTCCCAAGGTGGAGAAACTGCTGGGCGCATTGCGCACCCAGGCGGGCGAGTTCTTCACCACCCTGACCGAGGCGCCGATGGCCCGTTTCAACCTGGCCCTGGACAAGCCCGACGTGGAAGCAGCCGAGGCCGCGCGCATCGAAGCGTATCGCATTGCGGTATCGAACTACGTCGTCCTGCTCGATCAGTACGGCTCGCTGCTGGGCGATCTGGTCAAGGTTTACGACCAGCCCAGGGGTGCCGTCACGCTCGCTTCCTTGGCCGAGCGCTCGGCCCAGTTGAGCGCGCAGGCCGACGCCTGGCGGCGCAGCCTGGCGAGCCTGCGCGCAGGCTTACGTTGAGTGCATCAATAGGGAGAAATGAGCAATGAGCCTGATCGAAGAACTGCGTTACGAAATCAGCCGTACCATCAACACCCTGCGCCTGCGCTACGCCAACAGCGCCGACCCGGCCGAGAAGAAGACCATACTCGATACCATCGCCGAGCTAAACGGCAAGCTGTCCATCCTCAACCAGGCGAGCCTGCTGCAGGCCGCAAGCGTGCTGGCTGACGCGACCCAGGACGTGACCGCAGTCATCGCCGCGGCGCGCATGGGGCCCTTCGACAGTTATCTGGCTGACATCGGTGCCCATCTCAACCGGCTCTACAGCTTGTCCGGCGAGATGCACGCCTTCGAGGCACTGCCCCCGGCGCCCGAGGACGCGCCCGGCGGGACTCCGGCAGCAGCCGCCAAGCCGTCGACCAGCCGTGGCCTGACCCGCACGCCCGGGCCGGTGAGCGGGCTGCAGGCGCCGACGCCGAGCAAGGACTACGACCAGATCAAGGACGAATACCAGGCCTGGTTCGACGCCTGCGAAGTGCGCGCCGGCCAGCAGGGCGCGGTCGATTATTACGTCAAGAAACTCAAGCAGGGACAGCCCAGCTACGAGGAGGTTGGCCAGGACCTGAACGGCATACCCTGGTATTTCATCGGCGTGATCCATGGAATGGAATGCGGCTTCAACTTCAATGGCCACATGCACAACGGCGATCCGCTCACGGCGCGTACGCTGCATGTGCCGGCCGGCCGGCCGCTGACCGGCGCGCCGCCCTTCACCTGGCGCCAGAGCGCACGCGATGCGATGACCATGAAGGGCTTCCAGCAGGTGACCGACTGGAGCATCCCGCACATTCTGTATTTTCTCGAACGTTATAACGGCATGGGCTACCGCATGCGTGGCGCTCCCACGCCCTATCTGTGGAGCTTTTCCAATCTGTACAGCAAGGGCAAGTTCGTACAGGACGGCCACTTCGACCCCGATGCCGTGAGCAAGCAGTGCGGGGCGGCGTTGATGCTCAAGGCAGTTGTGGCACCGGCGACAGCGGCGCCCCCCGCCTCGCGCAGCATACGGCGCCAGGGCCGCGGCAAGTAAGGTTCGCGCAATTCATTTCCTGTCCACAGAGGAGTTCGGCATGGCAAACAAGAAAGCATTGCTCGTCGGTATCAACCAATACAAGATTCCCGGCGCGAACTTGCGCGGCTGCGTCAACGACGTTGCCAACATGCAGGCCGTGCTGACCCAATACTATGGATTCTCGGCAGGCGACATGACGGTGTTGACGGACTACGACGCCACCAAGAAAGCCATGCAGGCGGGCATCGTCAAGTTGCTCAAGGGTGCGAAGAAAGGCGATGTTCTGGTGCTGCATTATTCCGGTCACGGCGCCAACGTGCCGGACAAGAACGGCGACGAGGCCGACCATCGCGACGAGATCCTCTGCCCCACCGACCTCGACTGGTACGACCCGCTGCTCGACGACTGGCTGCGCTCAACATTCGACACGCTGGCCGACGGCGTGAACCTGACGGTGATCATGGACTGCTGTCATTCCGGTTCCAACACCCGCGCACTGTATCAGCCCGACGCGGCGTCAATCCCGCGTTTCCTGCCGTGTCCGCTCGACCTGATGGCGGCGGAATCCGGCCGCGCCCTGAGCGGCAAGACGCGCTCCACTTTGCGCCTATCCTCGCTTGCCAGTCGCAGAAAGAACGACATCGTCAACGTCGACATTCCCGAAGTCCTCATCGCCGGTTGTCGCGATACCCAGACCTCGGCCGACGCCTACATCAAGGGCAGCTACAACGGTGCGCTGACTTATAACCTGGTGGCGGCGATCAAGGCCGCCCGCGGACGCATCAGCTATCGCGATTTGCACGGCAATACCACGACGAAACTCAAGACCGGCAAATTCGATCAAGTGCCGCAGCTCGAGGGACGCAAGACGCGGTTCGACGCG
>CAWAJU010000011.1:0-48255 GCA_963782495.1 uncultured beta proteobacterium | reverse complement strand
AGACAATGGCGGGTTCAATGCACGATGCCCGGCCGGTCAAGGGCATTCTTCTGCCGGGCGGACAGCGGTCGCCGACAGTCTGCTTCGACTGTGGCTTTGCCGACGGTGGCAAGTCATCGTTCGCGAGCCTGGCAGCAATCAGATTGCGGCTCTTGCGTTCGACGCGAGATGCGCCGCTGCCCCGGCCCCCTCGATTGTGTCGGCGTCCCATTTGCCGAAGCGTTGACGCATGCGGACCAGATCGGGGCGTTCGTTAACGCTCAGGGGTGTCTTTTGGCGTGTGGGTGCCTCGCATTGGCCACACTCCAGACCCACTTCATGTTCGCTCAGGAATTAGCAAATGGTGCGCTTGAAATTAGTATCCACCGTCGCTGGTTTCGTCCCCGAAGTAGCCTCCGTTCCGGTAACGGGTTCCGCGATAGGGGGTCACGGTAAGGCTCGTACCGACATAGGCGGGGGCCGATGTACTGGCCAATGGCGCCCCGGTCGGGGTCGAGGTCGATGAGGCTGTGTCCGTCGGGGTCGAGGTCGATGAGGCTGTGTCCGTCGGGGTCTTGTCTTTCATCGGATTATGAACCCCTGCGGCATTCCCTTCTACTGCTGCAACAACCAGCCAGGCCGCGGCCAAGACCACGATAAATCCGCGTTGCTGTTTCATAACTTGTCTCCTTATCCTTTGGGGGTTAACCAGCGGCCGATGACAAGATTGTCACGGGACCTGTTGGTCCAGATCGCACAAGACCTGATCTGGATTCCTCATTCTTAGGCGCATGTTTGCTGGAAACCTATATGTCTTCAGGCATATGGTAATTGTTTTAGTTGGGGGGATAATACCTTGCTTTTCTGGGACGCGCGTTCCATTCCGCGGCCCCTGGACATCTCTCAGTTCACGCCATGAAACTGCTCCAATTGCAGCGGACTGCGCCGTTCCTCAGCTTTCGTAATCCACATCGCTCTAGCCCCGTACAGACGCTGAAGACATGGGCGTGCTGTTTGTCGAATAGCTGCAACAGATGGCATCCGGCCCTTCGGATCAATAACCTGGAATGGCCGGAACTGGACGAGAAGCGACGTCGAATTGGGCCCTTCAGGTCAGCGGCGGCTTCTGGATTTGTGCACTTCGGCAAACGCCCCATTTTGCCTTTCGCGCCGGCAGATGATCTATGACCTGTCTATGCTGCCGCGCAGACAGCCGTAACCACGAAGCTTACATCGAGCTCTTTCCTCAGCTACTTGAGAGACAATATCCAGGCAATGATTTGCTTCAGATCTGCGTCTTTGACTTGTGGGTTGGGTGGCATGGGCGTGTCACCCCATACGCCCCATCCGCCTTCCTTCACCTTAAAGAATAGCTTGGCGGCTGCGCCCTTGTCGTGGGCGTATTTCTTCGCAACGTCCTCGTAGGCAGGACCTACGGTTTTTCTATCGAGGAGGTGACATTCCAGACAGCCATTCTTCTCGGCCAACTGCTGGTTGGCGATAGCTGGAATCGAAATCATCAGTGCCGTTGCTGCGACGACCAGTTTCAGTGTCATGACGCGCCCCTTTCGGTATCAAGGGCAGCCGATCCCTTGCCTTGGTCCATTGCACCCATTCTCTCGGTGGCCGCTCCAGCTTTTGCAGCAGGCGGCGAGGCAGGCTGTGGCATGGGCTCAATGGAGTTATGCCGCAGTAGAGATACGCCTCATGGTGCAGGCTCTCGGGCAAGGAATTGGCGGGCTTCGCCTAACATTTGGCGTTCAAGTGCAGCGATCAGGATACGAACCTCTGCAGTGCTGAGATCGGGGTAGGACTCATGCACCACTCGTTGCGCCAGATACTCGAGGGTACCGTCTACCCAATCCCGGGACCCATGAAAAAAATGGGCTACGCGAGTGCGTGCATCCGGGAAGATCGAGCGCAGCCTGGCGTTCTGGCGACGCTCGATAAATGACGGTTTGTTGCCTGTGATCACTTTGTCCATTTCAGTTTCCCTGTTGCTGGCATTGGCGCCGAGGAATTGCCAATGACCGATTTCATGGCGTCGCGCTTGTGCTTTTCCCTGCATTCCACCCTATTGATGTTTTCGATCACCCGATTCACCAGGTAGCGGGCCTCGTCTGCGGTCAGTTTGACCTGACAATCATTCCCCAGGGAAAGCAGGAGGAAGTTCCCTTCCCCGTCTTCCGTCAGACTGACATCAAATTTGGCGCTGTAGTCTTGCTCTTTCGAGAGGTCCCGTTCATTGGCACTATTCATCATCAATTCCAATCCATTATCCTGGTTGCGATTGCTATTGGAATTTGCCCGGCGAATATAAGTAATCCTGCAAGCGCAGATCTGAACGCTGGTCTCGGATGGGCGAAAATGGATACACCGGCAGCACCACATTCCTCAACAAGCCCGTCGTTACGCAAAAAAAGGCTGGCAAGGCCAGATTCGCGGGGCACGGCTTCAGGCAGGAAGCATCCCGGCAATTCGCTGAAGACATGATTTTGAAGAGGAGTTTGGCTTACCGTCTTCCCGGAGTACCTTTCAATCCGCGTCATTCAATCACCGGTATGCGACAAATGATATGCGGGCATGCCCCCATATGAATCGCATTGGCCTCCATAGAATTTTGGCGCTTACCGTAGGCTATGCTTAAAGTAAATCCGACCAGGGAGCGGACCATGACAAGGAAGGACGCGACTCAACTTACCGGGCGGGAGCGCGACGTCATGGCGTTGGCCCTTGAAGGGCTGTCCAACAAGGACATGGCGCGCCGTCTGGGCATTAGCGATCGTACCGTGGAAACCCATAAGGCGCGTGTCTTGCACAAACTGGGCGCAAGGACCGTCCTTGACCTGGTCAGCATCGCCGATGCCAAGCTCAAGGCGGAGGTCGATGAACTGAAGGACTTATATGAGCATGCACCCTGTGCAAGCCATTCCACCGGTCCGGATCAACTCTACATGCGGGTTAACGAGACAGAGCTGGAATGGCTCGGATGCCAGCGGGACGCGCTGATCGGCAAGAGGAAACCCAGCGATTTCTATACCCCCGAGGGCCAGGAACTCTTTCAGCAACGATTTCCCAAGTTCATTCGTGACGGCCATGTCGAGGGCCTGGAATATGACCTGGTCTGCAGGGGCGGCGCCATCAGGCACATCATCCTGAGCGCCAACGCCATCAGGGATTCCGGCGGTAGATTCCTGGCCAGTCGTTCAGTAATGCACGACATTACCGACCTGAACGTTGCGCAAGATGTGCTTCGCCTGCTGGCGCTTGAACAACAGGCAATTCTGGACAACGAACTGGTAGGCATCGCGAAGGTGCGGAACCGGCGCATCGTATGGCAAAACCGGGCAATGGAACATCTTTTCGGGTATGACTTGGGGGAACTGGAAGGGGCCCCAACGCGGACGCTATACGCAGATGACGCCTCCTACATGATCGCTGGAGAAGCCGCCTATTCGGCACTCGAAGCCTATGGGGTCTACCGGACCCAGTTGGAACTGGCGCGCAAGGACGGCACGAAATTTTGGGTGGATATGAGCGCCATGCTCTTGCCCGGAAAGGGTGCGGAAACGCTGTGGATGTTGATGGACAGTACCGCACTCAAGAAGCATCAGGAAAGAGTCGAATGGCTGGCCTACCATGATACCTTGACCGGTCTGCCGAACCGGGCGTTGCTCTCTGACCGCTTCCACCAGATCGCCGCCCAGACTGAGCGATCAAAACGCTTGGTGGCGGTTTGCTGTCTTGACCTGGACGAGTTCAAGCTGGTCAACGACAGATTTGGACATGAAACCGGCGACAAGCTGTTGAAAGAAGTTGCACGCAGGATAGAGGGCTCTATCCGCGCCAGTGACACGTTGTGTCGTTTGGGGGCAGATGAATTCGTGCTGCTGTTGACTGACCTGGAAAGTGTCGAGGAATATGAGCGAGCGCTGAGACGGGTCATTGACGCAATCGACAAACCGATTTCGATCGGTGAGCCGGGCTTGACACAGGTCAGCGCCAGTATTGGCGTCACGCTGTTTCCTCTTGATGCTGTAACGCCCGACATGCTTCTGGATCACGCCGACCAGGCGATGTATCAGGCCAAAAAATTTGGCCGGAACAAGGTGTGTCTGTTCTCGCCGGATAGTCGATAGGCGTCAAACAGGTTATGCAGCGCAGCGGGCGCTTGTTTGATCCTTGTTCGCTGGCCCGCACCCGGAGCGCGGATTCGCGTCGCAGCAAACCGCGATCAGGCCTTGCGCATGCGCGCCAGGCTCAGGGCCAGCAGCGCCAAACCTGCAAGTGCCAGCGAATTCGGCTCGGGCACCGCCGCGGTTTGGACGTCGAAGATCGCACTGAAGCTTGTTCCCTTGCTGACCGGGCCGCCGGCCCAATTGATCATGATGGTGTCACCTGCCAGGCCATAGGTCAGGCTGGGCGAGAAGCTGCCACTCACGAGCGATAGACCCTGGAAGAGCCCGCTCGTCGAGCTGGTGAATGTCATCATCCAGGGAACGTCGGTTGTGATGATGAACGAGGAATCCGAAACTACCAGCTGGCTATCGTTGAAATCGGCATATTCAACGCCAGCGGAGCTTGCATGCCCAAACTCCGGCGCTGGGTCGGCGATTGTGACGGTGGGGCTTGAAGTATTCAGATACCCCGCGGGTACGATGGGGTTGGCGGGATCGAAATAGTTGAGGCCGCCGCCATTGAATTGGAGGCTGCCGGTGACTTGTTGGCCAATGAGGCCAGCATCCGCCGAACAGGCGGCCAGCAGGCCGATGGTGACCGAGGTGGCAAAGAAGAAAGGCGTCATAATGGGCTCCATAGAGAAGGTTCTTGATGGTCGGCGCTCCTGGTTGACGCTCTTGCGAAGCAGACGCATGATTCGTGCCGCTATTGGCTAATCCAGTAAATCAGGGGCTTGCCTGATCGGTTGAGGCGTGTGCGCAATTTGATGTAAAACATATCGACAGGTGCTCCCCTGCACCGGGCGGGCAATCCTGGAAGCCCTGCTGCCCTAGGGCCTCGCCTCTCCTGGCCCGCCCGGATGCGCCTAGCGCCTTTTTGCAGCAGTCAATTGCCCCGGACGCGACTGGCTTGTCGATCAGGCCGAAGGCGCCAATGTTGAACCGGTATTGGTGCCGGTTACGCTTTGCGCGTAAGACTGGGCGACAAGCGCAGCAGGCAGACCGTGGGACGGGTCCATGTTGAGGGCTTGCAAGGTCTCGGACACCCACGGCGGGCTGACCACGTTGACACGGATGCCGCGCGGCGCTTCCAGCGCGGCAGCCCTGACGAAGCCCTCGACGCCGGCATTTACCAGGCTGATGGCCGCGCTGCCGGGCATCGGCGTTTGCGCGAGGATGCCGCTCGTGAGGGTGAAGGAACCACGGTCTGCAACATGCTCGAAACCGTAACGCACCAAGTTCACCTGACCCATCAGCTTGTTGTCGAGGCAGAAGCGGAAATCGGCATCGTTCAAGTCGGGGAGCGGAGCGAATTTTGCCAGCCCTGCGGCACACACGACTGCATCCAGCCTGCCGGCCGAACGGTACATCTCCTGGATGCTGGCGGGATCTGCAAGGTCTACCGTGATGTCAGTGCTTTGCCGGCTGACGGCAATGATCTCGTTGCCGACGGACAAGGCGGCGACAATCGCGCGGCCGATGGTACCGGTCGCGCCGACGATAAGAATACGCATGGCGAGGTCTCCTTCTTTGAGTGCGGATAAGTGCGCCGGCAACCGCGTCGTGAAACGCGCGGGGATGTTTCCATCATGGTTGGCTCCTGAGGGCTGCGCCAAGCCAACCCGCGAGAGGCCCGGTGAGTCCAATGTCCACCTGCAACGGCTTGCAAGCGCGCTCCGAAGCAACACCGCCCATCGGCTTTCACGCAGCGGCGCTATTCGCCGGTCTTGGGCGCGCTGTCCGGGGACGCAGCATCTGCGCTGCCATCCTCGGGCGGCGCAGCCTCAGGCGGATTCGCCGCGGCGTCAGGCTCAGTGCCGGTGCCATCCGCGGCATTCTTGTTGGCAAGTTTTTGCCGCAGTTTTTCTTCCTGCTTGCGCTTCTTTGCCAGGTCTCTCTGGCGCTTTTCGAACTGGTAGTTTGGCTTGGCCAATGGATCTCCTTTAATCGCCTCGCGGGCGAAACCGAATGATGTTAATGACTAACTGTACTTCCTGAAGATTATCTCCGCATCCTGGTGCGCCCGTTCCACGGAGCAGATGGATGGATCATCATCGTGTCCGGTGAAGAACTCATCTGCCTGGGCGCGCATCACCATTTGAATCGCTGTCTCATCGCTCTTGCCATATTCCTCGGTGAGGAGCGTGGCGACTTCGTCGAGATGTTCCTCATAGGTCATGCCGGATCGCACCGCATTTTCGCTGTCGGCTGGCAAAATATCGCCTCCTGTATCGACACATGGCAAATTCGTCGGTTCCCGTGGCGCTATTGTACGGCAGCTCATTCGCTGACTTTCCCCCGGCGTGCTTTCAGCGTCGCGCGGCGCGCCTTGTCTTCCATGCGCCGGGCGACAGAAGCCTTGGTCGGCCGGGTCGGCCGACGCTTTTTCGGCAGCACGGCGACGCTGGCAATCAGGTCTTCCAGCCGGCGAAGCGCTTCGGCGCGGTTCTTATCCAGGCTGCGGAATTCCTGCGCCTTGATGATGACTACGCCATCCTTGCTGATGCGCTGGTCGCCGAGTTTCAGGAGCCGCTCGCGTATCGCTTCCGGCAGCGATGAGGCCGCAATGTCGAAACGCAGATGCACAGCGTTGGAGACCTTGTTGACGTTCTGCCCGCCTGCGCCTTGCGCGCGGATCGCGGTGATTTCGACTTCTTCCGGCAGGACGACGAAGCGTAGGGGCATGCGGGCAGGTCAGGTGAGTCGAGCCGATATTGTAGAGTCACGCCAGCAATATTCCCGTCATTCTGCCGGCACGCTCACTTCCACCGTGTGTTCCAGATGGTCATCGACCAGGGGGATTGTTTCGCCGTCCTGTTCGACGCGATCAAGCCTTACCCGCGTCCTGGCGCGATTGGCCTCATCTCCGGCGGGGACTTGCGCGATGTTGATGTGGTACACGGTTTCGCGGTAGCGGTAGTGGATCTTGAATGCCTCCCAGTGCGCCGGCAGGCAGGGCGCAATACGCAGCTTGTCCACTTCCAGACGCAGGCCCAGCAGGGATTCGACGATGAGGCGGTACATCCAGGCGGCCGAGCCGGTGTACCAGGTCCAGCCGCCGCGGCCGGTGTGGGGCGCCAGGGCATAGACGTCGGCGGCGACGACATAGGGCTCCACCTTGTAGGTCTCCACCGCTAGCCGGGACTTCGCATGGTTCGCGGGGTTGATCATGGTGGTGAGTTCCCAGGCGCGCTCCCTGTCGCCCAGGGCTGCGAATGCCATTGCTGCCCAGATGGCGGCATGGGTGTATTGCCCGCCGTTTTCCCGCACGCCCGGCACGTAGCCCTTGATGTAGCCGGGGTCCAGGTCAGACTGGTCGAAGGGCGGATCGAGCAACTGGATGAGCGCCTGGTCGCGGCGCACCAGCCGCTCCTCCACGGCCTGCATCGCCAGGCGCGCGTGTTCGGCATCGCCCGCGCCGGACAGGACCGCCCAACTTTGCGAGATCGAATCGATCTGGCATTCGATGTTGCCGGCCGACCCGAGCGGCGTGCCATCGTCAAAATAGGCGCGGCGATACCAGGCGCCGTCCCAGCCGTGCTGCTCCAGATTCTCGCGCAGGCGCGCACCCTCGGCCGCGCACAGATCGGCAAAGTCAGGATCGCGATGCAGGCGTGCCAGCTTGTCAAATTCGCCCAGCACGGTGTAGAGAAAGAAACCCAGCCAAACACTCTCGCCCGTGCCCTTGATGCCTACCCGGTTCATGCCGTCGTTCCAGTCGCCGGAGCCAATCAGCGGCAGGCCATGCTCGCCGGACCTGAGTCCGTGTCGGATCGCCAGCACGCAGTGCTCGTACAGGCTCTTGCCGGCAACGGACTGGCCGGGAAGATCATAGTAGGAATCATCGTCCGGACTGAGCAAACGACCCTCGAGAAACGTGACGGATTCGTCCAGCACCCCGGTATCGCCGGTACCGAATACGTAGCGGCAGGTGGCCAGGGCAAGCCACAGATAATCGTCCGAAATATGGGTGCGAACCCCGCGCCCGGCGGGCGGATGCCACCAGTGCTGGACATCGCCCTCGCGGAATTGGCGGCTCGCGCACAGGAGCAATTGCTCGCGCGTGAGCCGGGGTTCGGCGTGTATCAGCGCCATCGCGTCCTGCAACTGATCGCGGAAGCCGAACGCGCCTCCCGACTGGTAAAAGCCGCTGCGTGCCCACATCCGGCATGCTGTGGTCTGGTACAGCAGCCATCCATTGGTCAGCACATTGAGCGACTGGTCGGGCGTCTCCACCTGGACCGCGCCCAGGGTGTGGTTCCAGTACTGCCAGACTGCTTCCAGCGCGCGGCGGGCCGCGTCAGCGCCGTGGAAGCGGTGCACCAGCCGGTTTGCATCGTCGCTGCCCGGCGTGCCGGCCAATCCCAGCCTGAATATGATTTCGCGCTCCTGGCCGTCAGCCAACTCGAACCCAACCTGGATCGCTGCACAGGGGTCCAGCCCCGCCCCGACCTTCCCGGACAAATGGGCGCGCGACAGCGCTGCGGGATTCTCCAGGCTGCCGTTGCGGCCGATGAATTCGGCGCGGTCGCAAGTCGTGGTGCGGTTCAAGCTGTCCACGTCGAAGAAAGCCACCCGATCGGGAAATTCGGCGTTGTACGGATTGCGGGCGTAGACCGCGCCGCTGTAGGGATCCAGTTCGGTGGTCACATTCATGGCCGATTTTGCCCGCAGGTCACCCAGCACCCATTCCACATAGCCAGTGGCCGAGAGCCGGCGCGGCCGGCCCGAAACGTTGCGCACCAAGAGCCGCGAGAACTTGACCGCGGCGTCCTGAGCCACGTAGACCCAAAGTTCGGAGCGGATGCCGTCTTCTGTATGCTCGAATACGCTGTAGCCGAAGCCATGCCGGCTGAGATAAGGCGTGGCGCCGCGCCTCGGCAGTGGGGTGGGCGACCAGAAATGCCCGCTGTCCTCGTCGCGCAGATAATAGGCTTCGCCGGCAGTGTCGGATACCGAATCGTTGTGCCACGGCGTGAGGCGGAACTCGTGGGCATTCTCGCCCCATGTATAGGCTTGGCCGCTCTCCGAGATGACGGTTCCGAACTGGGAATTGGCCAGCACATTCACCCATGGCGCCGGGGTACGCTGTCCGTGCGTGGTGGTGATGACGTACTCGCGGCCATCCGCGGTGAAGCCGCCGATTCCGTTGGACAGGATCAAGTCGCGCTGCGGTAGTTCAAACGCTGCCGGCAGTTCGGCAACACGAGGTCGATTCGGTACCAGGCGCGGCACCCGCACATCCACCGCACCGAGCCGGTTGACCTGTTCCGTAAGCGTCCCGCGGCTGTCGCTGAAAATCGCGCGGGCGACGGTCTGGAACAGGGTGCGGTCCTCTTCAGAGATCTGTTCCGCGGAACGCACGTAGATCCCGCCAGGCCGGTCCATCACCTGGGTTTCCAGGCCCACTGCCACCAGGCCCAGGATCTGTTCCTGCAGGACCTGCCGGTAACCGGCGCGGTCCTCGTTCCAGATCACCAGATCCACCGCCAGCCCCTTCAGGCGCCAATACGCGTGGGCCTGGATAAGCTGGCGCACCAGCTCGATGTTGGCCAGGTCGACGATGCGCAGCAAAACGATCGGCAAGTCGCCGGAAATGGCGTAGCCCCACAGGCCGGATTGGCCGCGCCGGTTCTTCATCAGCACGCTGCTTTCGGCGCGCAGCGAGGCATGGGCGTAGATGACCGAATTGGCCAGTCGCCCGTACAGTTGCGCGTCGGCCTCGTTGGCGTTGATCTGGCGCAGCAACACCTGGGCGTGGGTCCAGGCCAGTTCGAAGACGCGATCGGCGAGGCGCCGGTCCTGATATTTCTCGACCAGGCCCAGGACCGCGTCGCGGCTGTCGCCGATGCCATAAACCAGGTCCACGCTGGCGGATTGTTCCGGGTCGAGGGTGATCAGGCAGCGTATCGCCACCACAGGGTCGAGCACCGAGCCTTGGCTGCCGGACAATGGCTTGGCATCGTCCATCGCCCGGGGTGCGGCAAGCGTGCGGCCGCGGCCGATGAAGCGCGCACGGTCGGTTTCGTAGGAAAGATGGCCGGCCTCCGCGTCGTGCACCGCCATCAGGTGCAACATCCAGGGCACCGATTCTTCGCGCGAGCGGGGCCGGCGCGTGCAGAGGATGGCGTGGCGGGCATCGACAATCTCGGTCTGCACGAACAGGTTGCTGAACGCCGGATGCAGGGCGTCGGCGGCAGGCGCCGCCAGCACCACCTCCGTGTAACTCGTGACCTCGATCGTCCGGCGTTCCGCGGAATGATTGGTGACGCGTACCCGGCGCAGTTCGATGTTGTCTTCCGGCGATACGGCGATTTCGGTATGGGTATCGAAATCGCCGTCGCGACGGCGAAATTCCGCGCGCCCTTCCGAGAAGATCGCCTCGTAGTGTGTGGCACGCTGTAAGGTAGGCTGATGAGCCGTCGACCAGGTCGAGCCGCTTTCCATGTCGCGCAGGTAACAGAACGTGCCCCAGTGGTCGCGCGTGCAGTCTTCGCGCCAGCGCGTCACTGCGAGGTCGTTCCAGCGGCTGTAACCGCCCCCTGCGTGGGTGACCATTATGTGATAGCTGCCGTTCGACAGCAGTTGCACTTCGGGGACCGCCGTGTTGGGATTGTCCAGCACCCGAATCGGCATCGCCGTGCCCGCCGCGCCGGCCTGGATGCCGGCCAGTTCCGCGGGCTGGGCGTAGAACGCCGAGACCCTGGGAATCCGCTCCTGCAACAACAACAGGGTTGCCTGGAACAACGGATCGGACTCGAAGCGCCTTTGCATCGGGCGATTCAGCAACAGATAGGCCAGCGCAGCCAGGCTCATGCCTTGGTGATGGGCCATGTAAGAGCGCACCAGCGCCTGGGACTCACCGCGTCGCTGGCGGGACGGTGTGTAGTCGATGGCCTCGTAAAAGCCATATTGGCCCTCCGCTCCGATGGCGGCGAGCCGCTGCAGATTTGCGCAGGCCGCCTCCGGCGCCACCATCAGGGCCAGCGCGGTGGCATAAGGCGCCACGACCAGGTCGTCGGCGAGGCCGCGTTTCAGTCCCAGTCCGGGCACGCCAAATGCCCGGTACTGGTAATTGAGCTGTGCGTCCACTGTGTTGTAGCCGGATTCGGATATGCCCCACGGCACACCGCGTTGCTGTCCGTATTCGATCTGTCGCGCCACTGCGGCCTTGGCGGTCTGGTCGAGCAGCGTGTGGTCGTAGGTCGGCATGACCAGCTGCGGCATCAGGTACTCGAACATCGAGCCGCTCCACGACAGGAGAATGGGTTCGCCGGCGGCGCTGGTGAGCACCCGTCCCAACGCGAACCAGCTGTCCTGCGGCAGCTGTCCCTGGGCGATGGCGACGAATACGCTGAGTCGGGCTTCCGAAGCCAGCAGATCGTAGTAACTCGCGTCCAGCCGGCGCTCATCGGCGTTGTAGCCGATGCTCAACAGACGCGATGCCTTGTCGTACAGGAAGCCATAATCCAACTGGGCAAATTCTTCCGCTCTCAGGGCCAGATCCTGGATCGCCGCGATGCGTATTTGGGCGCGCTTGCTCGCTTGTGCGACTTGGCTGCGCAACTCGACCAGCCATGCCTGCTGTGCAGGTGTTGGCGCTGGCCCTGGCCAGTCCGTGAGGCGGTTTGACAGCGCCAGATCGAGCCCCGCGAGTTTGCGCAGGGTCGGGATAGAGACAATCTCGGCAAGCGTTTCGAGGCCGTCAGGCGCACTGCTCAAACTTGTCCAGGGCGCGAGAAATATCAGCTCATCGCGAATTGCCGCACACTGGTGGCTTAACGCCTCTGCCCACAAGTCCACCTGAGGCGCAGTTTGATTGACCAACGTACCGGCGACTTCCTGGGCGGATGTCGCCAGCTGATCCAGCAGGATTCTGGCCGCCTGTAGCGAGTCCGGCCGCGCGGCGCACGCAGACTCGAAGTTCCTGCGGAATTGGGCCAGCGTGGCGGGAGCGGGGTCGCCGGCGGCCTGCTCAAGTATGTCGAGGCTATCGCCCAGGCCGTCCAGCCACCGACGTTCCAGGATGGGGCGGTCCAGCAGCGCAATCAGGCCGGAACGCAGGGTCAAGAGGTGGGCGGCCAGATTGCCGCTATCCACGGTCGAGATGTAGGCGGGATGCAGCGCTTGCAAAGACCGGGTGTCGTACCAGTTGTAGAAATGGCCGCGATAGCTGGGCAATCGCGCCATGGTCTCCAGGGTATGGGACGTGCGGTCCACCAACTGGCCGCCCGGAATGTATCCAAAGTCGTAAGCCGACAGGTTCGCCAGCAGCGCCAGCCCGATGTTGGTGGGCGAGGTGCGATGGGCGAGCGCGGCAGCGCGATACTCCTGGTAATTATCCGGCGGCAGCCAGTGGTCATCCGGGCCGACAAAGGCCTCGAAGAACGCCCAGGTCTTGCGTGCGATTCGGCCCAGGAAACGGGTTTGTCCGGCGCTCAGCCGGACCTCGGGGCGGGCAAGGGGCAGGCTGACCCACCAGGCTAGGGCAGGGGAGGCCAGCCACAGCATCAGGATGGGACCCGCCTGGATCAGCACGGCCGGAGTGAATGCTGCCAGGTAGAGGGCGGTGGCGATTGCGAGGAGGGGGGCGAACCACATGGAGCGCAACGAGGAGACGAGGTCCGTGCGGCTCGACTGCTCCCGGTTGCTGGAAGGATTCCATTCCAGCAAGCGCTTGTGCGTGACCAGCAGGCGCGCCAGTGTGCGCAGGATCGCATCGAGGCTGTAATAGGCTTCATGGGGCAGGGTTGCCAAGGCAAATCCCGCCTGGACCAAGCGTTGGCCGGCTGAATACGCAGCGGCCGCAAGATGCTGGCTGGCCCGCATCTCGCTTGGCTTTCGCAGGATGTCCAGCAGGGTGGCCAGCGCGGCCGGGATCAGGAAGATGCAGAGCACCGCCAGGGTCCAGAACCAGGCCGACGAAAACGCCGTCCAGCCAAGCAGGAGCAGCAGGGTCAAGGCGGCTGGCGCCAGGCTGCGGCGCAGGTTGTCAAACAGTTTCCAGCGCGACAGTGCGGTGATCGCGTTCCTGTGGCGCCGCCCATCGGGCCCGGGCGCCCACGGCAGGATCCAGCGCGCGACCTGCCAGTCGCCACGGATCCAGCGGTGGCGACGATCGACATCGGCCTCGTAGCGGGCCGGGTATTCCTCGTATAACTGTACGTCGCTCAACAGCCCGGCGCGGGCGTAGCAGCCTTCGAGAAGGTCGTGGCTGAGAATCCGGTTGTCGGGAAAGCGCCCCTTGAGCGCCAGTTCGAACGCATCGAGGTCGTAGATTCCCTTGCCGATGAAGGAGCCTTCCTGGAACGCGTCCTGATAGACGTCCGAGACCGCGCGGGTATAGGGATCAATGCCCGGTTCCCCGCCATGCAGGCGCGCGTAGCGCGACTCGTTGGCGCCAGGCAGGCTGACGCTCACGCGCGGCTGCAGGATGCCGTAGCCTGCGCGAATCCGCTGCCGGACGGGGTCGAAAACCGGACGGTTCAGCGGGTGCGCCATGGTGCCGACGAACTGGTGCGCGGCGTCGCGCGGCAACTGGGTATCCGTATCGAGGGTGATCACGTATTTCACGCCGGCGAGCGAGCTTGTCGCTCCGACCACCAGGGAGAAGGTGTCACTGTTGCCGTTGCGGTCAGCTTGGCGCAACAGAACGTTCAGGTCCCCCAGTTTGCCGCGCTTGCGCTCGTAGCCCATCCATACCCGGTCGCGTGGATTCCAGCGCCGCGGACGATGAAACAGGAAGAAGAGATCGTTTCTACCACCCGCGTATTGCGCGTTAAGGCCTTCGATTCGCTCCCGGGCCAGCTGCAGCAGTGCCGCGTCCTCGGGCAATTCCTCTTGCTTGGCGTCACGAAAGTCGGTCAACAGGCCGAAGTGCAGATTCGCGTCGCGATTGGCCAGGAATCTCACCTCAAGTGCCTCGATCAGACTCTCGATGTTGCGCAGGCTGGTGAGCATGGTCGGGATGACCACCAAGGCGCGCGATTCCGGCGGGATGCCCGCAGAATAGTCCATGCGCGGCAGCGGACGAGGCGAAGTCAGAAGGGTGACGAACCAATTCACCAGCGCGACGGCAAGCTGACTGGTGGCCAGCAGGGCGAGGATGGCCAGCAGCGCCAGCACCCAATCCGGGTGTCCATCCGCGCACGTCTGCGCCAGCAAACCTCCCGTCAGCAGCAGCGTGATCAGCGTGATCGCGCCGAGATACAGCATCAGGGGAAAGCGGCTCGCCCAGCGCCGCAGCGCGGCAACCGGAGGATGGCGCAGCTGGGCGGTTCTCTCCAGGTCGGACAGGCCCCGGTCAATCAGGTAGTAGCCCACATGCGCGGTTCTGTCGTCGCTGCCGTGCCGTGCCGCACCGGCGCGTGCAAGCTCGATGGTGCGCCTGGCGACCGCTTGCTCCGAACGTCGGCTGGCCTTCGCGACTTTTTCGATGCAATGGCGGTAACGGTCACGGCTGGCGAAATCCATGCCGGCATAGGCCTTGCCCGGGTCGGTACGCAAGGTCTGTTCGACCAGGCTCATGGCCTCAACGAACTCGCGCCAGTCCATGGTGCCGAGGAATCTCAGGCTGCCGATGCTGTTGCTGATCGACACCTGATCGGCCGCTTGTTGCTGATTGCCGGCGTGCACCATCTGCTCGATGTTGAGGCCGGACTCAGCCAACTGTTGTTCGATCCAGGTCAGCGGCAGGGCCAGGGCGGAACCGTGGCCCTGCAGGCGGCGCACCAGCTCCGATACGAACGGCGTGGTCATGGGCGGATTCGAGCGCGCCATGTCTGCGATCACCAGGATCAGATTCTTCGGCTGCTGGCGCGCGGTCTCGGTCAGCCTGTCCGCCCAGGCGACCCCCAGGTCCCGATCCATCCTGCCTTCGGCGATGCGCACCGCGACGCGGCGCAGATTCTCAATCAGCGCCAGACGCAGCATGATGGGAATCGCCCACAGCTCGCCCAAGCGAAGGGGTGTGACGGTTTGGTAAGCCGCAACGAAACGGCTGAGCGTGTCCGGGTCCACCCGTCCGTCGCCGTGGGCAATGGTCTCGAGCACGAGGTCATACACCCGCGGCAGGCCGGCCGACGCGCCCTCGGCCAAGGCGGGCAGCTCCCGGCTATAGCCTTTGGGCAGGTGACGCCGGGCGATGCGGATCTGTTCCTGGATGAGGTAGAGGTTATCGAGCAGCCATTCTCCGGCGGGCGTGATGCGGTGGCTCGCTGCCACTGCCGCCGTCAACAGCTTGCAGGTTTCGATTACCACGCCTTGGTTGGCGGCCAGGCGCGACAACAGCCGGTCCGGCACGCGTCGCGGTGCCAGGCGGTGCGCCGTCGCAAGGCGCACCCCGTGCTGTTCCATCTGCTCGGTACTAAACAACTCCGCCCGCAGCGGCGGCTCCTCGTTGAGCGACCTCCCCGGCAAGCTGCTTCCACCCAGTTGCGCCCGCGTCAAGGAATTCCTTACCTTGCGCCAAGATCTGAGAAGTATGGAGTTGCCTGACTTCCATGCTGATCCCACACTATTCTCCCAACCGTTAGGCAAACGCCCGTTTTGCGCCCCGCGGCACGACACCACGGCGACGATGACGACGATCGGAATGCTCGATGCAGCCTGGCCCGGACAGCCGGAAGCGATCCCCGGAACAGCGGCGTGCTTGGATGATACACCCGGTTACGACCGCGCCGAGGGGCGCTTGCGCCGCAGACGTGCGTCGCCCGCGACTTGTTTAAGTCGCAGGCGCTTCCATTGCGCTAGACTGGCATCATGTGCGGACGCTATGCACTGACTTCCCCACCCGAGGTAATCGCACAGCGGTTCAATCTGCTGTGGGTGCCGGAGTTTTCGGCCCACTACAATATCGCCCCGACCCAAGCTATCGCGGTGGTGCGCGACCTCGGCAAGGGTCCTGAACTGGTCTTGCTCCGATGGGGGCTGATCCCGTCATGGGCGAAGGACGCGACCATCGGGGTGAAATTGATCAATGCGCGCGCCGAGTCGCTGGCAATCAAGCCTGCCTTCCGCAGTGCCTATCGGCGCCGCCGTTGTCTTGTTCCAGCCGATGCATTCTATGAGTGGAAGCCGGTCGCAGGACGCAAGCAGCCTTATTGCGTTCGCATGGCGGACGGGTCGCTGTTCGGCATGGCCGGCCTGTGGGAGCATTGGGTGGATTCGTCCGGCCAGACGGTGGAGAGCTGTACCATCATTACCACCGAGGCCAACACGTTGATCAACGAGTTGCATGAGCGCATGCCCGCGATTCTGGCGCCGGGCGAGTACGCAACATGGCTGCAAGCGGACAACACGCAGGCAGAAGTTCTGCTCAAACCATTCCCGCCCGAGCAGATGTCGGCTTACCCTGTGACGCTTCGCGTCAACAACGTGAAGAATGACGACGCGGCCTGTCTTGCTCCGCTCGTCACCTGACCTCGCTGTCTAGTCGCGGCCACAGGTCTCCCGATGGTCCCCCAGGCGGTCAGGGGGAACCGAAGCTGCACGGGAATCCGCCGAGACGCATTGCCATTTGTCCAGTACTGTACAAAAATACAGTATGTTTGATGTTCTTTCGCATATCCCGCAATTGGAGTTGGTCGCCCCAGCTTTTCTATACAGGCTGGCGGATGCAAGCGTATGAGCACGGCTGTCGAGCAGATTTCAAAATCCGAAGCGCAGGTTTATCTCGCACGCCTCAACCCCGCCCAGCGACTCGCTGTCGAATACGGCGCTGAAGGATCCGGCGCCGGCCCGCTGCTTGTCATCGCCGGCGCGGGATCGGGCAAGACCAGCACCCTGGCGCATCGCGTTGCCCTCCTCATTGCGCAGGGAGCCGATCCGTCGGCCATGCTGCTGTTGACGTTTTCACGCCGCGCGGCGGAGGAAATGGTGCGACGCGCGGAGCGCATCGTGCGCCAACTGGCGAGTCCACGACACGCTGCAACGAAGCTCGCCTGGGCCGGGACCTTCCACAGCATCGGCGCGCGCCTGCTGCGGGAATACGCCGGGCGCATCGGCCTCAATTCGGCGTTCACCATCCACGACCGGGAAGACTCGGCCGATCTGATGAATCTGGCGCGCCACGAGCTGGGCCTGTCGGCCACAACCAAGCGTTTTCCACGCAAGAACACTTGTCAGGCGATTTATTCGGCGGCGATCAATACCCTGTCCCCGCTGTCCGAAGTGCTGCAGCGCCGTTTTCCCTGGTGCGCGGAATGGGAGGTGGAACTCAAGCGCCTGTTCCTCACCTATGTCGAGGCCAAGCAGGATCAGGACGTGCTGGACTATGACGACCTGCTGCAATACTGGGCGCAGATGCTGCAGGAACCTGCGCTCGCGCAAGAGATTGGCACGCGCTTCAGTCATATCCTGGTCGATGAATATCAGGACACCAATCCGCTGCAGGCGGGCATCGTACTGGGCCTCAAGCCGGACGGCCGAGGTGTCACGGTGGTGGGCGACGATGCGCAATCCATCTATGCGTTTCGCGGCGCGACCGTGCGCAATATCCTCGACTTTCCCGGACAGTTTTGCCCACCCGCGAAAGTCATCACGTTGGAACAGAACTACCGCTCGACCCAGGCGATACTCGCCGCGGCCAATGGCGTGATCGAACTGGCTGTGGAACGCTACCGCAAGGATTTGTGGAGCGACAAGACATCGACCGAGCGGCCGCAGCTGATTACGGTGGGCGACGAAGCGGAGCAGGCCGGATTTGTCGTCGAACAGGTGCTGGCGCGGCGCGAACTGGGCATTGCGCTCAATTCCCAGGCGGTACTGTTTCGCACCTCGCATCACAGCGCGAGACTCGAAATTGAGCTGACGCGGCGCAATATTCCCTTCGTCAAGTTCGGCGGACTCAAGTTCCTCGAGGCCGCGCACATCAAGGACGTGTTGTCGGTCTTGCGCTGGGTGGAGAATCCGCGCGACCGGGTCGCAGGCTTCCGCGTGTTGCAACTTCTGCCCGGCATCGGGCCCAGGACGGCGGCCCAGGTGCTGGACAATCTCGCACTGGCGCAGGATGTGATGATGGCGCTGGGTGAATCGCGCGTGCCAGCAGCGGCTGCCGAAGGGTGGAAGGAATTCCTGGGTCTGGTTGCACTGCTGCGCCCGCACACCCTGCCGTGGCCGGCGGAACTCGAGAGCCTCCGGCGCTGGTACGCGGAGCCGCTGGAGCGCCTGCACGACGATGCGCAGATACGCCAGACCGATATCGACCAACTGGAGAAGATCGCCGCCACCTATCCTTCGCGCCAACGCTTCCTCACCGAACTGACGCTTGACCCGCCGGACGCGACCAGCGACGAGGCCGGCGTACCGCTGCGCGATGAGGATTATCTGATACTGTCGACCATCCATTCAGCCAAGGGCCAGGAATGGAAGGCCGTGTATCTCCTGAATGCAGTGGACGGCTGCCTGCCGTCTGACCTGTCAACCGGCAGCCCGGGGGAAATCGAGGAGGAGCGCCGCCTGCTCTACGTCGCCATGACCCGTGCCAGGGATCATCTCGATATCATGGTGCCGCAGCGTTTCTTCGTTTCGCAACAGGGCCAATTTGGCGATCGTCATGTCTACGGCGGAAGAACCCGCTTCATTCCGGCCGGTCTGCTGCACTTGTTCGAAGCCAGGGCCTGGCCGGTGGCGGAGCCGGCGGCCGCGGATCATGCAGGTGGCCATCAGGAACAAGTCGTGGACTTGCGCGCCAGGATCAAGGCAATGCTGCTTGCGAAATAGCGCTGCCCGTCGTTGCCTTGCCAGGTGGGCAGGTTGTTGAAAGAAGCTTGTAGTAATCTGTGGCCTGCCCGAGCTACGGTAACTGGTCGAGTTCGATGGCAAATTGTCCACCCGAATGAACAGGAATTGACGATGTCGAGGAAGACATCCGCGCGCGAGCCCATTGCGGCCAAGTTGTTGCGTATCGATGTTGCGGTCGCACAGGGCAAGACCTTGTCGTCCGCCTGCCAGCGTGCAGGCATATCTGAACAGGAGTATGTGCGCCTGCGCAAGGGGTCTGCCGCAGCGCCCCCGGAGCGGACCGAGGCTGCGCCCCGCATAGCCATAGGAACGAACGATGTACGGCCGCTCGTCATCCTTCTGGTCGTTCCCCTGTGCCTGGTCTTTATCCATTATTTCAGCGATGCCTGGTGGCTGGCCTGGTTTCTGGACAGTCTGGGTCAGACCCGTGTGGCAGCCGCTTTTCGCGACACGTTCACGGGTACCAACCCACGTGATCTTGCGCCTCTGCTGTGGTGGGCCGGGACCAGCGTCGCGGGCTATGTGCTGGTGCCGGTGGTCCTTATCACGCTGATCTGGCGTCAGCGGATGGCCGACTACGGGGTACGCTGGAGTGCAGACTGGCGAACCTTGAGGCCGTATCTGGCATTTGTCGTCGTCATGGCCCCGGTGGTGTGGATCGCGTCCTCGACTGAACAATTCCAGGCGCGATATCCCTTCCTGCTCATGATGCCGGGCGAAGCCCTGCAGTCTCGCTGGCTGGTCTGGGAGAGTGCCTATTTCGCGCAGTTCTTTGCGCTGGAGTTCTTCTTTCGCGGGTTCATGGTGCTGGGCCTCAAGGCGCGCTTTGGCTGGCTGTCGATTCCGGTCATGGTGGTGCCCTATTGCATGATTCACTTTGCCAAGCCCATGCCGGAAGCGGTCGCCGCAATTGTGGCGGGCCTGGCGCTTGGACATCTCAGCATGAAAAGCGGCACGATTTTCTGGGGTGCTTTATTGCACTGTGTCGTCGCCGTGTCATTTGATTTGACCGTTCTGCTGCACCGGGGTGCGCTGATCGTCTGAACCTGTGTTTAGCGCACAACCGCCTTGTCTATATTGAGAAAGCAAGGGGAGTTTTTTTATTTTTTGTGCTAGAAGGAGGCAAAGATGAACACGAAGTCAGCAAGCGTCTTGCTTGCGTGTTTGGCAATGGGCATCTCTCTGAATGCTGGAGCTGCTGATCAATCCCAGACTGAGACTCAGGCCAAAACGCAAGTGAAGGCGAAGAAGCAGGATGTCATCTACGGCAGTCAGTTGATGACATACAAGGAACGGCGGGCATATCAGGCAAAGATGCGCAGTCTGAAAACCGCTGAGGAGCGGGATGCGTTTCGCAAGGAACACCACGAGCAGATTAAAGCGAGGGCTGAGAAGATGGGCAAGACGCTTCCGGACGAACCCCCGGCACAAGGCATGGGAATGGGTGGAGGAATGGGGCCAGGCGGCGGTATGGGACCAGGAGGTGGTATGGGACCAGGAGGTGGTATGGGCCAGGGTCGTCCCTGACGCCTGAGTTTCCCGGGGCAAGAAATGCCAGTCGCAGGACTGGCGTTTTTTTGTGCGTGTCCCGATCGGTGCCTTAATCCAGGCTTAATTTTCGCAACCCATCCTTGGTGGCGTCGAAACCTGACCAAGGAGAAATCAATGCGTGTCTTCGTCGGTTTGCTCGCCCTGAGCGGCCTTAGTTCAACCGTGCTGGCCGAAACTCCGGCAAGCTTTCTGGCTGCGTATGCTCAGCAGGCCAAGGCTGAGAATCCGGCCTTTGTTCGCCCATCCGCCGAGCGCGGCCAGCAATTCTTTGCGCAACGCCATGGCAAGGAATGGAGCTGCACCTCATGTCACACCAGGAATCCGGCAGACGCCGGAACACATGCCGTCACCAGCAAACGGATCGAACCCATGGCGCCGGCAGTGAATCCCATGCGCTTTACCCGCTCTGCCAAGGTCGAGAAATGGTTCAAGCGCAATTGCAATGACGTTCTGGGCAGGGCCTGTACTGCGCAGGAAAGAGCCGATGTGGTGGCTTATCTCATGATGCTTCGATAGAGAGGAATGAAGATGAAGAACGGTTGGTTGAATATGGGGCGGCTTTTGCTCGCCAGTGTGATGATAGGTGGAGCGGGCCTTGTCACCCTTCCGGCGCAGGCCGAGCAGAACCGCGTCACCATCAAGAATCGGGCGATGCAGCAGGAATGCGGATCCTGCCACGTGGTTTACCCGCCCCAGTTTCTCTCGGCGGCCTCCTGGCGCGCCGTCATGGGCGGACTGGACAAACACTTCGGTACAGATGCAAGCCTTGATGCGGCCACCCGGTCGGAGATCCTGCGCTATCTGCAGGCCAATGCCGGCACGCGCGAGACGTCCAGGGGCGGGAAGCCGGTGCTGCGCATCAGCGAAACACGCTGGTTCATGCATGAGCATAGCGAGGAGCTGCCGCGCGATATTTGGCGCAAACCCTCGCTGAAATCGGCGGCTAATTGCTCGGCCTGCCATATGGCCGCAGAGCGCGGAGATTATTCGGAGCGCTCGCTTCGCATTCCAGGAGGATTAAACAAATGAAGAACCGTATTCTGGTTTGGGATATTCCCACCCGCGTATTTCACTGGTCGTTGGCACTGAGCTTTGCCGGCGCGTGGCTGACAGCTGAAAGCGAGCGTTACCGGGATGTTCACCTCATGCTCGGATATACCCTGCTGGGGTTGATCGCCTTTCGCCTGGTGTGGGGTCTTGCAGGCACACGATACGCCCGCTTTGGCCAATTTGTCCGCGCGCCTTCCGCTGTGGTCAGTTACGTGAAATCGCTGCTTTCAAGGCAGCCGGAACACCATGTCGGACACAACCCGGCGGGGGCGATCGCCATCCTCTTGTTGCTGGTGCTGGGAATTGCCACCGGCGTGTCGGGCTGGATGACGTATAACGAGCTCGGCGGAGAATGGCTGGAAGAAAGTCATGAGGTGTTTGCCAACCTGATGCTCGCGGTGGTCGGCGTCCACATTGTGGGTGTGGTGGCGGGGAGCCTGATTCACCGTGAAAATCTGGCGCGTGCCATGGTGACAGGCTACAAGCGTGGCGAGCCAGGCGAGGGCATACGCAAGAAGCGCGTGGTTCCGGCGCTGATCCTGCTCACCTTGCTGGCTGGTTTCTGGGGATTTTGGTCTAATGGAAAAATCGATCTGGGTGGCGCGGGATCCAGTGTGGCGCTGCAGGGTGGCGCGGAGAAGCGCCACGACGCCGTCGATTGAACTCAAGCAGGAAGCTCAGGTGGCCTACAGAACATGCGTGTGCTGGTAGTGGAAGATGACGCCTTGCTGGGTGACGGCATTGAGGCGGGACTCAGGCAACAGGGCTTCAGTGTGGACTGGGTGCGGGACGGCGTGGCCGCGGCTCATGCAATCGAAGCCGAGCCCTATGCGGCTGTCGTCCTCGACCTGGGCTTGCCACGGCGCTCCGGCCTGGAGGTGCTGAAAGAACTGCGCCTGGCGCGCAACCCGGTGCCGGTGCTGATCCTGACCGCGCGCGATACGGTGGGCGATCGCATCGCCGGATTGGATGCGGGCGCGGACGACTATCTCATCAAGCCCTTCGATCTGGGCGAGCTGTCTGCGCGCCTGCGCGCGCTGATCCGGCGTGCAGGCGGCAGTCCCACCGCGGTCCTGTGTGTGGGCTCGTTGAGCCTGGACCCGGCGGGCAGGACCGTGAGCTTTCGTGATGAACCGAAGCAGCTCTCCGCGCGCGAATTTGATCTGCTGCAAGTCTTCATGCTGAATGCCGGCCGGGTACTGACCCGCGAGCAACTGGTCTCCAGCCTCTATGCCTGGGGCGAGGAAATCGAATCCAATGCCATCGATGTCCACCTGCACCATTTGCGCAAGAAGCTTGCGCCGGAGATCGTGCAGACCCTGCGCGGAGTCGGCTACATCCTGCCCAAGGATATCCGGTGAGCGGACAGGACAAGCTGATCATTCGCGGCAGCGTGCGCCGCCGTCTGTTGTTCGCGCTGCTGGGCGGCGTCATGCTGGTATGGCTGGGCGCAGCCGCGGTCACCGCATGGGAGACGCGCGCGGAGATGCAGGAATTGCTGGACGCGCATCTGGCCCAGAGCGCCTCGCTGCTGACCGCGCAGATTGGGCATGGATTTGACGAGATCGAGCTGGAGCACGCCAGTTCGTCACACAAGTACGCGCAGAAGGTTGCCTTCCAGATTTGGGGAGGGGGCCGGACCCTGCTGCTGCACTCGGTTGATGCGCCTTCCGGCAGGTTGTCGACAAGAGATGAAGGCTTCTCCAATTCAAGCCTGAATGGCCGGGCGTGGCGCGTTTACAGTGTCTGGGATGCACGGCACGAGTATCTGGTCCAGGTTGGTGAGGCGGCCGACGCGCGCGAGCATCTGGCAGACGAAATTTTGAGGAAGCTGGTTCAGCCCCTGCTCGTTTCACTACCCCTCCTGGGTGTGCTGATCTGGTTTTCGGTTGGAGCGGCTTTGAAGCCGATCGATCGCATCGGTTCCGATCTTGCGCGGCGTGACCCGAAGTACCTCACACCCATAGCCGGAGAGATACCCGAGGAAATTGCGACGATGGTCCAGCGCCTGAACGGCCTGCTCGAACGGGTTCAGTCCTCCCTGGAAGGCGAGCGTCGATTTACCAGCGATGCGGCCCATGAACTGCGCACCCCGCTTGCGGCGCTCAAGACCCAACTTCAAGTTGCCCAGGGTGCAACCGATGATGCGGCGCGCAAGCGCGCCACGGAGCAGGCCCTGGCGGCCTGTGACCGCGCCACCCGGCTGGTTGAACAACTGCTGACCCTGGCGCGCCTGGAGCACGATGCCTGGCAAACGCAGGGCACCCCCGTCGACCTGCACCAACTCGCCGCCCGTGTCCTGGCTGAGATTGAGCCTTCCGCCACTGAGAAACAGATCCGGCTCTCATTGGAGGGCGAGGGTGGTATGACGATCAAGGGACACTCCGACTTGTTGTCGGTTCTGATCAGAAACCTGGTGGATAACGCGCTGCGTTACTCGCCGCCCCGGACTGAGGTCAGGGTTCGGGTGGTCGGCGCGGCGCAAGGGTTGATAATGGAAGTGCAGGATCAGGGCCCTGGCATTCCTTCCGCCGAGCGCGAGAATGTCATGCGCCGGTTTCATCGTCTTGAGGGTGAAACGGCACAAGGCAGCGGGCTGGGCCTGTCCATCGTCGCACGGATCGCGCAACTGCATCAGGCTGAACTGGTCTTGGCGGATGGGGAGGGCGGGCGGGGGCTCAAGGTGAGCGTTGAATTCAAGAGGCCAGACGGATTGTCCGGGCGTCGTGCCTGAAATGGCTGGAGTTGGTACCCGGCCTCGGGTTCACCTTATACTTTGGCCTGCAATGAATGCAGGAATTGGCAGACAGCATGACAGACAATCCGGTTGAACGACCGCAGGAAATCCAGCCCGAGACCGCGCACGAGTTGATGAGACTAGGCCTTGGTGTGCTGGTCGACGTACGCCAGACTTTCGAACTGGAAGTGGAAGGCGAGGTGGACGGGGCGGAGAATATTCCCCTGTTCAATTTCATGCAGGCACTCGGCCATCGCCTCAACCCCGAGGAGCAGGAGCTGCTGGACGGCGATGAGCCCTCCGCCAGGGACATCATCAGCTTCCTCGGTGCCATCAACCGTCACCATTACCAGAGCGACAACGTGATCCTGTGCCTGTGCAACAGCGGCAGGCGCAGTCTGCACGCCGTGCAGATCCTGCGCTCAATCAACTACGACCGCTGTTTTTCCGTTGCGGGTGGCGTGCGCGCCTGGCGCGAGAAGTTTCCGCGTGCCGAGCAGAAGTAGAAATTTGCGTAATCTCAGTTGTGATGGGTGACGAAAGCGGCTTCCACCGTGAAGTTGCCCACGCCACGATGGTTGGTCATGGTCCAGCCCTGGTCCTTGAGATACTGGTTCATTTGCTTGTTCATGCCCGGATTGCCGCACAGCATCACGCGGTCCAGCGCGAGGTCGGCTGCCGGCAGGCCGACGCGCTTGAACAATTCGCCTGAAATGAAGGCTTCCGAGCAGCGCAGGCTGAAATCGAAGGGCTCGCGCGTCACCGTCGGGAGGTAGATCAAATTGTCCCCGGCGAGGGCTTCCAGTTCCTCACGGTAGGCGAGTTCCGCCACGGTGCGCACCGTGTGCACCAAGACGATCTTCTCGAACGCGCTCAAGGTTTGCGGATCGCGCACCAGGCTGATGAACGGCGCCAGCCCTGTCCCGGTTGCCAGCATGTAGAGATGCCGGCCCGGCAGCACGTGATCCAGCGTCAGCGACCCGGTCGCCTTGCTGTTCACCCACACCGTATCGCCCGGCCTCACCTGCGCCAGCTTGCTGGTCAGCGCCCCGTCGGGCACATGGATGCTCAAGAATTCCAAATGCGGATCGTCGCGGGTCGAAACAATGGAATAGGCCCGCGCAACCAGCTTGCCCTCCTGCCGAAGCCCGATGGTGACAAACTCACCGTTGACGAAGTCAAAGTTCTCGGGGCGGGTCAATTTGAGGCTGAAGGTACGCGCGGACCAGGGACGGACATCGGTGACGGTTTGTTCGAGATAGGGCATGGGGACTCGGGTGGGAATAAGTTGCGGACAGGAATCAGTCTATCAGATGGTGCAAATACTGACCGGGCGGCGGGGTGTGGGTTCCCTGGCCTGGATCGTATCGCGCGTCGCGCTACCACTTCACCACATGCACATGGCTCAGGCTCCGCCCCAGGAAGCGTTCGCCTATGGTCTGGAATCGCAGCGGCACATCGGTGACATAAAAGTCGTAACGCGGCGGGGCCGGACCGGGATTGGCCAGGCCTTTTTCTTCGAGGGCGGCGGCAGCCTGTTCGGCCATGGCTTCGGCGGAATCGACCAGTCTCACACCACTTCCCGCAACCTCCTGCAGCAAGGGCTTGAGCAAGGGATAGTGGGTGCAGCCCAGCACCAGGGTGTCGATTTTTTCCGTCAGCAGGGGGCGCAGGTATTCCCTGGCCGTCAGGCGGGTGACTTCGTCATCAAGCCAGCCTTCTTCCACCAGCGGCACGAACAGCGCGCAGGCCTGGGAGTGAATGCGCGATTCCGGCGCATGCTCATGGATCGCGCGTGCGTAGGCGTTGCTGTTGATGGTGGTGGGGGTGCCGATGACGCCGATCCGTTTACCATTCCTTGACGCGAGCGCGCCGGCATCGATCACGTCCAGTACGGGCACCGGCGAGAGATCGCGCACTGTCTGGGCAGCCACTGCGGCCATGGTGTTGCAGGCGATGATCAGCAGCTTGACCTCTTTCTCCAACAGGAACTGCGCGATCTGGGTGGTAAAGTGGGAAATCGTTTCGACCGATTTGACGCCGTAGGGCACGCGGGCGGTGTCGCCGAAGTAGACAATGTTCTCGTAGGGCAGGCGCTCCATCAAAGCGCGCACGACGGTGAGGCCGCCGATGCCGGAATCGAACACGCCGATGGGAGAAGAGGGGGACGACATATCAAGCGACGATGCGTGAAAGCGCCCATTCTACATGCTCGCGCACTAGGGCCGAGGGATCCGCCAGCCGTGTTTTCAATGCCGAGATCGACTGACCGGAATCTTGCGAATTGCCCAGTGCCACCGCGATATTTCTCAGCCAGCGTTCGTGACCGATGCGACGTATGGCGGAGCCTTCTGTTCGCTTGAGGAAGTCTTCCTTGCTCCACGCGAAGAGTTCCGCCAGCCTTGCGCTGTCCAATTCATGGCGAGGTTGAAAGTCACGGCAGTCGGTTGTTCGGGCAAAGCGGTTCCACGGACAGACCAACTGGCAGTCGTCGCAGCCGTAAATGCGGTTGCCCATCAGGGGTCTTAACTCGACAGGAATGCTGCCATTGAGTTCGATCGTCAGGTAGGAAATGCAGCGCCGCGCATCGACCTGGTAAGGGGCGACGATCGCGCCGGTTGGGCAGGCGGCGGCACAGGCAAAACAGGTGCCGCAGTGATCGGCCGAACCCGCGTCGGTGGGCAGCGGCAGGCTGGTGTAGATTTCGCCGAGAAAAAAATATGAGCCTTCGTTCTGGTTGATGAGCAGCGTATGTTTGCCACGCCAGCCCAGGCCTGATTTGGTCGCGAGTTCAACCTCCATGACCGGCGCGGAATCGGTGAACACGCGATAGCCGAATGGGCCGATTTCCGATTCGATTTTTTCTGCCAGTTGCTGCAAACGGTGGCGCAGGACCCTGTGATAATCGCGCCCCACTGCGTAGCGCGAAACATAGGCCCGCTCTGGCTTGGCGAGATTGGTCGCAGCGTCGGTTGCCTGGGGCCAGTAGGTGAGACGGGCGGTGATTACGCGCAGGGTGCCAGGCACGAGTTCGTGCGGACGACTGCGTTTGCTGCCGTGCGCCGCCATATAATCCATCTCGCCATGAAATTCATTTGCCAGCCATTCCTGCAGGCGCAGTTCCGCGGCGGAAAGATCCGTGTCGGCGATGCCAACTTGCGCGAACCCCAGTTCCTCGCCCCAAGCCTTGATTTGACGGGCCAGATCCGCATAGAAAGTGGGGGATGAAACGGCGTGCATGACAACAATGATACGCCGGACCGGGTGCTGACGCTGCCGGACGAAACCGCGACGCTGGCGCTGGGAGCCAGGCTGGCTGCGGCTTTGCGGCCGGGCATGGTGGTATATCTGCAAGGCGATCTGGGCGCGGGCAAGACCACTTTGGTACGCGGCATCGTGCGCGCCCTGGGTTATGAGGGGCGTGTCAAAAGCCCCACATTCACCCTGGTCGAATCTTATGCTTTTTCTACATTTACCTTGCAACACTATGATTTATATCGTATGGTTGATTCAAGGGAGTGGCTGGACGCAGGCTTTCGCGATGACTGCAACGCCGCCACTTTGTGCCTGGTTGAATGGCCGGAAAAGGCCGCAGGGCTCATGCCTCCAGCTGATGTGCGGGTTCGGTTGAGCCTCTCGGGAGAGGGTCGGAAAGCCCGTATCCATGCGGAATCCAGCGCGGGCAGACGGTGTATGGAAGGGTTGAAATGAATCCACGGCGAATGATTGGATTAATCTGTCTTGCGATGCTGCCGGGCTTGGCGCAGGCGGCGATCAGCCTGAACGGCGCGCGTTTGTGGCCCTCGCCCGATTACACCCGACTCACGCTCGACGCCAAGTCGCCCATCGCATTCAAATCCTTTAGCCTACAAAATCCTGACAGACTGGTGCTGGACTTGGAAGGTGTCGCGACCGACGCCCATCTCAAGGGTCTGGCTGGTCTGGTGCAAGCTGACGATGCCTACGTCAAGGCGGTGCGGACCGGGCTGAATCGACCCGGAGTCACCCGCGTGGTGCTGGAACTCAAGGTTCCGGTGCGGCCCTCCATCTTCACGATCAAGCCCTTGGGCGAGTATGGCTATCGCCTGGTGGTGGACCTCTATCCGGAATCGGCCGGCGACAACTCGGCAGCCGACCCGGTCAAATCTGATCCGGCACCGGATCAGCCCAAAGTTGCGCCGGACAAGTCAGCCACGGCCCCAACTGCCAATGACGCGGCGCTTCCCAAACGCGGTCAATATGCCCGTCTTATGACCATTGCAATTGATGCCGGCCACGGCGGGGAAGACCCGGGCGCCAAGGGAGCCAACGGCACTTATGAAAAACAGGTGACACTTGCTGTTGCACGCAGGCTCAAGGAAAGAATCGACCAGCAGGAAAACATGCGGGCGGTTCTGACCCGCGACGGGGACTATTTCATTCCCCTGCAGGACCGGGTGATCAAGGCCAGACGCATGCACGCGGATCTGTTTGTCTCCATCCACGCCGATTCCTTCGTCAACCCAGATGCTAGTGGCACCTCCGTATTTGCGCTGTCGGAACATGGCGCGACTTCGGCGGCTGCGCGGTGGCTGGCGAAGAAGGAAAACGAAGCCGACCTGATCGGTGGCATCAACATTGACGTGAAGGACCCGAATCTCAAACGCACCTTGATCGATCTGTCGCAGACCGCGACCATCAGTGACAGCCTGCAGCTGGGCAAAGCCGTACTGCGTCAGTTGAGCGAAGTCAATAACCTGCACACCGGGCGCGTCGAACAGGCGGGGTTTGCGGTACTGAAGGCGCCGGATATTCCGTCCATCCTGGTTGAAACCGCGTTCATCTCCAACCCTGAGGAAGAGAAACGCCTGACCGACGCGGACTACCAGAACAGGCTTGCCGACGCCATCGTGGATGGCATCAAGGCCTATCTGGCCAAGAATCCTCCCACTGCACGGACTCGCTTGACCCGGGACATGTAGCCTGCGGCGTCATCCATGGCCTCGTATAATCGGGCCATGTCGTCTATTCACTTTTTGCCCGAGCTCCTCGTCAGTCAGATTGCGGCCGGCGAGGTGGTGGAGCGCCCGGCTTCGGCGCTCAAGGAGCTGATCGAGAACAGCCTCGATGCAGGCGCTGGCCAAATCGAGATCAGGCTTGAGTCTGGCGGGATGAAGTTGATGTCGGTGCAGGATGACGGCAGCGGCATGGGGCCGGACGACCTTCACTTGGCTTTGGCGCGCCACGCCACCAGCAAGATCGCCAGCCTGGATGATCTGGAACGCATGTCCAGCCTGGGTTTCCGCGGCGAGGCGCTGGCCAGCATGGCGTCGGTCGCGCGCCTGAGTATCACCAGCCGGCGCAGCGATCTGGCCCATGCGCATCAGCTCGAAGCTGAGGGCGCGACAGCCGGTGCCGTCATTCCGGCGGCATTGAGCAGGGGCACGGTCGTGGCCATGGCAGATCTGTTTTTCAATACACCGGCGCGGCGCAAGTTTTTGAAGAGCGAGGCCACCGAATATGCCCACTGCGCGGAAGTCGTGCGGCGCATGGCCCTGGCCCGCCCCGACGTGAGCTACATTCTCACGCGCAATGGTCGGGTGCAGGCTCGCTATGCCGCGCAGAGCCTGCGTGAACGCATCACTGCGGTCCTGGGAGAAGAGTTTGTCGCCGTGTCGGTGACCGTCCATGCCGAGGCTGGCCCGGCAAGCCTGACCGGTCTGGCGGCTTTGCCTGCCTACTCGAAAAGCGGGCGCGAGGCCCAGTACATCTTTGTCAATGGCCGCTATGTACGCGACAAGCTGCTTGCCCATGCGCTGCGCGAGGCCTACCGGGATGTGCTGCATCATGATCGCCATCCAGCCTACGCGCTGTTTCTGAATTTGCCGCCCGAAGGGGTGGACGTGAATGTGCATCCGGCCAAAACTGAAGTGCGCTTCCGCGATAGCCGCGCGGTACACCAGTTCCTGTTCCATGCCGTCGAACAGGCCTTGTCCGGTGGCGCAGCCAGCGGCGCCGTAATGACGGTTCATCAGGCGCCACTCGGCGCGGCGGCTCTCTCACCCTCTATCCCGCCGAGAAAGGGACGGGGCGAAGGAGAAGAGCGAGGACGACCATCCCTCTGGACATCTTCCACGCAATCCCCCATTCGCCTTCAGGTCCACGAGACACTGGCCTTCTACGATGCACTGGCGCGTTCTGCGGATAGGGTCCAGACCGAACCGGAAACCGGCGCCGATTACCCGCTCGGGTTCGCCCTTGGGCAGCTGCAGGGCATCTACGTGCTGGCGCAAAACGCCACGGGTCTGGTGGTGGTGGACATGCATGCGGCCCATGAACGGGTGGTGTATGAAAAACTCAAGGCCGCGCTCGATGCCAAGACGGTTCCCACTCAGACCCTGTTGATTCCGGTCACCGTCCAGGCGGACGAGCGCGATGTGGCGACCATCGCCGAACAGGTCGACGCATTGAAAGGAATAGGCTTCGAGTTGTCGCCGATCGCGGCTAATGCCGTGGCGGTGCGCGCCGTTCCCGCACTGTTGAAGGAGGCCGATCCGGTTGCGCTGACGCGCGACTTGCTGCGTGAAATTCGAGAATACGGGGTGACGCGGCTGTTGACCGGACGGCGCAACGAGCTGCTGTCAACCCTGGCTTGCCATGGTTCAGTGCGCGCCAACCGCAGGCTCAGCGTCCCGGAGATGAACGCCCTGCTGCGCGAAATGGAAGCCACCGAGCGGGCCGGGCAGTGCAATCACGGCCGGCCCACCTGGTTTCAGATCTCAGTGGCTGACCTCGACAAGATGTTCAGGCGCGGTGAATGAATGCGAAGGCTCTGGAAAACCCGGAGTACAGGCAATACGAATCACCCCCTGGTATTCTGGATGTCGTGTAATGAGCGCGTTCTGCGCTAGCTTTCGACCGCCAGGCCGGCCGTCGTGTTGAAGCCCCCATCCACATAAGTGATCTCGCCGGTAATGCCGCTGGCGAGGTCCGACATCAGGAACGCGGCGGCATTGCCCACTTCGTCGATCGTGACGTTGCGGCGCAGCGGGGAGTTCTTCTCGCCGTAGGCAAGCAGCTTGTTGAAATCGGCGATGCCGCTGGCGGCCAGGGTCTTGATCGGGCCAGCCGAGATGGCGTTGACACGGATGTTCTTCGGTCCCAGATTGGCGGCCAGGTAGTAGACGCTGGATTCCAGGCTGGCCTTGGCCATGCCCATCAGGTTGTAGTGAGGCACCGAGCGGTTCGCGCCCAGGTAGGTGAGGGTCAGCATGGCCGCATTGCGTCCCTCCAACATTGGCAGCGCCGCTTTGGCCAGGGCGGAGAAACTGTAAGCGCTGATGTCGTGGGCAATGCGGAAGTTCTCCCGCGACATGCCGGCGAGAAAATCCCCGCCCAGGGCATCCTTCTTGGCAAAGGCGATGGAGTGAACGAAGCCGTCAAACCCATCCCAGTGTTTGCGCAATTCGACAAACAGGGCGTCGATCTCCTCGTCGCTGCCGACGTCACAGGGAAACACCAGGTCCGAGTCGAACTCCCTGGCGAAGTCGACTACCCGGTCGCGCGCCCG
Source organism: uncultured beta proteobacterium (assembly GCA_963782495.1). Lineage (GTDB taxonomy): Bacteria > Pseudomonadota > Gammaproteobacteria > Burkholderiales > Thiobacillaceae > DASQBT01. The sequence continues at coordinate 16,469 of CAWAJU010000011.1, read as the reverse complement.
TTCACCCTGGTAGCTGAACGCCAGTTCCGCACCTTCGCGGTGGCAGGCGCGGGCGATGCCGTAGGCGATGGAGCGATTGCTGATCAGACCGGTGATAAGCAGGCGTTTGCCGGCGAGAAAGCCCATGGAGATACCTCAGTGTTGATGCGATGCAGCAATTATCACCGCGTTGGCCTCCATAAATCCAGTTTTGCACGCGGACGAGTCCACGCGGCATGTTTGGCTGAGCCGTGGGCGACAGTGGCTTGCCGTCAACTTGCGGTGGCAGAAATGTGTCCGTCGCTCAGCGTTGCGCCAATCCGCGCGCAGTCAGGGCAGGAAGGAACAGGATCGAAGGCGACGAAGATGACGAAGATGGCATTTGAACCAGGGCTCGCGACAAACGCAGTGCGGCGTCGATGGGACGCTTATTCGGCGTCCAAAATCGCCAGCAACTGGCGTTCACTCATGTTGCCCAGCCTCACTTTGCGTATCGTCCCGGCGTCGACCAGGACGAAGGTCGGCGTAGCGACAATGCCAAACTGACGCGCAATGTCTGGAGCCTCAGCAATGTCTACCTTGATCAGATTGGAGTGATCCCGGCGCACCCGCTCAATGATCGGCGCCATCGCCTTGCACGGGCCGCAGTGCCGGCCGTAGAAGTAGTAGACCTTGCGCGTGTGTTTGTGGCCCAGGCCATCCAATATCGATGTGTCCGGCGCTGGCTGACCCTCCACCTGGTGCGCGCGGCGGTGCAGATTGTACTGCATGAGGCCGACGCTGGCAGCCAAGGCTCCCAGCAGGTAAACCCCCCAATACATCACGGACTCCCTGTGGCGATTCTTATGTGTATAGAAAAACAATAGCTTGCACTGCAGGCATTGCCTAGCGGAATAATTCTTTGGCAACGATCAGGGTTGCTGTCGGGGGATGGCCGATTTCGCTACACTAGCGGCCTATGAATTTTCGTTCCCCAGCGGCCGCCCTGTGGGCCGTATTGTCGCTTGCGGCTTGTGGCCAGAACTGGAACGACCCTTATCCCCACCGTGACGAAGGCAAGGCCGTGCTGTACACGGTGTTCGAGGAGAGGCCCAAGCACCTGGACCCGGCCCGATCCTACAGCAGCAACGAAGTGGAATTTACCGGCCAGATTTATGAGCCGCCGCTGCAGTACCATTTTCTCAAGCGGCCTTACACGCTGGTGCCGCTCACCACGGAGGCGATGCCCGTGGTGCGTTATTGGGACAAGGCGGGCCATGAGTTGCCCGGCAACGCGGCGCCGGAGACGATCGCGCGCGCGAGCTACGATATTCGCATCAGGCCGGGGATTCGCTACCAGCCGCATCCGGCCTTCGCCCTGCTGCCCAACGGCCATCCGCGCTATTTGGGGCTGCAGGAAAAGGATTTGAAGGACGTCAACACGCTGCGGGATTTTCCTTACACCGGCACGCGCGAATTGACGGCCGAGGATTATGTGTACGAAATCAAGCGGCTGGCCAGCCCTCGCCTGAGTTCGCCGATTTTCGGCCTGATGACGGAATACATTGAAGGCTTGGCCGAATTCAATGCCAAAGTGGAAAAAGCCGCGGACAAGATGGGCAAGGATGCCTGGCTGGACCTGCGCGACTTTGATCTGTCGGGCGTACGCGTGCTGGATCGTTACACGTATCGCATCACCCTGAAGACCTTCTACCCCCAGTTCATCTATTGGCTGGCGATGCCCTTCTTCGCCCCGGTTCCGTGGGAGGCAGAACGCTTCTATGCCCAGCCCGGCATGGGGGAACGGAACCTCAATCTCGACTGGTTCCCTGTAGGTACGGGACCGTTTCTGCTGTCAGAGAACGATCCCAACCGGCGCATGGTTTTGGACCGCAATCCCAATTTTCACGGCGAACCTTATCCTGCCGAGGGCGAGCCACAGGACCGCGAGCAAGGCCTGCTGAAGGATGCGGGCAAACCGCTGCCCTTGATCGATAGTGCGGTCTTCACCCTGGAAAAGGAAGAGATCCCGCAGTGGAGCAAGTTCCTGCAGGGCTATTACGACGCCTCCGGCATCAGCTCGGACAACTTTGACCAGGCAGTACGGTTCTCACCTCAGGGGGACGCGGACCTCACGCCCGAAATGAAGCAGAAAGGCATCAAGCTGGTGACGGCAATCACCACTTCCAGCCGCTACACGGGCTTCAACATGAAGGATGCGACAGTCGGCGGTTTGGGTGAACGGGCGAGGAAACTGCGCCAGGCCATTTCCATTGCGGTGGATTACGAGGAGTTTATTTCGATCTTCCTGAACGGCCGCGGCATTCCCGCCCAAGGCCCGCTGCCACCGGGCATCTTCGGCTATCGGGATACGCCCAACCCCATCGTCTACACGCCGGACGGCAAGCGCCGCAGCATAGCCGAAGCCAAACGCCTGCTCGCGGAGGCCGGCTATCCCAACGGCCGCGACGCGAAAACCGGCCAACCCTTGGTGCTGTACTTCGACACTGCCGCCACCGGGCCCGATGCCAAGTCCCGTCTGGATTGGCTGATCAAGCAATTCCACAAGCTCGACATCCAACTGGTGATTCGCGCCACCGACTACAACCGCTTCCAGGACAAGATGGCCAAGGGCAATGCGCAGATTTTCGAATGGGGCTGGAATGCCGATTATCCCGACCCGGAGAATTTCCTGTTTCTGCTCTATGGCCCCAACGCCAAGGCCAGCAAGGGTGGCGAGAACGCGGCCAACTATGAAAACCCCGAATTCGACAGCCTGTTCACCCGCATGAAAGCCATGCCCAACGGCCCGGAACGGCAGGCCGTCATCGACCAGATGACGACCATCCTGCGCAATGATGCACCCTGGATGTTCGGCTTCATTCCGAAGGGCTTCAGCCTGCAGCATGCCTGGGTCAGCAACGTAAAGCCGAACCTGATGGCCAATAACACGCTCAAGTACCGGCGCATCGATCCCAAACTGCGGGAGCTGAGACAGGCGGAATGGAATCGCCCGGCCTACTGGCCGTTTGCCTTGCTGGCGGTTGGCGTTCTTGCCCTCGTGTGGCCGGCTTGGCGCCAGTACCGCAAACAGGAGGAGGCGCGTTAATGCTGCGCTACTTCATCCGCCGCCTGCTGTATGCAATCCCGATCCTGATCGGGGTGAACCTGATCACCTTCTTCCTGTTCTTCGTCGTCAACACGCCTGAGGACATGGCGCGCATGCACTTAGGCGTGAAGCGGGTGACGCCGGCCGCCATCGAACAATGGAAGAAGGAACACGGCTATGATAAGCCCCTGTTCCTGAACAAGCAGAAATCCGGCGTTGCAGCCGTGACCCAGACCTTGTTCTACCAGCGCTCGATGAAGTTGTTTGCGTTCGATTTTGGTCAAGCGGATGACGGACGCGACATCACGCGCGACATCAAGACCCGCATGTGGCCGTCGCTTGCGATTGCGCTGCCGGTATTTCTCATCGGCCTGCTATCCAACATCACGGTTGCACTGCTGGTGATTTTCTATCGCGGAACGAAGATGGAATTCTGGAGCGTGGTGGGACTGGTGGCGCTCATGTCCATCTCCGGCCTGTTCTACATCATTGCCGGCCAGTTTCTGATCGCCAAACTGTGGCAATGGCTGCCGATCTCGGGCTATGGCGCCGGCATCTATGCCTTCAAGTTCATCCTGCTGCCGGTGATTGTTTCGGTGGCGGCCGGAATCGGCAGCGGCGCGCGCTGGTATAGAACCATCTTTCTCGAAGAGATCAGCCGCGACTACGTGCGCACCGCGCGGGCCAAGGGATTGTCCGAAATGCAGGTGCTGTTCCGTCATGTGCTGAGGAACGGCCTGATCCCCATTCTGACCGGCGCGGTTGTGGTGCTGCCCTTGCTGTTCACCGGCAGCCTGGTGACTGAGTCCTTCTTCGGCATTCCGGGACTGGGCAGCTATACCATCGATGCCATCCGGTCGCAGGACTTCGCCATCGTCCAGGCCATGGTGTTCCTTGGCTCGGTGCTCTACATTTTCGGCCTGCTGTTGACCGATATTTCCTACACCCTGGTGGACCCGAGGGTAAGGCTGTCATGACGCCGGTGCTGCTGTGGACCGATGCCTTGATCTGGCTCCTGGTGGGGGTGGGCATCTTGCTGGCCGTGTATGTGCTGCGCAATCCCACGCTGCGAGCGTCCTGGCACCGGGTGATCGCGCGGCCCATGGGCATGGCGTCGCTGACGGTCCTGACGGCATTTGTCCTGGTGGGCCTCGCCGACAGCCTGCACTTCCGGCTCAAACTGGACAACGGCCAATATGACGTGGAAGTCCTGAGCATGCTGGACCGGGCACTCAAGCCTCTGAAAGAGCAAACAGAGCGCACCTATTCGGCGCCGCTCGCCACCCGCGCACAGGCCAAGGAAGCCAGGACCGGGCCGGACGGCAAACAGATACGCGATTACCCACGCCTCCAGTTTGGCGGCGCCCAACTGGCCGACCCGGAACGCGATTGGGCGGGAGATGTAAGCAAGCGTATCGTCCAGGGATTGGTGCTGGGGATGCTTTCCACTTCGCTATTTGGCATGCTCCTGGCATTGCCGCTGCGAGCTCGATGGGGGTGCGCGATGCGGCTTGCTCTAAGGCGCCTGCGCGCGCCTCATCAGGGCGATCCCGCGTGGCCTGCGTTGATTGTTAGCGTGGGCGTCATCTTCGTCCTGGCCTGGATTTTCGTCAGGCTGGCTGCTGGCTACCACGTGCTGGGTACCGACAAGGTGGGCCAGGACGTGCTCTATCAAACCCTGAAAAGCATCCGCACCGGCTTGGTGATCGGCACGCTGACCACGCTCGTCACTCTGCCCCTGGCGGTCATGCTCGGCTTGATGGCGGGCTATTTCCGCGGCTGGATCGATGATCTCATCCAGTACGTATACACCACGCTCAACTCCATTCCCTGGGTCCTGCTGGTCGCGGCCGCCGTGCTGATTACCCAGGTGTACATTGAGCAATATCAGGACAGCTTCGATTCGGTGGCGGCACGCGCGGACTTTCGCCTGCTCGCCCTGTGCGTGATCATCGGGCTCACCGGCTGGACCGGGCTGGCGCGCCTGATCCGGGCCGAAACCCTGAAGGTAAAGGAACTGGATTACGTGACCGCAGCACGCGCCTTCGGTGTGTCCGATCTGCGTATTCTCCTGCGTCACATCCTGCCCAACGTGCAGCATATCGTGCTGATCTCCGTGGTGATGGATTTCTCCGGCCTTGTGCTGGCCGAAGCCGTGCTGTCTTACGTGGGCGTGGGTGTCGATCCGGTGATGAATAGTTGGGGCAACATGATCAACGCCGCCCGCCTGGAACTGGCGCGTGAGCCGCTGGTGTGGTGGCCGCTGGTGGCCGCGTTCGTCTTCATGTTTGCCTTGGTGCTGGCGGCCAATCTGTTTGCCGATGCGGTGCGCGACGCGTTCGACCCACGTACCGTCTTCGCTGCCAGGGAAACAGCGCCTGAAGGTGAACCGATATGAGCCTGCTGCGCGCGGAAGATCTGCTGGTTCGCATCGGCGACGTCACGCCAGTGGACGGCGTGAGCCTGGAAATCGGCGCTGGCGAGACCGTGGCCTTGCTCGGTGAATCGGGCTGCGGCAAATCCATGACCGCGCTGGCGCTGACGCGCTTGCTGCCGGAAGGCGGGCGGGTGGCCGGAGGCAGCATCAGCTTTAACAGCGAGGATGTTCTGGCGCTTCCCGAATCGCAAATGCGCACCCTGCGCGGCCGCGGGATGGCCATGATCTTCCAGGAGCCGCAGACTTCGCTTAACCCGGTGATGACCATAGGCGCGCAGATTGCCGAGGCGCTTCCGCCCGGATTGGGCAAGAGCCAGGCCCGGCAGGAAGTGCTGCGTCTGCTTGAAGAAGTGGGCATCCCGGAGCCGGCGCGGCGCATTACCAGCTATCCGTTCGAACTGTCTGGCGGGCAGAAGCAGCGCGCCATGATTGCGCAGGCGCTGGCAGGCAGCCCCAAACTGCTGATCGCGGATGAGCCGACCACGGCACTGGATGTCACCCTGCAGGCGCAGATCCTCGATCTTCTGAAGCGGCTGAGCCGAGAGCGGCGCATGGGTCTGCTGCTGATCACCCATGATCTGGGCGTTGCGGCGAAGATGGCCGACCGTATCGGCGTAATGTATGCCGGCCAGTTAGTAGAAACCGGCCCCAGGCACACCTTGCTGAAGTCGCCGTTTCATCCCTATACGCAGAAACTCTTGGCAGCGGTGCCGGGGCTGGCGAGGGTAGGGCAGCGCCTGGCCGCGATCCCTGGCAGGGTGCCGGCGCTTAGCCGCAAGTTTGCCGCCTGTCGGTTCGCCGATCGCTGCGAACACGTTTTCGATACGTGCCGATCCGCCGAACCTGGATTCAAGGTGCTGAATTCGAACCACCAGGCACGCTGCTATCTGGCGGACCACCCGGACAGGCGCAAGGCCGGAATCGACATCCTGTCCTCCTCGAGGGAGAAGCCGAAAAGCCAGGTTGTTCTGGACGTGCAGGATTTGCAGGTAACATATACGCTCAAGTCGGGCGGGCTATTCGCTCGACATCGGATACGCGCGGTGGACGGCATCAGTTTCCGCGTCCAGGCCGGCGAGACTCTCGCGCTGGTGGGCGAATCGGGTTGCGGCAAGACCACGGCGGCCAAGGCGATACTCGGCTTGAATCCCATAGCACAAGGGCAGGTGCGCCTGAACGGGGAGACTGTATCGGGTCTAAGCAGCCGCCGGTTCAAACCCCATCGTCGAATTGCCCAGATTGTGTTCCAGGATCCTTACAGCTCCCTCAATCCGCGCCTCAGAGTGGGCGAAATTCTGGCCGAAGGCATGGCCGCTCTGAAGATAGGCCGCAGCAAGAGCCTGGCTGAACTGCTTGAACAGGTTGGCCTGGACGCAAGCGCGGCGCAGCGTTATCCGCACGAATTCTCCGGTGGCCAGCGCCAGCGCATCGCCATCGCCCGCGCCCTCGCAGTCGAACCCAAACTGCTGATTTGCGACGAGCCCACATCGGCGCTGGACGTTTCGGTCCAGGCCCAGATCCTCAACCTGCTAGCGGATCTGCAGCGCGACCACGGACTGGCAATCCTGTTCATTACCCACAACCTGGGTGCGGTGGGCTACCTCGCACACCGCGTGGCGGTGATGAAGGATGGCAAGATTGTCGAAGAGGGGGACACCGTGCAGATCCTCACCCAGCCGCGGGAGGATTACACGCGGACGCTGCTGGCGGCGGCGCTCTAGGCGAAATTATCAGGACTTGATGATCAGCTTGGCACCAGGCTCAATGTGATAGCCCTTGATCTGGTTCCAGCGGCGCAAATCGTTCATGGCGACGTTGTAGCGGCCGCTGATGGCGGCGAGGGTGTCGCCCTTGCGTACGGTGTAATAGCGCGTCTTCGCCCCATGTTTGCGCACGACCCTGGCGTGGCCATGAGTGGTGTGCGCACCGCTCGCGGCCTTTGTCCGCGTCGTAGCGTTGGCCTGTCTGATTACCAAGTGCTGCCCAACGCTCAGGTGGGCTGATCTGAGGTGGTTCCAGCGTTTGAGATTGGTGGTGGTAACGCGGTATTTGCGCGCGACGGAAGAGAGGGTCTCACCCTTGCGCACGACATGCGCGCGGCTGGCGTAGCCGATGCTCTGGGCGTCATCGTTGAAGCTGTGCCTTTCGGCTTCTGCCCAGGTGGCGAGCTCCTTGTCCGTGGCGGACTCGGAAGCGGAACTCACCGGCACCAAGATGACTTGGCTGGAACCGAATCGGCCGTGATGAAGCTTGAAATGATTATGTTCGGATAGCCGTGCAATCGTGGTGTTGTAACGCTTGGCCAGTTGGGCAAGGGCTTCGCCCCCGCGTGCACGAACCGGCTGCCAGCTATCCCACTCGCCTTTTTGCAGATTGTCCTGGAACTCGGCCGCCTTATCGACTGGCACCAGCACAGCAACTTCCGAATTGGAACGTATGACCCTGCGCGGGAAGGCCGGATTGAGGCTAAGGAACTCATCCACGCTCATGCCCGCCAGCCGGGCGGCGGAGCGCATATCCATGTTGTTGGGATCAAGAGACACCTGGGTGAAATACGGCTCGTTGGGAATGTCGTTGAGGGAAATTCCAAAGCTTTCCGGCTCCAGAATCAATTGCTTGATCGCCATGAGCTTCGGGACGTAGTGTTTGGTTTCAACCGGGAGATTGAGCGAGGCATAGTCGGTGGGCAGGCCGCGTGCAGCATTTCGTTGCTGCGCACGGGACACGCAGCCTTCGCCGCAGTTGTAGGCTGCCAGGGCCAGCTCCCACGAGCCGAAATCCATGAACAGCTTCTGCAGATAATCCAACGCAGCTTGGGTTGCGGCGGTGATGTCACGACGTCCGTCATACCACGCATTTTGCTGCAGACCATAAGTCTTTCCCGTGGTGGGGATGAACTGCCAGATGCCTGCCGCATCGGCGCGCGACAGAGCTTGGGGATTGAAGCCGCTTTCGATCATGGGCAGCAATGCAATTTCCATCGGCATGCCGCGCTGTGCCACCGCATGCACGATGTGGTACAGATAGCGACGCGAGCGCTCCAGAATGCGGTTTACGTACTCCGGGCGGTCCGCGTACCAGCGCGTATGCACATCCACCAGAGGAGAATCAAAGGAATTGAGCCGAAATCCCTGGCGTATCCGGTCCCATACATTGACCGGTTCGGCCGTTTCGCCGACGAGTTGAGGGGAATGATTGTCGGAGACAGGAGCTTTGGGCGGATCAGGAATGGTGCCAAGGCTGACTGCTTGAGGGGTGTCGGGAGCCTGGGCTGGGCGGGCCAGAGAGCTGTCAAATTGACTGAAGCTGAGCGCCTGGGTCTGGTTGGCGTTGACCGCTTTGCCTTGAGCGCCGCTGGGAGCGTCAGCCTGAATCTGGTTGGCGTTGACCACTTTGCCTTGAGCGTCGCTGGGAGCGTCAGCCTGGGCGGCGGGACAGGACAGAAGTGCGGAGCTCAGCAGGCCCAACCAAAGAAAACAGCCCAAATGCTTTCGCAAGACATTGAAATACTTCAAAACTGATCTCCTGCTGGGGTTGGCTGCCATGCTATAACGATGCGGCGGTCGGGTCAACCTTACCCACAATTCGCGCCCAGACTTAAGTCTTCTACGGCCATTGTCGTTGAATATTGATAGCGCGTTGCTTCAGGATCAGGCCCGGAATCGATCTTTTGCAGCCCGCAGCGCGGCAAACACTTCAACATCGTTCATGGCCGTCCGGCCCGACAGGGCTTGCGCGGCCTTGGCCAGCGTCGCTTCATGGCAACGCAGAAAGGGGTTGGTGGCTTTTTCCAGTCCCAGTGTGGAGGGCAAGGTGGGCAGACCCTGGTCGCGATTTCTGCGGTCAACCCGTTCGCGCAGCAAGAGCGCCGGATTTGCGCCGTCGACGGATTTGGCGAAACGAATATTGCTTAAGGTGTATTCGTGTGCGCAGCAGACCAGCGTATGGTCCGGTAGTAGGGCCAACCAGGAGAGGGATTGATACATTTGCGCCGGGCTGCCTTCGAACAGGCGGCCACAGCCGCAGCCGAACAACGTGTCGCCGCAGAACAGGTATCCCGCGCCATAATAGGCAATGTGGCCAAGGGTGTGTCCGGGCGTGTTAATTACCTGGAAGCTGAGCTGCAGTTCGGGGAAGCTGATCCGGTCGTCTTCCCCAAGAGGATGGGTTAGGGCAGGAATGGACTCGTTTGCGGGTCCATAAATGGCGCAGCCATATCGCTGATAAAGCGCAAGGTTGCCGCCGACGTGGTCGGCATGGTGGTGGGTATTGAGGATCCCGAGCAGTTCAAGGCCCAATTCTTCTACCGCTTGTGTGACCGGCCCGGCATCGCCCGGATCGACCACCAGGGCGACGCGCTGATCGTGGATCAGCCAGATGTAATTGTCGGTAAATGCGGGTAGAGGCAGAACGCTTAACATGAGTTAATCGAGGTCGGGGTCTCGAACTATGGTATCCAAAATTGACAGTCAGTGGTTTGACAGCGCGCTGGGAAGCTATCTGCTGAGCCGTGAACTGGTCTACTGTGACCGCGCGGTGGCCGATGTTTTCGGGTTCAACGCGGTCCAAGTGGGACTGCCGGCGGTTGCATTTCTGCGCAACAGCCGGATTCCCCAGCGCATCAGATGCGGCCAGGAAGGCGAGGCCCAAGTCCATGCCGATCCCATGTTCCTGCCTTTCGAGTCGCAGTCCATAGACTTGGTCGTACTGCCGCACGTGCTGGAGTTCAGCGACAATCCGCACCAGGTTCTGCGCGAGGTGGAAAGGATATTGCGTCCGGAAGGCCGGATGATTCTCTCGGGTTTCAATCCCAGAAGCCTGTGGGGGATTGTGCGCGCATTGAAGGCTGGTGACGGGTGTTTCCCCTGGAACGGAAATTTCCTCAATCTCCCACGGGTCAAGGACTGGCTTGAGCTTCTGGGATTCGAGTTTGCGGCGGGCAGCATGTGTTGTTACCGGCCACCCATCAATCGGGATTCCTGGTTGCGGCGCTTCCGTTTCATGGAGCCGGCAGGAGATCGCTGGTGGGCGATGGGGGGCGGCGTGTATTTCATCCAGGCGGTCAAGCGGGTTCACGGCATGCGGCTGTTGACCCCGTCCTGGAAAGAGCAGGCCAGTGCGGCGCGGGTGCTGTCGCCGGCGGCAAGAAAGATTGTCAATCTGAAACAGTATCGGGTACGTCGTGGCAAGCCATTGTGAATTCGTGGAAGCGTATACGGACGGTGCTTGCAAGGGCAATCCGGGACCAGGGGGCTGGGGTGCGCTGCTGGTCTGCGGAGAGCATCGAAAGGAGTTGTTCGGGGGCGAGGCGCATACCACCAATAACCGGATGGAACTCAAGGCCGTCATCGAAGCATTGAACGCGCTGAAGGCGTCACAGAAAGTCAGGCTGCACACGGACTCGCAATATGTGCACAAGGGTATCAGCCTGTGGCTGCCGGGGTGGAAGCGCAAGGGCTGGAAAACCGCCGAAGGCAAGCCGGTGAAGAACCAGGATTTGTGGCAGGCCCTGGAACTCGCTGCCCAGGTTCACACGGTCGAATGGATCTGGGTCAGGGGCCACGCGGGACACCCGGGTAACGAACGCGCAGACGAACTGGCCAATGCCGGCATCGCCGTCGGTCGATAAGGGATAATCGCTGCGTTTGGCGGCAAGAAGACAATGCGACAAATCATTCTGGATACGGAGACCACCGGGCTCGAACCGAAGCTGGGACATAGAATCATCGAACTGGCGGGCGTGGAACTGGTCAATCGCCGGCTCACCGGCAGTCATTTTCATCGCTACCTCAATCCGGACCGGGAGATTGACGAAGGGGCTCTGCAGGTTCACGGGATAAGCGCTGACTTCCTGCAGGACAAACCGCGATTTGCAGACATTGTCGGCGAGTTTCTTGACTATGTCCGAGGCGCGGAACTGGTGATCCACAACGCGCCGTTTGACGTGGGATTCCTCAACGCGGAACTCGAAAAACTGGCCCTGCCGGCCATGGACCAGCATTGCGCGGGCGTGGTCGACACCCTGTCCATGGCAAGGGAGATGCATCCGGGCCAGAGAAACAGTCTGGATGCGCTGTGCAAGCGATATGTGGTGGACAATTCCAACCGCACCCTGCACGGCGCCTTGCTCGATTGCGAACTGCTGGGCGCCGTGTATCTGGCCATGACGCGGGGCCAGGAAAGCCTGACGATGAGCATGACGGACCCCCACTCCGGCCAGTCCGGCGCCGGCGCCGACTATGTGCGGCCGCGACCTGTCGTGGTGGTGGCGCCTGCTCCCGAGCAGGCTGAGCATCTCGCGGTTCTGGAGGCGATCGATCGAGAGTCCAAGGGCGCTTGCCTCTGGCTTAGGGGCGGCAGTGAGGCGGGCTAGGGCGCGTTTTGTCGATATGCTTTGAACAATTGCGTGCGCTGACCAGGTGTCTTGGCAAGGTTTTACCGACGCTTTGCGTGGCGTTCACTGCCAGCGCTGCGCCAGCCGCCACCGTTGCGGTCGTCTTGAGCGACGATTCCGCGCCTTATCTGGAGGTTCTGGCTGCGATCCGGTCCAGGCTAGGACCAGAACACAATATTGTCCAGGAATTGCCTGCCCAGTTTGCTTTGAGCGATTCGGGCTCGACCGCCAAGCTGGTCATCAGTGTAGGGGTGAAAGCTGCAGAGGCTGTTGCGGAAAGATCAGCGAAAACCCCCGTCATTGCGGCCCTGGTTCCACGCGACTGGTACATCCATGGCGGACAGGCGAAACTTGCAACTGACCAGCGGGCGGCCACGGCGGTGTTTCTCGATCAGCCTTTCTCCCGACAGATGCGCCTGGTGCGTGAGGCTCTGCCCGACGCCTCGAAGCTTGGTGTGGTCTTAAGCAATGCCCAGGCCTGGCAGTTGCGCGAACTGCAGTCCCAGGCCAAGTCAGCGGGAATTGGTGTCAACGAAGCGACCCTTGGTTCGGATCAGCGGCTGGTAGAGTCGCTGGAAAAGCTGCTTCCCGAGGTGGATTTACTGTTGGCGTTGCCAGATGCCGAAGTGTTCAATCGTGGGACGGCGCAAACCATCTTCCTGACCACTTACCGTTACCGGGTTCCGGTGATCGGCTATTCGCACTCGCTGACGCGGGCCGGAGCCTTGGTTTCCATCTTCTCCTCCCCAGACCAGATTGGACAGCAGGCTGCCGAGCTTGCACTCAAGGCGCTGTCCACCAGTGTGGTGAAGTTGCCACCCGCTCAGTTTCCCAAGTATTACTCGATTTCGATCAACCAACATGTCGCCCGTTCACTGAGTCTTGAACTGCCTACTGAGGCTGTTTTACTGAAACGCATGCACGAGGGGCCCGAGCATGATTAAGCAGGGAATTCAGGCCAGGGCACTGTGGCTCGCGCTGGTTCCGTCCACGCTAATCAGCCTCATTCTGGTGGTCTGGCTTACGGCTGGAAAGATTGATGCTCTGGATGTTTCCTTGCACGATCGGGCAGAAGCAATGGCGCGTACCCTGGCGCCTGCATGTGAATACGGAGTGGCCACCGGAAATCGCGAAATTCTCGATCGTCTGCTGACAAGTGCCTTGAAGGAACCGGATGTGCGCGGCGTCGCCGTGTTCTCGGCGGACGGGGAATTGGTGGCACGTGCCGGGAAAATCGCTTGGGGGCCGACACTGCCGGCGCGTATGCCGGGCGGTACCTTCGATCATCTGGATTTTCCGGCAAGTCTGGTCTATTTCAGTGTCATCCAGCGCACCGAAGTGCCGGTGGATGACTATGTGTTGGCCGGAGGCGGGGCCGTGGATGGCCCCACACCGCCGGTTACGCAGTCCATCGGCTGGGTGGGACTGGAGTTTTCCCGTACCTCCACTTTCCTGGGTCAGCGCAAGGTCATTGAGCAAAGCCTGCTGATTCTGCTGAGCGGGCTGGTCATTAGCGCCCTGATAGGCTGGCGCATGGGGCGCCAGATCACCCGGCCCATCCTTGCGCTTTCGCGCGTCGTGCGCCGGCTGGGGGAGGGGCATCTGGAAGAGCGGGTCGAAGCGGATGAGACCGCGGAATTTGGGATTCTGCAAAACGGCGTCAACGGCATGGCCACACGGCTGCAATCCATGCACGAGCACATGCAGGAAAGGATCGACCAAGCCACGGCCCGGCTTGCCTATCAGGCAAGCCATGATGCCTTGACCGGGCTGGTCAACCGGCGCGAATTTGAATTTCGCCTCGAGCGGGCGGTCAATTCCAGCATTCACCATGACCGCATCCATGCGCTCTGCTACATGGATTTGGATCAGTTCAAGGTGATTAACGATAGCTGCGGCCATGCTGCGGGAGACGAACTGCTGCGCCAACTGGCGCTGGTCCTGAAATGCGAGTTGAGGGACCGGGATACCCTGGCGCGCCTGGGCGGCGATGAATTCGGTCTGCTTTTGGAGAACTGTTCTGGGGAGGACGCATTGACGGTGGCGGAAGAATTCCGCGCCGCGGTCCATCGATTCCGCTTCAAGTGGGATGAACGGATCTTTGCGATAGGGGTCAGCGTCGGTATGGTGATGATCACCCAGGAAAGCGGGACGGCGGCGAATTTGCTTTCGGCCGCGGATGCAGCTTGTTATGTGGCAAAGCATCGCGGTCGTAACCAGATACACCTGTATGAGCAGCGGGATTCAGAATTGGCCCGACACCGCGGTGAAATCCAATGGGTGGGGCGAATTCACAAGGCACTGGAAGACAAGCGCCTGCGCCTGGTGTGGCAGGAAATCCGCCCCCTGGGGACCAGGGGAAAAGGGCGTCACGTGGAGGTGTTGCTGAGGATGCTGGACGAGGACGGCCAGGAAATCATGCCTATGGCATTCATCCCGGCGGCGGAACGTTATCAGCTCATGCCCATGCTGGACCGTTGGGTCATAGAAAATACCTTGAACAAGTGCGCAGAATTTCTGGCGAGCAGGCAGCCCGAGGATCATTGCCTGTTCGCTATCAATCTGTCCGGCGCCTCACTCAAGGACCAGGAATTCAAGCGTCAGTTGATCGGCCGATTGGGGGAAATGCCTTATCTGGGCGGTCTGTTGTGTTTTGAGATTACCGAAACGGCGGCTATCGGGAATCTGGCGGTGGCCAACAAGTTCATCCTGGAACTGCGTAGACTGGGTTGCCGGTTTGCCCTGGACGATTTCGGCAGTGGACTCTCGTCCTTCAACTACCTCAAGAATCTGAGCGTGGATTTCCTAAAGATCGATGGGGCATTCGTGCGGGACATGGCGCACAACGACGTGGATCGGGCAATGGTCGAGGCGATCCACCGCATCGGCCACGAAGTGGGCCTGAAAACCATCGCCGAATACGTGGATTCAGAGCAGACCCTGGAAATGCTGAAACGGATCGGGGTGGATTATGCCCAGGGGAATTACGTGCATGCGCCGCAACCGCTTGCCACCCTGTGTCAGACGCCCTGAGGCCATGGAAAGCTCAATCCACCACGGCAAAGCCTGCCTCGATGACCGCCTTCTTGAGCATGGGCATGTCCACCCGGGTTTCGTCGATCACGAGCTTGGCCTGACCCGGCACCAAGGTGACTTCCACCTGCTGCACGCCGGGCAATGCCTTGAGCACCCGGGTGACGCTGCTTACACAGCCGCCGCAGGTCATGCCTGAGATGGTCAATACCTGTTCACGCATGGCTGGCTCCCAAAAACCCAATTTTACCAAGCGGGGCAGGAGCCGAGCAGGACTATTTCCTGGCCGGACGCTTGCGGATTGCTTCCTTGCTGGTTTCGATCAGGCGATCGGCGACGACTTCGGTGTCGACCTCGAAGGTGCCTGCGTCCAGGGCTTGCTTGACTTCAGCTACCTTGGCCGAATTGGTGATGTCCACGCCAGCCAGTTCCAGGTCGGCAGCCTGCAGATGCGACGTGGTCGCGGCAATTTCAGCGCGATCACCAGCCTTGCCCGCGCTCGAGGATTTCCCCGTGCCGGCCGTCTTCTTGGTCTGGCTCCCAGCCACGGAGCGAGTCCCTGGAGGGGTAATGCGCTTATCGATCTTCACGGGTTCTCCATTTGCGTTTTTGTCCCAATTGGATTTTACGGCAGG
Organism: uncultured beta proteobacterium; assembly: GCA_963782495.1. Taxonomy (GTDB): domain Bacteria; phylum Pseudomonadota; class Gammaproteobacteria; order Burkholderiales; family Thiobacillaceae; genus DASQBT01. Next base: position 903 of record CAWAJU010000011.1, on the reverse strand, counting down.
CTTGAGCATAACTTTAGGCCTGTTTGCCAACCCAAGGATTAACGTAAGAAGATGGAGTAGATATTTACAATAAGGTAATGTTTATAAGAACAATCTAGATCCATTCTTCGACAGGGAATCTAAATCAGGTTCGAAGCCATGCCATCTGCGAGCTTGGGCTCGAACCAGGTTGACTTGGGCGGCATGACCTCGTTTGCGTCGGCCACTGCCATCAGGTCTTCCATGCGGGTGGGATAAAGCGAGAAGGCCAACGCCATTTCCCCGCTGTTGACACGTCTCTCCAGTTCGGGAAGTCCACGGATGCCACCGACAAAGTCGATTCGCCTGTCGCGACGCGGATCGGTGATGGCCAGAATCGGCGCGACGAGATGGGTCTGCAACAGGCTCACGTCGAGGCGGCCGACCGGGTCGTCATGCGGCACACATTCCGGTCTGATATTCAGCCGGTGCCAGCGACCATCCAGATAGAGGCCAAATTCGCCCGGCCGAGCTGGTTTGACTGGCGCGCCGGCAGGGCTAAGCGTAAATGCGACCTTGATCCGGTCAAGGAAAGCGTCCGGCGCCAGGCCGTTCAAATCGGTTACGAGGCGGTTGTAATCCATGATGCGCATTTCATGTGCGGGAAAGATCACCGACAGGAAGGCGTTGTAGGCTTCTTCGCCGCTGTGTTTCGGATTGGCGGCCTTGCGCGCCGCGCAAATGCGCGAGGCTGACGCCGAACGGTGATGGCCGTCGGCAATGTAAAGCGCGTTCATGGAGTCAAACAACGTACTGATGCGCGCCATGTCGATCGAATTGCGCATCACCCACAGAGTGTGTCGCACGCCATCGTCGGCTATGGCGTTGGCGGCTGGCGCGCCCTGGGCTGTCCGGGCCAGAATGGCATCGACCTCGGGCATATTG
>CAWAJU010000010.1:0-148030 GCA_963782495.1 uncultured beta proteobacterium | reverse complement strand
CACGCCCATGATGCAGCAGTATCTGGCTTTGAAAAGCCAGCATCCGGCCATGCTGTTGTTCTATCGGATGGGCGATTTCTATGAACTCTTCTTTGAAGACGCGGAAAAGGCTGCCCGGCTGTTAAGCATTACGCTCACGACCAGGGGCCAATCCGCCGGAGAGCCCATCAAGATGGCTGGCGTTCCCTACCATGCGGCGGAACAATACCTGGCGCGCCTAATCAAGCTCGGCGAGTCAGTCGTCATCGTCGAGCAGGTAGGCGACCCGGCCACATCGAAAGGCCCGGTGGAGCGCAAGATCAGCCGCATTGTCACTCCCGGCACCCTCACGGATGCAGGTCTGCTCGATGATCGCCGCGATGCCTTGCTGCTGGCGCTCGCTCCGGCGAGTAGCCTCAAAGTCGGCGCGGCCTGGCTAAACCTCGCGGCAGGCAAGCTTACCGTCACCGAACTTGAACCCGCCTCTTTGCAGAGTCTCCTGGCGCGCCTTGCTCCCGCCGAACTCCTGGCGCCGGAAGATTGGCTCATCAACGCTCCCTGCCCAATCAAGCGACTGGCATCCTGGCAGTTCGATGTCGATACGGCCCGCAAACAGCTGGCCAAGCAATTCGGCAGCCGTGATCTGTCCGGGTTCGGCGTCGAACACTTGAATTCGGCATTGGCGGCCGCCGGCGCGCTGCTGGGTTACGTCCAGGCAACCCGGCGTGCCGCCTTGCCCCATCTGACTGGCATCAGTGCCGAACAGGATGCAGCCTATGTGCGGCTTGATGCCTCCACCCGGCGCAACCTGGAACTCACCGAAACCCTGCGCGGGGAAGCCGCGCCGACTCTGCTATCTGTTTTGGACGGCAGCGTAACCGGCATGGGCGCCCGGCTGTTGCGCCACTGGCTGCACCATCCGCTGCGCGACCGAGCGCTTCTGTCAGAGCGGCTCGCGGCGATTGCCGCGCTCAATAGCGCTAGGGCGCAGCACACCCTGCACCAGCTCTTGAGTCGCTGCGTTGATGTCGAACGGATAGCCGGGCGCATTGCGCTCAGGAACGCCCGGCCCAGGGATATGTCGGGCCTGCGTGACACGTTGGCCCGGCTGCCGGAACTGCTCGTCGCCCTGCCCCAGACCGCTGTGCGGTTGATCTGGCTGGGAACGGCCCTGAGGCCGCGAGTCGATCTCCAGGATCTGTTGAACCGTGCGATTCTTGCCGAACCCGCATCGGTACTGCGCGAGGGCAGCGTAATTGCCGACGGGTACGATGCGGAGCTCGACGAGCTGCGTGCCCTGACCCACGGCGCTGGGAGTTTCCTGCTCGAACTCGAAGCGCGGGAAAGAACGCGCACCAACATTTCGAGCCTTAAAGTCGAATACAACAAGGTGCATGGGTTCTACATCGAAATATCCCACGCCCATAGCGACAAGGTTCCGGATGACTACCGCCGGCGGCAAACCCTGAAGAATGCCGAGCGTTATATTACGCCTGAACTGAAGGCCTTTGAAGACAAGGCCTTGTCGGCGCAGGAACGCGCACTGGCGCGCGAAAGATGGCTGTTCGAGCAACTATTGGATTGTTTCATTCAGCACTTGCCGGAATTGATGCAACTTGGCGCCGCGATGGCGGAAGTCGATGTGCTGGCAAGCCAGGCAGAACGCATGGACGTGCTTGACTTATCTGTACCGGTCTATGTGGAAGACGCAATGATCAACATTCAGGCGGGTCGCCATCTGGTAGTGCAAAGCCAGGTTGAGCATTTCATTCCCAATGACACGTTGCTGTCCCGCCACCGGCAGATGCTGCTGATCACCGGTCCCAACATGGGCGGCAAGTCCACCTACATGCGGCAGACTGCATTGATCGTGCTACTGGCCTGCTGCGGCTTGCCGGTTCCCGCGGCGTCTGCCCGGATTGGCCCCATCGACCAGATCTTCACACGCATTGGCGCCTCAGACGATCTGGCCGGAGGCCGTTCCACCTTCATGGTGGAGATGACCGAGACTGCGTCCATCCTGCACAACGCCACGAATGCGAGCCTGGTTCTGCTGGATGAAATCGGCCGCGGCACGTCCACTTTCGATGGTCTGGCGCTGGCCTGGGCCGTGGCCCGCCATCTCCTCACTAATACCCGTGCCTACACCCTCTTCGCCACCCATTACTTTGAACTCACCCAACTGGACAATGAATTCAAGCAATTGGTCAATGTGCATCTTGATGCCAAGGAACACGGCGATAGCCTGGTGTTTCTTCATGCAGTGGAGGACGGACCCGCTTCTCAAAGCTACGGCATTCAGGTCGCCAAGCTTGCCGGTGTCCCTGCTGAAGTGATCAGCGACGCCCGCCGGCGGTTGAAGGAACTGGAAGACGCGCATATCACCCAAGGGCCCCAGGGCGATCTGTTTGCCGGTCACCTGCTCAGGGGTGGATCGAGCCCAGGGGACGTGCTGCTTGAAACACTACGGAGGATCAAACCGGATGAGTTGAGCCCAAGGATGGCATTGGACGTCCTATACGACTTGATCAGGAAGACCGGCGAATAGACCCTTAAATATCCCTGCCAAATTTCGCATTTATCTCATAGCTGACTCGCCCGTGAAGGCTGGGGCGTTCTGCCCAATCGTAAGTTAATCGGGAGCTATAGCCGTACGATCAGAGGTGGCTGCGCAAATTTGAACAATGCTATAAGTGGAAACTCCGGGCATGATGCTGGGCCGAGGAAGGCTTGGCGAGAAGGAGTTCTTGATGGTGAAGAAATCAGGGCGGCGTACTCGCCGCACCCACAATGCGGAGTTCAAGGCTCGTGTCGCGTTGGCGGCTTTGCGCGAGGATAAGACGCTGGCTGAACTGGCCGCGCAGTTTGAGCTGCACCCCAACCAGATTACGGAGTGGAAACGGCAGTTGCTGGAACGTGCGGCGGATGTGTTTGGAGGTGCCGCTGCGCCGGCTCCGGTTGATCTGGCACCGCTGCATGCCAAGATTGGGCAGCAGGCACTCGAGCTGGATTTTTTAGAACGCGCGCTCACCAAAGCGGGATTGCTGAGCGCAAAGCCATGATTGACCGTGAGCATGAATTGTCCATCACCTGCCAGGCCAAGCTGCTGGGCATCAGCCGGGGGATGGTGTACTACTTGCCCAAGCCGGTTGGCGACGCCGATCTGGCACTCATGCGCCGGCTCGATGAACTGCATCTGGAGCACCCCTTCATGGGCGCCAGGATGCTGCGTGGTCAGCTTCGGCGCGAAGGCATCCACGTGGGCCGACGTCACGTGCGCACGCTCATGCTGCGCATGGGCATGGAGGCACTGTGCCCCCAACCTGGCACGAGTCAGCGGCATCCGGGCCACAAGATCTATCCCTACCTGCTGCGTAATCTGACCATTACCCGGGCCAACCAGGTCTGGGCACTGGACACGACTTACGTCCCCATGGCGCGAGGCTTTGTTTATCTTACCGCTGTGGTGGACGTGGCTAGTCGGACGGTACTCGCACACAAGGTCGCCATCACACTGGAGTCTTGCCACGCCAGGGAGGTGATTGAGCAGGCCTTTGCTCGCTATGGCATTCCCGAGATCGTCAACACCGATCAGGGCAGCCAGTTCACCGCTGAGGAATTCACGGATGCCGTGCTCGATCGGGGCTGCAAGCTGTCGATGGATGGGCGGGGTGCCTGGCGCGACAACGTGTTCGTCGAGCGCCTGTGGCGCAGCGTGAAGTATGAATGTGTGTATCTCAAGGCCTATGACGGCGTCAGCGCCGCCAGGGCCGACATCGGACGCTACATCGACTGGTTCAACACGCACCGGGGGCATTCAAGCCTCAATGACCTCACGCCGCTGCAGGCCTACCTGAACTTGTTGCCAACCTACCAGGAGGCTGCATAGAATGAATCCGTGGTGCGCCCCGAGTTGCCCACCGCGTCGGTCGTTCGTCGCAAGCGACGCCCACCGCAGTGGACAACTGTGCACCGTCTCAACCCGCCCGGACTCCCCTTATAAATCGGGGAATGCTGTTCAAACAACCGGGGCCACCTCTATCCAGCATCATTGAACTGCCACATAGATGTAAAAGTTGGCGACAAATTATAAGCAATAATTATGGAATGCCGTGAGCCCACTTGGCCATGCTTAAGGGGGGATAATCATATGTCATTGTTTTATATCTACAAAAAATAACGCCTCGGCTGAGGAAATGTCTGTAAATAAAAATGACTTATGAAATAAATATCATGATTTGCAAATATGTTTATTAATATTATTGGTCGCGTATCTGTCTCAAGTATCACATTGAATCTAAAGGCTCACTGAACTTTATCCAAGGCTGGCTGGTAATTACAAGAAAGGCTTGAAAACTCGTCAAATCGGCCTATTTCGAGAAACTTTACAGTTTTCTATCTCTGCCGCAGTTCTACACGTGTAGGGGATGTCACGTAGTCCGTATTGACCAGTACATCCTCATATTTGTTCGCATGGCACGCCAATTGCTCAATACGCCGCTAGCAGGCATGAGGAACTCACTAGGTCTGCACGTGGATTTCGATCTTTTTCTTGGTGCACCAACAAGGGATTTGAGGAGAATATTATGAATGGAGACAACAATATGCGGATTAATAATAAGCTGTTAAGAAGCATAGCCGCCGCTGGACTGGCGTCAGGTCTGCTGCTGGGAACGCAGACGGCTCAGGCGCTTGATCTGGGCTTGGGCGCCCTGCCACTCGGCAGCATCTTGGGTTTACTGGGCGGCGTAGGAGGAGGAGGCCTGCCCGGACTGCCCAGCTTGCCCGGACTGCCCAGCTTGCCCGGACTGCCCAGCCTGCCTGCAGTTGGCGGCTTGCCAGTCGGAGGGCTCCCGATCGCACTGCCCAGCCTGCCTGCAGTTGGCGACTTGCCGGTAGGAGGACTCCCGGTCTCACTGCCCAGCCTGCCTGCAGTCGGCGGCTTGCCGGTTGGAGGACTTCCGGTCTCACTGCCCAGCCTGCCTGCAGTTGGCGGCTTGCCCGGACTGCCCAGCTTGCCCGGACTGCCTGGCCTGCCCGGTGGGGGGTTGCCCAGCCTACCCAGCCTTGGCGGGCTTCCAATTGGACTGCCGCTCTGAAAGGCTGGTCGCGTCCTTGCTCGGAGGCTTGAACCGCTAGCCGGGTTTCAAAACGACTATAAATGCCCGGCAGGGGAAAAGGCGTGGTCCTATGACCACGCCTTTTTTTGCGATATAAATAATCTGCTGCACGTCTCCGATAAGAATAATTTGGTCCCGGATTCACCATGCCCGCAGACACGACTCCAGCGTTGCCGCCGCAAGCCGCAGTTCAAACGCTTGAAGACTCGGCCAATTCCGCTCCTCCCACAGTCACCCTGGAGAGCCATGGCTACTCGTACCAGATCGTGGGAGCGTCTGCGCTCGGATCGGACCAGCTCCGGCAGATCCTGGCAGACGCGAACGATCCGTCTGTCGCATTGCTCAGGATCAACCTCGCCCTCCAGCAAGCTCACGAAGAGCGCGCAGAACTGCTTCAACGAAACGGAAACACCGTAGTCTTTCGCATTTCCGCGCATCCAGCACCGAAGACCCAGACAAAGGAAGGCGTCAATCTCGCGTCTTCCCCCGTGCTGCCTGAGGAAGAACTGACGAACTTGCCCGCTCTCGGTCCCGGAAAGCAGGTTCGACCTCAGCAATCCTCGCAGCCAACCCAGCCCGTCGCAGTTGTCGTGCCTATCGTTTCAGTGAACAGCCACGGCTACGCCTACGAGGTCGTCGGACAGCCTCTGATGCCCGCCGACAAGTTGCGGCATGTTCTCGCCGAGGCAATAGATCCTTCCGATGCGATGCTCAGGCTCAATCAGGCCATAGCGAAAGAGAATCTCGCGCTCGCAGGCGCGCGCGCCGAATACAGCAGTGGAGTTGTATCTCGCATTCTGTTACTGAAATGGCTTGCAGCATTCGAGGCGCGCGCAAACTTGGAAGCGCCTGCCCAGGATACAAACGATGTCAACCTGAAGCTGTCTCCCGCGATGAACGAATCGATACTCGCACAGGCGCATGCCACGAGAGAAAGTGACGCCAAGACGGTTTGCTTTCGTCTCCTCAAGCAACCGGTCGCGACGCTTGACGCTCCTGGCCAACTCAAGCCGTTCTATTCGGATGTCACCGATGTCAATCTCACGCTTTCCGCGCTGCTCAGGGACGATGCGCTGGCGAGCGCCTATTCCGCTCGTCAGGGCGAGCGGTCCCGAATGAATTTCACGGCCATTCCAGGCAGTGAGGCCGTTCGCATGAGCGTGGACGAGATTCCAATTCCTGGCGCGAAGGCATGGAATGCCAGCGTCACCCTGGGCAATCTGGGCAACCGCTATGCCGGGCGCTGGCAGGCCGGGACTTCGGTCGCGTACCGACCCGGGCACGGCAGCGAAATCACGGCAAACTACACCCAGGGCGTGCCAAGCCTGGATTCGGCAAGCGCAGGCACCAGTTACAAGAGCGGAGGCGCGGGCGTCTCTGCCGTCACCCCTTGGGGCATGTATGGCATCAATTACAGTCAGACCAATTACCAGGCCGCCAAGAGCACCTCGCAAATCCCGGCGGTAGTAAATGGCGTTCCGCAATTGGTGTTGCTCGAACAGCAGCAGCGAGGCACGGTCAAGAGCCTCGCACTCAGCGGTGAACAGATTCTGCATACCACCCAAAATACCCGCTGGTCCGCGAGCGAAGGCCTCGCTTATGTAGATGACGCAGCGTCGGTCGACGTGTTCTATCTGGGAACGTTTTTCCCGGACGCGCCGCTGCACGACGAGAAGTTCACCTTTGTCAGCGCTGGAGTCAGTTTGGACTCGAAAGCCTATGTGATGGGACGCGCTGCGGCACTGACAGGTTCGGTCAAGCTGGCGCAGGGCCTGTCCGGCCAGGCCGTAGCATCAAGTCTAACCACACGCTTGGCCGATCCGGAATTCTTCCTCGCGCAAGGGGATATCGGCTACGAACAAACGCTGCCTGCAGAACTGAAATTCGGCGTGACTTTAAGCACGCAGTGGACCGCCAATGTCCTGCCGCAGAGCCGCCAACTTGTCATCGGAGGCTTCGGCAACCTCACCGCCTGGCTCCCCGGCATCGCGTCAGGTGACCGTGGCGGACAGTTTCGAGCCAGACTCAATTCGCCGGCAATCGAGGACGGCGCGGGCACATTCAGCCTGAGTCTGTTTTACGAGGCGGGTCGTGTTGCCACCGTGAATGCCGCAAGTGTAAGTCCGACGCAGTCGCTTAGCGATGCAGGCATCGCACTTGTGGGAGACACCCCCAATTTGCAATATATCTTTGGCTATGCTCAACCGCTGGCCGCCAACAACTCTGACCAAGCCACGCGCGACCTGCTGCGCGCCCACACGTTCTTCAATCTCACCGGCAAATGGTAACCTGGACAACCGCCAAGCTGCGCACCAAGCCCGAGGCCAGACCCACCACGCTTGCCGGCACACGATCTTCACACAAGGGCTGCAGCAGGCGACGTTCGCAGGCTTCGTCCAAATGGCATACTCAATGCGACGAGCCCCAATCCCAGCAGGAAGATTGTCGATGGCTCCGGAACCGAGAGTTTCCCGAAAAGACCATTCGCCTCGTCGTTGAGCCCGGCAGTGAAGAACAACTGGTTCGCGTTGCTGCCGTTGCCAAAGCCTAGCGCCCAAAGACCGTCGATCGAAATTGGGGTGCCGCCAGGACCGTTCAAGGTACCGAGAAAATTTCCGGACAATGGATCAAAGGCATTGATCAGCCCGTCGCCAAAATTGCCCACCAGCAAGTCGTCGCTGTACAGTCCAAAGTCGGCGGGCGCGAGAGCCAGTCCCCAGGGGGCGTCCAGAGCCCCGTTCGAAATGAGGCGCCGCAGAAAGACTCCATCGGTATCGAAAACGTCGACAAATCCCGCCCCGGGTCCGGCAATCTCGTCCTCCGCATTGGCATCCTGCTGCGCGTAGGCGACATACAGGCTGCCTCCCAGGTTCTGGATGTTGAAGGGTGCGTAGCCCGCCGGCAGGTTCGGATCCAGGAACAACCCCGAGAGATTGGTGGGAGCAAAGGTGCTGTTGAACACATCGATGCTGTTGGCGTGAAAGTTGGCAGCATAGATGAAGTCGCCGGAGGCATTGCTGCCTATGGCCAGGCCCTTGTAAATCGCACCGCCCGGCGAGTTGTCAACCAGCAGTTCGGCATTGGTGCCTAGCGCGCCGCGCCAGCCGGATATCGTGCCGTCCTCCGTGGCGAAGATAAAACGATCGGCGTTGAACCCGGAACCACCATTGAAGACTTGTCCGGTAGGCTTGGAAGGCCCGCTGCCGCCCGGCGCCGGAGGAATCGTCACAACCAGCGCCTGTGGGGTTCCTGCCCCATTGTAGAGGGTGGAGAGCCCCGTTCCGTTGTCCGACACCCAGAACGGACTGGTGGCGCTGTACGCCATCCCCCAGGGGTTGACCAGGTTCGGATCAGTGATCAACCCCAAGCCCGGGATGTCGGATACCAGATTGGTCTGCACGTAGGCTGCAACCGGCAGCGAGTAAAGTGTCCCTGCGCACACTAACAAGGCAGCAAGAGAAGAAAGTGAAGCAGGCGGCCGCTCCTGCGCATCTCGCCAGCTGCGATCCAGACGCTCTTGGCACATGATTCTTCCTCCAACATGGTTTGCCTCGGGGCCATGGCAACCGACCTCTGCGCAACAACGACCTGGTGTCGCGGAAGCCGCGTCGCTCAGCCTCTCCCACCCCGGTGCAGAGCACTCCCCTTCACGGGCGAAACTGCGGGCCTGGCGCAACCCGGCAACCAGGGTACAAACGAACTATAGGTCGCAAGCCGCGGAGCGCAAGCGAATGAATACCGTATAAGTGCGGGCCCGAGTGGTGGCCACATCCGTGTTTGAACAAAACCAATGCGGGAATGTAAAGAAACTGAGAATCGGCGTGAGGGCCGCAGTCCTCTCCGGTCTGCACGCATTCCCGATGACAGACGCTTTCAGTTCCGGATTTCAGCTTGTTCATGCCTTGACACAAATGAAGTCAAGGGGCGGGATCGCGATTGAGTCCAGGTTTCGTCCTTGCCCTTGCCCTCCTCATCTGGATGGCGTGTGCTGCAGATGTCGTCAAGCTGTTGTTGACACGCGCGCTCATACATAATTGTGTAGGGTCACACAAAAGGCATGTCATGAGCGCTCCCCCTTCCGGTGAACAATCGCCCGACACCGAAATCGACGCGGTCATCAATTTCTGGAGCGCTGCTGGGCCCAAACGTTGGTTTAGCAAGCATGCCGAATTCGATAGCGAGTTTCGCTCGCGCTTTCTCGCCGATCACGATGCAGCAACGCACGGTGAACTCGACCACTGGGCCCATCATGGGCGCGGCGCCCTGGCGTTGGTGATCCTACTGGACCAATTTCCGCGCAATGCCTTTCGCGGCAGCGCGCGTATGTATGCGACGGACGAACTGGCGCGGCGCGTAGCGGATCTAGCTATCGTCAAAGGTTTCGATCTCCAGGCGGCGCCTGAACTGCGGCTCTTCTTCTACATTCCTTACGCGCATTCGGAAAATCTCGCCGATCAGGATCGATCGCTAGAGCTAAGCGCCCGGCTGGGCTCCGAATACGTCAAACACGCGCTCGAACATCGCGCGATCATCCTGCGATTCGGACGCTTCCCCCACCGTAATGCAATTCTTGGGCGTCCAACTACGGCCGAGGAACAGGAGTTCCTGGATGCCGGCGGCTTCGCCGGCTGACTGCGCCACAAGCGTGCGGGCGCATGATTTGAGCGCTGCCGCCCGGTCCGCGCAGGGCCGCTTGACGCCTCGAGTGGGACAGTATTGTCCTACGAGTTCAGGCTTCGGTTGTCGGCCAGATAATCACTGGCGAGCATAGCAAGAGTTCTGCCACGACTTCATCTCCCTCCTGGCGGTAACTCAGGCGCGAGGCCGTCGCAGGCAACAGCGCGCGCATGAGTTCCAGTCCGGTTCCCACGCCGTGCCCCAGTGCAAAACTGAATCGCTCGGGCAGTCGAGCCGGTCCTCCACGTACCCGCAGCAGTGCATCATCGTCCACCCGCGCCAACTCGATCCGTACCGGTCTGGCGGTTGCGGATGGCAGCTGGTGTTTGAGTGCGTTGGTGACCAGTTCATTGACAATCAGGGCGATGGGCATGGCCTCTTCCAGCGCCACCAAAGGCGAGCTTTCGATCCCGCGGGCCTCACATGTCACCAGCCCAATATTGCTTTGCGATACAGTGGCGGCCAGCTTGCCCAAAGGCACGTTGGCGAGATTCTGTTGACTCTGCAAACCGTAGACCTCGGCGATGATCCGTACCTGGTCGATGGCCTCCTGCAGAGCCGGCCCCAGGTCTGGCTGCCGGGCCTGACAGTTGCGCAGTAAACCGACGACACCCTGCAGGTGATTCTTGATGCGGTGGTGAACCTCCCGCACCAAGGTATCGCGCTGACGCTCCAGCTGCGCGATGCGTTCCATCTCGATACGCTTCGGCTCGGTAATATCAATATTGACGCCCGACACCCTTAGAGGCGCACCGGCTTCGTCGTAATGTGCCGCACCCTTGGCATTTAGCCATCGGGTTCCATTGTTGGGCAACTGAATGCGGAAATCGATATCGAACGGACGATGAGCGGCCAACGCGTCCTCAATGTCAGCCTCGACGTGGCCAATATCATCGGCGTGAACGCGGGTGCTGAAACCCGCATAGGTGCCGGGGAAGCTTCCGGGCGCGTAACCGTAGAGGACTTCCATCTGGGCCGTCCACTTGAACCTACCGGTTTGAATGTCCCAGTCCCAAACGCCCACGCTGGCGCTGGCTTCGGCCCGGCGCAAGCGCTCTTCGCTCTCGCACAGCGCCCGCTCTTTGCGATCGCGCACGATGGCAATGGCGGCGACATGCGTGGCCATCAGGACAAGTTCCTGCTGCTCAACGAGCGGCCTGCGCGGCACCCGGAAATAGATGGCAAACACCCCCAATACCGAGGCGTCGGCATCGAGAATGGGCGTCGCCCAGCTGGCCTGCAATCCGCTGGCCAACGGGACATCCTGATACACCGACCACAACGGGTCGCTGGCGATGTCCTCGACAATCACCGTTTTGCCTCTCCAGGCCGCGGTCCCGCAGGAGCCCTGCCCTTCCCCCACGGGAATTCGGGCCATTCCCTGCAAATATATGGTTTCAAGACTGGGCGCAGAGCTGAGACGCAAATGCGTGCCATCCTCTTCGAGCTGGAGAATGGCAGCAACCATGTCCGGATCCAGTTCCTCGATGGTCCGCGCCAGGCTATCGAGAATGACCTGAAGGGTCGCACCGGCCGCGACCATCTCCAGCGATCTGCTCTGTGCCAGGGTGATCCGCTCGGTCCGCTTGCGCTCGGTAAAGTCGTCAGCAACAAAACTGAACTGGGGGCGGCCACGCGGGCCTACGCCCAGATAGCTTACCGTCGCGTTGATCCAGCGCATGCCGAAAGGCGAGGGAAATTCCAGCTCAAACCGCACCGGCGTGCCTTCACGCTGGCTACGCCGGCAGCGATCAAGAACGATGTCATGGACCGCTTCCGGACTGCCCAGCTGCTGTCCTGTCTTGTTTGCCAGCGATTCGGGCGTCACGCCAAACAAGCCCGCACCCGCCTTGTTGCCATGCACTGCGATCAGGGAGTCACCGTCCAGTTCTGCCATGCCCATCATGAAAGAAGAACTATCGTAGAAACCCTGCAGCGTGTCGCTGCTTCGCCGCAATGCCTGCTCGACCTGCTTCAACTCGGTAATATCCTGCACCAGGATACAGAACCCCAGTACCTCCCCGGTCGCATTCCGATATGGTGTCAGCACGGTCTCCACATCGCGCTCGCCGCGCTTCGGAAAGGAAAACCTGATCTGGTACTTGGCGCGTTCACCGTTCAGCGCCTGTTGAACATGAGGGAAGATTTGCCGGTAGGCAGCCTCGCCCAATACTTCCACCATGGTCCGCCCGATGATCGCTTCGCGGGGCACACCAAACCACTCTTCGTAGGCGGCATTGACCAGACGGTAGCGATGTTCGTGGTCTACGAATGCTTCCAGCACCGGCGCGGCATCCAGGACAATCCGAGGCAGATTGTCTGCGCGCTCCCCAGTTTGCGGCCGGCCAAGGGTCGCGGGGCGGGTCCGCGGTGCGTGGTCGCCTGCATCTTGTTCGGCCTGGCGGCGCGTCCCGGTGCCGGCTCCGGTATCGCTCACTTATCCTTCCCTTCTCCCAGTCGGTTGAGCGTTTCCGCCGCTGCGACCAACTCCTGCGCCAGGTCCTCCACACGGCGGCTGTTCTTTCTGGCGTCGTTGCGCAGCAGTTGAAAGGCCGCGTCATGACCAAGCCGCTGTCTTTCCATCAGGAGGCCGATCGCGACACTGACGAAACGACCACCGGCCAACGCATGCTCAAGTTGCAAACGCACACTTTGCAACGCCCTCAGATCTCGCGCCCTGGCGAGGGCGGCCTCCACGGCAGGGACAAGCTGGTGCAGGTCTACCGGTTTTACCAGGTAACCCAGCGCTCCCCCTTTCACCGCCAGCGCCACGGTCGCCTCGTCACCATAGGCCGTCAAAAACAGGGAATCGATGTCATGCCGCTCGCGTAGCTGCTGCGCGGCGTCGATGCCGGACATCCCCGGCATGCGGATATCCAGCAGTGCCAGGTCGAATGGCGCCCGCTCCGCGGCGGCCAGGGCCTCTTGCGCCGCACCGACCGCAGTTACGGCATAACCTGCCGTGCGCAAGCCCTGTCCCAGGGTGGCCAGGATCAGCCGGTCGTCGTCAGCCAGCAGCAGGCGAACCTTGGACGGTACATCAGTACCACCAGTCGGCTTTGCCTCTAAATTTTTTTGATTCCTGACCGTTGTATCTGGCAAGATTAGCCCTAAATGGTTCTTAAGATACGAATTTACAAAGAATCCAGAATCAGAGTATCTATACTGTAAACGTGTGAGGCTGCGACCCCAATCCCCGGTCGCCACAATAAGAACGCCCTATCACCGTTTCAGCTTTGACCCCGCCCCTGTCCCCTATGCAGTTTGAGGCCCAGTTCCCGCCTCGGTAAGCCTTCAATTGCCCGTATCCGGCCGCACTATGGCCGCGCGGGATGCTGAATGACAACTAAATAATAGCGGTATTGACGCGGAGAAGCGATGATGAAAGAGACAACTATCCATTTCAGGCCCGGCGCCGACGTACCCACTCCGACTCGTCGGTAAGGGTCTGATGAACCGGTACGCCCACCCCGGGCCGTTGTTGCGGCTCAGCCAACGCCCTGCCATGGCTTGGGTCGTGCTGGTATTGGCCTGCGTGCTGTCCGCGGCGGTCTGGAATGCGTCCGATCAATTGGTCAAGCAACGCACGGGAGACCGTTTCCAGTTCCAAGTGGCGGACATCCAGACCGCAATCAGCAAGCGCATGACCGAGTACGAAATAGTGCTGCGCGGCGGTGCCGGCCTGTTCAGCGCCGCCGGTGAAGTGCGGCGCCAGAACTGGCGCAACTACGTTGAAAGCCTGGACATCGGGCGCTACTACCCCGGCATCCAGGGACTGGGATTCATCCAGGTCATCCCGCCTTCGGAACTGGCCCGACACGTCACTGCCGTTCGCGCCGAAGGCTTCACCGAATACCAGGTCAAGCCTGCTGGTCAACGGCCGATCTACACCTCGATCATCTACCTGGAGCCCTTCGACTGGCGCAACCGGCGTGCCTTCGGCTATGACATGTTTACCGACCCGGTTCGGCGCGAGGCCATGGAACGGGCGCGCGATACGGGCAAAGCGGCGGTTTCTGGCATCGTCACGCTGGTACAGGAAACCGCACAGGACCCGCAAAAAGGTTTCCTGATGTACCTGCCGGTCTACCACAGGGGCATGCCCACCGCCACTGTCGAGCAGCGCCGCGATGCCCTGCTCGGATTCGTCTTTAGCCCGTTTCGCAGTCGGGACCTGATGCACGGCATCCTGGGTACCGAAATGGCTGACCTTGGCATTGCGCTGTATGACGGTGCTCCCGGCGCCTCCAGCCTGTTGTATGGCTCCGCGGGAACCGCCACTACCGAGACCGGCGGGAAATTCAGCCGGACCAACCACTTCGACATCGGTGGCCGGTTCTGGACGCTCACCGTGCGCGCGCTGCCCGGCTACCTTTCGACCGCGACCGTCAGCCTGCCCTTCATCGCCGGCAGCGGCGGCCTGATCGTAGGAATTCTTCTGTTTTTCCTGATCAGTAGTCTGTCACGCCGCCAGCAGTGGGCCGAATCCCTGGCACGGGACATGACCGGGGAACTGCGGAGCATTCTGGACAACTTCCCTTTCCTGGTCTGGCTCAAGGATAGCGAGGGCCGCTTCATCGCCGTCAATCAACCCTATGCGGAGCTCTGCGGATACGCCTCGAGTGCAGACCTCATCGGCAAGACAGATCTGGAAGTCTGGGACCCCGCGATGGCCCGGCAACAGATGGAAGACGATCAGGATGTTATCCGCTCGCGGCAGAGCAGAACCGGGGAGGCACACTATGCGCCGCGAGGGCAGGAAGGCTGGTTCGAGGTCTTCAAGGCGCCATTGTTCGACGCCGAGGGCAGGGTCAGCGGCACGACCGGCTTCGCGCGCAACATTTCTGACCGCATCGAGGCTGAGACAGCCCTGCGGGAAAGCGAGGAACGCTTCCGTACGCTGGTGGAATTCGCGCCTGACACCATATTCGTGATCAACGAGCACGGCATCATCGAGACCTGCAACCCCGCTGCCGAACGGTTCTTTGGCTACGCAGTCGACGAACTGATCGGGCAAAACATCAGGATGCTGATGCCCAGCCCCGACCATGAGGGTCACGACGGGTATCTTGCCCGTTACCTCGATACCGGCGAAACCCACATTATTGGTGTCGGGCGAGACGTCCAAGCCAAGCGCAAGGACGGCAGCCTGGTCACGGTCCACCTGCGCGTCGGCGAGATGCGCCGTGAGGATGGCAGCCGGCACTTTGTCGGATTCATCCGCGATCTCACCGAACGCAAGCGGACCGAGGATGCCCTGCGCAAGAGCGAAAAGCGCTTCCGCACCCTGGTGGAGTTTGCCCCGGACACGATCTTCCTGATCAACGAACGCGGCATCATCGAAACCTGCAACCCTGCTGCCGAGCGGTTTTTCGGCTATTCAACCGAGGAACTGGTGGGCCAAAACATCAACATGCTGATGCCCAGCCCCGATCGGGAAGCCCACGACGGCTATCTTGCCCGTTACATCGAGACCGGCGAAGCCCACATCATTGGCATCGGGCGCGACGTCCAGGCCAGGCGCAAGGACGGCAGCCTGGCGACGATCCATCTGCGCGTCGGCGAAATGCGCAGAGAGGACGGCAGCCGGCGCTTCATTGGCTTC
Organism: uncultured beta proteobacterium; assembly: GCA_963782495.1. Lineage (GTDB taxonomy): Bacteria > Pseudomonadota > Gammaproteobacteria > Burkholderiales > Thiobacillaceae > DASQBT01. Next base: position 132,649 of record CAWAJU010000010.1, on the reverse strand, counting down.
GCTCGGGACCTCACCGAGCGCAAGCAGGCCGAGGACGCTTTACGCAAGAGCGAGGACAGCCTCAACCGCGCCCAGGCTGTGGCCAAGATCGGCAGTTGGGACCTGGACGTGCGCACCAACGTGCTGAACTGGACGGCCGAAATTTATCGCATCTTTGGCATTCCCCACGGCACGGCGCTCACCTACGAGGATTTTCTCAGCCATGTACATCCGGATGACCGCGCCTACGTGGAGGAAAAGTGGGCTGCTGCGTTGCGCGGCGAGCCTTATGACGTCGAGCACCGAATCATCGCCAACGGCGAGGTGCGCTGGGTGAATGAAAAGGCCGAGCTTCGCTTCGAATCGGACGGCGAGTTGATCGGCGGCATTGGCGTCACCCAGGACATCACCGAACAGAAGCTCATCCGTGAGGAACTCGACCGCTATCGTCACCATTTGGAAGAAGCGGTCACCGAGCGGACCGCCGAACTGGAAGCGGCCCAGGCCTATACCCAGCTGATTCTCGAATCTGCCGCCGACGGCCTGGTCGGCATAGACCGCTCAGGCAACTTCATCTTCGCCAACCCGGCCGCCTGCCGAATGCTGGGCTACACGCAGATGCAGCTTATTGGCCGTCCCATGCACGAAACCATACATCACAGCAAGGCTGACGGCAGCCCCCATCCGCGCGAGGAATGCCACATGCTCGACGAGCTGTTCGCAGGCCGGACGGTGCGTCAGGAGGATGAGGTGTTCTGGCGCGCCGACGGGCAGCCGCTGCCCATCGCCATGGCTGCCCAGCCCATGTCGCGGGATGGCGAGATCGTCGCCGGCGTAGTGAGCTTCACCGACATCACCGAGCGCAAGCAGTCGGATGAAACCTTGCGTGAAGCGGAAGCGTTCAAACGCGCCATCCTGGACGCGGTCAGCACCCAGGTTGCGGTACTGGACCGGCACGGCGTGATCGTCGCGGTGAACGAACCGTGGCGCAGCTTTGCACGTGAGAACAGCAAGACGGGCGACCACTTGGCGCCCCACACGGACATCGGCACCGACTATCTGGAAATTTGCAGGATGAGTACCGGCGAGAGCGCCGAGGAGGCAATGGCAGTACATGACGGCATTCAGGCCGTGCTGGATGGCCGCGCCGAGACCTTCTCGCATGAGTATCCCTGCCACGCGCCGGGCAAGCAACGCTGGTTCCACATGACCGTGACTCCCCTGGGCGGGGCACAAGGCGGTGCGGTCGTCTCGCATATCGACATCACCGCTCCGCGCCAGATGGCTGAGGCCTTGCGCGAAAGCGAGGAACGCCACCGCTTCCTGTTTACGCAGATGGAACAGGGTGTGATTCACCAGAACAGAGACGCCCAGATCCTCGACGCAAATCCGGCCGCCCAGCGCATCCTGGGCCTGACTCTGGAGCAATTGCAGGGGCGCGACTCCTGGGACGAACGCTGGCACGCGATTCACGAGGATGGCACGCCATTTCCAGCCAGCGCCCATCCCGCAGTCCAGGCACTGGCAACCGGCAACCCGGTCACGGATGTGGTGATGGGAATTCAATCGCCTGTGCGCAAAGGCTATGTCTGGATCAACGCCCAAGCCGTGCCCCGCTTCAGACCCGGACAAGGCGAACCGGATCAAGTCTATACAGTGTTCGAGGACATCACCGAGCGCAAGTCGATGATGGGCGCCCTGGGCCTGGCCAAAGAGGCAGCCGAACAGGCAAATCGGGCCAAGAGCGCGTTTCTTGCCAACATGAGCCATGAGATCCGCACACCCCTCAATGCGGTGCTCGGGCTCGCCCAAGTGGGATACCGTGACAACGTCGGGCGCAAGAGCCAGGCGATGTTCAGTCGTATTGTGCAATCGGGACAGTTGCTGCTCAGCCTGGTCAACGACATTCTCGATTTCTCCAAGATCGAGGCCGGCAAGCTGGAGATGGAACAGTTGCCCTTTGATCTGGGGGCGATGATCGACCGCGTGGTAGACCTGAACGCGCCGCGGGCTTACGCCAAAGGCTTGGAGTTCGTGGTCGAGGAAGCGGTCGACCTGCCGGCCGAATGCCGCGGCGATGCGCTGCGCCTGGCCCAGGTGCTGCTCAATCTGCTGTCCAACGCAGTGAAGTTCACCGAACGCGGACGTATCACCCTGGCGATTGCCTGGGAGGACGGGCAGTTGGTCTTCAAGGTCAGCGATACCGGCATCGGCATGAGCGAAAGACAAGTCGCGCGGCTGTTCACGCCATTCGAACAGGCCGATGGCTCAACCACGCGTCGCTTCGGTGGCACCGGACTGGGCCTGGCGATCAGCAAGCGCCTGATTGATCTGATGGGCGGAACAATCCATATTCAGAGCGAAGCCGGTAAGGGTACGGCGTTCACGTTGCAATTGCCGATGCCGGCCGTTTCCTGGCCCAAAGCGGGGGGCCCCTGCCCGCACATTGTGCTGGCAGGCATGGGAACAGCAAAGAGCGATCACCTGGGACAGGCACTGCTGGCGCGCGGCAGCCGCTGCGACATCCTGCCGGTCGAAGCGGCCTTCCGCCTGGAGGCGGCAGACCTGGTGATCCTGGGCGAGGAAGCCCTGTCCAACGGGGTGGCGCAAACTGCGCTGCGCGCCGCGCTTGCCAACGGACAGCGCGTGGCGGTGGCGCATACGCCGGGCAGCAGCGAATTCTCCGCCATCTCTCTGCCCGAAGGCGTCCAGCGTCTGGACCGACCCTTGCGGGCGCGCCACCTGTTTGCTGCCCACCCGGGAGCACCTGCTCCCGCGGTGCTTGCACCGTCTTTCGACGTACCGCGGCTGGCCGGCTATACCTTGCTGGCGGCGGAGGACAACGAGGTGAATCGACTGGTGCTGGAGCAAATGCTGGATTGGGAAGGCGCGAATCTGGTCTGTGTAGAGAATGGCCGTATGGCGGTGGAACGCATCCACCACGACGGCGCCGATGCCTATGATCTGGTGCTCATGGATGTCCAGATGCCCGAAATGGATGGCCACGAGGCAACTCAGCGGCTGCGACTGTTCGCCCCCGATCTGCCTGTCGTTGGCCTGACCGCGCACGCCTTGAGCGAAGAGCTTGAGCGCTGCAGGGCATCCGGCATGGTGGGCTATTTGACCAAACCTGTCGACCTGGAAACCCTGGTGCAGGCTATCGTGCGTTACGCCAGGCACCCGAACGCCGCCACCAAGACAGGTCACGACAACCCGATATGGAAAGGGCAAGCTGCCATGACATCCCAATCATCCGTACTTGGCCCGGACCTCCCAGGCGATCTGCCGAACGGCATGATCGACTGGCCGGCCCTTGAGGCGCGCTTCCCCGGCCGGCCCGCATTTGTCGACAAACTTGCGGCCATGGCCTTGCAAAGCCAGGCCGATACGCCGGCGAAACTGCGCGCGAGCGCGGCGGCCGGCTCGACCGGCAATTACACTCAGCTGGCATTTGTCGCCCACGCCCTGAAGGGCGTGGCGGGCAACCTGATGGCTCATGAGTTGCAGGCGCTCGCCGCACGCACGGAAAGAGCCGCGCGCGCAGGCCAGACTGAAGCCGGCATCCTGGCCGAAAAACTGGCTCAATCGGTGGAATGCCTGCTGGCCGAAATCGCCGCACGGGGAAGGCGGGTGGTCGACCTTGAGGACGTCAAATGAAACACGTCCTCCTTCCTCACATCCTGATCGCCGACGACCAGCCTGAGAACCTCCTCATCCTGGAAGAGTTGCTCGGCGAGAATTACATGGTCCACCCCGTGCAGGACGGCCAGCAGGTGCTGGACTACCTCACTTTTGGCGGGCCGGTCGACCTGATCCTGCTCGATGTCATGATGCCCGGACTCGACGGCTTCGAAGCCTGCCGCCGGTTGAAGTTGCGGCCTGACACCCATGACATACCGGTACTTTTCCTGTCCAGTCTGGAGGGCGCCTACGACGAGGAATATGGCCTTTCGCTTGGCGCAGAAGACTTCATCCACAAACCCTTTTCGCCGCCCGTGGTGCTGGCCAGGGTGCGCAATCATCTCAGGCTCGCCCAGACCAGCAAGCTGCTGCGCGAGCGCAACGAAAACCTTGAACGCCTGGTTGACGAACGCACCCACGAAGTTGTGCGCCAAGCCAACGAACTGGTCCGCCACAAGCAGGCATTGATCGCCGCCCAAGGCGCCACCATCACCGCCTTCTGTGCCCTGGTCGAGGCACGCGACAACGAAACCGGCAACCACCTGCGTCGCACACAGAATTACGTCCGCGCCCTGGCGGAGCGGCTGCGTACGCATCCACGCTTCCGCGCCATCCTCGACGACGAGGTGATCCAGATGCTCTACAAGTCGGCGCCCCTGCACGATGTCGGCAAAGTCGCCATTCCCGACGCCATCCTGCTCAAGGCGGGTCCGTTGAACCCGCAGGAGTGGGAAATCATGAAGCAGCATTGCCGCCACGGGCATGATGCCATCCGCAGCGCCGAGCTTGAGTTAGGTGAATCCGCCGATTTCCTGCGCTACTCGCGCGAGATCGCCTACAGCCACCACGAGCACTGGGATGGCAGCGGCTACCCACAGGGGCTGGCCGGCGAAGCAATTCCGCTTTCGGCCCGCCTGATGGCAGTCGCCGACGTCTATGACGCCTTGATCTCAGCCCGTGTCTACAAGCCTGCCTACAGCCATGATCTGGCCATCAGCATGATCACCCAAGGCCGCGGCAACCACTTCGACCCGGACGTGGTGGATGCGCTGCTGGAGATCAGCAACACATTCGAGGACATTTCGCAGCGCTACAGCGACGTGGACGAAGTGAATTTCATCTGACGGCATGCCGCCAACCGGCGGCGCATCCAGGCCTTCCATCTGCCTGGCACGGTGCGCGCCGAGCGCAATTATTTCTTGCCGGATTGGGTCTTTACGCCGGCCACAGCGTTGTTCATCTTGCTGCTGACCTTGAACTTGACGACTTTCTTCGCGGGAATGTTCATTTCCCTGCCGGTGGCGGGGTTGCGGCCGATGCGTGCGGCCCGCTCCTGTACCACGAAGGTGCCAAAGCCCATCATCTGGATGCTGTTGCCGCTCGACAGCGCGTTCTGAACCACCGCCATGAAGGCGTCAAACATTTCCAGGGTCTGTGCCCTGGATTGCTGGGTAATCTTGGCAACCGCATCAATCAGTTCAGCTTTGTTCATCCTCTTGGCTCCTGGATGGCTATAGGGTCAAGCCATTTTAGAGGATGGAACATCCTCCAGCCAAGGCTTCCAGCGACGTTTCGGTCTTTCAGCGCATAGGTCATGTCGAGGCTCAATGTCCTGGCCATATCGATACAGGCGCCTTCCGGGAATAAATCTCCCCGTCCCGTGATCTTGCATGTAACCACCCCAATCGGGTGCGTCGAACAGAGGAGATCAACATGCGTCAAGTGATTAATCGACGGGATTTTTTGAAACTGACGGGACTGGGAGGCGTGGTGTTTGCATCGGGTCTGGCGGGCTGTGCGAATTATGGGACGCCCAGGACACCCGACTTTCATTTCGTGCAATTGTCCGATTCGCACTGGGGCTTCAACGGCCCTGTGGTCAATCCGGAAGCGGGTTCCACGTTGAAACGCGCAATCGCTGCGGTCAACGCCCTCGACCTGCCGCCGGATTTCATCGTGTTTACCGGCGACCTGACCCACACTACCGACGATCCCCAGGTTCGCCGTAGCCGGATGCGGGAATTCAAGGCGATTATCGCCGACCTGAAGGTGCGCGACATCCACTACCTGCCCGGCGAGCATGACGCCTCCCTCGACCACGGCGCGGCCTACCAGGAATTCTTCGGCCCCACGCATTACAGCTTCGATTACCAGGACGTGCATTTCATTGCGCTCGACAACGTGTCTGATCCCGCGGCCCGGATCGGCGACGAACAGCTTGCGTGGCTCAAGGCCGACCTAGCTCGGCTAGCCAAGGATGCCCCCATTGTCGTGCTGACCCACCGGCCGCTGTTTGACCTTGCCCCGCAGTGGGACTGGGCCACCCGCGATGGCAGCCAGGTCATCGACGTGCTGATGCCTTATCAAAACGTCACGGTCTTCTACGGACACATACACCAGGAACACCATCACATGACGGGCCACATTGCCCATCATGCGGCCAAGTCACTCATCTTCCCGCTGCCGGCACCCGGTTCTCAGCCGAAGCGCGAACCGGTCAAGTGGGATGCTGAGCACCCGTTTCGCGGCCTGGGATTCCGCGAGCTTGCCGAGGCCGATGCAGGCCGAACGATCACCCTCGATGAACGTCCGCTGGTGGAGAGTTGACCATGCAGCCCACACGTCGCAGTCTGATACTGGCCGGCCTTGCGGGTGTAACATGGGCCTCGGTTCGTTGGGCGCGCGCGCAGCCGGCCGAACGGGTCATTCCGGTGGTGGCGCGCAAATTTGTCTTCTTGCCCAACGAAATCACGCTGAAGCGCGGGGAGCCCGTCATGCTTGAATTTACCGCACCGGAGGTTGTCATGGGATTCAGCGTCCCGGCCCTCAAACTGCGCACCGACATCATTCCCGGACAGGTTGCGCGCTTGCGCATCGTTCCGGATACCGTGGGAACATTCGACTTTCTGTGTGACATCTTTTGTGGCGACGGCCACGAAGGCATGACGGGACGCCTGATCGTGACCGCCTGAGAATCATCTCGACACCTCATCATGGACGACAACCAGGCGCGCTTCGAGCGATTGTTGGTGCACATGGATGCCGCCTACAACCTTGCGCGCTGGTTGGTGCGCAATTCAAGTGATGCCGAGGATGTCGTGCAGGAATCGATGCTGCGGGCCTTGCGCTTCATCGGCAGCTTGCGCGGCGCGGATGTCCGACCATGGCTGCTCGCGATCGTGCGCAATGCGTCCTATGCGTGGCTAAAATCCCACCGTCCGGGCGAACTGCTCGACCTCGCCGACGACGAACTCGCCGTCAACTCTGCGTTCGACCAACCCGACCTCAATCCGGAAACTGCGGCGATCCGGCATGCCGAAGACGCCTTGCTGAACGAAGCGATCAGCGCCCTTCCGGTCATTTTTCGCGAGACCCTGATATTGCGCGAACTCGAGGAGTTGTCCTACCGCGAGATTGCGCATATCACCGATGTTCCGATCGGCACCGTGATGTCTCGCCTTTCAAGGGCACGTCAACTCCTGGCGCACGCGCTTGGGGCCATCGCGCAAGCTTCGGTGCGGGAGCGTCAGCCATGAAGAAGGGCGATTATCAACTGTGGCTGAACGCCGGATTGGATGGCGAACTCGACATCGGCAGCAGCCTGGAAATGCAGGCGCAGCTGGCCAGCGATCCCGCATTGAAGGCCGCTTGGGAGCGGCAACAGGCATTGCGCATTACGATCAGACAGGGGGCGAGTTATTATCCGGCGCCTGATGGCTTGCGGGCCAGATTCGCCAGCGCTGCAGAGCCCGGACTGTCCCGGTCCGCGTCGCATGCGCGGACTGTACCGCGCAAAGAAACGGTGAACCTTGAACGGCGGCGCTGGAGCCTGGCACTTGCTTCGGCCTTGGGTTCGGCCCTGCTTACCTGGGGCGTGACCTGGAAGGTGCTCAATGGCGGCACAAGCGGCCAAGGTGCATTTGAGCGCATCGCGGAAGATGCGGTGGCGGGCCATGTTCGGGCCTTGATGACCGACCGGCTGATCGACGTGGCGAGTTCGGACCAACACACGGTCAAACCCTGGCTGGGCACCCACCTGGCCTATTCACCGCCGGTGCCCGACTTGTCGGCCCAGGGATTTGAACTCCTGGGCGCGCGACGCGACGTGATCGACGGACACACCACCGCCGCCCTGGTCTACCGCCGGCGCCGGCACATGATCTCGGCGTACGTCAGGCCGGTGAGCGTGCAACCGGACATGAAGATGTTGTCGGTACGCGGATTCAACGTGATCAGGACGGCCCACAATGGCATGGAGTATTGGGTCGTGTCCGACCTCAATACGCGCGAGTTGGGAGACTTTGTCGAGCTGGTGCTGGACGGGAAATGACAACCAGACGCTGGTCGCATATCTTGCCGGCCAAACAGAAGGAAGCCCGGCCTTGCGCCCGACCTGACGAAGGCCCTCACCAAAAATCACTCAGGGTGTGATAATCGTAACCGACTCATAGAAGCAGTGCTTGCCTTGATCCGAGATGTAAAGCTTGCCGGTCTGCGGATCGAGACGAACGCCATGCGCATGCGGCTCCAGATAATCCGGAACGTCGTCCTTTCCCACGCCGCAATCCGAAGATGGGGAGTTAACGAGATCCGGATTGAATACCGAAGTCGGCAGGACTTGCACCAGCCTGTTGGTCCTGGTGTCGACCACACCGAGGTTGCCGGTGCGCCCACCCGTGACCAGCAATATATGCCGGCTCGGGTCCACCCTCAGCCCATCACCCTGCACAAACGAGTTCTCCAGATTGCTCACCGCCTTGATTGAATCAGCCAGCGTGCCTGGGTGCCCGAGAACGTCCTCCACATTTGCAAAGCTGAGGTAGCCGTAGCCATTCGAAATATCGATAACGTCAGTCCCGGCCGTGGCCTGTTTGGTCACCGGATCGATCGTCATCTGGTCCGGATTCACATTCACCTCCACGATCGAGCGGCCACTGTAGCGCTGCATCGGTTCCAACTCTCCGCGACCATTTGGCAGCGTGTCTGTGCATGCCCCCTCGGTTGGCAATCCGGTGTGCTCGGCATGATGGATGCCGTGCAGTCCGTTATAGACGCGCTTGTTTACCTGGTCAACAGCAAGACCGCCAAAGTCCAGGACACTCGCCAGACAGCCGGCAGGCATGGCGACATCGAGGGTCGAAAAGATCTGCGTCGACACAGATCCGTAAGAGGCGTCCCAGGGCGTCCGCAGATCGACCCAGTACTTGACGCAATTCCAGCCGAGCCTGCGGTCCACGGTAAGGTTTGCACCGCTGTTTGGCTTCGGGACACAACTGCCGTCGAAGGCGTACATTCGCTGCCCTATGCGAGAGACGCCGTAGACGGTGTTGTTGCCCTCATTGACCTCGATGTCCTGCAGGGACTGGTAGTAACCCATGTCGATGAAGCCGTACGGATTGGCGTTCGCGGGATTGATCACATCGGTCCAGTTGGGCGGCGACACGCCCGGCGAATTCTCGCGATTGGCCTGATACACCAAGCCGCTGTTATCGTTGACCGCCAGCGCATGGGCTGCATGGCCGAACAGATAGCCGGTGACGATCTTCAGATTGAATCCCCTGGCAGCCTTCTTCTTCCCAAGCTCCGCAGCGCTTGCGTGGTACTCGCGGATATCTAGAACCACCGCGGCGCCCGACTCCTCTGCGGTGCTCGCAGCCGGTACAAAATCCGTGCGGTCCGCGTTCCACCGCAAGCCGGAATGCTCGACGAGCAGATAGACCAGTTCGCGCTTTTTGTCGATCGCAATGGCCTGCGGGTGACGAGAATGACACTCCGCGCCCATCGGCGCCATCACCGCGGGCCGGCCGGTGGCGTCGTGTCCACTGTAGATCGGCCGCCCTTGGGCGTCGGACGCAACAATTCTCAACGTATGGCCATCGTAGTCTTTGCGGCCAAGTGGATCAGGGTAGGCGCCGGGCACATTCGGCCGCAGCGCAGAATTCGGCGGCAACACGATCGGCAGGAACACGGTTTGCACAAATGCGGGTGCCCCCGCTGGACGAGATGGGCACACGCTCTTAGGCATGCCGGCAAGGTCCATGCCGTGGTATAGGAAGCCGGTACTCGACACGTATGGAATCTTTACCGGCCCGGAGAACGGATAGGCGGCCGAAGCCCCGGAAGCGTACATGGATTCGTCGATGACCAGCGTGGCCAGCACATCGTTCGAGCCAGTCTCAAAAATCGAAATGCCGCCCCGGAATTGCCCGATCTGCGTCCCGTCTGGGCTGAACATGCCAGGCCGACCCGGGCCGCCGCGACCGTTGCTCGTTAGCCAGATGTTTCTGCCGGGGTCGATGGCCACGTCTTGCGTTTGGTACACCGGCTTGGAGATGGCCGTTTTCGAGTAAGCAAACGGAACGGCGGCCGCAAACGGCAGGTCGAGCTGGTACTCGGGAATCAGGAGCTTGTCGGCCCTGTATGTCGGCGTCGCGGCGCCGGCCATACCTATGACGCCAAACAGCGCTGCAATCAGTTTAGATACGAGCGACTTCAGCACTCGCACCGTGTGTCGAAGAGTCATGATTCACCCTTCATATTGACCTAGCTTCGAACCTCACACCCCTCCCATGAGGAACGACCACCCGAGCAACGCAATCTGGCCAGGAGCGGCGGTGAATGCCTTCCTAGTTTCCGTGTCTTTCGCCTTTCCTGCCCGCCAAGCAAAAACAGGCCGGGCGTTGTCGCCCGGCCTGTGCTACGGATCCTACCTGCGACTACCAGTTGCGGCCGCCAGGCTTCAGCACGGTCACCGATTCATAGAAGCAGGGCTCGCCCTCGTCGGTGATGTACGCCGTTCCTGTCAGGGGTTGCACCGTGACGCCGTGAACGTGCGGCTCTTCGGCTTCCACCGCCTCTCCCGGTTCAGGCGGCGGTGGTATGCATCCGTGAATCGCGCGCGTGATGCCGATCACCTGTTCAAGCTTCCGCGTATTGGGGTTGACGATACCCAAGTTGCCGGTGTGTTCGCCCGTCACGAGCAGCGACTGGCGCAGCGGATCGAACCAGATGAAGTGCGCATGCACGAAGGAATTCTCCACACCCGACAGTCCGCCCGAAACGTCCTCCCAAGTCGGATAGGTCAGGGCATCGAAGCTGTTGGAAAGATCGATGACGTGCACCGGCGCGGTGGCCTTCTTGGTGGTTGCGTTGATCTTGGTCGGTGTATCGACTTCCGCTACCCAGCGACCGAGAATATGCTCGTCTGCTTCGCCCTCCTCCGTGTCCTCGTCGTTCGGAGGCGGCTCGTTCGCGGCTAGTCCGGTGTGCTCAGGCACGTCGATGCCGTGTATGGTCGAATAGGAACGGTGACCGAAATCGTCGGCGGCGAGGTTGTGCATATGCAGCACATTGGGCGCCGCCGCCGTGGGACCCAGGATGCTGCTGAGCGTCGGGAAGGCCGCGAGGAAGGCTGGCCGGACATCGACCCACCACTTGACGCAGTTCCAGCCCATCTTCATGTTGGTGTCGCCGGCGGGCAAGGAATAACCCGGAGGCGCAGCCGGCGGCACGATGCCGGCAGGATTAGGCGTCGGTTTGCAACTGGCGTCGAAGGCAAAGATCTTCTCGCCCACGTGCGTGGTGCCATACACCAGGTTCTTCGCTTCATCCACGTCTATGCCCTGCACCGCGTTGAAGTAGCCAGTGTCGATGAAGCCGTAGGGGTTGGCCTTGGTGGTGTCGATCACGTCGACCCAGATGGAAGGCTTCACGCCGGGGGAGTCCTCGTGGTTGCCCTGGAATACCAGGCCGTTGAATTCGTTCACGGTGACTTCATGGGCGCCATGACCGTTGAGGTAGGCTTTGAGATACGTGGGTTTCTTGGGATTGCCAATGTCCCATGCCAGCGTCAAGCCTGACTCCTCATCGGTCGTGTCGGCGACCTGAAACGCGGTGCGGTTCGCATTCCAGCGCAGGCCCGAGTGCTCAATGACCTGATAGGCCCGTTGGCGCAAGTAGTCGACGGTGATGCCGTGCGGGTGACGCGGGTGTTGTTCTGCGCCGAGCGGCGCACACACCAGCCCGGGCCCTGGTGACTTGACCGTGCCGGTTGCAGTGGTGCCGTCCTCCTGCAGCTCGCTGTAGGCCACGGAAGTCTGGCCGGGCGGCAACACGACCGGCAGGCAGACCTTGGGATTGAAGCGTTCAGCGACGGGGAACTGCTCGTCCGGCGGCGGGGGGGTTCCTTCCGGTGGTTCCGGTGGTTCCACCGCTGGCGGCGGCTCAATGCTGCCCACGCACGGAGTCAGGCCTGCCTCCTCGCTGCTGTACTCCACCCCCGGTTCGTCGATGATGACGTTTGCAAGCGTCTTGTCCGAGCCGTCGTCGAGCGTTGTAACGCCGCCGCAGCCGGTCCGCTCGTTGCTGGTGATCCAGAAATTTGGCAGTAGGGTGGTGCGCGAATCGTGCGGCTTGTAGATCGGCCTTGATTGCAGATCGTGTTCCTTCCCTCCCTGCTTATACTGGTCTGGAGGAACGTAAACGTCAGTGATGTCGTAGGTCGGCGCGGCCGCCGCCAAGCCTGCGACGAAAGGCAGCCCCGCGGCACACAGCGATGCGATCAGCTTGGGTGCATGGCTTCGTTGTTTCATAGAACCTCCTCGGTTGGGTTGGATTTGCGTCGAACCTCACGCCCTCCCCGCTAGTTCACGTTCAGGATGCAAGGCGTGAGGATCGTTTTATAGCAGCGTCCGCCGAGTCTGTATGTGAGGATCATTCATAACCCGTCTTAGGGTTTTCCCTGTCAGGGTTTGCCCTTACCCAGGCCACAAAGCATGCACAGGGCCGTGAGTTCGGCCACGGATTTGGCGGCCATTTTTTCCATGGCGCGGGCGCGGTGAACTTCGACGGTCTTCACGCTAATGTCTAGTTCGGTTGCGATCTGTTTGTTGGACCTGCCGCCCACCACCCCCTCCAGCACTTCCCGCTCGCGCAGCGTTAATGCTTCCATGCGCTTGAGAACCGCCCGGCGCGCCGCGTCTGCCTCTTGACGTTGCGCATCCGCCGCCAGGACGGTGTTGATCCGGTCCAGCAATATCTGATCGTTATAGGGCTTCTCAAGAAATTCCACGGCGCCTTTTTGCATGGCGCGCACCGCGGTGGGTACATCGCCATGCCCGGAGACCATGATGATAGGCAGCCGGATGCCGCGCTCCGCCAGAATGTCCTGCAACTGCAAACCGCTGATTTCGGGCATGCGGATGTCAAGTATCAGACAGCCGTGGCAATGCAGGTCGCAGCCATTGAGAAAATCCGATGCAGAGCCGAATGTCTTAACCGGCAGGCTCACCGATTCGAGTAGCCAGCGCAGCGAATCACGCACGCGCTGGTCATCGTCCACCACAAAGATTGTCGGATGTTGAGTCACGGGTTTGTCTCCCTATGCGGGTTCGATGGGCTAAGGCTAAAGCGAAATATGGCGCCGCCTGTATCGCCAGGCTGCGCCTGGAGCGTACCTTCATGCGCCTCGACGATGGATCGGGAGATGGACAGACCCAGCCCCATGCCATCCTGCTTGGTCGTGAAGAATGCGTCAAAGAGGTGATCGAGCACTTGCGACGGCAGGCCTGGGCCGCTGTCACGAACGATGATGTCAACCTTGTCATCCGGCCCCCGGACCGTCTGCACCTTGACCCAACGCTCGGTCGAAGCGGCAGCATCGATCGCGTCAACCGCATTGTGCACAAGATTGACCACAACCTGTTCGATCTGTATGGCGTCCACCGATACCGGCGGCAGATCGCTGGCGAGTTCCAGCACCAGCCTGACGCCACGCCAGCGCGCTTCGACGTCTGCCAGTTCGGCTGCCTCCCGAACAATCTGATTGATGTCGGCCATTCTGCGTCTTGGCTCTCCCTTGCGCAGGAAGCGGCGCAGGTGGCCGACGATCTCGCCGGATTGACGCGCGTGCAGGTCAATATATTCGATTGCCTCCTTCAGGTCGCGGGCATCGGTTGCACCCGCGCTTAAGCGCCGCAGGCAGCCTTGGGCATAGTTCGAAATCGCCGCAAGCGGCTGGCTAAGCTCATGCGCGAGCGCAGAAGGCATCTCGCCCATCGCGCTGACGCGCGCGCTGTGTGCAAGCTCGGCCTGACGCTTGCGCAGGCGCTCCTCCTCGCTGCGCCGCTCCGTCACATCGTGGCCGATTGCGATGAAATGAGTAATAGCACCACTTGTGTCCGACAGCGGCGTGATAGCCTTCTCCTCGTAATACAGGCTGTCATCCTTGCGCCGATTGATGAACAGGGCGCGGAACACGCGGCCCTGAAGCAAAGTCTGCCAGAGGTCCCGATAGAACGCCTGGTCGTGTTGGCCCGATTGCAGGAAGGAAGGTTTCCTGCCGAGTGCCTCGTCGCGGGAATACCCGGTGATCCGCTCGAAAGCCGAATTGACAAATTCGATCCGGCCTTCGTGATCGGTGATGACAACCGCGTCGGCCGTACCCTCCAGCGCCGCCGATAGCTTCTGCATCACGGCTGTCGCCTCGCGCCGCTCCAGGACGTTCTCCACCCATTGCGCCATGAGCTGGATAATCTTCCGGTCGGTGTCGGTGAAGTGGACCGCGCGAGGATCGGGGCTCATGAAGTTCAAGGTGCCGTAAGTCTCGCCCCCCACCGTCAGGCGAATACCGAGATAGGCCTCTAGCCGACAGAACTTGTAGGCCGGGTGGGTGCGCCACTCGGATGCGGCCGCATGTTCGAAGCCGACCGGTACATCCGTGCGCAGCGTCTCGACGCAATAGGTTTGGCCGAGCTCAAAGACCTGGCCGCGCTGGATTGAATTGTCGGGTGTGACTGCTGCCACCACTACGTACCGGTCCCCCACCACATGCGACAGGAGGCCCACGGGCAGCTCCAACTGTGCGCAACCGACTTTTAGCAAGGCGCACACCCTGGACTCGAAATCCGGTTCTTTCGCGGTAGTGATGTCATGCAGAGCACGGAGCAGACCTTCGCTCCGTCGCAAGGCTTCCTCGGCGCGGCGTCGCTCCGCGATCTCAGCTTCGATCAGGCGTTTCGAGGTGCTCAGCCGACGGTTGGTGTATAACACATAGGCCGTCACTCCAGTCATCGTGAGGAACAGCAGCGCGCCCGCGAGCAACCACTGCCAGTAGAATCTCAGGATTCTTGCCCACGTCGGATGGTGATGAGATGCGTATGGCCCGATCCCGATATCCTGGAACAACTGGTCCACCGGCCGGTAATCGAGCGGCGCGACCCAGGCCGTGTAGTGTCCGGTTCTGGCAGCTGGATCATCGGGCCGCAGTGCCAACAATGCGGCCTGCACCCGCATGGCCAGCGCATTCGCGGTATGAGCCGCCTTCGCGAACGGCCATTCTGGATACAGGCGCGTGCTGTGGAGCAGCGGAAATCCTTTGTCGTACAGGGATTCCACCACGTGGAGATCGTCCAGCCGGACGCGGCCCTGCGCAGCCAGATGTTCCAGCAAGCCCGTGCGGACCGCACCCCCATCAACCTGGCCGCGGACCACGGCATCGACGATGTTCTCCTCCTTCGAATCGTCAAAGCTCAGCCGCGACAGGTCGGTGAAGGGGTCGATGTCATGTGCCTTGAACTCGCGCCACACAACATAGAAACAGCAATCCGGGCGGCTATCGGCCATGAATGTCCTGCCCTTCAGATCGTGAAGCGTGGTGATGTCGGTGCGGCCCGCACGGGTGAAGATGACGGCCCCGAATACCGTGCTCGATTCTCCAGCCTCGTTGCGCCGCAGCGTGGCGAGCGCCTGCACGCCATTTCTGTCGGCAAGTTCCACGTACTGTCCGGGGCTGGTAAGAACGAAGTCGAGCTCGCGGCGTTCGAGCGCCCGGTCGATGCCATCGTGCCCGAGCGCTCGCGCCACGAAGCGGTACCCGGGGATCTGGCGCTGCAGATACGCGGCGGTGGGCTGCCAGCGTGAGCTTACATCCTGCTCTCCGTGCAAGTTCAGGATACCGATGGTAACGGAATGGTCGTTGGCCAGTGAAGGCAACGCGACGATCGCCAACGCGATCCATGCAGCGACCCGATCAAACATGCCAGATCCCCCGGTCACTCTTCCGGCCATTGAGCGTGCACATGGATAGCGGAAGTGTCGTCGGTGCGCGGTTTCAACGTGATCATGACGGTTGGCGATGGAACGAAGTATAGGGCCGCATCCTGCCTCAATGCACGGGAGCTGCGAAATCTTGTCCAACTCGTTCTGGAAGAAAAATTGGAACCGAGCTTCGTTGAACCTGAAGGCAAACGATCAATTCGCTATTTCATTTTCTCGCGCATCATTTCTTCCAATTCCCTTTGTTTCTTTTCCGCGCTGGCCTTCACGTCGCCTTCCTTCATGCCGGGTCTCGCCATTTGCGTCGGCATCGGTTCATCCGGGTTCATGGGTTTTGCGTTTTCGCTCTCCTGGCTTGCGCCCTGTTCCGCCTTGCCATTGGGCGTGTCGCCTGCGACAGTTGCCCCGGCCGTCAAGGGCACCGCCAGCATGGCCGGCAGTGTCGCAGCAAGCAAGACGCGCTTGCAATCATTCACGAGCCCGAAAACCAGTTGTAGCCCTGGTCCTCCCAGTAGCCACCCGGATAGGTGTTGGTGACAAAGATGGCCGTGATGTGCTTGGGATTCTTGAAGCCCAGCTTGGTGGGAATGCGTAGCTTCATTGGAAAACCGTATTTCGCCGGTAGGATCTGATCGGCGTACTTGAAACTGAGCTGGGTCTGGGGATGCAGGGCGGTGGGCATGTCGATGCTGGTGTAGTAGTTGTCTGCACACTTGAAGCCGACGTACCTGGCGCTGAGGTCCGCGCCCACCAGTTCGAGAAACAGGCGGAACGACGTACCGGTCCATTTGCCGATCGCGCTCCAGCCCTCCACACAGACATGGCGGGTAATTTGCGTGACCTGCGGCAATGCATACAACTCGGGCAGCGTCCACGGCTTGCGATCACGGATCAGTCCGCCCAGTTCCAACCGATAACTGTCGGGATCGACCACCGGTGCTTGATCCTCGCTGTAGTACGCATTGAATGGAAACGGCTTGGTGATGGCGCTTTCCGGATAGGTTGGAGCCAGTTTGTCGGGGTCGAACAGCCAGCCCTGGGCGCGGTCATTCCATCTCGACATGGCGGTCAGGATGCGCTGCGCAGATTTGCTGTCGGTGATATCGCAACCGGACAGGAGTGCGAGCGCGCCCAAACTCAGGCCGCGCGTGAGAAACAGCCGCCTTTCGATGCGCTCGATCTGACCGCCTGGCAAATCGTCGAGGATCAGACGCGGGGTCTTGCTCATGTCGCTGCCCTGCCGGGCGTCCGCGCGCTTCGCGGCAGACGCCCGGTGAACATGGGAGGCAAGGTGCTCGGCACCAGGGCGACCATGAACATGTGAACGATGATGAAGACCACCACTCCCGCCATGGCGAAGAAATGAACGACCCTCGCCCCATCGTAGCCGCCCATCGGCGCGGCCAACGCCTGGAACTGCACTGGTTTCCAGATCGCCAGACCGGACAGGACCAAAGTGATCCCCAGCAGAATCACGACCAGGTAAGCCAATTTCTGGATCGCGTTGTAGCGGCCGAGCACATGGCTGACCCGACCATGCAGCAGACTGGTGAATTCGCGCAGGACTGCGGCTATCCGTAACGGAAAGAAGCTGCGCCGGTAGTGCCCGGAAAGCAAGCCATACAGAATGTAGGCCAAGCCATTGATGACCAGCAGCCACATGGCCGCAAAATGCCATTGCAGCGCCCCGCCTAGCCAGCCGCCCAAGGTGAGGGACGCAGGAAACGCAAACCGAAAGATCGGGGAAGCGTCGTAGATGCGCCAGCCGCTGAAAATCATGAGCAGGATCGCAAATGCATTGACCCAATGGCAGATACGTACGACCAAGGGGTGAATGGCGGCACTGGCAGCGTCAGGGTCGGAGCCGTAGCTCATGGGCGGTTCTCCCGGGAGGACTCAAAGTCAGAGCGCGGAGGCAGTGATTCAAACTTAGAACATGACCGGAGAATTGCCAGCAACTCGCTTCGTGCCGAAACCGGCACAAAGCATTCCGAAGTGCCGCCCACCACGGTTGCCGCACGATGCTCGCAATGACGTTCCTTCGGCTCCACGGCCAAAGGCCGAACCGCTCGCAATCACGCCATCGCGAGTCCGCCGTCCGCCGCGATCCGATCAAGCAATAAGCTCATCATATCCCATTCGCGTCCGACCCATGACCTAGAAGCCGCGCGCCGCGAGCCAGTCCGACAGGCGTTGGCGAAATACCGGTGCGCTCAGTTCCACGGTCACCGCGTGTCCGGTATCGTCGAGCAGGCTGACGGTCGTGTCCGGACTGCGCAGGTATAGCGAACGCTGCAACGTGCATGCCGATGACATGATGACTGCATCGTTCTTTCCGCACATCACCAGCACCGGCACGTCAATGTCAGCCAGCAGCGCCAGATTGGCGACGTTGCCGGCAAGCGCGGGCGCGGCAGCCAACAGGTCGCCGCACGGGTCCAGATTGCGCTGTGCCGTGACTGCGGCTTCAACCGCTGGATCGACATGATGGAACATCAAGGCTTGGAAATCCGCGTCGCTAACGCCAAAAGGCGAGTAACCTGAGGGGCTCCCGGGTTCGGCTTGCCGGCCCCCCGTTGCGCAGATCAGCGAGGCGTTTGACAGGGCCAGCAGGGTCGCGGGGCTGGCGCCGAGGTCAGCATAGGAGATCACCGCCAGCGCGTCGATATCGCCGAATGAATAGGCTTCAATCTGCGCGGTCGAGCCCCCGATCGAATGACCGGCCAGGGCGACGCGCGAAAACGTGGTCACGGGGCCGGCATCAATCTGATAGGCACCGCTGCGCAGCTGCTGGATGATCTGATGCGCCATGTCCGCCTGGGAACCGAGGCAGACGCCAAAGCCTTCCGGGTGCGGGCTGGAATCATAACCCAGCCGGTCGATGACAACCGACGCATGGCCACGGCTGGCCATGTCCGTGGCAAAGTCATAGCCCGCCGGATTCTGGAAGCGCCAGAACGATTCGCCAAAGCCCAGCCCATGGAGGTACAGCGTGACGCTGCTCGGCGCCGGATTTGTCGACGGCATGACCAGGTGACCCTGTATCGTGTAGGTCGCGCCATCAACAAGACAGGGGACCGCCGAGCGGTTGACGTTGTGTACGGTAAACGAAACCGTGTGGGTCACGACGGCCGCCGGGGGCGAAACCACCGGCGGTATGGGGGGGCCCGGATTCAGCAGGCTGCCCACCAGGCCCAGCGAAGCGGTAAGGACACCGCCTGAAGACACGCCCGGCAATAGGGCGGCGATAACGAAAATGAGCGACGTACGCAACAACCGGTACAGGTAACGGTTCATGATCTCCTCCAGGTGCAGTGAACAACTTTTAAACAGCTATTTATAAGGAAAAATTATAGACGCCGGTACGCCCACTGCAAGGGGATTCTGCCTTGGATCGTTCAGGCGATTGCGTTGGAGCCGGTGCCGATGGCGCCGGGGTGGTGCGGCACCATGGCCGGTTAACGCTCTTCTGTCTTCTGTGCTCAGGAGGTCGCAGTATTGGCGCGCTGCGTGGCCAGTGCGCGCGGGACAAAGCGGCGGTCGATGACGCCCCAGCTTGCGCCAACGGCGAGCGCGAGAAAATGGGCCTGCCAAGCGATGTGGACACCATCAGGCAGGCCACTCAGGGTCAGCATCAGACCCGCTGCTTCCAGCGCAATCTTTGCGCCCAGCACTCCGCCGCCCAGCACAATCAGTGGGCGGAGATCCGGCGCCGCGCGCCACAACACCGCGCCGCCTACAACACCCAGCATCACCGACAGCGCCGATGCGCCTCGGAAATGTTCCATGGCCGGTGTCGTCAGCATCAGCCCGACCGATATCGCGGGCGCGCCAAGGAGCAAGACAGCGGTCAGTCTGCGTGCGCCAATCATGCTTTCGGCCACGCCCCCGACCAGCAGCAGGGCGCACGCGTCAGCCAGCATGTGCTGGATCGAAAAGTGCACCAGATGACAAGTCCAGAGCCGCCACAGTTCTCCGGCCAGAATGGCCCTGCGGTCGTATTCCAGCCAACCTGCAATCGATGACGGCGCGCATGCCAGCAGCGCGCAGACTAGCGCGATGCCTGCGCTCAAGAGAGGCAGCCGCTTAACGCCGAAAGCGGGCATATCCGATCCATGCGAACGCCATCGCCAGCAGCACGCCCAGCATGCCTGCGCTGCCGCCGCCGCTGTAACCCGGCTTGTTCTCGACCTTGTAATTCTGGTCAGTCTTGATCCTTTCCCTGAACTGGTCGAGCTGGAGCTTCAGATTGGGAATCAGCTGATCAACCGCCTTGTCGTATCCCTCCTGCCTGGCCTGGCGCGCCTGATCGTTGAAACCCACCATGGACGCGCTGCCCTTGACCTGGCTGATGCCGGGCGCGCGGAACAAGAGCTTGCGGCTGGCAACATCGAACACCGAGGCATCCACCATGGTTTGAATGTCGTACTGGTCGCCATGTATTACGTAGGCGCCGACGATGGTCCAGTAAAGCAGGGACAGCGCATTGCTGTCGTTGAACTGGACCTGGTCATAGGACAACAGCACCATGACCTCGACGTTGAACATCCTGGCTACCTGCTCCAGGTTGGTGAAACCGCCTTTGGGCGCAAGGTACTGACTCGGGATGACTTCAATGTCGCCGATGTAGGCGTACTGGGTGAACGCGGACTTCACATGTTCCAGCAGATTCAGCCTCTCCGACTCCGGCAGGCCCGCATTCCAGTTTCCGCCTGGCACAAACGCAATGCCGACCCGCACCGGCGGATGCAAATAAGTCGGCCCTGCCTGCATCAGCGGCGGCTGCCTGGCGTCGGGATAAAGATAATCTACCGTGCTGCCGGTCTGCCGCGCACCTTCCTGCGGAAGCCATGAAGCGCATGCACCGAGCAGCACCAGCACGAGCATGGCCACCCAAGATTTGATGAATTTCATCTAAGACCTCCCCTGGATTTGGCACTCAAATCATCGGCATCGCTTTGTCGATCAAGCCGGCGCCGTCGCCGCTTCGAATTCGCCAATTCCGAAACGCAATGTCACGGTCGAGTAAATTATCTCTCAATCGATGGAATAAGCAGGCGCCAATCTTCGTCTTATCGTTCGTGGCCATAGAAAACGCTTGCGCCGCGATAGGCAAGCCCTGCGCGAGTAGCGCAGGGTGTACGCAACACATTGAGATCTTCTGGAGACAAGTAATGCTTAACCATTTTCGACATATCTTCTTCGTCCTGTTTTCTCTGTTGCTGGTGACCGCCGCGCCTTCCGCCCTCTCTGCTGACCCGAGCTTCGCTGATTACCACTATGTTCTTCAAATGAGCGACATGGATCCTTCCAAACAGGAGCTCATTCTGAACAATGCGGCCAATCTGCTGCAGGCCTACCCCCCCAGCGCGGTGGAGATAGAAATCGTTGCCTACGGTCCCGGCCTGCGTCTGCTGTTTGCCGACAATGTCAACGCTGAACGCATCCAGTCACTGGCCATGAGCGGCGTCAGATTCTCGGCTTGCGGCAACACGCTCAAAGGGATGACCAAGCAGCTGGGCTATGAGCCCAAGCTGAATCCGGACGCCAAGGTGGTGCCTGCCGGCGTCGTCCGCATCGGCGAACTGGTCAAGCAGGGCTACATCTACATCAAGCCCTGAGCGACCCCCGCTCTCAACCGACACGTCCCTGACAAATGCGCGGCCTTCGGCCCGTGCAGGGACAACTTTACCCGCTCAACGAGGACTCAATGATGGAACACAAGAAGAGATTCAACCGCGCCATGATCGGCATTGCCTGCATGCTTGGCTTCGCCGCAGCCGGACCCGCATATGCGGTCAACTGGCTGATGCTGCAAGGTACCGAAGACCCCTCGGCCTCGGCACGTGCCAATGTCTGGGGTTTCATACAGGCGGGATATCAGAAGGATTACAGCGACCCGAACGCCGCCGGCCAGTTTGTTCCGCCCAAGATGCTCGGACCGGACCTCGACTCCCAGTCCGGATTCAATATCAATCGGGCGCGCATCGGCGTGCGCGGCACGGGTTTCCCGATCGACAGCCACATCGACTATTTTCTCCTGCTGGAAATGGGCAACAACGCCATCACCCAGGGAAATGGCGCATTCGCACGCGTGACCGATGCCAGCGTCACGCTCAATTACATTCCCGGCGCCCGCATCCGCGCCGGCCTGTTCAAGACGCCGGGGTCCGAGGAGGGGCTGGAGGGAATAGCCGTATACGACTACATCGATTTCACCGAACCGGCCAATCAGCTGTTGTTGGAGCGGCCCACCCCTCGCGTTTATACGCCCAATGTCGGGCCGTTTACCCAAGCACAACTGCAGGGCGGCTCCAGCCTGAATGCATTCAAGGGCCCTGTCGGTTCGTTCCGTGATGTCGGTGCCCAGGTTTTCGATGCCTTTGACGTGGGCAACGATTGGGAGCTGTCCTATGCCGCCATGATTGGCAACGGCAGCGGACTCCAGTTCAGCAATTACGATGGCGAATACGACAAGTACCTGTACCTGTCAGGCGAGAAGAAATTCGGCGGCAAGGGGCCGATGGCTGAAGGCCTGAAGTTCTTCGCCTGGGGTCAGTGGGGCAAGCGCCTGCTGGACAACACGAACGACAGCGTCGCCAATGCCAGCTTGTTTAACCGCGATCGGACAGGCCTCGGTGTGAAATACATGAAGAAGCCGTTTCGCGTGACAGCCGAATACATCGCAGCGGACGGCATGATCTTCGCCGGCCCGGACAAACCCAGCTTCTATTTCGCCAACCCGGCGAATACGACAGGCGCAAATAACGGCGCGGATGCCAAGGCGCGCGGCTGGTATACCGAAGGGGGCTGGTTTATCCCCAAGACGAGTTTTGAACTGGACGCCCGCTACGACACGGTTGATCTGTTCAAGGGCCGCAACGATGCTCACACTTTCTCAAAATGGACTCTCGGCGTTCAATACCATTTCAACCCGAAAACGCGTGTGACCCTGAACTACGAAATTCGTGACTTCAACTGCACGTCCAACACCACACAATGCACCAATGCCAACAAGAATCTGGATGGGGTGGGTAACAAGCTGGCCGTGCAACTGACGGCGATATTTTGAGTCGCCGCAACTAACAGTGAGCACCATGACCAAGAGCACCTTCCGTATACCCCAATTCTGGCTTGGATTGATTCCAGCATCATTGGTCCTGATCGGCTGTGCCGGCCTTGCGCCGCCGCAAAGCCGTGCGGCGAAAATCATGATCAGCTCCGAACCCACCGGCGCGATCGCCTATGCGGATGGCGCCGAACTTGGCGTTACCCCGTTAAAGATCCAGCCCAGCGACAACTTTCGCTCGGGTTTCGTGGGATCTTCCTATCGCTACTTTGGCAAGCTCACCCTCAGAAAGCCCGGTTGCGAGCCGTGGTCAACCGAGGTAGACGACCATGTCCTTTCGCACGATGTGCGTGTCAAGCTCAAGTGCGACCCGGGCCTCCTGCCTGCGTCCGAAGCAACACTCAATCCGACAGCCAATCCGCAAAGCGCGGCAGGTTCAGCCTCCCGTCTCAATGACAAGACGGCTGAACGGCTGAAACGTATTGAATCGCTGCGCAAAGGGGGCCTGATCAGTGACGAGGAGTACCGGAAGGCGCGAGCCCGCATTATTGAGCAGCTGTAACGCCGGAGGAGTGCAATCCACGCAGCGGCGGGAAGACATCGGTTCTCCTGGGGCGGCTCGCTGGGCCATGGCACGCTTCTTCCATTCGTTTTCCACCAATTTGGGAATAAACTGCCGCGCTGCTACGTCTTACATGACAACTGCACTTGGGATTGTTTGCCTTGGGAGACTGAATGATCTGGCCTATGAATCGAAATCGCGACCTGGACCGCATGCGCCCGCGGCTCTATCGCCTGGCCTACGCCTGGTGCCACGATTCGCACCTGGCTGATGACCTGGTCCAGGAGGCCCTTTCGAAGGCGATCACGACCAGTTCGTTGCTGAAGGACGCGCGGGTCATGGAGTGCTGGTTGATGTCCATACTCAACAACTGCTGGCGCGACCACCTCAGGGCACGCAAGGACCATGATGATATCGATCAATGGAGCGACAGCCTGCAATGCCTGCAGCCTGGCCCTGAAGACCAGTATGCCGAGCAACAGCTCGCCAACCAAATCAGGCGCGCCATTGGGGCCTTACCCTTAAGTCAAAGGCAGGTACTGACCCTGGTCGATCTGGAAGACTGCAGCTACGCAGAAGTGGCTGGGATATTGGGAGTGCCCGCCGGCACAGTGATGAGCCGCTTGTCCCGGGCTCGATTGGCTCTGAAGGAGTCATTGCGGGCGATGCGTCCCGGCGTCACCACCCCGCAGCTGAGGAGAGTCAAATGAACAAGCCTTCACATGAACATATCTCCGCCTTTGTGGACGGAGAACTTTCGAGGCAGGAAGTCGACGACATGTTCAAGGCGATGGCTGGGGACGATGAGCTCGCCTCATCTGCATGTGAACTGCGCACCCTCAAGCTCATGGTCCGCCACGCGTATGAAGAAGTGCTGGAGAAGCCGACGCCCTCCACGCCTTTCTGGCGCAAACCGCTGACAAACGCGATTGCCGCCATGCTGGTATTGGCAATTGGTTCAATTTCAGGATGGAAGCTTCACGAGTCGACCATGTCCCCGCAGTGGAAGACGGCGTCGATTTTCCCCGAAGGTGTCCATCCGGTCAGTCTGTCTACAGTGCCGAGCACAGACGGGATCATCCTTCACGTCGACGACAACAAGCCGGAGCAAATCCACGCTGCACTTCAGGAAGCCGCGGAAATTCTCAAGAATGCGCAGGCCAAGGGACTGAAAACCCACATCGAAATTCTGGCCAATTATTATGGTCTGGATATGCTGCGTTCTGACCGCAGTGAGGAAGCGGGTCGAATTGCCCAGTTGGCGGCGGAGTATCCGAACAAGGTGCAATTTGTCGCCTGTGGCCAATCCATCAAACGCTTTGAGCGTGAAGGCCAGACCGTCAAGCTGCTTCCTGGCGTACAGGTCGCGCCATCGGCAATCGGCGAGATTGTGGGTCACTTGAAAGCCGGCTGGAGCTACATCAGGGTCTGACCTGCCTGCCTAGTTCGCAGCTTGATGCCGCCGAGGCACGGGTCGGGCAATGTACCGTTGCCCCGGGGAGAACCGGCTGCTTCACGCCCTGCATCGCGGTTTAGCTATGCAGCACTTCCGAGTCCGCTTCCGCCGTGGCCGCTTGACCTTCCGCCTCGGTCGGGCCTACTGGCAACTGCCATCCAGACCGGCAAGATAACTAGAGCGAAGTTTGAATTGCCCAGGCACACCAGGCCATCAGGGGCTGGGGCAGGATGCCTAGCAGCAGAACCGCCACCCCGTTCAGCGACAGGATGACCCCCATGTCACTGCGGGCAGCCAGGGGCGCCGTATCGACCGGTTCGTCAAAATACATCAGCTTGACGATGCGCAGATAATAGAAAGCGCCGATCAGCGCGAACATCACCGCCGCCACGGCCAGCCACACGAATCCGGCCTGCACGACCGCCTGTAACACGGCAAACTTGGCGTAGAAGCCGACGGTAGGAGGAATGCCCGCCATGGAGAACATCAGCAGCAGCATGACGAAGGCGATCCAGGGGCTGCGCTGGTTGAGCCCGCGGAAGTCATCCAACTGGTCGGCCTCGAAACCGGCGCGCGACAGGAAAAGAATCATGCCGAAACCGCCCAGGCTCATCAGGGAATAGACCACCACGTAAAACATGCTGGCGCTGTAGCCGTTGTGGGTCCCGGCCAGCACGCCGAGCAACAGGAAACCCATGTGGGAAATGGTCGAATAAGCCAGCATGCGCTTGAGGTTGGTCTGGGCAATTGCGACGATGTTGCCGATCGCCATGGACAGCACCGCCAGCACGATCAGCATGGCCTGCCAGTCCGCGACCAGGTGTTCCAGGCCCTGCACCAGCAGACGCATGACGATGGCAAATGCGGCCAGCTTGGGCGCAGTGCCAAGGAACAAGGTCATGGCCGTGGGCGCGCCATGATAGACGTCCGGGATCCACATGTGAAAAGGGACGACGCCGAGTTTGAACGACACGCCGGCGATGATGAACACCAGGCCGAAGGCGAGCGGAACTTTCATGCCTTGTGTTGCCGCCAGCGCATGTGATACCGCTCCCAACTGGAGCGAACCGGTGACGCCGTAGATCATCGACATGCCGTAGAGCAACATGCCTGAAGCCAGCGCACCCAGAACGAAATACTTCATCGCCGCCTCGGTGGCCACGCTGGACTCGCGCTGCAGCGCCACCAGGGCATAAAGCGACAGTGACAGCAACTCCAGGCCGAGATACAGGGTAAGGAAGTGGCTGGCGGAAATCATCACCATCATGCCCAGGGTGGCAAACAGGGTCAGCACAAAATATTCCCCCCGGTACAGGCCGCGCGCCTGCACGTAGGCGCGCGAATACACCAGGACGACGGTCACCACCACATACAGCGCCATTTTCAACGCATCGCTCAACGGGTCGGCGACGAACATGCCGTGCAGCACAACCACAGGCGTCATCGAGATATTGCGCGAGGTGAGGAAGGCGCAGCCCACCAGGGTAAGGAGCGTCAGCACGTAGGTGACCAAGCGCTGGCTGTCCTTGAGCATCGCATCCAGAATGAGAATGACAGACAGGGCCGAGAGCAGAAAGATCTCCGGCAGCAGGTAATTGAGCTCAGACAGATTCATTCAAATCCTTATTGCGGAAGCTTGCCCTGGGCAACATGGGAAATCAGTTGGGCTATCGTTGCATGCATGGGATCGGTGAAGGGCTTGGGATAAAGTCCCAAGGCCAGGACGCAGACCGCCAGCAGGGTCATGAACAGGAACTCGCGCTTGTTGAGGTCACGCATGGTCTTGACTGCATCGTTGACCACCGGGCCGAACACCACACGCTTGTACATCCACAACGTATAGGCCGCGCCAAAGATCAGGGTAGTGGCGGCAATCGCCGCGTACCAGAAATTGATCTTGGTCGCGCCGAGGATCACCATGAATTCCCCCACGAACCCGGAGGTCGCAGGCAGTCCCGAGTTGGCCATGGCAAACAACATGAAAAAGGACGCAAATACCGGCATGACATTGACCAGCCCTCCGTAGTCCTTGATCTGGCGTGAATGCAGCCGGTCGTACATGACGCCAATGCAGAGAAACAGCGCGGCGGAAACAAAGCCATGGGAGATCATCTGTACCACCCCGCCCTCGACGGCCAGTTGGCTGTTGCGCCCGCTCAAATCGAACATGAAGAATGCCAGGGTGACAAAGCCCATGTGCGAAATTGACGAATAGGCAATGAGTTTCTTCATGTCAGCCTGCACCAGCGCCACCAGGCCGATGTACACCACGGCAATGAGGGACAGCGTAATCACGAAGCCGGCCAGATGGTGGCTGGCATCCGGTGCGATGGGTAGCGCAAAGCGCAGAAAGCCATAGGCGCCGATTTTGAGGGTAATGGCCGCCAGCACTACCGAGCCGCCGGTGGGCGCTTCAACGTGGGCATCCGGCAACCAGGTGTGGACCGGCCACATGGGCACCTTGACCGCAAATGAGGAAAAGAACGCAATGAACACCAGGATCTGGGCAGTGAGCGCCAGTGGCTGTCGCTGGAAATCGAGTATTTCAAAGCTGCCGGCAGACTGGAAGTGCAGGTAGATCAGCGCAACCAGCATCAGCAGTGAACCCAGCAAGGTGTAGAGGAAGAACTTCAGCGCGGCATAAACCCGGTTGGGCCCGCCCCAAACGCCGATCACCAGATACATGGGAATCAGCATGGCCTCGAAGAAGAGGTAAAACAGGATTGCGTCGAGCGATGCAAACATCCCGTTGATCAGGCCGGACATGATGAGAA
Organism: uncultured beta proteobacterium; assembly: GCA_963782495.1. GTDB lineage: Bacteria > Pseudomonadota > Gammaproteobacteria > Burkholderiales > Thiobacillaceae > DASQBT01. The sequence continues at coordinate 105,074 of CAWAJU010000010.1, read as the reverse complement.
ACGCAGCCATGTACTGGGCAACTTTTTTCTGGATCACATTCCAGCCGGCGATCACCACCAGCAGGGTAATAAAGCTGTTGAGCAGGATGAGCGGCATGGAAATGCCATCCACCCCCAGGTGGTAATGGATGTTGAACTGGGGAACCCAGGGCTTCATCTCCTGGAATTGCATCGCCGCGGTTGTGACATCAAACCCGGTATAGAGCGGCAAGGCCACCCACAAGCCCAATGCGGCGCCAATCAAGGCGATCCAGCGAGCCACAGGGGCTCGCTGATCCGACCCGGTGGCCAGCGCCAGCAGGCCTGCCACGATCGGCACCCATATCACCAGACTCAGGGGAGGCAAACCCAGCATGCTTTGTTCCTGTTAGTAGGGAAGCTCTAAAGAAGCCCCGCATGGGCCGCGCAGGGGCTTGGCGGGATGAGATGCACGAAGCGCCGCGCAGGTCGTAGTCATTCTACGATGCCAAGCGGCGCGACACAGCAGATCGCCCGCCAAGCCCCTGCCCGAAGGGTTTGCACGAAAACGAGCCCGCGCAGGCAACGCCTTGGGGCGAGTTTCGAGCGCAGCGGCCAACATGCCCATCTGCGGTGTTGCGCTCCTCGGCTTCGTACATTAAGCACGACCTTCGTCGCGCGCCTAGCATCTGAGCATTTTTCGTGTAAACGCGACCCATGATGGACATCTTCAGAGCTTCCTTAAGTCGCACGCACGAACCAGGTGATCAAGGCGAACACCCCAATCAGCATGGCGAAGGCGTAATGGTAGATATAGCCGGACTGAAACGGACGGATCAATTGGGAGAACGCGTTCACCAACCGGGCCGCACCGTTGACGATCCAGCCATCGATGACCATCACATCTCCACGTTTCCAAAGCTCTCCGCCCAGCAGACGCGCCCCCCCGGCGAAGAACCAGTCATTGAATTCATCGAAGCCGTACTTGTGTTCAAGTATCAAGTACAGCCAGCGGAACTTGCGCATCAGCAGCGCGGGAATAGCCGGCATCTTCAGGTAGAACAATGCCGCCAGGCCGACTCCCGCTGCCGCCAGCCAGAACGGCAGACTCACCACCGCCTGCAGCGCCATGGCAAACGCACCGTGAAAATGGTGGGACAGGTTATGAATGACAGGGTGGTGGTCGGAAATGTAGATCGACGTGCCGAAATAATCGCCGAACAGCAAGGGCTCGATGGTGATGTAGCCAATCACCAGGGATGGCACCGCCAAAGCCAGCAGCGGCCCGGTCACCACCCACGGCGTTTCATGCGGCTCGCCGTGATTGTCGTCGCCTGCATGGTGCTCCTGGTCGTGCCCGTGATGCTGGCGAAACCGCTCCTTGCCATGGAATACGAGGAAATACATGCGGAAGGAATAGAAGGCGGTCACAAACACCCCCACGGTCACGGCGAAGTAGGCGAAGCCCGCTGCCGGGAGATGGGAAAACTCCACCGCCTCGATGATCGAATCCTTGGAATAAAATCCCGACAAGAACGGTGTGCCGATCAGCGCGAGCGAGCCGATCAGCGAGGTGACCCAGGTGATCGGCATGTACTTTCTCAATCCGCCCATGTAGCGAATGTCCTGGTTGTGGTGCACGGCGATGATGACCGAGCCGGCGGCCAGGAACAGCAATGCCTTGAAGAAGGCATGGGTCATGAGGTGGAAGATCGCCACCGAGTAGGCTGACGCGCCGAGCGCCACCGTCATGTAACCCAGTTGCGACAAGGTGGAGTAGGCCACCACGCGCTTGATATCATTCTGGATCATGCCCAAGAAACCCATGAACAGCGCGGTGATGGCGCCGATCACCATGACGAAGTTGAGCGCCGTGTCTGACAGTTCAAACAGGGGCGACATGCGCGCCACCATGAAGATGCCCGCGGTCACCATGGTCGCCGCGTGAATCAGGGCCGAAATGGGGGTGGGGCCTTCCATGGAATCGGGCAGCCATACGTGCAGCGGAAACTGCGCACTCTTGCCCATCGCACCAATGAATAGCAGGATGCAGATCACGGTCAGCAACGACCATTCGTGGCCCGGGAACAGGCTGAGGGTCTGCCCCGACAGAGTGCCGGCCTTGGCAAACACCGTGGCGTAATCGAGGCTGCCGAACCAGGCGAGGATCAGGCCTATGCCCAGCACAAAACCGAAATCTCCAACCCGATTGACCAGGAAGGCCTTCAGGTTGGCGTAAATTGCCGACTCGCGCGTGTACCAGAAGCCGATCAACAGATAGGACATCAGCCCCACCGCCTCCCAGCCGAAGAACAACTGAAGGAAGTTGTTGCTCATCACCAGCATCAGCATGGAGAAGGTGAACAGGGAGATGTAACTGAAAAAACGCTGATAGCCCGGATCGTCGTGCATGTAGCCAATGGTGTAGACGTGCACCATCAGCGATACAAAGCTCACCACCAGGATCATCAAGGCGGTAAGCGGATCAATCAGAAATCCGATCTCGAACTTGATATCGCCCGAGGTCATCCAGGTATAGACCGTGCCGTTAAACATATGGCCGGCATTCACATCCTGGAAAATCATCATCGATGCAACAAAAGCCACCGCCACGCCCGCGATAGTGACCACATGCGACAAGGTCCGGCCGATAAACTTGCCGAACAGGCCCGCAAGCAGGGCTCCAATCAGCGGTGCCAGGGGGACGAGCAGATACAGAGTATTCATCCTCAGCCCTTCAATTGATCCAGGTCATCCACATTGATCGTATGCATATTGCGGAACAGTACGACCAGAATGGCCAGGCCGATGGCGGATTCCGCTGCTGCCACGGTCAGGATGAAGAAGACGAAGATCTGACCCGCCGTGTCGCCCAGGAAATGGGAGAAGGCGACGAAGTTGAGGTTGACGGCCAACAGCATCAACTCGATGGCCATCAGCAGGATGATCACGTTCTTGCGGTTGAGGAATATCCCCAACACGCTCAAGGCAAACAGGATGCCACCCAGCACCAGATAGTGAGAAAGCGAGATCATGGTCTGCCCTCCTCCCATTCTTCAGCCGGGGTCGCGGGCATTCTTTGTTCAGCGCGCATGCTTACCATGCGCACTCGCTCATTGCGCTTCACCCGAATCTGGCTGGCGGGATTAGTGTATTTTGTGTCCTTGCGCTTGCGCATGGTAAGCGCGATGGCCGCCACGATCGCGACCAGCAGAATGACGGAAGCAATTTCAAACGGATAGACATAATCCGTGTACAGGAGCCGGCCCAGTTCCTGGGTGTTGCTGTAGCCCTCCGGCCTGGCTGCCGGCTGGGGCATGACGGACAGGCCGAAATATTTGCCCCCCAGCACCACGACCATTTCCAGCATCAGCAGCGCCACCACCGGCACCGCCAGCGGCAGGTAATCCCAGAACCCTTCTCTGAGTTTGTCGAGGTTGATGTCCAGCATCATGACCACGAACAGGAACAGCACCATCACTGCTCCCACATAGACCAGCACCAGGGTGATGGCGAGGAATTCCGCCTCCAGCAGGATCCACAAGCCGGCTGCAGTAAAGAACGCCAGGACCAGATTGAGCGCCGCATGAACCGGGTTGCGGGCGGTGATGACCCGCAGGCCGGCAAACAGCAGGATGGCGGAGAGGAAGTAGAAGATGAAGGATTGGAAATTCATTTTTGTTAGTGAGGCGTAAGGAGTGGGGAGTGAGGCGCGAAGCGCACACCCGGGGCAAAGCCGATGCGCTCGACGGGCATGCCTGAGTCCGCCCTAAGGCGAATGCGACGTCTGGACAGGGTGGCTTTCTCCTTGCTCCTCACTCCTCACTCCTCACCTGAATTTCGCATCCGCGGACCGATCACGGGCGATCTGTTCCTCATACTTGTCACCGATCGCCAGCAGCATGGGCTTGGTGTAATAGAGGTCGCCGCGCTTTTCACCGTGATATTCCAGTATTCGGGTTTCCACAATCGAATCCACCGGACAGGATTCCTCACAGAATCCGCAAAAGATGCATTTGGTCAGGTCGATGTCATAACGGGTGGTGCGCCGGGTACCGTCCGCCCGTTGTTCGGATTCGATGGTGATCGCCAGGGCCGGACATACGGCTTCACACAGCTTGCAGGCAATGCAGCGTTCCTCGCCATTGGGATAGCGACGCAAGGCATGCAGGCCGCGGAAGCGCGGCGACTGAGGCGTCTTTTCTTCCGGAAAACGGATGGTGATCTTGCGCGAGAACAGGTGTCGACCGGTGATCGTCATGCCCTTGAGCAATTCGAGAAGCATGAAGCTCTTGGCGATATCCTTGAGTCGTTCAACAAAGAGGTTAGGCGTCGGCTGGCTCATGAATTCAGAATCAATGGAACAAATAGCCCCAGCGCGTCTGCATGGCGGCGCCTTCGACGAAAATCCAGACCAGGGTCACAGGAATGAACACCTTCCAGCCCAGGCGCATGATCTGGTCGTAACGGTAGCGCGGAAAAGTGGCGCGGAACCACAGGAAGAGAAAAAGCACGAAGGATATCTTCAGCAACAGCCAAGGCAGCCCATCGGGCAGGAGCGGCACAGGTGAAAGCCAGCCGCCCAGGAACATGACCGAGCAAAGGGTGGAAACCAGGATCATGTTGGCGTATTCCGCGAGGAAGAACAGCGCGAACGCCATGCCTGAGTATTCAATCATGTGCCCGGCGACAATCTCCGCCTCACCTTCCACCACATCGAACGGCGCCCGATTGATTTCCGCCACCCCGGCGATAAGATACACAAGAAATAGCGGCAGCAGCGGCCAGACATACCATTGCTGAATTCCACCTGCCTGTGCGCGGACAATGTCCGACAGGTTGAGGCTCTGCGCCGCCATCAGTACCCCGACCAGGGCAAAGCCCATGGCGATCTCGTAGGACACCATTTGCGCTGCGGAACGCATCGCGCCGAGGAACGCGTACTTCGAGTTGGAAGCCCAGCCGGCAACGATCACGCCATACACCCCCATGGACGTGATGGCCATGATGTAGAGCAGACCGGCGTTGATGTTGGCCAGCACCAGGGTATCGGCAAAGGGAATGACCGCCCAGGCAGCAAGGGCCGGCGCAATGATCAGGATGGGCGCAAGCAGGAAGAGTGGCTTGTCGGCGCCGCTGGGAATGATGATTTCCTTGAACAAGAGCTTGACCGCGTCGGCGATGGGTTGCAGCAGGCCCTGGTAGCCGACCCGGTTGGGCCCCATACGCACCTGCATGAAGCCGATGACTTTTCGTTCGGCATAGGTCAAATACGCCACGCATATCATCAGCGGCAAGACGATGATGAGGATCTTGATCAGCGTCCAGACGGCCGTCAGCAGCATGCTCCAGGTCATGTCAGGCGCGCTCCACGCTGATTTCGCCGAACATCGGGCCCAGCCTTGCGGTCACCGGATGCCCCGCTGCAACCCGTACGCAGTTGTCCGGCAGATGGTCGTCCTGCGCAACTTCCAGGTTGACCACTTCGTGTCCTTGGCTGACGGCTGCCATGCCGCCGGATTCCAGACCCAGCCGCGCGATCAGGCTACCCGCCATATGGGCAGCCGGCAAGCCTGCATCGTGGGTACGCTGCAAGGAGGGCGCCCGGCGCACGATCGCATCGGACTGGTACAGGGGGACTTCGCCTATGCGATGCAATTTGGCGTTTGCCGCGGCAAGATCAAGCGCCACCGGGGAGACTGCATTGTTCAGCATCTTGTTGACTGCCGCTTGAGCATCATCCCCCAGCGCATCGCCAGCCACAGCATCCGCCGTTTCCTGGCCGAAGCCTTCCAGCTTGAGCAGATTACCCAAGACCCGCAACACCTTCCAGGCAGGGCGGGCTTCGCCTTTTGGCCTGACCACGCCGTGAAAATGTTGCACCCGTCCTTCCATGTTGATGAACGTCCCCGCAGTCTCGGTAAACGGTGCAATTGGCAGCATTACGTCAGCGTAATCCAGGGCGTTGTGCTTGTAGGCGGACAGCGCCACGACAAATTCGCTCGCCGCCATGGCGCGCATGGCCAACGCGCCGTCATGGCAGTCCAACTCCGGCTCGGCGCCCAGCAACAAATAGGCTTTGCGCGGCTGTTCCAGCATGGCGCAGGCATTCAGTCCGGGCAGCTCGGCCTTGCCGAACGGCCCATGGCCCGGTATGGCACCGATCGCCACCGCGCCCAGGCTGTTGCCGGCCTCGCCCAACACTCCGAAGGATGCCCCGATCAATTCAGCCAGGGTCTCGGCCAGATAATGAATTTGCCCATAGGCCGGATGATGTTGCGCCAGGTTGCCCAGCAGTATGGCTTGGGGGCCCTCAGCACCAAGGCCTTTCGCGATCGCGCGCGCAGTCGCCGAAGACACGACGTTTCTCAGTTCGAGCGGCACGGCGGCACCCTTAAGTTCCGTCGCGGCCTTGAGCACCTGGGCCAGCATGTGCACCATCTGGTCCGGAGCAACAATCGCCTTGTTGGAAACCGGGCAATACATTTCTTCATCCAGCGGGTTGATGAGATTGAGGCTCGCCCGGTTCTTCTTCACCGCCTGGCGCAGGCGATGCGCAATGAGGGGATGCTCCTTGCGCAGGTTGGAGCCGACCACCAGGATCCGCTTGAGCTCGGATAGGTCCTCGACCTTCATACCCAGCCAGAATGCCCCATGCGCTCGCGCGTCGAGAACAAAGTCCGACTGGCGCAGGCGGTGATCGACATTTCCGCAGCCCAGCCCTCGCATCAGCTTTTGCAGCAGATAGAGTTCTTCCACCGTTTGATAGGGAGTGGCAAGCGCGCCCAACTGCTCCGGTCCATGCTGCTCGGCTAAGGACTTGAGCACTTGGGCCACATGTTCAAGCGCGACGGACCATTCCACCTCTGACCACGTCCCGTTCTTCTTGATCATGGGGCGGGTCAGTCGCTCCTCGACATTGAGTCCTTCATAGGAAAAGCGGTCGCGGTCGGACAGCCAGCACTCGTTCAAGGCTTCATTTTCCAAGGGCAATACCCGCATCACGCGGTCGCCCATGGTCTGGATCTGCAGGTTGGACCCGAGGCCGTCGTGAGGGCTGACCGACTTGCGCCGTGACAATTCCCAACTCCGTGCCGAATAGCGGAAGGGTTTGGAGGTGAGCGCGCCCACCGGGCACAAATCAATAATGTTGCCGGACAGCTCGGAATCGATGGTCTGATTGATGAAGGGCATGATCTCCGCGTGCTCGCCTCGAAAGGCCTGGCCCATTTCCATGATGCCGGCGATTTCCTGCCCGAAGCGCACGCAACGGGTGCAGTTGATGCAGCGCGTCATGTCCGTGGCGACCAGCGGCCCGAGATCCTTCTCCGTCACCACCCGCTTCACTTCCTGGTAGCGGGAATTGCTGGCCCCATAGCCCACGGCAAGATCCTGCAGCGTGCACTCGCCGCCCTGGTCGCAGATCGGGCAATCGAGCGGATGATTGATCAGGAGGAATTCCATCACCCCCTTTTGCGCCTCAATCGCGTACGCCGACCGTGTCTGCACCTTCATACCGTCGGTGACCGGCGTGGCACAGGCCGGCAGAGGCTTGGACGCCTTGTCCACCTGGACCAGGCACATGCGGCAGTTGGCCGCGATCGACAGCTTCTTGTGATAGCAGAAATGCGGAATATAGACGCCTGCCTTGTGGGCCGCATCCATGATGGTGAAGCCGGATTCGACCTCAACTGGCTTGCCGTCGATTTCAATATTCACCATGACTACTAGCCTTGCACCATGCAGTGCTTGTGTTCGATGTGATGCTCGAACTCGTGACGGAAGTGTTTCAACATGCCCTGTACCGGCATCGCGGCCGCGTCGCCGAGCGCGCATATGGTGCGCCCGGCAATGTTGGCCGCGACATTATCCAGCAAGTCCAAGTCTTCCGGCCGGCCCTGGCCATGCTCGATGCGATGGACCACTCGATACAGCCAGCCGGTTCCTTCGCGGCATGGGGTGCACTGGCCGCACGATTCGTGCTGGTAGAAATAGGACAGCCGTTCCAGGGCGCGGACCATGCAGGCCGACTCGTCCATTATGATGACCGCGCCCGAACCCAGCATCGAGCCTGCCTTGGCAATGGAATCAAAATCCATGGTGCAGTTCATCATGATCTCGGCAGGCAATACAGGTGCCGACGAACCGCCGGGGATTACCGCTTTGAGTTTGCGTCCTGCCCGCACCCCGCCCGCCATATCCAGCAAAATCGGGAACGGCGTCCCCATGGGCACTTCGAAATTGCCCGGCTTGTTCACATGGCCGGAGACCGAAAACAATTTGGTGCCGCCGTTATTCGGTTTGCCCAGTTCGAGAAACTTCTGTCCGCCTTCGCGCATGATGTAGGGAATGCTAGCCAGGGTTTCCGTGTTGTTGATGGTGGTGGGCTTGCCGTATAGGCCAAAACTCGCTGGAAACGGGGGCTTGAATCGGGGCTGGCCTTTCTTCCCTTCGAGCGACTCGAGCAGCGCCGTTTCCTCGCCACAAATGTAGGCGCCGTAACCGTGGTGATTATGGAGATTGAACGTCAACCCTGAACCCAGGATATTCTTACCCAGATAGCCCGCGGCACGCGCTTCCTCCACTGCCCGCTCCATCTTCTCGTACACGTCGAAGATCTCGCCGTGTACATAGTTGTAGCCGGTCGACGCTCCCAGGGTATAGCCGGCAATAATCATCCCCTCGATCAGGGCATGCGGATTGAGCGCCATGATGTCCCGGTCCTTGAAGGTCCCGGGTTCGCCCTCGTCGGAATTGCAAACGATGTATTTGTCGCCCGGGAACTGGCGCGGCATGAAGCTCCATTTAAGCCCTGTCGGAAAACCTGCACCGCCGCGTCCGCGCAAGGCAGAGGTCTTGATCTCGGCAATGATTTGCTCGGCAGGCGTTTTCTCCGCAAGGATCTTCCGCAGCGCCGAGTAGCCGCCTGCACTTTCATAACTTGAAAGCTTCCATGGCTCCGGCAAATGGAGCATGTTGAAAATGACGGGGCCGCCTTGAATGATCATGTCGCTATTTCAACTCGTCCAGCAATTTGTCGACTTTCTCGGCAGTCAGAAATGTTTCCATGCGATGGTTGTCGACCAGGCACAGCGGTGCGTCACCACATGCACCCATGCACTCGCCTTGCTGCAGTGTGAAGCGGCCGTCTTCGCTAGTCTGGCCAAATCCCACGCCCAGACGATTCTCAAGGTGCTTGCCTATTTCAAGTGCTCCGGTCAGCGCGCAGGACAGATTGGTGCACAAGGTCAACTTGTGTTTCCCCACCGGAGCCATGTTGTACATGTTGTAAAAGGTGGCCACTTCGTAAGCCGCAATGGTCGGCATGCCCAGGTACTGCGCAACGAATTCGATGGTCTCGTTTGCCAGCCAGCCCTTCTCCATTTGCGCAATTCGCAGCGCCGACATCACCGCCGATTGCTTCTGGTCAGGCGGATACTTGGCGATTTCACGGTCGATCTGCGCAAGCGATTCGGCGGAAAGCGTCATCGATCCACGTCCCCGAAGACCACATCGATGGTGCCTATCATTGCTACCACATCAGCCAGCATGTGCCCACGGCACATCTCGTCCATGGCCGACAGGTGAACAAAGCTTGGCGCGCGCAGGTGCAGCCGATAAGGCTTGTTGGCGCCGTCTGAAACCAGATACACGCCGAATTCGCCCTTGGCATGTTCGATTGCGGCATAGGCCTCGCCCTCCGGCACGTGCATGCCTTCGGTGAACAGCTTGAAATGGTGAATCAGTTCTTCCATGTTGGTCTTCATGGAAACCCGGTCGGGGGGCGCCACCTTGTGATTGTCCGTGATCACCGGACCGGGGTTCTTTCTTAGCCAGTCTATACATTGTTTGATGATGCGATTGGACTGCCGCATCTCCTCAACGCGGACCAGATAGCGGTCGTAGCAATCCCCTGTCACACCTACCGGAATATCGAAATCCATCAACTCGTACACTTCGTAGGGCTGCTTCTTGCGCAGGTCCCACTCGACCCCGGAACCACGCAGCATGGGGCCGGTAAAACCCAGCGCCAGGGCGCGCTCGGGTGAAACCACGCCGATGCCAACGGTGCGTTGCTTCCAGATCCGATTGTCAGTCAGCAGATTTTCATATTCGTCGACGCAAGCGGGAAAACGCCGGGTGAAGTCTTCAATGAAATCCAGCATCGAGCCTTGGCGGTTCTGGTTCAACTCGCCCACGGCCTTTTCGTTATGGAACGCGGTGGCACGGTACTTCGGCATTTCGTCCGGTAGGTCACGGTACACGCCGCCTGGCCGCAGATAGGCTGCGTGCATGCGGGCTCCGGACACGGCTTCGTATATATCCATCAGATCTTCGCGTTCGCGAAAAGCGTAGATAAATACCGTCATCGCGCCGATATCCAGACCATGAGTGCCAAGCCAGAGCAAGTGATTCAGGATCCGGGTAATCTCATCGAACATCACCCGAATATATTGGGCACGAATCGGCACCTCGATGCCGAGCATTCTTTCGATGGCCATAACGTAGGCATGCTCGTTCATGGTCATCGACATGTAATCCAGGCGGTCCATGTACGGCACCGACTGCAGATAGGTCTTGTGTTCCGCCAGTTTCTCTGTGCCACGGTGCAGCAGGCCGATATGCGGGTCAGCGCGTTCGATAACCTCTCCGTCCATCTCAAGCACCAGGCGCAGCACACCATGCGCAGCGGGATGCTGCGGGCCAAAGTTCATTGTGTAGTTGCGTATCTCGGCCACGCCTACTCCACGTCGCCGTAGTGCTCAACGCGAACAATACGCGGAGTGACCTCACGCGGCTCGATGGTCACGGGTTGATAGATAACCCGTTGCTGCTCGGGGTCGTAACGCATCTCCACGTGTCCGGAAAGTGGAAAGTCCTTGCGGAAGGGATGCCCGATGAATCCATAGTCGGTGAGGATGCGGCGCAAGTCAGGATGTCCCTCGAACACGATGCCGAAAAGGTCAAATACCTCGCGTTCATGCCAATTTGTGGACGGCCAGATATCGATCACCGAAGGCAGGCGCGGCAGTTCGTCGTCAGGGCAATACACCCGAACCCGCAAGCGCCAGTTGTGCTGCACGGAAAGCAGGTGGTACACCGCAGCGAAGCGCGGTCCCTTCCTGGCGCCCTCTCCATAATCGCGGTAATCGACCCCGCACACGTCGATGAGTTGCTGGAAACGCAGATCCGGATGGTCGCGCAGCAGCCGCATCGCTTCCAACATATGATTAGCGTTGATTACGACGGTCAGTTCTTCCAGCGCCATCGTTTCGGAGGCGATGGCGCCGCCGAGTTGTTCACGCAGACAAATAGAGAGCCGCTTCAGATTTTCGCTCATCGGGTCTGATCAACGGGCAATGGTGTTGGTGCGCTTGATCTTGTTCTGCAACTGGATCAGGCCAAATATCAGCGCCTCCGCAGTGGGCGGACAGCCGGGCACATAAATGTCCACCGGTACGATGCGGTCGCAGCCTCGCACTACGGAATATGAATAGTGATAATAGCCGCCCCCGTTGGCACAGGATCCCATGGAGACAACCCAGCGGGGCTCGGGCATCTGGTCGTAAACCTTGCGCAACGCAGGAGCCATTTTGTTGCACAGGGTGCCTGCCACGATCATCAGGTCGGACTGGCGCGGACTGGGACGAAACACGATGCCGAAGCGATCCAGGTCATAACGCGACGCGCCAGCCTGCATCATCTCGATCGCGCAGCAGGCAAGGCCAAAGGTCATGGGCCACATCGACCCTGTACGCATGTAGTTGATCAGTTGATCGGCCTTGGTCGTCATGAAGCCCTGCTCGAAAACGCCTTCTATGCCCATTTCAGACCGTCCGTTTCTCTAGCACCGGCGGGGCCCGACCACGCAACAGTCGCGGGCGCATACTTCTGCCGGTTCGATCCCCATGCTGCGCATGGGGCCCCTCGCCCTTCGGCTCCACGCGGCCCGCTCAAATAAGCCAACCGAAACCTTCACGACCTGCGCGTCGCGGGCGGGCTTTTCCGCCTGGTCGATCCCCATGCTGCGCATGGGGCCCCTCGCCCTTCGGCTCCAAAGCCCTACTCCCATTCCAGTGCCCCTTTCATCCATTCGTAGATGAAGCCGACCACCAGAATGCCGAGAAAGATTGCCATGGCGACGAAGCCGAACAGGCCAATGTCCTTGAGCACGACCGCCCAGGGAAACAGGAACGCGATTTCCAGATCAAACAGGATGAATAGAATGGCGATCAGGTAATAACGCACGTCAAACTTCATGCGCGCGTCTTCGAACGCTTCAAAACCGCATTCGTAAGGAGAGAGTTTTTCGCTGTTCGGGCGGTTGGGCCCAAGCAACCACCCCGCCAGAATAGGCACAACACCGAAGGCCAACCCCACCAGGATAAACAGCAGTATGGGGAAATAATTTTCCAGCATGCACTCCTCGCTCCCTAGTCTTCACCGCCTACGCGGAGCCGTAAATCGTGTGGTGAGTTTAGGCGTCCCACGCTCGAACTGTCAAGCTAAACTCAAGCCGGAATCTATTTAAAATTCAACAAGTTACACAATAGTTCAGACTAATGCTCTTATTACTAATTTGAATGGTGCCCACGGCGAGACTCGAACTCGCACAGCTTGCGCCACTACCCCCTCAAGATAGCGTGTCTACCAATTCCACCACGTGGGCAAATGATGGATGCGTCCGCACCCGATTGAACTCCATGCTCTACTTGGGAATTTCCCCTGCCTTGGAACCTGAGCTTTCCACGTTACCTGTCGGTGCCTGTGCCGGCACCGGAACCGACACGGGTGCCGGCGCCGCGCGGGCGGGAGGCGCGGCGTGTTTCGCCATTACGTCAGCAGGCTTGGTGTTTTGCAGCGAAAAATAGGTTAGCCCCATGCTGGTAAAGAAGAATATTGTTGCCAATACCGCGGTCGCACGGGAAAGAAAATTGGCCGACCCGCTGGCGCCGAACAGGCTGCCAGAAGCGCCGCTGCCAAACGCGGCACCCATGTCCGCACCTTTGCCATGTTGCAGCAGCACCAAACCTATCAGTACTGCAGCCACCATCAAATGAATGATCCAAACAAGTGTTTCCATAAGCTACCCGGCCCAAGGCCTTAAATCGCTGCGCGACAGATGGCGACGAATTCGTCCACCATGAGTGACGCGCCGCCAATCAAACCACCATCAATGTCCGGCTGGGCGAATAATTCTGCCGCATTGGCTGCCTTAACGCTACCGCCGTACTGAATCACCAAACCATCGGCTACCTTGCCGTCCAGGCTTGCAATATTCTTTCGAATGAATGCATGAACTGCCTGCGCCTGTTCGGGCGTGGCGGTCTTGCCGGTGCCGATTGCCCAGACCGGCTCATATGCCACAACCGCATTGGCCAGCGCCGCCACACCTGCCGCATTGGTTACCGCGTTCAATTGCCGCGCCACCACCCGCTCGGTCACATTGCTTTCACGTTCTGCCAGAGTCTCGCCTACACACAAGATGGGCGTCAGCCCGGCAGCTTGGGCCGCGAGAAATTTCCTGGCCACCAGCTCATCTGAGTCGCCATACAGCGCCCGTCGCTCGGAATGCCCCAAAATGACGAAGGTGCAACCAAAGTCCAGCAACATGCCGGCGGAGACTTCCCCCGTGTAGGCACCTTTGGCGTGCTCGGACATGTTCTGGGCACCCCAGGCGATTTGGGTCGTCGACAACGTCGCCTGGAGCTGGGCCAAGTAGGGATAGGGACCGCAGACCGCGACATCTGCCCCTGTCCCATCTCTCAGGCCTGTCTTGATGCCGGCCAGCAGGGCAGCGTTGTCTGCCAGGCTGCCGTGCATTTTCCAGTTGCCGGCAACCAGTTTTCGCCTCATGACACATCCCCGAACACAAAAGCGTTGAATTTTAAGGCCCTGGCGGTCGCCGGTCAACCGACAGCAGGCAGCACTGTAAAGCGTTTGTCACATTTACGTCATATTTGCCCAGTAGCATGCCCCTGTCTGCCTAGACAACCTAAAGGAGAATTCCCATGAATTTCAAACGTGTGATCATTTCCGCAGCCGCCAGTCTGATTTTGGCTGCCGCCCCATTCGCCCAGGCCGCCGACATTACCGGCGCTGGCGCCACTTTCCCCTACCCCATCTACGCCAAATGGGCGGATGCGTACAAGAAGCAGACCGGCATCGGGATGAACTACCAGTCCATCGGTTCCGGCGGCGGGATCAAACAGATCAAGGCTCGCACTGTTGATTTCGGCGCCTCGGATATGCCCCTCAAGCCCGAAGACCTGAAGGAAGCTGGCATGACCCAGTTTCCCACTGTGATGGGCGGCGTGGTCCCTGTTTACAATTTGCCCGGCATCGAGGCCGGACAGATCAAGCTGAGCGCCAAAGTCTTGGCCGACATATTCCTGAACAACATCAAGAAGTGGAATGACCCGGCGATCGTGGCCTTGAACCCGGGGGTAGCCTTGCCTGATCAAGCTATTTCCGTCGTGCATCGTTCGGATGGATCCGGTACCACTTTCATTTTCACCAATTACCTGTCCAAGGTCAGCCCCGAGTGGAAGAGCAAAGTCGGTGAAAACACTTCCGTCCAGTGGCCTACTGGCGTGGGCGGCAAGGGCAACGAAGGCGTGGCGCAATATGTCCAGCGCATCAAAGGCTCGATCGGCTACGTCGAATTTGCTTACGCTCTGCAGAACAAGATGACTAATGCCATGCTGGAGAACCGAGAAGGCAACTACGTCTCTCCCACGGAAGCAAGCTTCAAGGCCGCTGCAGCCAATGCCAAGTGGGACATGAACAGAGGCTTTTATGAGATCCTCACCGATGAACCCGGCAAGGACAGTTGGCCCATCAGCGGCGCCACCTTCATCCTCATGCACAAGTTCCAGCAGGATCCTGCCCGCGCGAAGGACGTGCTCAATTTTTTCAAGTGGGCTTATGAGAATGGGGACAAGATGGCCGCGGATCTCGACTACATTCCGATGCCTGACCCGGTGGTAAAGTTGATCAAGACCAGCTGGACCCGTAACATTATGGATTCTTCAGCGAACCACATTTGGAAGTGATTTCTCCAAACTTTGCATAACTGAACTTCCGGCCGCGACTATGCGGTCGGAAGGCTGCTGAAAAGCGCTCTCATTCCCATGGAACTTTCCACCAGCCTTCCTGAAAGCCACGCCGTCATGGCCGACAAGATTTCGCCCGTCAATCCCGGCAGGCAGCAGTTCTATGATGTTTTGTTCCGCAATACCACCCGGGGGTTCGCCTTGCTGGTGCTAGTTCTGCTTGGCGCCATCCTTGTCACCCTGGTCATCGGCAGTTTGCCCAGCATCAAGCACTTCGGCCTGAAATTTCTCTACACTGACGTGTGGAACCCGGTGACTGAAGAGTTTGGCGCACTGGTCCCCATAGTCGGGACCCTGGTCACCTCATTCATCGCGCTGCTGATCGGCATACCGGTCAGTTTTGGCATCGCGCTCTACCTCACGGAACTCTCGCCGCGCTGGCTCAAGCGCCCGCTGGGCGTGGCGGTGGAACTTCTGGCCGGCATCCCGAGCATCATATATGGCATGTGGGGCCTGTTCATTTTCGCCCCCTGGTTTGCCGACAACGCAGAGCCCTGGATCAACGACCATTTGGGCACGGTGCCTGGATTGGGGCCTTTTCTTCAGGGTCCGCCCCTGGGCATCGGCATGCTGACCGCGAGCCTCATCCTCGCGATCATGGTGATTCCGTTCATCGCTTCGGTGATGCGAGATGTGTTCGAGATCGTACCACCCATGCTGAAGGAATCCGCTTACGGGGTGGGCGCAACGACCTGGGAGGTCGTCAGCCACATTGTGCTGCCCTATACGCGTGTGGGCGTAATCGGCGGCGTCATGCTGGGCCTGGGACGCGCCCTGGGGGAAACCATGGCGGTCACTTTCGTGATCGGAAATGCCCATGAGCTGAATAGATCCCTACTGTTGCCCGGCAACACCATCGCCTCCGCCCTTGCCAACGAGTTCACCGAGGCAGTCGGCAAGCTGTATACCGCATCCCTAATTGAACTGGGCTTGATCCTGTTCTTCATTACCTTCGTGGTGCTCTCCCTGTCCAAGCTTCTGTTGCTGCAACTGGCCAAGAAAGAGGGCAAGGGTACATGAACACGCTATATGCAAAGCGCCGTCTGATCAATGCTTTCAACCTGACCATGTCCCTGGCGGCCATGGGCTTCGGCCTGTTCTGGCTGGCCTGGATCCTGATCACGCTGTTCAAGGCTGGGATTGGCGGCATCAATCTGGCAGTCTTTACCCAAATGACGCCGCCACCCGGCTCCAGCGGCGGCCTGCTCAACCCCATCATGGGCAGCCTCCTGATGACCACGCTGGGCACCTTGATCGGCACTCCGGTCGGGATCATGGCGGGAATCTATCTGGCAGAATATGGCCAGCGCGGCTGGCTGGCTCCGACCACTCGCTTCATTAACGACATCCTGCTCTCCGCCCCCTCCATTGTGGTCGGCCTGTTCATCTATGCGCTGTATGTAATGCAAGTGGGGCATTTCGCGGGTTGGGCCGGTGCGCTCGCCCTGTCCCTAATCGTAATCCCTGTCGTGATCCGCACCACGGAAAACATGCTGATATTGGTGCCCAACAGCCTGCGTGAAGCGGCCGCCGCGCTGGGTGCGCCGCAATGGAAGATCGTCTTGCAGGTGACCTTGCGCGCTTCCCGCGCCGGAGTCATTACCGGTATTCTGCTGGCAGTGGCCCGCATCAGCGGAGAAACCGCGCCCCTGCTGTTCACCGCGCTGAACAACCAGTTCTTCAGCAGCAACATGAACGCTCCGATGGCCAATCTCCCGGTCGTCATTTTCCAGTTTGCCATGAGTCCCTATGAAGACTGGCAGAAGCTGGCCTGGGCCGGTGCCCTGCTCATCACCCTTGCAGTACTCGGTTTGAACATCCTTGCCCGGGTGTTGTTCCGGCAGAAGACCATGCTATAAACCCACCCAAACTTGCCATGACACCCAATCCAACAAAGATCAGCACGCGTAATTTCAATTTCTTTTACGGCAAGTTTCGCGCATTGAAGGATGTCAACCTGGACATTCCGGAAAAACAGGTGACGGCCTTTATCGGCCCTTCCGGTTGCGGCAAATCCACATTGTTGCGCACCTTTAACCGGATGTACGACCTCTATCCCGGTCAAACTGCCACGGGAGAGTTGTTACTGGACGGCAAGAACGTACTCGACAAGGGGATGGACGTGAATCTGCTGAGGGCAAGGATCGGCATGGTATTCCAGAAGCCCACTCCCTTCCCCATGTCGATTTACGACAACATTGCTTTCGGCGTGAAACTCTACGAACGACTGTCGCGCTCCGAGATGGATGACCGTGTGGAGTGGGCCCTGAAGAAGGCCGCGCTATGGGAAGAAGTCAAGAACGTCCTTGGACAAAGCGGCCTGTCCCTGTCAGGCGGCCAGCAGCAGCGCCTCTGCATTGCCCGCAGTGTGGCGGTCAAACCTGATGTCGTGCTGCTGGACGAACCCACCTCGGCCCTGGACCCCATTTCCACCGCCAAGATCGAGGAGCTGGTCTACGAACTCAAGTCCGACTACACCATCGTCATCGTGACCCACAATATGCAACAGGCCGCGCGGGTTTCCGATTTCACCGCCTATATGTATATCGGCGAACTGATCGAGTTTGGCAAGACCGATATCATCTTCACCAACCCCAAGCAGAAGGCCACGGAAGATTACATCACCGGCAAGTTTGGCTAAACTCAAAACAGAGGACAAAATGGGCCGGCCAAACCGTCCCCTCTTTTTCGCGTGCTAGCCTCAAGCCGCGGCCTGTTTCACGGACTCGGCGATATGCTCAGCCCATTTCCGGGCTTTCGATTCGGATGCGCTCTCAACCATTACGCGGATCAAGGGCTCCGTTCCGGACGGTCGCAACACGACACGACCGCCGTCCCCCATATCTGCACGCGCCTGCTCCTCTGCTTCCCTTACTGGTGACGTCGCATTCAGGTCGATACGCCTCGCGATCGGCACGTTGATCAGCACTTGGGGGTAGAGCGACAGATCGCGGGTATATTCCGCCAGACTGACCTTGCTGTCGCGCAACGCATGAAGCACCTGCAAGGCGGAGATAATGCCATCGCCTGTGGTGTGCTTGTCCAGGCAGAGAATGTGGCCAGAAGTCTCTCCGCCCAATTGCCAGCCCTTTTGATGCAGCAGTTCCAATACATAGCGGTCACCTACCTTGGCGCGTGCGAAAGGTATTTCCATCCGTTCCAGCGCGTGTTGCATCCCCAGGTTGGTCATCAGCGTGCCCACCACGCCACCTTTCATGTAGCCGGATTCCATACGGTGCCGAGCGATCGCATAAACCAGTTGATCGCCATCAAAGATGCGGCCATCCCGATCTGCCATCATCAACCGGTCGCCGTCGCCATCCAGCGAGATGCCAAAGTCGGCCTGGTGTTCCATGACTGCGGCAGTGAGCGTCCCCGTGTACGTGGCGCCACATTCAAGGTTGATATTGAATCCGTTGGGCGCAGCACCAATGGAAATAACCTCCGCGCCGAGTTCGTGCAACACGTGAGGCGCCACGTGATAAGTGGCGCCGTGCGCGCAATCCACTACCAGCTTCAAGCCACGCAGGTCCCTATCGAAGGGGAAGGTGCTCTTGCAGAATTCGATGTAACGGGCGGCGGCGTCCTCGATCCGCCGGGCGCGCCCGAGTTGCCTTGCCGGCACCGTATCCAGGGGGTGTTCCAGCAACGCCTCGATTGCCTGTTCGGTATGGTCGGGCAGTTTCTGTCCGTTGGCCGAAAAGAACTTGATGCCATTGTCCTCGAACGGATTGTGCGAAGCCGAAATCACCACGCCCGCCTGCAAACGCAAGGCCCGGGTCAGATAGGCCACCGCCGGCGTAGGCAGTGGGCCGGTGAGTTGCACGTTTACCCCGGCTGCCATCAGGCCGGCCTGAAGGGCCGTTTCCAGCAAATAACCGGAAATGCGCGTGTCTTTGCCGATCAGCACAGTCGGGCGCTCATCCGCTGCCAGACCTTCCCTGTCACCCGCCAACACCTTGCCTGCGGCATAACCCAAATGCATCACGAACTCAGGCGTGATGGGCGCCTTGCCCACCCGCCCGCGAATCCCATCCGTACCAAAGAACTTGCGTGCCACTTTCAGCGTTCTCCTTCTACTGCATTCCAAATCGACAGAGCGTCGCGCATGGCTGCGACATCATGTACGCGCACGATGCTTGCCCCTCTGGCAATCGCCAGCAAATTCGCTGCGACCCCTGCATATTCCCGCCGGTCAACGGGCGAACCGGTCAGACTCCCAAGCATGGTCTTGCGCGAAAGACCGACCAATACCGGAACGCGCAGTTGCAGCAAGCTGTCCAAGTGCCGCAATAGCGCCAGATTATGTTCCAGGTTCTTGCCGAAGCCAAAACCCGGATCCACCACGATACGATCCCGGTTGATTCCAGCCTGCTCGCAAGCTTCAACCCGACTAGCGAGAAAGGCGCCCACTTCACCCACCACATCTCCATAGGTCGGATGGACTTGCATGGTCTGGGGCTGGCCCTGCATATGCATCAGGCACACCGCAGTATTTCCACGCGCCACTATTTCCACCGCTCCAGGCGTACATAGGGCTTCCACGTCGTTGATCATGGCCGCACCCGAAGCGATCGCCGCCTGCATGACCACCGGTTTGCGCGTATCGACCGAAACCGGCACGTCGGCTGCCACGAGCGCTTCCAGCACCGGCGCGATTCGACGCCATTCCGTTTCAGGATCGACCACAGCCGCTCCAGGGCGCGTGGATTCCCCGCCAATATCCAGTATATCGGCACCCTGCTCACGCAAGTTGAGCGCATGGGCAATAACCGCTTCAGAAGTACGCAGATTTCCCCCATCCGAAAATGAATCCGGTGTGACGTTCACGACTCCCATAATCAGTGGACGGGACAGGCCCAGCTGATACTTACCTGCCTGAAGTGTAGACACGACGCTATGGAGTAAAGACAAGGGCCCCGCAGGGCCCTTTGATTATGCCTCTTGAGCTGGCTGGGTGGTGGGCGCCGGTGCCGATGGCTTATCACCGCCGCCTGATGGAGCAGGCTGGACAGCGGCCGGCTTAGGCGAGCGCGGCGGCAGTCCTGCCATGATGTCGCTGATCTGATCGGCATCGATGGTTTCCCAATCGAGTAAGGCTTTGGCCATGACCTCAACCTTGTCGCGGTTCTCTTCCAGAATCTTTCTGGCAAGCGCATATTGCTGGTCGATGATGCGGCGGATTTCCGCGTCAACCTTCTGCATGGTGGCTTCACTCACATTCTTGTGCGTGGTAATGGACCGTCCCAGGAAGACCTCGCCCTCGTTCTCCCCATACACCATGGGGCCCAAGGCTTCGGACATGCCCCACTCGGTCACCATCCGACGTGCGAGATCCGTCGCGCGCTGGAAGTCGTTGGACGCGCCCGTGGTCATGTGACTCATGAATAATTCCTCCGCCACCCGGCCGCCGAACAAGACTGCGATGTTTTGCATCAGCTGCTCCTGGTCCATGCTGTAGCGATCCTCGGTCGGCAACTGCATGGTCACGCCCAATGCCCGGCCGCGCGGAATGATGGTCACTTTATGGACCGGATCCGTCTTGTCCAGCTTGCGTGCCACGATCGCGTGACCGGACTCATGGTAGGCGGTGTTACGGCGTTCTTCTTCCGGCATGACCATGGATCTGCGTTCGGCGCCCATGATGATCTTGTCCTTGGCACGCTCGAAATCCTCCATGTCGACCAGGCGCTTGTTGGCGCGCGCGGCGAACAGCGCCGCCTCATTTACCAGGTTGGCCAGATCGGCGCCGGAGAATCCGGGCGTTCCACGCGCAATGATGTCGGCTTTCACGTCCGGTGCGATTGGTACCTTGCGCATGTGCACCATGAGAATCTGCTCGCGGCCGCGAATATCGGGCAGCGGCACCACCACTTGGCGGTCAAATCGGCCAGGCCGCATCAGGGCCGGATCCAGCACGTCAGGCCGGTTGGTGGCGGCAATCACAATCACGCCAGCGGTACCTTCGAAGCCGTCCATCTCGACCAGCAACTGGTTCAAGGTTTGCTCACGCTCATCGTTGCCACCGCCCAGGCCTGCGCCGCGCTGTCGGCCCACCGCGTCGATTTCATCAATAAAGATGATGCAGGGTGCATGTTTCTTGGCCTGCTCGAACATGTCCCGCACGCGGGCTGCACCGACACCGACAAACATCTCGACGAAATCGGAACCAGAGATCGAAAAGAACGGGACCTTGGCTTCCCCGGCGATTGCCCGAGCAAGCAAGGTCTTGCCCGTCCCCGGGCTGCCCACCATCAATACGCCGCGCGGAATCCGGCCACCTAGTTTCTGGAACTTGGAGGGATCCTTGAGGAAGTCCACCAATTCAGAGACTTCTTCCTTTGCCTCGTCGCATCCAGCCACATCCGCAAAGGTCACCTGGTTGTTAGTGTCGTCGAGCATGCGGGCCCGGCTCTTGCCAAAGGAAAACGCCCCGCCACGGCCGCCGCCCTGCATTTGGCGCATGAAAAACACCCAAACACCGATCAGCAGCAACATGGGAAACCAGGAGATGAAAATACTCATCAGCATGGACGGTTGCTCTTCCGGCTTGGCCTCGACCGAAACATTGTTCTTCAACAGATCGGACACCAGCCAGGGATCGTTCGGCGTATAGCTGGTGAACGGCCGGTTGTCGGTGCGCAAGCCCTTGATCACATTGCCTTCAATGGTGACCTTGGCAATCTCCCCATTCTTCACTTCCTCCATGAACTGGGAATAGGGTACTTGGGACTGACTGGCCTGGTGCATGCCCAACTGGTTGAACACCGTCATCAGCACCACCGCGATGATGACCCAAATGGCGATGTTCTTGGCAAGATTGTTCACTATTACTCCTTACGTTAGGCTTGACGCCCACTTTGGACTCATTCTAAGCCTGCGCAGATGACTTGACTAGGCCGCGTGCCACGAGAAAATTTTCTCGGCTTTCGTCACGTGAGGCATCCGGCTTGCGGACCGCTACGAGACGAAAACTAGTCTTCACCTGGCGCAGATAATCTTCAAACCCCAACCCCTGAAATACTTTGACGACAAATGTCCCTTCGGGTTGCAGGCAACGCAAAGCAAATTCCAGCGCCAGCTCGGCAAGGCCATAATGCCGGGCGAGATCCACTGTCGCCACCCCGGAGAAGTTGGGGGCCATATCGCTTAAAACAAGGTCGGCCTTGCCTCCCTTGAGCGCCTCTGCAACTTGGCCCCACCCGGCGGCGTCGGCAAAATCTCCGCGTATGAACTCGACCCCGGGCACCGGAGCCATGTCCAGCAAGTCAATGCCGATCACCCTGCCCCTTGCACCGGTCTTATTTGCCGCCACCTGGCACCAGCCACCCGGCGCAGCGCCCAAGTCCACCACGGTCATCCCAGGCCGCAGAAAGTGATCCCTTTCATCCAACCCGAGCAGCTTATAGGCTGCACGGGAGCGGTAGCCCTCCTGCTGTGCGCGTTTGACGTACGGATCGTGCACATGGCGGTCCAGCCACCAGGGTCTGCTCGTCCTAGATCGTTTCATCGGCTAAAATGCCCGGCTTATTGAGTCCGCCTATCCAATGATCAAGCTTACCCCGACCCAGCGCCAATTCCTGAAAGGCCTCGCCCATAACAGACAACCGGTGGCCATGATCGGCGACAAGGGTCTGACCGATGCAGTGCTGAAGGAAATCGACCGCGCCCTGACCAGCCATGAGCTGATCAAGGTCAAGGCCGCATCCGATGAGCGCGACACCCGGGAAGCCTGGCTTGCAGAAGTTTGCGCCAAGCTATCCGCTGCGCCGGTGCAGCGGATCGGAAAGATACTGGTCATTTATCGGCCGTCCGAAAAGCTTGGCATCGCGCTACCGCGCTAGGCCCTGGCGCCAGATCAGCCAAGCCCCCAGCAGGCTTTGCATCAGATACACGATGCTGGATACCCCATGCCACGCGGCAAACCGGTTGCGAAATGCACTTTGCATGACCGCCTCGGGCAAGGCCTGCTGCTTGAGCGCCTGCATGATGGGCTGGATGCCGAAATGTTGTCCCAGGGTCAGCAACAACATTACCAGCACGATCCAGAAGAAACCCAGCTTCAGCGCCTGAAATCCGTCGCGCCCAACGCGGTAGGCCAGCAAGTATAGACCGGCGCCGATGCCGACCCAAGCAATCCACTTGAATAATTCCCCCGCCAGATTGCCGGCCAGTTGGCGGTCTGCCAGACTGGAAAACAGGCTGGGGGCGGCAATGTAGCCGATGGCCCAAAGGCCGCCCACCCAAAACACCAACAAGAGTGAAGCCAGGCCATCCGTGATGTGCTTCATCACTCGTACCTGACATCCAGCACTTCATACTCCCGCACCCCGGCTGGTGCCTGAACGTGCGCCGTGTCACCCGCGTGCTTGCCAATGAGGGCGCGGGCTATCGGTGACGACACGGAAACCTTGCCCAGCTTGATATCCGCCTCGTCATCCCCGACGATCTGATAGGTGACGGAATCACCCGTATCGAGATCTTCCAGCTCCACTGTGGCGCCGAACACGATGCGGCCATCCGCGTCCAGTTCGGCGGGGTTGATCACCTGAGCATGGGAAAGCTTGC
The DNA here is from genome assembly GCA_963782495.1 of uncultured beta proteobacterium. GTDB lineage: Bacteria > Pseudomonadota > Gammaproteobacteria > Burkholderiales > Thiobacillaceae > DASQBT01. The sequence continues at coordinate 81,432 of CAWAJU010000010.1, read as the reverse complement.
CTTCGATGTCCTTGATGCGCCCCTCGATGAAGCCTTGCCGCTCCTTGGCCGCGTCATACTCGGCGTTTTCCGACAGGTCGCCGTGCGCGCGCGCCTCGGCAATGGCCTGGATGACCGTCGGACGCTGCACAGTCTTGAGGTTATGCAACTCGGCCTTGAGGCTTTCCGCGCCCTTGACGGTTAATGGTACTTTGCTCACTGCGTTCCCCCTTGCTGCATTCTCAGGTGTAAGGACTGCAAGGGATACACCTGCAATTCGCTGGAATGCGCCAACCCCATGCACGCAGCCCTGGCTCCCGCAAGCGTGGTGAAATAGGCCACGCGTCGCGCCAGCGCCTCCGCGCGTATGGAATAGGAATCCTTCACCGCGCGTTTATCGTCCACCACATTGATGATAAGAACGACCTCATTGTTCTTGATCATGTCCACGATGTTGGGCCGGCCTTCTGTGACCTTGTTGACGATGGTTACCGGCGTACCGGCTTCGCCTATCGCCTGGCCGGTGCCACGCGTTGCGAGGACCTGGAAACCAAGATCGTAAAAACCCTTTGCCAATTCGGCTGCTTGCGGCCGGTCGATCGTCCGCACGCTGATGAACACTTTACCTTTCGCCGGCAGCGTTTCACCGGCGCCAATCTGGGACTTGACGAAGGCCTCCGCGAAGGTGTCGCCCACTCCCATGACTTCGCCTGTGGATTTCATCTCCGGACCCAACATTGGGTCCACGCCTGGAAACTTGCGGAATGGGAACACCGCTTCTTTCACAGAGAAATAGGGCGGAATGCGCTCATGCGTCATGTTCTGGCTGACCAGGCTTTGCCCGGCCATGCAGCGCGCTGCCACCTTGGCCAAGGGGACACCGATGGCCTTGGAAACGAAGGGAACGGTGCGCGAGGCGCGCGGGTTCACTTCCAGCACGTAAATGGTCTTACCCTGAATGGCGAATTGCACATTCATCAGGCCTATTACGTTCAGCGCTTTCGCCATGGCCACGGTCTGGACTCGCAGTTCGTCCTGGATGGCGCGCGACAGGCTATAGGGCGGCAGCGAGCACGCCGAATCGCCTGAATGCACGCCGGCCTGCTCGATGTGCTGCATGATGCCGCCGATCAATACGTCCTTGCCATCGGATAATGCGTCCACATCGACTTCGATTGCGTCATCGAGAAAACAGTCTAGAAGTACAGGCGAATCATTCGAAACTTTCACCGCTTCGGTCATGTAGCGCTTGAGATCGGCTTCCTCGCGCACGATTTCCATTGCGCGTCCACCCAACACGTAAGAGGGCCTCACTACCAGCGGGTAGCCAATTTCTTCAGCCAGTGCCAGAGCCTGTTCGGGCGCGCGCGCGGTGCGGTTGGGCGGCTGCTTCAAGCCCAGCTTGTGCAACATTTGTTGGAAGCGCTCGCGGTCCTCGGCTGCATCGATCATGTCCGGCGTAGTGCCAATGATGGGCACACCGTTCTTTTCCAGATCGCGCGCCAGTTTGAGCGGCGTCTGCCCGCCGTACTGCACGATTACGCCCACAGGCTTTTCCACCCGCACGATTTCGAGCACGTCTTCTAGCGTCAGCGGTTCAAAATACAGGCGGTCGGAGGTATCGTAGTCGGTCGACACGGTTTCCGGGTTGCAGTTGACCATAATGGTCTCGTATCCGTCCTCGCGCATGGCCTGTGCAGCATGCACGCAACAGTAATCGAACTCGATGCCTTGGCCAATGCGGTTCGGCCCGCCCCCCAACACCATGATTTTCTTTCTTGCGGTGGGGTCAGCCTCGCACTCTTCTTCATAAGTCGAGTACATGTAAGCGGTCGGCGTAGCGAATTCCGCTGCGCAGGTATCCACGCGCTTGTATACCGGATGCACGCCCAGTTGCCAGCGGCGCGCGCGCACTGCGTGTTGATCGACAGCTAACAGCTTGCCAAGGCGCCGATCGGAAAAGCCCTTTCGCTTGAGCCGCCACAATGTCTCCCGGTCAAGATCGGCAAGCGTCCGCAGTTTCAGTTCACTTTCGGTTTCGATGAGTTCTTGGATCATGTGCAGGAACCAGGGATCGATGCGGGTTTGGGTATGAATCTGCTCCAGTGTCATGCCGATGCGGAAGGCGTCGGCCACGTACCAGATGCGCTCGGCACCGGGGTCGCCCAGTTCGGCCTCGATCACGTCCTTGTCGCCGGTTTTCTCGTCCAGCCCGTCCGCCCCGACCTCAAGGCCGCGCAATGCCTTTTGCAGCGATTCCTGGAAAGTACGACCGATAGCCATGACTTCTCCGACTGACTTCATCTGAGTGGTCAGGCGGCTGTTTGCCTGGGGAAATTTCTCGAAGGCAAAACGAGGGATCTTGGTGACGACGTAGTCAATCGATGGCTCGAATGAAGCAGGTGTGGCGCCTCCAGTAATGTCGTTGGCCAGTTCGTCCAGCGTATAGCCGACTGCCAGCTTGGCCGCGACCTTGGCAATTGGGAAACCGGTGGCCTTGGAGGCGAGCGCCGACGAGCGCGATACGCGCGGATTCATCTCTATCACCACCATGCGGCCATCTGCCGGATTGGTGGAAAACTGCACATTTGACCCGCCGGTATCGACGCCGATCTCACGCAGCACCGCCAGCGAGGCGTCGCGCATGATCTGGTATTCCTTGTCGGTCAGGGTCTGCGCCGGCGCCACCGTGATCGAATCGCCGGTATGCACTCCCATGGGATCAACGTTCTCGATCGAGCAGACAATGATGCAGTTGTCCTTGCGGTCACGCACCACTTCCATCTCGTATTCTTTCCAGCCGATCAGCGATTCCTCGATCAGCAATTCGTGAGTCGGCGAGGCTTCAAGGCCGCGGTTGCATATTTCGACGAATTCGTCCATGTGATAGGCAATGCCGCCACCGGTTCCGCCCATGGTGAACGACGGACGGATGATGACTGGAAAGCCAAGGCCGGCCTGCACCTGCTTGGCTTCTTCCAGACTGTGGGCAATGCCGGAGCGCGCCGAACCAAGACCGATCCGAGTCATCGCCTGCTTGAATTTCTCGCGGTCCTCGGCCTTGTCGATCGCTTCCTTCCTGGCGCCGATCATCTCCACGCCGTACTGGTCGAGAACGCCATGCTTGGCCAGGTCGAGCGCGCAGTTCAGCGCGGTCTGCCCACCCATGGTCGGCAACAAGGCATCGGGGCGTTCCTTTTCGATGATCTTGGCCACCACCTGCCACGTAATCGGCTCGATATAGGTTACGTCCGCCATCTCCGGATCGGTCATGATCGTGGCCGGGTTGGAGTTGACCAGGATGACCTTGTAGCCCTCTTCCTTCAGCGCCTTGCAGGCCTGCGCGCCGGAATAGTCGAACTCGCATGCCTGGCCAATGATGATGGGTCCGGCGCCGATGATGAGGATGCTGTGGATGTCGGTTCTTTTTGGCATCTCAGCAGTGTTTCTCTTCCATCATCGATATGAAGCGGTCGAATAGGTAACTTACGTCATGCGGGCCAGGACTCGCTTCGGGGTGGCCCTGGAAGGAAAACGCGGGCGCGTCGGTGCGCGCCATGCCCTGCAAGCTACCATCGAACAGCGAAATATGCGTGGGCTTGAGATTGCCGGGCAAAGTAGCGGCATCCACTGCAAAGCCGTGGTTTTGGCTGGTGATCGCCACGCGGCCCAGCTCCAGGTCCTTCACTGGATGGTTTGCGCCATGATGACCGAATTTCATTTTCAGCGTCTTCGCACCGGAAGCCAGGGCCAAGAGTTGATGTCCCAGACAGATGCCGAAGGTCGGCACTCTTCTCTTCACGATGTCGCCTATCGCACTGATCGCGTAATCGCACGGCTCAGGGTCTCCGGGACCGTTGGAGAGAAACACGCCATCGGGATTCATGTCCAACACTTCTTCGGCCGAGGTCCTGGCCGGCACCACCGTCAGACGGCAGCCGCGCGAAGCGAGCATGCGCAGGATATTGCGCTTGACCCCATAGTCGTACGCCACCACGTGGAAACGGTCCTGACCACGGGGCACATAGCCCTTGCCAAGTCTCCATTCGCCTTCTTCCCAGGCATGCACCCGGTTGCAGGTCACCACCTGCGCCAGGTCCATGCCTGCCAATCCGGGGAATGCTCGCGCCTGCGCCATGGCCTCTGCCTCATCGATCCGTCCTGCCATGATGCAGCCGCTCTGGGCGCCCTTCTCGCGCAGGATGCGCGTCAAGCGGCGCGTGTCAATGTCGGCAATCGCAACAATATTCTGGCTAATGAGGTAGGTGCTCAGTGACTGGCTGGCGCGGAAGTTGGAATACAGCCGGGGCACATCGCGCACCACCAGGCCCGCGGCATGAATGGATTCGGCTTCCAAGTCTTCGGCATTGATTCCATAGTTGCCAATGTGCGGATAGGTCAGCGTGACGATCTGGCGGGAATAGGATGGATCGGTGAGAATTTCCTGATATCCGGTGAGCGCGGTGTTGAACACCACCTCGCCGGTCGTTAAGCCGTCGGAGCCGATGGATAGGCCGCGAAACACCGAACCGTCGGCAAGCGCAAGAAGGGCAGGCTGGGCCTTGGGCACAGGAAACTCCAATTTTTGCAGGGTATCGTGAGACAGGGCCAAACGGAAAGGCTCCGACGCGCCCGAATTGAAGGTGAATTATACCTTGGATGGGAGGTAAGGGCAAAACGCCAGTGCGCAGCTTCGCTCGCTGAACCTCAAGTCGTCATCGAAAGCACGTGCGAGGCACCATGCCTCGCCGCCGAAGGCTCACATTCGAGGCAGCAGATGATCCAATCCGCCATCCATGTGCAGTTCGGTGAGCTCGGTAAACCCGCCGATACACTTCCCATCCACCACGATTTGCGGCACTGTGCGAGCGCCGTTGGTCACCACGGAGAACTCCCGCAAGGCCGCGCGATCCAGATCGATGCGAACCTCATCGTAGGCAATTCCACGCTTGTCCAGAAAGGCTTTGGCCTTTACGCAGACTGGGCAGCTACCGGTGCTGTAGACCTTCACTTTGTTCATCGCTCCAACCTATTTCAGATTCAGCACGTCACGCATGTCATACAGGCCAGGTTCCCTGCCACGCAGCCATTTGGCGGCGCGCAGGGCGCCCTGGGCAAAGGTGGCACGGCTGCTGGCCTTGTGCGTGAGTTCGACGCGCTCACCAATGCCCGCGAACAGCAGCGTGTGGTCGCCAACGATATCGCCGCCGCGTATGGTGGCAAAGCCTATGCTGTCCGGGGGGCGCGCGCCAGTGACGCCCTCGCGGCCATACACCGCGCAGGCCTTGAGATCGCGCCCCAATGCGGTGGCCACAGCTTGGCCGATGCCAAGCGCGGTGCCGGATGGCGCGTCCACCTTGTGCCGGTGATGGGCCTCGATGATTTCGATGTCAAAGCCTTCGTTCAACACACGTGACGCCGTTTCGGCCAGTTTCAGGAGCAGGTTGATACCAACGCTGAAATTGGGAGCGAACACGATGCCGATGTCTCTTGCTGCGGTCTCGATAGCAGCCTTGCCTGCCGCGTCGAAACCAGTAGTGCCGATAACCAGATTGACCCTGGCATTGCAGCAAGCGTCCAGATAGGCAAGCGTGGCCTGGGGCCGGGTAAAGTCCACCAGCACATCTGCACCCTTGAGTGCCACAGCCGGGTCATCCGTAATGCGCACCAAGCTCTTGCCATTCTGCATGAATGTACTCTGCCCAACAGCAGGACTATCCGGACGATCCAGGGCACCATGTAGAACACAGCCTGCATCCTCTTCCACGGCCTCAAGCAGGGCGTGCCCCATGCGACCTGACACACCGGAAATGACGATATGCAACGCGCTCATTTCTTCTTCCTGCCGTGCGAAATCTGCAACACCCTTTCCTCCATGATCAGCCAGCGGCCGTCCTGAAGACCCATAATTAGTTGTTTGACCACCGTGTCCTGATAGGTGGCGGAGCGGTAGAACTGATTGAAGGTAATCAGCGCGCGCCCTTCAGCAGGAAATTCCACGACAGGGGAATCGACTCGCACCTCGATCTTCTTGGACAAATTAAACAGCAGGCGGCGGCGCTTTTCCCACTCGGCTTTGTCAATCCCGCCCGAGGGTTTGAAACCGCTTGCATAAGCGGAAAAATAGGCTTCTTCATCCCGGTCCGACCAAGCCTTGGCCCAGGACTTGAGCGCTGCCAGCACCGGGGCCTCCGCGTCCGAGGCGGCCGTGGTCCGCGGAAATTCCGGCATCACATCGGGCTTCAACTCGCTGACATTCGATTCGCTTTTCAAGGCCACAGCCTGAGGAGGAGAATTTCCCACCCGCTTGTTTGCCGGCATGGATGCCAAGGGCTCCAGGGGGGGCACCACGCTGGTCGGAACCCGATGCCGGGCTGTCGCTGTCGCAGGTTTCTTCGCGGCCTTCACTCGTTTCTTGAGCGCGGTTGGCTGTGAGGCCGGCAACTCGGCTTGTTTGACTTGCGTGGGGACCGCTTGAGTCGCGTGCTGGTCCTGCGCCTGCTGATCAGGCTTGCGATCAGATGAAGGCGGGGTCGTCGCCTCAGCTTCAATCGGAGTCGCAGGCACTGCTCCCTGCGTCTCGGCCTTCTGGGTTAATTGAGTCTCAGGCACTTGCAGCGCCGACCCGGGCGGGACCGGCTCGGCCTTGGTCGTGCTCGCAAGCGCTTCTGTCGTGGCGTGCGGCTGGTCCAGCCCGACGGTTTCGAACCGGCTCAGCACGTCCCCGTCAAAGAACAGCGTGACGCGCGTTTGTGCCGTGAGCTTGCCCGCACTGCGGTAGTTGTACACGTAATCCCACCGGTTATCGCGAAACGGGTCAACCATCAAGGGAGTGCCAAGCAGAAACCGGACTTGCGAACGGGTCAGGCCCGGTTTGAGCTTGTCCAGAGCGTCCTGGTCGATGACATTGCCTTGCTGCACATCAATCTTATGCGGCGATATGGGCAGTTGCGTCGTGGAACACGCCGTGAGCAATGCCAGCGTGAGGGTGATGAACCATACCCGCATTTTGTTAGGGACGCCTTTGTCGAAAAGCGCTATGATAACTGAGTTTCTTTCTCAGTTCGGAGCCGCTTTCGTGAGCGCCCCCAGCGACCTGAAAAACATCGGGCTCAAAGCCACCCTGCCGCGCCTGAAAATTCTGGACATTTTCGAGCACAGTGAAAAACGCCACATGACGGCCGAGGAAGTCTATCGTCTGCTGTCGGACGAAGGCCATGATATCGGCCTTGCAACGGTATATCGGGTCCTGACCCAGTTTGAACAGGCTGGGCTGCTGATACGCCATCATTTTGATTCTGACAAGGCGGTGTTCGAGTTGAATCAGGGCAACCATCACGACCACCTGGTTTGCCTGCAATGCGGTCGCGTGGAAGAGTTTCTCGACAGCGAAATCGAAAAGCGCCAGAACAAGATCGCCGAACAGCGCGGGTTTGCCATTCACGATCATTCGCTGCAAATTTACGCTGACTGCATCAAGGATCACTGTCCACATCGGCCACGCAAGTAGGCAAACATTTTCAGCGATCTACGGCCAGTTCAAGCATCTCCTGCGCATGCCTGCGCGTCGTTGGCGTGATTTCCTGTCCCCCCAGCATGCGGGCGATTTCCTCCACTCTTCCTCGGTTGTCCAGAGGCCGAATGCCGCTTTGCACCTTGTCATCCACCACGGTCTTGCTGACCTGAAGGTGCTGATCACCCCAGGACGCAACCTGGGGCAGGTGGGTGACAACCAGCACCTGCTTGGACTTGCCCAACTGTGCCAGCCTTCGGCCCACCGCTTCGGCGACCGCTCCACCTATGCCGACGTCCACTTCATCCAGGATCAATGTCGGCACGCCTGCCTGCCCCGACATCGCAGTCTGGACGGCCAGACTGATGCGCGACAACTCTCCGCCGGAAGCGATCTTGTCCAGCGGCCCGGCAGGCAGACCGTTATGGGTCGAAACAAAGAATCCCACCTCTTCCAACCCTGTAGCGCGGGGATCATCCAGGATCTGCAGGCGAACTTCGAAGCGCCCATCGGCGAGCGCCAATTCGGACAAGGCACTGTTAACACTGCGCGCCAGGTCTTTGCCCGCTTGTTTGCGCAGTCGGCCCAGCTGTCCTGCCACCTCCCGGTACTTGGCTGCGGCCGATTCTTCTGAGCGCCGCAACGCTTCTACATCGTCTGCCTGATTCAAGGCATCCAGGCGGGATTGCATATCCCGAATCAACTCGACCAACTGTTCGGGCGGCAGCCGGTGCTTGCGCGACAGGCGGTGGACTTCCCCCATGCGCCGATCCAGATCCGCCAGCCGCTCCGGATCGACGCCCAGCCGATCGGCATAGCGCCGCAGTTCGTGAACCGCTTCACTCAATAAAGTCTGGCCAGACGCCATCAATTCGCCGATTGGCGCAAGCGCCGGGTCGTAGCCAGCCAGTTCGCCCATGCGATGCTGCATGACAGCCAGACGGGACAATACGGGATCATCGCTCTCGTCCAGCGACGCCAAGGTCTCCGCACATCCCTCCATAAGTGCCGTGCCATGCGACAGTCGGCTATGCTCGGCCTGAAGTTCGTTCCATGCTTCGATGTCGGTTCGTGCTGGCAGCAGATCGGCCAACGCAGCCGTCAAGGCCTCCCGCTCCATGGCCCGTTCGCGCCCCAGGGTATGGGCTTCCTCGAGACGGCTGCGCGCCGTCTTCCATGTCCGCCAGGTTTGTCCTACCTGTTGCAGAGTTGCTTCAGCGCCGCCATAGCTGTCGAGCAGATTGCGCTGTACGTCGGTTCTAAGCAGCGCGTGATGCGCGTGCTGGCCGTGTATATCCACCAGCAGGTCGCCGATCTGCTTGAGTTGGGTAAGCGTGACGGCGGAACCGTTGATGAAAGCACGCGACCGCCCTCCCGCATCGATAACCCGTCTCAGCAAGCACTCGCCGGGCTCCGCGGCCAGTCCGGCTTCATCCAGCCAGGCGCGGCACTCGGGCTGCCTGCTCACATCGAATTCGGCGCTGATTTCCGCCCGCTCTGCGCCCTGCCGGATCATCCCCGCTTCGCCACGGGCGCCCAGGGCCAGCGCCAGGGCATCCACCAATAGAGACTTGCCCGCACCCGTCTCACCGGTCAGCACAGTCAGTCCCGGCTGGAAATCGACGTCCAGTTGCTCCACCAGAATGAAGTCACGCAGGCTGATGTTGCGTAGCATCGGAAATCCCTAGAGCTGATGTCCCCAATGCAGCTTTTGCCTCAGGGTCGAATAGTAGCTGTGATTCAGAGGATGCAGCAGGGTCACAGGTTTCACCGCACGATAGATCTGCACCCGGTCGCCCATTTTCAGGTCGGCATAGCGTTGCCCGTCAAAATGCACCCGGCTGTCATCGGCAAACACGATGCGGATTTCCACATGGGAATCCCCATTGACCGCGATCGGTCGAGCCGAGAAGGTGTGCGGACAGATGGGCACCAAGGCGATGGCATCCAGAGTAGGGTGCAGGATGGGGCCCCCAGCCGACAGGGCGTACGCCGTCGAGCCTGTGGGTGTAGCCACGACCAGACCATCCGAACGTTGGCTGTAGACAAACTCTTCGTCAATCGAAACCTCGACCTCGATCAGCCGGCCCGTCCCTGCCTTGCTGACGACCACGTCGTTGAACGCGCAAGCCTCGGTGATGACTTCCTGGCCCCGAACGACCCTGGCATTGAGCAGAATCCGCTCTTCCGCCTGGAACTTGCCCGCCAGCATGGCAGCCATGTCGGTTTCCATTTCGTCCACGGAGATATCGGTCAGAAAGCCCAAGCGCCCCTGGTTGACGCCGATGATGGGGATCCCGAAGGGTGCAAGCACGCGCGCAATGGAAAGGATGGTCCCGTCCCCGCCTAGCACCACCGTCACGTCGGCAAGGTGTCCGATGTCCTTCAGGTCTTCCAGCCGGTAGCCCGGGATGTCAAGCTTTTCGGCGGTCTGTCGGGCGATCATCACCTGAAAGCCGCGATGCACCAGGAAGCGCGCCAGGCGCAGGACCGAGTCCGCGATCCCCACGCTGTCATACTTGCTTACCAGAGCGACGGTCTTGAATGGGATGTTCATGGTGCGGATTATACTCAGGGAACCTCTGAATAAGTCCCGCATGGGCCGCGCATGGGCCCGGCGGGATGAGATACACGAAGCGCCGCGCAGGTCGCAGTCATTCTACGATGCCAAGCGGCGCGACACGGGAGATCGCCAGCCAAGCCCCTGCCCTTTGGGTTTACACGAAAACGAGCCCGTGCAAGCAGCGCCTTGGGGGGAAGTTTCGAGCGCAGCGGCCAAAATGCCCATCTGCGGTGTTTCGCTCCTCGGCTTCGTACATCAAGTACGACCTTCGTCGCGCGCCTAGCATCTGAGCATTTTTCGTGTAAACGCGACCCATGATGGACTCATTTAGAGGTTCCTCACGTATTAGAATGAAACCATGCTTACCGAACGCGCACGCATCCTGCTGAAAACCCTGGTTGAACGCTACATTACCGAGGGTGAACCGGTAGGCTCGCGCACCCTGTCGAAACATTCCGGGCTCGACCTGTCGCCGGCCAGCATCCGCAACATCATGGCCGATCTGGAAGATCTCGGCTTCGTTATCAGCCCCCATACCTCGGCCGGCCGTATACCCACACCCAAGGGCTACCGCCTGTTTGTCGACTGCCTGATGACTGTCCAACCGCTGGAGAGTCTCGCACGCAACCAGATGGAGTATCAGCTGGCGCCCAACGATCCGCAAAAGCTCATTGCCTCGGCGTCCAACCTCTTGTCCGAGTTGACACAGTTTGCTGGCCTTGTGCTGTCGCCAAGGCGCAATCCTGCCTTCCGCCAGATTGAATTCCTGAGCCTGTCGGACAAACGCGTGCTGCTTATCATCGTCACTCAGGAAGGCGAGGTGGAGAACCGCGTGCTGGTGACCGACCGATCCTATAGCCAAAGCCAACTGGTCGAATCCGCCAACTACTTCAACCATCATTTCGCCGGCCTGACTTTTGACCAGGTTAAACTCAAGCTCAAGGAAGAATTGGGCAAACTGCGCGACGACATGACCCTGCTGCTCTCGGCTGCCGTGGATGCTGGCAGCGAAGCAATGGAATCAGGCAGGGAGCCGGTGGTCGTCTCGGGCAGCCGCAGGCTGCTCGATGTGGACGACCTTTCGGCCAATGTACGCAATCTGCGCAAACTGTTTGATGTGTTTGAACAGAAGACTGCCTTGCTGCAATTGCTGGAACATTCCCGCTCGGCTCAAGGCGTGCAAATCTTCATCGGCGGCGACTCCGAACTCCTGCCTCTGGACGAGTGCAGCATGGTAACTGCGCCTTATGAAGTCGATGGCCACGTGGTCGGAACGCTGGGCGTGGTGGGCCCCACTCGCATGGCTTACGAACGCGTCATCCCTATCGTTGACATTACCGCGCGACTACTCTCCAATGCCCTCTCCCAACACTGAATCCCCATTCGATCATCGATGAGATACTTGCAGGAACCCGAATTCGAGCACGGCAGCCTGGCCCGCACTGGCATCCTGCTGGTCAACCTTGGCACACCTGAAGCGCCCACGCCCGCGGCCCTGCGCGCCTATCTAAAGGAGTTCCTGTCCGATCCGCGTGTAGTGGAGATTCCCAAACCGCTCTGGTGGTTGATTCTGAACGGGATTGTGCTCAATGTCCGGCCCAAGAGGTCGGCCAAGAAGTATGCCTCCATCTGGACATCAGAAGGCTCACCCCTGAAGTTTCACACCGAGAAGCAGGTCAAGCTGCTAAAGGGCTGGCTCGGCGATCGAATCAAGGCGCCGTTCCGAATTGAATATGGCATGCGTTATGGCCAGCCTTCCATAGCCGACGGGCTGAACAAGCTGAAAGCATCCGGTTGCGACCGTGTCCTGATCCTGCCCCTGTATCCCCAGTATGCTGCTTCGTCCACCGGGACCGCCATCGATGTCATTGCGCACTATCTTGCGCGGGTCCGCAACCAACCCGCGCTGCGCACGGTCAAGCATTTTCACGATCACCCGGCCTACATCAACGCGCTGGCTGGCAACATTCGCGACTACTGGCAACGCGAGGGTCGACCGGATCTGTTGGTCATGAGCTTCCACGGCCTGCCCCGCTATACCCTGGACAAGGGCGATCCCTATCACTGCGAATGTCAGAAAACCGGACGCCTGCTGGTGGAACGACTGGGCCTGGACAAGGATCAATGCCGCCTCACCTTCCAGTCCCGCTTCGGCAAGACCGAGTGGCTCAAGCCCTACACGGACAAGACGCTGGCAGAACTTGGCAAAGCCGGCGTCGCGCGGGTCGACGTCGTCTGTCCGGGCTTTGTTGCCGACTGCCTGGAAACTCTGGAGGAAATCGCTCAGGAGGGTCGCGACAGCTTTCTCAGCGCAGGAGGAAAGTCCTTCAACTACATTCCCGCGCTCAACGAATCTGCCGCCTGGATTGACGCGCTTGGGAAGATTGTGCTGGAAAATCTGGGCGGCTGGATGAGCGAGACCTGGGATCAGGATGCGACGGAACGCCGACTGGCGGAATCCGCCGGGCTGGCAAAGGCAGCGGGCGCGTGAAAGACAAACAAAAAGCTCGCTTGGCGTGACCTGAGCGGGCTCGCAGGGGAAACAAACCAGAACATCGTTACGGGTGGTAATCCACCCGCTCGCGCAACTCCTTGCCTGCCTTGAAGTGCGGCACATATTTCGCCGCCACGAATACTTTTTCGCCTGACTTGGGATTGCGGCCCTGGCGGGCCGGGCGATAGTTCAGACTGAAACTGCCAAACCCGCGGATCTCAATCCTGGCCCCGGTTCCCAAAGACTTGGTCATCGCGTCCAGGATGGTCTTGACCGCCAGTTCGGCATCCGCACCCGCAAACTGCGGGTAGCGGACAGAAAGCCGGGCAATCAGTTCGGACTTGGTCATGGACGATTAATCCTGGTCGCCGCCTTTGTTATCCAGTTTGGCTTTGAGCAGCGCTCCCAGGTTGGTCGCGCCGCTCGCCGCAGCAGCGGATTCGGCGGAATACCGCTTCATCGCCACATCCTGCTCGGCACTGTCCTTGGCCTTTATGGATAGGTTGATCTGCCGGTTCTTGCGGTCCACATTGATCACCATGGCCTCAACCGTGTCACCTTCCTTCAGATGGGTGCGCATGTCTTCAACCCGGTCACGCGCCACTTCGGAAGCCCGCAGATAGCCTTCCATGTCGGCGCCCAGATCGATCACCGCGCCCTTGGCATCCAGCGACTTGACCGTGCCCTTCACGATGCTGCCCTTTTCGTGGGTGCCGACGAAGGAGTTGAAGGGATCGCCTTCAAGCTGCTTGATGCCGAGCGAAATCCGCTCGCGCTCCATGTCTATGCCGAGAACCACGGCTTCCAGATCCTGTCCCTTGCGGAAATTGCGCACCGCTTCTTCGCCGGGCACATTCCAGGACAGGTCGGACAGGTGCACCAGGCCGTCGATGCCGCCGTTCAAGCCGATGAATACGCCGAAATCGGTGATTGACTTGATTGCCCCCTTGACCTTGTCGCCCTTCTTGTAATTCATCGAGAACTCTTCCCAGGGATTGGGTTTGCACTGCTTCATCCCTAAGGAGATGCGGCGCTTGTCCTCGTCGATATCCAGCACCATCACTTCCACTTCGTCGCCGAGCGCGACCACTTTGGAAGGATTGACGTTCTTGTTGGTCCAATCCATCTCGGACACGTGCACCAGGCCTTCGATGCCCGGTTCGATCTCGACGAAGCAGCCGTAGTCGGTCAGGTTGGCGACCTTGCCGAACATGCGCGTGCCTTGCGGATAACGCCTTCCGATGCCCACCCAGGGATCGTCGCCCAACTGTTTCAGGCCCAGCGACACGCGGTTCTTTTCCTGGTCGAACTTGAGGATCTTGGCTTCGACTTCCTGGCCTACCTGCACCACTTCGGAAGGATGCTTGACGCGCCGCCAGGCCATGTCGGTGATGTGCAGCAGGCCATCGATCCCGCCCAAGTCCACAAACGCGCCGTAGTCGGTGATGTTCTTGACCACGCCTTTAATGACCTGGCCCTCTCTTAGATTGTCCAGCAGGGCCTGGCGATCGGCACCCATGGACGCTTCCAGCACGGCGCGGCGCGAAACCACCACGTTGTTACGCTTGCGGTCCAGCTTGATCACCTTGAACTCCATCTCTTTGCCTTCGAAGGGCGTGGTGTCCTTGATCGGGCGCATGTCCACCAGCGAGCCGGGCAGAAATGCGCGCAGGCCATTCATCAGTACGGTCAGCCCGCCCTTGACCCGGCCTTGCACCAGACCGCTCACGATGCGGCCTTCGTTCATCGCCGCTTCCAGGTCAAGCCACGCGGATAGGCGCTTGGCGCGGTCGCGCGACAGCTTGGTGGAGCCGAAGCCGTCTTCCAGGGATTCGATGGCGACTTGCACGAAGTCGCCGGGTGTGACTTCAAGCTCGCCCCGGTCATTGAGAAATTCTTCCCGCGCAATCAGGCTCTCGGACTTGAGACCAGCGTTCACCACGACGAAATTGTCGTCGATGGAGATGACTTCTGCGGTAATGACTTCGCCTTGGCGCATTTCCTGGCGAGCGAGGGACTCTTCGAACAGGGCGGCAAAGCTTTCCATGGAAGTGGAAGTGTGGGAGGTTTGAGTTGCAGCGGACATTAGGGGCCTTCAGTCCGTCCGGGAGGACGGGGTTGGTTGTACATTGCCAGCCTTCCGGGCCGGCGCGAAAAAATCATTTCGACGTATTGCGGTAATGCTCCAAAACTGCCGAGACGGCGTCGTCAATCGACATCCCCGTCGTATCCAGCAACAAGGCGCCCGGTGCAGGCCTCAAGGGCGCCACCGGACGAGCCGTATCCCGCTCGTCCCTTGCCCGCATTTCTTGGACAAGGGCGGGAAGGTTAGCAGAGAATCCTTTTTCGATCAACTGCTTATATCGTCTTTCCGCGCGCGCCTCGGCGCCTGCAGTGAGGAACACCTTGGTCTGCGCATCCGGGAAGACCACGGACCCCATATCCCGCCCGTCGGCGACCAGTCCGGGGCTCCTGCGATAAGCCCGCTGACGCCCCAGCAATGCCTCGCGCACCTGTGCCAACACTGCCACACGTGACGCCCCTTCGCCGACCGATTCGCTGCGGATCGCTTCCGTCACGTCCTCGCCGTTGAGCCAGATGCGACCGCTTTCGAAGCGAGCTGGCAGCCTGCCCGCAAGGCTCGTCAGTTCGGATTCGGCGTCCAGTTCCATGCCTGCCTTCATCGCTGCCAGGGCTGTCAGTCGGTAAAGCGCTCCGCTATCCAGATAATGAAAACTCAAGCGAGCGGCGACACGTTCGGCCACCGTGCCTTTGCCGGAGGCCGAGGGTCCATCCAGAGTAATAACCGGTGCGGGCATCTAGTTGAGAATGGAAGAAAAGGCCTGAAAATAATCCGGGAAGGTCTTGTTCACGCAGGCCGGATCATTGATGCGCACCGGCACGCCGCCCAGGGCCACCAGGGAAAAACACATGGCCATGCGGTGATCATCATAGGTGCCTACTGCAACGTGGGGAGTGAGGAGTGTGGATTGAGGCGGGGAAATACGGATGAAGTCAGCGCCCTCCTCCACGGTCGCGCCAAGTTTGCGCAATTCTGTGGCCATGGCCGAAATGCGATCGGTTTCCTTTACGCGCCAGGAGCCGATGTTGGTAAGCGTGGTTGTGCCGTCGGCGAACAGGGCCAGCACGGCCAGGGTCATGGCCGCGTCCGGAATGTGGTTGCAGTCCAGCTCCAGGGCATGCAGCCGATCGGCGCAACCCAGGCGGGATTCAATCCAATTGGGGCCAAAGCTGACTTCCGCGCCCATGCGGGCCAGCGCGGCGGCGAACTGTACGTCGCCCTGCAAGCTGCTGCGACCGACACCCTCCACCCGCACCGGCCCATGGCCAATGGCGCCCGCGGCAAGAAAATACGAGGCTGACGACGCGTCACCCTCAACGTGGATGGCACCGGGACTCTTATAGGTCGCCGCGGGAACCAGGAACCGCTGCCAGCCTTCGCGCTGCACCTTGACTCCATAGCGCTCCATCAGACCAAGCGTGATGCCGATATAGGGCTTCGATATGAGCTCGCCTTCCACTCGTATGCTCACTTCTCGGCCCAGCAAGGGCGCCGAGAGCAACAACCCGGTGAGGTACTGGCTGGAGACATTGCCTTTCACCGACACTTCAGGTGCATTGACAATCTCGCCCGCCTTGATGGCCAAGGGCGGAAACCCGTCAACGTCAAGGTAGTCGATTTGCGCGCCGAGTTGCCTGAGCGCATCCACCAGGTCGCCGATCGGGCGTTCGTGCATGCGTGGCACGCCGGATAATTGGTAATCCCCGCCAGAAAGGGCGCAGGCTGCGGTCAGCGAGCGGAAGGCCGTGCCCGCGTTGCCGAGCAATAATTCGGCATGCTTGACCGGGAAGGCCCCACCCACACCACTGACAGCGTAATCGTGTGATTCACCGCGGCGCTCGACCCCCACGCCCAGCTTGGACAAGGCATCCAGCATCACTCGCGTGTCATCCGAATCGAGCAGGTCCTTGACTTCGGTCGTGCCGGCCGCCAAGGCAGAAAGAAGCAGCACGCGATTTGAAATGCTCTTGGAACCCGGCAGCCTTACCGTGCCGCGCGCCCCCTTCGCAGGCTGCAAGTCCAGAAATGCTTGCGTCACGGTTTCTTGCCCCACGCGGCGCGCGCATCATGCGCGCGCGAAATAATATTCATCAGGACATCCCCGTCCATAGCCGTCAACGCCACCTTCAATTCCCCCAGTTTAGCCTCGTAGGCGCCAAGTTCGATCAGCAAGGCATCCTTGTTGGCCAGGGCAATATCGCGCCACATTTCCGGGCTGCTGGCAGCGATGCGCGTGAAGTCGCGAAAGCCGCTCGCGGCATAGTTGAAGAATAGGTCGGCATCCGGCCGGTTGGCCAGCATGTCCACCAGCGCATACGCCAGCAGGTGGGGCAGATGACTCACGGCGGCAAAGATGCGGTCGTGCTGACCCGCTTGCATGATGCTCACTTTGGCACCGCAAGCCTGCCAGGCTGACTGGACTTTCACCAACGCCTTGAAATTGGTCTCCGGCAGCGGCGTCAGCACGACGTTCCTGGCACTGAAAAGGTCGCCACGGGCCGCCTCGGCACCGGAGGTTTCCGCCCCTGCAATCGGATGGCCAGGGACAAAACGGCTGAGGCTGGCGCCCAGATGTTGCTGCGCCAGATCCACTACATCCTGCTTGATACTACCCACGTCGGAGACGACCGCATCCGGCCCAAGCTGCGGCGCGACGGCTTGCATCACACCCTTCATCTGTCCGACCGGAACAGCAAGCAACACAAAATCCGCACCTTGAACTGCATGCACTGAGTCTGCGGCAATCTCGTCCAGAATGCCGCGCAACTGGGCGATTTGCAGATTTTCCTGGCTGCGGCCTGCGCCCACCACAGTCCCAACCTGCCCGGCCTGCTTCAAGGCCAAGGCAAACGATCCACCGATGAGACCGGTGCCGATGACGGCCAGACGTTCGATCAACGGCATTCTCTTAACGCCTCCTCCAACGCAAGCAGGCATTTGGCGTTTTCCTGTGCCAGGCCAATGCTGATACGCAGATGTTCCGGCATGCCATAGTTCACGATCGGCCGCACGATCACGCCTCGCCTCAATAAGGCCCGAAACACGGTCAGCGCCGGCCCAACTCTTACGCTGATAAAGTTGCCTGCGGACGGAATGATGACCAACCCCAGTTCTTCCAAACCCTGTACGAACTGTTTCATGCCCAGCCGGTTCAACGCATAGCTGCGTTCGAGGAACTCGCGGTCATCCAGGGCCGCCGTGGCTGCAGCCAGCGCCGGAGTGCTGACATTGAACGGCTGGCGCACCCGGTTCATCAGATCGGCAATGCCTGAGCTGGCCAGTGCATAGCCCACGCGCAAACCGGCCAGTCCATAGGCCTTGGAAAAGGTCCGGGTCACAACCAGATTGGGAAACTGCTCCAGCCATTGCAGCGCCCGTGACTGCTCCTCGGGCGGCAGGTATTCGCCGTAAGCCTCATCCAACACGACCACCACGTGGCGCGGTACTTCATTCAGGAACCCCTCGAGGTCTGCATTCGACAACAAGGTGCCTGTGGGATTGTTGGGGTTTGCGATGAACACCATCCTGCTGTCATTGCGCAGCGCGGTGGCCATCGCGACGATGTCATGGCCGTAATCCCTTGCACGTGTCGCAATCCCGGTCGCGCCGGCCGCCTGTACTGCCAGCGGATAGACAGCAAAGGCATGCTGCGAATAGACCGCCGAGGCTCCGGGCGCAAGAAAAGCGCGGGCCGCCAGTTCGAGTACGTCGTTGGACCCGTTCCCCAACACGATACGGTCCGTTTCGATGCCGAACTTGCGGCTCAACGCGGCCTTCAGCTCGAAGCCGCTGCCATCCGGATAACGGGCGATGTCGGCGAGCGATGCTTCAGCCGCGGCCAGTCCTCTTGGACTCGCACCCAGCGGGTTCTCGTTGGACGCGAGCTTGACGATGATCTGTTCCGCGAGGCCCAGTTCGCGTGCCAGTTCGGAAATGGGTTTGCCCGGCAAATAGGCTGCGATGGCGCGGATATTGGCCGGGGCCTGCTCGCAGGGATCGCAGATCATCATCGCGCTATGCTAGGGATTCACTGCGGACGGATATGATCCCAGCACTTTGAGCATGGCCGCCTTGCCGCTCACATCGGCAAGCACGGCCGCGACCTTGGCATCCTGCCGATGACCTTCGCAATCGACAAAGAATAGATATTCCCAGTTGCCTTGGCGGGCCGGTCGCGATTCAAGTTTGGTCATCGAAACGCCTGCCGCCGCGAAAGGCTTGAGCAATTCCACCAGCGCCCCCGGTCGATTGGGAATCGACAGCACGAGAGAGGTCTTGTCCCTGCCTGAGGGAGCGGCATCCTCACACGACAACACCAGAAACCGGGTGGTATTGTTGGGCTCGTCCTCGATGCGCGTGGCGATCATCGCCAGACCATAGATCTCCGCCGCCGCCTCACCCGCCAGCGCAGCCGCATTCGCATCCTCCGCCGCGAGGCGGGCGCCTTCCGCATTGCTGGTGACCGACACGCGCTGTGCATTGGGCAGATGTTTGTTCAGCCAATTCTGGCACTGGCCCAAGGACTGGGCGTGACCATAGACCCGGCCGATGCCCTCCAGATGAGGCTCAGAATCCGCTCCCGTCGCCTCGCTCCCACCGGGTGCGGTCAGTTTGCGGAGAAGGTGCTGGTGGACGGGCAGATAAACCTCGCCGCACACCTTGAGCGGCGAACCGACGATCAGATCCAGGGTACGCGACACCGCGCCTTCGCTTGAATTCTCCACCGGCACCACGCAGTAATCCGCCTTGCCGGTTTCGACCGCGCGGAAGGCTTCGTCGATGGTCGTGCAGGGCATATCGCCTATGGCACGGCCGAAGTGCTTGTGCACAGCAGCTTGGCTGAACGTGCCTTGCGGTCCAAGATAAGCGATGCGCAGATGCTGTTCAAGATCGCGACAAGCCGACATGATCTCGCGGAACAGGCGCTCGATCGTCTCGCCGGACAGCGGTCCGGTATTGGTGTCGCGCATGCGGCGCACCACTTGCGCCTCACGTTCGGCGCGGTAGATGCCCTCGCCATTTTTTAGTTGTCCAACCGCCTGCGCCAGACGAGCCCTCTCCAGCAGCAGCTCGAGCAGCTTGCTGTCTATGGCATCGATCTGGTTGCGCAGACGGATGAGCTCGTCACTCATGCAGGCAGGTAACGAACATTGAGCACGCCCTTTATGGCGCGCAGCTTGTCGAGCACTGCGTCGCCGACCGCGCTGTCCACGTCGACCAGGGTATAGGCCATGTCGCCCTTGGACATGTTGAGCATGTTGTGGATGTTGAGCTCGGACTCGGCCATGGCGGTGGAAATCTGCCCCAGCATGTTGGGCACGTTGGAATTTGCGATTGCGACCCGATAACCCGATTCCCGATCCATATGGACATTGGGAAAATTGACCGCGTTGAGGATGTTGCCGTTTTCCAGATAATCCGAAACCTGTTCCGCCACCATCACCGCGCAATTCTCTTCCGCCTCTTCGGTGGACGCGCCCAGGTGCGGCAGCGTCACCACATCGGGGCGGCCCTTCAGGGCATTGGCAGGAAAATCGCAGATGTAGGCGCGCATCCGTTTCTCGTCCAACGCCGCCACCACCGCCGCGTTGTCGACCACGCCCTCGCGCGCGAAATTGAGCAGCACCGCACCCGGTTTCATCAGCGCCACGCGCTGGGTATTGATCAGGTTGCGCGTGGCGTCGATCAGCGGCACATGCAGGGAAATGAAATCGGCGCTCCTTACCACCTCTTCCACCGAACCGGCCTTCTTGACGCTCGACGGCAGGCGCCAGGCCGCGTCCACCGTGATGGCCGGATCGAAGCCGATGACATTCATGCCCATCCTGATGGCCACGTCAGCGACCAGAGAACCAATCGCGCCCAGCCCGATCAGTCCCAGGGTGCGGCCGGGCAGTTCGATGCCAGCAAAATTTTTCTTGCCCGCTTCCACGGCCTTGTGCATGTCCTCGTCGCTGCCATTCACGCTGCCGGCAAAGTTGATCGCCGGAATCAAATTGCGCGCACCCATCAGCAGGCCGGCCACCACCAGTTCCTTGACCGCGTTGGCATTGGCGCCTGGGGCATTGAATACCGGCACGCCGCGTGCGCTCATTTTGGCGACTGGAATATTGTTGGTGCCCGCGCCGGCCCGGCCGATAGCCCGCACAGTTCCAGGAATATCCAGCTCGTGCATGTTGGCGGAGCGAACCAGGATCGCATCGGGATTGGCAATGGCGTCGCCGACTTCGTAATTGGCCGGCAGCCGGGCCAGGCCGCGGCTGGAAATCTTGTTGAGAGTCTGGATGCGGTAGGCTTTAGCCATTTTGTTTCTCGAATGCTTTCATGTAATCGACCAGCGCCATCACGCCCTCTTTCGGCATGGCGTTGTAGATGGAGGCGCGCATGCCGCCCACCGAGCGGTGACCCTTGAGCTGCAGCAAGCTGCGTTCCTTGGCGCCTTTCAGGAAGGCTTCGTCCAGCGCGGCATCTTTCAGGGTGAAGGGGATGTTCATGCGCGAGCGATTTTCCTTCGCCACGGGTGAATGGTAGAAGCTGGTGCTGTCCAGGTAGTCGTACAGCATGTTGGCTTTTTCAACATTGATCTTTTCCATCCCCGCCAGCCCGCCATGCTTCTTGAGCGCCTGGAACACAAGGCCTGCCACGTACATGCCATAAGTCGGCGGCGTGTTGTACATGGACTCGTTGTCGGCATGGGTCTTGTAGTCGAACATGGTCGGCGTGCCGGCCACGGTCTGGCCGATGAGGTCCTCACGCACGATGACGATGGTGAGTCCAGCCGGGCCGATGTTCTTTTGCGCGCCGGCATATATCACGCCATAGCGTGTAACATCAATCGGCCGGGAAAGTATGGTGGACGACATGTCCGCCACCAATGGAATCTCACCTGTTTGCGGAGTCCAGAAGATTTCCACGCCACCAATGGTTTCATTCGGCGTGTAGTGCACATAGGCGGCGTTGGGGTCCAGCTTCCAAGCACTTTGCGGCGGTGCGTAGGAGAAATTCTTGTCCTCGCTGCTCGCCACCACGTTCACGCTGCAGAATTTTTTCGCTTCCTTGATCGCCTTCTTCGACCACTCGCCGGTATTGAGATAATCCGCGCCGCCCTTACCGCGCAGCAGATTCATCGGCACCATGGCGAACTGGCTGGAGGCGCCTCCCTGCAGGAACAACACCTTGTAGTTGCCGGGAATGTTCAGCAATTCGCGTAGGTCGGCTTCAGCCTGGGCAGCGATACCCATGAATTCCTTGCCGCGGTGGGACATTTCCATCACCGACATTCCGGAGCCGTGCCAGTCGGGCAGCTCAGCTTGCGCTTGCAACAGGACTTCCTTGGGGAGCACCGCCGGACCGGCGGAAAAATTGTAGATGGTCATGATGATTTCGCCTGATGATTTATCGATTTGCTGCATGAATCCCCGGCCTTACACCGGGGGCTCGGTTTCTTCGGTTTCAACCACTTTTTCCAGACCGGCGAGCTTTTCCCCGTCGTCCAGGTTGATCAAGGTGACGCCCTGGGTGGAGCGACCCATCTCGCGAATTTCCTTCACGCGGGTGCGGATCAGCACGCCGCCGGTGGCGATCAGCATGATCTCGTCGTCTTCCTTGACCAGGGTCGCGGCCACCACCTTGCCATTGCGCGCCGTGGTCTGGATCGCGATCATGCCCTGGGTGGCGCGCGCATGGCGAGTATATTCGACAATCGAAGTGCGCTTGCCGTAGCCGTTTTCGGTCGCGGTCAGCACCGAGTCGGTTTCATCTTCTGCCACCAGGAGCGAAATGACCTGCTGGCCCTTGCCCAGGCGCATGCCGATCACGCCGCGCGCGGTGCGGCCCATCGGGCGCACGTCGTTCTCGTCGAAGCGCACCGCCTTGCCGCCGTTGGAGAACAGCATCACGTCGTGCTTGCCGTCGGTGATGGCAGCGCCGATCAGGTAATCCTCGTCATCCAACCCCACTGCGATAATGCCGGCCGAACGCGGACGGGAGAATTCGGACAGCGGGGTTTTCTTGACGATGCCATTGGCCGTCGCCATGAAGACATAGTGGTCGTCGTCGAAGGCCTTGACCGGCATCAGGGTGTTGATCCTTTCGCCCTCGGTCAGGGGCAGCATGTTGACGATGGGCTTGCCGCGGCTGCCGCGACCGCCCTGCGGCACGTTGTAGACCTTGAGCCAGTAGAGCCGCCCGCGGTTGGAGAAGCACAGGATATAGTCGTGGGTATTGGCGACGAACAGGCGCTCGATGAAGTCGTCTTCGCGCGTGCCCGCAGCCTGCTTGCCGCGTCCGCCGCGCTTCTGCGCCCGATAATCATCCAGCGGCTGGGTCTTGATGTAACCGGCATGCGAGAGCGTCACCACCATGTCCTCGGGTGCGATCAGGTCTTCCATGCTCAGATCCTGGGCATTTTCGACGATGACCGAGCGCCGCTTGTCGCCGAACTGGGCTTTGATCTCGGCCAGTTCCTCGCCGATGATCGCCGTGATACGCGACGGATTGGCGAGGATGTCGAGCAGGTCGGCAATGCGCTCCATGATCTCCTTGTACTCGCCGGTGATCTTGTCCTGTTCCAGATTGGTCAGGCGCTGCAGCTGCATTTCCAGAATGCGCTGGGCCTGGACTTCGGACAGATGATAGCCGTCGGTGTGCAAACCGAATTGGGCGCCCAGCCCAATGGGACGGGAGAAATCCGGGTTCACGCGGGCGAGCATCTCTTCCACCAAGGCCGAGCGCCAGGCTTTCGCGAGCAATTGCTCCTTGGCGATCGCCGGGGTTTCGGACGCCTTGATGATGCGGATGATTTCATCCACGTTGGCCAGCGCCACCGCCAAGCCTTCGAGGATGTGGCCGCGATCACGCGCCTTCTTGAGTTCGAAGACGGTGCGCCGGGTGATGACCTCGCGCCGATGGCGCAGGAATGCATCCAGCATGTCCTTCAGGTTCAGCAGCCTGGGTTGCCCGTCGACCAGCGCGACCATGTTCATGCCGAAGGTGTCCTGCATCTGCGTCTGCTTGTACAGATTGTTGAGGATCACGTCGGCGTTTTCGCCGCGTTTGAGTTCGATGTAGACGCGCATCCCAGACTTGTCGGATTCGTCGCGCAAATCGGCGATCCCGTCGATCTGCTTGTCGCGCACCAATTCGCCAATCTTGATCAGCAAATTGGCCTTGTTCACCTGATACGGCAGCTCGTCGATGATGATCGCCTGCTTGCCGCCGCCCTTGTCGACGTCCTCGACATGGCAGGTGGCGCGCATCACCACCCGGCCGCGGCCTGTGCGGTAGCCATCCTTTACCCCGGTGGTGCCGTAGATGATGCCCGCGGTGGGGAAATCCGGCGCCGGCACGATCTCGATCAACTCGTCGATGGTGGTATCTGGATTCTTGAGCAGGACCGCCAGCGCATCGCAGACTTCGGTGAGGTTGTGCGGGGGAATATTGGTGGCCATGCCCACCGCGATACCCGACGATCCATTGATCAGCAGGTTGGGAATCTTGGCCGGCAGCACCAGCGGCTCGTGCTCCGAACCGTCGTAGTTGGGACCGAAGTCGACCGTCTCCTTTTCGATGTCCGCCAGCAACTCGTGGGCGATCTTGGCCATGCGGATTTCGGTGTAACGCATGGCCGCCGCGTTGTCGCCGTCAACCGAGCCGAAGTTGCCCTGTCCGTCGATCAGGGGATAGCGCAGGGAGAAATCCTGCGCCATGCGCACGATGGTGTCGTACACCGCCGTGTCGCCGTGCGGGTGGTATTTGCCGATGACATCGCCCACGATACGGGCCGATTTCTTGTATGCCTTGTTCCAGTCGTTGCCCAGTTCGCTCATCGCGAACAGCACCCGGCGGTGCACCGGCTTCAAGCCGTCGCGCACGTCCGGCAGGGCCCGTCCCACGATCACGCTCATCGCATAATCGAGATAGGAGCGGCGCATTTCTTCTTCCAGGCTGACCGGAAGCGTTTCCTTGGCGAATTGTTCCATAGGGGAAAACAGCAGACTAAAAGGCCATAATTCTAACATGGACGCCCTCCCTTCCGAGGCGCCATAACCCACCGCCAATCACATAGTCATCGCGAACAGAGGTTCAGCGTATGGCCGCGCGCGCAGCGTCGCGGAACAGGGTAATCCGGTCAAGACCGGCCACACAAACGCCGCCTTCAGCCTTCTGTATCACCGCAACCTTCTGGCTCGCGATGGATATCACGGCCCTCGGCCTCACGACGACGCCCTTTGGCTTTTTCAAGGCTTCCCCATTCAGACTACAATCGTCGCCATGCCGCAGCCCATCGACACCCTGATCATTCCTCGCTGGCTCATCCCCGTGGAGCCGCCAGGCGTGCTCGCCCACCACGCCCTCGCCATCCAGAACGGTGCAATATTGGATGTGCTGCCCGTTGCAGAGGCGCGCACGCGCTATGCTGCGGAGCAAACATTCAGCTTGCCCCGGCACGCCCTGATTCCCGGGCTCGTCAACCTGCACACCCACGCCGCGATGACATTGTTGCGCGGCTTTGCCGACGACCTGCCGTTGATGGACTGGCTGGAAGGTCACATATGGCCCGCTGAACGGGCCCATGTCTCAAATCATTTCGTCGCGGACGGAACACTCTTGGCCTGTGCGGAAATGCTCCGCGGCGGCATCACCTGTTTCAACGACATGTATTTCTTCCCCGATGCTGCGGCCGATGCTGTGCTGGAATGCGGCATGCGGGCCGCGATCGGGATGATCGTCATGGACCTGCCCACCCCCTACGCCAGCGACGGCCCGGACTACCTGGCCAAGGGACTGGCGTGCCGCGACCAGTACAAGGGCGAAGCGACGCTTTCCTTCTGCTTCGCCCCGCATGCGCCTTACACGGTCGGCGACGAAAGTTTCCGTCAACTCGCGACCCTGACTGGACAGATCGGTGCGCCCATTCACTGCCATCTGCATGAAACATTGGCAGAAATCGCCCACAGCGAAACCCGCTATGGAGTCCGCCCGATCGAGCGGCTGGCGCGACTTGGCCTGCTTGGGCCGGGTTTCATCGGCGTCCATGCCATTCACTTGAGCGAACCCGAAATCGATATGCTGGCGCGCCACGGTTGCCATGTTGCGCATTGTCCCGGTTCCAATCTCAAGCTCGCTTCGGGCCTGCCTAATGTGGCGCGGATGCTGGATGCCGGCATCAATGTCGGGATCGGCACCGATGGCGCCGCCAGCAACAACCGGCTGGACGCGCTGGGTGAAATGCGCCTGGCCGCCCTGCTGGCCAAAGGTGTGGCCGGCAACGCCGCCGCACTGCCCGCCCACGCCGCTTTGCAGGCAGCCACTCTGGGCGGCGCGACAGCGCTGGGGTTGGAGGACCGGGTCGGTTCGCTGGTGGCCGGCAAGCGCGCCGATATTGTGGCGATGGATTTATCCGGTCTCGAACTGCAACCCGTGTTCGATCCCCTGTCCCACCTGGTCTATGTTGCCGGCAGGGAACAGGTCAGCCATGTATGGGTGGACGGACGGCTTAAGGTGGATAATGGGCGACTGACCGAGCTGGATCCCATGGACCTGAAAGCTCGCGCCGCGTACTGGTCGGGAAAGCTCTCGAC
Source organism: uncultured beta proteobacterium (assembly GCA_963782495.1). GTDB lineage: Bacteria > Pseudomonadota > Gammaproteobacteria > Burkholderiales > Thiobacillaceae > DASQBT01. The sequence continues at coordinate 55,218 of CAWAJU010000010.1, read as the reverse complement.
TCCCAACTCCTAACTCCTCACCGCTCACTCAAGTCATGACCAACGTCGATTCCGCTGAAATTCAGAAATTCTCCGAACTTGCCCACCACTGGTGGGATCCCAATTCCGAATTCAAACCGCTGCACGAGATCAACCCGCTGCGCCTTGCCTGGATCGAGCGCCACTGCGGCGGCCTGGCCGATAAGACGGCGGCGGATATCGGCTGCGGCGGTGGCATCCTGTCCGAATCCATGGCAGCCAAAGGCGCCGCTGTCACCGGCGTGGACATGGCGGAAAAGGCGCTCAAGGTGGCCCGCCTGCACCTGTATGACTCCGGCCTGTCGGTGGACTATAAACAACTACCGGCAGAACAGTTGGCGCAGGAACAGCCGGCCGGCTTTGACGTCGTCACCTGCATGGAAATGCTCGAGCACGTCCCTGATCCAGCTTCCGTTGTCCAGGCCTGCGCCACGCTGGCCAGGCCCGGCGGCTGGGTGTTCTTTTCCACATTGAACCGCAACCCCAAGTCCTACCTGTTCGCCGTGATCGGTGCCGAATATCTGCTAAAGCTTCTGCCCAAAGGCACGCATGACTATGCAAAGTTCCTCCGGCCGGCCGAACTGGCGCGCATGGTCCGCGAGACTGGCCTGGAACTGCGTGACCTGAGCGGCATGAGCTACAACCCGCTGACCAAGATCTACAAGCTGGGCCCGGATACGGACGTGAATTATCTGATCGCGTGTCAGAAGCCCGACTAAGCGTAACTGCTTTGCCGCGGTTTGTTGCCTTGTGACGATGGCAGTGTGATTGTGACGAAGGTGTGACCTGATCGTGGCGGACCGGTCAGGTCAGTTGGTCCCACCCGTCCCGCCAACCTGTTCCGGCAGCAATCCTCTTGGTCCTTCAATCGGCAGGATCATCAGGCTCACGCGGCGATTGCGCGTGCGGCCGGCGGGCGTGTCGTTGGGCAGCACTGGGCGGGTCGCGCCGTAGCCAACGGCGGTCATGCGGTATTCGTCCACGCCCTCATCCCTGAGCAAGCGCACCACACGGGACGCACGCATCGCCGACAGTTCCCAATTGGATGGGAAGTTGGGGTTGTTGATGGGCACATCATCAGTGTGCCCGCCCACTTCAAGGCGGATGGGTTTGTCCTTCATCACGCTGGACAGGGTCTTCAGCAGTCCGACCGAGGCGGCGCCCAGGTCGGCCTGGCCGGGCGAGAAGAGCACGCTGTCGCTGATGTCGACTTTCACACCGCGGGCATTTTGGGAAATGTTGACCTTACCCTGGCTGATCAGCGGTCCCAGCGCCTGGCTCATGTCCTTCGCTATTTCGGCCATTTTTTCCTGCTGCCGGCGCTGCTCGGCGACTGCCTTCGCGACCTGCTCGAAGGTGGGATTGGAGCCGGACTTGAGGGTGCCATCGGGCTGCGTCTCTGCGTTCCTTGGCACAGGACCGCTGAAGGCGTTTTCCAGGGCGCCGGATACTCTTTTATATTTTGCTTCGCTAACCGAGGAGATGGCGTACATCACCACGAAGAAGGCAAATAACAGAGTGATGAAGTCGGCGTACGAAATCAGCCAGCGCTCATGGCTTTCCTGGCTATCATGGGCGTCGTCCGACGCGCGGCGGCGCCTACGCACCAGGCCGCCTTTGCGGTTCTTCAATCAAGTGCGACTTGAGCCGCTCCTCGATCATGCGCGGATGATCACCGCGGGCGATGCATTCCAGCCCGTCGGTAACCAGTTCCTTTTCCTTGACCTGGCGGGCGGTCAGCCACTTGAGCTTGTTGGCCATCGGCAGGAACAGCAGGTTGGCAAGAGAAACGCCGTAGATGGTCGCAACGAAGGCGACGGCAATGCCCTCGCCCAGCTTGGATGGATCGCTCAGGTTTCCCATCACATGGATCAGCCCGATGACGGCGCCGATGATGCCCATGGTGGGCGCGTAGCCGCCGGCTGCTTCCCAAATCCGAGTCGACTGGCGTTCCTTCAGTTCGAACGCGTTGATCTCGACTTCCATGACCTCGCGCAGGCGACCGGATTCGGTTCCGTCTATGAGCAGTTTCATTGCTCGTTTGATGAAGGGATCGGCAACGATTTCCATTTGCGCTTCGAGTGCGAACAGGCCGTCACGCCGCACGGTTTGAGCCCAGAATACGATGCGGTTGATCAGGCCGGCTGCCTCAGATTGCGGAGGGCGGAACACCCAGCGTGCCTTGCGCATGCCCTGGGCAAAGACGCTGCCCGGATGTTGCAGCATGACTGCTGCCAGCGTGCCCCCCAGCACGATCAACAATGCAGCCGGCTGCAGGAACAGGCTGAGTTTGCCGCCTTCAATGAGGTGGCCGCCCAGCAATGCGACCAGACCCAGGGCCAACCCGATCAGGCTGCTGGGATCCATTGCTTCTCCCGCAGCCAGGTGCGCAAGCGCGAGATGGCGAGGCTATGCAGCTGGCTGACGCGCGAGATGCTCACCCCCATGACCTCGCCGATTTCCTTCAGGTTGAGTTCCTGTTCGTAATACAGCGACATCAGAAGCTTCTCCCGCTCCGGGAGAATGTCGATCGCCTCGATCAGACAAACCTTGAAGTCCGCATCGAGAAGCTTCTCCAGCGGAACCGATGAGTTGTCGGGACAATTGCGGTCCAGATAGGAATCGTCGTCTTCCCCACGGGCGCCGAAGTCCTCCAGGTAGATCAACTGGTGGCCCTTGGCATCCGACAACATGGCCTGGTATTCGTCCAGTGGCATTTTCAGGGCTGCGGAAATCTCGCTTTCGCGGGGCGGCCTGCCCAATTTGTGCTGCAGCTTGCTGATGGCGTCCTCAATCTTGCGCATCGACTGGCGTGCGCCACGCGGCATCCAATCAGTCTGGCGCAGTTCGTCGATCATCGCGCCGCGAATGCGCTGGATGGCATAGGCCTCGAACTGCGAATTGAGGGTTTCGTCGTAGCGGCTCATGGCATCGAGCAGGCCGATCATGCCGGCCTGGACCAGATCGTCCTCTTCCACGTTGGGTGGCAGCCTGCCCTTCATGTGATGGGCGATGCGCTTCACCATGGGAACATATTGTTCCAGCATGTCGGTCTTTTCACTTTTCCCGGTGGCCGTATACATGTTGTCTGACTCCCCGCGCTAGCAGGCCGCGCTCATTACAATGTGCTGCATGGCAGCCCCCAGATCACTCAGGCCGGAGAGCCTGGGCAAGCTGACCAGCCTGTCCGCCATCTGCCTGAATTGGCGAGCTGACTCGGCAATCGGAAACGCCTCCACCACGCTCTTGTTCAGACGCGCGGCGTGTTCGAGTTGAGGATCATGGGAGATGTGTCCGAGGTAATGGGCCGAGACGCCCAGGAATCGTCCGGCCGCGTCGGAAAAATTTCGCGCAATCGAATCCCCTGCAGCACCGTCGGTCACCTGATTGAGCACCACATGGAAACTACCTATGCCGTACTGGCCGTGAAGCTGCTTCAGCAGGCCGTAACCTGACTTGATCGATTGCGCGTCCGGCACCAGGATGATGACGATTTCGGTCTGTTCTATCCAGGAACCAAAATCGACTTCATGGGACGGAGTGTCGACCAGAACAACGTCCGGCACGTCATGATCCAGGTCGAGACTGACCGCAGACTGGAAGGACTTTTCGTTGCCCAGCGTAGTGACAACTCTCACCTCGCGCCCTGCCCGGTTCAGGGCCGAAGCCAGATTGGTCGCGGCGATGGTCTTGCCCGCACCGCGATGCCCCGCGAGAATTGAAATCACTTGCAGGCCCTCGTGGCCGGCCAGTTTCCTCAATCCCGCGGCCTGATCCACCATGAGCTTAGCCAAGGGCCACCGCCATTTCCCTGCCCTGGGCAGACTGGTGGGCACCCAAGGACATGGCCACAGAGAGATCTTCGTCACCCAGGCCGTAGGGCGAGGCTTCCGGGCGCATCTTGAAGGCGCGATGGATCAGGTAATTGCGGCTGGCCAAGTGGAGGTCCTCGGGCACCCGCTGACCGGTGGCAAGGTAATGCACCGTCAGCCGATGACGAATCGCACAGTCCAACACGCTGCCCAGGCTGGCGGCTTCATCCAGCTTGGTCAGGATGCAGCCATCCAGGCCCTGGCCCTGATAGGCCTGGACCACTTCGTTGAGCGTATCGCCATGGCTGGTGGCATTGAGCAGCAGCAGCTTCTTGACTGGGCGGCCCAGCTGGCTGAACATCGCCAACTGCTCGGCGACGCCGCTGTCGCGCTGGCTCATGCCCACAGTATCGATCAGTATGGTGTGCTTGTTGCGCAGCTCGGCGATGGCAAGGCGCAGATCGGCGGCGTCCCTCACCGCATGCACCGTCACCCCCAGTATCTTGCCGAAGATGCGCAGATGCTCCTGGCCACCGATCCGGTAACTGTCCGTGGTGAGCAACGCCAGCTTTTCCGCACCGTGGCGCACTACAAATCGTGCCGCCAGTTTGGCCGTGGTCGTGGTCTTGCCGACGCCGGTCGGTCCCATGAGGGTGAATATCCCGCCCTGTTCCAGCAAGCGCTCCTCGCCGTCCAGGGTGTTCAGATTCTTCACCAGGAAGCTTCTCACCCAACTCAGACCCTGCTCGCGATCGTGCAGCCCGGGTGGCAGCTTTTCCATCAACTTGCGCGCAAGGGCGGCGCTGAATCCCGCGTTCAGCATTTCCTTCAGCATGCCGGACTTGAGCGGTTCACGCCTGGGCAAATCGCTCCAGGCCATATCGGCGATCTGGGCCTCCAGGCTCTCGCGCATCAGGCGAATTTCATCCAGCACATTGACGCCAACGTTTGCGGCAGCCTGGGAAATCGGTGGCGGCATTGTCACTGGCTCGGCAACCGGGGCTTCGACCGGGGTGGTGGCCGTGATTGCAGCCAGCGCTTCAACTGGGGCCGGAACCGGAGTTGGCGCCACGAGTGTCGCATTCGCCTCAGCGCGGGCGGCCGCGGCAGGCGCGCGTCGGAAGACCGGCGGAACGCGTGGTTCGTTCTCCAGGGGTTCGTCGACCGCCGCCCGGGTGAGCGCTGCCACCTCCGCGGCGGGCAGGGCGAGGATTTCCACCCCGCCTTCGACCGGACGATTGGACAGGATGACCGCCTCCTCACCCAGTTCATTCTTAAGTCGACGCAGGGCCTCACGCGAGGTTTTGGCGAAAATTCTTTGCACGCTCATGGGGTTCCTCCAACATTGGAAGTGACTTTAATAATCTTGCCTTCGGGTATTTCCGCATGGGACAACACCTTGAGTTGAGGCACGGTGCGGCCCAGGAAACGGGCCAGAAGCGGACGCAGAACAGCCGGCACCAGCAGAACCGTGGGCCAGCCCAAAGCCTCCTGCTTGCGTGCTGCCGCCTCGCATTGCTTGAGCAGGCTCGAGGCCAGCCCGGGCTCGATGCCGCCGCCTTCGCTGCCCGTGTGGATCGCCTGCATAAGCAGCTTTTCCAGGTTCTGCTCGAGGGCGATGACAGGCAATTCCGCTTCGCGCCCGAAGATCTGCTGGACGATGGCCCGACCCAGGGAGATCCGGGTCAGGGCCGTGAGTTCGTTGGGGTCCTGGACGCGCGCCGCATGTTCGGACAGGGATTCCACGATGGTCCGCATATCCCGTATATGCACGCCTTCGGCCAGCAGGTTCTGCAATACCTTCTGCACGCTTGCAAGCGGCAGCAGTTTGGGCACCAGATCCTCCACCAGCTTGGGTGATTCCTTGCTCAGGTGGTCAAGCAGTTGCTGAGCTTCCTGCCGGCCCAGCAACTCGGCGGCGTGCAGCGTGATAAGGTGATTGAGGTGGGTGGCGATGACCGTGCCGGCGTCGACCACGGTGTAGCCGGCCTGCTTGGCCCGCTCCCTGGCATCCTGGTCTATCCACACCGCCGGCAGGCCAAACGCCGGTTCAGTGGTCTGGGCGCCCTGCAACTTGAGACTGACGTTGCCCGGATCAATGGCCAAAAACATTCCGGAATTGATTCCGCCAGAACCGATCTCCACACCCTTGAGGGTGATCCGGTAACTGGATGAGTCAAGTTCAAGGTTGTCGCGGATGTGCACCGGAGGCGGCAGAAAACCAATCTCGCGCGCGAATTTCTTGCGTATGCCCTTGATGCGGCGGATCAGCTCCCCATCGCCGGAATTGTCCACCAGCGGAATCAGGCGGTAACCCACTTCCAGGCCCAGGGTGTCCACCTGCGCCACGTCGGACCAGCTGGCTTCCTGGGCGTCGCTGGCGACCAGCGCGGCCACCGGCTCCGCGGTCTGGTCCTCGGACTTGTGCGCGTTCTTGCTGTACGCCAGCCAGCCCAGTCCGACTGCAAATAGGATGAAGGGGAAATGCGGCATGCCGGGTGTCATGCCTAGCAACGCGAGGATCGTCCCGGTGATGGCCAGCACCTGACGGTTGTCGAAAATGTGGCCCATGACCTGAGTGCCGATGTCCTCGCCGGTGCTGACGCGGCTGACGATGATGCCGGCCGCGATCGAGATCACCAGCGCGGGAATCTGCGCCACCAGGCCGTCGCCGATCGCCAGCAGTGTGTAGTTCTTGGCCGCGACACTGACTTCCAGATCGTGCTGGAACACGCCAACCACCAGGCCACCCAGCACATTGATGACCAACACGAGTATGCCCGCGACAGCATCCCCGCGCACAAACTTGGAGGCGCCATCCATGGCGCCGTAGAAATCCGCTTCCCTCGCCACCTCCTGGCGCCGCTTGCGCGCCTCGTCCTCGCCGATCAGTCCGGCGTTGAGATCGGCATCGATCGCCATCTGCTTGCCGGGCATGGCGTCGAGGGTGAACCTTGCGCCGACCTCGGCAATCCGCCCGGCGCCCTTGGTGACCACGACGAAATTGATCACCACCAGGATGACAAACACCACGATGCCGACGGCGTAATTTCCGCCCACCAGGAACTGGCCAAATGATTCGATCACCTTGCCCGCCGCATCGGGGCCGGTATGGCCATTCAACAGCACCACCCGGGTTGAGGCCACATTCAGGGACAGGCGCAGCAGCGTGGTGACCAGCAACACGGTGGGGAAGGCGGCGAAGTCCAGCGCGCGCTTGGTGTAGAGGCTGACCAGCAGCACCATCACCGCCAGCGCGATGTTGAATGTGAACAGCAGGTCGAGCATGAAGGGCGGCAGCGGCAGCACCATCATGGACAAGACCATGATGATGAACACCGGGCCCGCCAGGGCCTTCAGGTCGGCGCCATTCAGGAATGCGGGAAGACTGAAGCTGGAATTCATGCTCCCGCCTCTTCAAATTTCTTCATTGTTTCAACCTCATCAAGTCGGCGATAGGCAGCATTCGCGGACGTGCGCATCCCCACTTCGTGTAGCCCCTGCTTACTGTTTATGCGGTCCGCCTCAGCAAGTGCACCGAAGTTTGATGCCTCACCATTTCGGCGGAAGGCAGCGTTCGCGGGCGCTCCGATCCCCACTGAGTGGGGTCCCTCTCCGCTGCTCACGCTGCCCACCTCAGCAAGTGCACCGAAGTTTGATGCCTCACCATTTCGGCGGAAGGCAGCGTTCGCGGGCGCTCCGATCCCCACTGAGTGGGGTCCCTCTCCGCTGCTCACGCTGCCACCTCAACCGGATCAAGTTCCTGCGGAACAGGCAGATTCGCCGGTATTGCGGGCCTTGGCCCGCCGTTGGCGTTGTAATGCTTGAGTTGGTACACGTAGGCAAGGACTTCGGCTACTGCGGCATACAGGGCGGCGGGAATTTCCTGGCCCAGTTCGGTGTGGTGATAGAGCGCCCTTGCCAGCGGCGGCGCTTCGAGGATCGGCACCCGGTGCAGATCGGCTTCACCGCGAATTCTGGCGGCGATCAAATCTGCGCCCAGGGCCACCACGCGGGGCGCGCGCATCTGGCCTTCCTGATATTTGAGTGCCACGGCATAGTGGGTCGGGTTGGTCACCACCACGTCGGCATTGGGAATTTCTGCCATCATGCGGCGGCGCGCTGTTTCGCGTTGCAAAGAGCGAATCCGCGCCTTGATATGTGGGTCGCCTTCCGATTCCTTGGCTTCCTGCTTCAATTCCTGGCGGCTCATGCGCAGCTTGCGATGATGGCTCCACAACTGATAGGGCGCATCCACCAGCACGATCGCCAGCATGCCGCCCACCATCAGGACAAAACCTTTGCCCAACATCTGACCCAGATGCTGGAACGAGGCCAGGGTCGGCTCGTTCATCATGGCGAACACGGCCTCGCGGTTGTCCCACATGAACCACACGCCAATCACGGCGAGCAGGCCAACCTTGGCGATGGACTTGAGCAGCTCGGTCAATCCGTCAGCGGAAAAGATCCGCTTCAGACCGGACGCGGGATTGACCTTGGAAAAATCGGGCATCAGCGGTTTGGTGCTGAATATCCAGCCCCTGAAGAGGATGGGGGTGAGCAGAACCACCCCCACGATGGCCAGCAGCAATGGGCCGAAACCCAGCATGACCCGATACAACTGATCGGCTATGGAGCTGAATAGTGCGTCGGTGCCAGAACCCAGCGAGGCGTCAAATACCATGGACGATTTCATGATACCGGCCAGATTGTTGACCATACTGCTGCCCGTCATCCACATCAGGCCAGCGCCCACCATCAGTACCACGAAGGTCGACAATTCCCGCGATTGCGGTACCCTGCCCTCTTCTCGCGCCTTTTCCAGACGCCGGGATGAGGGGGATTCGGTGCGTTCCTGATCGTTTTCTTCAGCCATTTATCGTCAAACCAGACTCGGAAACAATTTCCTGAATCTGATTATTGATAATCCGGCAAGGGAACGATGGGTGGAAAAGACCCGGATTTCACCCCCATTTACGGGGATGGTGGCGGCAACGACCGCCCGGAACACCCGCTTTCGAAACTACTTGACTGGCGGCAACTGGGCCAGGCCTTGCTCGACGCTGCTGCTGTCGGCAGCTTCCAGCGTGCCGCCGTCGGTACTTGCGGCTTCCTCGGCCTTCTTGTTCATGACAATGATGCTGATGCGCCGGTTGATGGGATTGTAGGGATCCTTCTTGTCGAACAGCACCGAGGACGACAGCCCGACCACCCTCAGCACCTTGGTTTCATCCATTCCGCCGGCCACCAGCTCGCGACGCGAGGCATTGGCCCGGTCAGCCGAAAGTTCCCAGTTGCTGTAGCCCTTCTCACCGTCAAAATAAGGTGTGGCATCGGTATGGCCGGAAAGGCTGATGCGGTTCTGCACGCCATTCAGGACATGGCCGATTTCATGCAAGATGGTTCTTGTGTATGGTTGCAGCTCGGCGCGCGACAGTTCGAACATGGGACGGTTCTTGTCGTCCACGATCTGGATGCGCAGCCCTTCCGTGGTGATGTCGATCAGTAGTTGGCGCTTGAACAGTTTCAGCGTGGGGTTGGCGTCAATCGCCTTGTCCAGCCTGTCCTTGAGACTCTTGAGGTTTTCTTTCTCCAGCCGTTCGATCTCGGCCTGTGCGGCTTTGAGGTTGAAAGTCTTCTTCTTCTCCTGTTCATTGACCTTCTTCACCTGGCCATTGCTGCGGGTCAAGTCGGTGCCGCCACCCTTGATCACGCTGGAACTATCGCCGCTCCCGGACCCGCCTGACATGGCGACCTTGAGCGGCGTCTTGAAATATTCGGCAATGCCTTCCAAATCGCCCCTGGTCGTGGAACCCAGCAACCACATGAGCAGGAAGAAGGCCATCATCGCGGTGACGAAGTCAGCGTAGGCGATTTTCCAGGCGCCGCCATGATGCCCGGCAGCGCTCTTTATGATGCGCTTGACGACGATAGGTTGTTTGTCCTTGTCACTCATGGCGGGCTTGTGCGTCGGTCCCCGGACCTACCGGTTCTTGGCGCCCTTCACGTGGTCTTCCAGCTCCTTGAACGACGGGCGCTCGGTGGAGAACAAAACCTTGCGGCCGAATTCCACGGCCAGGGCAGGTGCGTAGCCGTTGAGGCTGGACAGCAGGGTGACCTTGATGGTCTGAAACATCTTGGTGGACTCGTGCAATTTCTGCTCCAGCACCCCGGCGAGCGGACCGACGAATCCATACGCCAGCAGGATGCCGAGGAAGGTACCCACCAGCGCGTGGGCAATGAGGATGCCCAACTCGGCCGGGGGTATGCCCACCGATTCCATTGTGTGCACCACGCCCATCACCGCGGCCACAATGCCGAAGGCCGGCATCCCGTCGCCCAGCTTGGCCACGCAATGCACCGGCACCTCGCCTTCGTGATGATGGGTTTCGATTTCGTTGTCCATCAGGTTTTCGATCTCGAAGGCATTCATGTTTCCGCTCACCATGATGCGCAGGTAGTCGGTCATGAATTCGGTCACATGGTGGTCCGCAAGAATGGCGGGGTACTTGGAAAACAGCGGGCTGTCATTGGGGTTCTCGATGTCGCCTTCGACTGCCATCAAGCCTTCCTTGCGTACCTTGGTCAGCAGTTCGTAAAGCAGCGCCATCAGTTCCATGTACATGGCGCGCGTGTACTTGCCGCCCTTGAATACGGTCGGCAGGGCCTTCAAGGTGGCCTTGATCGCCTTGTTATTGTTGCCGACCATGAATGCCCCCGTGGCCGCGCCGCCGATCATCAACAACTCGATCGGCTGAAGCAGTGCCGCAAGATGTCCGCCAGCCATGGCAAAGCCGCCAAAAACAGACGCCATGACGACAATGTAACCAACAATGACAAGCACGCTTTGTTTCCTTTATGCCGAGTTGTGCTGACCGGATTCCCCGACCGGTTCTAAATTCTCTTGGGATTCATAAGTCACGGACATTCAGACCGAATGACTTATTAATCGGTAGAATCCCGACTTATTTTAGGAATTGCAGGAACGATAGATGCCTTGCGGCAAGATCTGCCCGTCAGGCACGCCAGCCATAAAGAATGTGGCCGTGGTCGCCACCAGTCCGCAGGGCAAGATCCGGGGTCAGTCCCGGCAAGGAAAACGCCAAACTCAGCAACAGGCTACCTGGCCGCATTTGCGCGCGCGCCTGGTGGACGATGTCCTTCATGACTAGGGGCGAGAGGAAAGCAAAGACCACGTCGTAGTCGCCCAAGTCCAGGTTGCGGTAGTCGTTTCTGCTGAAGTTTACCCTTCCGTTCCTGAACCGATTACGCAAGCTGCTTACCAGCCATGGTCCCAGCGCCGATTCCACGCCGTGGAACTCGCCGTTGGGGCATTGTTGTGCCAGATTCAATGCCAGGCCGCCCAGACCGCTGCCAATGTCGATGAACCGAAAGTCGCGATCTTGGGGCAGTTGGGTAAGGACTGACGCCCAGGCCTGTGGACCGGACAGGTAGAGCGGCGCGCCGCGCTGGAAAATGCTGGAGAAGAAGATCAGCATCGACACGAACGCCACCAGATAAGCCCAGGGTGGAAGCGGAATGGACTGGGCCGCAGCCACAGCAGGCAGAAACAACAAACTGATCGGGAACCACCAGCGTGGCAAGCCGAGCATCAGGCAGAGCAACCCGGCGCTCAGGCCTTGCAGCCAGACCATGTCGAGCGGGCCAAAATGAGTTTGAAATGGAGCGAACGTCGCAGGAAAGATCAGGCTGAAAGCGAACCAGCTTAGCAGTTGGGCCAAAAGACCTTTGCTCCAGCCCGGCAGATTCTGCCAGGTGGACACTACCATGGTCACGCAACCCGGGTTTGCTTCTGCTTCCCGCTTTGCGCCTGTTCGGCATGTAGCCTTGTCTCTTCCAGCTTGGCTTTCCTGGTCTTGCCGGCGCGCGAAGGCATATTGCACAAGCCGCACTCGTAATGGTTGTGCAAATCATTTGGGTGGACCACGAAATGCCCTTCACATTTGCAGCACTGAGTGGTCTTGAGCAAGCGGCTTTCAAAGAAGCGAATCAGGGTCCAGGCGCGGGTAAAGCTCAATACTTCCTCGACCTCGTTGGCCACCAGAAACTCCTGGTACAGCCGGTAGCTCTTCAGCACCGCCTCGATTCCTGCGCACTCGGTCTGCCGCGTGATGGTCCGGTGGGTGTTGATGAACAGGGAAGCATGAACGTTGGGCATCCATGTCAGAAACCAGTCTGCGGAGAACGGCAGCATACCCTTGGGCGGCGATGCCCCTTTGACTTCCTTGTAGAGCTTCAGCAGGCGTTCACGCGACAACGAGGTCTCCGACTCCAGGACCTGCAGCCGGGCGCCAACTTGAATCAGTTCAATTGCCAGTTGGGTTTCCTTCACTTCGGAAATCAGGCTTTTCTTGGCCATCCCGTGCTCCTGTTGATGTGGTCCGGTGCGTCGCGGGCTTATGCCAACTCGGCAAGTTCCTGGCCGGCCATCAGGATGGCGGCGTGGGATTGAGCCAGGGAACGCTCCTTGGTGTAATTGGCCAACATGTCCAGGATCGTATCGTCGTTAAAGCGCAGGCGGGTAAGCAGCATGCCGGAGCGAGCCAGCTTCAGTACCTGCGCAGGAGACAGCGAACTCACCAGATCTGCCACATCCTGACTGATGCCCAGTCGGAAGGCCGCCATGACCTTGTCTTGCCGTATCATTTGCTGGGCGAGCATCAGGTAGCTGAGATTGAGTTCCCTGACTTCTGCCATCAGTTCATCCACATTCATTTTTCCACTCCCTAAGGACTGCTTCGTCAAATTCGCTTACGGCTGCTTGGCACGTATTCCATTTGCGGCGCTAAGGAAAAATGTTTAACGCGGAGTCTGTCTGTTTATTTCGTGCGCAATTGTGGAAGTCGCGTGTAGGTGTTTGTCTTACAGTGGGCAGGAGGCAGAGGGACGCCTCACCCTGCGCCCACTCCGCGCCTGCCGTGCCAAACCATTTGCCTGGCTGTCGGGGGCCGAGTCTGCTCGCGGACGTGCGGATCCCCGCAAGCGGGGCCCCTCCTTACTGCTCACATCCTCCCGCTAATCCCTCTTGTAGACATCCTCGAAACGAACGATGTCGTCCTCGCCCAAATAAGGGCCGGACTGGACCTCGATCAGGTGCAAGGGAAGCTTGCCGGGGTTTTCCAACCTGTGCCTGCCGCCCAGGGGGATGAAAGTCGACTGGTTTTCGGTCAGCAGTTTCTCTTCGTTATCGCAGACCACCCTGGCAGTGCCGGATACGACCACCCAGTGTTCGGCCCGGTGATGGTGCATCTGCAAGGATAGCTTCTCGCCCGGCTTGACCATGATCCGTTTCACCTGGAAGCGTTCGCCCTCATCTATGCCCTCATACCACCCCCAAGGGCGGAATACCTTGGTGTGGGTCAGATGTTCATAGCGCTTGTCTCTATTCAGCCGGTCCACGATGCGCTTGACATCCTGGACTTGATCCTTGCGTGCCACCAGCACAGCGTCGGAGGTTTCCACGATCACGAGATCCTCCACGCCCAGGGCGGCAACTAGCCGCGATTCGGCGCGGACAAAGTTGTTGCGGGCGCCATCCAGCAGCACATCGCCACGGATGACATTGCCGGCTTCATCCTTGCTCCCCACCTCCCACAGGGCAGACCAGGCGCCGATGTCATTCCAGCCAATATCCGCCGGAATCACCGCGGCCTTCGTGGTATGTTCCATCACCGCATAGTCGATGGAATCCGCGGGACATGAGGTAAAGGCTTCCCGGTCGAGCCGGACAAAGTCCAGATCGACCTTCGCCCGCGCCAGGGCATTGCGGCAAGCCGCGAGAATTTCCGGACTGTAGGCTTCCAGCTCGGCAAGGTAATCCTTGGCGCGGAACAGGAACATTCCGCTGTTCCAGTAATAATCGCCGCCGGATACATACGAGGCAGCGGTGTCCAGATCGGGCTTCTCCACGAACGCCGCGACAGCATAGGCCCCGTCAACGTCCGCCAAAGCGTCGCCGCGACGAATATAGCCATAGCCGGTCTCGGGCGATCCGGCAACGATGCCGAAGGTCGCCAAGCGACCCTGCGAGGCCGCGCCAACCGCAGTCCCTACGGACTGGTGAAATGCCTTTACGTCGCTGATCAAATGATCCGCCGGCAAAACCAGCATCAGGGCATTCTCATCCAGTTGCTGCAACCTGAGTGCCGCCACCGCAACTGCCGGGGCAGTGTTGCGACCGACGGGCTCCAGCACGATGGCAGACGGCGCAACCTCGATTTCCCGCAGTTGCTCGGCGATCATGAATCGATGCTCGTCATTGCAGATCATCAGTGGCGCTGCGAGTTCCGGCAGCCCGGCCAAACGCAACACCGTCTCCTGCAACATGCTGTAGCGGGAGGCAAGCGGCAGCAGCTGTTTGGGCAAGGCCTGGCGCGACATCGGCCACAGGCGGGTGCCTGATCCTCCGGACAGGATCACGGGGTGGAGGGTGGCGGTCATCATTGTTCTCGTGTTTTCAGTATGTTCGCGTTATACAACAGTTCATGTGGACAAGCATAATTCCAGCGCCTGCTCCCAATGAGGCAGCTCGACACCGAAGGTATGCAACAACTGATCGCTGCACAGGACAGAATTGGCAGGACGCCTGGCAGGCAGAGGATAGTCGGAAGTCCTGATGGCTGTCAGCTTGGCCACCCCTTCACCCCTTAGCTTCAGGTGCTCGAAGATGGCCCGTGCGAAGCCATGCCAGCTGGTCTGTCCCCCACAGCTCATATGATAGATGCCCGATAGCTGGCGACGATCATCCTCGGTGGCGCCGGGCGCAAGCCACAGGGCAAGAACCTGGGACGTGGCTTCGGCAATGGCGCGAGCCCAGGTTGGCGCCCCTATCTGGTCATCCACTATGCTGACCGTTTCCCGTTCGCGGGCGAGTCTTTGCATGGTCAGCAGAAAGTTCCTGCCGCGCAGCCCGTATATCCAGCTGGAGCGAAACACCAGATGATTGGCGCCGCTGGCCTGTATGGCCAATTCTCCAGCCAGTTTGGTCTGGCCATAGACACTCAATGGATTGGGCTGGTCCGTCTCCCGATAGGCGGCTGTCTGACTGCCGTCAAAAACGTAATCCGTGGAGAAATGCACCAGGGTTATTCTCAGGCGCGCGGCTTCCCGTGCCAACACCGCCACTGAATCCGCATTGATTACCTGGGCAAGTTCACGCTCGGATTCGGCTTGATCCACCGCAGTGTACGCAGCCGGGTTGACGATCAGATCCGGTCGCAGCTCACGTATGACCGTCGCCAGCGATCGTGGTCGGGACAGATCGAGTACATCGCGCCCTGGTGCGACGATCTTCCCGAGGCTCGCCAGGCTGCGACGCAACTCCCACCCCACCTGGCCAGTGGCCCCAGTCAACAGGATAGCCCGCGTGGGCATTTCAGGCATACACTTCGGCCCGCCCCAGGGGCATGCCTTCGCGGTCTTTGTCCGAAAGAAGCGGCGTACCTGCGAGCGGCCAGTCGATACTCAAAGCGGGATCATTCCACAGCAAACAGCGTTCGTGTTCCGGTGCATAGTACTCGGTGGTCTTGTATAGAAACTCCGCAGCCTCCGACAGAACATAGAATCCATGGGCGAAGCCCGGCGGAATCCAGAGGAGAAGCTTATTCTCAGCCGACAGACGCATGCCCGCCCAGCGCCCGAAGTTGGGCGAGTATTTCCGCAAGTCCACCGCTACGTCATACACCTCTCCATTGGTCACCCGCAGCAGTTTGCCCTGAGGTTGCTGAATCTGGTAATGCAAGCCGCGCAGCACCCCTTTGCTCGAGCGTGAGTGGTTGTCCTGAACGAATTCCGCCTCGATTCCCAGGCTGGCAAAGGTGCGGCGGTTGTAGCTTTCCATGAAGAATCCGCGTGCGTCGCTAAAGACTTTGGGCTCGAGGAGAAAGACCTCTGGCAACGTGGTGGGAATCTTCTTCATTAAAAGATCCGATCCCTAAGCAGGTCGAGCAGATACTGCCCGTAGCCGCTCTTGGCCAGGGGCGCGGCGAGTCTCTCCAACTGGGCGGCATCGATGAATCCCTGGCGCAAGGCAATTTCCTCCGGACAGGCTATTTTCAACCCCTGGCGTTTCTCGATGGTCTGAATGAAAAGCGAAGCCTCGAGCAAAGACTCATGGGTTCCGGTATCCAGCCAGGCGTGTCCGCGCCCCATGACCTGGACATCCAGACTGCCCCACGACAGATACTGGCGATTGATGTCTGTGATCTCGAGCTCCCCGCGGGCGGAAAGTTTGAGGCCCCTGGCTATTTCGCTCACGCGGCTGTCATAGAAGTAGAGCCCAGTCACCGCATAGCGGGACTTGGGCTGTGCAGGCTTTTCCTCCAGGCTGATCGCATGCCCCTCCGCATCGAACTCCACTACGCCGTAGCGTTCCGGGTCTTGGACTGGATAGGCAAATACGGTCGCGCCATTGCCCTGAATGCCTGCCTGCTTCAACGCCGGTGCCAGGTCATGGCCGTAGAAGATATTGTCCCCCAACACCAGGGCACTCGAAGCACCGGCCAAGAAGGCTTCGCCGATCAGGAATGCCTGGGCAATACCTTCCGGAACGGCCTGGACGGTGTATTGAATGTCCATGCCCCACTGGCTGCCGTCCCCGAGCAATTGCTCAAATCGCGGCGTGTCCTGCGGGGTGGAAATGAGCAGTACCTCGCGTATGCCGGCCAGCATCAGGGTGGAGAGCGGGTAATACACCATCGGCTTGTCATAAACCGGCAGCAATTGTTTGGACACGACCCGGGTGGCGGGATACAAGCGAGTCCCCGTGCCTCCGGCAAGGATAATGCCTTTGCGCTTCATGGATAGTTTCGTGTGTAGTGAATATCAAGCCAGCGGCGGTATTCGCCGGAAACCACCTGTTCGACCCAGGGTTGATTTTCCAGGTACCAGATGACAGTTTTACGGATGCCGGTTGCAAAACTTTCGGCTGGCTGCCAGCCCAGCTCGCTCAGGATTCTGCCGGCATTGATGGCGTAGCGGCGATCATGACCCGGACGATCCTTCACAAAGCTTATCAAGCGTTCATGCGGCGTCACCGGCGAATCCGGATGAAGTTCGTCCAGCAGGGCGCAGATGGCTGTGACCACGTCAAGGTTGGTCTTTTCGTTGCAGCCACCGATGTTGTAGGTCTCGCCCGACTTGCCGAGCTGGAGTACCGCGCGGATTGCCGAGCAATGGTCCCCGACATAGAGCCAGTCGCGGATATTGCTGCCATCGCCGTAGATCGGCAGCGGCTTGCCGCCCAGCGCATTGTGGATTACCAGCGGGATAAGTTTCTCCGGAAACTGGTAGGGGCCATAGTTGTTGGAACAGTTGGTGGTAAGCGTCGGCAGCCCATAGGTGTGATGGTAGGCCCTCACCAGATGGTCGGAGGCCGCCTTTGAAGCTGAATACGGGCTGTTGGGCGCATAGGCCGTGGCTTCGGAAAACGCGGGGTCGGTCGGTCCGAGTGAACCGAAGACTTCGTCCGTGGACACGTGCAGGAAGCGAAACGTGTTCCTGTCCTCGCCGTTCAATCCATCCCAGTAGGCACGCACCGATTCCAGCAGATTGAAAGTGCCAACAATGTTGGTCTGGATGAATTCCGCAGGGCCATGGATAGAGCGATCCACGTGACTCTCGGCGGCAAAATTGACTACCACGCGAGGCCGATGCTGCCTGAGAAGCTGATCAATTTGCACGCGATCGCCGATATCCCCAAGGACAAAGTGATGCCGACTGTCCCCTTCGAGTCGGGCCAGGCTGGCCAGATTGCCGGCATATGTCAGCTTATCCAGATTGACGATCGCTTCATCACCGAGATCCAGCCAGTCCAGAATGAAGTTGGCGCCGATAAAGCCGGCACCTCCGGTAACAAGTATCATCAGACCTTCTCTCGTTGTTTGACCGCTCGTTGCGGGTTGGACGGGCGTTCAATCCTGGCCGGGTTGCGCGTTTCCCTCTTTTCGCCACCGAACGTCTCTGTCGCCTTTGGGCAAATTCCTGATTCGGAACCGTGTGCTTCGCCGACGCTGCGCTGAGCTGAACGCCCGAATCCCTCGTCAAGTCGACTGTTTTGGCGACAAAGGCAATGAGTTTCCGCTTGCTCGAGGTCTCCAGCGGCTGGATTCTTACCTTGCCCCATTGCGTCCTGTCCAGTTCGCCCACTCGTTTGGGCACAAAGCTCAGCTCGCACGGGCTGAACGAGGCGGTACTCCAACTTTCGGCCTGTTTGTCAGCCGTGGACTGGGCATGCTCTTCACGCGGACCGCATCCCGTAGCCAGAACCACGAGCAATTCGCTGGGGAAAACCCTAAGCCTTGCAGAATGGCCAAATTAGATATAAAAAGATATTGTTAAAAATATATCAGCAAACCCTAAAGTCTTGGCGGGACGCGCCGAAAATAGATATGCAAGCCCCATGGGTTTGCACTTCAGGTTTACTCGGGATTGGGTCCTCAACAGACCCGGGCTCTCCTCCAGTCTACTCGAGTATTTGGGCGGCGCATTGCGCCGCCTCTTTTTTTGCGCTCGGCGCAGACAGCACCCACATCCCTAAAAGCGTCATTCCAAACGGGAAGGCGCAGCAAAGCTCTTTGCTGCGCCTGTCAAAGGTCCGGCGGACCGTTCCTGCATCCGCTGCAAAGTCATCCAATAACAACTACGTTGTCGTAGCCGGCTCCTCATCGAATACCAGCTTGATTTCACCCTGCTCGTCCGCGTCCACGGTTACTTGGCCCCCGTTACTGAGGCGACCGAACAGAAGTTCATCAGCCAACACACGGCGTATGGTGTCTTGAATCAGCCTCGCCATTGGCCTCGCCCCCATGATGGGATCGAAACCCTTTTTTCCCAGAAAGTATTTGAGGCTCTCGGTGAAATTGATTTCCACTTTCTTTTCATGCAACTGATCTTCAAGCTGCATCAGGAACTTGTCTACCACCCGCATGACGATTTCGGGCGACAGGGCGGCAAAGGGAATGATGGCATCCAGGCGGTTACGGAACTCGGGCGTGAACATGCGCTTGATGTCGGCCATTTCGTCGCCGGCCTTGCTCGTCTGGGAAAAACCTATTGAGGTCTTGCTCAGGTTTTCCGCACCCGCATTGGTGGTCATGATGATGATGACATTGCGAAAATCGGCCTTGCGCCCATTGGTATCTGTGAGCGCACCATGGTCCATCACCTGCAGCAACACATTGAAGATGTCCGGGTGCGCCTTTTCGATCTCGTCCAGCAACAGGACCGCGTAGGGGGTCTTGGTCACCGCCTCGGTCAGCAACCCACCTTGGTCGAAGCCCACATAGCCCGGCGGAGCGCCGATCAGCCGGGATACGGCGTGGCGTTCCATATATTCGGACATATCGAAGCGCATCAATTCGATTCCCAGCGTGTACGCAAGCTGGCGTGCCACCTCCGTCTTGCCCACGCCGGTCGGGCCGGAAAGCAGGAAGGAACCGATAGGCTTGAGCGGGTTACCCAAGCCGCTTCGGGACATCTTGATTGCCGCCGCCAAGGCGTCGATGGCCTTGTCCTGGCCAAATACCACGGCCTTCAAGTCCCGATCGAGGCGCTTGAGCGACTCCTTGTCGTCCATTGATACAGTCTTGGCGGGAATCCGGGCGATCTTGGCGATGATCTCCTCGATCTCCTTCGGTGTGATGAGCTTCTTTTGCTTGGCCTTGGGCTGGATGCGCTGGGCCGCGCCCGCTTCATCGATGACGTCGATCGCCTTGTCCGGCAAATGACGGTCGCTGATGTAGCGCGCCGACAGTTGAGCCGCGGTGGTCAATGCCGCCGAGGTGTAGCGAACTCCATGGTGGTCCTCAAAACGCGACTTGAGTCCCCGCAGGATGGCCACCGTATCGTCCACCGACGGTTCAGATACATCGATCTTCTGGAAACGGCGCGATAACGCATGGTCTTTTTCGAAAATGCCGCGAAATTCGTTATAGGTTGTCGCCCCTATGCATTTCAGCTGACCGGAGGACAAAGCCGGTTTCAGCAGATTGGACGCGTCCAGCGTCCCGCCGGAAGCGGCTCCCGCCCCGATAAGGGTGTGAATTTCGTCAATGAACAGAATGGCGTTGGGGTTGTCCATAAGCGACTTGAGCACCGCCTTGAGGCGCTGCTCGAAATCGCCGCGGTACTTGGTCCCGGCCAGCAAGGCTCCCATGTCCAAGGCATACACGTTGCTATGGCCCAGGATTTCCGGCACTTGGCCTTCCACGATGCGCCGCGCCAGTCCCTCGGCAATCGCCGTCTTGCCTACACCGGCTTCCCCGACCAATAAGGGATTGTTCTTGCGTCGACGACACAGAGTCTGAATTACTCGCTCTAACTCGTTATCCCGGCCAATCAATGGGTCGATCTTGCCCGCCAAGGCTTGGGCATTCAGATTGGTGGTGTAGCTTTCCAGGGGCGAACCGGCGGGCGCCTCTTGCTGGACTTCGCTACCTTCGTCTCCGCGCGGCACATTGGGCTGGGGAACCTTGGAAATGCCATGGGAGATGAAATTGACCACGTCCAGCCGGGTGATGCCCTGCTGCTCGAGGAAATAGACCGCGTGAGAATCCTTTTCGCCATAGATGGCAACCAGCACATTGGCTCCGGTCACCTCTTTCTTGCCGGACGACTGAACATGAAGTATGGCTCGCTGGATGACGCGCTGAAAGCCCAGTGTCGGCTGGGTGTCAACTTCATCCTGCCCGCTGACCACCGGTGTATTGGTGCTCACGTGCTCAGCCAGCTTGCTGCGCAGAGTCTCCATATCGGCCCCGCAGGCGCGCAACACCTCCGCCGCAGACGGGTTATCCAACATCGCGAGCAACAGGTGCTCGACCGAGATGAACTCATGACGCCGCTGCCGCGCCTCCATAAACGCCATGTGCAGCGATACTTCCAATTCCTGGGCAATCATGAATTCCTCAACTTTCTTCCATCGTGCATTGCAAGGGGTGCTGATGACTACGGGAATAATCGGTCACCTGCTCCACTTTCGTATGGGCGATATCACGGGGAAAAACCCCGCAAATCCCCATACCCTCCGTATGAACTTTGAGCATGATACGGGTTGCCTGTTCGCGATCCATGGCAAAAAACTTCTGCAAGATCTGGACCACAAACTCCATGGGCGTGTAGTCGTCGTTCAGCAGAATCACCTTGTACAGGGCAGGCGGCTTGACCCGGGCTTTCTCCGGTGCCAGCAACGCCCCCTCATCACGCTTCACCGCCATACAATTTGATTTATAGCTTGTGTACAAGAGCTATTTTGATTGCCGCACAGGAATTTTCAAGCCCCCGGGGCATAGGGAAATCAGAAGTCAGGGCCGGCCAAAATTGCGGTCCCAGACATCGCGCTTCTTTGCCAGCACCGTATCAAGGAAGTACTCCTTCAAACTGGCGATTTCGATCGCGATCATCATAGGAAAACCTTGACGCCCGCCACGTCCGTCCATCAGCAGGTCGTCAAAATAGGGAATGACCAGTTCCGGATGCTGCCATCGTTCACACATGCGGTTGCAGATTCGGGGATAGCTTTCCGCAAGTAGTATGGGTTGGACCGATGCGGGCAGGGTAGCAAACCATGCCTGCGCGTCCGCCTTCAGCGCGACGTCTTCGGGCCGTTCTGGCGCACGCCGGTCCGTCCATTGGCTTGCTGATTGCTGCGAGCTGGTCATATCTGCTCCTTCGCTGGAACTTTTGATTTCATCCTGTCCCATAAGATACCGTTATAGCGGTCCTTATGTAACATTTCGGTCAAAAATTTCAGGAATTTAGACAAGAGAGGAATATTGGCGGAGAGGGAGTCCGCCTGCACTGATTGTACCTGACACCTAGTGATTCACTAAGATGTGCTCAGAACGCCTTTATTTAAGCCACTCTGCAATATTTAGTGAATCACACCGTTGCATAGAAAACCATAAGATGCCATACTTACTTGTGGGTACATGTGTGGGTTCACAAAGAGGGCGGAACAATGGGCAAGCTGTCAGCACTTGCAGTAAAAAACGCAACCGCAACCGGCAAAGCGCGGTATTTCGGCGATGGCTTGGGCCTTTGGTTGCAAGTGTCCCCGAGCGGGGCCAAAAGTTGGGTCTTCCGTTATACGCGCGACCGCCGGGCGCGAGAGATGGGGCTAGGCGCCACGCACACTATCAGTCTTGCCGACGCCAGGGCGGCAGCGCTCGAATGCCGGCAGGTGCTCCAACGAGGAATTGATCCGCTAGACGTGCGCAATGCGGCCAAGGCGAGCCGCCAACTAGAGGCCGCCAAGGTTATGACCTTTGGCCAGTGCGCCGCCAGCTACATTGACGCGCACCGCGCAGGCTGGAAGAGCGTCAAGCACGCCAGCCAATGGGAAAACACCCTTGCGACCTATGCCTACCCCGTCTTCGGCAAGTTGCCGGTGCAAGCCATCGACACTGCGCTAGTGATGAAGGCGCTAGAGCCAATCTGGACGATCAAGAATGAGACAGCAACCCGCCTGCGCGGACGTATTGAGTCTGTCCTCGGATGGGCGACCGTGCGCGGATACCGTACCGGAGACAACCCGGCGCGCTGGCGCGGCCACCTGGACAATCTGCTGGCCAAGCCTTCGAAGGTCCAAAAGGTCGAACACCATGCCGCCCTGCCGTTTGCCGAGATGGGCGCCTTCATGGCCAGACTGCGCAACCAAGAGGGCATGGGCGCCCTGGCGCTTCAATTCGCCATTTTGACCGCTGCCAGGTCGGGCGAGGTACGCGGGGCGACCTGGGACGAAATCGACCTGGACGCCGCCGTCTGGACGATCCCCAGCTCCCGGATGAAAGCCGAGAAGGAGCACCGCGTTCCGCTGTCACCGCAAGCCGTCGCCCTATTGAGGGCCCAGCCGCGCGCAAAGGTGGACGCCCTTGTATTCCCGGCACCACGCGGCGGCATGCTTTCGGATATGACCATGACGGCGACACTCAAGCGCATGGGCGAAGCCGTCACGGCTCACGGTTTCCGCAGTAGCTTCCGCGATTGGGCCGGGGAGACTACAGCCTATCCACGAGAAGTTATCGAGCACGCACTGGCCCACCAGTTGCAGGACAAAGCCGAAGCCAGCTATGCGCGCGGCACGTTATTCGACAAGCGCCGCCGCCTGATGAACGACTGGGCTGCCTATTGCGACCAGCAGGGCACCAGCGCCAGCGTGACGCCCATTCGCAGCAAGGGGGCCAAGTGAGCGACAGGGCCGACCTTCGGATAATCTCGCAGGTTTGCCGAGACAATAACAATACCCTGCTGGTTAAATATCTGCGCGTTTCCAGTGCCCCTATTACGCCCGAACTCCGCGGCTTTATCGCCGACAGGCTGGAAGCGGCTGACAAGTTGAATGCGCGCGGGGAGGGATACCGTCCGAGCGTTTCGCAAGAGGAGGCGCGCGCAACCGTGGAGAAGTTCAAGCGATTGATTGGGGATACATTGGTGGGGCAATTCGTCGATCGACGGCTTCCGGAGGCATCGGAGGGGCAATACGTCGACCGAGACGTTCTTACGTACGACAACCTGCTGGTCGCCCTGGCCATCGCGGATCATCCAGACTACAGGCCGCTGCGGCTCGCGATACGCACCGCCTTACTGTCGGTAGGTAATCGCACCCCGACACCTGCAGACCAGTGGCAAGCCTTTGATGCCGCGAAGACTGCCAGGAATAGACCGCTAATGGAAGCCCTCAAGGCCGCGAGGGATAAACCGCCAAAGGCAAATAGAGAGACCGCAAAATACCTAGCCGCCCACAGCCTTGAGATTCCCATAAATAGCCTCAAAAGGGTAATTAGATAACCGCGCGCAAGGACACAAAACGCCTCATAGATCAAGGGGAAATCGAGGCGATTTTCTAACGAATTTCGCCCTGAAAGGATCTAGGTCAAATCCTCCCCCACCACCAAAATGATGACACAACGTTTTAAGAAAGGTCATCATGGCGCACCCCAAAAGACCCGCTGCCAGCGTCGCGCAGGCGATAGAGCAATTTACCCACCTACCTGATGATGCTCGTGTCCGCGTCCCCGTCGTGGCCGCTTTGCTCAACCAAAGTGTCGCGGCAACCTGGCGGCACGCACGCGCCGGACTGATCCCCGCTCCGAGTCGCACGGGCCCACGTGCGACAACCTGGCGAGTCGGGGACCTACGCGAATTCTTGGCCAGCTTCAGGAAGGCCGCGTGATGGCCGGCATAGATTGGGTCGCACTGCTCGATGACGCACAAGCCAAGTGGCCAGAGGTCGGTGCAAATGGATTCCGCATCGACCACCCGGATGACGATGGCGGCGTCATCGAGCTTCGGGATTTTTTACTTGCCCATCTTTTCTTATCCAGCAAGCGGCCCGAGTCAATCGAATCGTGGCGCGTGGCTACCCAGGCTGGCCGCATGTTTATCGATGTGCTGGAAGGCTCCCCAATCGGCATCGGTGCCATTGTCCTAGCTGGCCTGGCGTTGGGCTATGCCTCGTATCCCACAGGCAGCGACGCTTCGCCCTGGCTGACCCTTCGGGGGCCAGATGCGAGCCGTTGATGCTGCTGCACTTTACGGTGCCCACGGATTGCGACCGTTTGCCCTCCGCAAGAATGACAAGAGGCCACAAGCACCGGGTTGGCAGACTGCCGAACTGGCAGACACACTGGCCGTGCTCACAAGCACGTCTGACGCAAATATCGGGATCGCCCTGGACTCGGGTGTAGTCGTGTTGGACATAGATCGAAAAGCGGCTGACGGTTTTGTATCGCTGCAGGCCGCCGGTATCGTGTTGCCCGAAACCCTCAGCGCCTCGACGCCATCAGGTGGTCAGCATCACTGGTTCAAATTGCCGCCCGGAGTGAGTGTTCCGAACCGCGTGGCCGTTGCGCCTGGCCTCGATATTCGCAGCGCTGGCGGATATGTGGTCACGGCACCAAGCACAATCGACGGCCGCGCTTATAGTTGGGACAACTGGGACACTATAAGCCCGCCACAAATAGCCGAGATACCGCCAGAGCTTCTGGCACTGATCCAGAAGCGCCCAGCACCGAAAGCGACGACGGCCGAGCAAGACGACCCAATACCCGAGGGCCAGCGCAATGCAGCGCTAACCAGTATCGCAGGCAGCCTACGCCGCGCCGGACTCAATGCCGATGAGATAGTCGACGCCCTGCAGCGGGTGAACGAGCGCCGATGCGCGCCGCCGCTGGATGACGCCGAGGTGGCAACCATCGCCGCCAGTGTTGCGCGCTACCCGACGCCACCAGCGCCGCTGGAAGCTTGGCAGGTAGGCTTTGGGGTCGCCCCGCTGCCACCGGGGGCCCTGGCCGCACGGATCACCGAGAAGCCACGGTTTCAACTGTTGACCGCCGACGACCTGGCAGCCCGGCCCCCGATGCATTGGCTTATCCGGGGTGTGCTTCCTGAATCCGGCCTGGCCGCGATATACGGCCCGCCAGGGTGCGGGAAAAGTTTCTTGACGCTAGACCTCATGGGCGCAATTTCAACCGGCCGCGAATGGTTCGGCCATCCTATTGCCACCGCGCCTTGCGTCTACGTGGCCTTGGAAGGTGAGGCGGGCGTAAGCCAGCGCGTGCAAGCCTACGTGAACATGTATGGAGACCCGGACCGCCTGCGCGTCATTCTGACGTCGCTGGATATTCGCCTACCCGATGACCGCCGCGGGCTGGTCGCCGCTATCAAGAGCGCTGGCTTGTCCGGCGGCGTGCTGACCTTGGACACCCTGAACCGGGCCGGCCCCGGCGCTGATGAAAACGACTCCCGTGCAATGGGCGAGCTTATCGGCGCCATGAAGGCGCTGCAGGCCGAACTTGGCGGGCTGATCCTTGCTGTTCACCATAGCGGCAAGGATGCGGCAAAAGGCTTGCGCGGACATTCAAGCCTGTTGGCTGCGCTTGATGCCGTGGTGGAAGTCTCCCGCGAAGGTGAGGGCCGCACGTGGCGCTTGGCAAAGGCCAAGGATGGAGAGGACGGCAAGGCGCACCCGTTTAACCTGAAGGTCGTGCCTGTCAGTAGCAAGCCTGATGAGGACGGCGTGCTTGCTTCCTCATGCTTGGTGATGCCAGAGGAGCGGGCCGCCGATTCAGTACGCCGCGCAAAGATACCAGCGGGGGGCAATCAGCGGATCGTATGGGACGCCCTCAATGACTTGTTCCGACTCGCACCGGCACCTGATACGCCACCGGGGGGGTTGCCGCCAGGGCGCGCTTGCATTCGCTTCATCGAGGCCGTTGAGAAAACACGGGGCAAGCTGCCCGTTGAATCGGATCGCCAAAGTGAACGTGCCAAACAAGCGATCGCTGGGCTTATCAATCGCCAACTTATCTCGCTGAACGATGGCTATCTATGGCCTGTTTAGACCCCGCCGGTTTTCCCCGTTTTCCCCCGCCCCCCTATAGGGGGCGGTGGGGAATTTCGGGGACGGAAATACCCCGGTTTTCCCCGTTTCGGGGAGTTTCGGGGAGTTTCGGGGAGTTTCGGGGTTTAGCTAGAGAGCACTAGAGACACTCATTATAAGTTTCAAGGGGAACGGTCACACCCCCTTATGTGACCACCAAACCAAAGGAAATTGAAATGAAGATGGAGCTTTTTGATCGTGACACAGTGGAAGCACAAAATGGCCGCCTGGACATTCAACCCAGACACGTCGCCCTGTTCTTCCCAGCCGGTGGCACCTTGGCCCTGCAAACAGACGTGCAGGTCCCAGGCGCTATCCGATCACAAGTCACACGATTGGCCATGGAGACCTTGAAGGTTTCCAACGCGATCGACAAGATCGGCAAGGATGCAACCCTAACCGACGTTGGCAAATTGGCCCAGCGTCGCATGACTGAAACCGAACGATTGAAGGTCGTGAAGGGGCTGGACGGCGCGGGGCGATATGCCGATGATCTGAGCGCGATAGCCAAGGTTGCTGAACAAACCCTGTATCAAGCGCCACCCTTGGAACCTACCGACGCCGCCGGCGCATTGGCCGACGCGGAGATCCGAACCTACTACCGCAACCTAAGCGGCGATGCACTGACTGAAGCGCTGAACGAACTGCAGGCAGGCAAGAACCCGCAGCACCTTCTGGCCTTACGCCGTAGCCCCATACCTAACTCTGAATTGATTGATCGTGTCGTCGAAGCCGCTTGGGAAACCTATCTGGAAACCGAAAAGGCGAAACAATTTGGAACTGTGAACGATGACCGTGCCGTGGCCGCCTGGGCTGTGGGCGCTGTCGCGCAACTCCGCACCCAACTAGACAGGTTGGCTTTCCATGATCCGGCTGGTGCGCTCCAGGGACTTCAGGCAGCATGAGCAACCCGCCAAATAGCCTCGCCGTGATTGATCCACACGCGCGACCCGTGTTGCCTGTGGGTGCCCACGCCCTGGCCGTGCTGGAACTGTTTGGCTTGCCCGCCGTGGTCGAATTGATCGTGGCGGGCCATGCCCAAAGCCGCATTGCGACCATGTTGGGCGTGAGTCAGAGCAGCCTGGCCGGGTGGCTGTGCAATCAGCGAGGCGCGGGGGCTGCCCTCTATTCTGAAGCGCTGAGGGCCAGCGCTGAATCCATGATTGACGAGGCCCGCGCCGTATTGGATGCGGCAGAGCCCAGCACGCCGGGAGTGATGAAGGCGCGAGCTGTGGCTGACCTGCTGATCCGCAAGGCCGGCATCAGAAACAAGGCATATCGTGACCGGATTGACTCAACGACTCTGCTGGTGGACTCGGGAGACACGAGGCCCGCCCAGGTGCCGACCTTCCGGATCGTCATCGCCCAGGCCGACCAAGGGCGCACCTTCGATAACGAGTCGTGATCGTGGCGGAGAAACACTCCGCCACCAATTGCGCTACAAGCCGCGCCAATACTTGACGCAACCTGCCAGGCATCCATCACACCCACACGCCTACCCACGAAATACAGAGGCAATCCACCGGACAGCCGGGGGCGTGAATAACCCCCCGAGATCTTTTAAACCACCCGTCCCTTCAGGGTTTTTTATAAAAATGAAGATCATGGAAAAGCGCCCGCAACCTCGTCTGCAAGAAGATCCGAGATGAGTCATGCCAAAAAGTCTAACGCCCAGGTTCAGCCGCAATCCCACCTGCATAAACCGTCTGTTTGGGGTGCTATTCACTCAATAATTTACATTTGATGCCTTGATTATTTGCACTCAGCACTTCGATTTGAAACCGCTGAAAACGAATAATCTTTGATTCGGAGAGGTCGTACTTCACAGTCTGAAAGAACGCCGGCGCTGCGAGGCCACCGCGATATTCTCTGTACGAAATATCAAGCACATTTCCAGAGATGCCGGAATAGATAAGCTCCTTCCGAACGTAGTCCGGAGAGTACTCCTCATCAACTTTCCAGCCGTCCGGAGAACTCAGAATTCCTACCCAGTGCTTATACTTCCGAACGCTACCCCCTTGGTCTGTCAGGAACGACTCGCCTACTGATGCAGAAAGCGTTTGGCCTATAAAGTAGCTACTGTAATCTCTCTGTTCCACAGTTGTAGTAGCGCAGCCGCCAATCAGCGCCGACAGCAGCACCACGGTACAGATCGCAAGGCTTCTCATGTTCTCTCCCGAATTCTTATTGATAGATACAACCAGACTATAAGGCGAACCAAACCTTCTATTGGGTTAGTCGGGATAAGCGCCCCCTTGCCTTGTGGGTAGAAGTGTGGGTAACAGCCTAGTTCTCTGAGATACATCAAGCATTTATGCGGATTCCATGGCCGTTATTGGCGGAGAGGGAGGGATTCGAACCCTCGGTGCCCCGCAAGGGACACAACGGTTTTCGAGACCGTCCCGTTCAACCACTCCGGCACCTCTCCTGGGAACAACATGGCGACGACTATGCGCTTTAGACCTGATCAATGAACCAAAATGGCCGGAAATCCCGCCATTTGCCAGCCGCATTTTACACTGGCGGGAATGTTTTCCCACGGCTTTGGTTTAGACTTGGCAGATGATCCGGCACCTGCTGATTCTTTTCCCGGCGCTCTGGATGGCCGGGTGCAGCAAACCTGCTCCCGATCCTGCCCAATCCGGGGAGTTGATTGTGGCAACCCGCAACAGTCCCACGGCCTATTTCATCAACAATCAAGATCAGCCCGCCGGCTATGCATATGACCTGATCAGCCGCTTTGCGGCGCAGCACGGTTGGAAAGTCCGTTGGGAGGTCTCGCCCGACCTGACCAGCCTCTTTGCGCAAGCCAAGCAGGCTCAGGTCAACATCGTGGCTGCCGAATTGACTGAACAGGCAGTCAGACACCAAGGACTTCGAGCGGGTCCGGCCCTGTTCATCAGCCGGGCGCTAGTCATCAGCCGCCAGGGAGGCCCACCCATCTCCAAGGCAGCTGACCTGGTTGGGAAGAAAGTTGCCGTGTTGGCAGAAGGCGGCCATGCAGAGTTGATGCAAGCCCTGCAGAGAAAGAACCCGAAACTGCATTGGGAAGTTCTGGCCGAAGCCTGGCCTGAGGAACTGCTCTCACGATTGTCTGACGGCGAATTTGACGCGGTGGTGGTGAACGAAACCGACTTTGATCGGGCCCGTCTGTACTATCCCGGCCTGGTCGAGGCGTTCACGCTGGCCGACTACCAGAAAGTGGTCTGGGCCCTGCCCAGAGGTACTCCCAAGAATTTGGCCACGCAGTTGCGGGAATTTGTTGCGAAGGCGGAGCAAGACGGGACGCTGCGCCAGACCTTCGAGCGCTACTACGGTCATATCAAGCAACTGGACGACAGCGATATTGCTGGCATTCTGTCAAGACGGTCCATTCTTCTGCCCAAGTACACGAAGCTGTTCCAGGAGGCACATGAGGAAACCGGCATCGATTGGCGCCTGCTGGCGGCGATCAGTTATCAGGAGTCGCAGTGGAACCCCTACGCGGTTTCGCCAACAGGCGTAAAGGGCCTCATGATGCTGACCGGCGATACGGCCGATCGTCTTGGCGTCACGGATCGGCTCGACCCGCGCCAAAGCATCCTGGCCGCTGCCCGCTACCTGGTGATGCTGAAGGACGAGCTGCCGGCCCGCATTCCCGAACCCGACCGGACCTGGATGGCGTTGGCAGCCTACAATCAGGGCATGGGACATCTGGAGGACGCGCGTCGCCTTACCCAGTCGCGCAAGATGGATCCCGATTGCTGGGCAGACCTGAAAAAGAACCTGCCACTTCTGGCCCGCGGCAGATACGCGCGTACGACAAAATACGGCTACGCGCGTGGCGGAGAGGCTGTCATCCTGGTAGAGAGCATACGCAACTACTATGACATCCTGGCGCGCTTTGAGCAGCCTTTCAAACCACCGCTGACCTTGACTCAGAAGGACGCCAAGCAGCTGGGCAGTCTGGCCCTGAAATAGGCTCCCCTCCAGGGTACGACGTTAACCGGCCTTGATGACCTCCAGCCCATCCATGTACGGGCGCAAGGCTGCGGGAATCGTCACGCTGCCGTCCACATTCTGGTAATTCTCCAACACCGCCACCAATGTCCTCCCCACCGCAAGGCCTGAGCCATTCAGTGTATGGACTAGTTCCGGCTTGTTCTTCTCGTTGCGATACCGGGCCTGCATGCGGCGCGCCTGGAAGGCTTCGAAATTGGAGCAGGAGGAGATCTCCCGATAGGCGTTCTGCGCAGGCAGCCAGACTTCCAAATCGTAGGTCTTGGCCGACGAGAAGCCCATGTCCCCAGTGCACAAGAGCATCTTTCGGTAGGGCAGACCCAGTTTCCGCAGGATCGTCTCGGCATGGCCGGTCAGCTCTTCCAGCACACGGTACGAATCGTCTGGTTTCACGATCTGCACGATTTCCACCTTGTCGAACTGGTGCTGGCGGATCATTCCCCGGGTATCCCGCCCATAGGAACCCGCTTCGGAACGGAAACATGGAGTATGTGCGACGAACTTGAGCGGCATGTCTTCCCCGTTGATAATTTCATTTCGCACCAGATTGGTGACCGGCACTTCGGCGGTTGGGATGAGATAGAGCTTGTCCGCGTCAGCACGCGGAACCTGGAAAAGGTCTTCCTCAAATTTCGGCAGCTGCCCGGTGCCACGCATGGAATCGGCATTGACTAAGTAGGGCACATAGACTTCGGTATAGCCGTGTTCACGGGTATGCACGTCCAGCATGAACTGGGCCAGCGCCCGGTGAAGCCGGGCAATCTGGCCGCGCAGCACAGAGAATCGGGCGCCGGAAAGCTTGGCTGCGGCATCGAAATCCAGCCCCAGCGTCGCGCCCACGTCCACATGGTCCTTGATTGGAAAGTCGAAAGTGCGCGGTTCACCCCAGGCCGAGGCTTGCGCATTCTCGTCGCTGCCCTGCCCTGCCGGCACGCTCTCATGCGGAACGTTGGGGATGCCCATGAGCATGCCGTTGAACTTTTCCTGCAAAACCGCGAGCGTGTCCTCATTGGATTTCAGCTCGTCGCCCAAGCCGGCTACGTCGGCGAGGATGGGCGCGGCGTCTTCGCCCTTGGACTTTGCCACACCAATCTGTTTCGACAGGACATTGCGCCTGGCCTGAAGGTCCTGGGTCCGGGTCTGCAGGCCCTTGCGTTCCATCTCAAGTGCGTTGAAGGCGGCGACATCCAGGTTGAAACCGCGGGCCCTGAGTCTTGCCGCAATGGCTACGACATCGGCGCGCAGCAGTTGTATGTCCAGCATGAAAACTCCCTAAGGTTTCTTTTTTCCTGCGACCGCGTCCAGGCTTCTCAGCCAGGCCAGCCGCTCGGCAATCTTGACTTCCATCCCTCTCGCTACCGGCTGGTACCAGCCGGGCTCCTCTATCCCGTCAGGCAGATAGGTTTCACCCGCCGCATAGGCCTCGGGTTCATCGTGGGCATAGCGATAAGCGTGGCCGTAACCCAGATCCTTCATCATTCGGGTCGGCGCATTGCGAAGATGTACCGGCACCTCGCGCGAACCATCCTCTGCGATGAAGCGGCGCGCATTATTGTAAGCCACATAGGCGGCATTGCTCTTGGGCGCACAGGCCAGGTAGATCACCGCCTCAGCCAGCGCCACTTCGCCCTCCGGGCTGCCCAATCGCTCATAGGTTTCTGCCGCATCCAGGGTCAGGCGCAAGGCTCGCGGATCGGCCAGCCCGATATCCTCCGAAGCCATGCGTATCATGCGCCGCGCGAGATACATGGGATCGCAACCGCCATCGAGCATCCTCACCATCCAATACAACGACGCATCCGGATTGGAGCCCCGCACCGACTTGTGCAAGGCGGAAATCTGGTCGTAGAACTTGTCTCCGCCTTTGTCGAATCTGCGCCCGCCGCGTACCAAAATATTGTTGACAAGTTCTTCGCTCACCGTACCCTGCTCTGCCTGCGCCGCCCGCGCTGACTGTTCAAGATAATTGAGAAAGCGCCGGGCATCGCCGTCGGCATAGGCGATGATGATTTCAACCGCCTCGGGCGCGAAGCTGACCTCCGCCAATGCAGCCTGAGCGCGGCCGAACAGCGCATGCAGGTCTTCCGCGCCGAGAGAATGCAGAACATAGACCTGGGCGCGGGACAGCAAGGCACCCACCACTTCGAACGAGGGGTTCTCTGTCGTTGCGCCGATAAAGGTCACCAACCCCGATTCCACATGCGGCAGCAGCGCGTCTTGTTGCGCCTTGTTGAAGCGGTGGATCTCGTCAACGAACAGAATCGTATGCCGCCCCTGAGATCGATTGGCCTCGGCGCGCGCCACTGCATCGCGAATGTCCTTGACCCCGGAGAGCACCGCGGACAGCGGTACGAAGTCGGCGGCACCGGCTTCCGCCA
Source organism: uncultured beta proteobacterium (assembly GCA_963782495.1). GTDB lineage: Bacteria > Pseudomonadota > Gammaproteobacteria > Burkholderiales > Thiobacillaceae > DASQBT01. The sequence continues at coordinate 22,612 of CAWAJU010000010.1, read as the reverse complement.
TCAGCCGAGCCAGCGTGGTCTTGCCTACTCCTGGCGGCCCCCAAAGAATAAAGGAATGCAGCCTGCCGGATTCGAACGCCACCCGCAGCGGCTTGCCGGGACCGATCAAATGGCTCTGCCCCGCTACTTGTTCTAGCGTTCCTGGCCGCAGACGCTCGGCCAGAGGAATGGCTCCGTCAGGCTGCCCAAACAACGTGCCGGATTGGGCCATCTAATCGGTAATGACATCCGCCCCATTGGGCGGGATGAACTTGAACTCGCTTGGATTCAATCTGGGGTTATGCTCCATTTTGGAAAAGCGCAATACGGTGGTCTGGCCAAAATTGTCCCTGAGTTCCATGGTGGTAAGCTGATTGTCGGCAAACCCCATCCTTACACTGTCGAAGGTGCTCTCCCGGTCCTTGGGTTTGGCTTCCAACCACTCGAGCCCACCCTGCTTGCCCAGGTCTTTCAGGTTGAAAAATTTTTCGATTTCATTGCTGCCGGCCAACAAGGCTGCGGGGCTGGAACCCAGCGTGTCGCCCAGCTTGCGCATGGTCACCTGTTCGAGGTCCGCGTCATACAGCCACAACTTGCTGCCGTCGCCGACTATCAATTGCTCGTAAGGCTTCTGATAGACCCAGCGGAATTTCCCCGGCCGGGAGAATGCCAGGGTGCCGCTGGACTGCTGCTTGACCCGGCCGTTCTTGTCCATCACCTGCTGGCTGAAGTTACCGCGCGCGGTATGGATGTCATGAATGAAGACTTTTAGCGCGTCCAGACTGTTGGCCTCGGCGAAGGCGGATACGACCAGACCGAAGGCCAGGAACAGAAAAGCGCTTGTTTTCATTTGCGGGAAATTCAGTGGACGAAATTGTATGACCAGCCGTGCGTGCCCAGGTTGCAGGGCCGGGAACCACTCGCCCCGTTATTCTCCGGCACCGGGCCGGAGAACAGCGGCAATCACGGGGCTTTCTTGGTACGGATGCCAAACGGCAGATAGGCCGGGCAAATGCCGAATATGGCGGTGAGGATGAGGATGAATCCAACTACGCATATAGGGATCATGTAGTCTGTGACGAAATCGGAATTGGTAAACATCACCCAGAGCATTAGTCCGATGCCTATGATCAACCGGATTATCCGGTCAGAACCACCCATGTTCTTCATCTCTCTCTCCTTAGGTTATTGAAATGGCCGAGGCAGTAAAATTAGCGTTCAATGGCTGCCGGCCCTGCAAGCTTAACCGATTGCGGCACAAGCCGACAGTCATCCGTCAGCACGCGACGCAATCACCTCGCGATTGCCGTTGGATTGCATGGGCGACACCAGGCCAGCGTGCTCCATCGCTTCGATCATTCGCGCCGCACGGTTATAACCGATGCGCAACTGGCGTTGCACAGCGGAAATCGACGCCCGGCGGGACTTGAGCACCAGGGCGACTGCCTCGTCATACAGTGGATCGGATTCCGCATCGCCGCCACCCTCCCCGCTGCTGCCTTCGGCCTCCTCCGAACTATCCAGGATGCCCTCAATATAGTTTGGCTGGCCCAGCCCCTTGAGGTAGTCCACCACCCGGTGCACCTCGCCGTCCGAGACGAACGCTCCATGCACCCGGTTTGGGACGCCGCTGCCAGGCGGCAGGTAAAGCATATCGCCCTGCCCCAGCAGGCTTTCCGCGCCCATCTGGTCGAGTATGGTACGCGAGTCGATCTTGCTCGAAACCTGGAACGCGATGCGGGTCGGAATATTGGCCTTGATCAGTCCGGTGATCACATCGACCGACGGCCGCTGGGTGGCAAGCAGCAGATGGATACCGGCGGCCCGCGCCTTTTGCGCCAGGCGGGCGATCAGTTCCTCCACCTTCTTGCCCACCACCATTATCATGTCGGCCAGTTCGTCGATTACCACCACAATCAGCGGCATGGTCTCCAACGGTTCCGGATTGTCCGGTGTCAGGCTGAAGGGGTGGGTCAGGGGCTTTCCGGCCTTGTGCGCCTCTCGCACCTTCTGGTTGTAGCCCGCCAGATTGCGCACCCCCAGGGCTGACATCAGGCGATAGCGCTTGTCCATTTCGCCCACACACCAGTTCAATGCAGCCGCCGCCTGGCGCATGTCGGTCACCACCGGGGCAAGCAAATGGGGAATACCCTCGTAGACCGACAGCTCCAGCATTTTGGGGTCGACCATGATAAGTCGAACCGTATCCGGCCCGGCCTTGTAGACCAGAGACAGGATCATGGCATTGATGCCTACCGACTTGCCCGATCCGGTGGTCCCGGCAACCAGCAGATGCGGCATCTTGGCCAGATCCGCCACGACCGGCTGGCCGGAAATGTCCTTGCCCAGGGCCACAGTCAACGGGCTGGCGGTGTCATGGTAAATCTTGGAGCCGAGAATTTCGGACAGCTTGACCATTTGCCGCTTGGGATTGGGAATTTCCAGCCCCATGGTGTGTTTGCCGGGGATGGCCTCCACCACCCGGATGCTGACCACCGACAGGGTACGTGCAAGATCCTTGGACAGATTGACGATCTGGCTGCCCTTGACCCCCATCGCGGGTTCGATTTCGTAGCGCGTGATGACCGGACCGGGCGATGCCGACACCACCTTGACCTCGACCCCGAACTCCTTGAGCTTGCGCTCTATCATCAGTGAGGTGAATTCCAGAGACTCGTTGCTGAGCGGCTCCACCTGTTGCTCCGCCTCATCCAGCAGATGCAGGGGCGGCAAGGGCGAATCCGGCAGATTCTGGAACAACGGCGTCTGCTTTTCCTGCAGCCGGCGCTCGGACTTCGGAATCTCCATCACCACCGGCTCGATGCGCAACGGCGTGGCCTCGTGCGCCTCTTCCATGCGGCGCTTTTCCTGAACCACGATTTCTTCGCGCCGCTGAGCCGCCTCCTGACCGATCTTTTCATCCCGCTTGCGCTGCACAAACCCGACCACGGTCCACCAGCCATTTTCCAACGCCTGGCCCAGCCGCTCGGCAATCTGCAGCCAGGATGTACCGGTGAACAGCGAAAAGCCTATCGCCGCTGCCAGAATCAATCCCAGCGTAGAACCGACGAAACCGAACAAGGCAAGCGCCACACTCCCCAGCCCGTGGCCGACCAGTCCGCCAGCGAAATAGGGCAGGCCGCCGGACCAGGACCACAAGCGCAGTCCTTCCAAACCTGAACTGGCCAGCAGAAGGACTCCATAGCCTGCACCCACCAGCCAGTGTGTCCTTCCCCCGGCGAGCGGTGATTCGTCCAGATGACGGAAAATGCGCCAGGCGTAACCTGCCGCGAACGCCACCCACCACCACGCGCTGTAGCCGAACACATAGAGCAGAATGTCCGACAGCCAGGCGCCGAACGCGCCCCCGAGGTTCTCCGCCCTGGGGTTTGCGCCGGTGGTGGAAAATCCGGGGTCCGCGAGACTATGGGTGAGTAGGATTGCTGCCAGAAAAAGCGCCAGCGCCAGGGCAACCAGCGCCTTGGCTTCGCGTATCAGGCGCTGCAAACGCGGCGGCGTGGTTGCGGAGGTGGGACGGGCCTGGGCCATGGAACCTTGAATATTGGGAATACGACATTATATAGGCCCTGTGTGTTGGGGAACTGCAGGCAAGAATTGTTAGAATGTGCCCTCAACAAATTCAATCACGCCCAGATAATTCCCATGACAACCAAGCATTGCAAACTGCTGATCCTCGGCTCCGGGCCGGCAGGCTACAGCGCCGCCGTCTACGCCGCGCGCGCCAATCTCAACCCGGTTGTGATCACCGGCCTCCAGCAGGGCGGCCAGCTGATGACTACCACCGATGTGGACAACTGGCCGGCGGATGTGAACGGCGTACAGGGTCCGGACCTGATGCAGCGCTTCGAGCAACACGCGGCCCGGTTCAATACGGAGATCGTTTTCGACACCATCCACACCGCCAAGCTCAAGGAAAGGCCCTTCACCCTGATTGGCGACAGCGGCACCTATACCTGCGACGCGCTGATCATCGCGACCGGTGCATCCGCCATGTATCTGGGCCTGGATTCAGAGCAGCACTTCATGGGTCGCGGCGTGTCCGGCTGTGCCACCTGCGACGGCTTCTTCTACAAGGGACAGGATGTCGCGGTGATCGGCGGCGGCAATACCGCGGTCGAGGAAGCCCTCTATTTGGCCAACATCTCCCGGCACGTCACCCTGGTCCATCGCCGTGACAGCTTCAAGGCGGAAAAGATCATGGTCGATCATCTGAACGCCAAGGTGAAGGAGGGCAAGATCACCCTGCAGCTCAACCACGTCCTAGATGAGGTTCTGGGGGACAAGACCGGGGTCACCGGCATGCGCATCAAACACGCCCAGACCGGCGCGACCCAGGAGATTCCGCTCACTGGCATCTTCGTCGCCATTGGCCATAAGCCCAACACCGGCATTTTCGCCGGCCAACTGGAAATGGAGAACGGCTACATCGTGACCCAGGGCGGGCGCACCGGCAATGCCACCGCCACCAGCGTTCCAGGCGTATTTGCCGCCGGCGACGTGCAGGACCACGTCTATCGCCAAGCTGTTACCAGCGCCGGCACGGGATGCATGGCGGCGCTCGATGCGGAACGCTTTCTGGACGACTGACCCGAGTTCGACAGATCATGAAACGCAACAGGGAAGGCGAAACTCCGCCCCCTTCTCGCACCGAGGAAAGCGCCAGACTTTTTCTCGATGCAGTGCAGGGAGCTGCCCCTCTACCCACGCCCAACCGCGCAAGTATTTCGCCTCCCAGGCTCAAGCCCATTCCCCGCCAGCGCCTGCTCGATGAAAAGCAGGTCCTGCGGGATTCCCTGTCCGACCCGATCGATATTCTCGAAGCCGGTGAGACCGGCGAGGAACTCTTCTTTGCCCGGCCCGGAATCCCGAGAGCCGTGTTGCGCAAGCTGAAACGAGGCGGCTGGGTCATCCAGGCGGAACTCGATCTCCATGGTCATCGTTCCGCCGAGGCGCGGCTGGGTCTGGTCGAATTCCTGCAACATTGCGCTAGACAGGATTACCGCTGTGTGCGCATCATCCACGGCAAAGGCCTGCGCTCCCGCAACCGCGAGCCTGTGCTCAAGTACAAGTTGCGACATTGGCTTGCGCAGCGGGAAGACGTACTGGCCTATTGTCAGGCCCGCCCCATGGACGGCGGCTCTGGCGCCGTCATCATCTTGTTGAAATCTGCAAACCGGAACCCTCATGGCTGAGAAAGAGACACAGGACTTCGAACTCGCGACCACCGGCGGAGGGACATTCAAGCTCAGCGCGCAACGAGGCAAGAACGTGGTGGTTTACTTCTATCCCAAGGACAATACGCCCGGCTGCACCCTGGAGGGCCAGGAGTTCCGTGACCTTTACCCGGACTTCCAGAAGGCCAATGCCGTCGTGGTCGGGATCTCGCGCGACAGCATGAAATCGCATGAGGGCTTCAAGAGTGCCCACGCGCTTCCCTTCGAGCTGCTTTCCGATCCCGACGAACGCGTGTGCGAACAGTTCGGCGTGATGAAACTCAAGAACATGTACGGCAAGCAGGTGCGCGGAATCGAGCGCAGCACGTTTGTGTTTGATGCCAGCGGCAAGTTGGCAAGGGAATGGCGTGGATTGAAAGCCCCGGGTCATGCCGCGGAAGTCCTCGCATTTGTCGAAACACTCTAAGAAAATCATGCCAAGAAAAGCCGCTGCAAGACCAGAAACAAAGCTGTTCGTGCTGGATACCAACGTGCTCATGCACGACCCCACGTCGCTGTTCCGATTCGAGGAACACGACATCTTCATTCCCTTGGTCACCCTGGAAGAACTGGATCAGCACAAGAAGGGCATGAGCGAAGTCTCGCGCAATGCCCGCCAGGCGAGCCGCTTTCTCGACGAATTGGTGAGCAGCCTGGAACGCATCGACGAGGGCATTCCCCTGTCCGGAGTCAGCCACAAGGCGGCGACCGGCCGGCTGTTCCTGCAGACCCAGGCCATACCGATCGACGTGCCGATGAGCCTGCCGTCGAGCAAGGTGGACAATCAGATCCTGGCGGTGGTGATCTACCTCGGCAAGCAGTACCCCAAGCGCCAAGTCATCCTGGTGTCGAAAGACATCAACATGCGCATCAAGGCCCGCGCCCTGGGCCTGCCGGCGGAGGACTATTTCAATGACAAGGTCCTTGAAGACACCGACCTGCTCTATACCGGAGTGCGCGAACTGCCTGCCGATTTCTGGGACCAGCACGCCAAGGGCATGGAATCCTGGCAAGCCAACGGCCATACCTATTACAAGGTGACCGGGCCCCTGGTGAGCCAGTTGCATGTCAATGAATTCCTTTACCAGGAAGGCGCCACGCCAATCTTTTTGCGAGTGCGCAACATGACGGGCCGCACCGCCGAACTGGAAACCATTCGCGACTACAGCCACAGCAAGAACAATGTGTGGGGCATCACTGCGCGCAATCGCGAGCAGAATTTCGCCCTCAATACCCTGATGGACCCCGACATCGATTTCATCACCTTGCTGGGCCAGGCCGGCACCGGCAAGACGCTGCTCACGCTCGCTGCAGGCTTGGCTCAGGTGCTGGAAAAGAAGATCTACTCGGAAATTATCATGACCCGGGTCACGGTTCCGGTGGGCGAGGATATCGGCTTCCTGCCGGGCACCGAAGAAGAAAAGATGACGCCCTGGATGGGCGCGCTGGAGGACAACCTGGATGTGTTGAACAAGAGCGACGACGAGGCCGGCGACTGGGGCCGCGCCGCAACCCAGGACCTGATTCGTTCGCGGATCAAGATCAAGTCCCTGAACTTCATGCGCGGCCGCACTTTCATCAACAAGTTTCTCATCATTGATGAAGCGCAGAACCTCACCCCGAAACAGATGAAGACCCTGATCACCCGGGCCGGGCCTGGCACCAAAGTGGTGTGTCTGGGCAATATCTCCCAGATTGACACGCCCTATCTGACCGAAGGAAGTTCAGGCCTCACCTATGTGGTGGATCACTTCAAGGGCTGGTCGCATGGCGGCCATGTCACACTCGCGCGCGGCGAGCGTTCCCGGCTGGCGGATTACGCGGCCGAAGTTCTTTAGGGGAGTCAACATGAAGAAGCTGCTTACAGCCCTGTTCGCCGCCGGCTTTGCCCTTTCCGCCAGCGCCTATGATTTTGGCAGTTGGGGAGACAAGCTCAAGGGCGTGCTGAATAAGGACAGCGGCACGAGCCAGACCTCGACCACCCAGTCGGCGATTGACAAACTCACGCCGGCCGAAATGAACGGCGCTCTCAAGGAAACGCTGAGCAAGGGTGCCGAAGCGGCGGTCGCGCAGCTAGGCAAGGAAAACGGCTTCTGGTCCGACCCCAAGTTGCGCATTCCCTTGCCGGACAATCTGAAGAAAGTCAGCAAGCTGATGAAAACCCTGGGCATGGGTAAACAGGTGGACGCGTTGGAGTTGAGCATGAACCGCGCGGCCGAAGCCGCCGTGCCGGAAGCGAAAAGCCTGCTCGTGGGCGCAGTCAAGGACATGAGCGTGGAGGATGCGAAGGGCATCCTGACCGGCGGCGAGACATCCGCCACCGATTTCTTCCGCAAGAAGACCGAATCCCAGTTGACCGAGAAATTTCTCCCCATCGTCAAGGGGACCACCGACAAGGTCGGCCTGGCGCAAACCTATAACACCTATGCCGGTGCCGCCGCGAGATACGGCGCAATCAAGGCCGATCAGGCCAACATTGAGAACTACGTCACCAAGCAGGGACTGGACCGGCTTTATAAGGTCATCGGCGAACAGGAAAAGGCGTTTCGTGCCGACCCCCTGCAATCCGGCAGCGATCTGATCAAGAAGGTATTCGGCGCGGTGATGGGCAAGTAATCTCTCCACGCTTCCCCCGGCGCGATCGAGGTGAGAGGTCAGGGCGAGGGGATTGAATCAGCGCGGGCTCAAATCCTGCTAGGATTCTGGCCATCGTCTTTCCTTGAATACTCGCATGCGCCGATTGCTACAACTCGCGTCTCTGTTCCTGTGTTGCCTGCCCGCCGCCCACGCCTGGGAAGTGGGTGAATTTCGCAATGGCATGCTCAAGACCGAGGTTGTCGACGCCCTCAAGACCTGGAAATTCGGCAAGGTCATCGATGTGGGGCGCGATGGGCTGTTTGCCTACGACCTGCCGGAAAGTCCAGCAGGCCGCCGATATCTCTTCACTTTCTGCAACGACAAACTGGTGAGCTTCGATCAGGAAATCGAAGCCAGCTTCCGCAATTTCATCGTCATCGCCTCAAATTATTCCAACATGTACGGCAACCCATTGCGGGTGATTCCCTACAGCAATGTCGTTGCCAGCGGAGAAAAGGATGTGCTCGCCATGTTTTGGCGCAAAGGCGTCGATTACCTGGGGCTCAAGTACGCCCTCTTCCCGAGCGGAGAGCAGCTCTCACAGACTTGGCAGGTCAACAACAACTGTTGGGCGGCGCCGCGCTGAATAGCAAGGTGGAGAATTTGAACGGCTGCTTGCGCTTCATTGCTTGAGTGAGCGATCCAGTCCAGATCAAACCTCCAGCATCAGCCGCTCCGGCGCCTCAAGTTCCGCCTTCACCGCGACCAGAAATTGAACCGCGTCCCTCCCGTCGATCAGCCGGTGGTCATAGGACAGCGCCAGATACATCATGGGTCGAATCATCACCTGGCCATTTTCCGCCACCGGCCGCTCCTGGATCTTGTGCATGCCCAGAATGCCGGACTGGGGCGGATTGAGTATCGGCGTGGATAGCAGCGAGCCGAACACGCCGCCATTGGTGATCGAGAAGGTTCCGCCGGTGAGCTCTTCCAGTGACAGGCTGCCGCTCTGCGCCCGGGCCGCAAAGTCCGCGATGCCTTTCTCGATTTCGGCAAAACTCATGCGCTCCGCATCGCGCAATATGGGTACCACCAGGCCGCGCGGGTTGGAAACGGCGATGCCGATGTCCGCATAGTCATGGAAAACGGTGTCGTCGCCGTCGATCCGGGCATTCAGCACCGGAAACTGTTTGAGCGCCACGCAGACCGCACGCACGAAGAAACTCATGTAGCCCAGCTTGACGCCATGCCTCGCCTCGAACTCCACCTTGTAGCGCTGGCGCAGTTCATTGACCTGATGCAGGTTGACTTCGTTGAAGGTGGTCAGGATCGCGGCAGTGTGCTGGACAGACACCAATCGCTCGGCCACCCGCTGGCGCAGCTTGGACATGGGTACCCGGCGTTCGGGCCGCACGCCTTTTGGCTGGGCGATCGGCTGCGGTAAAGGCGCGGCCTTTTGCTGCTGTTGAGCGGGCTGTGGCTCCTTGTTCGCAGGCAAGGGAATCACCACTGCCTCCCTCGGCGCCGCTTTGTGCGGTGGCGGTGACGTTCGCTGTGGCTCGTGCTCGGGCGCGACGGCATGCGCCACGTCCACGGTTTCGATCACTGCAACCACCTCGTCAGGTCTAACGTCTGTTCCCTCCTCAACCCGAATTTCGAGCAGCACGCCGCTCGCAGGGGCGGGGATTTCCAGGATGACCTTGTCCGTCTCCAGATCTGCCAGGGTTTCATCCCTGCTAACCGTGTCACCGGAGTGCTTGCGCCAGGCCAACAGGGTGCCGGATGTCACGGACTCCGACAGGGTCGGCACCCTCACCTCAACTTTCATGGGTCATCTCGAGGGCCTCGAGGACCAGCGCCTGCTGCTCGGCCTTGTGCCGGGAAGGCCAGCCGGAAGCCGGCGCAGCGGCGGCCGGGCGGCCTGCGTAAACAAAGCGTTGTCCGCCCGGTGCACAGCGATTGAGGTGGTGCAGGCTCTGGTACCACGCGCCCTGATTCATCGGTTCCTCCTGTGCCCAGATGAAGGTCCTCGCTTGCGGGTAAGCCGCCATCACTTCGCGCAATGTCTGCTCGGGAAACGGGTAAAGCTGCTCGACGCGTACGATCGCCACTTTCTCCAGTCGCCTCTCCTGGCGCATTGCCTCCAGGTCGAAGTACACCTTGCCGCTGCACACCACGACACGTTCGGCCGCCGTCGGATGGCGCGAATCATCGATCACCGGGTAAAACGCACCGGCGACCAGATCGTCCAGCGAGGACACCGAAGCGGGATGGCGCAGCAGGCTCTTGGGGGTGAAGAGGATCAGGGGCTTGCGCACCGGCCTGAGCAATTGCTGGCGCAACAGGTGGAACACCTGGGCCGGCAGGCTGGGGACGCACACTCGAATGTTGTTTTGCGCGCAAGCCTGCAGATAGCGCTCCAGCCGGCCGGAGGAATGTTCCGGGCCCTGGCCTTCATAGCCGTGCGGCAGCATCAGCGTGAGGCCGGTCATCCGGTTCCATTTGGCTTCGCCGCTGGTGATGAACTGGTCGATCACCACCTGGGCACCATTGGCGAAGTCGCCGAACTGAGCTTCCCAGATCACCAGCGTGTCCGGTTCTGCCGTGGCGTAGCCATACTCGAAGGCGAGCACCGCCTCTTCCGATAACAGGCTGTCGATAACGGTGAAGTTCCCCTGACGCGGATGCAGGTGCTGCAAGGGCACGTAATCTCCGGCCTCGCTGGAGGTCCGGTTCTGGTCGTGCCACACCGCATGGCGGTGAAAGAAGGTACCACGGCTGCTGTCCTGGCCGGACAGTCTGATGTCGTAGCCGCTGTTGAGCAGGCTGGCATAAGCCAGGTTTTCGCTCATGCCCCAGTCCAGTGACAGTGTGCCAGCGCCCATCTTTCGCCGGTCTTCCACCACTTTCTGCACCCGCGGATGGATGGCGAAGTCCTGCGGCACGCTGGTCAACACTTCAGTCCAGCGTGCAAGATCTTCCGCCTTGACAGCGGTATCGACAACCGCGCTGACGTCGCCGTTCTTGAAGCGGTTCCAGTTGACCGCAAACGTCTGCTTGAAGTCGGAAACGGTTGGCGGACTCAAGGTCTCGCCGCGTTCCAGCTTGGTCCGGCAGTTGGCAATCAACGCCTCGGCTTCCTCGGGCTTGATCAGTTCCTGCGCCACCAGCCTCTCCACGTAACGCCCACGGGCGCCGGGATGGGCATTGATCCTGCGGTACATCAGCGGTTGGGTAACCAGCGGGTCGTCCTGTTCGTTGTGGCCATGGCGGCGAAAGCACACCAGGTCGATGAAGGCGTTGCGCTGGAAGGTGTAGCGGTAATCCACGGCGAGTCGGGCAGCGTAGGCAACCGCTTCCGGATCGTCGCCGTTCACGTGAAATACCGGCGCTTCGACCATCTTCGCCACATCGGTGCAGTAAATGGTGGAGCGGATATCGCGCGGGTCGGAGGTGGTAAAGCCAATCTGGTTGTTGATCACCACATGGATCGCACCATGGTTCTGAAACCCCCGGGTCTGCGACATGTTCAGGCTTTCCATCACCACGCCCTGGCCGGACAGTGCCGCGTCACCATGCAGAATGATGGGGACGACTTCAAGTCCTTTGGCGTCACCACGCCGGTCCTGGCGCGCCCGCACCGAGCCCCGCACCACCGGATGAACGACCTCCAGGTGGGACGGATTGAACGCCAGCGCCACATGCACCGGACCGTCCGGGGTGGCCACGTCGGATGCAAATCCCTGGTGATATTTCACGTCCCCGGATATCGGCGAGCCGGGAGTGCCGTTTCCCGGTTCCTTGAACAGACCGTCAAGCGAGCGGCCGAGGATGTTGCATAGCACATTGATGCGCCCGCGATGCGCCATGCCCATGACGATTTCCCTGGCGCCGTGGCGAGCGCAGCGGGCGATAACGGTATCGAGCAAGGGAATCAGGCTTTCCGCTCCCTCGAGAGAAAAACGCTTCTGCCCCACATAGCGCGTGTGGATGAATTTCTCCAGGGTTTCCGCATCGGTCAGCCGCTTGAGCAAACGTAATTTCTCCGCCCGGCCCCAGTTGAACTGCCCGACCGACCCCTCGACCTGTTCCTGTATCCAGCGCTTGCGCGTCACGTCGCTGATGTGCATGTACTCCACGCCGAATGTGCCGCAATACACCGCTTTCAACGCATCGACGATCCAGCGCAGGGTGGCGCGTTTCGCACCGACCAGCGAGCCGGTATCAAACTCGCGCGCCATGTCCGCCGCCGACAGGCCATAATGCAAGGGATCGAGCTCCGGAACCTCCGGCTTGGGAAAGCGCTGCAGCGGATCCAGGTCCGCGTGGCGAACCCCCAGGTAACGGTGCGCGTTGATCAACTGCAGCACCCCGACCTGACTGGCCTCGGAGGCCGCGATCAGCGCTTCGCCCTTCGGCCTGCGCAGCGCTGGCACAGCCAGCAACGCCGCCTGCTGAGCCTCAGTCAGGTCATCAAGGTAGGCGAAGTCGGCGGCAAATAGCGGGCTGGTTTGGATCCAGTTATCGTTTGGCATGGAACGGGAGCAATGGCCTTACACCATTTGTTGTAGCCTACCCGCCGCGATTCTCCAAAGGAATAAAGTCCCGCCGCGTCGGACCGGAATAAAGCTGGCGCGGACGACCAATCTTGTGGCTCGGCTCCGACAGCATCTCATGCCACTGCGCCACCCAGCCTGCGGTGCGCGCCAGGGCGAACAAAGCGGTGAACATGCTGATGGGAATCCCCATGGCGCGAAACAGGATGCCTGAGTAGAAATCCACATTGGGATAAAGCTTCCTCTCGATGAAAAATTCATCCTGCAGGGCAATGCGCTCCAGTTCCATGGCGATCTTCAGGTGCGGGTCGTCATGCAGATCAAGTTCATCGAGCACTTCATAGCAGGTTTCGCGGATCACCTTGGCGCGCGGATCCATATTCTTGTAGATGCGATGGCCGAAACCCATCAGCCTGAAGGGATTGCTCCTGTCCTTGGCGCGCTCGATGTACTCGGGTATGCGCGATATGTTGCCGATTTCCTCCAGCATGGTCAGCACCGCCTCGTTGGCGCCGCCGTGCAGCGGCCCCCACAGCGAGGCCATGCCCGCCGCCACGCAGGCAAAGGGCGTTGCACCGCTCGATCCGGCCAGACGCACCGTTGAGGTGGACGCATTCTGCTCATGATCCGCGTGCAGGATAAAAATCCGGTCCATGGCGCGCGCCAGCACCGGGTTGACTTCATGGTTCTCGCACGGCGTGGCGTGCAGCATGTGGAGAAAGTTCTCCGCGTAAGCCATGCGGTTCTGCGGATAGACAAAGGGCTCGCCGATGTTGTACTTGTAGGCCCAGGCCGCGATGGTCGGCACCTTGGCGATCAGGCGATGCGCCGAAATGAGGCGGCTGGCTTGGTCAAATACATTGTGGGCATCGGCATAGAAGGCCGACAAGGCGCCGGTCACGCCTATCATCACCGCCATCGGATGGGCGTCGCGGCGGAAGCCGCGGAACACGGTGTTGACCTGGTCATGCAGCATCGTATCGCGGCAGATGCTTTGCTCGAATTCAAGCTTTTGCTGCGCCGTGGGCAGTTCCCCATGCAGCAGCAGATAACTCACCTCCAGAAAATCGGACTGATAAGCCAGCTGTTCGATCGGGTAACCACGGTGGTAGAGCAAGCCCTGTTCGCCGTCGATGTAGGTAATCTGGGACTCGCAACTGGCAGTTGCGGTAAAGCCCGGATCCAGGGAGAAATGACCTTTGGCCGCAAGGCCGCGCAAATCGATGACTGGATTGCCCAGCGTGCCTTCAAGTATCGGCAATTCGATACTCGGGCTGCCATCGCTGAAAGTGAGAGTTACGGTCTTCTGCGTCATGTTGATCGTTTCAGGTCTTCTGTATGCGTTGTATCAGCACGGTCAATCCGGGCGGCGGCTCGGACCGGCCGTACAGCAGGTCCAATATTTCCGGATCCGGCAGTTCCAGCAGCGCCCCGTATTGCCTGCGCTCGTCCGGCTGGAAGTCGGCACACTCGCGTTGCAAGAATCGATCCAGCAACACATCCAACTCCAGAACGCCGCGCCGGCTGCGCCACCTGAGCCTGGCAAGTTCCTCGTCTTCGTTCACGCCGGTCGCCTCCGGCACTCCATAGTCATTCCAGCCATCCCCTGTCGGCGATTGGCGGGCGCTCGCGGGCACTCCGATCCCCACTGCGTGGGGCCCCTCTCCGCTGCTCACACCCGCCGCCTCCGGCACTCCATAGTCATTCCAGCCATCCCTTGTCGGCGATTGGCGGGCGCTCGCGGGCACTCCGATCCCCACTGCGTGGGGCCCCTCTCCGCTGCTCACACCCGCCGCCTCCGATACTCCATAGTCATTCCAGCCATCCCTTGTCGGCGATTGGCGGGCGCTCGCGGGCACTCCGATCCCCACTGCGTGGGGCCCCTCTCCGCTGCTCACACCCGCCGCCTCCGATACTCCATAGTCATTCCAGCCATCCCTTGTCGGCGACTGGCGGGCGCTCGCGGGCACTCCGATCCCCACTGCGTGGGGCCCCTCTCCGCTGCTCACACCCGCCGCCTCCGATACTCCATAGTCATTCCAGCCATCCCTTGTCGGCGACTGGCGGGCGCTCGCGGGCACTCCGATCCCCACTGCGTGGGGCCCCTCTCCGCTGCTCACACCCGCCGCCTCCGATACTCCATAGTCATTCCAGCCATCCCTTGTCGGCGACTGGCGGGCGCTCGCGGGCACTCCGATCCCCACTGCGTGGGGCCCCTCTCCGCTGCTCACACCCGCCGCTTGACCAGCAAAGTCTTGATTTTCACGATCGCCGCGGCCGGATTCAGGCCTTTCGGACAGGCCTCCACACAACTCATGATGCCACGGCAGCGATACAAGCGGTACGGATCCTCCAGATTATCCAGTCGCTCGGCAACGGCCTGGTCGCGCGTGTCGGCGATGAAGCGATAAGCCTGCAATAGACCTGCCGGGCCGACGAACTTGTCCGGGTTCCACCAATAGGACGGGCACGAAGTGGTGCAGCAGGCGCACAGGATGCACTCATATAGACCATCCAGCTCGGCGCGCTCTTCCGGGCTTTGCAGGCGCTCCACCTCGGGTTCGGGTTCGTCGTTGATGAGCCAGGGCCGGATGGACTTGTACTGGCGGAAGAAGGGCTCCATGTCCACTATCAGGTCGCGGATAACGGGCAGCCCGGGCAACGGACGCACTTCAATGGGCTGCTTCAATTCGGAAAGCGGTGTGATGCAGGCCAGCCGGTTCCTGCCGTTTACGTTTACGGCATCGGAACCGCACACCCCTTCGCGGCAGGAACGGCGAAGCGACAGAGTTTCGTCCTGGGCCTTGATCGCCAGCAAGGCATCCAGCAACATCTTGCCAGCCGGGTCAATCTCGAGTTGGTAGTCGCGCATCGCCGGCGGCTGGCCGGCTTCAGGCTGGTAGCGGTAGATACGGAAATGCATGGGTTCGAACAATCACTGACGGGATCTGGTTTCGTCGCGCGCGCAGAGCGCGCTCGAGCCGGTTCCAAGCCAGGCTCTACGCCACTGCGAGGCTGACAATAACACCAGCGCGTCTCAGTCCTCATTACAGGAATGTGTCCAGTTTACCCGCAAAGCTCACAACATTCCTCGCTCCGCCCGCGCGCACGAGGACCGCTCCAACAGCATTTACTGATGAACTGAGGCGTACCGGAAGTTTTCCATTCCTATGGCGAAAGAAATGTTGGATCGCAACAAACCTTGGCCTATAACTCAGAAGTCATTGCCTAACAGGGGAGATCGTGGCCAAACCGGACAAGGTATTCAAGCAGACCTATGACTGGTTCCGCGCTGCGGTCAATCAGGCCCTGAATTCCATTCCCGCAGGCCAGCGGGCCCAGGTTGAACAACTGGTATGGCAGATGCTCGGCGTGCTCAATCCGGCCGCGCCGCCTGCCGATCCCGATCTCAGCGATTTCGAGACCAATGGCGCCAGCGCCGAATCGCTCGCGCTGGCTGCCGGCATCGTCGGTGAATCGCTCGCTACGCTCGAATACATCAAGCAAGCCGTTGATGGACTGGACGGCGGCAATCCGGCGGCCGCGCTGGCCGTCGTCGGCCCGCTCATGCACCAGGTGGAAAACTTCGCCAAGCTGCCGGGCAACAGCTATCCGAGTGCGTTCAGCCTGGGCAAGATGCTGCTCTCCCTGAGCGGCGATGCGCAGGCGACTCCGGCCGCGGGACAGGAAGCGGCCAAGCTGGCGCAAGTCCTGGGCGCGACACCTGCGCAAAGCCAGGACACGCAGACCGCCATCGGCCTGGTCGTGCTGCTGGCCGGGAGCATGATCGACCGTTCCTTCACCGCGCCCAGCACCGGGGCACCGGGATTGGGCTTCGTCAACGGATTGCCCGGCCTGGGCGCGATGCCCAAGATCGATCTGGCAAGCCTCTCGCTTCCCCCCGGCCTCGGCGGGACGATTGAGTTTTCCACCGCTGCGCCCATCGGGGTCAAGGCCGGTCTCAACCTCGCGCTCAACAAGACAAGCTCAACCGGCGTGGCCGATTTTCAGCTCGGCCTGACCGCCAGCGCGGGGATCAATATATTCGTTCCGGTTGCGCCTCCCGGCCAGGTAAGCGTCAACAACAACTTCGAACTGGGCATCAGCCTGTCGCGCAGCAAGGACAGCGGCGCGCTGGTGATTGGCCCCTTCCACGGCGCGCAGTTGAGCATCGGCGAACTGGGCGCCGGAATCGATCTCAAAAATGGCACGCCCAGCCTCAGCTTCTTTGCGCACAAGGGCAAGGCGACATTCAAGCCTGATGACAGTTTTCTCAAGCTGGTGCTGGGCGACGGGATCGAGCTCGACTTCGCGGTCGAGGCCGAGGCCGACCAGTTCGGCAAGCTTCGCCTCAAGAACGGCACCGGGCTCAAGGCCAGCCTGCCGGTGCCGACCCTGCCCACAGGGCCGTTCGAACTTCAACTTATCAACCTCGGGCTCACGCCGGTAGACGGCAGCTTCCTCCATCTGCAAACCGAATTGTCCGCCAGCTTCGGCGTCGATCTGGGGCCTTTCAAGGCTTCGGTCGACCGGCTCGGCGTGCTGCTCGATATCAATCTGAATGGCGGGCAACCGCTCTCCTTTGATTTCAAGCCGCCCAACGGCATCGGCCTCAGCCTCGATGCCGGCATCGTCAAGGGCGGCGGCTATCTGTTCGTCGACGCGGCCGCCGGCCAGTATGCGGGCACGCTGGAACTGAAATTGATGGCGATCGACGTCAAGGCCATCTGCATCCTCGACACCAAGACCGAAGCGGGCTTTTCGCTGCTGCTCCTGATTTACGGCCAGTTCCCGCCCATACAACTTTCCTTCGGCTTCACCCTGACCGGCATCGGCGGGCTGATCGGCGTGCAGCATACCTCCAGTGTGACTGCGCTCTCGCAAGGCATCGGTAACGGCGCGCTCGATGCCGTGTTGTTCCCCGCGAACCCGGTGGGCGATGCGCCCAAGATCATCGCTACCTTGCGCACCCTGTTCCCGGTCAAGGCCGGCGGTTTTGTCATCGGCCCCATGCTGGAACTGGGCTGGGGCACGCCCAGCCTGGTGACGGTGCGCCTGGGGCTGCTGGTCGAGGCCAGCCAGTTCGTCATCCTCGGCCAGGGCATCGTGCAATTGCCGCCGCTGGTCTCCGCCGATCTTTCGCTCTTGTATTTGCGCCTGGACTTCGTCGGCTCGGTGGTGTTCGATCCCTTGCGCATCGCCTTCGACGCCAAGCTGGTCAATTCGCATGTCGCCTTCATCTCCATCACCGGCCAGTTCGCTTTTCGCGCGGCGTTCGGCGACCACCCGACCTTCCTCATCAGTGCCGGCGGCTTCCATCCCAAGTTCAAGGAAATCCCGTCCGACATTCCGCAGCCCTTCGAGCGCGTGGGCGCCGGCTTCGACATCGGCATCGTCGGCGTCTCCTTCAAGGGCTATTTCGCCATCACCTCGGCCACCGTCCAGGCTGGCTCCGATCTGCGCGTGTGGGCGGATGTGGGCATCGCCAGCATCGAGGGCGGCTGGGGCTTTGACGCGATATGCTACTTGCAGCCCAAGTTCTATTTCGAAATCGATCTGCACGCCTACCTCGCGATACACGTGTTCGGGCTCGATTTCGCGTCGGTCAATCTGGACGGCCTGCTCGCGGGGCCGGGGCGCTGGCACATCGCCGGCCGCGCCGAAGTACACACGCCCTGGCCACTGCCGGATTTCAGCCTGCACGTCGACGAAGCCTGGGGCACGGATCGCGACACCCCGGTGGTCACGGTCAAGATCGCCGACAAGCTCGCGGAGGAAATTGCCAAGACGGCAAACTGGAGCGCGCAACTTCCGCAGGGCGGCGATGGATTCCTGACCCTGGCCGACGTCGATCCCGGCACCGACCTGCTCGCCCATCCGCTCGGCAGCCTCACTTTTCAGCAGAAGCTGGTGCCGCTGGAACTGCGCCTGCAAAAGGCCTCGGGCAGCAAGATCGATGGCGCCAACGAGTTCGGCGGTGCTGCGCTCCAGCTTGTGCAGAACGAGAACGTGGTGCCGCAAGGCAAGCTGCCGGATGCGCGCAGCGATTTCTTTGCCACCGCGCAATTCCTTGAACTGTCGCAGGACGACAAGCTCGCCAAGCCTTCGTTCGAGTCCTATACGGCAGGTTATGAACTGCGCGACGACGATTACGAACTGGGCGAGGTCATCGAGGAAATTCTGGATTACGAGGAAGCCGACCTCGGTGCAGTGCGCCAGTCGCGCTCGCTGCGCAACGTCGCAAAGGTGCCATTCCTCGATGCATTGCACGGCCCGCTGATGCGCTTCGGCTCGGCCGGTCAGTCCAGCCTGCGCGACCGCGCCCTGAGCACGCCGGCGCAGCCCACGCCCCTCCGAATCGATCCTGCGCCGGTAGGCGTCGCCGACAAGACGACTCTCCAACTCGCCGCCGCGAAGTCCTACACCAGCGTGTGGCAAGCAGAACAGGCGCGCAGCTTCAGCACCACGCTGGACCCGAGACAGCATCAGGTGGCGGAATTGGCGGAAATGGCATGAGCAAGGAGCCGTCGTTGAAACGAGTGGATGTTTGCAACGGGTGCGAGAAGAAGCTGCGCTCACTTCTTCAAACGCCATCACTGCACACGCGTTCTTTGGCCGGGGGTAGCCCGGCGGCTAGTTACTTTTCTTGCTTCGCCAAGAAAAGTAACCAAAAGAAGGCGACGCCCCTTCGCCGGCCTTCGGCTTCCCGCAGCCAACAGTCTCAAGTCGGGCAATGCGGAAACTCGCTTCGCCTTTATTTTGAAGGAAGCGAAGCTCAAACATCCGCATTGCTGTTAACCGGCTTGAGCCCGTCGTCTGCGGCAGCTTCAGAGGGGGAAGTTCAAAGGCAAAGTCAGAATCCAAACCCTGGATTTCCGCGGGCCTGCGGCCCTCGCAATGACGAGTCGCGCAGTTTCGCAATGCCGTCATTGCGAGGAGGCGAAGCCGACGAAGCAATCCAGTCAAGGAAATGGATTTTTACCTCACGTGCTTTCTCCCCTCTGTGCCGTCGAGGCCGGAGGGCTGAATTGGGGGATGTTGAGGCGAGCGTGTTTGAGCACGTGGCTGCGAAGCAGATCGTGCGAGTTTGCGAGCCGCCCAATTCAGGCCTCCGGCCGAGGCTCGCCCCGAAGGGGCGGCATAGTGGGGTGGCCTTCTCTTTGGTGACTTTCTCTTGGCCAAACAAGAGAAAGTCACTTGCCGCCGGGCAACCCCCGGCCAAACAACCGTTGATATGCGGAAATGCTTGACTTAATCAAAGCGCTCTCCCCTCACCCCTACCCCTCTCCCCGCACGCGGGGCGAGGGGAGGCTGGACGTCAAAGGAGCTTTTCCTCACCCCCACCCTCTCGCCCCAGTCGCGGCGAGGGAGTCAATGGTCTCCCCATGAGCATCCCCTACCGCTTCTCCCCCTGGTCCCGCCGCGGCCTCGCGCGTTCGCACCAGAACGATGACGCCGCCAATGCCGCGCTGCAGGTGCGCGCCAAGGTCAGCATCGGCCTGACCCTGCAGGCCAAGCAGGACGGCAACGGCGTGGCCGCGGTGTCGGGCAATCTGGACCTGGCCTTGTACGGGCCGGGCGATATCATCGGCATCGATCAGCGCCTGGTGGTGCGCACCGATCCCAAACCCAACGCCACCAATTTCGAGCCGAACTATCTGGCGATCGTCGATTTCGATCCGCCGGATTTCCCCTGGCTGCTGACGCCCGCCAAGGCCAACCCCGACCACCACCTGCGCCCTTGGCTCGTGCTGGTCGTGATCGATCGCGCGGTGGCGAACGCATTACCCAGCGTCAAGGCCGGCCAGCCCTTGCCCTCGATTGCGCTGACTGCCGCGCAGGCGGCGAGCGAGCTGCCCGACCTCAGCGAATCCTGGTTGTGGGCGCACTCACAGGCGGTCTCGAATATCAGCAACGATCCTGCCGCCCTGGCCGCCGAGCTCAAGCAATATCCCGAGCGCAATATCTCGCGCCTGGTCTGCCCGCGCCGCCTGGAACCGCGACACGACTACATCGCCTGCGTGGTACCTGCGTTCGATGCGGGCCGCGTGCGTGGGCTGGGTCAACCCTTGCATGATGCGACGCTGGCGCCGGCCTGGAATCATGCGCAGCCTGCCGATGTTGAACTGCCGGTGTACTACCACTGGGAGTTCTCCACCGGCCCGGTGGGCGACATCGAGACGCTGGCGCGGCGGCTGAGAACACCGGCCAGCTACGCCGGTGATCAGGCTTTGCTCACCCAGTTGAAGAACATCGGCATCCGCCCGGTGGCGGTCGACGGCGATCACTTGTTGTTCGACGGCGTCACACCGGACAAGACCGTGTTCGAGGGCGCGATGGTGCCGCTGGATTTCCAGCCCGATGCCGCGAGCACGCATCCGCTGTTCGCTCAGAATCTGCAGGCCATGCTCAACAGCGGGCAGGATCTGGCCAATCAGGGCACGCCCAAGGCCGACACGGTGCCGACGCTGTCGCCGCCGATCTATGGCGAATATCCGGCCAAGCGCCACACCGTCGATCACAACAAGATCGGCCAGCACTGGCTCGATGATCTGAGCCTGCAGCCGCGCTATCGCCTGGCCGCGGGCTGGGGCGCCGAGGTGATCCGGCAGAACCAGGACGAATTCATGCAGGCGGCCTGGCAGCAGGTCGGCGACGTGCTGGCGGCGGAACGGGCCTTCTCCCTCGCGCGCCTGTCGCGCGATGTCTTGAAGGCGGTGGAAGCGCGGCACCTGACCAAGCTGCCGGACGCGCGCCTGCTCGCGCTGCTCTCGCCGGCACGCGCGCGGGCGAAGATCGCGCCGGACCTGAGCCTGTATGGCCGCATGGCGAACGTCACCCTGCCGGATGAATTGTTCGACGGCGCGATGCGCAGGTTCACCAGCGCGCGGCGGCAGACTTTTCGCATGGCGCAGTGGCGCGAGCGCAATCTGGGACTCGCCAGTCTGCCACAGCAGATGGTCGCGCTGGTAAACACCTTCGCCAACGCAAGCAAGCAGGTCATGGCCATCGATCCCAACCGTTTCGTGCCCGACGGCATCATGGGCAGCCGTTCGTTCGATGGCATTCCGCTGCCGGCAGACATGAATACACTGGTCAACCTGCAGCCTTACACCGGCTTGCCCGGCAGCATGGCGGCAGGCGACATTGCCAAGCTGCAGCAGAAAGCGGCAAGCACCCGCCGGCAGGCAGCAAGCGCCAAGCGCAAACTGCCGCTGATGGGCGACGTCTGGCATCAGGGCATCGTGACCGACACCCACCTGCTGCGCATCGCGCAATTGCAGCGCGTTTCCGGCCAGGCCGTGAGCGGCAATCTCGCGCAACTGGTAAAGCAGGCCAGTCGCGGCGGCGCGGAAGGCGTGCTGCTGACCGTGCAGAAAAGCGGCCAGATCAGCGCCCTGTCGCTCAAGATCGACGGCCGCAACGGCGCGCTCAAAACGATAGGCAGCACCCTGGTGTCCGGCACCCGCGGGATTTCGCGCGCAGTGCGCATCGCACCCGGCGCCGTTGCCGCGGTATCGCCGCATGCGCTGCGACTGTACGGCAACGATGCCGTGTTCAACAGCCTGCCGCCCGGTGTGCTGGGCGGCCAGGCGGCGGTGCAGATCGATCTCACCGCACCCGGCCAATTCACGTCGCAAGTGCCGGCGGCCCAGGTCGCGCCTTCCATCACCCTGCCCCCGGCCATCAAGTCGCACGACGTGCTGCACCGCTATTCGCAGGCGTTCAAGGACTACGAGCAACTCTGGGTCGATCCGCTGCAGCAGGAACACATCGTGGTTCAGCCGGTCGATTTTGCCGTCGCTTCATCGGCGACCGCGTTGCGCATACGCGTTGACCCGGCGCAAACCGTGCCGGCAAGGCTGGCGACCATGCTGACCCTGGGCGGACATCCGGTCGGCTGGTCGGCCGGACAGGGCTTGGCCAACAACTTCATCAGCACCCGGCTCGACCTCCCCTTTGCCGAGCTCCTGCGTTATCTCATTCCCTTGCACTTCGACCGGGTGATGGCCTATCCCCACATCGCGTTCCCGCTGGCGAAGAAACTGGAGAAGCTCGCGCCCGATGTATTCCTGCCCGGCGTGGGCGTGCTGCCGGACGACTTCATCATGGCGGTCAAGACCAATCCACGCTTCGTCGAAGCGCTGATGCTGGGCGCTAATCACGAAATGGGCCGCGAGCTGCTGTGGCAGGGCTTTCCAACCGACCAGCGCGGCACGCCGTTCCAGCATTTCTGGCAGCGCCTGGACGACAAGACCGACATCG
>CAWAJU010000009.1:0-539265 GCA_963782495.1 uncultured beta proteobacterium | reverse complement strand
TGAATACATAGGCAGGGTAGAGCGAACTGAGCGAACTGAAACATCTAAGTAGCTCAAGGAACAGAAATCAACCGAGATTCCGTAAGTAGTGGCGAGCGAACACGGAGTAGCCTTCACGTTTTAGCGGTCTTTCTAGTCGAGCAGTCTGGAAAGTCTGGCCATAGTGGGTGATAGCCCCGTAGGCGAAAGTAAGACCGTGGAACTAGGCGTGAGAGAAGTAGGGCGGGACACGAGAAATCCTGTCTGAACATGGGGGGACCATCCTCCAAGGCTAAATACTCGTTGCCGACCGATAGTGAACCAGTACCGTGAGGGAAAGGCGAAAAGAACCCCGGGAGGGGAGTGAAATAGATCCTGAAACCGCATGCATACAAACAGTGGGAGCCCCGCAAGGGGTGACTGCGTACCTTTTGTATAATGGGTCAGCGACTTACGTTCAGTTGCGAGCTTAACCGAATAGGGGAGGCGAAGCGAAAGCGAGTCTGAATAGGGCGATTAGTAGCTGGGCGTAGACCCGAAACCAAGTGATCTATCCATGGCCAGGATGAAGGTGTCGTAACAGACACTGGAGGTCCGAACCCACTAACGTTGAAAAGTTAGGGGATGAGCTGTGGATAGGGGTGAAAGGCTAAACAAACTTGGAAATAGCTGGTTCTCCTCGAAAACTATTTAGGTAGTGCCTCGTGTCTCACTCTCGGGGGTAGAGCACTGTCATCGTTGGAGGGGTCATTGCGACCTACTCCGCGATAGCAAACTCCGAATACCGAGAAGTGCAATCACGGGAGACAGACTGCGGGTGCTAACGTCCGTGGTCAAAAGGGAAACAACCCAGACCCTCAGCTAAGGTCCCAAATGATGTGTTAAGTGGAAAACGATGTGAGAAGGCATAGACAGCCAGGAAGTTGGCTTAGAAGCAGCCATCCTTTAAAGAAAGCGTAATAGCTCACTGGTCGAGTCGTCTTGCGCGGAAGATGTAACGGGGCTCAAACACATAACCGAAGCTAGGGATGCGCGTCTGATTTAAGACGCCTGCGAACAGTCACGCTGGGCGAGGCTAACTTGCGAAGCAAGTTAAGCGCGCAGCGCGGCCGAGACCAAAGCCGCCACTCGCGGTTGGGAGTGGCGAGGCAGAGGTCGAGAGGCAGGCAGGCGGTTTAAATCAGGCGCGCATGGTAGAGGAGCGTTCCGTAGGCCTGCGAAGGTGTGCTGTGAGGCATGCTGGAGGTATCGGAAGTGCGAATGCTGACATGAGTAGCGATAAAGGGGGTGAAAGGCCCCCTCGCCGAAAACCCAAGGTTTCCTACGCAACGTTCATCGGCGTAGGGTGAGTCGGCCCCTAAGGCGAGGCAGAGATGCGTAGCTGATGGGAAACAGGTCAAGATTCCTGTACCGCTCTTTAATGCGATGTGGGGACGGAGAAGGTTAGGTGATCCGGGTGTTGGATGTCCCGGTTTAAGCGTGTAGTCGTGCCTGGTAGGCAAATCCGCCGGGCTTAGATGAGGCGTGAATACGGTGCGCCATTGGCGCCGAAGTCACTGATACCAAGCTTCCAGGAAAAGCCACTAAGCTTCAGTTAAAGAGGACCGTACCGCAAACCGACACAGGTGGGTAGGATGAGAATTCTAAGGCGCTTGAGAGAACTCGGGAGAAGGAACTCGGCAAATTGGCACCGTAACTTCGGGAGAAGGTGCGCCCCGGTAGAGTGTAGCGACTTGCTCGTGAAGCTCGATGGGGTTGCAGTGAACTGGTGGCTGCGACTGTTTAATAAAAACACAGCACTCTGCAAACACGAAAGTGGACGTATAGGGTGTGACGCCTGCCCGGTGCCGGAAGGTTAAGTGATGGGGTGCAAGCTCTTGATCGAAGCCCCGGTAAACGGCGGCCGTAACTATAACGGTCCTAAGGTAGCGAAATTCCTTGTCGGGTAAGTTCCGACCCGCACGAATGGCGTAACGATGGCCACACTGTCTCCTCCCGAGACTCAGCGAAGTTGAAATGTTTGTGAAGATGCAATCTCCCCGCGGCTAGACGGAAAGACCCCATGAACCTTTACTGTAGCTTTGCATTGGACTGTGACAAGACTTGTGTAGGATAGCTGGGAGGCTTTGAAGCGGCGCCGCTAGGTGTCGTGGAGCCAACGTTGAAATACCAGCCTGGTGTTGTTGCGGTTCTAACCTGGGCCCCTGAATCGGGGTCGGGGACCGTGCATGGTGGGCAGTTTGACTGGGGCGGTCTCCTCCCAAAAGGTAACGGAGGAGTGCGAAGGTTCGCTAGACACGGTCGGACATCGTGTTGATAGTGCAATGGCATAAGCGAGCTTGACTGCGAGACTGACACGTCGAGCAGGTGCGAAAGCAGGTCATAGTGATCCGGTGGTTCTGTATGGAAGGGCCATCGCTCAACGGATAAAAGGTACTCTGGGGATAACAGGCTGATTCCTCCCAAGAGTTCACATCGACGGGGGAGTTTGGCACCTCGATGTCGGCTCATCACATCCTGGGGCTGTAGCCGGTCCCAAGGGTATGGCTGTTCGCCATTTAAAGTGGTACGTGAGCTGGGTTTAAAACGTCGTGAGACAGTTTGGTCCCTATCTGCCGTGGGCGTTGGATATTTGAGGGGGGCTGCTCCTAGTACGAGAGGACCGGAGTGGACGCATCTCTGGTGTACCGGTTATGACGCCAGTCGTATCGCCGGGTAGCTAAATGCGGAAGAGATAAACGCTGAAAGCATCTAAGCGTGAAACTTGCCTCAAGATGAGATATCCCTTGTGACTTGATCACAGTGAAGGGTCGTTCGAGACCAGGACGTTGATAGGTCGGGTGTGGAAGCGCAGTAATGCGTTAAGCTAACCGATACTAATTGCCCGTCAGGCTTGATCCTATAACCTTGCAGCCTCAAACCAGGCTCAAGACCGTCAACACCATTGAATTACGAAGCCAGAAAACATCCTGCACTTCGGCTCAACCCACACCTTCTTCCCCAGTTAAAGACGACATAACCGAATACTTCGGGGATGGCCGTCAGCCGATCTTCCCGATCCCTGATACCCGATCCCCGATACCTGTTACGTCTGACGACCATAGCGTCTTGGAACCACCCCTTCCCATCCCGAACAGGACCGTGAAACAAGATCGCGCCGATGATAGTGCGGATTACCCGTGTGAAAGTAGGTCATCGTCAGACTCCCCCATAAACAAAAAGCCCCCGATTCATCTCGGGGGCTTTTTTATTCCCCATGAATCAAGGCGCAGTTCATGAGCAGGCGGCAATAGTGCTCATAATCAATATTAATACAATGTGTTATATGATATTAGAGGTGGCCCCGGTTGTTTGAACAGCATTCCCCGATTTATAAGGGGAGTCCGGGCGGGTTGAGACGGTGCACAGTTGTCCACTGCGGTGGGCGTCGCTTGCGACGAACGACCGACGCGGTGGGCAACTCGGGGCGCACCACGGATTCATTCTATGCAGCCTCCTGGTAGGTTGGCAACAAGTTCAGGTAGGCCTGCAGCGGCGTGAGGTCATTGAGGCTTGAATGCCCCCGGTGCGTGTTGAACCAGTCGATGTAGCGTCCGATGTCGGCCCTGGCGGCGCTGACGCCGTCATAGGCCTTGAGATACACACATTCATACTTCACGCTGCGCCACAGGCGCTCGACGAACACGTTGTCGCGCCAGGCACCCCGCCCATCCATCGACAGCTTGCAGCCCCGATCGAGCACGGCATCCGTGAATTCCTCAGCGGTGAACTGGCTGCCCTGATCGGTGTTGACGATCTCGGGAATGCCATAGCGAGCAAAGGCCTGCTCAATCACCTCCCTGGCGTGGCAAGACTCCAGTGTGATGGCGACCTTGTGTGCGAGTACCGTCCGACTAGCCACGTCCACCACAGCGGTAAGATAAACAAAGCCTCGCGCCATGGGGACGTAAGTCGTGTCCAGTGCCCAGACCTGGTTGGCCCGGGTAATGGTCAGATTACGCAGCAGGTAGGGATAGATCTTGTGGCCCGGATGCCGCTGACTCGTGCCAGGTTGGGGGCACAGTGCCTCCATGCCCATGCGCAGCATGAGCGTGCGCACGTGACGTCGGCCCACGTGGATGCCTTCGCGCCGAAGCTGACCACGCAGCATCCTGGCGCCCATGAAGGGGTGCTCCAGATGCAGTTCATCGAGCCGGCGCATGAGTGCCAGATCGGCGTCGCCAACCGGCTTGGGCAAGTAGTACACCATCCCCCGGCTGATGCCCAGCAGCTTGGCCTGGCAGGTGATGGACAATTCATGCTCACGGTCAATCATGGCTTTGCGCTCAGCAATCCCGCTTTGGTGAGCGCGCGTTCTAAAAAATCCAGCTCGAGTGCCTGCTGCCCAATCTTGGCATGCAGCGGTGCCAGATCAACCGGAGCCGGCGCAGCGGCACCTCCAAACACATCCGCCGCACGTTCCAGCAACTGCCGTTTCCACTCCGTAATCTGGTTGGGGTGCAGCTCAAACTGCGCGGCCAGTTCAGCCAGCGTCTTATCCTCGCGCAAAGCCGCCAACGCGACACGAGCCTTGAACTCCGCATTGTGGGTGCGGCGAGTACGCCGCCCTGATTTCTTCACCATCAAGAACTCCTTCTCGCCAAGCCTTCCTCGGCCCAGCATCATGCCCGGAGTTTCCACTTATAGCATTGTTCAAATTTGCGCAGCCACCTCTCTTACAGACAATAATCAATCCAGTAATCTGTTCACTGCCTGAAAAACAAGCCGGCCGTGGCGTTAGAATCGCTTTCATGAGCGCGTCATCCGTTTTCCGCAAGCTCCATTTCGATCTCATGTGTTCCAAGGCCTGGCGCAAATGAACACCCTGCTGTTCCCCCTGATCCGCAAGCTGAACGATCAGCGCTTCCATTCGGGCGAGGACCTCGCCGCCGACTACGGGGTGTCGCGCGGCACGGTGAATAACCTGATTCAGCAGGCCAAGGAGATGGGCTTGGAGATCCACGCGGTCAAGGGGCGCGGTTATCGACTGGCGCGGGCCTGCGAGTGGCTGGATGCCGACGCGCTGAAGAAACGCTTGGCCCGCTCGCACAAGACGCTGAACGTGGAAGTAGTGGAGCAGATCGACTCGACCAACAGCCGCCTGCTGGATCAGTTGCGGTTGGGTGCTGATTCCTCCGTGCTGTGTGCCGAGTACCAGACCGGCGGGCGCGGGCGGCGCGGGCGCGCGTGGGCGGCCGCACCAGGGGGCGGCCTGATCTTTTCCCTGTCCTGGCGGTTCGAGCGGCCGGTGGGCGAACTGGGTGGGCTAAGCCTTGCGACTGGCCTTGCGCTGGTGAGCGCGCTGTCGCGCCACAGCAGGCACGCCCTGCAATTGAAGTGGCCTAACGACATCCTGGCAGGCTACCGCAAGCTGGCAGGCGTGCTTGTCGAAATTCAGGGCGAGGCGTCCGGCCCATCGGCCGCCGTGATCGGGGTTGGCGTCAATCTGTGGTTGCCCAAGGCGCTGCGCGTGGACATTGCCCACGGGGTGGTGGACATGGATGAACTGGGACGGACCACGGACCGGACCACCATCCTGGCCGAGTGCCTGGATGAACTGATTGCCATGATGAAACGATTCGACGAAGCCGGCTTCGCTCCCTTGGTGGAGGAATGGGATACATGGCATGCCTACCAGGGTAAGGAGGTGAACCTGATGCTTCCCGGCGGAAAAGGCGAGAGCGGTCGGGTGGAGGGCGTTGATGCGGGCGGCGCCCTGCTGCTGCGCCGGGCCGATGGGACGCTGGGACGCCATAGCGGCGGCGAGATCAGCCTGCGGCCGCATCATGTCAGGCCGGCTGTGCGATGAGTCTGCTGCTGGTGGACATCGGCAACACCCGGATCAAATGGCGCTTGAATGGGGACGGCCAGACGATGGCGCAGGGTCAACATCTGCTTGTCGAGGCGGACGCATTTGCTGCGGCCCTGCGGAACCATGCCCAGCCCGAGCGAGTCATTGCCTGCAACGTGGCGGGCGAGCCGGGCACGGTAGCGCTTCACGCCGCAATCCAGCATTGGGAACTGGTGCCGCGCTGGGTCATGGCGGGCCGTCAGGCGTTTGGGATAAGCAATTGTTACGCGTCCCCGGACCAGCTCGGGGCGGATCGCTGGGCGGCGCTGGTTGCGGCGCACGCGATGGGCTTGGGAGAGACGCTGATCATTTCGCTGGGCACCGCGATGACCGTCGACTGGCTGCGGGCCGGCGGAGAATTTGCCGGCGGCTTGATCGTCCCGGGACTGAGGCTGATGCGCGAAGCCCTGGCCCAAGGCACCAGCGGAGTAGGCTACCAGCAAGGCAAGTCCGGCGGACTTGCCTGCAATACGGCAGATGCGGTGGAGACCGGGCTCGCATTTGCGTTGGCCGGCACGGCGAGACGGGCACGCCAGATCGTGATGGATGCCACGGGGCAGGCGCCCGCATGCCTCATCACCGGCGGCGACGGCGAGTGGCTGGCGTCCTCGCTGGATTTCCCGGCCACCTTTGTTCCGGACCTGGTATTGCAAGGGCTGGCCCTGATGGCGAACAGGAATGAATGAATGCGTGGATTGATCGTCTTGCTGGTGTTGCTGAATCTCGCGGTGGGCGGATATTTCCTTTGGGTCGACTCGTCGACTTTGCCCAGCGACGAAAGGATCTCCCTGCACTCGGACCGGATTTCGCTGCGCCGTGCCGAAGTGGGCGTGGCTGACACACCCAGCGCCGTGCCAAGAGAACCCGCGACAGAACTTATCTGTGTGGAGTGGCGAGGTCTGTCCGCGACTGAGTTCGAAGGCGGCCGCAATGCCTTGCGCAGTCTGGCAAGCGAACAGCCGTTGTCGATCATTGAAACGCCGCTGGAGAGGAGCTACTGGGTAATCTTTCCGCCGCTGCCTAGCCGGGATGCGACGCTGACCAAACTGGGAGAGATCAAGGCCTTGGGGATCACGGATGCGTTCACTATCAACGAGGACCCGCAGCGCAACGGGATATCACTGGGCTTGTTCGGCAGCGAGGAATTTGCCCGCCGCCGGATCCTGGAGCTCGAAGCCAAGGGTCTGACCGGTCTGGATATCGAAACCAAACCCAAGCCGGGAACCGGTTATTACTTCGTGATCAAGAGCGAGCAGCCGGAAGTGCTCAAGCGGCTGGACAAGCTCAGACAGACCTATCCGTCCACGACCTTGTCGAGGGTGGATTGTCACCCCTAACCCGATACCTCATTACAGCGCGTAGTCCAGCGCCAGGCCGACAAACACGGCGGCGCCCAGCCAGTTGTTGTGCAGGAAGGCTGCGAAGCAGGCTTTGCGATCACGCCCGCGGATCAGATAGAGGTGATAGCCGGCGATGAAGGCGGCAACGCCCAGCCCGAACTGGAATATGAAGCCACGGCCACTGTGCAGGCCGATCCAGCCGAGCAGGGCGAGGGTGGCCGAATAGCACAGGGCGATGGCGAGCAGATCGTAACGGCCAAAGGTAATGGCAGAAGTCTTGATGCCGATCTTGACATCATCATCGCGATCGACCATGGCATACTCGGTGTCGTAGGCAATGGACCAGAACACATTCGCCAGCATCAGGATCCAGGCCTCAGTCGGCACCTTGCCCAGAATCGCGGCATAGGCCATCGGGATGCCGAAGCCGAAGGCGATGCCCAGATAGGCTTGGGGTATGGCAAGGAAGCGCTTGGTGAACGGATAGCTGGCCGCCAGCAGGAGCGCCGGAACGGAAAGAGTCAACACCAGTTTGTT
Source organism: uncultured beta proteobacterium (assembly GCA_963782495.1). Taxonomy (GTDB): domain Bacteria; phylum Pseudomonadota; class Gammaproteobacteria; order Burkholderiales; family Thiobacillaceae; genus DASQBT01. The sequence goes on along the minus strand of CAWAJU010000009.1, from coordinate 531,519 downwards.
GAGCGGCAGAATCAGGATGAATGCGCCAATTGAGAGCACAGCCGCCACGGCCAGGGCTTCAGTGGGGCTGATCTGGCCGGCAGCAAGGGGCCGACTCTGAGTCCGCTCCACGTGCGCGTCGAAGTTGCGGTCGGCGTAATCGTTGATGGCGCAGCCGGCGGAGCGCATGAGAAAAACGCCCAGCACGAAAATGCCCAGTACCAGGAGCGGCGGCAATCCGCCTGCTGCAAACCACAGCCCCCACAAAGTGGGCCACATTAGCAACAGTGCGCCTATCGGCCTATTGAGCCGAACCAGTCGGGTGTAAACGAACAGACGCTCAGCGAGAGTCATCGCTCACTTCGAGAATGGCAGGCAGGAAAACCTCGGTCACCATCAGGGCGCGTCCCCTTAAGGTGAACCGGGAACGGCGCGCCAGCAGATTGACCTTGTCGCGCAGCGCCACCGCACGCATAGTCTGCTGATACAGCTTGTGATGCCGATGGAGGGTCCGGTAGGAGAGTGGGTGGCGCTGTACCAGATGGTTGGTGAACAACGCCTCGCCCAACGGACGGCTGCCGAGTCGGGTGATGGAGTTCCAGGCGCCGCGCAGGTTCTTCAACGGGACCACGCTGTGGGCAAACACGACCGCCTGCCCATTGCATTGCAGCACCACTTCCCTGACATAGGCATATTGGCCGCGACGAAGACGGAGTTCGCGCTCCTCGTCGGGATTGGCCGGGCGGATCTTGGTGCTGACCTTTTCCACGGAGAACTTCCCACAGCAGTGTTTCAGGCGGGCGGTCAGCGAGCCGCAATGAACCAGCCAGTCCTGCAAGGGAACGGGAATTAGAAAGGGGTGGTTGAGCCAACCCGCAGCTTGTCTAGCCAAATAGAGCCTTCAGGGCAAAACCGGCATTATGCCAAATGTGGAGCCGCACCGTAGTTCCGCCAATGCGGGATAAGAACGAGGAATCATTCCGGCGCCCTAGCTGCGCTCGAACTCCTGGCGGTCGCCGAACCAGCGGATCAGGTGCTCTCTTGCCAGATCGGGAGCCTCCTTCAACAGGCTGTCAGCCAGCCGGGCGGACGCTTCGAGCAAATCCGCGTCGCGTTCCGGATCGGCAAAACGCAGCAGAGGCACCCCACTCTGTTTGGCTCCCAACAGCTCTCCCGGTCCGCGCAGGAGTAGGTCCTGGCGCGCAATCTCGAATCCGTCGGTGGATTCATAGATGATCTTAAGGCGCGCGCGTGCGACTTCCCCCAGGGGCTCCTGGTAAAGCAGCACGCAAACCGATTCGCGGCTGCCCCGACCCACCCGTCCGCGCAATTGATGGAGCTGGGCCAGGCCCATGCGCTCCGCGTGTTCGATCACCATGAGACTCGCGTTGGGCACGTCCACGCCAACTTCAATCACGGTCGTTGCCACCAGCAGCTGTATCGCGCCAGACTTGAAGGCCGCCATTGCCGCGTTCTTCTCTGCTCCCTTCATGCGGCCATGGACCAAGCCGACCGTTAGTTCCGGCAGTTGCGCACAGAGTGTGGCATGGGTATCGAGCGCAGTTTGCAACTGCAGCGTTTCGGATTCTTCGATCAGCGGGCAGACCCAGTAGGCTTGGCCACCTTGCTGACAAATCCGCCGCACCCGTGCCAGCACTTCATCGCGTCGGCTGCTCGATACCAGCTTGGTGACCACCGGCGTACGGCCGGGAGGAAGCTCGTCGATGACCGACACATCGAGGTCGGCGTAATAGCTCATCGCCAGGGTGCGCGGGATCGGGGTGGCGGACATCATCAGGACATGAGGCGTTAGTGGTGCAGGTTGAGGCGTCTTGCCTTTGTCCTGCAAGGCAAGTCGTTGGGCCACGCCGAAGCGGTGTTGCTCATCCACGACCGTCAGGCCCAGCCGGTGAAAAACGACGTCGTTCTGGAACAGCGCATGGGTGCCCAGCGCAATCTGGACTTCTCCGCCGGCGATGCCCCGCAGGGCCGCAACCTTGTCCTTGCGCGCCAGCGAGGACGACAACCAAGCGATCGACAGGCCGAGCGGCTCGAGCCATTCGGCAAACCTTCGGTAATGTTGTTCGGCGAGTATTTCGGTGGGGGCCATCAGCGCCGCTTGCCAACCGTTCTCCACCGCCTGCAGGCAGGCCAGCGCAGCGACGACGGTCTTGCCGCTGCCCACATCGCCTTGAAGCAGCCGGCGCATTGGGTGCGGTTTCGCCAGATCCTCGCGGATAGCGCTCCAAGTCCGCTCCTGCGCGGCCGTCAGACGAAAAGGCAGCACCGAATAAAGTTGTTCCGCCAGACTATCAAGCGGCTTCAAAGCAGGAGCGATGAGTTTCTTCTGGCGTTTCCTCGCCCGGCGCAGGGAAAGCTGTTGCGCGAGCAGTTCGTCGAATATCAAACGGCGGAATGCAGGATGGCTGCGGTTATCCGCCAGCGCATCGGCAACGCCGGGAGGCGGGTGATGTAGTGCACGCACCGCCCAGTCGAACGGCGGAAGGGACAAAGGGTGGAGCAACGCCTCGGGCAGTGTGTCGGCTATGGTTTCGGTACCCAGGGCCTTTTCGATCAGGCGGCGCAAGTTGGTTTGCGAGAGCCCACCCGTGGTCGGATAGACCGGGGTAAGGCTTTTCGGCAGCTCAGCGCCAGGGGTGGTTCGGCGGTAGCGCGGGTGCACCATCTCCAGTCCGAACATGCCGCCACGTACTTCGCCGCTGAAGCGAAACAGGTTGCCGGGCTGGAATTCCTTGATTTGGCTGGGATAGAAATTCAGGAAGCGAATGGCAAGCTGGCCGCTCTCGTCTGCGACATTGAGGTAAAGGGTGCGGCGCGGCTTGTAGGTGATTTCCGCGTGCTCGATAGCGGCCTCGATCTGGGCCGGCATCTCGGGCCTGAGGTCGTGGATCAGAACGATGCGGGTCTCGTCCTCCCAGCGCAGCGGCAGGTGAAGGATCAGATCAACATCGCGGCCGATGCCGAGTTTGTCCAGCTTGGCCCGGACGCTGTCGCTGACCGGAAAGGCGGACGCCTGCGACAAGCCGATCAGGCCAAGACCATGACGGCATCCGCTTCCACCTGTGCACCGCGCGGAAGCTGGGCGACGCCCACGGCGGCCCTGGCCGGAAAGGGTTGGGTGAAATACTGGCTCATGATCTCGTTGAACTTGGCAAAGTGGGCCAAGTCGGTCAAGAATACATTGAGCTTGACCACGTCCGACAGGCTGCCTCCGGCGGCGATGGCCACCGCCTGCAGATTGCTGAACACCCGGTGGATCTGCGCCTCGACGCTTTCTTCCAACTCCATGCGCGCCGGATCGAGCCCGATCTGGCCGGAAAGATATACGGTATCGTTGGCCTTGACTGCTTGCGAATAAGTGCCGATCGCGGCGGGTGCGCTGGCCGTGGAGATGATGGTCTTGGTCATGTTGGGATCCGGGAAGGTGTGCTTCCCGGATTGTAATACCTGCGGCATTTACTGGGCCTGCGCCCGCCCATCCTTTCGACTTTTCACGCGGTAGATGCGTACCACCTCGGGCAGCGTGCGCAGCGAGCGCATGATATTGGCCAGATGTACGCGGTTCTCCACCTGCAGAGTGAAAAACATAACGGTGTAGGGGCTGCCGTCCTCCTCTTCCATCGAAATGTTGCCAATATTGATACCCTGTTCGGAGATCGCCGCCGCCACTTTGGCCAGCACGCCACGCTGATTGGCGACCACCAGCTTGATCGCGACATCGAACAGCAGTCCGGCCTCGGTTTCCCATTCCACGTCCAGCCATTTTTCCGGGTCAGCACGGAAACCCCTGATGCTCGGGCAGTCATGGGTGTGGATGATAAGTCCTCGGTCCTTGTGAATAAAGCCGAGGATGGGATCGCCGGGAATGGGATGGCAACACTTGGCCAATTCGACAGCGACGCCTTCAGTGCCGTGTATGGTGATGCTTTGCGGATGCGGCAAGTGGCCGGTCTCGTCACCCATCAGATGCAGCAGTTGGTGGGCCACCACCATCGGCAGCTTGCGTCCAAGGCCAAGGTCGGCGTACAACTCCTCGATCGTGCGGTTGTGGGTTTCCCGCGCCAGTTTCTGCAATTGAGCCAGCGAAGGGCTTGGGGCATCAGGATTGAGCGCCTTCATGGCATTGGCCAGCAGCCCCTGTCCCAGCTTGGCCGATTCCTCTGCCTTGGCGGTACGCAGGTAATGGCGGATATGGGAGCGGGCCTTGCCGGTCACGACGAAGTTGAGCCAGGCGGCATTGGGCCAAGCGCTGGACGCAGTGATGATGTCCACGTGGTCACCGTTACGAATCTGGGTGCGCAACGGCATCAGTTCATGATTGATCTTGACTGCGACGCAATGGCTGCCCACATCGGTATGCACCGCATAGGCGAAATCGACTGCGGTGGCGCCGCGCGGCAGGGACATGATCTTGCCCTTGGGGGTGAACACATATACCTCGTCCGGAAACAGGTCCACCTTGACGTGTTCGAGGAATTCAGGCGAGTCCTTGCTGTCGGCCTGAATTTCCAGCAGCGACTGGAGCCAGCGGTAAGCGCCCTGCTGCACATCGCTTAGTGCCACGTCCGGGCTCTTGTACAGCCAGTGCGAGGCAATGCCCGCCTCCGCCACCCGGTGCATGTCCTGGGTGCGAATCTGGATCTCGATGGGTGTGCCCTGGGGCCCGAACAGGATCGAGTGCAAGGACTGATAGCCGTTTGCCTTGGAAATGGCTATGTAATCCTTGAATTTCCCCGGGATCGGCTTGTACAGAGCATGCAGCGCGCCCAGGGCCAGGTAACAGGAAGGAACATCCTTGACCACTACCCGGAAGCCATAAATGTCAAACACCTCGCTGAATGCCAGGTTCTTTTCCTGCATCTTGCTGTAGATACTGTACAGGTGCTTTTCTCGTCCGGTCACGACCGCCTCGATGCCGGCCTGGGCAAGTTTGTCCTCGATCGCCAGTTTGACTTTTTCCACAAGGGCTTGGCGATTGCCGCGCGCAGCATTGACCGCTTTGGAGAGCACACGGAAGCGGTTGGGATACAGATAACGGAAGCCCAGATCATCCAGCTCTCGGTATACGGGGTAGAGGCCAAGTCGATTGGCAATGGGCGCATAGATTTCCAGGGTCTCGGCGGAAATGCGTTTGCGCTTTTCCAGGCCCATCGACGACATCGTGCGCATGTTATGCAGGCGGTCCGCCAACTTGACCAGTATGACTCGGACGTCCTGGGCCATGGCCAGCAGCATCTTGCGGAAATTTTCTGCCTGGGCGTGTTGCTCGGAAGCGAAGGAAAGCTTGTCGAGTTTTGACACGCCTTCGACGATGCGGGCTACGGCAGGGCCGAACTTTTCCTTGATCTGCTCAGTGCTGGCACCCGTGTCCTCCACGACATCATGCAGGAGGGCGGCAGCGAGTGCCTGCGGATCCAGGTGCCATTGGGCAAGAATGCCGGCTACTGTCAGCGGATGGGAAATGTAAGCTTCACCGCTCTTGCGGAACTGGCCGGCATGGGCGTCCCGGCTCGTTTCAAATGCACTGAGTACCAGTGCGAGGTCGGGCGGGGAAAGATAGCCCAGCTGGCTGGCGAGAACGGCGAATTCGCTCTCCGGCTTGTTGGCGTCCGGAGGCATCTGGGGAGAACTGACGGGCTTAGGCTTTGCCCCGATTGAGGATCTCAAGGCCAACCTTTCCGGCGGCAATTTCACGCAGCGCGGTTACTGTGGGTTTGTCCTTGCTGTCCACCATGGGCTGGGAACCCTGGGCGATCTGGCGCGCGCGGTAAGTGGCGGCGAGCGTGAGTTCAAAGCGGTTTGGAATCCTATGTATGCAGTCATCTACGGTGATGCGGGCCATCAATATCTCCAATGTGGGCTAGCAAGGCCGGCTCAGACCTGAACCGGAGCGCTGAACTGGCTAAACAGATCCCCGTGGCGGTCAACCTGGCGGGGCGTTGTCAGGCGCGAAGCCCTGACAACCGCAGTCAGATCAAGCAATGCGGCGTCAAAGTCGTCGTTCACGATTATATAGTCAAACTCGCTGGCGTGGCTGATATCCTCGGCGGCAGCGGCCAGTCGTCTTTCAATGACGTCCTGGTTGTCCTGGGCGCGATTCATCAGGCGGTTGCGCAATGCCTGAAGTGAAGGCGGGAAGATGAAAATGCTCAGCGCTTCCGGGAATTGCCTTTTCACCTGGGAAGCCCCCTGCCAGTCGATTTCCAGAAGAATGTCCCGGCCGGCTGCGAGTTCGCGTGCTATCCAGGCCCCGGATGTGCCGTAGAAATTGCCATAAACTTCCGCGCTTTCGAGCAGCTCGCCTTGGCTCGCCATTGCAAGAAACACCTCCTTGCTGACAAAGTGGTAGTCCTTCCCATCGACCTCGGCAGGGCGAGGCGCACGGGTGGTGTAAGACACAGAGAGCCGGATCGCTGGATCGGCCTTTAGCAGGGCACGCACCAGAGTGGTCTTGCCAGCCCCCGACGGCGCCGAAACGATCAATAACATTCCGTGGGCCCGATTTACGCTGGGGGTGGGACCATTAGCATCATTCATGATTTTGGACTATTGATTACCAGTACCTGTTCGTTCTTGGAAAGTAACCGCCGTTGTCGCGCCGCGCTTCGCTATTTCGCGTCGACAGGTCTCTGCGCGGCGCCACCTCGTTCACCTGTAGCCCGCGTGGGACGTATAGCGGCATTGTGGCACAAAGAAGCATGGGCGAGGATGCGTTGAATAAATGGAGCAGGCTGTGTCTCCAATATTGGACATCCATCATGTTGCGACCAAGAACCCGCGCGGTTATGTCAGCCATGCAGCGGCGACTTTTTCATTGGGGCGACAAGGGAACCCGGCAACGATATTCGCCCGACTTTGGGCGGCCATCAAGTCCGTATGGGTCTTCTCCAACAAGCACTTACTTCTCAAACGCCCCTTAAGTTCTGGTTTGAGGATTCATGAGCTCCGCGTCTCTGTTGATGTCGTGTTTGGATGGGGTGGACGAGCAAACTTGGGCATGCGGGCACTGTAGACCGGTAGATCTCAGCACCGGTCAAGCTGCGCGGCAACCAGGATTAACGGCCGCGATTACCGTCGTCTGCGCGATTCGCTTCGAATGAACAGTTTGCCGAGGATTGATCTTGATCTTTCCAGTGGTCGCACGCCGCTCCAGCGGATGCTCGGGCTGTCAAAAGCATCGACAGGCGATAAGCAGAGATTATGCTTCACGTTAAATATCGATTGGCGCTGGTACGAGGCGCTCGCGTTTAAGCATTTGTATTAAAAGGATAAAGCCTGAAATTGCCATGAAAACCACGGGGTGTAAATAAAGTCGACTAATAAGATCAATTTCGAGATGTGGAAATCGCGTTAGAGAAATTATGTGCTCTTTACTTCATCCTGCTATCGCCATGAATTGTCTAGGTAATATGCTTCCCTCAGTTAGACCGCATCCAAACTGCTGACGGAACGAACTTTGGTCCATTTGGGGCCTTTCGAAGAAATTTACACTTTCGGCTCTTTCCGGCGAATTTCCCCGTCATTGCGGGCAACCAAATAGTCAGTTACTACCATTCAAGCCTTGGTTTTGCATGCGTGGCATGCCATTTGCTCCTAAGCCTCTCGCAGGCAAATGGGAATAAGGGTCTGCACGTAAGGGACTGCACTTAGGTGCCGCTTATGTCTGCTTGGAGTGAGCGCCCTCTAAACAACATTTTAAGGAGAATTATGATGGTAGGAGACAATAAAAAGCGGTCCAAGAAACTGCTGCGAAGCATGGCGGCGGCTGGACTGGTAACCGGCATGATGTTCGGGGCGACCACTGCGCACGCATTAGGAAGCCTGAGCCAGTTGTTCGGTGGCGGCCTCAGCATTGGCGGTCAGTTTGTTCCGACCGCCCTTGTTGGGCCCGGCTCCCTTCAAGGTCTGCTCAATATCCTGAACCTTCTGGGCAGCCCCCCGACCGCAGCCGGCCGTGCGCCGGAGGCAATCAACAAGATGACCGGACAGGTGATCCCGAATGGCGCAGTCATGCTTGTTTGGACTGGCGATAACATCGTTGATGACGGCAAAGCCGACTCCGACTTCCTGGCTGTGGTCGATGCGGAGCCCATGTCCACCCGTTATGGCCAAGTCATCTGGACCGCTGGTCTGCCCTCCGTGCCCCTGGCTAACATCCCCGGCACCGCCTATGGCCACACCTCGGATATCCACAACGAACCGCACCACATGTCGTCCTACACCTCGTATATCGATCCCGCCACCGGGAAGAAATACGCGTTTACCGGCGGCCTGATCAGCGGCAACGTCTTCCGTTTCTCGATTGACGACGTGCGTGCCATCCCGCAGGCGGAAATCGCGATCTGCGGAACCGAGCTGACCATGTCCTCCCTGACTGATGACTTCCTCAAGTTGCCCAACGGTCACATGGCGGTCAGCTACATGGGCGGCAAGAGCTACTATGGTCCGGGTACCATTACCGAGTTTGCTCCGCTGCGCAAGGGCCTGTGCGTGGGTGGCCTGCCCTATATCTCCTTGCTGAATTCGATCGTGCCGAACGTTCTGCAAAACGAGTCCCAGTACATCAGCGAGAACTCGGCCATCAAGCTTGGTACCGGTATCGTTCGGTACAAGCCCCAGCACCTCACCGGGATCACCGATGCGGGTCTGGAAGCCTATCCGCACGGCATGACCCTGACGCCCGATGGCCTGTACATGGGCACGTCTGACTATGCCAACCCGGCCAGTATCGGCGCCGGCGATCCGGTGCAGAACCTGATCAGCAGCACCTTCCTGAATGGTCTGGATCCGTTGCCTGGCACCGCAACCAGCATCCGCCAGTTCGGTACCACGGTCCGCCTGTGGCAAGCTCATAACCTGACTCACGGCCCGATCACTGTCAGCCAGGTTCCTGATGGTCCCCGTGTGGAAGACGTCTATTTCCACGACGAGCCTGAAGGCCAGATGGGCTTCAGCACCATGCACGTGCCCGGCCACAATGGCGCGTTCTCGGCTGCGATGTGCGGCGGCGTACTGTACTACACTCCTGATGTCACCCTGCCCCAGTCTGCCAACGGCGGCAAGGGCCCGGTCTGGAGTGCCGTGTACGACGTCGGTCCTTGCACCGGGGTGGGCTACTTCTCGATCAGCGACGACGACAAGTACGCGTACGTTCCTGTTGCCGGTATCGCCAGCCCTGGAGATCCCGTCTACAACCGCGACTACGTTGGCGAGCATGACCGTCGGGTTATTGCGCTGGACATCAGCCCGCTGGTGAGCAAGGGTAACAACGCCACCATCGACTGCTCGTTCCCGCCTGCAGACGGTTCCCGTCCTGCCAATACCTCGCTGGGTACGCCCGCTCTGTTCCCGAGCGCGTTGAACACCCTCAAGCATAACAACGAGGCAGCAGACTGCCCGAAAGTGGTGGGTGTGGTGTACAACAACTCGGCGGTTAACTACTCCGAGCACGGTGGTACGCACTTTGTCAACATCGACCGCGCAGGCGCGCCTGGGTCTGGTTTGGCTCCCGGCAAGCGCTTCGTCATGATCGACTACTTCGTGACCCTGGATCACATGGGGCTGCAAGGTACCGGTTCTGGCGGTGACAAGAAAGTCTATCTGACCAACATCAATGCCAACGGATCGATCAGCTACGACATGAACTTCCGTGACGAGTTGACCGGCGAAGTGGGCTTGGCCTTCAACAGCCCGGCGCGTGAAGCCTGGGCTTGGCCGAACCGCGGCATTACCGGCGGAGCACGTCCGCACTCGGCGATCTTCGAGTACAACGGCCTGCACCTCACCGGACCTGCCGATTACGGTCAGTAATGAGAAGAAGCCGATAGCGGTACAGTTGTAAGTTGGTAAAGTTGTATGTCGTAATGACGTAATCATGGAAGGCGGTGCGCAATTCGCCGCCTTCCATTCTTTTTCGTTGGTAATTAGATAAATATAACTTCATATCTGGGGACAAACTATGAACCGGTTAATTCCTTCAATACTCAGTCTGGCGTTGTCTGCCGCCATGCATCCAGCTCTTGCCGCCGACAAGGCGGCAGCTTCCAATGAACCGCAAAAGCCCACCTATGCAGCGATGGTGAATGGCCAGCCGGTGCTGCAGGTGAGCATCGACTATATGCTCGAAGCCCGCGCCAAGCATGGAGACTTCATCGACGAGAGACTCACACAGCGAGTGCGCGAAGAACTCGAAACCCAGACCCTGCTTGCCCAGGAACTCGAGAAGGTGGGAGCCGACAAGACTCCGCAGATTATCGCGCAATTGGATCTTGCAAGGCTCTCGATTCTGTCAAGAGCGTATCTTGATTCCTATTTCAAGGCGCATCCGGTCACCGAAGAGGAGTTGAAGACCGAATATGAGAGCAAGAGGGCAGCGGGTCAAATCTATGAGTACCATCTGCGCAATATTCTGGTGAAGTCGCAGAAGGAGGCCCAGGAAATTTCCAAACAGCTCAACGCAGGCGCCGATTTTGCATCCCTAGCAAAGAAGAAATCTCTTGACCCGGGTGCCAACGAAAACGGCGGTGAGATTGGCTGGGTCCGCCCGGACATCTTCATCGACCTGAGCTTCGCCGATGCTGTGAGGACGTTGAAAAAGCCAGGTGACTTCACTCACAAGCCGATCCCGACGCGATTTGGCTGGAACCTTCTCAAGCTCGAAGAGAGTCCACGCAAAGTTGCAAAACTGCCGAATTATGTGGATCTCCCCAGAGACGTCACCAAGGTCATGCGCGACATCAAGATGGAGCACATGCTGGACGAGCTGACTTCGCAACTCAAGTCACGCGCGAATATCAGCGGTTGATTACCGCCAAGGCGCTGACTTTGCAAACTGGACTGTGCCCCTGGTTGCGTTCCATGGGGCGGATTTGATGGAGGAACTGGAATATGAAAACACTAATCTCAAACTCGGCATGTCTGATGTTGGCGCTTGCCTGCGTTAACCCGGCTCTCGCCGAAGACCTGAAGGGCCAAACCTCTCTGGCGGCGGCCGAAGGACAGAGCAAGGCAAGCTCTCCCAACACAGATCAGTCGCGCGCAGATGAATTCGTCTACCGCGCTTCGACCGGCGATAGCGCGAAGGTCCTGACCCTGTTGCAGGCCGGAGTCAGCATCAATGCAATAGACAGCTCCGGGACCACTGCCCTCATGGCCGCTTCAAGCAACGGAATGAAGGACACGGTCAAGCTGCTGATCGACAAGGGTGCAGACCTCAACATAAGACGCAAGACAGATGGTTGGTCTGCCCTGACCCTCGCGTCGTTTTTTGGATTTGACAATGTTGTCAGGTTGCTCCTCGACGGCGGGGCGGACGTGAATGAGAAGAACAACTACGGTGAAACGGCTTTGTTTCACGCTACGTCACGTGGCCAGGAAGGATGCGTGCAGCTCCTGCTGGCGCACGGTGCCGATGTAACGCCAAAGAATGACAAGGGCTACGACGCATTGAGGGTGGCGCAGTCAAGAATGTATATCGGGATTGCGAAAGCCATCGAGCAGGCCATGGACAAAACCGCCACGAAAGCAAAGTAGGCAAGATCGTCGCGACCATGCGCACGGCTCAAAGGGAACGGCCCCGAGGCTGATTGCTGGGCCCGGTTCCCTAAGCCAATGTGTTGGGGCGTTTCATGACCTCCAGGCAATACTCTATTTTCGACCGGTGCTCGTCTTGGTAGCAATGTGACGCCTGCAGGGGTGGAACATCTGCTGCACAACCAGATGGCTGCGAGAATCAAAGCTTCCGATGCTCTGCAAGACAGCGCGTGCGCGGATCCGGAAGAAATGAAGTGAAACGTGAGTACTCCTCAATTACCAAGTCTTCCGCAGGAACTTTGCATGCGTCGCAAGGCTCCCAGACAGGGCTGAGGAAAGACCAGCCAGCGTGGTCGGCCAAGACGTCGCGACTTGAATGATCCCAAACTGGCTTAAGTTGTAACGTCCGCGGTCGATGAACTTGAGGAGGAGCGCCCGGTCGCCGCCGATTTAACGGCTGGAGCTGTTTTAAAACTGGGCGTGGTTGACCTGGTCTGATACGCATAGGATAAAAAAATCATGGCGTGCTTGAATCGACGGGGGAGCGAATGCCTGCAATTCTGCGGGCGGGCGGGAAATTCCAGTCCCATACCTTGGGCACGCGGGACGAAAGTCAATCTGTCCCTCCTGCTGCTTGTGGTTTTCCTGATCGCGGCTTCTCTCGCACCGACACGGGCCTTGGCCCATGGTGGCGTAGACGACGAGGGGCCCCAGGAGGCCCCGATACCGGCGGCCATGCCTGCCGACGAGTCGCGCCTGGAAGCCAGGTCCGAGGACATCGAATTGGTCGGTGTCGCCAAGGGAGACAAACTCTGGCTCTATGTCGATCGCTACGCAAGCAATGAGCCGCTTGACCAGGTCACCGTCGAAGTCTCGGAAGGCCAGAAGACGTGGTCCGCCAAACCCGAAGGAGATGGAATATACAGCGTTGCGGCGGACGGGCTTGACCCCGGTGGCGATCACCAACTCATGTTTAGCGTGACCGGCGATCAAGTCAGTGATTTGCTTGTCGCGACATTGAAGGGCAAGACCGCGTCGACGGAAGAATCGGCCACACTGCGATACTTGAAACGCGTGGCGCTCGGTGTTCTGATCCTCGCTGGGCTTTGGCTTGTGCTCAAGTTCGCGCGCCGAGCCGGCAAGGGCTCCATGCGCGTCGTTGTCGGCTTGTCTGTGGCCCTGCTGTTCACGGTCCAGGTTACACCCGCATGGGCCCACGAGGACGACGACGGGCCACATCGCCCGACCGCCAATCCGGGAAAGCTGGGAACGCGGGCATTCAAGCTGGCTGACGGCAGGGTGTTCGTGCCCAAGGCGGCGCAGAATATTCTCGGCATCCGTACCATGGTGGCCAGCGAAGCCATGGTAGCGAAGGATGTTCCGCTTGCAGGCCAAGTCATTGCCGACCCCAACCACAGCGGGAGTGTGCAGGCGGCACTGGCAGGCGTCATAGAGGCGCCACCCGCCGGTCTTCCCAATCTGGGCCAGCGGGTGCAGAAGGGCCTGGTCCTTGGCTTCGTGAAGCCGACCCTCACCAGCGTCGAGCGGGCCGCCCAGGAGTCCCAGCTGGTTACCCTGAAAAAGGATCGATTCCTGAGCGGCAAACAGCTGCAGCGTCTCGAGGACCAGCTTCGCACGATGAACAATATGGGCGTCAACGTGCAGGTTGAACGCATGACGGCAGAGAACAAGGCGTTTGCGGAACAGCAGGTCGCAACGGAAAAGAGCCTGTTTCACCACGTGGGGCTGCGTGCCCCCATCTCGGGGGTCATCAGCCGGTCGAGCACCTTCATCGGGCAGGTCGTGGCGCCCGGCCAACCCCTGTTCGAAATCGTGGACCCGAACAACCTATGGGTGGAAGCGCTGGACTATGACAGCAATCTCCCCGCCGAGATTTCCACTGCGCGGGCGCTTACGGCAGATGGCAAGGAGCTGGAACTGGTCTACAAGGGACAGGGATATCAGCTTCGCAATCAGGCGATCCCCTTGCAGTTTGGGCTGAAAGTCCAAGGCACACCCTTGCCAATAGGCCAGCCTGTCACGGTGCTTGTGCGCACTGGAGAGCGCATCAAGGGCATGGAAGTTCCCAGTGAAAGCCTGCTTGGAAGCCTTCAAGGCGAGACCCAGGACCAGGCCGTGGTGTGGGTGCATCAGTCGGCTGAATGGTTTACTCCGAAGAGAGTCAAAGTCCAGGTGTTGAACAGCAAGACCGCGGTTGTGCTGGAGGGGCTGTCTCCCGGCGACCGCGTGGTGACAGAAGGTGCGTCGTTTCTGGCCCAAGTCAGGTAACGCCGCGCCATGTTCAACTGGATTATTGACTTCAGCCTGAGGCAGCGTCTCATGGTGCTGACCCTGGCCGTACTGCTGCTGACGTTCGGCGCGCTCAATCTGAAAAAACTGCCGGTTGACGCGTTGCCTGACCTGAACAAGCCGGTCGTCGTCATCATGACCGAAGCTGGCGGGATGGCGCCGGCCGACGTCGAACAACTCCTGTCATTTCCCATAGAGACTTCCGTAGCCGGGCTGCCGGGCGTCACCCGCGTGCGCTCGGTTTCCGGCCTTGGACTATCGGTCGTGTATGTGGAATTTGACTGGGGGGCGGACATCTACCGCATCCGCCAGCAGGTCGCGGAACGGCTCAACATCATTCGCGATCAACTGCCGCCTTCGATAACCCCTCAGATTGGGCCGATCAATTCGATTATGGGCGAGATCATGCTGATCGCCCTCAAATCCAGGACTGGCCAGGTCAGCCCGATGAAGCTGAGGGAGATCGCCGACTGGGATATGCGGCCGCGGCTGTTGACGATCAGTGGCGTGTCCCAAGTCATACCGATCGGGGGCGAGGTCAAGCAATACCAGATCAGCCCCGACACCATCAAACTCCAGCAGCTTGGCATTACCCTGGATCAGCTTGAGACGGCGGTAAGGGGTTTTTCCGCCAACTCCGGCGGTGGCTTCCTCGAAGAGGGGCCGGATGAATATGTGGTGCGAAATATCGGGCGCACACAGAGGCTCGAAGACCTGCAAAACACGGTTGTGGGTTACCACAATGAAGCGCCGGTGCTGCTCGGCCAGGTCGCCGAAGTCAGTTTTGCCCCCAAGGTCAAGCGAGGTGACGCCAGCGCCGAAGCCGCTCCCGCGGTCATCCTCGCAGTTCAGAAACAGCCTGGAGCAGATACCTTGCTGCTTACACGGGAGATTGAGGCATCGCTGGCAAAAATGTCGGCAGCGATACCGGCGGACATAAGTGTGGAAATTCTGTTCCGCCAGGCTGCCTTCATCGAAAGATCCCTGGATAATCTGCGCGACACAATGATTCATGCGGCCGTTATCGTGGCCCTGGTCCTGCTGCTGTTTCTGCTCAATCTCCGCATCACCCTCATCAGCCTGATTGCGATCCCCGTATCGGTGTTGATTACCGCCCTGGTCTTTCGCCAACTGGGTTACACCATCAACAGCATGACGCTGGGAGGGATTGCGATTGCCATCGGCGAACTGGTGGATGATGCAGTCGTCGGCGTGGAAAACGTATTTCGCCGCCTGAAGCAGAACGCTCAGGAACAGGGCGGAAAGCCCGCATTGCAAGTTGTCATGGCCGCTACCCTGGAGGTGCGGTCGGGAATCTATTACGCAACCGTCATCATCGTCCTAGTGTTCGTGCCGCTCTTCGCGCTATCCGGCATCGAAGGGCGCTTTTTCGCTCCGCTCGGTATTGCGTACATCATCTCCATTCTTGCCAGCATGCTGGTCTCCATTACGCTCACCCCAGTCCTGTCCTACTACCTGCTGCCAAAGACAAAGCAATTGCTGCACGGCGACAGCTGGTTGCTGGTCAAGCTCAAACAATGGGATACGCGCGTCCTCCAATGGTCGTTTGATCACGGCAAGCTGCTGTTTGCCGGTGCGGTTGTGGCGGTGGTTATCGCTGCGGCGTCGGTGCCATTCTTTCCCCGCGCGTTTTTGCCGCCTTTCAACGAGGGCACGCTTACAATCAACGTGCTGGCCAATCCAGGAACCTCGCTGTCCATGTCCAACCGCATCGGCACCCTCGCGGAAAAGCTGCTTTTGGAAGTCCCTGAGGTAACCAAGGTTGGGCGCCGGACCGGACGCGCGGAACTCGATGAACACGCAGAAGGCGTGCATTACAGCGAAATAGACGTCGATCTCAAGGACCTGGAACGTTCCAAGGAGGAGGTCATCAAGGACATACGCAGCCGCCTGGAAGTACTTCCGGCAACGCTGAATATCGGCCAGCCCATTTCGCACCGGCTGGATCATTTGCTGTCCGGTGTGCGCGCGCAAATTTCGCTCAAGATATTTGGCGACGACCTGGACACGCTGCAAACCCTGGCGTTCGATCTGTATGGCCGCCTCAAGCAAACCCCAGGCCTGGTGGATGTTCAGGTCGAGCGGCAGGTGACCGCCCACGAGTTGCAGATTCGCGTCGACTACACAAAGGCCAGACAATACGGGATAACGGCAGAATCCATCGTCAGTGCGCTGGAAACCTTGTCAAACGGAAAGGTTGTATCGCAAGTAATCGATGGCAATCGTCGTTTTGACGTCGTTATCCGCCTGCGGGAATCGGGGCGCACCAGGGAATCGCTGGGTAACCTGCTGCTAAAGACGCCTACCGGCTATATCCCGCTGCATTTCGTCGCGCAGTTGAGCGAGCAAAGATCGCCCATTCAGATCGGCCACGAAAAAGGCCACCGGCGCATCGTCATATCGGCCAACAACGCAGGCGTTGACCTGTCAAAGACGATCGAAAACGTAAGAAAGGAAATGGCCAGGACCAAGCTGCCCCAAGGTTATTATTTTGACCTGGAAGGTCAGTACAAGGCGCAGGAGGAGGCGACTTCATTGATAGCCCAACTTGGCACGATTTCGGTCGTTCTGATTCTGGTCATTCTCTACAGCCGTTATCGATCACTCAGGCTGGCGCTGATCATACTCGGTAACATTCCTCTTGCCCTGGTGGGCAGCGTCGCGGCACTTGCGCTGAGCGGAAGTCCCTTGTCCATTGCCAGCATGATAGGCTTCATCACGCTCACCGGTATCAGCGCGCGCAACGGCATCCTGAAGATCAGTCATTACATCAATTTGATGGCGCATGAGGGGGAGGTATTTGGCAGACAGCTGGTGATCCGGGGTTCGCTCGAACGTCTGGCGCCGGTGCTCATGACTGCCATGATTGCGGCCTTCGCGCTGCTTCCCTTGATGCTGTCCGGAGACCAACCGGGCAAGGAAATACTGCATCCGGTCGCGGTCGTCATCTTCGGCGGACTGATCAGTTCGACCGTGCTGGATACCTTGCTTACGCCCGTGATGTTTTACGCCTGGGGCGAAGAGCCGGTGCGGCGATTGCTGGAACAGGCGAAAGAAGAGGCAGAGTTTTAGCATTTGAACTTCATGTTCCGGCCGTAGCGGGTCGGGCTTGAATCTATTGTTAGATGGATAGAAAACGGAGGAGTGGCGTCATGTCAATTCAGAAAACATTTTGCGCGAAGTCCCTAAACCGATTTGTTGCTCGCCTGTCGTTATTGGGCTTGTTAGTCCTGTCCTGCGGTGCAGCGTCGGCGCACAGCAATGAATACCTCATGACCATCACCGGTCCGCATGGGGGTATGGTTCGCATGGCGGATGCCTACCATTTCGAGGTGGTGGCCGGCAATGGCGAAGTGCATGTTTGGGTGACCGATCATGGCGGCACGCCCCAGTCGACAGCCGGCGCATCCGGCTCCGCGACTCTACTAACCGGGAAGAACAAGACGTCGGTCAAGCTGGCCGCGCAAGGCGAGAACGAATTGCTGGCCAAGGATGCGAAGATCAAGCTGGACAGCCACAGCAAGATCGTTCTCGCCGTAACCATGCAAGGCCACTCACCGTTGCTCGTAAGGTATGCCGTGAGCGAACAAAAATCGCATTAAGCGGGGGTCGGCGTCGGCCCCGCGCCGCTACCGGATGTCCAGGAAGGCAAGAACCGGTCCGGGGCCAGATGGACCAACTCCCTGCTGGCCTATTCGATGTTCTGAACCTGTTCGCGCATTTGCTCGATCAGGACTTTCAGTTCGAGGGAGGTGCTGGACATTTCGGCAGATACGGACTTGGAACCCAGGGTGTTGGCTTCACGGTGCAGTTCCTGCATCAGAAAATCCAGGCGTTTGCCAGCGGCGCCACCCTTGTCCAATATCCGCCGGATTTCTCCAAAGTGGGTAGTCAGCCGAGAGATTTCCTCCTGCACATCGGTCTTCTGCGCAAACAGGGCCAATTCCTGCGCCAGCCGTTCGTAGTTGTCCTGCCCCAGGGCCTCATTCAGGCGGGCGGCGAGTTTGTCCCTGAAGCTGGCGACGATTTCGGGCAGGCGTGGAAGCAGGGCAGAAATCTGGGCCTCACAGTCAGTCAGTCGCGTGAGCAGGAATTGTTTGAGTTTGTCACCTTCGCGCTTGCGGCTGTTGACCAGTTCGTTGAGCAGTTGACCGGCCGCCTCCAGCAAGGGCTCATTCCAGTCTGTCGTGGACGAGTCGCTCTCTACTAAGCCGGGCCAGCGAAGTATGTCTGCCACGCTGAGTGGCATGGCCTCGGGAGAGCGCATTTTCACCCGAACTTGCCAGGAGAGAAGGGACTCAAGTGTCGCCTCATTCAGGCCGATATCTGAACGTGCATGGGGGTGCAAGGCGAGGGCAATTCGGCACTCCACCTTGCCGCGCGAGAGGCGCTGGCTGATCATTTCCCTGAGGGCGGGTTCCATCTGGCGTAGTTCTTCCGGCAAACGAAAACTGATCTCCAGATAACGCTGGTTGACGGAACGCAGTTCCAAGGTGGCTTGGGCAGAACCCAAATCCAAGTGTCGGGCCGCGAAGCCGGTCATGCTGGCGATCATGATGGTGGGTATTCTTTACTGAGTGAATAATGGGCAGCCAAACTGACATTGGCTGATGAAATAAGGATAATAGTTCGTAGATTATGGCGACTCAACCCAACCAGGCTCTCCCCAATGGCTA
This sequence comes from uncultured beta proteobacterium, assembly GCA_963782495.1. Lineage (GTDB taxonomy): Bacteria > Pseudomonadota > Gammaproteobacteria > Burkholderiales > Thiobacillaceae > DASQBT01. The sequence goes on along the minus strand of CAWAJU010000009.1, from coordinate 512,980 downwards.
CAAGCTGAACGACTATAGCATCGTCCGAAAGATCGGCGGTGGCGGGTTTAGCATGGTCTATCTGGCCAGGGACATCGAGAATACGGCTGTGGCGATCAAGGAGTACCTGCCCGGTGCGCTGGTGCTGCGCACCGACGGCTCGGTGCTGGTTCAGGCCAACTCGGAAGACACTCAGGCCATCTTCCGTCACGGCATGAAATGCTTTTTCGAGGAAGGTCGCGCGCTGGCCAAGATCAATCACCCCAATGTGGTGCGGGTTACCAATTTCTTTCGCGCCAACGACACGGTTTACATGGTGATGCGTTATGAACGGGGCAAGACCCTGCAACAGCACATCCAGACCCATAAGGACAACATCCGCGAAGGTCTGATCCGCCGGGTATTCGCTGAGCTCCTCAACGGTCTGCGCCAGGTGCATACGCACAAGTTGCTGCACCTGGACATCAAGCCCTCGAATATTTACATCCGGCAGGATGGCTCGCCCGTGTTGATTGACTTCGGTGCCGCCCGGCAGACTCTTACACTGGAAGAGTCGCGTTTGCAGCCCATGTATACGCCGGGGTTTGCCGCTCCCGAGCAATACCATAACCGGGAACGCCTGGGACCATGGACCGACATCTACAGCGTCGGCGCCAGCATGTACGCCTGCCTTGCGGGCTTTCCCCCGCAGGCAGCGGACGCCAGGTTGTTGAATGACAAGCTGAACCTGGCGACCGAAACCTGGGTGGGGGAATTCTCAGACCAGTTATTGGAAACAATCGATTGGTGCCTCAAGCTCAATTACATGGAACGGCCGCAAAGTGTTTTCAAGCTGCAAAAAGTTCTCATGGACGGTACGGCACTGGCGCCGCGTAGACGTTCCTTGCTGAAAAGTCTGAAGAAGTCTCTCAACAAGGAATTATTCTGATTCGACAATTGCGATAAAAAAACAGTCAGACGATGAAATTCACCATCTATCAGGCGTCCAGGCAGGGGGGACGCAAGAACAACCAGGATCGGGTGGCCTATTCCTACAGCCGCGATGCCTTGCTCATGGTAGTGGCCGATGGCATGGGTGGGCACATGCATGGTGAGGTTGCGGCCCAGATTGGTGTGCAGGTACTGACCGAATATTTCCAGCGCCTTGCCAAGCCCCGCCTGTCTGACCCGCAGGACTTTCTAAACGATACGATCCTGCGTGCCCACTATGCCATCAACGACCACGCAGTCGAACACGACTTGCTGGAGATTCCCCATACCACATGCGTGGCAGTCGTGGTGCAGGACGGCACGGCGTACTGGGCACATGTGGGCGATTCGCGTCTGTATTACTTCAGCGAGGGCAAGCTGATTGCACGCACCGAAGACCACACTGCCGTCGCTCAACTAGTGCGCGAGGGCCTGATTTCGGAAGAAGAGGCGCTTACCCACCCTGACCGCAACAAGGTCAGCAACTGTCTGGGCGGCTATATGGCACCGGTCGTCGAGTGCAGCATGCCCATGCCCATGCATGACGGCGACACAATGTTGCTGTGCTCGGACGGGATCTGGGGCTCGGTCACAATTCCGGAAATTGCCGCCATTCTCTCGGCCTACAGCCTGGAGGACGCGGTTCGCCATTTGATGGACCATGCCGAATTTCGCGGCGGGGAAAACGGGGACAACCTTTCACTGGTTACCATGACCTGGGGCGAGCCCAAGAAACCGGGCGCTGAAGCGATTTCCACCTTGTCCTTGCCCGAGAATGTATTCACAACGCAGATCGACAAGCCCCAGCCGGGCAAGGCCGCGACCATCTCGGATGATGAAATTGAGCGGGCGATTGCCGAAATTCAGAACGCAATTCAGAAGCTCAAGACCTAGGGTGTAAAATTCTCCGGTCTGTTTCAGGAGAAATCCATTGAGTGAACGCCCCAGCGGCCGCGCGGCCAACGCGATGCGCGTCATCCGCATCACCCGCCGCTACACCAGGCACGCCGAAGGATCCGTGTTGATCGAATTCGGCGACACCCAGGTCCTTTGCACCGCCAGCGTGCTGGAAAAGGTTCCTCCTCACAAGAAGGGCAGCGGGGAGGGTTGGGTGACTGCGGAATACGGCATGCTGCCCCGTTCCACCAATACGCGTATCGACCGGGAAGCCGCGCGCGGCAAGCAGTCCGGCCGCACCCAGGAAATCCAGCGTCTGATCGGCCGCAGTCTTCGCGCAATAGTGGATCTGAAGAAACTCGGCGAACGCACCATACAGGTGGATTGCGATGTCATCCAGGCGGACGGCGGAACCCGCACCGCCTCCATTTCCGGGGCCTATGTGGCAGTGGCTGATGCGATCAAGTGGCTGCTGCAGCAGGGCGCGATTGTGGAATCGCCGCTCCGGGGCAGTGTCGCGGCTATTTCCGTCGGGGTATTTGGGGGCCAACCGGTGCTGGATCTTGACTATGTGGAGGATTCCGGCTGTGACACCGACATGAACGTGGTCATGACCGGAACGGGTGGCATGGTGGAAGTGCAGGGGACAGCAGAAGGCGAGCCGTTTTCCCGTGCGGCGCTTGATGCCTTGCTCGATCTGGCGGGTGAGGGCATCGCCGAAATCACCCGAGCCCAGCAATCGGTCCTGGAGTCAAGCTGATGCAGAAACTCATCATCGCCTCGGGGAATCCGGGCAAGCTGAGAGAAATCGACCAGATTCTCACGCCGCTGGGCTTCGAGGTGCTGCCGCAGTCCGACTTCGCAGTCCCGGAATGCCCAGAGCCGCACGTCACCTTCATCGAGAACTGTCTGGCCAAGGCCCGCCATGCCTCGCTGCACACTGGCCTGCCGGCACTGGCGGATGACTCGGGGATCTGCGTCGAAGCGCTCAATGGCGCGCCCGGCGTATATTCGGCGCGCTACAGCGGCGAACCCAAGTCCGACCAGCGCAACAATGAAAAATTGGTCGCGGCCCTGCGCGGTCAGGCCAACCGCAAGGCCCACTATTACTGCGTCATCGTGCTGGTGCGCCATGCGGACGATCCGGAGCCGCTGATTGCGGAGGGACGGTGGCATGGTGAGATTATTGATTCGCCCCGTGGAGCGGGCGGGTTTGGTTACGATCCATATTTCTACTTGCCCGAGTTTGGCCGCACCGGCGCAGAACTGACGGCGAACGAGAAGAATTCGGTCAGCCACCGGGGCAAGGCTTTGCGCGCACTTGCGGAGAAGTTACAGGCCGGATGATCGAACCGCGCATGAGTGCAACAAAGTGACCAGGGGTTTGCGCCTGTCCTCCTGTATGCGTTGTTAAGCGGTAACCGTGCAAGCGTTTATCAATCCGGCATCAAGCGTGACCACTCTTTTACAGAGTCCGCCACCGCTTGCGCTCTATATCCATATTCCCTGGTGCGTACGCAAGTGCCCCTACTGCGATTTCAACTCGCATGCTGCCAGCGAGATTCCCGAAGACGCCTATATCGATTCGCTCACCCGAGATCTGGAAGAGGCGCTTCCGCAAATCTGGGGACGCACGATACACAGCGTATTCTTCGGCGGCGGCACGCCCAGCTTGTTTTCGGCCCCAGGCATTGCACGTATTCTCGATACGGTGCGGATGCTGACGCCGCTTGAGCCGCTGGCGGAAGTCACTCTGGAGGCCAATCCGGGAACCATGGAAGCCGGAAGATTCAGGGATTTCCGCGATGCCGGAGTAAACCGGCTATCGCTGGGCATTCAAAGCTTCGACGACGCCAAACTGCGATCCCTGGGGCGCATCCATGGCGCTGCCGAGGCACGCGCGGCAGCGGAAATGGCGGCGCTGACTTTTCCCAGTTTCAATCTGGACGTGATGTACGGCCTGCCGGGCCAAAGCCCGGAGGAGGCGCTTGTCGACGCAGACATCGCTCTGGGATTCAACCCGTCACATCTGTCCTGGTATCACCTGACCCTGGAGCCAAATACGCCATTTGGCCACACACCGCCGGCCAACTTGCCGGACGAGGATGCGTCCTTTGCCATGCAGGAGGCCATCGAGGTGCGGCTTGCAGCCGCCGGGTTCGACCATTACGAAACCTCGGCGTTTGCACTGAAGGGCCATCGTTGCCGCCATAACCTTAATTACTGGCAGTTCGGCGATTACCTGGGTATAGGCGCCGGGGCTCATTCCAAGCTGAGTTTTCACGACCGGATCGTGCGGCAGATGCGGGTCAAACACCCGCGCCAGTATATGGAAGCGGTCTTGCTGGGCCGCCACATTGCCGAGGAGAGGACCGTAGCGGCGGAGGAACTGCCGTTCGAATTCATGATGAATGCGCTGCGGCTGATTGACGGCGTCAAACTGGCGCTGTTCAGCGAACGCACTGGTCTGCCCCTGAATGTAGTGCTCAAGCCGCTGGCGCAGGCGGAGGCGCGCGGTATGATAATGCGTACGCCGGTCCATCTGGAGCCCACCCTGGCGGGGCAGCGTTTTCTGAACGACCTTCTGACCCTGTTTCTGTCAGACTAGAGCCCAAAAAGAGAATTTCAGATACAGAATCCCGCCCAATCGCTAGAATAATGAAGATGCCTGCGCGCAAGAGTGGAGATAACCTATGAGCCAACCCCGCATGATTACCCTGGATGGCAGTGAGGCGGTTGCCCGCATCGCTTACCTGGGCAGCGAGGTCATTGCCATCTATCCCATTACCCCTTCGTCGAACATGGCGGAATGGTGTGACGAATGGGCGGCGCAGGGACATCCCAATCTGTGGGGATCGGCGCCGAAGATCGTCGAGATGCAGAGCGAAGGGGGGGTCGCCGGCGCCCTGCACGGCGCCTTGCAGGCCGGCGCATTGGCCACTTCGTTCACGGCGTCGCAGGGCCTGCTGCTGATGATTCCCAATATGTACAAGATCGCCGGGGAATTGACGCCCATTGTTCTGCATGTCTCCGCGCGCACCATCGCCACCCACGCACTGTCGATCTTTGGCGACCATAGTGACGTGATGGCCTGTCGCGCCACTGGCTTCTCGCTATTGGCGTCCGGAAGCGTGCAGGAGGCTCAGGACATGGCCTTGATTGCCCAGGCTGCCTCGCTGCAAGGACGCATTCCTGTACTGCATTATTTCGACGGGTTTCGCACCTCACATGAAGTGGCCAAGATCGAAGCGCTGGAGACGGACACCGTGCATGCCATGATCGAAGAGGGCTGGGTGACCGCCCACCGGCAACGCGCCCTGTCGCCGGAGCATCCAGTGCTGCGTGGCAGTTCGCAGAATCCCGACGTCTTCTTCCAGTCGCGCGAGCGCATCAACCCGTTTTACAGCGCCTTCCCCGCCATTGTGCAGGGTGCGATGGACCGCTTCGCCCTTCTCACCGGCCGGCAGTATCGGCTATTCGACTATGTGGGGCCAGCCGATGCGGAACGCATTATTGTCCTCATGGGCTCGGGCGCGGAAGTGGCGCATGAGACGGTCGATGATCTGGTCAGCCAGGGCGAGAAAGTGGGCGTGCTGAAGGTGCGCCTGTATCGGCCCTTTGATGCCGCTGCCTTGCTGGCCGCGCTGCCGGTGACAGCGAAATCTGTCGCGGTGCTGGACCGGTGCAAGGAACCGGGAGCGGACGGCGAGCCGCTTTACAAGGATGTGGTGACCGCACTGGCGCAGGCGGCGGCCGACGGGACAAGGGCGATGCCGCGGGTGATCGGCGGCCGTTATGGCTTGGCAAGCAAGGAGTTCACTCCGGGCATGGTGAAGGCGGTGTTCGACGAGCTTGCCAGGCCATCTGCCAAACGTGATTTCACCGTGGGCATCGTCGATGACCTGACGCATCTGTCGCTTGAGTGGGACGGCAGCTTCCGCACCGAGGCTTCCAAGGCGGCGCAGGGTGCGGTGTTCTATGGGCTGGGTTCGGATGGAACCGTGTCGGCCAACAAGAACTCGATCAAGATCATCGGCGAGGCGACAGAGCTTTATGCGCAGGGTTACTTTGTCTATGACTCGAAGAAATCCGGTGCGGTTACGGTTTCCCACCTGCGCTTCGGTCCAGAGCCCATCCGCTCGGCGTATCTGATTGGCGATAACGAAGCGCAGTTCGTTGCCTGCCACCAGACCGTGTTTCTGGAGCGCTACGACATGCTGTCGCACGCCGCCCGAGGCGCGGTATTCCTCCTCAACACCCCGGCCGCGCCGGATCAGGCGTGGATGAGCCTGCCGGCGGGAACGCGGCAACAGATCCTTGCCAAGAATCTCAAGCTTTACGTCATTGACGCGTACAAGGTGGCCGAGGCGGTCGGCATGGGCCGGCGCATCAACACCATCATGCAGACCTGCTTCTTTGCGATTGCCGGAATCCTGCCGCGCGAAGAGGCGATTGTGGCCATCAAGGCGGCGGTGGAAAAGACTTACGGCAAGAAAAGCAAGCGCCTGACCGAGCTCAATTTCCAGGCCATCGATCAGTCGCTGGAGAATCTGCACCGGATCGACACCTCGGCCCTTGTTGAAGCAGTCGGGAATGAACCGGCCGGCGTTGCCGGTATGCCTGCCTCGCCGGATATGCCCGACTTTGTGCGCAGGCTTACCCTGCCCATCTACGCCGGCAAGGGCGACAGCCTGCCGGTTTCACTGATGCCCGAAGACGGCAGCTTTCCGGTGGGTACGGCCAAATGGGAAAAGCGCAACATCGCGCTGGAAATTCCGGTGTGGGATGCGCAGCTTTGCACCCAGTGCGGCAAGTGCGTATTCGTATGTCCCCATACAGCGATTCGCGCGCGGGTATTCCCGCAGGAGGCTGCTGCCGGGGCGCCCTCCGGCTTCAAGCATGTGCCGGTGCGCAGCAAGGACTATCCTGTCGGCACCCATATCAGCTACCAGGTGGCGCCGGAGGATTGCACCGGCTGCGGATTGTGCGTGGAGGCTTGCCCGATACACGACAAGTCCAACGTCAGCCATCGTGCGGTCAATATGGCGCCGCAGCCGCCATTGCGCGAGCAGGAGCGGGAAAATTTAAGCTTCTTCCTCGGTTTGCCGGAGTTCGACCGCGACCACATCAAGCACGTGACCATACCCGGGGCCATGCTGCTCGACCCCTTGTTCGAATATTCCGGCGCCTGCTCCGGCTGCGGAGAAACGCCTTATATCCGCCTGGCCTCGCAATTGTTTGGCGATCGCATGATGGTGGCCAATGCCACCGGTTGCTCCTCCATCTACGGTGGCAACCTGCCCACCACGCCATGGACAACCAATGCGGAAGGACGGGGGCCGGCCTGGAGCAATTCGCTGTTCGAAGACAATGCCGAGTTCGGCCTGGGCATGCGCCTGGCGGTGGATCAATTGCAAGCGCATGCGATCGAATTGGTAAGGCGACTGGCTGGGCGGATCGGCGAAGACCTGGCCTTTGGTCTGCTGAATGCGGATCAGTCCTCCGAAAGCGGCATACGAGAGCAGCGCCAGCGGGTAGCTGTGCTGCGGGACAAGCTGTCGCAAATCGATAACCGCGAAACAAAGGAACTGGCGGCAATAGCTGAATATCTAGTGCGCCGCAGCGTCTGGATCATGGGCGGGGATGGTTGGGCCTACGATATCGGCTATGGCGGGCTGGATCACGTGCTTGCACAACCTTACGACGTCAATATTCTAGTGCTCGATACCGAGGTATATTCCAACACCGGCGGACAAACTTCCAAGGCCACCCCGCTCGGCGCCGTTGCCAAGTTCTCCGCGGCGGGCAAGCCAACCGCCAAGAAGGATCTCGCCAAGCTGGCCATGGACTACGGCCATGTTTACGTCGCGCAGGTGGCCTTTGGCGCCAAGGACGTGCAAACGCTCAGGGTGTTCAACGAAGCGGAGTCCTATCCCGGACCTTCGCTGATCATTGCCTACAGTCCCTGCATCGCGCATGGTGTGGACATGCAGCACAACCTGCGTCAGCAGGACCTGGCGGTCAAGACCGGATATTTTCCGCTGTTCCGCTTTGACCCGCGCCTGGCGGGCCCCTTCCGCGTTGACTCGGCTGAGCCCAGCATCCCGCTGAAGGAATTTACCAGCACCGAGACCCGCTTCGCCATGCTGTTTCGCAGCCACCCGGAGGCCGCGCAACAATTTCTCGACACGGCCCAGGAAGGCGTCCGCAAGCATTACGCGGATCTGCAGGCCATGGCAGCGGCGGGAAAAACCGAGCAAAAAGATTCTTGAGGACAAGCTGAATGACCGATCTCACCACAACGTATCTGGGCATCGAGCTGAAGAATCCCCTGGTGCCTTCGGCCTCACCTTTGTCCAGAAGCCTGGACACGGCGGTAAGGCTTGAAGATGCCGGTGCTGCCGCGCTGGTCATGTATTCCCTGTTCGAAGAGGAATTGCGCGCGGAGGAGGCCATGCTGGACCGCTTCCTGGTGCACGGAGAACTTGGGCATGGGGAGGCCGACAGTTTCCTGCCGGATCATGGCACCTATCGCAGCGGTCTGGATGCCTACCTCGATCAATTGCGCCACCTCAAGGAACATCTGGAGATACCGGTCGTGGCGAGCCTCAATGGTGTGTCCATGTCGGGCTGGGTGGAACTGGGCAAGGAACTGGAACAGGCTGGGGCGAACGCCATCGAATTGAACGTCTATCACATTGCGGCCGATTCCGTGCAGACCGGCACGTCGGTCGAAGACCGATATGTTGAATTGCTGAAGGAGCTGCGCGCATCGATCAGCATTCCCATCGCCATGAAGTTGTCGCCGTTCTTCTCTGCGCTGCCGCATTTCGTCAAGCGGCTCGAGGACGAAGGAGCCAGCGGAGTGGCCCTGTTCAACCGCTTGTACCAGCCTGACATCGATCTCGAACAGCGCAGCATGGTGGACAGCCTGCAGCTTTCGACTCCGGATGAAGTTCTGCTCCGACTGCGCTGGCTTGCCATTCTGCGCGACCAGACCCAGATCAGCCTGGCAGCAACGGGCGGCGTGTATAGCGCCTGGGATGCACTCAAGATGCTCCTGGCCGGCGCGGATGTCGTGCACTTGGCCAGCAGCCTGCTGCGCCATGGCCCGAGCCGGCTGAGTCAGGTTCTCACGGGGATGGAACTGTGGATGGAGGAGAACCAGTACGAATCGGTCCGTCAGATGAAAGGCAGCATGAGCCTGGGTAAGCTGGCGGATCCGTCGGCGGTCGTGCGCGAGAGCTATATCCGGGTGCTGAACAACTTTACCCCGCCGCCGGGAGTTGATTTTTAGCGCGTCGAAGCGTTTCCGAGCATGTGACGAAGACACTACCGTCGAATCATTCCGTCGAGCCTTGAAGGTCGAGACGGGCGAGTGAGTAGATGGACCCATTCATTGTGGATCGCAATTCAAGAGCGCTTCATGGCGTGCTGCTCTATTGTTGTACTGTTGATCCTGCTGTGGTCCGGCGTCCATCCTCGCGACCGCTACACCTGGTTGCTTGAGATCGCACCGGTCCTGATTGCCGCACCCGTGTTGTTGCTCAGCTACAGACACTTCCCGCTGACGAATCTGGTCTATATCGGCATTGCGCTGCACGCCATGATCTTGATGGTGGGCGGTCATTACACCTACGCACAGGTGCCCTTGTTCAACTGGATCCGAGACGAATTCGGACTTTCCCGCAACCACTATGATCGCTTGGGTCATTTGGCGCAGGGTTTCTTCCCGGCACTGATCGCGTGCGAGGTGCTTGTTCGGAAGAAGATTCTTGGTCCTGGAGCCTGGCTGTTTTTCATCGTGGTTTGTGTCTGCCTCGCCATATCGGCAAGCTACGAGCTGATCGAGTGGGCGGTGGCGGAGCTGTCTGGGGACGATGCAGTTGCATTTCTCGCCACTCAGGGCGATGTATGGGATACGCAAAAGGACATGGCCATGGCGCTGTTAGGCAGCATTCTTGCCCAGGTGTTACTCTCCAATTTCCATGACAGGCAACTAGAGGAGCTTATGCCATGAATAAACTCTTGCTCGCAGGCTTGCTGGCGATGGTCTTGCCTGCGCAAGCGGCGGTGGTGGGCAAACAGGTGTTGTACAAGGCGGATGGCTTGAACATGAAGGGCTACGTTGCCTATGACGATGCCATCAAGGGAAGACGCCCCGGGGTGTTGGTGGTTCACGAGTGGTGGGGGCTGAACGACTATGCACGCAGGCGCGCAAACATGCTGGCCGAGGAGGGCTATATCGCGTTGGCGGTGGACATGTACGGCGACGGCAAGACTGCCGATCATCCCAAGGACGCAGGGTCGTTTGCCAGCGCTGTCGGCAATGACCCGGCAGGGGCCCTGGCCCGTTTCAAGGCGGCAATGGCCACGCTTGAGCATGAACCCTTGACCGACAAAAAGAAGATTGCCGCGATTGGCTACTGCTTCGGCGGCGGACAGGTGCTCAACATGGCGCGCGCCGGATTGCCGCTCAAGGGCGTGGTCAGCTTCCATGGCAGTCTGGGGACGGACCACCCGGCCAAGTCCGGCCAGATCAAGACCAGGATCCGAGTGTTTACCGGCGCTGCCGACCCGTTCGCGCCACCAAACGTGGTGAAGGCGTTCGAGAAGGAAATGCAGGATGCGAAGGCGGATTACAAGCTGGTGTCCTATCCGGGGGCGATGCACGCCTTCACCAACCCTGACGCGGACAAACTGGGCAAGCAGTTTGATCTGCCGCTCAAATACGATGCTGCGGCTGATCACGACTCCTGGGTCCAGATGCTCGAGTTCTTCAAGGAGATATTCAAGTAATGGCTGACCGTTGCGAATCCGCAGAGTGTGATCACGGCGGACCCAGGCCGGCGAGCCTGGGCATTCCGCAAACCGGCAGGTTCGATCCGGTTGCGTTTGAGAAGGCGGTAACCGATCTGCTTCATGCCTGCGGTGTGCCCAGCGATACGGTCCACACCGGTCGTACCGCGCAACGCGTTCGGGAACTGTGGGAGAGACGCCTGCTGGGAGGCTATGGCATGGACCCGGCCCAGGCATTGGGTGAGGGTTTCGCAGATGAGCGCCAGGACATGGTAGTGGTGCGCGGCATTGCGATCCATGGCGTGTGTCCCCATCATCTTGTGCCGTTTCGCGGGGTTGCGCATGTGGCCTATGTACCAGGTGGACGACTGCACGGCTTCGGCCGCATCGCGCGCCTGGTGGACGCCATCGGCCATCGCTTCACGTATCAGGAGTGGATGACCCGTGACATTGCCGATGCGTTGATGACCCATGGAAAGGCGAAGGGCGCGGCCTGCGTCATCGAGGCCGAACAGTTATGTCTGCTGCTCGGTGAAGACCGGCGCGGCGATGAGCGGGTGGTGACGCAGGCATTTTCCGGCTGCATGGATAACAGCGATCAGTTGCGCAACGAATTCATGCGAGCGATACAGGGAGCGCGGGTCTAGGCCGATGCAGCATTCATCTGCTGAGCCCGTCGCACCAAGGTCTGGCCAGCCATGTGGTCAGCGGCGATTGGCGGCGGCGGGGCCTGTCTTGCGGCCCTTCTGGCATGTGCAGCTTACGCGGGTGAAACGCGTTACAGTCAGTCGCCCGACAACGACATCGGAACCTGGGAGACGGAAAATGCCGGTGTCTACTTGCGCATGACCCAGATCACACCTGACCAGGCCAGGGCCTTCATGGTGGCGCGCGGACTGGACGACAAGTCGGTGGAAGAGTTCGCCCGCCACTGCGTGTTCATGACGGTTTTGCGCAATGAATCCAAACGGCCAATCAACTACTGCCTGGCCGAGTGGCGTTATGTACCGGAGGGCGGTACGGTCGCAACCGATGCTGACCAAGCACGACTGGTTGGCCCGTTTCCAGCCGCGCAACCAGCTCAAGTCGGTCAAGCTGGCGTTCGAATGGGCGCAGTTTCCGGTTGAGCAGACATTCTTCCCGGGCGACTGGAGCCAGGGCATGACGACCTTTGAACTTCCGCCCGGCAGTCGCTTTGATGTGGTATATCACTGGCGTCAGGGCAAGAGACATCATGAAGGGACATTGAAGAATGTTCAGTGCGTTGCGCCTGCTTCTCCTCCTTAATGGGCTGCTGTGTTTTGCCAGCCTGACGGTTCAGGCGGCAGACCCGCCACTGCAAACCACGTTGACGGCGGTCAGGCCAAGACTGAACGCGGCTGACCTTGAACTGCCCAATCTGGAGGGACAGTCCGTCGCGCTATCCGGGCTGAAGGGCAAGGTAGTGATCGTGAATTTCTGGGCCACCTGGTGTCCGCCCTGTCGCCGCGAGTTTGCCTCGATGGAAAGGCTGAGAAAAATCATGGCGGACCGTCCTCTGGAGATCCTCGCGGTAAACGAGGGGGAGGGCGTGGATGTAATCGAACAATTCATTGCCACGCTGGATGCGCCGCCATCTTTTCCCATCCTGCTGGACTCCACCGGCGACGCCATGGGGCTATGGCCGGTGCAGGGCCTGCCCACCACTTTTGTAATCGATAAGAGGGGCCGAATGACCTATCGGGCCATCGGTGGCAGGGAATTTGATCATGCGCAAATGTTGAACAAGATAGAAGGCCTGCTAAGGGAAAAGTAGGTGCCCTGGACTAGAGTTAGGTAACAGGGCCTTTGCATGATGTCATTAACCGATGGGGAGTCAAACATGAGCCTGCTCGATATGGCGCAGCCGGAAGAAGCCACCGGCGACGTGGCGCGAATCTATGCCGAAATTAAGCAAGAATTTGGCAATGTGCCGAATGTGCTCAAGATCTGGAGTGTGTCGCCCATGCTGCTCAAGCAGCAATGGGATTTCATCGCGTATTCCTTGAAGCATCCGAAGCTGAGCGGAGTCTTGCTGGCCTGCATCCGACTCATGGTGTCGCGCAGCGATCATTGCGATTACTGCGTGGACATGAACACCGGCATGTTGGTCAACATGTACGGCTGGACACCGGATCAGGTGGACTATCTGATCGATAATCCGGCCGACGCCAATCTGTCGCACAGCGAAAAGGCCATGCTGGGACTGGTACTCAAAGCCGTGCGTCATTCCACCCAGGTGACGGCAAGTGATGTGGCGCACGTGCGGGACCAGGGCTACAGCGATCACGACATCATGGATGCCGTCGCGCACGGCGCACGCATGTCGGCGAGTGATATCGTGCTCAACGCGTTCCGCGTGGAAAAGGATTTCTGACACGCCGACCGTGATAGCGCGCAATCGACTCCGGGATGGTTCAGCGACTTTGAGCTGAATTCGCATCATGGTCGATCACGCAATCCGACCTGCCACTGTGCTTCCGCCGCCGCTCGTGTATGCCGCGGGCCTTGCGGGCGGCTGGTGGATTGATCGGCGTTTTCCCTTCGGCTTTGCCGCGGAAGGCGGCCTGCACGGGCTGGGTTGGGCGCTGGTCTGCGCGGGGGTGTTGATGACCCTCTGGGCCGCCGCCACAATCTGGCGCCATCGCACCACGGTCAATCCCTACAAGCCCGTATCCAACCTGGTCACAGCCGGGCCGTTCGCGTTTTCGCGCAATCCCATTTATCTGGGCGATTGGCTGGTGTACGCAGGCGTCACCCTGCTGCTGAAAACATATTGGACGCTGGCCCTGGCCCCGTTGGTCTGGTGGATGATGCGCTATCACGTGATCGCCCACGAAGAGGCGCACCTGATGGCCAAGTTTGGCCAGGTGTACCGGGATTACACGAAAAGGGTGCGGCGCTGGATATGAGGGGCGCTCAGGACAAGAGGGGCGTGCAAGTGTGAGTTCATATGTCGGGAATAAAGCGAGCCTGAAAATCATCTAGCCGGCCTTCCACCGCGGTGAGGCGGTGGGGTTAAAGTGAGTTTGCGAACTTGCAATAACCCGAGGAGGCCGAAGATGAAATATAGCGGAATTGACCTGCATTCGAACAACAGCGTGGTGACGGTGATCGACGACAACGATCGGGTCGTGGCGGAGAAGCGGCTGCCGAACGACTTGGCGCGGATCACTGGATTTCTGTCGCCGTGGCGCGAGGAACTGGCGGCGGTGGTGGTTGAGTCCACCTACAACTGGTACTGGCTGGTGGATGGTTTGCAGGAAGCCGGGTTTGAGGTGAAGCTGGCCAACACCGGCGCGATCAAGAAGTACGACGGGCTTAAGCACAGCGGTGATGAGGCGGATGCCCGACACCTGGCTCACTTGCTGCGCTTGGGCATCCTGCCGACCGGCACCATTTTGCCGCCCGAGCAGCGGGCGACACGTGACCTGGCCAGAAAGCGCATGCAGCTGGTGCGCAGCCGAACTTGTCACATCCTGGCTATCGAAAACATCCTGGCGCGCCAGAAGGCGATGAAGATCAGCAGCAACCACGTGAAGTGCCTGACAGCTGATGCAATCGACCAGATGGCGCTGCCGGCAGACGTGGGACTGGCGATCAAGAGCAACCTCGCGGTTGTCGCTACCCTGAACACACAGATCGACCTGTTGGAGAAGCATCTGCAAGAAAGCCTGGTCGAACGACCGGAATTCGCTTTGCTGACCAGCGTTCCCGGCATTGGTCGCATTCTTGCCGCCATCATTTTGCTGGAGACTGGCTGCATTGAGCGCTTCAGCACCGTAGGCAACTTTGCCTCCTACGCGCGTTGCGTCGATAGCCAGCGCATGAGCAATGGCAAGAAGAAGGGCGAGGGCAACACCAAGAACGGCAACAAATATCTGGCTTGGGCCTTTGTCGAAGCGGCGCACTTTGCGCTGCGTTTCTGTGCCGAGGCCAAGCGCTTCTATGAGCGCAAGAAGGCCAGGACGAACCCCGCGGTGGCGACCAAGGCGCTGGCCCACAAGCTGGCACGGGCATGTTTCCACATTCTGAAGGAGCGCCAACCGTTTGATGTGACGCGCTGCTTCGCATGAGTGAAGACGGCGGCGGCAAGCCCGGAAAGGGGCCTGGAGCACCAGCCATGACGCTGAATGGGCTGCCGTTCGCCGTCACCCGAGCAGTAAGGCGAATCGCCTGTGACGTGAGCCATAAAGGGGTTGGCGCCGGCAAACCGGCAGCCAGGAAGCTGTGCAAAATCCGTTGGACACGAAGCGGCACCAACGTTCTTCTGGGGCGGCCGGGCCGCCAGGGCGAAGGCAGACCACCGCCGATCGCTTGATCCTGATGGGTGACTGGCGCGATTCGTTCGCAGCCACGATTTGAAGAAACGGGCGCGGTTGGCCACTGCGACGGAGAGATGATGAAATTCGACACCGGCGGCTTGCGCCGCCATGGAATCATTTACTCGCTTGACACGGGCCGGCTAATGGGTGGCCCCTTTGATGATGGGTATGGGGCGTGGATGCATGACTGCAAGGATAACTCGAACACGGCCCCTTTGATTCAATCAATCTGATGGAAAATAGTTGAGCCCATCAGTCCCATGATTTCGTACGTCAGCACTAGCAAGGACCGGTATGCCGCTAAGCTCAAACACGCTCATTCATTTTACGGCTAACAAGGAGGCCTTAAAGGGCATACTGGCCGACAACTTTAAGCTCAAGTATTGCAAAGAAGTTCTCAACTGGGGCGACAAATCCCCAATGGAATTGTACGTTCCAATGGTTAGCTTTTGTGATATACCGCTGTCCCAAATAAAGGAACACATATCAAGATATGGCCATTACGGGATTGGCCTGACAAGGGAATGGGCAGTAGCAAATAAGCTTAACCCAGTGCTCTATATTCAGCCTGGTTCGAGCTTAGCGCAGTGAATCGCCCCCAGTTTACTAGACACTTCTGAGCCTATAAATTTGGCTAAAGGGAGGTGTCATGAGCAAGAAGCGTTACACAGAGGAATTCAAGCTTGAAGCGGTCAAGCAGGTCACGGATCGGGGTCACGCCGTAGCGGATGTGGCGGCGAGGCTTGGTATATCCAGCTACAGCCTGTATCAGTGGATCAAGCGCCATAGCGTCCCGGCGGCAGATCGAATTGCCGCCCAGGATCAGCAGGGCGAGATTCGTCGATTGAAGTCCGAACTCAAGCGGGTCACCGAAGAGCGCGACATTCTAAAAAAGGCCGCGGTGGGTTCAATTGATCGTTGCAACACTTGCTTCAAGTCTATCTGCGGGCGTGCAATAGCCCAAGGTCTTCCGGGGTCGCTGATTCAGGCGTAACGCAATTTTGTTCAGGTCTGCCTGGCTGTAACCGGATAGATCTGTGCCTTTCGGGAAGTACTGGCGCAGCAAGCGATTTGTATTTTCGTTTGTCCCGCGTTGCCTGGGGCTTTGAGGATCGCAGAAGTAGACTTGCACGTCCGTCGCGATAGTGAACTCCTTGTGGCGCGCCATCTCCATGCCCCGATCCCACGTCAATGATCGGCGCAACTCGGATGGCAACTTGCGAACCTGTTTGCTCAGCGCTGCCACCACGCTGACGGTGTCCTTTCCCTGGACCTTCACGAGCATGGTGAAGCGCGAATGACGCTCAACCAAAGTGGCGATGTGGGTGTTCTTGGACCCTGTTATCAAGTCGCCTTCCCAATGACCCGGAATCGCACGGTCTTCGACGTCAGCAGGGCGCTCCCGGATGGATATCCCATCGACGATCTGTCCGCGTGGCTGCCCATCGGTACTGGCATTCTTCGAGCGCCGCATCATGCGTCGAGATCGCAAATGCCCAATCAATTCCTTCTTGAGCACCCCTCGGGCCTGAATGAACAAGCTTCGGTAGATCGTTTCATGGGAAACGCGCATCTTCTCTTCATCGGGGAATTGCAGCTTTAGCCATCCAGCAATTTGCTCCGGCGACCACTCAAGACTGAGTTTACTCGCCACGATCATTCGTAGCCCTTGGTGAAGGGCAAGCCTGCACGGTTTAGGCCGGCGCGCCTGCTCCCAGGCTTGAGCGTCCGCGTCAGAGGCGCGGTACCGATTTCGACCACCATGGCGCACTATTTCGAGGTAATCAAAGGGGCCACCCATTAGCCGGCCCGTGTCAAGCGAGTAAATGATTCCATGGCGGCGCAAGCCGCCGGTGTCGAATTTCATCATCTCTCCGTCGCAGTGGCCAACCGCGCCCGTTTCTTCAAATCGTGGCTGCGAACGAATCGCGCCAGTCACCCATCAGGATCAAGCGATCGGCGGTGGTCTGCCTTCGCCCTGGCGGCCCGGCCGCCCCAGAAGAACGTTGGTGCCGCTTCGTGTCCAACGGATTTTGCACAGCTTCCTGGCTGCCGGTTTGCCGGCGCCAACCCCTTTATGGCTCACGTCACAGGCGATTCGCCTTACTGCTCGGGTGACGGCGAACGGCAGCCCATTCAGCGTCATGGCTGGTGCTCCAGGCCCCTTTCCGGGCTTGCCGCCGCCGTCTTCACTCATGCGAAGCAGCGCGTCACATCAAACGGTTGGCGCTCCTTCAGAATGTGGAAACATGCCCGTGCCAGCTTGTGGGCCAGCGCCTTGGTCGCCACCGCGGGGTTCGTCCTGGCCTTCTTGCGCTCATAGAAGCGCTTGGCCTCGGCACAGAAACGCAGCGCAAAGTGCGCCGCTTCGACAAAGGCCCAAGCCAGATATTTGTTGCCGTTCTTGGTGTTGCCCTCGCCCTTCTTCTTGCCATTGCTCATGCGCTGGCTATCGACGCAACGCGCGTAGGAGGCAAAGTTGCCTACGGTGCTGAAGCGCTCAATGCAGCCAGTCTCCAGCAAAATGATGGCGGCAAGAATGCGACCAATGCCGGGAACGCTGGTCAGCAAAGCGAATTCCGGTCGTTCGACCAGGCTTTCTTGCAGATGCTTCTCCAACAGGTCGATCTGTGTGTTCAGGGTAGCGACAACCGCGAGGTTGCTCTTGATCGCCAGTCCCACGTCTGCCGGCAGCGCCATCTGGTCGATTGCATCAGCTGTCAGGCACTTCACGTGGTTGCTGCTGATCTTCATCGCCTTCTGGCGCGCCAGGATGTTTTCGATAGCCAGGATGTGACAAGTTCGGCTGCGCACCAGCTGCATGCGCTTTCTGGCCAGGTCACGTGTCGCCCGCTGCTCGGGCGGCAAAATGGTGCCGGTCGGCAGGATGCCCAAGCGCAGCAAGTGAGCCAGGTGTCGGGCATCCGCCTCATCACCGCTGTGCTTAAGCCCGTCGTACTTCTTGATCGCGCCGGTGTTGGCCAGCTTCACCTCAAACCCGGCTTCCTGCAAACCATCCACCAGCCAGTACCAGTTGTAGGTGGACTCAACCACCACCGCCGCCAGTTCCTCGCGCCACGGCGACAGAAATCCAGTGATCCGCGCCAAGTCGTTCGGCAGCCGCTTCTCCGCCACGACCCGATCGTTGTCGTCGATCACCGTCACCACGCTGTTGTTCGAATGCAGGTCAATTCCGCTATATTTCATCTTCGGCCTCCTCGGGTTATTGCAAGTTCGCAAACTCACTTTAACCCCACCGCCTCACCGCGGTGGAAGGCCGGCTAGATGATTTTCAGGCTCGAATTAATTCTGCTATGCTGGACACATGCCCCGTCGTCCCCGAGTCCATCTTGATGGCGTTCCCCTGCACATCGTGCAGCGGGGACATAACCGCGAGCCCTGCTTCTTCGGCGAGGAAGACTACCAGGCTTACCTCTACTGGCTTGGCGAGGCGCTGAACAAGGAGCAGTGCGCGCTGCACGCCTATGTGCTGATGACCAACCACGTGCATCTGCTGGTCACGCCCAGGCGCGCGAAGTCGATTCCGCGGCTGGTCATTGCGCTGGGACGGCGCTATGTGCAATACATCAACACCACCTACCGCCGCACCGGCACGCTCTGGGACAGCCGCTACAAATCCTCCCTGATCCAAACCGAAACCTACCTGCTGGCCTGCCAGCGTTACATCGAACTCAACCCGGTGCGTGCCGCGATGGTGGACGATCCGGCCCACTACCGTTGGACCAGTTATCGCCATAATGCCCTGGGGCAGGCCAATCCTTACCTGACGCCGCACCCGCTCCATCTGGCGCTCGGACCGGATGACAAGGCCAGGCAGGCGGCCTATCGTGATCTGTTTCGGGCGGAGTTGGACAGGAAGGCCATCGACGACATCCGCCTCGCGCTCAACCAGAACCAGCCTTTGGGCAATGCACGCTTCTACGCCAGGCTGGAAAAGATGACCGGCCAAAGGTGCGAGGCCCGGCCGCGCGGCAGGCCGCGCGTGCAAAGCGACGAGCCATCCGGGCAAGACAACGGGCAGGGCGAATTGGGATTGTGATCGAGGCTGGCATGGATAAGGTGACAATGTCCCCTTTGGACCCCTTCGAGATTTGGAAGCGCTTGGGATTACTGAAGCACCTCTCCCTCATCCCCGGCCCTCGCTCCGCGCCCCACGGACTGGTTTGCACCACAGTCCGGCTTCAGCGGCGCAAAGTATGCTTTGCGAAACCCCGCCTGCGCCCCGCTGGGAGAAGGGGACGCCCCTCACCCCCGAATCCTCTGCCCCTTCGGGGCACCGAAGTCCCCGCAAACGGGACGAGGGGTGAAAAACAGCGCGGCGGGCAGGCGGTTCAGCCTGGCGGGGCGCTGGCCGCAGATTCCAGGCCCAGTACTGCTTGTGCATTCTTTGTAGTCTGGCGCGCCACCTCATCGACGCCAATGCCGCGCAGGTCCGCCAGGCCTTGCGCAATGCGCGGCACCTCCGCGGGGCTGTTGCGCCCCTTGCCCAGCCAAACCGGCGGAATGTCGGGGCCATCCGTTTCAAGTACCATGACTTCCAGCGGCAACTCGCGCGCCAGCATCTGCAGATTGCTCGCTCGCGGCCAGGTGAAGGCACCACCAAAGCCGAGCTTGAAGCCCAGCTTGATGAATTCGTTGGCCTGTTGCATCGAGCCGTTGAAGGCGTGGGCGATGCCGCCCTTGAGCTTGATGCGCCGCAGGTGTTTTAGGATCTGGTCATTGGCGCGGCGGATGTGGAGCAACACGGGTAGATCAAAATCCTTTGCGACCTTAAGTTGCTCCTTGAAGAATTGCTCCTGCACCTGGAAATCCGCTGCATCAACGCCCGGCCGGTCGATGCGGGTCTGAAACAGGTCGAGTCCGATCTCGCCGATGGCCACGGGTCTTTCCGCTTGCACCCAGGCGCGCAGTTCGTCGATATCCGCGCGCTGATGGACATGAATGTACATGGGGTGCATGCCGTAAGCGGCGTAACAGCCCGGGTAGCGCGCGCAGTTGTCGCGAACCCGGTTGAAATTGGAACGCGCAACGGAAGGCACCACGATTGTCACCCCTGCATTGCGAGCTGCGGCAGCGACGGCGTCGCGATCGGCGTCGTACTCAGTTGCGTCGAGATGGCAGTGCGTGTCGATCAACATGAGCGACTGTCCTATTCTGCTGCAAGCTTCCTGAGGATCTTTTCCACTGCCTTGGGCAGTGCCGCATGCAGGGCGTCGGCCAACGGCATCCAGACCTGGCATCCGGATTCATGGGTTGCGCTGGGTTTGCGCGACAACGTCACTTCAATGGGTTGGATGTGAAGCTTGAAATGGGTGAAGCTATGGGTCAGGGCGGGTAGCGGCTGCATGCTGCCGGGCAGTTGGCCGCTGAGGTGAAGACAGGCCTGTGCAGGGTCGCTGTCCGGGGCTGCTTCCGGCAGGCTCCATAGCCCGCCCCAAATACCAGGTGCCGGGCGTTTTTCCAGCAACAGGTCGAGGCCATGGCGGATCACCAGAAACTGCGCGTGCTTCTCCGGCAGGGTCTTTCGTGGCCGGGCACTGGGTAATTCGCTCACCCGATCGTCTTGCAATGCCACGCAGTCGGCGCGCACTGGACAGTGTTCACAGCGCGGTTTGCCGCGTGTGCAAAGTGTGGCGCCCAGGTCCATCAAGGCCTGGGTATAGGTTTCCAGATCCTGGTCCGGCAACAGGCTTCGGGCTCGCTGCCAGAGGGCCTGCTCGATCCGCTTCTCGCCCGGATAACCACTGACACCGTAGGCGCGGGCAAGCACTCGCTTGACGTTGCCGTCCAGGATGGCGTGCCGCTGACCAAAGGCAAAGATACAGATCGCAGCCGCCGTGGACGGACCTACACCCGGCAGGGCGGCGACTTCCTCAAAGCTGGACGGAAACCGGCCCACGTGCGAGTCCCGCATGAGCTGCGCGGCCTTGTGCAGATTGCGACCGCGCGCATAGTAGCCGAGCCCTGCCCAGTAAGTGAGCACTTCTTCCTCGGACGCGGATGCGAGTGAAGGAATATCGGGAAACCGGGCCATGAAGCGTTTGTAATAGGGAACGACCGTGGCCACCTGGGTTTGCTGCAGCATGATTTCAGACACCCAGATTGCATAGGGATCGCGGTTGGCTTGCCAGGGCAGGTCGTGGCGCCCATGGCGCCTCTGCCAGGCGATGAGTTTCGCGGAAAATGAGTCCGACATGCCCGAATGCTATCAGGGGCTGGCGGAAGGGTGAAGTTTGAGTCGCGTGGCGTGAGCGGCCGCTTTCCTCGCGAGGACAGTCCCGCGCGAGCCGTCACGCCGCGCTTATGCGGGCGTGTTGCCGGGCTGGGAGGCCTTGGCGCGGAAAAAGGTCATCAGCTTGCTGAAGGCGGATTCGGTGATGGAGCGGCGCACCACCAGTACGGCTTGGCCGGTGCGCAATTTGTCGGCCAGGCGGTGCAGGGAGATGGAGAAGGTGTTGACGCTGTCCTGGTCGGTGAACAGATAGTTGCCGCGATCGCTGCTGAAAGCCAGACGAGCCCAGCGGAAGGTGCCATCGTCATAGTGGAATTCCACCCAGTCGCCCTTGTTGAGGTCGCGTGCGCGTTCGGTATAGACATCCTCGATTTCGACCTGCACCTGCACGGGCGCGGCTTGCGTTTCCGCCGCTTCGGCGAGAGTTTCGCCAGCTGCTTCCGGTTCCGGCTCCGGCTCGGCTTCCGGCAGGGGCAGAATCGCCGCTGCGGGGGGCCGCACTGCGTTGGCGTGGAGAACGACCAGTTCCGCGAAGAAGCGGTCAATCTCATGCGGCTCCACGCCGCACTGAGCCAGTCCTTCGCGCAAGCGCTTGAGCATGCCCGGCAGTATGCGGACCAGCATCAGCCTGGTGTCCATGTCGGCTTTGGGTTGCACGCTCCAGATCAGTTCGCGCATGGTTTCCATTTCGCTGGTGAACTGGGGAGCGGCGGCGCCTTGTGCTATGTAGGTTTGGCTCAGGGTTTCAGCCCATCGGGTCTGCAGAAAACGGCTGACAGCAGGCATGACCGGCTGCCTCTGCAGGGCCTGCCTGATCTGGTCCTGAATGAACACTGGCGCGGTTTCCGCTCGTTCGGCGCGTTGCAGACTCTGGATGGGTTCGGAAAGGCTGGCCTCCAGGGCGGACTGGCGCTCAATTTCCAGTTCTGCCACTTGCAGAGCAGCGGTTTCGAACACCGTTGGATCCTGGTCAAATTCCGTAACGACCCGGTCGATGATGGCTTCCAGTTTGTCCAGATGGGGATGGCTGCCGTCGGCCACCGGAGGAAGGTTGGCCGCCAGATCGGCAATGACGTCCAGCAGCCTGCGCGCCGGATGCTTGCGATTGGAGAAGAAGTTGCGGTCGAGCAATGCGGCCTTGAGCACTGGCAGCTGCAGGCGGGAAAGCAGATTCTTCAGACTGGTGGGAATCAGGTCCTCGTCAAAGACGATATCGAACAGCATGGCCACTGCGTCCACCATCAAGGCTTCCAGGCGGGATGCGCCAACCATGACAGGACTTTGCTGAAGCTGGCGCAGCACATTGGCATGGTTGCCAGCGGGTGAGACTAGATTGATTTGCGCGCCGCTGGGCAAAATCAGCGGTCCGGCTTGCAATTGGTTCAGGGCTTCCAGCATGCCCAGGGGCGCGTTGCCGCCCCATGCTGCCAGACCAGATTGACCGAGGGCAAGCGTTTGCCCGCTGCCAAGTCCGCCGTGGGACAAGTTGCCATAGCCGGCCAGGCTTTGCGCACTGGCCAGTTGTTCGAACAACTGATTGAAATCGTCAGGCTCGCTAACGGCTTGCTGTGCGGGAGCCCGGGGGTGAATCCGCACTGATTGCCCGACCTTAATGTCGGGCAGGATGCCTTTGTCAATCAGGTGTTGGTTGAGGGTCTTGTAGATGGCCGGCAATTCCGGATACAGCACCAGTTCAAACTGGTTCAGCAAGACCAGGCAGGCCTTCGGCTGCATGTCCAGGCTGGTCAGTCCATTGAGTATGGACTGGCAAAGCTGACGAGGACCGAGGGGGTTGTCATCTTCCTTCAATTGGGGCCGGTCGAGCAAGATACCGATTCGGGAATCCAGGGTGACCAGTTCCTCGGCACTGTTGAAGCGCAGGCGCGAGGTCGCCTTGTTTACTGTCAGGGTGGACTCAAAGTCTGCATCGCCCAGCAGGCTTAGTTCCCCAGGCTTAGGGGCACGAGCAGCTTCCGGATTACCGGCAGTGGCTTGGTCAAAGGCTCCAAGAAAAGCGCGCTTGCAAGCCAGAATGGCTTCGTTCGCGCGCTTGTTCAGCATGCCCTGGGCATCGTAAAAAAGGTTGCGCGTTTCCAGCAGGGGGGCCCGCTCGGCTTGAGCCAGAAGGGCATTTTCCATGGGCTCGATCTGGCGATTAAGAACGCGGCACACCCCCTCGATCAACTGATCGCGGCAGGCATGAAGCAAGGAAAGCGAGTCTGCCCGGCTGACGTAGCGTCGGGTACCACCGAAATCATTCAGGTTTACGACATTGTCAGACATAGCAACTCCAGACCGCGGTTTGAGGCAGGGGTGGCGGACAGGGGCAAGGAAAGGGAGCCAACGCTTGGCTCACTCATCCGGCAGTCCCGCTATCTGTTCAAATGAAGAACAGACCGGAGATTTTGCGTCCCCGCCTCGCGGCGGGTTTGCCCAGGGCCTGCAGTGCAGGTTCGGATGTCCGGCAGGGGATAACCCACTACCAATTGAACCTATTAGCGGCCAGAGTCGGGTCTGGCTGAAGCCCGTATTTGATTTAATTTATTTATTGCCTGTCGTGTACCGATAGGGCGGTCATCTGCAATCCCCGGTTTGGCACAACGGAATCTGGCCATATCGTTCCAATTGGCCGTCTATTTCCCGGAATTCATTGAAAGATGCCCCGATTTGTCCGCCAATGGTTGCGCCGATCCAAGACACTTCGCCCGGCGGCTATCATTCGAAAACACATTTCCAAAGACCCCGAACTGTTTCCGTCTGGCGTTCAACTGTCGCCTGGTCCAGCCGGGCTTCGTGCGCGCCATGGAGCTTGACGGCGTGCTGCAGCTTGCGCAGCTCCCGGTAGGCATCTGCGCTTGCGGTGGCCAGATCGGAGGGCAATAGCCCGGCCTCGCCGCAGAACTTGAGCAGCGCAATATTGCCCACGTTGGCCAGCAGTTGAGGGTAGACGCGAGCATGTGCCAGGACCAGGTACTGAACGCTGAACTCCACATCCACCAGACCGCCGCGGTCGTGTTTCAGATCAAATAGTCCGCTGGCATTGGGATGGCCATCGCGCATCTTTTGCCGCATGACTATGACCTCTTGCTTCAAACTGGACTGTTCCCTGGGCAGGGTCAGGATGGCATGGCGCAGCGCATCGAAGGCTTGTCCTATCCTGGCATCCCCGCACACATAACGCGCACGGGTGAGCGCCTGATGCTCCCACACCCAGGCATGATGATGCTGGTATTCCTCGAACGAGGCCAGGCTGGCAACCAGCAGGCCTGAAGAGCCGCTGGGTCGCAGACGCAGGTCGGTGTCGTAGAGCACGCCTGCACCTGTGGGCGTGCCAAGCCAACTGATGACGCGCTGGGCGAAGCGCGCATAAAGGACACCGGCCTCAGCCACGTCATCATCGTAGAGAAAGACCAGATCGAGGTCGGACGCGTAGCCGAGTTCCTTGCCGCCCAGCTTGCCGTAGGCAACGATGGCAAACTGTGGATCCGGCCGATGCTTCTGCTTGAAGCCGAGCCAAACCCGTTTCAGGGTTTCGGTCAACAGCCCGTCAGCCAGGTCGGACAGGTGATCCGAGAGCTTCTCCAGCGGCAGCAGCCCGGCCACATCCTGAGCCAGAAGGTGCAGGGTCTGTACCTGCTTGAAGCGACGCAGGCAGTCCATTTGTTCTTCCGTGTCCTGCCCGAGGGCGTCCAGATCCTCGCCCAAACGCAGGAAAAGCCCAGGCCAGTCGGGCGCTGTCATTAGCTGCCGCGGATCGATCAGTTCATCCAGTAGCAAGGGTTGGCGGCTTAGCAGATCGGCCGCCCAAGGGCTCGCGGAAACCAGTCTGCACAATTGCCGGAGTGCGGCGGGATATTCGGTAAGCAGGGAAAGATAGGTGGTGCGGCGGGCGATGGTCTCGAGCAGGCGCAAAAGTCTGGCCAGGGTATCGTCCGGATTGTCATACTCGGCCGCCACTTGAATGAGGGGCGGGATCAAGGCGCTGAGCTTGGCCCGCGCCGTTTCGGGCAAGCGCGCGTGCAGGCCGGCGCGCAGCAGTCCCAGTTGGCGCGCGCTCGCTTCCGGCTCCACGTAGCCTAACTGCGCCAACTGGCCGGCGGCCGCATCCGGGGCAAGCCAGATGCCGGCCAAGGCGTGACTCTGCTGATCAGTCTGCGGGGCGGAGAAGATCTGCTCGAAATGACGCGTGACCTTGTTTCGATGCTGGTTCAACTCGCGCAGCAAGGACGCCCAGTCAGACTGCCCCATCATTTCCGCAACGCGCTGACGGTTTTCCGGGTCATTGGGCAAGACCTGGGTCTGGTTGTCATCCAGATACTGAATTCGGTGTTCCAGCCGGCGCAGAAAGACATAGGCAGCGCTGAGTTCCTCCTGGGCGGAGCGCGGAAGCAGGCCATAATCCGCCTCTACCGCGAGAGCCTTCAGAGTCGGCTTGATTTGCAGAGACGGGATGCGCCCGCCGCGGATCAACTGGAACACCTGGGCGGCGAATTCGATTTCCCGGATTCCTCCCGGGCCCAGCTTGATGTTGTCTTGCATCTCGTGCCGAGCCACTTCACGGCGGATTTGCGTGTGCAGGTCGCGAATGGCAGCAAACGCGCTGAAGTCCAGGTACTTTCGAAACACGAAAGGGCGGACCAGGGCAAGCAGCTCCGCATGCCGGTTGCCGCTGACCGGCCGCGCCTTGATCCAGGCATAGCGCTCCCAAGCGCGGCCCTGGGCCATCAGATACTCCTCCAGCATCGCATAACTCATGGCCAGCGGCCCGGCTTCGCCCCAGGGACGAAGCCGCATGTCCATCCGAAACACGTAACCCTGAGCCGTGTTTTCGCCAAGCGCACTGATCAGTTTCCGGCCCAACCTGATGAAGAACTCATGGTGTGAAATGGGCTGGCCGCCAGTAGTTTCGCCGTCTTCAGGGTAGAGGAAGACGAGGTCGATGTCGGACGAGACATTCAGCTCACGCCCTCCCAACTTGCCCATGGCAACCACGCTCAGCTCCATTGGGCTGCCATCGGCATGCACCGGGCTGCCGTGGCGTTCGGCGAGATCCGCATGATGAAACCTCAATGCGGTCTGGATGGCGACCTCGGCCAGATCGGAAAATACGCCAGTGACCTCATCCAGATCGGCCAGTCCTGCCAGATCACGGGCCGCGGTCACGGTCCATACCTCGTCCTTCAGCTGCCTCATCGATGCGCGGACCTGGACTTCGTCAACCACGGATTGGCCAAGCGCAGCTTCCATTTCCTGGCGGGAATAGGCTGAAGTCAGGCGCTTTGACAGCGACGCCAGTTGGGGCCGTGCGGCCAGCAACCGCGCGCCGTGGCGGGAAAGCCTGGCCAGTCGTTCAATAGGGTGTTCCGTGGATTTCATCGGGTGGTTAGAATTAGCGTCCAGGCAGCATCAATATTAATCCCAGGAGACTCCAGCATGACCGCCATTACCTCCGTACTGCATGAAACTCGCAGCTTCCCGCCCAGCGATGAGTTCAAGGCCGCGGCGACGGTATCGGGCATGGGCGCATACCAGGCCTTGTGTGACAAGGCTGCGGAGGACTACTCAGGCTTCTGGGCCGATCAGGCGCGCACCAACATCGTTTGGCATAAGCCGTTTTCCAAGGTGCTGGACGAGAGCAACGCGCCGTTTTACAAGTGGTTCGAAGACGGTGAGTTGAACATCTCATACAATTGCCTGGACAAGAATATCCAGGCTGGGCTGGGAGACAAGACCGCGATCATCTTCGAGGCGGACGACGGCACGGTTACCACCTCTTCTTATAAGGACCTGCTGCAGCGCGTATCCCGGTTCGCTAATGGTCTGAAGAAGCTCGGCGCGGGCAAGGGCGATCGGGTCATCATCTACATGCCCATGAGCATCGAGGCGGTCGTGGCCATGCAGGCCTGTGCGCGCATCGGCGCGATCCACTCGGTGGTGTTCGGCGGCTTCTCCGCCAAGAGTCTGCATGAGCGCATCGTCGATGCGGCCGCCAAGCTGGTGGTGACGGCCGATGAATCCATGCGCGGCGGCAAGGCCGTGCCGCTGAAAGCGGCAGTGGATGATGCCCTTGCCATGGGCGGGTACGAATGCGTGACGAACGTGGTGGTGTACAAGCGCAGCGGCGGCCCCGTTAACTGGACCGATGGGCGCGACATCTGGTGGCAGGATGCCATTGCCGGACAGTCCGACAGTTGCGAACCGACCTGGGTAGGTGCCGAGGATCCGTTGTTCATTCTTTACACCTCGGGTTCGACCGGCAAACCCAAGGGCGTGCAACACTCCTCGGCTGGCTATTTGCTGGGCGCCATCCTGTCGATGCAATGGGTGTTCGATGCCAAGCCCAGGACCGACGTGTACTGGTGTACCGCCGACGTGGGCTGGATCACCGGCCACACTTATGTTTGCTACGGGCCGCTGGCCATGGGCATGACCGAGGTCATGTTCGAGGGCATTCCCACCTATCCCCACGCCGGCCGTTTCTGGGAAATGGTTCAGAAGCACAAGGTCACGACCTTCTATACCGCGCCGACCGCAATTCGTTCGCTGATCAAGCTGGGCTCGGAATGGCCTGCAAAATTTGATCTGAGCTCCCTGCGCCTGCTTGGCACGGTGGGCGAGCCCATCAATCCTGAAGCCTGGATGTGGTATCACGAGGTCATCGGCCAGTCGCGCTGTCCCATCGTCGACACCTGGTGGCAGACCGAAACCGGCTGCAACATGATTTCGCCTTTGCCCGGCGCGGTGGCGACCAAACCCGGATCCTGCACCCTGCCTCTACCAGGCATCATGGCTGCAATTGTCGATGAACACGGCCACGACGTCGAAAAAGGCCAGGGCGGCTATCTGGTCATCAAGCGGCCATTTCCGTCCCAGTTGCGCACCCTGTGGGGAGACCCGGAGCGCTACAAGCAAGCTTATTTTCCCGAGGAACTGGGCGGGAAGATGTATCTGGCAGGCGATTCTGCGCACCTGGACGCGGATGGTTTTTTCTGGATCATGGGCCGCATTGACGATGTCCTGAACGTATCCGGCCATCGTCTGGGCACCATGGAAATCGAGTCTGCCCTGGTGGCCCATCCGCGGGTTGCGGAAGCGGCTGTAGTGGGCAAGCCGCACGACATCAAGGGCGAGGCGGTGGTGGCATTTGTCGTCTGCAAGGGCAACCGGCCGGTTGGCGAGGAAGCGAAAAAACTGGTGGCAGAATTGCGCGACTGGGTGGCCAAGGAAATCGGTCCGATCGCCAAGCCGGACGATATCCGCTTTGGCGACAACCTGCCCAAGACCCGTTCAGGCAAGATCATGCGGCGCCTGCTCAGGGCAATCGCCAAAGACGAAACGATTACTCAGGATGTGTCCACCCTGGAGAATCCGGCGATCCTGGAGCAGCTCAAACAACCCGTTGAGTAGGGTGTGTTAACACGCCTCAGGGCAGATAGGCTTCCACCTGAATATTCAGCCTGACTTCGTCACCCACGAACGGCAGGCCGGTGCGCATGCCGTAGTCCGAGCGGTGCAGCAGCGTGTGCGCATCGGCACCGCAGCCGCGCTTCTTTTCGACCAGGTTGAAGCCGCAATTGAACCGGGTGATTTCCAACCGCAGGGGATGGGTCTGGCCCAGCAGGGTGAGCATGCCTTCTAGCGCAACCGGCCGGTCGCCATCGAAGACGAAGTGCTCCGAGCGATAGACCATTTCCGGGTAGCGTTGCACCTGAAACCAGTCGACTCCCTTGAGTACCTCATCACGGGCATCCTGGCCCGTATCCAGAGACGCAACGTCCACATGAACTTCCAGTCGGCCGGTATGGACCACTTGATCCAGTTCGAGGATTCCGCTTGTACGGTCAAACTGGCCGCGCTGGGTGGAGAAGCCCAGGTGGTCGATTTCGAAGCCGGGATAGGTGTGGGCCGGATCGATCGTGTAACTCACGCACCACGCGGGCGAGGCGAACAGGAGCATAGCGGGCAGAAACCATTTCATGTTCAGTGCGCAGGCAGATTGACCGGCAGCAATCTTAACGAGAATGCAACCGGCACTTCGTTTGCAAGCGCCGAGGTGTCCGTCCATTGGCCCTGGCCAATGCCAAAATCCAGCCGTTTGAGCACGAATGTGCCTTTGAGCCTTTGCGCGGGCCCATCCGCCTGTAACAGAATGGGGAGACTGACTGGGCGACTGATTCCCTTGATTGTCAGGGTCCCCTTAAGCAGGTAACGCTCCTTGCCCTGAGGCTGGACAGTGGTTGAGACAAAGCGCGCCCAAGGGTAGCGGCGGCTATCCAAGAAGTCATTCTTCGCCGCCTCCGAAGTGGCATCAGGCAAGCCGGCATCAATGCTGCCGGCATCGACGTCCAAACGAATGTGCGCACTCGCAGGCTGGTTGGCGTCCCATTGGATGTCGGCCAGATAACGGCGGAATTCGCCCTCGACCGGCGCGCCCATGGCGCGGTACTCAAAGCCCAGTCGACTTTGTGATTGGTCGATGCGCCAATTGCCGGCATGCGCCAGACCTGACAGCAGGCCGATGGCCAGTAGAAGTGATCGAATCCCGTTCATGAACGTCGTTTCAGTATCGGCAGCATGCGCACCAGGGTCATGTCCCGGTCAAGGAAATGGTGTTTCAGGGCCGCCAGAACATGTACTGAGACCAGCGCGGCCATGCCTATGTTCAAACTCAAGTGCAGTTCCTTCAGCCCATCCACCCAGGCCTTGTTCTTGGGCAGCAGGGCCGGCAATTGCCAGAGATTCAGGTACACGACCGGGACGCCGGCAGCGGAGCTGAGACACCAGCCTGAAAAGGGAATTGCAAACATCAAGAGATAGAGTGTCCAATGCACTGCCCGGGACGCCTTGATTTGCCACGCGGTCCCGGGTTCGGGCGGGGGCGGCTTTGCCAGCAGGCGATAGATGAGCCTCACGCTCACCAGCCCGAATATGGTTATGCCTACCCACTTGTGCCAAGTGATGCGCTGAAGCTTTTCCGG
Source organism: uncultured beta proteobacterium (assembly GCA_963782495.1). Classification (GTDB taxonomy): domain Bacteria; phylum Pseudomonadota; class Gammaproteobacteria; order Burkholderiales; family Thiobacillaceae; genus DASQBT01. Next base: position 482,762 of record CAWAJU010000009.1, on the reverse strand, counting down.
GCTCAGGGGCAGATTATCCAGCGACAGGCCGAAGAAGAAGTTGCCCAGAAGGAGGGCGGCTATGAGCCAGTGAAAGAAACGGGCGGCGGGAGAATAGTTTGTCGTGGTCACTCCTATCGCAAGCAATCGAAGGTTTCAGAACAAGGCAAAAAGCTGCATAATTCGTTTGCACGCAAGAAAATCATAAGGTTGCCCATCGGACAATAGAAACGCTTGGAGCTTGGGGCCGTTTGTCGGGTAATCATCAATAACGTTGAGATCGTGACGATATCCCATATCAAGGAAGCTGTGATCTTGTCCTCTACCAAGGATCAAATCAAGGTTTCCGGCTGTTAAGGGCAAACCCGCCGTGAGGCGGGGACGCAAAGCCTCCGGTCTGCGAATTTTGACCAGAAAGCGGGGTTGCCGGTTCTCCTGCTTGGGAGTGCGGTTGCGCGTGTGTCCCTCAGCTTTTTTCAGACTCGCACGGAGCAATGCATGACCGCCCTGGACCAAAATCATCTCGTATCCCGCAATTGCCGGGATGGCTATCGTACCGGCCCTGTCCCGGCGCTACTGATTGCTGCATTGGCGTCAGCTCTTATCTTTACCTTTTCGGGCCAGGCGCAATCGGCATCATTTGAACCCATCGACAGATTCATTGTGCAGCCGAGGGCAGGACTTGCCGACGCCGATCTGGATCATGAATTAAAGGCCGCGAACGCACATCGCCTGCGCAGATTGAATAAGCAAAACTTGCAACTCGTGGAAATGACAGGGCCAGTTCTCAGTGCATCGGTACTGAAGAAACTAAAGTCAAGCAAACTGTTCAAGTTTGTCGAGCAGGATGCGCGGGTCGCCGTTGCGGACACCGTCGTGACGGATCCCTATTACTCAAGCAGCTGGCACCTCCCCGATATCAATGCACCGCAAGCCTGGGACTACGAGAATGGCACCGGCGTGGTGATCGCCATTCTCGACACGGGGGTGGATGCGACCCATCCTGACCTGGCGTCCAACATCGTGCCGGGCTGGAACATTTACGACGACAACCCCGACACATCCGATGTCTACGGGCACGGGACGCTGGTAGCGGGCACCGCCTCGGCTGCAGCCAATGACGGCATCGGCTCGGCCGGCATTGCCTGGGGTGCCAAGATCATGCCGGTGCGAATTGCGGACGCCAATGGCTATGCCTATTTCAGCACCGTTGCGCAGGGTATCTACTGGGCGGCAGATCACGGCGCTCGCGTAGCCAACATCAGCTTCAACGGGGTGGCTGGAAGCACCACGGTCCAGGCCGCCGCCGATTACCTGCGTGCCAAGGGCGGCGTGGTTGTGGTGGCAGCGGGCAATAGCGGAGTGCAAGAGGCCTACGCGCCCAGCTCTTCCCTGCTGGCGGTGTCGGCTACCGACAAGAACAATGTCGCGGCAAGTTTCACCAGTACCGGAGACTATGTCGACCTGGCCGCGCCAGGCGTGGGCATATTCACGACGAAGAATGGCGGCGGCTATGGCAATGCCAGCGGGACCTCGTTTTCCAGTCCCTTGGTGGCCGGCACGGCGGCCCTGGCAATCTCTGCAAATCCGGGCCTCACTGCTGCCCAGGTGGACAATCTACTGCTGAGTACCACCACGGATTTGGGGACTCCCGGGTACGACTCCACATTTGGCTATGGACTGCTCAATGCCGGCGCGGTTGTCTATGCAGCCCTCTCGCTCCCACCCATACCACCGGTCGATGTCCAAGCGCCCACGGTGGCGATTGCTGCGCCGACGGGCGGTGCGGTCAGCGGGCTGGTGTCGGTGAATGTGAATGCCAGCGACAACGTGGGCGTTACCCAGGTTGACCTGTATGTCAACGGCACCAAGGTTGCCTCTGACACGGCTGCGCCGTTCGCCTTCAGCTGGGATTCCAAGACTGTTGGCAACGGCAGCGTCAGCCTGACTGCCTATGCCTCCGACGCAGCCGGCAACACGACTGCGTCCACGCCGGTCGTGGTCACGGTCAACAACGTCGTGCCGGACACCACTGCGCCCACGGTGGCGATTGCTGCGCCGACCGGCGGCACGGTCAGCGGGACGGTGGCGGTGAATGTGAACGCCAGCGACAACGTGGGCGTGACCCAGGTTGACCTGTATGTCAACGGCACAAAGATCGCCTCTGACACGACTGCGCCGTTCGCCTTCAGCTGGGACTCCAAGACCATTGCCAACGGCAGCGCCAGCCTGACTGCCTATGCCTACGATGCGGCGGGCAACTTCAAGGCATCCTCGCCGGTTGCGGTCACGGTCAACAACGTCGTGCCGGACACCACCGCACCCACGGTGGCGATTGCTGTGCCGACCGGTGGCACGGTCAGCGGGACGGTGGCGGTGAATGTGAACGCCAGCGACAACGTGGGCGTGACCCAGGTTGACCTGTATGTCAACGGCACCAAGGTTGCCTCTGACACGACTGCGCCGTTCGCCTTCAGCTGGGACTCCAAGACTGTTGCCAACGGCAGCGCCAGCCTGACTGCCTATGCCTACGATGCGGCGGGCAACTTCAAGGCATCCTCGCCGGTCGTGGTCACGGTCAACAACGCTGCCGCAACTGGAGATTCGCAACCACCTGTGGTCACGCTTACCGGCCTGGTGGATGGACAGAAGCCCTTGGGCACGTTCAGGCTTGTGGTCAGTGCAACGGATAACGTGAAAGTCAGCAGCGTCAGCCTTGCGATCGACGGGGTCGTCATATCCACGGCTAGTGGAAGCAGCCTGATCTATACCTGGAAAACCATCGGCTACAGCGATGGTGTTCACACCATGACGGCGAGTGCCACCGATTCTTCAGGCAATCAGGCCAGCATGACCATTACCTTCTTGGTTGGCAACGTGACGTCGGACACCACTGCGCCCACGGTGGCGATTGCTGCGCCGACCGGCGGTGCGGTCAGCGGGACGGTGGCGGTGAATGTGAACGCCAGCGACAACGTGGGCGTGACCCAGGTTGACCTGTATGTCAACGGCACAAAGATCGCCTCTGACACGACTGCGCCGTTCGCCTTCAGCTGGGACTCCAAGACTGTTGCCAACGGCAGCGCCAGCCTGACTGCCTATGCCTACGATGCGGCGGGGAACTTCAAGGCATCCTCGCCGGTCGTGGTCACGGTCAACAACGTCGTGCCGGACACCACCGCACCCACGGTGGCGATTGCTGTGCCGACCGGTGGCACGGTCAGCGGGACGGTGGCGGTGAATGTGAACGCCAGCGACAACGTGGGCGTGACCCAGGTTGACCTGTATGTCAACGGCACAAAGATCGCCTCTGACACGACTGCGCCGTTCGCCTTCAGCTGGGACTCCAAGACCGTTGCCAACGGCAGCGCCAGCCTGACTGCCTATGCCTACGATGCGGCGGGCAACTTCAAGGCATCCTCGCCGGTTGCGGTCACGGTCAACAACGTCGTGCCGGACACCACCGCACCCACGGTGGCGATTGCTGTGCCGACCGGTGGCACGGTCAGCGGGACGGTGGCGGTGAATGTGAACGCCAGCGACAACGTGGGCGTGACCCAGGTTGACCTGTATGTCAACGGCACAAAGGTCGCCTCTGACACGACTGCGCCGTTCGCCTTCAGCTGGGACTCCAAGACTGTTGCCAACGGCAGCGCCAGCCTGACTGCCTATGCCTACGATGCGGCGGGCAACTTCAAGGCATCCTCGCCGGTTGCGGTCACGGTCAACAACGTCGTGCCGGACACCACCGCACCCACGGTGGCGATTGCTGTGCCGACCGGTGGCACGGTCAGCGGGACGGTGTCGGTGAATGTGAACGCCAGCGACAACGTGGGCGTGACCCAGGTTGACCTGTATGTCAACGGCACCAAGATTGCCTCTGACACGACTGCGCCGTTCGCCTTCAGCTGGGACTCCAAGACTGTTGCCAACGGCAGCGCCAGCCTGACTGCCTATGCCTACGATGCGGCGGGCAACTTCAAGGCATCCTCGCCGGTCGTGGTCACGGTCAACAACGCTGCCGCAACTGGAGATTCGCAACCACCTGTGGTCACGCTTACCGGCCTGGTGGATGGACAGAAGCCCTTGGGCACGTTCAGGCTCGTGGTCAGTGCAACGGATAACGTGAAAGTCAGCAGCGTCAGCTTGGCCATTGATGGAGTAATCAAGGCCACGGCGAACAGCAGCAGTCTGACTTATTCCTGGAAAACCATCGGCTACAGCGCTGGTGCCCATACCATGACGGCGAGCGCCACCGATTCATCAGGCAATCAGGCCAATGTGACCATTACCTTCTATCAATAGTCGTCTCTCCTGTGTGTCATTACCGGCCCTAGTGGCCGGTCTTTTTTGGCGTTGTATTATTTGTTCCAGCGGCCGACAGCATCAGCCAGCAAACGACCTTGCTCATTCAGCCCGTGAAGAATATGGGGGTGATCCTGCGGCGTAGCGAATACCCGATCCGCGTTGCTTACCGCCTGCTGGCGGGGAATGACCAGGACACCCAGAGTGGTGAGGATTTCGCGCACATGGCGCAGGCCCCGGAGTCCGCCCAGATTACTCGAACTGGCCGAGACCAGCGCCGCGACTTTGTTCCGATACGGGGCCGAGCCGGCTTGGCCCCGCCAAGGCCGTGAAACCCAGTCCAGGGTGTTTTTCAGCAGTGGAGTAATGGAGCTGTTGTATTCGGGGCAGGCAAGCAATAGTCCGGCGTGTTCGATGAAGTGTTGTTTCAAAGTCACCGCGTTATCCGGAATGCCGTTGGCGCTTTCCAGGTCCTGGTCAAACAGTGGCAATGGATAGTCTCCAAGCTCGATCAGGTTCACTTCGGCACCCACGTCCCGAGCGCCCGCCACGGCGTAATTCAGCGCTTGCCGATTGAAGGATTCGCGCCGCAGCGAGCCAGCGAAGGCGAGCAGTTTAATGGGCATGAATGGCTCGGTTGGTTTGATGGGACACTTGCGCGTCCTGATGATAGCGCAGGGCGATCTCTGCCACCCGACGGCCCAGATGCTCTGCGGTCATAAGGTCGGACTCCGCCATGGTATCCGCACCCTGTTCTGCGTTGGACTGGGCCATCGCGCCGGCGAAAGAGCCCATGGAATTGAGGTCCCGCCGACTACCAGTGCTGACGTTGTTGCCGGGGAGCAGTCCAAGGCTCGTCCAAATCATCCCATGCTGGTTGGCGAACACCATCATCTGAATCAGGCTGTTAAGCTTGTCTCCGCTCCAGGAGGCCGAATTGGTATATCCCGCGGCCAGCTTATCCTGCCAGGCGCGCGCCTGCCAAAGCTTGCTGGTGCTGTCCATGAAGGCCTTGAACGGCGCGGAAACCGAGCCCATATAAGTCGGCGCGCCAAAAATGATGGCATCGGCCGCGTTGAGTTCGGCAAAGCGCGACTCTGCTTCGGCAGCCGGAATCAGGCTCACCTGTGAACCCGCCTGGCGGGCACCTCTGGCCACGTGTTCCGCTTGGCGCTGGGTGTGGCCATAGCCACTGTGATAAACAATCGCAATCTTCTTCATTTGCTACTCCCAATAGTCAGGCCGTCAAGCCAGATCAAAGACCAGTACTTCTGCTGCCGCGTAGGCGTCCAATTGCAGGGACTGCTCCTCCACCAGCATTGTCGCGTCCCCTTGCTTGAGCGGGTAGCCATTGAGACGGAATTCGCCCTGCGCGACCTGCATGTAGGCGCGCCGGCCTTGCGCAAGCGGCAGCTTCGCCGAGTCGCCGGGCTTGAGCCTGGCGGCGTAAATCGTTGCATCCTGATGAATGTGCACTGCGCCCGGTAGTGGCTCGGACAAGGCGATCAGCTTCAGCCTGCCGGCAACTGCTTCCCGTTCAAGCGAAATCTGTTCATAGCCGGGCTCCAGCCCTTTCTCTTCGGGTGTTATCCAGATTTGCAGGAAATGCACGGTGTCGGCTCCAGAAGTATTGTATTCACTGTGTTCTATTCCGGTTCCCGCGCGCATGCGCTGGAGTTCGCCGGCGCGATCAGGCCTTCGCTCCCGAGGCTGTCCTGGTGCTCAAGCGCATCGTCCCGCAAATGGGTCACGATTTCCATGTCCTGATGGCCATGACGGGGAAATCCGGCGTCGGGTGCAACCACATCCTCATTGATCACACGCAGGGCGCCGAAACCCATATGGGCCGGATCGAAATAGTTGCCGAAAGAAAAGCTGTGCCTGCTGTCGAGTCGGCCGAAGTTGGCGTGGCCACGCGTGTCTGCCTTGCGAATGGTGACCATGATTGCCTCCGAGTTGATGACCATTGAGTGCAGTCTATTGCGCCATGGCCCGGCCATTAAGGTCCATAATTCAAGCAAGTCATTCAAGAAAACTGAACATGAAGCTGAGCCGGGATGCTTTGGTGTTGCTGGATGAGATACAGCGCCGGGGTCCTTTGCCGCAGCAGCGGAGGCTTTGGACAAGGCGCCTTCGAGCCTGACTTACGCGATACAGAAACTGGAGCAGGATCTCGATGTGCTGCTGTTCGATCGCAGCGGGCACCGCGCCCGCCTGACCCCGGCCGGCCACTTGTTATTGGAGGAGGGGCGACGCATCGTTTACGCTGCCGATGATTTGGAAAGCCGGGTAAAACAGCTTGCTCATGGTTGGGAGCCACGACTGACCATCGCGGTCGACGCCTTGCTGCCCTGGCAGCCTTTTATGCAATGGGTGAAGGAATTTGACCAGGTGGCCGGGAACACACGACTAAGATTTACCCGTGAGGTGCTGGCCGGCATGTGGGACGCCTTGATGACGGGCGCGGCGGATCTGCTGGTTGGGGCGTCGGGTCCGGGGCCCGCGGGCGGAGGTTACCGTTCCCGCGTGTTGGCGCAGCTGTCCTTCGAGTTCTGCGTGGCACCCGATCACCCCCTCGCAAGGCTGCGCGCGCCTTTGGCGCAGGATGTGATCGAACAATATCGGGTGGTCGCCATCGCCGATACCGCAAGGCGGTTGCCGGTACGCACAGTGGGTATCCTCGAAGGCCAACCGGTGCTGACCGTTGCCGATTTGGAGGCCAAACTGGCCGCCCTGCAGGCAGGACTGGGCGTAGGCTGGTTGCCGAACTGGGTGGCAAAGAACGAAGCGGCGGGCAAACGACTCGTCATCAAGCCGGTCCAAGCGGAAAAGCATACCGAAGTTGTATATCTCGCCTGGCGTAGCGGTGAGTCGGGCAACGCACTCAACTGGTGGCTGCGCAAGTTGCGCGAGAGCCGGATTGTCGAAAGCGAAAATGGTTGATGAGCGGGGGGCGAGCAGCGACACGGCGGGCGCGGAGCGCCTGGGGCGGGAGTGCGAAGCAGGACCATGGCACGATGGGCTGGCTAATGGCAGAGCAATTGGCATTGGATAGAGTTCGCATAGACAAATGGCTGTGGGCCGCCCGGTTTTTCAAGACCCGGTCCCTTGCCACACAGGCTGTCGAAGGCGGACGGATCCAACTCAACGGGGAACGGTGCAAGCCGGCCAAGGAGGTGCGGACAGGAGATCGACTGCTTGTCCATATCGGTGAATTCGAGTGGGAACTCGTCATTCTGGCATTGTCCGATAAGCGCGGGCCGGCGCCTGCGGCGCGCAGCCTTTACGAGGAATCGGAAGAAAGCCTGTCGCGCCGGCAAGCCCATATGGACGAGCGGCGCATGCAACTCAATCCCGCCGCCACACTCAAAGGACGACCTACCAAACGGGACCGGCGCAGGATACGCCGCTTCAGTGAAAGCTTTGAGTAGAAGTCAGCATGTTGTTTCCGCCGTCGCCACACTTGGCTGGTGTAATCGCGCGCCCACTGGCGCGTCTGTAGAATGATCGGTTTCCCGGATCGAGTCCCCATTGTTACCTAGCATGTTTTCCTTGAATCGACTGCTGCGCTGGAGCGGAATTGTGCTGCTGGCAGCAACGGCGACCGGGGCGTGCGTGCTTGCCTACCTGTACTTGTGGGTCCTGCCGCATATTTCGGACTATCGTGGCACCATCGAGAATCTGCTTTCTTCCGCGACCGGTTTCCAGGTAAGCCTTGAGGAAGTCGGCGGCGAATGGGGCGGCGCCCGTCCCTGGTTCACGCTTAAGGGCGTAACCCTGCGTGACCGGAACAACAGGCCGGTTCTCCATTTTGACCGCCTTGACGGGCGCTTTGGCTGGCGCAGCGTGTTGACTCTCGAACCCCGCTTTCACAGTCTGACATTGCAGGGCTCGGCGCTGACCCTGCGGCGAACCAAGGAAGGCAAGTACCACTTGGGGGGGATCGCCATCGATCCTCAAAGTGCCAATCACGCCTTCTCGGACTGGCTGCTGAAGCAGGGGGAAGTGACGGTAAACGGGCTTACCGTGGCCTGGATCGATGATTTCAGACAGGCCCCGCCGCTGGTGCTGACCGGGGTGAGACTCGAACTAAGCAATTTGGGACGCCGGCATCGATTCGAAGTTTCCGCAACGCCGCCGCAAAGCGTGGGCGGGCAGTTTGATCTAAGTGGGATCTTGCATGGACGCGGATTTTCCAGGCGGGACGAATGGTATGGAACGCTGCACGGCGTGTTTCGCAACCTGCGGCTTGAGTCCCTGGCTGCGTGGACGGAGTTGCCCTACATGAAGAGCGGGCGCGGTGGGATCGCGTTGAGCGCCCAGTTGAACAAGGGCCGGATCACCGCTTTGGACGCCCGCCTGAACATGCTCGATCTCAGCGCTCAGAGCAAAGTGCAGAATGAACCGTTTCATTTGCGCAGGCTTGTGGGACAGTTGGGCTGGCAAGCAAAAGGGGATACTCAGTGGCTGAAGGCGGGCGGACTGTCCTTGCAGCCGCCAGGAGGGTCGATGATCGGCCCCCTGAACGGACAACTTGGCTGGACGAAGAATGGCAGCTACCAGTTGACGGTTGATAACCTGAACTTGGCGCCGCTGCGTCCGCTGCTTGCCTTGTTGCCGATTAAACCCGTCCTGCAGAATCGATTGACGGCCTTGCAGCCGCAGGGCCGTCTCGATCATCTGCAGGCAAGCTGGCAACCTGCTGTCCGACAGGGAGAGCGCGATACATTCAGCGTGTCCGGGCGTTTTCGCCAGCTTGGCTGGGAGGCGATGGACCGGTGGCCAGGCGTAACGGGACTGAGCGGGAGCTTGACAGGAGATCAGGACAAGGGGGAATTCAGCTTGGATATCCGGTCGGGTCAATTCGACATGCCGCAAATTTTCCGCGATCGAAAAATAGACTGGACCCGCCTTTTCGCTCAGGGTGGCTGGCGTTGGCAGAGCTCCGGCTATGAACTGCAGCTCGCCAATGTGGAGCTGGAAAACGCGGATCTGGCCGGCAACCTCGCCGGGACCTATCGAATCGCCAGCGATGGTCCTGACCAGATGGACCTGTCCGGACGACTGGTGCGGGCGATAGGCGCATCCGTATACCGTTATATACCAAAGGTGGTGAATGAAGAAACCTACACCTGGCTTAAGCAGGGAATACTTGCCGGCACTGCCCAACAGGCGACCTTTACCCTGCGTGGAGAGCCGCGTCGCTTCCCGTTCCGCAATAACGCAGGTGGGCTGTTTCAGGTTGACGCGCTGATAAATGGGGCGGTGCTTCATTATGCCAACGAGTGGCCAACGATCGACGCAATCGATGGCGAACTTCGCTTCCACAATTCGCGCCTGGAAATCCTTTCGGATCGGGCGCGTGTTTTCGACGCCCAACTGCACCAGGTGCAGGCGGTGATACCTGATCTTGCGAACGCAGGGGAGATTCTTGATGTGAAGGGCGAAGCGAACGGCCCCTTGGCGGAATTCGTCCGATTCGCCAATTTCAGCCCAGTCGCCGAACGGATCGACAATCTGACGGGAGAGGTGACCGGGACCGGCGACCTGCGGCTAGCCCTTAACATCAAGGTGCCGCTACGCCACAGTGCCGACACCACCGTGGCAGGTCGGCTGAGCTTTAACAACAATACGGTCTACCCAGGCCCTGATGTACCCAGGGTTGAACAGGTCAATGGCCAACTGGACTTTACCGACCAGACAGTCAGCGCGAACCGGATCAAGGCGCGCGCCTTGGGCGGTCCTGCCTTGTTCGCGGTCACGACCCAAGGCTCAAAAGCACGCATTCTCGGGCAGGGCGTGTTTACGGCGGCGGCGCTTGAGCCGTGGCTAGGCAAACCGATCGGTCGTCTTGTGTCTGGCCAGGCCAACTGGAAAGGCGAAATTCTGCTGGGCCATGGGGAACATGCCGGTATCAAGGCGGAATCGAACTTGGTGGGCCTGGAGTCGAGTCTGCCGGCACCCTTGAGCAAGCGCGCGGGACAGCCCGCGGAATTGACGTTTGAGCAACAACCGCTCAAGGATGGGACAACGTGGTCGACGCTTAACTATGCCAAGCAAGTGTCTGAGGTGTGGGTGAGCCGGCCAAGCGCCACGGGCATGAAAATGGATCGCGGCGAAATTCGTTTTGGCGAGGCCGCGCAGCTGCCCCAGCAACCGGGCCTGTCGGTGGCGGGCTATGTGCGCGACTTTGATCTCGGCCGCTGGCTGGACCTTGTTCCTACGGGTGGCGATGAGCAGTCGCTGCTCAACGGAATTAACCTGACCTTGTCGCACCTGAATTTTCTAGGTCGCCGGTTCAACGACATCAACCTGAGTGGCAAGCTCAAGTCCGGCATCTTCAAGGTTGATGTGGGAGGGCAGGGCGTCCAGGGGAGCGTTGCGTACCGGCGGGCGACCGGAGGAACGGTTGCCCGGGTGTCCGGCGTGTTTAAACAATTGGTGATCCCGCCGGCGCTGTCGGCGGGCGCAAAGCTTGAAGGGCCTCGGGTCGTGGCAGCGGATTTTCCTTCTCTGGACGTGTCAGTGGAGGACTTGCGCATGGAGGATCTGTCCCTGGGAAGGCTGGAAGCCTTGGCGCATGGCAGCAGCACGGGCTTGGTGATTGATCAATTGCGTCTGATCAGCCCAGACAGCGTCATCACCATGAGCGGCCTGTGGAAAGGCGTGGCCGGCGACGAAACCCATGTGAATCTGGAAACGGATATCAAGGACGCCGGGAAAATGCTTGCCCGTTATGGATTCCCGGACATGGTCAAACGGGGGAAAGGCAGCGTATATGGCGACGTTACTTGGCAGGGCTCGCCAGCAGATTTCGCATTTCGCAGTCTGACTGGGACGCTTAACTTCAAGGCACAGAGCGGCCAGTTCCTGAAAGCCGAGCCAGGCGTCGCCAAGCTTTTGGGAATAATTAGCTTGCAGTCCATCCCGCGGCGCATGAACCTGGATTTTCGCGATGTGTTCACCGGCGGTTTCGCCTTCGATGAGATTTCCGCTACGCTTAGAATAGTCGGTGGCAATGTCTACAGCGATGACTTTCGCATGAAAGGCCCGGCAGCGACGGTGAAGATGTCCGGCGTCGCCAAACTTGCGGATGAAACGGTGCAACTTCGGGTCAAGGTCAGCCCCAAGCTATCGGAAAGCGTGGCGGTGGCTGGCGCCCTACTCGGCGGCCCGCTCGCGGGACTCGGGGCTCTGGCCGTGCAAAAAGTGCTGCGCGACCCGATTGAGGAAGCGACCTCGTATGAATACCTGGTCAACGGCCCTTGGGTTGAGCCCAATGTCACGAAGTTGGCCAGACCCAAAACAAGCAGGCAACAAGAAACAAACGGATGATCATGCAGCCAGTCAAAACCACCAGAAATCCCAAGTCGAGCGTAGCCCGCACCCGCGGCAGCCAGAAGAAACCTGCGCCCCAGCAACCCGCCGGGACCGTTCGGGTAGCGGCCATTCAAATGGCATCCGGCCCCAATGTGGTGGCCAATCTTTTCGAGGCGGAGCGTCTGATCGAGCAGGTGGCCGAAGCCGGCGCGCGGCTGGTGGCACTGCCGGAGTACTTCGCCATCATGGGATTGAAGGACACCGACAAGGTGAAGGTGCGGGAAAAGGAAGGCAAGGGTCCGATGCAGGACTTTCTTTCCCGCATGGCCAAGAAGCACAAGCTTTGGCTGGTGGGCGGCACGGTGCCGCTGGAGAGCTCCGATCCGAACAAGGTGCGCAACGCCTGCCTGGTCTACGACGAGCGCGGCAAGCAGGTGGCGCGTTACGACAAGATTCATTTGTTTGGCCTCGATCTTGGCGTTGAACACTATCAGGAAGAAAAGACCATCGAGGGGGGGGATACGGTCGTCGTGGTCAACAGCCCGTTCGGTCGCATCGGACTGTCGGTTTGCTATGACCTGCGTTTCCCAGAAATCTATCGGGCCATGCCGGATGTGGATCTGATCGTGGTGCCGTCGGCTTTTACCGAAACCACCGGCAAGGCGCATTTCGAAACGCTGGTGCGGGCCCGCGCAATTGAGAATCTGGCGTATGTCATCGCCCCCGCGCAGGGAGGCTATCATCTCTCCGGCCGCGAAACCCACGGTGACAGTATGATCGTCGATCCTTGGGGCGTGGTGCTGGACCGCCTGCCGCGGGGCTCGGGTGTGGTGATGGCGAACATCAATTCGAAGTATCAAGCCAGTCTGCGCAAGAGTTTGCCGGCTCTCAAACATCGGGTCCTGGGCATTGAACCGACCCAGGTGATGACACTGGAACGCCGCACCCCCCTGACGCGGGATACCGTACCCAAGAAATAGGAAGCTCCATCATGAATGTGAAAGATACCCAGCCTGCACTGCAGGTTTCCGAACAGCTTTTCGAAACCGCCCGTGCAACGCTGTTGATGCCCAATCAACTGGACGCCAGTCAGTTAACCCCGGTTTTCGCCAAGCTGATGGCCACCGAAGTGGACTATGCCGACCTGTACTTCGAGTACACCCGCTCCGAGGGTTGGACCCTGGAAGAGGGCCAGGTCAAGTCCGGCAGTTTCAATATCGACCAGGGCGTGGGGGTGCGTGCGGTGTCTGGGGAGAAGACTGCATTTGCCTATTCCGACGACATTTCGCTCGAGGCCCTGTCACAGGCCGCGGATGCCACTCGCGCCATCGCCCGCACCGGGCAAAACCGGTCAGTGCCGGTCGCGTTCGCGGGAGCGGGGCGCAACCTGTATCAGCCGGTCGATCCCCTGGCCAGCCTGCCCGATCCGCAAAAGGTTTCGCTGCTGGAAAAGGTCGAGGCGGTCGCGCGCAAGCTTGATCCGCGCGTGATCCAGGTGATCGCCCATCTCGCTTCGGAGTACGACGTGGTGTATGTCGCGCGTTCTGACGGACACACCGCGGCGGATGTGCGTCCCTTGGTGCGTCTGTCGGTGCAGGTGATTGCTGAACAGGATGGGCGGCGCGAGCAGGGTTCAGGTGGGGGCGGCGGACGGTTCGACTATGCCTGGTTTACCGACGAGCGTATCGAGGATTACGCGCGCCAGGCAGTACACCAGGCGGTTACCAATCTGGCGGCCAAACCCGCACCAGCGGGCGTGATGCCGGTGGTGCTGGGGCCTGGCTGGCCCGGCATACTGCTGCATGAGGCCGTCGGCCATGGCCTCGAAGGCGACTTCAACCGAAAGGGCTCATCCGCCTTCTCGGGCCGCATGGGCGAGCGTGTTGCATCGCCGGGCGTGACAGTGATCGACGACGGTACACTGCCGCAACGGCGCGGTTCGCTCAACGTCGATGACGAAGGTAATCCCACCCAGTGCACCACACTCATCGAAGACGGCGTGCTGGTCGGCTATATGCAGGACAGCCTCAATGCGCGCCTGATGGGCGTGCCGGTTACCGGCAACGGAAGACGTGAATCCTTTGCCCACCTGCCCATGCCGCGCATGACCAATACCTACATGCTGGCTGGCAACAAGGACCCGCAGGAAATAATCGCCTCGGTCGAGCGCGGCATTTACGCTGTTAATTTCGGCGGCGGCCAGGTTGACATCACCAACGGCAAGTTTGTGTTCTCCACTGCCGAGGCCTACATGATCGAGAACGGCAAGGTCACCTATCCGGTCAAGGGAGCTACGCTGATCGGCAACGGGCCCGATGCCCTGACCCGGATCGCGATGATCGGCAGCGATATGAGGCTCGATCCAGGGGTGGGGACCTGCGGCAAGGAAGGTCAGAGTGTGCCCGTGGGGGTGGGGCAGCCGACGCTCAGGATCGATGGGTTGACGGTGGGGGGGACGGGGTGAGGGGGGCAGAGGGCCTTGAACTTGAAGGCGGCAAGTGTACGGCACGGCTTTTGATTGGCGGTTATTATTGATCTGCAGATTGGATAAGATTCTCTCGTCAAAGGTTTCTGAGTTCGAGCGCGTCCAAGGGTGGCAGTTTGCCCGGAAGGATTACTCCATACGACAGTCGAGGGTTCCTGCGGTTCCGAAACCGCCGTGAGGCACGCGTATGATTCCACCCCGGAGTCCGGGAGAGGCCCGGGTGGTCCATCGTCACAGGCGCATGACCTTCACAGATGGCACTCTCGGCAAGGGCAACATTGGCGCGTGTATATTTCCAGCGTCGTCCTTCCGCGGAGGAACTCGTCAAGCCCGCGAGTTGCGTTGCCAGGCGTTCGCGCTCCTGTTCCCATTTCAAGAAATGCGGCAAGACATGAATAATGTTTCGAGCAACCAGTCGTGGTCCCATGAGTTTGGCGTCGACGCGATCTCGATCGTCATCAGTTTGCTCCTGGTAGGTTCGTATTACGTCTTCCTAAATGTCCGCGTACGACGTGATCCAACCTATTCCATCCTGGCCGTCAACGCGCTTGCACGGTCACTTTGGGTCAGAAATGTCATGACGAATCCCGGCAGCGAGGTGATGGCGGTACAGACGCTGCGCAACTTCATCATGGCCGGCATCATGATGGCCTCGACGGCCTCGCTTTTGATTATGGGTACGCTAACGCTTTCCGGCCAGGCAGAAAACATCATCCATAGCTGGCACGCCATCAATTTCATTGGTTCACACCTGAAGTAGTTGTGGATAGTCAAAGTCATGTGCCTGCTGGTCGACTTTGTCATTGCGTTCTTTGCCTATGCCCTGTCCATACGCCTGGCCAATCAGGTGTTGTTCATGCTCAACGTTACGCAAGTTGATCAGGAAGAGAACCCTATCCTTAGACGGGAGAACGTCGCCAGCCGGCTCAATCGGGCGGGCTACATGGTCGCGGTTGGCATGCGCTCGTTCTTCTTCGCAATTCACTTGGTGTTCTGGTTGTTTGGCCCGGTTTTCCTTGTTGCTGCGACGATAGGGCTGGTCATCACCCTTTATCAGATCGACCGCCACCCGGCAGACTGATCTCCTGTTTTTTCAATCAGGCTCATTGGATCCCGCGTCCAAGCCCGGTTGATATCAGACCGTAAGAAGATACGAAATTTCAATCGCGGACTGTGGCGCCGCATTGAAACGTCGAAAATCTGCGCTTAGGAAACGACTCGCGATACAGGTGTCAAGCCTGACCCATCATGTTCTTCAACATGCCGGCAATATCGCCGCCACCGGCAGGAATGCTGCCTTGCGGGGTCAGGCGGTTGATGATGTCCGGCAGCAGTTGGGACAGGTCATGGGCGGCTTCGTGCTCGGTGACGCCTGCGGCCTGGGCAAGTTGGCCGAGGTGACCGGAATCGCCCAGGGCCTGCTTGATTTGATCGGCTGATACCGGGTGGTTGTCGCCGGTGCCGATCCACGAATCGACATGCTCGCCCAGGCCGGCTTTCTGGAACAGATCGCGTATGCCGCTCAGCCCGCCCAGCGCCCCTTCGAGACCTGCCGCTGGGGCAGTGGCGCCGGCCTGGCTGCCGCCACCAAACATACCGCCGAGGATGCTGCCAAGGGCTCCGCCGTCTTGACTGCCGGCCCCAGTCAGGCTGCCAAGAATGTTGCCCAAGCCGCCACCCTGGCTTGTGCTGCCGCCCTTGTTCATCAACATGGACAGCAGCGCCGTCACCAATGCGGCTTTGGTGCCCATGCTGCTTTGCTGTTGTGCCCCAGGCTTCATACCTTCAAGAATCGAGTCTAGAAGCCCCATTTCTTTCTCCTCATAATTTGACCAGCCATGATTATAGGTGGCAACCGCTGGGTAACGAATCGCGGCAAGCCAAGACCGACAGCGAAGCGTGCGGAGCAATGGCCGAGCACAGGACCCCCCAGCCCTTCATAGACCGACTGATACCGGATCACACCCGAACGGAACACCCCGTAGCGCTTATCGCAGGCGACATGGCTGACCAAGGAGGAGAACCGTGGAAGGAGCATGAAATCGAGTTGAGCATTACTGTGGGCGGGGCCAGATCCTCGATGTAATTCCGAACACCCTTCGAGCAACGGGCAAATATGTTGAAAAACTAGCGCCGGCAGTAATTTTGCCGGTTGCTCCTGGAGAACAGTTGCTATTCCACGGCATTTTTCAAGGAGATCAGACCCCTGCGCATTATCCCGTACCTTGTGCAGAAGGCGCTTCGATCAGTTTCCTTGCAGCACCCGAGGTGGTGCGGGAAATTCTGGTAGAACTGGACTTTGCAATTCATGGTTGAGAAGACAAAGGGTCAGGCCTTGTTTGATTGGCTCAACGCAGGATTGGACAAGTTCAAGCTTTCCAGTCCACCGCCCCTCGGGGTGCACTCGCTGATGGGCAATGCGGAAAACTCAAGTTCGAGAACGTTCTGCGCAATCTGAGCGAAAGGCGTGTCGTCGTTGGTCAGGCCATCGCGCGCAAGAGTGATGGCAATAGAGGTTTGACCGATTAATTCACTCGGGTAGCTTGGCATCGTTTGGCTGACGCCGACGAATTGGCGACGGGCGCTCTCGCAGGTTGAACACAAAAAAACCCGCGCTGAAGCGCGGGTTCCGTCGCCCAGCCGCTTACTGCGCGGCGGGGGGTGCAGGTGCTGCCGGCACAGCTGTCGGTGCACCGGGGACTTGCCAGATCCGTGCCCATGCGTTGGGATCGAATGGGTTGAATATGTAAGGCGTTGCGCCGGGTGCCGTTCCCGGACCGGCTGCCGGAACGGGAGTGGTGCCGGGCACCGTGAACGCCTGCGTCCATGAATTCGAATCAAACGGGTTGAAGAGATAAGGCGTCTGAGCAGCGGACGGCGCGGCATAAGCCGGTGTCGTCGGCGTCGAGGGTGCGGTCAGGAAACCCTTCCACATGTCCCCGTATGACGCGGGATTCATCGTGGCACCCAGCCAGCCCATGTAGGCGTTCGGGTTCATCGGTGTCAACATCGCCTGGATCCAGTGCGGATCAAGCGGTGCCATCATCCACTTCAAGTACATCCCGGGATTCATCGACTGCATCATCAGGCCCCAAACTTTGGGGTCTACAGGCATCAGTGCCCAGCGCATCATCTTGCCCGGATCAGAAAATTGGGTCAGTAAGGCAGTGTAGAAATTGGGATCCAACGAGGCCGCCATCCACTTCATATACACGTTGGGATCTGTCATGAGCGGCATCCATGCAGAGTACATGCGCGGATCCATCATGCTGTTCGCCGCAAGGGCCCAATAACCCGGGTCAAGCGACTGCATCCCCAGCGAAGTGTAGAAGGATGGTTCGGTCGCCGCCGTCATCCAAGGCACGAAGGCCTTTGGATCTTTCAATACCACCGGGTTGTGCGTAAAGTCCCACATCAACTGGGCCCAGCCTTCGGTCGTTGTCGGATTCGTCGGCGTGGCTTGAGGCGTGGAAGCCCCGGACGCGCCTGGCGGCGTATCAGCGCTTGCCATGCTTGTCATGCCCAGCGCCACGGCCACTGCCAGCGCTTTAAGCGTCGTGTTAAGTTTCATTGCATACCCCCTTTCCTAAAATCATATCGAGGCAAACGGATCTGCTTGTCCCTAATTGAATGTTAGACAACAATTAAGAAAGGTTAAAGGGGCTCTTTGGTTCGCAGGGGTTACGGTCTTCGCCTCGTGGGAGTGACCCTTTTGATCGCGGCCAGCGTTGGCATAAAAGTAGTAATGTCGATAGCTTGTGCAATGGCTCCGTACCTGGGCGACACCACCTCAGGGGGGCCCGTTGCTCTTGGCCGGACAACAGGGTCGCGCCGCCGGGTTGCCGCGTGAGAGGAGTTGTTGGCGCCGGCGGGCGGTTGAGGGAATGCGTGGCTTCGATGGCCCTTGGTCGGCTATCAGATGATGGGGGATCTGCTCACGCCTTTTCTGCATTGGTCTTCTTGAGCTTGCGCCACAGCGACACCCGATCGATGCCGAGGATCTGGGCGGCCACGGTCTGGTTGCCGGCGGTTTCCTTCAGCACCCACTGGATATAGTCTCTTT
Organism: uncultured beta proteobacterium; assembly: GCA_963782495.1. Classification (GTDB taxonomy): domain Bacteria; phylum Pseudomonadota; class Gammaproteobacteria; order Burkholderiales; family Thiobacillaceae; genus DASQBT01. The sequence goes on along the minus strand of CAWAJU010000009.1, from coordinate 464,610 downwards.
CCTGTTCCTCAAGGCTGGGCAACGGCCCATCCTGCTTGCGGAATGGGCGCTCGGATGTCTTCCGCACGGCGTCTGGAAGGTGGCCCAGTTCTATCTCGTTGCCATTGCACAGCGCCACACCGCGTTCGATGATGTTTTCCAGTTCGCGCACATTGCCCGGGTAATCGTAATCCTTTAGCAGATCCAGCACTTCAGAGGAGATTTGCGCGACTTTCTTCTTCATCAGTGCGGTACATTTGTTGAGGAAATGGTAGGCCAGCAGGGGGATGTCGTCGCGGCGCTCGGCCAGCGGGGGGATATGCAGGTTGACGACGTTTAGGCGGAAGTACAGGTCCTGGCGGAATCGGCCGGTCTTCACCAGGTCTGGCACATCCCTGTTTGTGGCGGCGCAGATGCGGATGTCCACCTTGATGGGCTTTGTGTTGCCCAGACGCTGCACCTCCCGTTCCTGAATCACACGCAGCAGCTTGACCTGCATGGCCGTGGACATTTCCGTGACTTCGTCGAGGAAGAGTGTGCCGGTATTGGCGGCTTCGATCAGGCCGGCCTTGCCGACAGCGCCGGTGAACGCGCCTTTTTCATTGCCAAACAGTTCGTTGGCCAGCAGTTCTTCGTTGAAGGCGCCGCAGTTCACCGCCACAAACGGGCCGTCGGGCCGACCGCCATGTTCCTGCAGGTAGCGCGCAAATAGTTCCTTGCCGGTGCCTGATTCGCCGGTGATCAACACATTGCAGCCCGTTGGTCCGACTTGTCGGGCCATCTCCAGCAGTTTCTGCATGCGAGTGTCTTCGGTGATGATCTTGACTCGCCCCTGGAAGCTGGCCAACTGTTCGCGGAGCGCCCGGTTTTCCCGTTTGAGCGCAACCTTTTCCAGCGCCTCGGCGACAACCTGTCGCACCTCGTCCAGGCGGAAGGGCTTTGCAATGTAATGGAAGGCACCTTCCCTCATGGCCTGTACTGCTGATTCGGTTGTGGCGTATCCGGTGATCATTATCACTTCAGCGTCGACCAGGTGCTCCTTGCATGCCTTGAGAAGCTGCATGCCATCAATGTTCTCCATTCTCAGGTCTGTCAGCAGCAGGTCGAAGGGCTGACTTCCAATCAGTGCCAGCGCCTGGGTGCCCGTACTCGCTGTGGTCACGTCGTAGCCTTCGCGCTTCATCACGTGCTCCAGGTTTTGCAGCGCGACGTCTTCGTCATCAACGATCAGGATCTTTCCGAATCTCTTGTTTGTTTCCTTCATGGCAAGCGTCCCTTTAGTCGGCCTTTAGTGGCAGCCTGATTATGAATATGGCGCCCTTGGGTCTGTTGTTGCCGGCAGCAATGCAACCGCCGTGTTCATCAATGATTTCATACACGATGAAAAGTCCAAGGCCCATTCCGTGCCCCACCTCCTTGGTGGTAAAAAAGGGATCGAAAATCCTTGGTAATAACTCCCGTGGGATGCCGGGGCCGTCATCGGCCACCATGATGTCGAGGGCGTCACCTTCTACCTGGCAGCCAGACGGAAACGTCGAACTGCTTCGATCGGCGGGCGCGACCCTGCGTGCGGCGACCGAAACCTTCCCCGCATCTCCAACCGCCTGCGCTGCGTTCTTGATCAGGTTTAGCAAGGCTTGCTGCAGTCGCTGTCTGTCAGCAGGGAGCGTCGTGTCGTTCGGGATGTCAACCGAGACTTTTACGCCCTTCGGCACTTCGCTCTTCAGAAATTTCACGGTCTGTTCGACCAGAGGGCGTAAGAGCAAGGACTCCTTCTTGAAATGTCGGTCGCGCGCGAAGTCCAGCAGCGAACGAACAATGAGGCGGGCGCGTTCGCTTTGCTCGTCAATTTGCAAGAGCAATCTCTTCTGGGTTTCCGTATCCGCCTCACCCATTTCTTCGAGGAGGATTTGGCAAGAGGACCAGATATTGGAAAGTGGGTTGTTAAGTTCGTGGGCTACGCCGGAGAGCATGGTTCCCAAGGAAGCCAGCCTTTCCGAGCGCATCAGGTGTTTTTGGCGCTGCTCCAGTTCCTTCAGCATCTGGTTGAAGGCATTGATGATGGCAACGATTTCCCTGTCCCGTGAAGGCATGGGCAACTGGGCGCGGTTACCCTGGTGGGCTGCCTCAACACTGCCAACCATCTGCCTCAGGGGCCTGACAACCTGACGCGACAACGCTTGTCCGACACCGACCATCAACAGGGCAAGACCAGCGATATAGATCACCAGGGTGAATCTCAAATCTCGCAGGAAGGTCCGGACCATGCGCCGTTCGGATGTTGCCGCATCTTCGGTGATGGCCACTATGTTCTGACCCTTGCGCCGAATTTGTGGCTCCAGTTCAGCAGCTTGCGAGGCGCCGCCCGCCCCGGCGCGAGCATATTCCGTCATCAAGGTTTGGTAGGCATCCAGATCCTGGCGCAGGGTTCCTACATGCTGCGAAGCGCCGAGTTGGGAAAAATCTGCCTCACTCTTGTCCAGCAACCTGCGCAGCTTCTCGACGTAAAGCGCGTTTTCACTTCGATCGATTTCTTGCCCGTGCAGGAAAAAATTGCGTTCGAAGCGCCGGATTTCCATTGCCACGTCAAACAGTTCGGTCACCCGCTCTCCAAGCAGAACTCGTTGTTCCACCAAGTGAATCTTGTCAAACGTATAGATGGAGACCGCCAGGGTCAGGATAGCGACAACAAGGTAACCGAGTTTGAGCTTGCCTTGCAGAGACGCTTGCATGTCGATTTTCGGGGACCAGAAATACGTGTTGCATTTTACAACAGTGCAAAGTGGTGACGCAACAGTGTGCTCCGTTAGTGGTTGCCTCGCGGTTTGGCTCGCTGCCCCCGTATGTGCCGTTTCCGGACTATTTAAATTTGCAACACTTCAATCGTGAAGTTTAATCAGAAGAGCGAGATATACGTTAAGAAACATATATATATGTTAGTGGCACACTGCTTGCTTAATATCATCTCGGATAAGCTTGAAGCGATATTGGGAGTGCGGCAAATTGTTTTCTCGGACACTGAAATGGTTAGGGGATGTGGGCAGGTTCGCCAATGTGGGCAATCTTGGTGAATTCCTCCGAATGGTCGAATGCGAAGCCTCCGCGCAAAACAACAGCAACGTGATGCCCTCGATGCGAGTAAGTAAGAGCGGCTCGCGCGAGTATTGGCATGGCGAGGGCTGCTCGCAGGAAGTAATAGAGAAGACATGGCTTTAGGGGATTTGCCCCGTCCCTCCCGGCGCATCTGACGGGTCGCTTTGAGCGGCTTTCGGGAGTGGGGAAAACACTCAAAGAAGACTTGGTCGTCGGCATTACCGTTTCTCGATTGTCGTTTCCAGACGGATAGCCTACAGGTAGCTGGGGCATTAATCAGCTTTCACTGGAAGCGCCGTTGGTCCACGCCGTGTGCCTGGCTCTGTTCGGTTTCTTGCGCGAGTTCGCTTTCGGTGCCGGAGTGAAGGTACCGCGGGTGACTTACGGCCGGGTTGACGCCCCTGGCGGCCCATGGTTGGGAAGCATTATTGCCCAGCGATTCTGCTGACACCGATTTCGGAAGTGTTCCGGAAAGCCGGACGTACGCCAGACACTGGTTCCATTTTTAGGGGAGTTTTATGAACAAAAAACCATATTCTGCATGGCAGTTGCGTGCGCTGCCATTCTTATCGTGGCGGAACCGAGTCAATTCGCAAACGATTCGAGCTGACCTCGTGTCGGGGCTCACCGTGGCCATCGTCGTGGTGCCGCAGGCAATGGCCTTCGCCTCGATTGCCGGCATGCCGCCACAGTACGGCCTTTACTGTGGCATGATTCCAGCTATCATCGCGGCCCTCTTCGGGTCTTCCTGGCACCTGATGTCGGGTCCGACCACCGCCGCGTCCATCGTCCTGTTCTCGACTCTCAGTGCCTTCGCCACACCGATGTCGCCGCACTATGTGCAGCTCGCCTTTACCATCACCCTTATGGTTGGCGTGATCGAACTGACGCTTGGATTGGCGCGTATGGGGACCCTGGTTAACTTCATCTCCCATTCGGTGGTGGTGGGTTTCACCACCGGCGCTGCCATTCTCATCGCCGCCAAACAGCTTAAGAATTTCTTTGGCGTACCTATGCCGCGCGGGGGCAACCTGTTTGAAACCCTTGGGCATTTCGCTTATCAGATACCGAACATCAATGGCTACATCACAGCGATCGCCGTGCTGACACTGGTCTCCGGCCTGTTTGTGAAGTATCGTTACCCAAGGGTACCGTTTCTGATCGTCGCCCTGTTCTCCGGTACTTTCCTCGGCGTGGCGTTCAATCTGTCTATCGGCGGCGACATCACCCATATACAGACCGTTGGCGCGCTGCCGCAGACCCTGCCGCCCCTGTCGATGCCCGACTTCTCTTTCGACACCATGCGAGAGCTCGCTCCAGGTGCCTTGGCGATGACCCTGTTCGCGCTCACTGAGGCTGTTTCAATCGGCCGCGCCATCGGCATCCGCAGCGGTCAGTTGATCAACGGCAACCAGGAGTTCATTGGCCAGGGCCTGTCGAACATCGCTGGCAGCTTCTTTTCCGCCTATGTCGCTACGGGCTCATTCAACCGCACCAGCCTCAACTTCCAGGCCGGTGCCAAGACCCCCATGAGCGCCATGACCGCAGGGGTCTTGGAAATCTTCATCGTCCTGGCGATTGCACCCCTGGTGGCATACCTGCCGAACGCGGCCATGGCCGGCATCCTGTTCGTCGTCGCCTGGGGTCTAATCGACATTCCGGCGATCAAGCACATCATGCGATCGACCAACTCCGAGCGTGCAATATTCATCGTCACTTTTGCCGCGACCCTCACGCTCGACCTCGTGTTCGCGATCATGCTCGGCATCCTGCTGTCGTTGGTGCTGTATCTGATGCGCGTGTCCAAGCCACGCATCGTCACCCGTGTCCCCGACCCTCACCTGCCCAACCGCAAGTTCTCGACCATGGGCAGCAACGGCCACCTGCGCGAATGTCCCCAACTGCACATCATGCGCATTGACGGCTCGATCTTCTTCGGCTCGGTCGCCTACATGCGTGAGGAACTTGCCCGTCTGGAACAGGACCACCCGGAGCAGAAACATCTCGCCATCGTCGCCCAGGGCATCAGCTTCGTCGACATTGCCGGCGCCGACGTCCTGGCCAACGAGGCCGAACGGCGCGGTGCCATCGGGGGTGGCCTCTACCTGATCAACGTCAAGTTGGGGCTGTGGGAGTCGCTGGAGGAATGCCATGCGCTGGACAAGATTCATCCCAACCACATCTTCCAGGGCAAGTCCGCTGCGTTGCATGCCATATTCCAGAAACTGGACAAGTCAACCTGCCGCACTTGTACGGCGCGCTGCTTCACCGAATGTGCGGGCGTGGAGTTCGTTGCCGAGCGGAAGGTGGCCATGGCGTCGGGGGAGCGCGTCGTCGAGTTGAAGACGCCCCGGCTGATACCTGGCGTGGGGGCGGCCGCACCGACCTGAGGGGGGTGCCCGGCGAAGGCCGGAAAAGAGGCGGCGCCGCCAACGTCGTATTGGGCAGCCGGTAGCTCTGGTCTGCTCCCGCGCCGAAGCGTCAGGTGCCGGCGTATCCGCCACGCCCGCCGTGTAAACTCACACATTTGAACAAGTTATTGCTGCGCATTCTGCAGACCGGACGTACGGAACGGCCTGCGTTCAGGATGGCGCGGCCATGTGGACTGAATTTAGGATCAGAACAAGATGAATTTCTTTGCTGGAACCCAGCGTAAACACTTGCGTCGCAACCAGCGCAAGCTATTTTCCGCAAAGGCTTGGAAAGTTCGTCTTGTGTTCTGGACCGGCGCTGTACTGGTCGGGGGTCTGTGCGCCCTGTTTGCCATCCTTGCGGAGCAGGCAGGATATGTCTTCAAGTGGCTGGTCGGCCTTGGTCCCTGGGTACCCCTGCTGGCCACTCCACTGGTCATGACCGGTCTGGCTTGGGCAACCATCAACGTGTTCCCCGGCTCCCAAGGTAGTGGCATTCCTCAGGCCATTGCCGCGCTGGAGTCGCGACGCAAGAGTGCGGTGCTCTCCTTGCGTATCGTTATTGGCAAGATCCTGTTGGCCCTTTGCGGACTGGCTGTGGGTGCTTCCATTGGGCGCGAGGGCCCTTCGGTACATGTGGGCGCCTCGATCATGTATTCCCTGGGTCGCCTGTCGCGCTTTCCCGCCCACTATATGGAGCGTGGCCTGATACTCGCCGGAGGCGCCGCGGGTATCGCCGCTGCCTTCAACACGCCCCTGGCCGGGATAGTCTTTGCCATCGAGGAGATGAGCAAGAGCTTCGAGCAGCGCACCAGCGGCATTGTGACAATTGCGGTTGTGATTGCCGGTGTCACCGCCCTGAGTACTCTTGGACCCTATCACTATTTTGGCACCTCCAACGCCAGCATGGGGGGTTACACGGACTGGCTTGCCGTGCCAGTATGCGGTGTGATCGGTGGGCTGCTGGGCGGTCTGTTCGCGACGTCCCTGATCAGCGGATCCCGGCGTTTGGCACCAGTGGTACGGCAGCACCCTTACATAGTGGCGCTGGCCTGTGGACTGGCGGTGGCCATCATTGGATATGTCTCCGGCTATACGTCTTCCGGCACGGGCTACGAGGCGGCCAAGGCAGTCATCACCGGCAAGGCGGTCTGGGACCCCATCTACCCCGTGACCAAGTTTGCCTCCACTCTGGCCTCCTATCTCAGTGGCATCCCTGGCGGCATCTTTGCGCCTTCCTTGGCCACGGGCGCCGGAGTCGGCGCCGATCTCGGCCACTGGCTGCCAGTGGCACCCATGGCAGTGATGGTCTTGCTCGGCATGGTGGGATATTTTGCGGGCGTCGTGCAGTCACCCTTGACGGCCTTTGTTATTGTGATGGAAATGACCAACGATCAGGACATGCTGCTGGCTCTGATTACGACCTCATTCATCGCCTATGGAGTTTCCCACCTGGTTTGCCCCCAGCCTATCTATCACGCCCTTTCCCACGCATTCCTCAGTGCCGAGAAAACTTGCGAAGCGCCTTCCGAGGAAGAAGCATTAAGCGAGGCGCAGGCGGCTGAAACTTAGATTCTGATTAGGAGTCTCTCCTCCGAGCGCCGATGCCGATCCAAGCAGGATGCATTCAAGCCGCCCGCAACGAGACTTGGTTGTCAACAAGCATATCTCCGAACGTTAAGATTGGCTCATTGGCTCATATATTGCTAGCGTAGTCATAATCAATTGAACAAGCATCAACCATGAAGCAGGAATGATCTAATGCACGACCTCCCCTGGTATCAGGAGTTTGGCGTCGATATGAGCGCCGCCCTCTTCAGTCTGTTGCTGATAGGCCTTTATTATTTCCGCTTGTATGCCCGTATCCGACGCGATCCGACCTATTCCATCCATGGAGTGAACGCCCTTGCCCGTTCGCTGTGGGTCAAAAATGTCATGACTAATTCCGGCTACGAGGTGATGGCCGTTCAGAGTTTGCGCAATTTCATCATGGTCGGCATCATGATGGCCACCACGGCCTCGCTGCTGATCATGGGGACGCTCACGCTATCCGGTCAGGCCGAAAACATTACCCACAGCTGGCACGCAATCAGTTTCATCGGCTCGCACTTGAAGGCGCTGTGGATTGTCAAGGTCATGTGTCTGTTGGCGGACTTCATTATCGCCTTCTTCGCGTATGCACTGGCCATACGATTGGCCAATCAAGTCCTGTTCATGCTCAACGTGCCGCGAGAGGCCCAGGCAGCCAACCCAGTGCTGGCGCACGAAAGTGTGGCCAGGAGAATGAACCAGGCGGGGTACATGATCGCAGTTGGCATGCGCGCCTTCTTCTTCGCGATTCCCCTGGTGTTCTGGCTGTTTGGACCACTCTTCCTGATGATCGCCACAATCGGACTTGTTATCGCGCTGCATCGTCTTGACCGGTATCAGGAAGACTAAGGGAAACCTTTCCGAGCTGCCACGCGGCAATGCGCCTTCGCGCATGGAGGCTAGCCAGCCATCCGAACGACCCAGTAGATGAATGTCGCGCCCAGACATGTGAGCCCGATCAGGCCCAGGGCGATGGAGGAGGGCGCGCGGGAATGGGCCTCGGGTAAGACATCGGAGGCGGCGATGTACAGCAGAAAGCCGGCAAAAAACCCCAGGTAGATGCTCAGGATTGCAGGCGGGACCTGGAAGGCCAAGGTCGAGGCGGCGCCGAGCACGGGCGCGAGCGCATCCAATCCCAACATGATCAGTGAATGGCGCGCGGTGTTCTTGTGTACCAGCATCAGACTCACCGTGTTGAGGCCGTCGCAGAAGTCGTGCGAGATGACCGCGATAGAAACGGTGATGCCGACCGCAGTGGAAACCTGAAAGCCTAGGCCGATACCGACGCCATCCATAAAGCTGTGGCCGATCAAGGCAAGAGCTGAGAACACCCCCATTCGTGGATGATGATGCGCGGCGTAATCGGTTTCGTGCGCGTGATGGACCAGCACGAATTTTTCCAGTCCGTGGAACAGCAGAAAGCCGCCCAGAAGGGCGATCATCGATCCTTCTGGATTTATTCCCTGCTCATGGGTGAGGCGGAAAATCTCGGGCAGGATGTCAAAACTCACCACCCCGAGCAGCACACCGGCAGTGAAGCTGAGTACCAGGTGCAACCGGTCGCGGAGCCTGAGCGCAAACAGGCCCCCGATCAGGGTCGAAAAGAAGGTCGCGAACGAGAGCAATATGGCGCTCATGGATTTTTCGGACAGACGATCCGGGCCGGGTTTGACCCCGGACCCTGTCTGTCCGCCCCTTGGTATCGAATGGCAGGACGCGTGGACGCGCTAGGTTGACCATGATACCAAGAGCCGTGGCGCCATGTCGGCGGATTATCCCTTGTTGGCCTCCCCGGGACGTACGGCCAGGAACAGGATGCCGTCGTTGCGCTTGATCAGCAGCGGCACCGGCTTGCCGCCGGGCAGCGAATTCACCAGCTGTTTCATCTGGTCTGCGCTGTGGATGTCCTTGTTGTCGAGGGACAGCACGATGTCGCCCGGCTCGATGCCTGCCGACTCGGCGGGGCCTGGCCCGACTTCGGTAACCCGGACGCCGCGATCAACGCCGAGTTGGGTACGTTCGGCCGCCGAGAGATTTTCCACTGCCAAATTGAGCCGTGACGGGGCGGGCTCACCGCTCGCCAGCCGGCTTGCCTTTTCCTCCGCGAGCCTGGCGATGGTGACGGCGATGTCACGCTTGTGACCGTCGCGCAGTATCTCGACTTGGGCGGTCTCGCCTGGCTTGCTCAAAGCCACCAGCGGCGGCAGATCATTGGAACTCTCAACCGGCTTGCCTGCATAGCTCAGAATGACGTCCCCGCTCTTGATTCCGGCCTGGGCGGCGGGACTGTCCGGCAGTACTTCGGCAACCAAGGCGCCCTGCGGCATCCCAAGCCCAAATGAACTCGCCAAGTCCTGGTTCATGTTCTGGATCGACACCCCCAGCCAACCCCGGGTGACATGCCCACTCGCCTTGATCTGGTCGACCACATTCATCGCGATGTCGATTGGAATGGTGAAGGCCAAGCCCATGTATCCGCCACTCCTGCTGTAGATCTGGGCATTGACTCCGACCACCTTGCCGTTGAGGTCGATCAGCGGTCCGCCCGAGTTGCCCGGATTGATGGGCACGTCGGTCTGGATAAAGGGCACATAGGTGTCATCCGGGAGATTGCGGCCCAGCGCGCTCACGATACCCTGCGAGGCGGAATGATCAAAGCCGAACGGCGACCCGATGGCCACCACCCATTGGCCGACCTTGAGCGCTTTGGCGTCGCCGATTTCAACCGTCGGCAGGTTTCTGGCATCCACTTTGATGAGCGCCACATCGGAGAGCTTGTCCGCGCCCACGACCTTGGCCTTCAGCTCGCGCCGGTCATTGAACTTGACGGTGACTTCCTTGGCGCCATCGATGACATGCGCATTGGTGAGGATGTAGCCATCCGGCGAGATTATAAAGCCCGAACCCAATGTGTGAACCGGCTCGGTCCCGGATCGCGGCATGCCGTTGGGCTGGTCGAAGAAATGTTTCATCCAGTCCTTGAGCGGGGAGCCGTCGGGAAGGTCCTGCCACTCGTGCGGGTTCGGCAGGGTTTCGGCCTGTGCCGAACGTTCAATGCTGATATTGACAACCGCATCGGCATTCTTCTGGACCAGGGGGACGAAATCCGGCAAGCCGGCAGCTTGTGTGGCAACACTTGTGGCAACACTGGGTGGAGCGACGGCCGCGACTGAGCGCGACCAAGGTATTTCGTTTATTGCCAGGCCGAGGGCGAAGGTGCTGGCGGCTGCCAACGTACCGAAGGTATAAATCTTGGTCTTGGGTTGCATGCTTGTCTCCTTACAACTTGGTAAATGCCGTGCTTGACGCGCGTGGGAATGCAGAAAGGCGGGGTACCGCGATATTTGCGTGCATGACTGTCTCCTTAATCAAATTTTCGTATCCTCCCCTGGGGTGAGGTGATGTGGCCCGGCTAGACATCGGGCCCACTGGCAAATTGACGTCTTGATTTTCAAAGGGTTCCCCTAGGGCTGGTCAAACACGGTATTACCCGACTATAATAGTCGGGTATTCCGGGTGGGCCGGATTTTTGGATTGAATATTAAAGTGGAGACGAGCCATGTCTGAACAATTGCATGAAGCCGTTCGCGCGGGCGAAGTGGCGCGCGCGAGGGAGCTGATCGCGGCCGGTGCCGATGCCAATGCGCGGGATAGCTACGGGGCCACACCCCTGATGAACGCGGCGCACGGCGGCAACGTGGAGATGGTGCGCGCCTTGATAGCCGCTGGCGCGGATGTCGGTGCCGTCGACGAACTGGGCTGGAACGCCATCCACAAGGCCGTCTACAACAGTGACCTGGACCGCGGCTTTGCCGATGTGGTCGAAGTGTTGGCCAAGGCCGGTTGTGATGTGAATGCCAAGATCGGTTACGGCATCCAGCCCCTGATGCTCGCTGCGGGCTACGGTGAAGCAGGCGTTTGCGAGGCGCTGTTGGCCAATGGCGCGGACATCCTGGCGCGCAATGATGGCGGTCTGACCGCGCTGATGATGGTGAAGGACAAGTTCTACGTGGAAGTGATCAACCTGCTGCACGCTGCCGAACAGGATGCCGGAGTAGGCGAGGGCAGTTGCGCAAGCAAGAATGCGCCAGGTTCCAACGTCGTTACATTCCTCAAGCCGCTGGCGAAGAATCCAGACCACTGAGTCACGGCTTATCCACGCGATCCAGGCTGTCTGGACGCCGCAAACCCCGCCGCGAGCGGGGTTTGTTGCCTCTGGGGCTATCATGGAAGCGACCGCTCACAATGCTGGACCTTGCGATGCCTGATTACCCTTTCGAAACCGCAATTTCCGAACTGATCTGGCAACAGAAATACCGGGCACTCGACGCGTCAGGAGCGCCGGAGGCCAGCATCACGGCGAGCTGGCGACGCGTGGCACGTGCGCTCGCCGGCGTAGAGGCGAACGACCAGGCAGGCTGGGAGCAGCGGTTTTATCAGTTGCTGGAAGATTTCAGGTTCCTGCCCGGCGGACGCATTCTGGCCGGAGCCGGAACCGCGCGTCAGGTGACGCTGTTCAACTGTTTTGTCATGGGCACTATTGCGGATTCCCTGGATGGCATCTTCGACGCCCTCAAGGAAGGCGCGCGCACCATGCAGCAGGGCGGGGGTGTGGGCTATGACTTCTCCACCCTGCGGCCGTCCGGCATGGCGGCCCGAACCGTGGGGAGCACCGCCTCGGGTCCGGTTTCCTTCATGCATATCTGGGACGCGATGTGCGCCACACTGATTTCCGCCGGCAACCGGCGCGGCGCCATGATGGCGACCCTGCGCTGCGATCACCCGGATATCGAAACCTTCGTCGACGCCAAGCGCGATCCCTCGCGGTTGCGTAACTTCAATGTCTCCGTGCTTGTCAGTGATGCCTTCATGCAGGCAGTGGAAGCGGACGCCGAGTGGCCGCTGGTATTCCCGGCACATTCTGTAAGTGGCCAGGGATCCGTAATCGAACGGCGCTGGAGCGGGGCCCAGCAGCCGGAGCCCTGCCGCGTTGTGAAGACGCTCAAGGCGCGTGTGCTCTGGAGTCGCATCACTCAGGCTGCCTACGACTGCGCGGAACCTGGCGTGCTGTTTGTCGACCGCATCAATCAGCGCAACAACCTGGCCTGGTGCGAACACATCAGCGCCACCAACCCCTGCGGCGAGATTCCACTGCCGCCTTATGGCGCCTGTGATCTCGGCTCCCTTAACCTGACCCGCTTTGTTCAGGAACCATACGCTCCGCAAGCCCGGCTGGACCTTTCCGCCCTGGCTCAAGCGGCGGCGTGGGCAATGCGGCTGCTGGATAATGTGATCGAAGCCTCGCGCTATCCCTTGCCTGCGCAGGCGAGCGAGGCGCACGCCAAGCGGCGCATCGGGCTTGGCATTACCGGGCTGGCGGATGCGCTGGTCATGTTAGGGCTGCGCTATGGGGGCGAAGAGGCGCGACAACTGGCGGGCGACATCATGCGAACCCTGCGCGATGCAGCATATGGCGCGTCCATCGACTTGGCCCGGGAGAAGGGTCCGTTTCCCCGGTTCGAAAAGGATGCATATCTGGCTGCGCCCTTCATCCGCAGCCTGCCGGATACGTTGCGCGATGGCATCGCCATCCATGGCAACCGCAACAGCCATCTGCTGGCGATTGCGCCGACCGGCACCATCAGCTTGCTGGCCAACAACGTGTCGAGCGGCATTGAACCCTTGCCGGCGGTGCGCTACGAACGTCGTATCCGTGACGCCGAAGGCCGGCTGTGCAGCCACACGCTGGAGGCCATGTCGGTCCGGCTGTGGCGCGTCAATCATGCGGGCTTGCCACCCGCCCTGGTGACCGTGGATGAGCTGAATCCACAAGATCACCTCGCGATGCAGGCGGCCCTCCAGCCCTTTGTGGACAATGCCATTTCCAAAACCATTAACGGCCCGGCAGCGATGAGCTTCGCCGCGTTCCAGGATGTGTATGCCCAGGCGTGGCGGCTGGGACTCAAGGGCGTTACGGTGTTCCGTCCCAATCCGGTAACCGGTGCAGTCATCAGTCTCGCGTCTGAGCCGGGCGCTCCCTGTTGTGAGCTGGGGCGCGAGCCGGAATGACCCGGCGTATGTTGCCATGCCGGGAATCATGAAGCGGCGCATATAATGGGCGTCTTTCCGAAACGAAATGGAGTAACGATGGACGACCCGGTCATTGCGCAAAAGGCGCCTTTCGACGTGGAACTGGAGCCAGGCACCTACTGGTGGTGCGCCTGTGGCCGGTCCAGGAACCAGCCTTTTTGCGACGGCTCGCATTCGGGCACCGAGTTTCAGCCGGTGGAATTTTCCATCGAGCAGAAAGGGACTGTTTCACTGTGTGGTTGCAAGTGGTCGGCCGAGGCACCGTTCTGCGACGGCGCCCACGAAAGCCTTTGATGCGGCTACGGCGCCACTTGCAGGCCGCCGTGGGAATAGGTTCAAAGGCTTGCTGCAAGGGGGACGCTCTGATAGCATTTGTTGCGTGAACACGACTTGTGCATATGCCTTCCTTTTCCTTCCCACGCCAGCGGCGGTCGGGAGCAAGTAGCGCAAGCGACGTGATTCCCCAAGAGACCGCCAGCCCCCTGGCGGTTTTTTATTTGGGGGCGGAAAGCGAACCGAGATGACCCACTACCGAACTGACGATACCCGTATAGAACAAGGGGATGAACTGCTGCCGCCGATGCAGTTGATGCAGGAACTGCCGGCCACGGATGCGGTAACCAAAACCGTGTTTCAAGCGCGCAACCAGGTGCATGACATCCTGCGTGGCGCGGACGACCGGTTGGTGATGATCGTCGGACCCTGCTCCATCCACGATTCCAAGGCCGCGCTCGACTACGCGGCGCGCCTGAAGAGGCTGGCGGACGAGTTGCAGCATGACCTGGTCATCCTCATGCGGGTCTATTTTGAGAAACCACGCACCACTGTGGGTTGGAAAGGCCTGATCAACGATCCCCACTTGGATGAAAGTTTCGACATCAAGGCGGGCCTGCATCTGGCGCGTCGCCTCCTGCTGCAAATCAATGAAATGGGTTTGCCAGCCGCCACCGAGTTCCTTGATCTGGTATCACCCCAGTACATTGCCGATCTGGTGGCCTGGGGTGCAATTGGCGCTCGCACCACCGAGTCGCAGTCGCATCGCCAGCTGGCGTCGGGCTCATCCTGTCCGATTGGATTCAAGAACGGCACCGATGGAGGCATCAAAATCGCCGTGGATGCGATCAAGGCGGCGGCCGCGCGCCACCATTTCATCTCGGTGACCAAGGCCGGCTACGTCGCGGTGTTCAAGACCGCCGGCAACGAGGACTGCCACGTGATCCTGCGTGGCGGCAAAAAGCCCAATTTCGACGCAGAAAGCGTCAATGCCGCGTGCCAGAATCTGGCCGCAGCGGGATTGCGCCAGCAGGTCATGATCGATTTTTCCCACGCCAACTCCAGCAAGCAGTATCAGAAGCAGATTGAAGTGGGGCATGATGTGGCGCGCCAGCTTGCAGGCGGCGACCATCGCATCATCGGGCTGATGATCGAAAGCCACCTCAAGCCCGGGCGCCAGGATCTGTGTCCCGGCAAACCGCTGGAATATGGGTTGTCTATCACCGACGCATGCATCAGCTGGGACGAAACGGAGCCATTGCTGCGCGAGCTGGCCGCCGCGGTGCAGGCCAGACGCATCAAGGCGCCGCTGGACGAGCAGTAGGATAGAATAGCGGCGGCGGGCCTCCCCGCATGGCAGCCCCGTGAACCTGGTCAGGTCCGGAAGGAAGCAGCCACAGCGGATCGTTACCAGTGCCGGGGTCAAGGCTCGCCACCCTATCTTGCTTGGTCCTAAGCGTCAAACATGAACAGATTGGTGTTGTCTTTGCTGCTGATGAGCGCGGGAATTTCACTCAATGCCCGCGCAGCAGACAGTATTGCCGTCCAGGCGGGGCATGGCGATGCGACCGACACGGGTCAGGTCAGTTATGTCAGACCCTGGGAGAGCCAGTGGTTTACCGGTGGTACTTGGTACCTCACCGGCTACTGGGAGGCATCGATCGGCCGCTGGCGCAGCTCCGCAGCGGGCGGCCAGGATATCTGGGACTTTGGCCTGACGCCGGTATTTCGATTTCGCAATCGAGCAAGTACCGGCATCCGGCCCTATTTCGATGGCGCAATCGGGGCGCATTTCATCGATCACACCCATGTCAACACCAGGCGCGACATGGGCAGCGCATTCCAGTTCGGCGATCACCTGGGCGCAGGCATTCTGTTTGGTGATCGTGCACAGTTCGACCTTGGCTATCGCTTTCAGCATGTATCCAATGCCGACATCAAGCGTCCCAACGATGGGATCAACTTCCAGCAAATCCGCTTCGCCTGGGAGTTCTAGCACCAGGCGGTTTGATTGCTCCGGGACTGCGATGTTGGTCTGTTAAAATCCAGCCATGAGTGATTTATTCGGCGAAACTTCCCAGGCGGCCTTGGCTCTTGCGCGCAAGTGGCGGCCGCGCAGCTTTGCCGATCTGAAGGGCCAGGAGCATGTGGTCCAGGCGCTGTCCAACGCGCTCACCCAGGGTCGTTTGCATCACGCCTATCTGTTTACCGGCACCCGCGGGGTGGGCAAGACCACGCTGGCCCGCATTATCGCCAAGTGCCTCAATTGCGAAGCCGGCGTCAGCGCCACGCCCTGCGGCGTTTGCTCCGCTTGCACGCAGATCGATGCCGGTCGCTTTGTCGATCTGCTCGAACTCGATGCCGCTTCGAACACCGGCGTGGATAACATGCGCGAGGTACTGGACAACGCCCAGTACGCGCCCACGGTCGGGCGCTACAAGGTCTACATTATTGACGAAGTGCACATGCTGTCCAAACCGGCCTTCAATTCCATGCTGAAGACCCTGGAAGAACCGCCGGCACACATCAAGTTCATCCTCGCCACCACCGACCCGCAGAAGATTCCGGTCACGGTGCTGTCGCGCTGCCTGCAGTTCAATCTCAAGCCCATGCCGGTGCAATTGGTGGCGTCCCATCTCGGTGAGGTGCTGGCAAAGGAAAACGTGCCTGCCGAACCGCTCGCGCTCATGCAGCTCGCGCGCGCGGCAAATGGTTCAATGCGCGACGCGCTGTCGCTCGCCGACCAGGCCATCGCCTACGGCTCGGGCAAACTCGAAGCCCTGGCCGTGGAAGCCATGCTGGGCAGCGTCGGCAGCGAACATCTGTTTGCCCTGATCGAGGCGCTGGCGGCCGGGAAATCCACCCAACTGATGAACTTGGCAGAGGACCTGGCTGCCCAGGGCTTCTCTTTCGACGGCATCCTGCAGGACCTGGGCGCCTTGCTGACCCGAATTGCCCAGGTGCAACTGGCACCGGAAGCTTCCCGGGAAGATGACGCCGATGCGTTGCGCATCCGCGAGCTGGCACAAGGACTGGACCGGGAGGCGGTGCAGCTCTATTACCAGATCGTGCTCAACGGCCGCAAGGATCTGCCGTTTGCGCCGGACGAGATCTCCGGCTTTCGCATGACTCTGCTGCGCATGTTGGCGTTTGTTCCGGCGACTGAGCTTGCGCCGCTGCCGTCCCGTGCAGGCCCTGCTGTTGCGCCCGCGAAAGGACCAGCTGCAGACAATGACCAGCCGCAGCAAGCAGCCAATTCTCCCGCAAGACTAGCGTCTGCCGCAGCGATGCCTGAAGGTGACTGGCACCAACTGGTCGCCAGCCTCAACCTGGGCGGCATGGCTCGCATGCTGGCGGATCATTGCGAACTGGTTCGCCGCGAGCCGGGCAAGATGGTATTCGCCCTGGACCCGGTACATAAACACCTGGCCGAGAAAGCTTTTCAAGACAAGTTCGTCGCTGCCCTCAAAGATCAGTTGGGTAATGACCTGGACGTCCGAATCGAGCTCGGTGGCACCCAGGGGCTATCCCCGGTGGAGATACGCAATCGGGAAAAGAGCCGCCGGCACAGCGAAGCCGTGGCGGCGATTGAAAGCGACCCATTCATTCGTGAACTGGTGGATGAGTTTGACGCAACGGTCATCGAGGCTTCCATCAAGCCCGCCGACCCTGGCGACGCGCATCATTCAAAATGATGGTAGCGCGCGGCGCTGACTTTTACGGAGACATATCATGATCAAAGGCGGAATCGGCAATCTGATGAAGCAGGTCCAGCAGATGCAGGACAATATGCAAAAGGCGCAGGCCCAGTTGGCCGACATCGAAGTGGAGGGCCAGGCCGGCGCCGGCATGGTCAAGGTGGTCGTCACCTGCCGCAACGACGTGCGCAGAGTCAGCATCGACCCGAGCGCCATGGATGACAAGGAAATGCTGGAAGACCTGATTGCCGCTGCAATGAACGATGCGATCCGCAAGGCTGAAGCGACCTCGCAGGAAAAGCTGGGTGGCCTGACTCAGGGCCTGCCGTTGCCGCCCGGATTCAAGATGCCGTTCTAGCGATCGAGCCCGCGGACGTATAGGGCGAACAGGAGAATGGCGAGCGTCAGGACCCAGACAATCAGGTATGCGGCCATGGCGCGTTTGGCTTTTTCCTTTTCCCACCAGGTTCGCGGGCGTATGCCTTTGACCAGGAACACCAGTTTGCTTGCCAGATTGACGCACACCAGGTTGATGGCCAGCAGCAGCGTTGCTCCGACTGCCAGTTCGACTTGACCGTGACCAAGCATCAGGCCGAGCGCAGCAGCGGGGGGAAGCAGCGCGACGGCGACCATCACGCCGACAAGCACACTGGACAGGCCGGAAGTTACCGAAAGCGCAGCCGCTGCTCCGGAAGCTAGAGCCAGTGCCACCGAGTCCAGGCCTGCGTCGGTACGCGCAAGTAATTCGGGGCTGGTGAGGGGGAATGGCCAGATCAGGCCTATCGCCACCGACAGGGCAATGGCCATACCTACTCCGACGGTGGTCACGAGCAACGCACGTCGCATCAGGTTTAAATCACCCAATGCAGTGCCCAGTCCGAGAGCGAGGTTAGGACCGAGCAGCGGTGCGATGACCATTGCTCCTATGATGACCGCCACGTTGCTTTCGATCAGCCCGATGGCTGCAACGATGGTCGAGAGGACGACGAGAACGACAAAATTCAGGTTGAGCTGGGCATTTTTTGCCACTTCACTATACAAGGCTTCACGTATCGCCGCGGCCGAGTTCTCCTTGCGGCTTTCCTCCTCTGTCGGAAGAGGCAGCGTTGCCTCTACAGGTATGACCAGAACACGGGCCGAGGGTTGGGCGCCCAGCACGTTCTGCGAGGCGTCCAGTACCTTCTGCACCTGATCATTGGCCACCAGCAACCGCATGGCCTGTAAGCCATCCGCCCCGACCTGCCCGGGACGAAAGTCGTAGGCCTTGCAGTTAACCGAAATCGCCTGGATGGTATCCGCGCTGCCTTCGTCGGCGATGATTTCAACCAGCTTCATACACGCAGCGCGCCCGCTATCTGTGCCTCAACCCGCCAGGCTGTCTCTTACACGCAGCAGGCGGGCCTTCGCCTCGACCGCCACTTTGTGAATCTCGGGATGGTCCACCAGCTTTACCATCACATCCGGGTCGAGGAAGGAAACTGTGATCTTGCCGTCCACCTCCTCCCGCACCACCACGTTGCAAGGCAACAGCAGGCCCACGTCGGCGTCAGCACTCAAGGCCTGGTGAGCCAGAGGGGGATTGCAGGCGCCCAGGATGCGGTACGGCCGACCTTCCACATTGAGCTTGGCTTTCAAGGTCGCCTGCACGTCGATGTCGGTCAGCACGCCGAAACCTTCGCTCTTCAAGGCCGCCGTCACTTTGTCCACTGCCGCCGCGAACGGGCCGGCTGTCTGTACATCAAATCCGAATTGGCTCATGTTTGTATACCTAAAAGATGATCGGTGTATGCGTTGACACGTTGTTCGCGCCCGGTCTGAGCGGGCTCAGTGCTTGCCGTCACTCTTGCCCGGCGTCTTGATCTGAACTTGTTTGACGGTGCGCTCCTGGTCAGGATACATAGGCTTGGCAGGTGTGAGTTCGAGTGCCTCCGCCAGTTCCTTTTCGCGCAGGGAGATGATGCCCAGACAATCGCGAATCTGTTCCACAGTGTTGTCTGAAAGAAAGCCGGGCATGTCGGGGCGCGGAGTGGCGTCCTTGATCACGCTGGTCAGGGTTTTGCGCATCGCTCGCAGAATGCGGCGCTCGTTGTTCGGTTCGTTGATATCGTCAGCCATGATATTCCTAAAGTGAAATGCGCCGGACTAGACCGCCAGCGCAACCAGTTGTTGTTCGCTGATGCCGGCAGCCTTGAGTTTTTCTGCGGCAGGTCCAACGTAGACGTCAGGCCCGGCCAGGTAAATGTCGTAGTCGCGGGTCTCCGGATGATCGGCGAGCAGTTTGTCCACAGTCCAGGCTGCTTCCACGACGGGATTCTGCCCGGCTACGGTCACCGGGACAAAACGGAAGTTGTCCAGGGCGTCGGTCCAGGACCGGCACAGGTTGAACATGTAGTGGCCATTGGGCGGATAACCGGCCCAGACGAGGAGCATATCATCGGCCGATTCGCGCGCCATGGTATGTTCGATCAGACTCTTTATCAGACCAAAGCCCCTTCCGAAGGCCAGAAACAGCGTCTCATGCTGTCCGTCCTCCTTGTAGTCGTAATCTCCCCAAGGCCCGAACACGCTGATGCTCTCGGTATTGCTCATGCCGGCAAACACCTTTTCGCCAAATGCGCCGCCTTGGCCGCGCTCGATGTGAAATTGCAAATTGCGGTCGTCGCACGGGCAGGTAGTGATGGGAAATTCCGCGCTGCCGGCCCCGGGCAGACCCAGAGTGACAGTTTGCCCGGCGAGAAAGCGCAGGCGGTGGGAACGCGGCGTTTGCAGATGCAACAGCATCATGTCTGGCGCCAACAGCGATACGGACTTGATGCGGGCCGCCAGTTCCTGGGACGGAATATCCTTGGCTGAATTTGCTTCGAGGGCTTCCAGGGTAAGGTCGGAAACAGCGGTGTAGCTGCACATCAGGCAATAGCCCTGCTGCTTTTCGGCTTCCGACAGAACATAGTCGTGATGGCGGGTCTTGAGCACCTGGCCATCCACAACGCGGGCCTTGCAAAGACCGCAATTGCCGCTGCTGCAGCCGTAGTTCAGGGCGAGACCGGACTTGAGGGCGGCCTCGAGCAGGGTGTCGGTGCCCTCGACAAAAAAGTCATGGCGGCTGGGCTGGATGGTAACGTGAGCACTCATGACTCGCAGCATATCATCCATGATTGCGAGGGCGCTGGGGGCCTGGGTATCCAGCACGGTTTGCAACTGTTGTTCGATCCAGTCGTCCAGCGCAGCCAGGGTTTTGCGTTCGGCATCGTCCGGTGCACGTCGGGACATTTCCTGTAGTTGGCCCTGCATGGCGATGACCAGGGAATGATAGCGCTTGAGGTGGGTCTTGACGTCTGCCAGTTCACGGCTTTGTTCAAACAGGCGCTCGGCCAGCACTTCCTTGGGCGGCAGCAAGCGATCGCGCACCCGGCGACCGAATGCCTCCTGTTTGATCTGGGTGGTTTTTTCCAGCAGGCCCGAGTCTTCCAGGCGGGCTTCCGGATAAGCTTGCAGAAGTTCTTCGGTCGAAATCATTCCCTCATAAGAGTGCAGGCTGCCCTCCTGAATCCGCTTTTGCAGGGCAGCGCGCGGTACGCCTACCAGACGGGCAGCGCGGGAAAGGGCGAGCAGTTGTGGCATGGCCTCCTCCAGTCGCCTATGATCGCACCATTGTCGGCGTCGGGAACAATTTCAATTCAGGTCCCGCTGATGCGATCGATGTAGCGCGCTCGGTAAAGCATGCGCGGAGCGCTCGGATCGTCAACATAGCCGGTGCGGTCGTGCAGCACGTTGTTGCACAACAGGCCCATGCCGGCGTCAAGACGGCTCTTGAACACATAGGGTGACCCGTCGGCAAGTATGCGCTGAAGCGCGGCCAGGGCGGTCTGGGCCGCCTCATCCTGTTTCCAGACAATACTCTTGGTCCGCGCCGTATAGCGCATGTAGAGCTGGCCGCCTTCGAGCATATCGAATACGGGGCCGGTTTCGGCGGCACGGGCGACACCGGATTCGTCTTCCCGTGGCGGGATGGTCATGACATCCTCGCGGATCAGGGCGCGGATGTATTCAGGGTTTTCGTCGCGCAGCAGCAGATAGGCGATCTCGTGGTCGAGCAGGGCATTTTCGCCGCCGGATGGCGCCGGCTGCACGCAGTGCAGGCTCATGCCGCGAATGCGCCGGTCGGGAATGTTGTAGTAGCCGTCCGTGTGCCAGCGTATGGGACGATTGGTATAGGGGATGAATTCGCCCTTCACATGGCCTTTTTCGGCGACTGTCAGGGTGCTGACCGCATCTTCATCCGACAAATAATTCGCGTCCAGCCGGTTCAACCCGAACTGCCGCCCCATATCGAGAAGTATGGTCTTGTCCCGTGCGTTGCCCCGATTGGTGGCATAGATCGCCATGTTGGCCTTGCGGCAGCGCGCCAACAAGGCTTCATGCTCGACCGCGGCAAGGGCCTTGGGGTTTGCCACTTCGACGATCAACTCACCGGCGGACCGCGGATAGCCCGACAGTTTGGCTGCGCGCCAGGTCCGGTAGCCGGCGGCGTTGTCCGGATGAAAGGGGCTGCCGCGAGGGATCACGTTGCTTCGTTTCCGGCGGTCGGGAAGAAGCCGTCGATGGTCTTCTTCATGTCTTTCATCATGATCGGCACCTCGATCTCCCGCACCTGGTCGACGATCCAGGGTTGGTCCGAACCCTCCATGATGTCCCGCATGGCATTGCCCAAATAGCGCAGCTCCACATAGCCTGGCTCATTATTGGGGAA
The DNA here is from genome assembly GCA_963782495.1 of uncultured beta proteobacterium. Taxonomy (GTDB): domain Bacteria; phylum Pseudomonadota; class Gammaproteobacteria; order Burkholderiales; family Thiobacillaceae; genus DASQBT01. Next base: position 442,726 of record CAWAJU010000009.1, on the reverse strand, counting down.
TTCGAAGGTGGAATAATCGGCAATGCGCTGGTTGACCTTGTCGATAAAGGCCTGCTGATAGGGGTGATCATGGTCGCCGAGCACGGAATGGATGTTGCCTTCCATGATTTCCGCCAGGCGAATTACCATGGCCCTGATCAGGGCGGCCCGGTCTTCATCGTCGAGCCGGCCATATACCAGCCGGTCGGTCATGTGCACGAGGAACGCAATGAACTCGGTGATGATGGTGAAACCGCGCTGCGGCGTGATGATGTCGTAGTCGGCCTTGGACAGGTTGATCACGCCCAGGTCCGCCAACTTCCACACGTTGGTAGCGATGGCGGTGGCAACTTCCTCGGGGCCGCGCGGTTCGTCCCCATCGTTGTGCCACTGGGTCTTGACGCGTATGGCCATGGTTTAATCTCCTGTGGCGACCGGGCGCGTCGCGTCGGTGATCCACTCGCTCCACGACCCGGCATACAACTTGGAACCGGGCAGCCCGGCGACTTCCATGGCCAGCAAGCTGAGGCATGCAGTGACGCCGGAACCGCACATGTGCACCACCTGTTCCGGTGCCGTGCCATCCAACAGCGCCTGATACATTTCGCGCAAGGCCTCGGGCGCGAGCAAGGTTCCGTCCATGTCGAGGTTCTCGTCGAATGGCCAGTTGATTGCGCCGGGCACGTGCCCGGCGACCGGATCGATCGTGTCGACCGCGCCAGAAAAACGCATTTCCGGCCGCGCATCAAGCAGCTTGAAATCGCTTCGTCCAAGCTTGGCGGCCACCTGATCGGCGGTGATCCATTGGCTGCGCTCCGGGAGCGACGGGCATACTCCGCGCGAGGGCGCGGCCCAGGTCTCGGCCGTGATGGGGCGTTTTTCCCGCACCCATTTCTGATAGCCGCCATCCATCAGCGCAACCGAAGGGTGGCCCAGCCAACGTATCATCCACCACAGGCGTGCCGCGATGGAGCCGTAGCTGTCGTCGTACACCACCACCTGCTTGTTGATCCCCACCCCCCAGCGGCAAAGCTTGTCCGACAAGACCTTGGGATCGGGCAGGGGGTGGCGCCCGGTGCCCGCGCCGATGGGCCCGGCGAGATCCTCGTCCAGGTGGGCGTAAAACGCCCCGGGGATGTGGGCCGTTTGAAAGGCATTGCGGCCGACTGTCGGGTCGTTGAGGGTGAAGCGGCAATCAATGATGACCCAGTGCGGGTCGCCCAAGTGGGCGGCGAGCTCCTCGGTGCTGATCAGGGTGGTGTGCATGTCAGGGGTCAGGATTCAGGGGTCAGGATTCAGAGTTTAGGGAAAAATGCGCGGGCGGTGCCCGCACCTTCCCTGAATCCTGGATCTCGGCCCCTGACCCCTGATCAGTATCCGCCCTTGCCGTAAGGCTTGGGCAGGCCGGCGACGCGCACGGCCTGGCGGGCGGGCTGGTTGGGAAACAGGGTGTAGAGCAGGGTTTTCCAGTCCTTGCTGTCATCCTCTTCCTTCAATGCAAGGAGCATGTTGCGGAAGTTGGGGGTGTGGCCATGCTGCTTGTATTGTTCGCGCAGCCAGCGGATTACAAACCAGTGATCGTCGTTCAGGGTGATCTTTTCCCTCTCCGCCAAAATCGGACAGATTTCGTCATCGTAAACCGGCTCCAGCAGGAAATCCTCCTCGCCGGTTTCCAGTTCTTCGCCGTTGTACATCACTCCCATGGTGCTCTCCTCTTTGGGTCAGATTGAACAAATGGATGCCGCTCAGGGTGCGTCCGAGGCGCCCACCGCGGCAATGGACTTGTGTGGAATAAATATTCCGCAGCCCAGCTTCCGGTGCAAGCCGAGGCCTTGTTGCTGGACCTGGATCGCATGCGCGATGGGCAGGCCGTGCAGCATCAGACTGTAGCCAGTCGCTATTTTCTCACCATCGAAAAATTTTTGTGGCCTGCCGCAGATGAAACGGGTGCTGATGTTCATTGCGTCCAGGCCGCTGATCACGTTCCGGGTGAAGGTCGTTTCATCGTCGCTGCCGGTACACACCGTGTGGGCGTATAGGGGTGTATGCAGCGTCAGAGGTTTGATCCGGCTCTTGCCCAGCCTCAGGGACTGCGTTCCGACCACAAATGCCTGTCCTTCGAGCCTGGCCACATCTTCCAGCCGGCCGGCCGGGGAGCGGATGACGAGTTTGGCGCGTCGGTTCAGTATCAGTTCACCGGCACCCGTGTTGGCACCATGCACCGGGTGGATGCCAAGCATGTCCTCTTCGGCAATCCAGGGGGCGAGCCGGGTCAGTGCCTGGTACAGCACCCAGCCATGATCGATGGGCAAGGCATGGCCCAGCAACTCAAAATGAACGTCGGATACCGCGGAGACATCGATATTTCCGGCTTCCGCGTGGTCCTCATATAGCCAGCCTATTTTTCTTCTCCGGTGGGGGCCTGGCCGCCTGACTTGCCTAGCGTATTGGCCCAGTTAAGCATCGCCTCGCCCCACAGGCGGGCAGTGCGCTCATCGATGTCAAAGATCGTAAACCGCTTGATTTCGCGGATTCTCACGCGCAAGGTGACGTAATCGGCCCGATGGGTGACGTGCTGGAGCTCGATATCCTGCCGGTAGGGACTGGCAGTAAATTTCTCCAAGGGCTTGATTTCAATCTCATCCATATTAATATTCGCGATCTTGGTGGGTGGGCTCAAGCCGGGCTCTTGAGAATTGTGCTGCTAGTTCGGAGGTGTGGAGTGTGCATGAACTGAAGGGCGCAAATAAGTCACCCGTGTGGGTGGGAAGTATATAACCCATTCGGGTAGGTAGGGGCTACCCATGCTGATAATGGAAGTACCCCGCTCCATGGCAGTACCATCGTGCAACGTAAAGGTGCCTGACTTGAGGAGCCTTCCAATTGATTGGGTGGCTGGACACCTGAGCACAAGGATGCAGGCTTTGTTGGGCTGACATTCCAGATCTTGGTTTAACCCGAAACTTCGTTTAATGGAGATTAATCATGGCAAAGAAAATGTACGATACGCCCATGCTTGACCAGCTTGAAAGCGGTCCCTGGCCCAGTTTTGTGACGGGCTTGAAGCGCCTGGCCAATGACAATGACATGGCGGTTGATCTGATGGGCCAGCTTGAAGCCTCCTACCAGACCAAGAAAGGTTATTGGAAGGGCGGCACGGTGGGCGTATTCGGTTACGGCGGCGGCGTGATCCCTCGTTTTACCGAGTTAAAGGACGAACATGGCAAGGCCCTCTATCCCGCTGCGGCCGAATTCCATACTCTGCGTGTGCAGCCGCCGGCCGGCATGCACTACGACACCAAGACCCTGCGCTGGATGGCCGATTTGTGGGAGAAGCACGGCTCCGGCCTGATTGCATTCCATGGCCAGTCCGGCGACATCATGTTCCAGGGCATCAAGACCGAGAATGTGCAGCCTGCCTTCGACGAGTTCAATGAAGGCGGCTTTGACCTGGGTGGTGCCGGACCCGCGCTGCGCACCTCCATGTCCTGTGTCGGTTCGGCGCGCTGCGAATTGTCATGCTACGACGAAGCCCGTGCGCTGCGTACGGTCATCAACAACAACCTGGACGACATGCACCGTCCCGCCCTGCCCTACAAGTTCAAGTTCAAGTTCTCCGGCTGCGGCAACGACTGCGTGAACGCCATCCAGCGTTCCGACATGGCCACCCTGGGCACCTGGCGCGACAACATGCAGGTCAACGAAAGCCTGGTCCAGGCCTGGGTCGCCAAGAACGGCAAGACCGAACTGGTCAACCAGGTCATCAGCATGTGCCCGAGCAAGGCCCTGACCCTGAAGAAGAAAGGCACCGAGAGCAAGGCGGACGGGATGGTTGCCGTAGCGGTCGATAATGATGACTGCATGGAAATCGACAACCACAACTGCGTGCGCTGCATGCATTGCCTGAATGTCATTCCTGGCGGCCTGCTGCCTGGCAAGGACCGGGGCGTGACCATCCTGGTGGGCGGCAAGGGCGTACTCAAGATCGGCGCCACCCTGGGCACCGTGGTGATTCCGTTCATGAAGCTCGAATCCGATGAAGACTTCGAGAAGCTCAACGACCTGGCGCGCAGCATCCTCGACTTCTTTGCCGAGAATGCCCTGGAGCACGAGCGCACGGGCGAGATGATCGACCGCATCGGCCTGGTGAACTTCCTCGAGGGGATCGGGCTGGAAATCGATCCCAACATGGTGGCTTCCCCGCGTACCAACCCCTACGTCAGGATGGACGACTGGGACGAAGAAGCGGCCAAGTATATGGAACGCAAGAACGCTGCCGCCTAAGCGGCGAGAGACCAATCGGGCGCGGAACGAACGTTCGCGCCCGATTTACATACCTGGAGAAACTCTAAATGGCTGAACTCAGAACTCCCATCGAAAGCGGCGCACCGGACCCCATGCCGCTCATGCACCCGGTGATGAAGAAGAATTACGGCAAGTGGGTGTTCCATGATCACCCGAAGCCCGGCGTGTTGCGTCACCGCGCTGAAAGCGGCGAGGAAATCTGGACTGTCAAGGCCGGAACCCAGCGTCAGATGGATGTCTACACCATCCGCCAGTTGTGCGACATCGCTGACAAATATGCTGACGGTCATGTGCGCTTTACTGCGCGCTCCAATATCGAATACATGGTGGCCGACCCTGCCAAGGTTGAGCCCCTGATCAAGGCCCTGAATGATGCGGGCTATCCGGTCGGTGGAACGGCAAACTCCGTGTCCATGATTGCCCATACCCAGGGCTGGTTGCACTGCGACATTCCAGGCACCGACGCTTCGGGCGTGGTGAAGGCCCTGATGGATGAGTTGTATGACGACTTCATCAAGTGCGAAATGCCCAACCGCGTGAAACTTTCCACCTCCTGCTGCGAAATCAATTGTGGCGGTCAGGCTGACATTGCCATCATCGTTCAGCACACCAAGCCGCCGAAGATCAATCACGACCTGGTGGCCAACGTTTGCGAACGTCCGGCCGTCGTGGCCCGCTGTCCGGTGGCGGCGATCCGCCCCGCGCTGGTGAATGGCAAGCCGTCGCTGGAAGTGGACGAAAAGAAATGCATTTGCTGCGGCGCTTGCTACCCGCCTTGCCCGCCGATGCAGATCAACGATCCGGAGCATTCCAAGATCGCAATCTGGGTGGGCGGCAAGAACTCCAACGCCCGTTCCAAACCCACCTTCCACAAGCTGGTGGCGGCGGGCCTGCCCAACAACGCGCCCCGTTGGCCCGAGACTGCAGAGATCGTCAAGCGGATCCTGAATGTCTACAAGGCCGACGGCCGTCCTTGGGAACGCATGATTGACTGGATCGACCGTATTGGTTGGCCGCGTTTCTTCGAGAAGACCGGACTGCCTTTCACCAAATATCACATTGATGACTGGCGTGGTTCGCGGGCGACGCTGAACTCCTCCAACCACATCCGTTTCTAAGTACGTTGGTTGTAAGTTGCGCCCGCCGGCCTCCGGTCGGCGGGCGCAGTTAATTAGAATTCATACGGCACAGGGATAAAGCATGAAGTTTGGCATTATGGTTAACGAAGGCCCGTATACGCATCAGGCCTCTGATTCCGCTTATCAGTTCGCCAAAGCTGCCTTGGCGAAGGGCCATGAAATTTACCGCGTGTTTTTCTATCACGATGGCGTGAACAACGGGACCCGTCTCACTGTTCCTCCCCAGGACGATCGAAATGTCGTAAACCGCTGGTCAGAGCTATCCCAGCAGCACAACCTCGACCTGGTGGTTTGCATCGCTGCTGCGCAGCGTCGCGGCCTGTTGGACGAAAACGAAGCCAGCCGCCAGGGCAAGGACGCAAACAACATCGCTCCCGGTTTCCGGATTTCCGGTCTGGGTCAACTGGTTGAAGCGGGCATACAGGCAGACCGCCTGGTTGTGTTTGGCGATTGAGCAGGAGTCGGGAAATGTCAGACGAAATGGATATGGAAGAAGGCGGCACGGTCAAGAAATTCATGTTCCTTAACCGCAAGGCGCCGTACGGCACCGTTTATGCGCTTGAAGGACTGGAAGTGGTATTGATCTCCGCGGCATTTGATCAGGACGTGAGCCTGGCCTTCGTCGATGACGGGGTGTTCCAATTGACCAAGGGTCAGAACACCAAGGGCGTGGAGATGAAAAATTTCTCCCCCACCTATCGTGCTCTGGAGGGCTACGACATCGAGAAGTTGTACGTGGAACGCGAGTCCATGGAAGCGCGAGGCCTGTCCGAGGACGACCTGTTGGTTGACGTTCAGGTCAAGTCGGCTGCCGAATTGGGTACGCTGATGAATGAACAAGACGTTGTCATAAGTTTCTAAGGGGAACCGGAATGCTGCATATCGTTAACAAGTCTCCCTTTGAAAGAAACTCCCTGGCCAGTTGCCTGCGTGCGGCTGTCAAGGGTGGGGCCCTGCTGCTCATCGAGGATGGTGTGTACGCGGTGGTGAAGGACAGCGCCGTGGAGAAAGATCTGCGCGGCGCCATGGCTGGCATGCCTGTGTATGCCCTTCAGGCTGACGTCGAAGCCCGCGGCCTGGCTGGTCGGGTCATGGACGGTGTCAAACTGGTGGGCTACGACGGCTTTGTCGATTTGGTGGCTGAGCACAGCAACGTGCAATCCTGGCTGTAATTTCATTTTTATTGATAGAAGGAGTAAACCATGGCGAGTATTGAAGCCGGCGGCAAGTCCTACGAAGTGGACGAAGAAGGTTATCTGCTGAACCTCAGCGACTGGAACGAAGACGTGGCTAATGTTTTGGCTGCGGGCGAAAATGTCAGCATGACGGAACAGCACTGGGAAGTCGTCAACTTTCTGCGCGAGTATTACAACGAGTATCAGATTGCCCCAGCGGTCCGTGTGTTGACCAAGGCCATCGGCAAGAAGCTCGGCGCGGAAAAAGGCAACAGCAAGTACCTGTATGAGCTGTTTCCCTTCGGGCCCGCCAAACAGGCCTGCAAGATCGCCGGCCTGCCCAAGCCCACCGGCTGTATCTAAAGCAAATCGGATCCGCGGCGGCGGCGCTGTCGCGGATTGATTCCGGTTGTTTTTTGTTGACCTGACCTAGGCTGCGCGCTGGATGTCCACCCTGACGATCGTCTACGCTTTCATGTTTTACGCGGCAACCGCCTTGTTGGTCGGTGGCCTGGCTTACCGTATTTATGTTTATAGCCGTACGCCTGCGCCATTGAAGATTCCGACGACGCCTGCTCCCACCACCACCACCGGCGTGGTGATGCGCATGGGGCGCGAAGTGGTTCTGTTTGAAAGCCTGTTCAAGTCCAGCAAGTGGACCTGGTTGTTTGGCTGGCTGTTCCATTTTGGTCTGTTTCTGGTTCTGACGCGCCATCTTCGCTACTTTCTTGAGCCGGTTCCGTTCTGGGTGGTGGCTATGCAGCCGTTTGGCAAGTACGCAAGCTTCCTGATGGTTATCGGACTGGGTGGGCTTTGGGCGCGCCGTTTCCTGGTGGATCGGGTGCGTTATATCTCGACCCCATCCGATCATCTGATTCTTGTTCTACTCCTGGCCATTGGCCTGTCGGGCATGATGATGACTTTCGTTTCGCATACCGACATCGAGGGGCTCAAGATGTTCATTTTGGGCTTGCTTTATGTCGATATCCAGCCGCTGCCGCCCGACCCCATCCTGATGGTGCATCTGGCTCTGATCGCATCTTTGATGGCGATCTTTCCGATCAGCAAGTTGTTGCATGCGCCAGGAATATTTTTTAGCCCGACCAGGAATCAGGTGGATAACTCGCGCGACAAGCGCCATATCGCCCCCTGGGCCATCAAGCTCGAAAAATAAGCTCAGGAGATCGTTGTGGCTGCAGCCAAATTTGATGTTCCGGTACTGAAGGGCGAGATTGACGTTCCCCATCTCAGCGAAGGGGCGATGGAGGGGATCAAATCCTTCGAGGCCAACGAAAAAATTCAGGGCGACCTGGGTTTCCCCGGCCAACTGGTAGACAACTGGCACGACGTTGCCATCGCCAAGATGGGCGAATTGCTGGACAAATACCGGGGCTTTCGCGTCTTTATGGATGCCTGCGTGCATTGTGGTGCCTGCACCGACAAGTGCCATTACTACCTCGGCACTTCGGATCCAAAGAACATGCCGGTGGCGCGCCAGGATCTGATGCGCCAGGTCTATCGGCGCTATTACACCTTCAGCGGCAAATACTTCCCCAAGCTGGTCGGCGCAAAAGACCTGACCAAGGAAATTCTCGACGACTGGTACAGCTACTATTACCAGTGTTCCGAGTGCCGCCGCTGCTCGGTCTATTGCCCTTATGGGATTGATACCGCCGAAATCACCATGGCGGGAAGGGAAATTCTTGACAGCGTTGGCGTAGGTCAAAAATACACCAACGAAATTCTCGGCAAACTGCACCGGATCGGCAACAATCTGGGCCTGCCCGGCCCGGCGCTGGAAGACACCCTGGCGGGCTTAGAAGAGGATATAGAAGCGGACACCGGCGCACCGGTCAAATTGCCGCTCGACAAGGAAGGTGCGGAGGTCATGCTGGTCACGCCTTCCGCTGATTTCTTCTCCGAGCCCCATGTGGAATCCCTGATTGGCTACGCCAAGGTGTTCCATGCAGCGGGCATCAACTGGACCCTGTCTACGCGCGCCTCCGAGGCGGGCAACTTCGGCCTGTTCATCGGCAGTTACGAGAACATGCGCAAGGCCGCCCTGCGGATCCGCGATGCCGCGCTGGAACTGGGCGTCAGGCGCATCGTGGTGGGCGAATGCGGTCATGCCTGGCGCGTGGCGTATAGCTTCTGGAATACCTTGACCGGGGTGGGTGACGGTGCGGCGGCGGATGACGAATTCGCCAGGAAGCTGCAAGCCCAACTGGATCATAGCGTGCCCCAACCATCGCACATTTGCGAGGTCACGTACGACCTGCTCAAGCGCGGCGTGATCAAGGTCGACCCTTCCCTAAACGACCACCGCGTGATCACCTTTCACGACTCCTGCAATGTGGCGCGGGCTTCGCGCATGGGCGACATGCCCGGCGGCCAGTTTGTCATTCCGCGTGAAATCATCAAGATGGTGGCCAACCACTACCAGGAAATGGCACCGGGCACCACCCACGAAGCCACGTTCTGTTGCGGTGGCGGCGGCGGTATCCTGACCGATGACCTGATGGAGGTGCGGGTCAAGGGTGCTTCGCCGCGCATGAACGCCTTGAAAGATGTGGCTGACAACGGGGGCGTCAACTTTCTTGCCTGCATTTGCGCAATTTGCAAGGCGCAGTTCACCAAGGTTTTGCCCTACTACGGCTATGACATGAGCATGGTAGGCGGGGTACATCAGCTCGTCAGCACGGCCATCCTGTTGGAAGTCCCGGCTGAAAAACAAGCAGAAGCCAACGAGTAACGGATCAAACATTTATATCTAGGAGAGCAGCGATGTCTACCACATCCGACAATGCAAAGAAACTCACCTTCCGCAAGTATAAGGATGGCGACACTGAGGTTGACGCATGGAATGAATGGATCTTCGATGCGGACCATACGCACAAGTGCCCGGAATACATGCTGGCCTCGCCTCCCTGCCAGGCGAGCTGCCCGGCGGGTGAAGACATTCGCGGCTACCTGAACATCGTGCGCGGCATCGAGAAGCCGCCGGCAGGCATGAACTGGCAGGAATATGCGTTCCGCCGCATCGCTGAGGCCAACCCCTTCCCCTCGGTGATGGGCCGTGTGTGTCCGGCGCCATGTGAATCCGGTTGCAACCGCAACCAGGTTGAAGACCATGTAGGTATCAACTCGGTCGAACACTTCGTTGGCGATTACGCCATCGAAAACAAGCTGGGCTTCAAGCGCAAGGAAGGCATACAGCCGACGGGCAAGAAGGTTGCCATCATCGGTGCGGGCCCTGCGGGTCTGGCTGCCGCCTACCAGTTGACCCTCAGGGGCCACAGCTGCACCATCTTCGACGAGCATGAGTTGCTTGGTGGCATGATGCGGTACGGCATTCCCGGCTTTCGTACCCCGCGTCACGTTCTCGACGGCGAAATCCAGCGCATCATCGACCTTGGCGTGGAAACCCGGATGAAGACCCGGGTCGGTACCGATGTGAAATTCGAGGACCTGGAGAAGGAATTCGACGCCATATTTCTCTCCATGGGCGCCCAGAGCGGCCGTGCCCTGCCGGTACCCGGCGCCGAAGCGCCCAACTGCGTGACCGCGACCGCCTTCCTGAAGGCCTTCAACGACGGACGACTGCAGCATGTGGGCAACCGTGTCGTGGTGATCGGCGGGGGCGACACCTCGATCGACGTCGCAACCGTTGCACGCCGCCTGGGCAACATTACAAATGTGACGGATCTGGATCGTCCGGAGAACGTGCTGGCCGGCCATGCCGCCCACGACGTGGCGCAAATTTCCGCGCGTGGCGGCGCTGATGTGGTGCTGGTGTCGCGCGCCACCATGGACAAGATGAATGCTGCCAAGCAGGAAGTCGAGCACGCTCTGGAGGAAGGTATCAAGATCCTCGGCGGCGTGACCCCGATTGCAGTGGTGGTGGGTGCCGACGGTCGGGCCACCGCGCTGCGTGTGGCCGAGTTCGAAGTGGTGAAAGGCGAGACCATCATCAAGCCGGGTACCGAGCAGGATCTGCCGGGCGACCTGATCGTGTCCGCGATCGGTCAGGCTGTCGACTTCACCGGCCTGGAGCAGTTCAACAACAACAAGGGTCTGATCAAGCCGGATGGCAACTATCGTTTTCCTGGCAAGCCCAACATCTTCGTCGGCGGCGATGTGATCAAGCCCCACCTGCTGACCACCGCGATCGGCCATGCCTCGATTGCCGCGGATGGCATCGACGCCTTCCTGCGTGAAGGCACGACCGAACTGGGCAAGCGTCCCAAGGTGGACGCGCACCGGTTTGACATGCTGCGCAAGTTGGTTGAGTCCGGCATGCCGGTGGGAGAGTACAACCACAAGCAGGACTGGGGTACCGATGACGCCAAGTTCGCGGTGCACAATTTCGAAGACCGTTCTTCCAAGTACGTGATTCCGGCCAATGAACTGTTCCTTGGCCACTTCATGTACACAGACCGATTGAAGCGCGACATGGTGCACCTGACCGCTGAAGAAGCGTTAGGCAACTTCGAAGAGCGCCTGAAGCTCCTGACCGAGAAAGAGGTCGTGGACGAAGCCAAACGCTGCATGTCCTGCGGCTTGTGCTTCGAGTGCGACAACTGCGTGGTGTACTGCCCGCAAACCGCCGTGTTCCGGGTCAAGAAGACCGATCGTACTCTTGGGCGTTACGTCGACACCGACTACGGCAAGTGCATTGGCTGCCACATCTGCGCCGACGTGTGCCCCACCGGGTACATCAAGATGGGTATGGGCGAATAAGGGAACGTGATGCGGGGACTTGGATGGTTCACTGTTTGGTTGGGCACAATGCTGTTGGCGATGTTCGCATCGGCGGCTGCGGCTTCGGACGATTACGAGCGGGCCTCGCGGATTCCCAAGCCCGTCGAAACCAAACCCCTGGGTGACCATTGCGTTGAACCTACGGAGTTCATGAAGCGCAATCACATGAAGCTCATCCTTCATCAGCGTGACAAGACCATGCACCAGGGCATACGCACGACCAAGTACAGCCTGAAGAACTGCATCTATTGCCACGCCACGCCTACCAAGGAAAATCCCCAGGTACGCAGCGTGCTGGGAGAAGGGCACTTCTGCCAGAGTTGCCATGCCTACAATGCGGTCACGATTGACTGTTTTGAATGTCACTCGAGCAAACCCAGCAGAACCGTGGCGATGCCCCTGGCGCGTCCGCTCAGTACCTCGGCAAGCGACAGTTTGCCGTCGGCCAACCTCAATCAGAAAACCGCCCAAGCCACTACCGAAGCGGGAGCTGCGAAATGAGCTTTGACCACTACCGCAGAAGCTTTCTTGGCGGCGCCCTCGCCGTGGGCGGCGCCACCGCCTTGCCGGGCATGCTGTTCTATGAGATTGCCGAGGGTCGCGCGCCCGAGGAAGGCGCGACCAGCAAGAACCGCTGGGGCATGCTCATCGACACCACCCAGTGCGCCACAGGCTGCGACGCCTGCGTCACGGCTTGCAGTACCGAGAACGGCTGGGCCCTCAAGACCGGTCCGCAGGATCCGCAGTGGATCCGCAAGGTGGAACTCACCAACAAGAGCACTGGCCAGAAACACAATCTTCCACTGATGTGCCAGCACTGCGAGCACCCGCCCTGCGTGGACGTCTGCCCGACTGGCGCCTCTTTCAAGCGTGCCGATGGGATCGTCCTGGTGGACCGGCACATTTGCATCGGCTGCCGTTACTGCATGATGGCCTGCCCATACAAGGCGCGCTCGCTGGTGCATGAGGACCTGGATGACACCCAACTCGCCCGCGCGCCTCGGGGCAAGGGTTGCGTGGAATCCTGCACCCTGTGTGTCCACAAGGTGGATGCCGGCGACAATACCACGGCCTGTGCCGAAGCCTGCAAGGCGGAAGGCCATCAGGCCATATTGTTTGGCGACCTGAATGATCCGAATAGTGAGATTGCGCAGAGATTGGCCCATCTCCCCAGTCGGGAAATCCGGGCCGACCTGGACCTGAACACCGGCGTGCGCTACCAGGGCATTTAAGCTATGGAACCTCTGAAGAAGTCCATCATGGGTCGCGTTTACGCGAAAAGTGCTCAGATGCCAGGCGCGCGACGAAGGTCGTACTTGATGTACGAAGCCGAGGAGCGCAACACCGCAGATGGGCATGTTGGCCGCTGCGCTCGAAACTCGCCCCAAGGCGCTGCTTGCGCGGGCGCGTTTTCGTGCAAACCCAAAGGGCAGGGGCTTGGCGGGCGATCTGCTGTGTCGCGCCGCTTGGCGTCGTAGAATGACTACGACCTCCGCGGCGCTTCTTGCATCTCATCCCGCCAAGCCCCTGCGCGGCCCATGCGGGGCATTTTCAGAGGTTTCCTAACACTATGCACATCGTCAATCGCGAAATCGAAGGTCGCAGCCCCGGCTACTGGGGGCTTCTGGGCGGCCTCGGGTTGTTGTCTCTGCTGGGACTGCTCGCCGCCTTCACCATGGAACACCACGGCCACATCATTACCGGCATGAACAACCAGATTGTGTGGGGACTGCCCCATGTGTTCGCCGTGTTCATGATCGTGGCCGCATCCGGGGCATTGAACGTCGCCTCCATCGCCACGGTATTTGGCAAAAAATTCTACAAGCCGATGGCGCCCCTGTCCGCGTTGTTGGCCATCGCGTTGCTGGCGGGCGGCCTGATGGTGCTGATGCTGGACCTCGGGCGGGCCGACCGGGTAATCGTGGCGGCGACCTATTACAACCCCAAGTCGGTGTTTGCCTGGAACGTCCTCTTGTACACCGGATTCTTTGGCTTCGCTGCCGCTTACCTGTGGACCATGATGGACCGTACGGTAAACGCGTACAACAAGTACGCCGGGTTTGGCGCCTTCATCTGGCGCCTGATCCTGACCACCGGTACCGGCTCGATTTTCGGTTTCCTGATCGCTCGCCAAGCCTTTGGCAGCGGCCTGATTGCCCCAATGTTCATCGTCTTTTCCCTGGCCTACGGCACCGCGGTCTATCTGCTGGTGCTGCTCGCTGCCTATGGTTGGAGCCAGCGCCCACTGGGTGATGAGGTGGTGCGCCGGCTGAAGAATCTGCTTGGCACTTTTCTCGCTGCGTCCTTCTTCTTCGTGTTCATCCATCACATGACCGGCTTGTACTACGCGAAGAACTGGCCGTTCGAGCGTTTCATCCTGCTTGATGGCGGAATCTATACCACCCTGTTCTGGTTGGGCCAGGTGCTGATCGGCTATGTGATCCCGATGCTGCTGGTGTTTGCTCCCGCCACCCGCAGCAACCGTACTGCCGTCACGGCGGCCGCGGCCTTGGCGGTGCTGGGGGCACTGGCGCAGATGTATGTCACCATCATCGGTTCGCAGGCCTTCCCGCTGGAAATCTTCCCGGGTTATGAAGTCACCAGCAGCTTTTACGACAGCGGCATTCATGCGTACTACCCCAGCCATTGGGAGTTATTGCTGGGTGTGGGAGGACTGGCGGTAGCCTTGGCCATGGTGACTTTCGCGGTCAAGATTCTGCGTTTGCTGCCTGAGAGCCTGGCGGATGAAGTGGTGAGCCTGCATCCGCCTGCGGCGTGATCGGCAACAATCAATGACTCAATGGGGCAGGGCATCTGTTGCCCGATTTTCTTCACAACAGGGCGCGGCAACGCGCCCTTGTTGCCTACGGGGCGGCACCAAATGACTGCGCGCTTCATGGTTTCCGCCGCGCATAAGTCCTCCGGCAAGACGACCCTCTCAATTGGCTTGTGCGCCGCCCTGCGCGCGCGGGGTCTGACCATCCAGCCGTTCAAGAAGGGCCCGGACTATATCGACCCCATGTGGTTGACGGGCGCCAGCGGCCGCCCCTGCCGCAACCTCGATTTCTACCTGATGGGCCATGGCGAGATTCGCGACAGCTTCGAACTTCACGCACGCGATGCGGACGTGGCGCTGGTCGAGGGCAACAAGGGTCTTTACGACGGACTGCATCTGGATGGCAGCAACAGCAATGCCGCGCTCGCCAAGCTGCTCAATATTCCGGTGGTGCTGGTGCTCGACACGCGCGGAACCATCCGCGGCGTGGCGCCCCTGCTGTTGGGTTATCAGGCCTTCGACAAGGATATCCGCATCGCCGGGGTGATCCTCAATCAGGTCGGCGGCGCCCGGCATGAAAGCAAACTTCGCGCAGTGGTCGCGGAATACACCGATATCCCGGTGCTGGGCGCGGTTCAACATGATGTGGCGATGAACATCGAGGAACGCCATCTGGGACTGATGCCCAGCAATGAATCGGGCGAAACCCAAGCCCAGATCGCAGCCATCGCAAGCGCAATCAACAGTCAGGTCGATCTGGACCAGTTGCTGGATTGCACCGAATCCGGTCAGGCGATTGCGCTTCCAGCGGCGGCGCAAGCAGCCAGCGCGCCGCGCTATCGGATTGGCGTGGCCCAGGACCGTGCCTTCGGCTTCTACTATGCCGATGACCTGGATGCGCTCAAAGCGGGGGGTGCCGAGATCGTGACCATCGACACCCTGCAGGACGACCACTTGCCCGATCGCCTGGATGGACTGGTGATAGGTGGGGGTTTCCCCGAAATGTTCATGCGCGAACTGGAGGCCAACGCTCCCTTGCGTCAGCAGGTCCTTCAGGCCATCGAAACGGGCCTGCCCGCCTATGCGGAATGTGGCGGCCTGATGTACCTGGCGCGCAGCATGCAATGGAAGGACCGCCCCTATCAGATGGTGGGCGCGATCCCGGGTGATATCCACATGCACGACAAGCCCCTGGGACGCGGCTATGTGCGGCTCAAGGAAACCGGCAGCGCTCCCTGGCAGGAGAATCCGGTGGACGACATCGCTGCGCATGAATTCCACTACTCCAGCCTTGACAACCTGCCCGCCGACCTCATCTATGCTTATGAGGTCAAACGTGGCCATGGCGTGGACGGTCGGCATGATGGCATCGTGCACAAGAATTTGCTGGCCTCGTATACGCATTTGCGCTCCACCCGCAACTTCAGTTGGGTGCAGCGCTTCCTCTCCCTTGTGGCGCGCCACGCGTCATCGCAACCAAACCGCCGCCAGCACGCGGCATGAACCTTGAAAGGAAACACGATGGTGACGGTTACCCCGAATGCCGCAAAACAGATACTAGAATATGCGGCCGGCGCGAATGATCTGGACGGCATGTCCCTGCGCATCGGCGCGCGCCTGGCCAACGATGGCTCGGTGGAATACGCCCTGGGCTTCGACAAGATGCGCGACAACGACATGCAGATCAACTCCGAAGGGGTCAGCCTGCTGATCAACGAAGCCAACGGCGCCCTGCTCAATGGAGTAACCCTGGATTTCGACCAGGTCGACGGCGAACCTTCGTTCATCTTCATCAACCCCAACCAGTTCGAGCCCACGGGCGGTGGCGGCTGCGGGTCTGGTGGTTGTGGTAGTGGCGGCTGCGGTTCGAGCTCCGGCGGGCGCGGTGGCTGCAACTGATTGTGCAAGACCATTGAACAAAGTTGCCATGCGGACAAGAGACCTTACTTTTCTGATGTCCACGAGTCCTCCGTGTAAAGACCGATGAACTTTCTGCCCATCTTCATGGACCTTCGCGGCAAGACCTGCCTGGTGGTTGGGGGTGGCGAAACCGCTGCGCGCAAATCCGCGCTGCTGCTGCAGTGCGGCGCCTGGGTGAGGCTGGTGCACTCTGGCGATCTGGTTCCGGCCTTTGCCGAACTAGCGGAACATGACCGCATCACGCATAAGCGTCTGGCCTTTAACGCCGATCTGCTCGATGAGGTGACGCTGGTCATCAGCGCCGCCGACGATGATGTCATCGACAAGCAGGTACATGCCGCCGCCAAGGCGCGCCAGTTGCCGGTCAACGTGGTGGACAAGCCGGCCTTGTGCACATTTGTCCTGCCCGCCATCCTCGACCGCTCGCCGATGATCGTTGCGGTGGGCACCGGCGGTGCCTCGCCGGTGCTTGCGCGCCTGCTGCGCGCCCGGCTGGAAACCCTGATTCCTTCCAGCTACGGCAAACTCGCTCACCTGGCGGAAGACTTCCGCGAACAGGTAAAGGCCAAGTTCTCGTTTCCGCCCAAGCGGCGCATCTTCTGGGAAAAGGTGCTGCAGGGGCCGGTTGCCGAACTGGTGTTTGCCGGCAAGCAACAGGAAGCTGAACAAGTCCTTCAATCCATCCTCGACAAGGAGACCGACAGCGCGCCCAGCGGTGAGGTCTATCTGGTCGGCGCCGGACCCGGCAACCCCGATCTGCTGACCTTTCGTGCCCTGCGTCTGATGCAACAGGCCGACGTGGTCGTACACGACAATCTGGTCACCAAGGAAATTCTCGACATGTGCCGGCGCGACGCGGAGCGCATCTATGTCGGCAAGCAGCGCGCGGATCATGCCCTGCCGCAGGACGACATCAACCTGCTGTTGGTGAGGTTGGCCAAGGAAGGCAAGCGGGTGCTGCGGCTCAAGGGCGGCGATCCCTTCATCTTCGGCCGCGGCGGGGAGGAGATCGAGACCCTGGCCGAGCACGGCGTTCCGTTCCAGGTGGTGCCCGGCATCACCGCCGCAGCCGGTGTTGCATCCTATGCAGGCATTCCGCTCACCCACCGCGACCATGCCCAGTCGGTGGTGTTCGTCACCGGGCATCTTAAGGACGATTCCATCAATCTGGATTTCGACTCCATCGCCAAGCCCAACCAGACCATCGTCATATACATGGGCCTGCAGGGGCTGCCGGTGCTGTCACGTGAACTGATGAAGCACGGCCTGCCGGGTAGCACACCCGCCGCCATCGTGCAGCAGGGCACGACGCCGCATCAGCGGGTGCTTACCGGGACACTGGAGACCCTGCCGGCCATGGCAGTGGACGCGCATCTCAAGCCGCCGACGCTGATCATCATCGGCAGCGTGGTCAGCCTGCACGACAAACTGAAGTGGTTTGTCAGTGAGGATGAGCAGGCGATAGCCACCTAGACCACTCGCCCCGCTTGCCCGGAGAGGGGCCGGGGTGAGGGAGAGCGCCTCAATCACCGGCGCTGCCACATTTCAATTGTTTGTTAGCCCGGGATAGCCCGGAGGCTAAGCAGTCTCATCTCTGTTGCCCGGAAGAAAGGCCGCACGACAGCTTCATCCTGCGATTCCCTTTGCCGGCTGAACCTGGCCTGGTAACGCAGAACTGGCCTTCCCACCACGTTTAAGAGGCGAAGCTCGAATATCCGCTCGCCGTTAACCGGCTTGACGCCATTGGCGTTGGCAACGCCGCGTGGATGCAAACAGTCGTAAGTTCGGCTCCCAATACCCAGCGCTAGCTCCAACCGGAGCAGGCGGTGGACGCGAAGGGCCTTCAATTATTGCGCCATCCCGATCACACCCGTTGCGCGTTTCCTGCGCCAATAGATCAGCGGCAATGACGCGAGCAGCAGACCATACGTCGACGATTCCGGAACTGCTCGTACTACCACGTTGTCGATGGCTGCGTATGCCTGGGGCTCATCCGCAGAGCCGAAATACCAGGGTGCCATGCTGAAGCGCACGTCTTGCAATTCCGATGCGTGGTACGGATTCGAAAACACCTGCGTGCCGTCGATCGTCAGTGTCCACACATCGGCCGTCACGTCGACAGCCACCTCGACATGATAGACATGATCGTTCGAAAATCCGGCCAGATGCCTCAATGTAAGTGGGTCAGGTTGAAACCCTTCGTGTCCGCAGGCTCGTGCGCCAATCATCGTAGGAAAATCCGAAGTGGCGCGACCGCGTAAATACAGTTCAATCTTCATAATTCGTTGTGAGCATCGTGGTCGGGTCGTAGTCGCTCACCGCGTCGAAAACAAGCGCGTCGCTGAACGGCCCCACGGAATGTTGAACCGACGGGGTTCCAAAGTTGACCTTGTAGGCTCCCACCTCAGGATCGGTGAAATCAAGATTGTAGAGTTCCTCGGCGTATCCTCGGCCCGCAAGCGCAGCCAGGAAGACCATGGCCGCCAGTCTGAAAAACGATCGCATTATTTTCCCCCTTGATTTCTTGCCCATAGAATGCAGCGCTAGAGCCATGGAAAGACCTGGCGACGACGTTTCCTTCGCCGGCGCGTATCGCCTCATGATTCCGCATAGGCTTTTCGCTACCTGCGATCACTGTGTGGGACTTAACATTTCCACAGCAGACTGCGCGCTTGTCCCTCGGGACCGCGTTCGGACGGGCGATTCAATCCTGGCTGGGAGACTGAGTTCGCGATCGGGCGGTTCGACTCGCTGAGGCCAGCTTGCGTGGCAAAGGTTCGAGGCGTGGAAAGCACGAATGCCGGATTCACAGACCAGGACCTGCATCGACCGCCATGCCAATCCCCCGCGACATCATCACCCCAGCCATCCCCGGACCGCATGCTTACATCGTTGCGCCGACAAAGAGCAAGAAGCGAACCGTCCTGCTGTCCCTACTTTATCAGCGATCACGCTACGGATGGAATCTTGACCAATGCTCGGGCACAATAAGGACACACCATGAGCCCGGCCAACCGGGCCCGCGCCTGGCGGGGCAGGCGCTTCCAATAATTGAACAATGGGGGGCGGCATGCCGCTGGACATGAACACGGCGCGAACCGCGCGCTTCACGTTTACCGGAAGGGGCAGCGAATATTTCCGCATCTGGATCGTCAACCTGGCCTTGACCATCGTCACCCTGGGCATCTACTCCGCCTGGGCCAAGGTTAGACGGCTCAAGTATTTCTACCTGAACACCGGTCTCGCAGGGGGAAGCTTTGATTATCACGGCGACCCGAAGGCGATATTGAAAGGCCGCATCATCGCCGTCGGCCTGCTGGGCATCTATCAATTCTCGGGCTGGATTTCTCCCTTTCTCGGCCTCGCTGCGATGGCCCTGCTCGGCTTGGTCTTCCCCTGGCTGATCGTGCGCTCACTCAAGTTCAGGCTGTACAACAGCAGTTATCGTGGCCTGCGATTTTCCTTTCGCGGCACCACGCGTGAGGCTTACTCGGTTTTCCTCCTAATGCCTGTACTTGCGGCATTTACGCTTTATCTGCTCGCACCCCTTGCGCATCAGCGCATCAAGCGCTATCAGCACACCAACAGTTGGTACGGCAACACCCGATTCGGCTTCAGCGCGACACCCGGCAAGTTCTTCGGCCTTTACCTGAAGCTGCTGGGCCTGGCCGTTGTGGTGATCCTGGTGGTGGTCGCCGCGATGGGTGTGATGCATTCCCCGGGTCTCTTCAATATGGCCGACCGGAGTCCCGAGGCTCAAAGACGCGTTGGGTTGACGATCCTAGTTGTCGTCATGGGCTTATATCTCCTTCTGTTTCTTCTGATCGGACCCTGGTATTCCGCCCGCATCCAGAATCTGGTGTGGAACCATACCTCGGTCGGCCCGCATCAGTTCGTCAGCAATGTTCATGCGCGTGGCTTGTTCTGGATTTACCTGACCAACTTCATTGGCATCCTGCTGACGCTTGGCCTGTTCAAGCCGTTTGCGGACATCCGTCTGGCACGCTATCGCATTGAACATCTCGGCATTGTTCAAACCGGCAGCCTGGAAGAAATCACCGCAGGTCAGCAGCAAGCAATCAGCGCGACTAGCGAAGAGGCGATCGGTATGTTCGACTTCGATATTTCGTTCTGACGTGGGCCTGCGCGCGGTCTATTTCGATGGAAGATCTGCCCGTCCACGGCGGGTCGAGATCGAGCTGAACGACGACATGCTCGTTGTGCGCGGGGAAGAAATCGAACGCCGCGAGCGCCTCGCCGGCCTCAAGGTATCGGAGCCCCTGGGTGCCGCGCCGCGCATCGTGACCTTCGCCGATGGCGCACATTGCGAGATTCGCGATCATGAAGCGTTCGCGCAATTGCTAAGGGATAGCCAGCACCGGGATGGCTGGGTGGTGCGCATGCAGAACCGCTGGGCTTGGGCGCTGGTCGCGGTGATGCTGACGGTTGCGGCGGTTGCCGCCGGCTATCGATGGGGCCTGCCAATTGCCGCCGAATGGATAGCCTACCGCTTGCCCCCCAGGTTGTTGGCCAGCATGGGTGAATCGAGCCTTGCATTTCTGGACAAGGGCATCCTGCACCCGAGCAAACTGACGGGCACGCGGCAGGAAACCTTGAAGCAGGCATTCGAGAACCTGGAACAACCGTCCAGGACTTCACCCGCGCACACGATTGTTTTCCGCAATGGGGGATCCATAGGCGCGAATGCCTTTGCCTTGCCTGATGGCACGATCGTCGTAACGGATCAACTGGTCACCAGCGCCAGGAACGACAACGAGATATTTGGCGTGCTGTCGCACGAACTGGGCCATCTCGAACGCCGTCACAGTCTGCGGATGCTGATTCAGGGATCCATCGTGGGCGTTGTCGTAGGCTGGTATGTGGGCGACGTCAGCAATGTCGCCGCCGGCCTGCCCTCGGCGCTGTTGCAGGCTCGCTACTCGCGCGATTTTGAGCGTGAAGCCGATGTCTATGCAGCACAGATGCTGAAGCTGAACGGCATTTCGCCTTCCGTCCTGGCCCATATGCTGGAGCGCTTGCAGGCCAAGGCGCGGAAGGCATCTTCCCAGGGCGCCGATCCGTTTGCAGGTTATCTTGACAGTCATCCGGCGACACAGGAACGGATCAGGATGCTGGAGTCGGCCAGTTGAAATAACAGGAATCGACGTTACGTTAAGCCGTCATTGCGATTGCCGCGCTCCGCTCGCAATGACAGAAGCGAGGTAATCCAGTCAAGAGCGTTGGCGCGCAAGCGCCACGAAATATCCAGGCGCTGCCACCTTCCAAACGACTGTTGGCCGGGGGTAGCCCGGCAGCTGGCCTCTTTCTTTTGCTTGCCCAAAAGAAAGAGGCGAAAGAAAAGGGCCCCCGACTACGTTGCCCTGCGGGTCCCCTTGCCTGCGGACTCAAGCCGGGCGATGCGGAAACTCGCTTCGCCATAATCGCTAAGGAAGCGAAGCTCAAACATCCGCATCGCTGTTAACCGGCTTGAGTCTGGTGGCGGCGGCAACGCAGACGGGAATGGGGAACTCGATACTGGCGTGTTTAGTTCATTCGAGGGGCCACGGCTCATCATCAAGTACCAATACGAGCCCGGTAGGTGAACCGAAGACCGTTAGCGAGAGACGTTTTGGAATATAGGCATTGAACAGCGGCAACCTTGCGAAATTCAGAGAGACCTGGTTGCGTACCGAGATTCTCGATCCACCGGCGATACCGAAGAGAAGGCAAAGCGATGATATTGGAATGCCCAGCGCATTTGCTGCATGCCTTCGTGCGGCATTGACGCATTTCTCGGCGATTGGGAATCGGTGTTGATCATGCCGTGAGCCATCAACGTTCCATGAGTATTCACCTGACAGGCATCTCTTAGTGATGTGAACGTGTTTTCGATTATGCAAAGAAGGCCCATGGGGTGGGTCGATTCGAATCATCCAGTCTCCGACTTGATTGACCAGGCAGAAAAGGAAGACTTGTTCCATGTCGACTTGCTCCTCAGGCATCACAGCGTCGCGGGAGTTGGACTCGGCAGATGAAACGGAACCGATCCGTTTCTGTTGCCACGAAGGTGGGACGTGGGGTTCTAGGCGTATGGAAGGGAATGTCTATCGAATAAAGACATTCCGTCCACAACTGGGGCAACGAACGATATGTGAGTCCTGCACAACACCTGACGAATAGCAGTGGGGGCAATTGAAAGGGATATCGCGACAAATCAGGTGATGGGGCGGGGGGTCACAGGCGGAGGCGGACGTCGCCTTCCCGATGCGTCGCTGTAAATTATCCGCCTGCCCTAGGGGTGCCGTGGGCACCCCTATTTCGGATTTAGATGGACGAGATGAAATTGGAACTGTTGTTGGCGGTTCGATGACGTGCAGCTTGCACAGTTCAAAGAAACATTTCATGCAGGCCTCGCTATCAGCCTCAGCATTATGCGCATTCAAAAAGTCATACCCAAATAGGCGTCTGTGCAGTTCATCCAACGTCGGATACTTGTATCCCGTTCGGTTATTTACCTTCGGCAAGCGGCAATAGTTTGTCGCGGCCCTCATAGTACAAATACCGGGGACTGACTCAAATGCATTTGGCAGTGCCGCGCGGTGAAATTCCCTGTTTAAGATGCCTAGATCATACGAGAGATTATGTGCCACTAGCAGGGTGGCGTCGTCTCCAGCGATAACAAGTTGCTGGAGGCATCGTCTCAATAACATACCTGAGCGCATCGCCGTTTCCGTGGTTATCCCATGAATTCGGGCGGCCCCCTGCGGAATGACAAATCCCTCTGGGCGAACAATCATTGAACTCCTGCTTGTTATAGAGCCATCCACGGTTGTGGCAATCCATGCGAGTTGAACAAGTCGATCCCGCTGGGGATTTATGCCGGTTGTCTCAGTGTCAATGAAGAGAATCAAAGAATGTCCTTATGGTCAGTACTCTGGAATAGCTACGACTCCCGAAAGAAGTTCCAGGCTCGAATTGTCTCAGCCCCGCGCCGCTTCCGCATGCAATTTCAAGCCCAGTGCGTTAATGACTTTCGGGATGGTGTCGAAGCCGGGGCTGCGCTCGCCCGAGAGCGCCTTGTAGAGGCTCTCGCGTGAGAGACCTGCATCACGCGCAACTTGTGCCATGCCCTTGGCGCGGGCAATATCGCCCAGCGCCTTGGCTACGAATGCGGCATCGCCGTTCGCTTCTTCCAGACAGGCTTCCAGGTAAGCCGCCATTTCCTCTGGCGTCCTCAGATGTTCTGAAACGTCGTAACGAGTCGTGGTGGTTTGCTCATTATGCAGTCCTAAAGGTTGCGCGCGAGGCGTATGGCGGTTTTGATATCTGCCGCCTGCGTGGGTTTGTCCAGTCAAGGCCCACCCTCAGCAGTTTATAGGGGAAGAACAGCACCACGCTGGCCGAGGCCCCGAACTGGATTGCTTCGTCGGCGTTGCCTCCTCGCAATGACGTCATTGCGAGCGAAGCGCGGCAATCCAGGTTTTGACTTTGACCTTCCCCTCTGAAGCTGCCGCAGCCGGCAGGTTCAAGCCGGTTAACAGCAATGCGGATGTTTGAGCTTCGCTTCCTATGAAATCAATAGCGAAGCGAGTTTCCGCATTGCCCGGCTTGAGGCTGTTGGCGGAGGGGAGCCGAAGGCCAGCGAAGCGGGGTGCCCTTCTCTTTGGTGACTTGCTCTTGGGCAAGCAAGAGAAAGTCACTTGCTGCCGGGCAACCCCCGGCCCAACGGACTTCAAGTAACCAACGTCAGTCGGGACAACGCGTTACGCCTATTGCATCCTCATTCACTGGATTGCTTCGTCGCTTTGCTCCTCGCAATGACGGCTTAATGCAAAACCGCAGGCGCGGCAATCCAGTGTGTCTTTTAGTCGGCCAAATGGGAGCGTTTAGAGCGTGCAGAACGTATGCGCCAAGTCCGCCGGAATCCGCGCCAGGATGTTCTTCTCAGCGTCCTGCGGGTCCTGCCGATATTGCCTGACCAGTTGCTGAGCTGCGTCCAGCCAGTGCTGCTGGCCGGTCCGAACCGCACTGCGCAATGCCTGGTCATTTCCGGTTTCGCGCCACGCCCGATAGGCCTCTACCAGGGCAGGAAAAAGGCTTTTGCGCAGACCGTCGAACTCGGCGAAGTAGAAGTGCAGGGAACACTTGGCCTGCATGTCCAGCAGGGCAGGCAAGGTTGAAAGACAATCGGCCAGATTGTCCTTGATGGCGCGGGCAAACACTTCGGTGCGCTTGCTGTTGAAGCCGGTCAGCATGTCGCGCCAGTCCGGGCCCAATAGGCGTCCGGCGCGCGC
Organism: uncultured beta proteobacterium; assembly: GCA_963782495.1. Taxonomy (GTDB): domain Bacteria; phylum Pseudomonadota; class Gammaproteobacteria; order Burkholderiales; family Thiobacillaceae; genus DASQBT01. The sequence goes on along the minus strand of CAWAJU010000009.1, from coordinate 418,377 downwards.
CTCGCCGACTTCGTGAAGGATCACGGTTTCACTTTCCATCTCGGCCATGTGGTTCAGGGCATGGTCCGGTTCGCGGTCAAAGCCATAGCATTCCAACGCGGATTTGAGTGCGCCTTCCTGTTGTTTGAGTCCCCACATTTCCACCTTTTCCCACAAGACCCGCTTCAATGCATCCATGCGCACGATGATGGCGCCGTCCTGGAAGGCAGCGGGGAAGGAGGTGATGTCGCGGGCGTATTCGCAGCCGGTGACATAGATGGTCAGGCCGTCGCGCTCCTCTTTCCTGACCAGTTCGCCGAGGAAAAAATGTGGCTGGTGGAAGCGGCCGATGCCGGCGCCGTAGATCAGGCCGTAGTCGCCAATGGCCCGGTTGATGGCGTCGATGGCGAACGGATCGTAGCGTCGGTCCTCCACGGGCACGGGCTGGAAGTCGTTCTGTTCCAGGCTGTCCCAAAGCGCCTCGCGTTGGGTCAGCCATTCGCCGATTTCCTGTCTGGGCGGCGGCTGGGTCAACGGCAACTCGTTTTCCCAGCGAAAGTATTCGCGCATGCCCAACAGGTAATTGCACATGGTCATCTCGCGCGCATGATTCGCGTCCGCGATGTGGCAGTTGCGCTGTATGGTCTCGATGGTTTCATGAAAATTCTGCATCGTTTCATCCAATACCTGGAACCTGATTCATTTTAGACAATCCTCCCTTGGGGAGGGCGGGTCTTTTGGCAAGCAATTGGTTTGGCAATCTCATACGTTACGTTTCTGGATTGCCACGTCGCTACGCTCCTCGCAATGACAGGCAAACCCTAGCTCCGGCGCCGGATACTGAAGTGGGCGACAGTCTGCACGATCTCGGTATAGGGCAGGGATTCCAGATCGCCGTATTGTGCCAGGGCATCCAGCACCAGTTTGCGCGCATCGACCACCTCTTCCGTGCCGCTCATGGCCTGTTGCAAGCCCTTGAGCCCGCCGCACTGGGCCTTGATTTCCTTGCCATGGGGAACCGGGCCATTGAAGTTGGAGATCTTCAGGCTGAAGGCGGAATGGGTGCGCAAGGCCTTGCGCAGTTCGATGCAGGTTTTCTGGGCTTCGGCCTCGTGGCAGTTGATGGTTTCCCGTTCCGCCAGCAGGTGCTTGTCTGCCAGATCGCAGGCCACACAGCGGGCCAGCACGGCCTTCTCGAAGGCGCAGGGCGTGGGGTTCATGCTCTTGCGCGCATCGCGGTAGGCGTCTTCGTTGTATTCGCTCGACATGGCAGCCGACGCCGGTCAGTAGTCCTCGCCGGTCGTGATTCCGGGTTCCCTCGGGGTGTTCAATATGTCTTCCGCCTGCAATTCGTTTTCTGCAAAGATGACCTTGATGCTGTAGTCGGCATCGGCTGGAACGTCCTTGCGCAGCTCCTTGGCATGGTTGGACGCATCCTTGAACTTGTCGAACTGATTGAGCTTCTCGATCATGTTGAAGGGCATCAGTTTGTAAATGAAGTAGGGCATAGGGAGTCCTCGTTCAATAAGGTGTTCAGGCATTGGCCTTGGTGGGAATGTAATATTTGACCGACTTGCGCGAGCCAGGTCTCTTCTTCAGGGTAATGACGCCCTTGACTTCATCCAGGCTGGCAATGGGCGAGTCCGGATACTTCGGGTTGAGGGCGTGCAAGGCCCAGCCCACTTCCCGCTTGATCACTTGCCGGAAGATGTATTCTTCGTTGTGCCAGGCGATCACGTAGCTGCCGTCCGTTACGTGGCCGTCAAGCTCGATCACGATGATTTCGCCATCCATGAACTCGGGTTCCATGCTGTCGCCCAATACCATCAGCGCCACCGGGTCGGAACCTGAACAGCCGCCGCCGTTCAGCGGAGGTGGGGAACTGCCGTCCGCAGACTTGGTGACGATGGGAATGTCGATGGGTTTTTTCGGGTAGTCCATTTCATTTCTCCTGGGGGACTTGATCAGAGCTTCCTAGCCATCTCACCAAATAATAAACCCGAAAACCTTCCGAGGAACGCGATGGGCCAATGACAATGGCCGCATGCAGATGCTTTTCCGGGTTGGCTTGGTCGCGCGCTTCCGCCTCGCTGGCCATCGGGGTGACCACGCCTTCGGGATAACGCTTGCGTTTGGTGGACGGGCTATTGATAAGGGCCGGGATTTCCTTGACCTGGCTCGGATCGAGATAAAGTTTCATTGTCCTGCACCGCGCAACGCATCCACCGCAAGCTGGATGGGTTTGATCATGGGTTCGATTTTACGCCGCATCAGGGCGCCGACGGCGGTGTTGCGCAACAGCCATGGGTCGGCGAGTCCGCTGTTCAAGGCTGACAGGGCCAGCATGGCCTGAATCGAACGCAGGTATTCCGGGGCAGTCTCGCACAGCAGTTTCAGCTCATCCGGACGATCGATTTCGCCTTTCGCCATCGCTTCCGCCTCAGGAAACAGTTCTTCCAGTGTGGTGGCCTGAAGCGGATAGCCCATGGGATGGAAGTAACGGCTGATGGCATCCAGCAAGGCATAGGCCACCAGTGAAGTCGAAGGCCTGGCCAACACTTCGGTCACCGCCTTGAGCCAGGTCTGGCCATTGGCGGACAGGAGAGCCAGCAAGCGTTGCGCGTAGGGGTTGCCGTCGTCGGTCAGGGGCCTGAGCAGCGTCTCGGCCTGTTGAAGATCGGCCCTCGCCGGCTCATCCTTGGGCAGGGTCTCCGGCATGAACTCGAGAAAGCCGATGTAGTAATACGGCACACCCTTGGCCATCCGCCACAGCTTCGCTGTGGTGGCCGCGTCAGTGAGCTTGCCATACAGCACTAGCCGTATGGTGTGCATGCGGGCATCGGGATTTTCTTCAAAGGGCAGATGCTCGATGAGAAAATCCGCCAGTACCTTGCCCATCCTGCCTTCGATGACGGCGTCCTTTTCCAGCATCCAGCGCGCCATCTCCATGGTTGGCTGGCACCACCAGGCGCGCCGCGCCAACTCGTCGGTGAGCCCCGGCGCATGTGCCACGGCCACCACGGCTTCCGGCTCACCCAACAGCAGCAAGGCGTCGAGGTGCTTGTCGCTTGTCTGGCCCATGCGCGTCCAGCGTTGCAGATACACCGGATAACCGCCGGGCGAACCCAGGGCGTGTCCGCCGAGAAATTCCTTCACCCGATGCAAATACTGATCCGTCCGGCAGTTGGCGTGCAGCGACACCCTGGCTTCCCCCTTGTCGGTCAGGGCATAGAGCGTCATGGCGCCTTCATCGAGGCGCACCGCGTGCACCTGGTTGGCCTGCATCAGCACGTTGAGGCGCAATTGGTCTTCGGAGGAGAGGTCGGTCATCATCAGGGGTCAGGATTCGAGAGCCAGAGGTCAGGGAATGTGGCCTGCGGTCGTGTTTCAGTAAACGCGCGGGCCGCGCCCGCACATCCCCCGAATCCTGAATCCCGATCCCTGAATCCTATCTTCAATTCAACTGCACCCGTCTGCCCCACGGTACCTGGCCCTTGCCCTTCACCAACCACAACACTGGATAACCCGGCGCCTGGGAAGGAAAGTCACCCAGGGCATCGGTGAAGTACACCAACACGTCGGGACGCAGGCCTTGGCTGTCGACCCAATCAAATACCGGCTCAAAGCTGGTGCCGCCACCGCCGGTGAACTGTCTGGGCAGGGTGAATTCCTCCCAGGCCTCGTAGGTCCAGGGGCCGCCTTCGCTCAACTTGGCATCGCACGCCAGCAGGGTGATACGCACTGGCAGGGCCCCCTTGATGGCGTTGATCTCGGAAATGAATTCTGTTATCTCGTCCTTGCTGATCGAGCCCGACGTGTCGAGTGCCACCACCATATCGCTGTGCGGGCTTTTCAGGCTGGGCATGATCATGTCGCCTTCACGGCGCGACGGGCGCATGTAGTTGTAGTCGGTGCGGGCCGACTCGAAGAAGTAATGGGCCAGCAGGCTGCGCCAGGGCAACTTCGGCTGCAGCCAGGTTTCCACCAGCCTTGCCATGGCGCCGCCCAGTTTGCCGGCGGCCGCGGCCTGCTGGGCGGCAGACGCCACGTATTGCTGCCATTTCTGCGCCAACTGTTCGCGTTCCTGTCCGGTGAGCGGTTGAGGCGGCCCGTCCTGAGGCTGGACACCCTGGCCGCCATCGCGTTGGCTGGCAGGCTGGGTCTGGTTGCTGCCGCCCCCTTGATCGCGTTCCTGGGGTTTGCCGCCGCCGCTGCCGGATGACTCCTGCGGCGGGGCATTGTCCGGCGGAGGTTCCTGGGTTTCGCCACCCTGGCCGCCCTCGCTTTGATTGTCATACAGATGCTGGTCCAGGGTCTCGTGATCCAGGCTGTCGTCCAGGCAGGGATAGATCTCCTCGGCCGTCATGTTGTCGAACTGGTTGAGGATCACGGCTTCAGGCGGCGGCATCAGCCCATCATGAAACAGCAGGGGATTGATGGCGAAATCGCAGGCCAGGTCCCATTTGCTCTGCACCCGATGGCCGCGCCGGACAAAATGGCTGAGCGCGCAGTGCAGGGCTTCGTGGGCGAGCACAAATTCAGTTTGCGACAGGGACAGGCGGTCGATATAGGCCGGGTTGTAGTAGAAGCTGCGCATGTCCGTGGCGGTGGTGCGGCACCAGCCGGAACCCGCTTCCTGCATCGGCAGGCGCAGCACTAGAGCGCCCAGGAAGGGCTTGTCCAGGATCAGCCGGGTGCGCGCGGCGGCGAGCTTGGTGGCGGCGTCTTTCATGACTTCAGGGGCCAGGATTCAGGGGTCGGGGGTCAGGGAAAGTGGCCTGCGACCGCGTTTCAATAAAGGCGCAGGCTCTGCCCGCACATTGCCTGAATCCTGAATCCCGATCCCTGACCCCTTACTCATACAGGACAATATCCGCCACCTGATTCGCCCACTGCGCGAACTGCGGGATGGTGAACAGCTGCTGGCCGACATTGCGGTGCATGTCGGATACCAGCATCACGCCCATCTCGCGCAAGGGAAACTTGCCGGCGAATTCGAGGATATTGCCCAATTTGATCGGCGCATCGGGCTGGCCTTTCGAGCGAATGGCGCGGGTGACCAGGGCGGATGCCACGGCATACTGCAAGTCCACGTCCCTGGGCACTTCCACGCCCCGGCCTTCAACGATCGCATCAAGGTCCGGCATGCGCGCCAGGTTGTTGAGATAGGCCATCAGTTCGATGCCGGCCGCCTGACCCACGCAGGCCGACAGGGAAGGGCCCAAAAGATCGGGGATGTCGCCGAATTTTTGCAGGGCACGATGGGCGAATTCCCACGACCTTGGCGTGGGAAACGCGGCGGGATTGCGTGCGGGGTCAAACTCGAACAGCAGTTCGGGGCGAAAGCGCAGGAAGCCGATCAGCCGGTCATCGATGCCATTGCCATAAGCCCATTGGGTCCAGTCTTCCAGGTTGGCTTCCACTTCAAAGTGGGAGAAGCGGTTGGCCAGTGGTGCGGGCATGGCATAGGTCACGCCGCGGTCGCCCTGGCGGTTGCCGGCGGCGAATATGGCCCAGCCCGGGGGCACCTGGTAGTTGCCCAGGCGCCGATCCAGAATCAGTTGATAGGCAGCGGCGGAGACGGAAGGTGGCGCTGAAGTGATTTCATCCAGGAACAGGATGCCTCGCGGGCCGTGGCGTCTGGCGTCCGGCAATATGGAAGGCACCGCCCAGTCCACCGAATCGCCGGTGCGAAACGGTATGCCGCGCAGGTCCGATGGTTCCATCTGCGACAGCCGGATATCGATCATCGGCGCATCATGGCGGGCGGCGGTCTGCGCCACCATCTGCGACTTGCCGACCCCGGGCGGACCCCAGAGCATGACGGGAGTATGGTGGCCTTCCTCGGTGCTGAGGAATTCGCGTTCCATGATGGCAATGAGTTGCGCCGGTCTCATAAAGCTGGAGATAGAGTCAAGGTTATATAGTCGACTATTTTACTCTGGATTAGCCTGCGGGCGAAGGCTGGACGCGGTGTTCCGAACCAGCGGCGATCCAACTCGGCTTACAATTTGGCGCATCCCATTCCTGGAACGCAGAGCATGAAGATCGGCACCCCCTTATCCCCCTCCGCCCTGAAGGTCATGCTGCTGGGCGCAGGTGAACTCGGCAAGGAAGTCATCATCGCACTGCAACGGCTGGGGGTGGAGGTGATCGCGGTCGACCGCTATGAGCATGCGCCTGGCCAGCAGGTGGCGCATCGGGCACATGTCATCGACATGACCGACGCCAAGGCCTTGCGCGCTGTGGTGGAAGAAGAGAAACCGAATTTCGTTGTGCCGGAGATCGAGGCCATTGCCACGCAGGAGTTGGAAAGCATTGAGCAGGAAGGCCTGGCGGTGGTGATTCCGACCGCGCGCGCCGCACGCCTGACGATGAACCGCGAGGGCATACGTCGTCTTGCGGCGGAAACTTTGGGCCTGCCCACCTCACCGTATGCCTTTGCCGATTCGCTGCAGGAACTGCAGGCCGCCATTGATGAGCGTATCGGCTATCCTTGCATCATCAAACCCGTCATGTCCTCGTCTGGCAAGGGCCAGAGCCGAGTCAACGGACCGGACGATGTCGCATCTGCGTGGCGCTATGCCGGTGAAGCGGGCAGGGTAAATGCGGGGCGGGTGATCGTGGAAGGCGTAATCGAGTTTGATTACGAGATCACTCAGTTGACCGTACGGGCCCTGGGCGCGTCAGGCGAAATCGAAACGCATTTCTGCGAACCGATCGGCCACATACAGGTGCAGGGCGACTATGTCGAGTCCTGGCAACCTCAGCCCATGAGTCCTGCCGCGCTGCATACCGCCCGCGAGATGGCGAAGCGGGTGACCGACGATCTCGGCGGGCGTGGTATCTTCGGCGTGGAGCTTTTTATCAAGGGGAATCAGGTCTGGTTTTCCGAAGTCTCTCCGCGTCCGCACGACACCGGCATGGTGACCATGTGCTCCCAGCGCCAGTCCGAATTTGAATTGCATGCCCGAGCGATTCTGGGCTTGCCGGTGGATGCGAGCCTGCGCGAGCCGGGCGCCTCGGCAGTGATTTACGGCGGCATCGAGGCCGCTGGAATCGCGTTCGATGGCGTGGCGGATGCGCTGCGGGTTCCGGGTTCAGATCTGCGCTTGTTCGGCAAACCTGTGGCGTTTCCACGCCGGCGCATGGGTGTGGCCCTGGCCATCGGGGAGGATGTCGGGCAGGCCAGAATCCGGGCAAAAGAGGCGGCGCGTAAAGTGCGTCCCTGTTAGGGACGATAGGATCTCTAACCACAAAGGACATTAAGGAAGGCCCGATGGAACGCAAGCCTGCGGTGGGCGCTACAGTTGACTGTCCTTCCTTGGGGTTCTTCGTGCCCTTCGTGGTTGGGGAACCCTCCTCTTGAAACGCCTGTTCATCTTCCTGCTGTTGGTGATCGCCGCAGTTCTCGCTTCGGCATGGCTGATGCTGGGGGACAAACCTCTGGTGGAGCCGGTTTCCCGTATTACCCGCGACGACATGGTGTGGGCCAAGGAATTGTTCCAACGCCACGATCCACGCAACGGCGCGCCCAATACCCTGCAAACGCTTACGCTGTCGGAAGAAGAGGTCAACCGCCTGCTGAACTATGCGGTGGTGCTCAGACCCCTTTCCGCCATGAGCGTCGACCTCTTGCCGCAAAGCGCCCAAGTCCAGGCCACGCTAAAGTTTCGCCCCAATCCGTTCGGACGCTATCTGAATATCCTGGCCGAAGTCGGGGAGGAGGACGGAAAGCTCAGATTGGTCAGTTTGCGCGCGGGCGATGTGCCGATTCCGTCGTGGCTTGTGGCAGGCGCGGCCTGGCTGGCCCAGACCGTTCTCAGACGGGATGAGGTCTACGCTTCTCTCGCCGATGCAGTGAAAAGCGTCAACCTCAGCGAGAATCAGTTGGTGTTGGACTATCGCTGGCGGCCGGAACTGTTGACCGGGCTGGAACGCCGGAGCGTCAGCCTGTTGGTCTCCGAGGCGGACCGCGAGCGACTGCTCGGCTACGCGGACCTTATCGCCAAGCAGCTGCGCAAGCGGAGGGTGGGCAGCAGCATGGATCTGCCGCAGTTGATGGGTCCGGTATTTTTGCAGGTGCGCGAGCGCGGCGGCGACGCGGCAGCGGAGAACCGGGCAGCCCTGATTGCATTGAGCGCCTACGTCAGCGGCATCAGCATGAAGAAACTGCTGACTGACTCAGGGCGCACCACGCGGCGCGCACCGGATGTCTCATTGACGCTGTATAACCGGACAGACTGGCCGCAGCATTACTTGATCGCCGCGGCGCTGTCAGTGTCGGCCGGGAGCCGACTGGCCAATATCATCGGCCTGGCCAAGGAAGAGGACGACACCAAATTTGGCTCGGGCTTCAGCTTTACCGATCTCGCAGTGGACAAGGCTGGCGCGCGGCTTGGCGAGCTATCCCAGGGGGATGCAGCTACGCGGATTCAGACCCAGCTGGCCCAAGCCGACACCGATGCCGCGCTATGTCCCCCGGTTGCCGATCTGCCTGAATTCATGGACGAGGACGAATTTGCCCGCCGCTTCGACAAGGTGGGCAGCTATGCCTACCGCAAAGTAATCGCGGATATTGACAGCCGCTTGGCGCGCCACCCCTTGTTGGGACTCAACAAATAGAAACATAAGAGTCTGCTAAAATATGCGGTTTTCCCGAATCGGGTAGGACCCATGTCCCGCAAACTCCGCAACATCGCCATCATCGCCCACGTCGATCACGGCAAGACCACGCTGGTGGACCAGCTCCTCAGGCAATCCGGCACCTTCCGCGACAACCAGCAGGTGGATGAGCGGGTGATGGACAGCAACGACCTGGAAAAGGAGCGCGGCATCACCATTCTGGCCAAGAACACGGCCATCAACTACGGCGAGTATCACATCAACATCGTGGACACCCCCGGCCACGCCGACTTCGGCGGCGAGGTGGAGCGGGTACTGGGTATGGTGGATGGTGTGCTGTTGCTGGTGGACGCCGTTGAGGGGCCGATGCCTCAGACCCGCTTCGTGACCAAAAAGGCGCTGGCCCTCGGCCTGCTTCCCATCGTGGTGGTCAACAAAGTGGACCGGCCCGGCGCGCGGCCCGACTATGCGATCAATTCCACATTTGATCTGTTCGACAAACTGGGCGCGACCGACGACCAGCTCGATTTCCCCATCGTCTATGCCTCGGGCCTCAACGGTTGGGCCTGCATGGACATCAAGGACGCACCTTCGTCCGGCGGTTCGGCAGCCGACATGAAACCGCTGTTCGAGACTGTGCTGTCGCACGTGCCGGCGCCCGTGGGTGATGCCAATGCGCCGCTGCAATTGCAGATTGCCGCGCTTGATTACTCCAGTTATGTGGGCCGCATCGGCGTGGGCCGAATTCGCAACGGCCGCATCAAGCCCGGCCAGACGGTGGCAGTGGCGTGGGGTCCGGACGGCGAGGTCAAGACCGGCCGCATCAATCAGGTGCTGGGATTTCAGGGCCTGGAGCGCATTGTGGTTGACAGCGCCGAAGCCGGCGACATCGTGCTGGTCAACGGGCTGGAAGAAATCGGCATCGGCGTGACGATTACCGACCGGGACAATCCCACTCCCTTGCCGATGCTGAAAGTGGATGAGCCCACCCTGACCATGAATTTCCAGGTCAACACCTCGCCGCTTGCGGGCACCGAGGGCAAGTTTGTCACCAGCCGCCAGATTCGCGATCGGCTCAGCAAGGAATTGCTGACCAATGTGGCGCTTAAAGTGGAAGACACGGGCGATGCGGATGTGTTCGTGGTATCCGGCCGGGGCGAACTTCATCTCACGATCCTGCTGGAAAACATGCGGCGCGAGGGCTTTGAACTGGCGGTGTCCAAGCCGCGCGTGGTGGTCAAGGAAGTCAATGGCGAGAAGCATGAACCTTATGAAATCCTGACCGTCGACGTGGATGAGGACAACCAGGGCGTGGTGATGGAAGAGCTGGGCCGGCGGCGCGGCGACCTGCAGGACATGCAGCCTGACGGGCACGGTCGGGTGCGCATCGAATACCGCATTCCCGCGCGCGGCCTGATTGGCTTTCAGGGCGATTTCATGACCATGACCCGAGGCACCGGCATGATGTCCCACGTGTTCGATGAATACGGTCCGCTCAAGGCCGACCTGCCCGGCCGCCACAATGGCGTGCTGATCTCGCAAGAGCATGGCGAGGCGGTGGCCTATGCGTTGTGGAACCTGGAAGACCGCGGCCGCATGTTTGTCAGCCCCGGCGACAAGCTCTATGAAGGCATGATCATCGGCATCCACAGCCGCGACAACGATCTGGTCGTCAATCCGATCAAGGGCAAGAAGCTGACCAACGTGCGCGCTTCCGGAACCGACGAGGCAGTGAGGCTGACGACGCCCATCAAGCTCACCCTGGAATCGGCGGTCGAATTCATCGACGACGATGAACTGGTGGAGATCACACCCAAGTCGATACGCCTGCGCAAGCGCTATCTGCAGGACCACGAGCGCCGTCGCGCAGTGCGCGAGAGCGCCTGAACCCTTCTTGCAAGCGGGGTGAGCGGTTCACCTCCCGTGGCGTGCTTTGGCCGCGGGATGCATACGCGACACGCTCACTCTGCCAAGTGCTTATGCGGGGACCTCCTTTCTCCGCCCGTTAGTCAGCAGCTTCCACTCATACGACACCAGGCCCAACAAAATCAGCGCGGAACCCGCGACGATACGCAGGCTCAGGCGTTCAGCATTCAGGACCATGCCTAGAAACAATGCAGTTACCGGCGTGATTAGAGTGATGAGTGCCACGCGCCCGGCGTCGATCTGCCTGACCAGGAAGTAGTACAGCGAAAAGCCGAGCGCCGAGCCAAACACGCCCAGGTAGAGCATGGCCAATGCCGTACGGAGGGGTACCTGGGCCGGCCAGGTCCCAAGCAGTAACAGGCTCAGCGCAGACAGTAGAACGGTCACCCAGAGCGCACCTGCGGTCTGCGCCATGGCAGGTATGTCAGCCTTGACGCGCTTGACCGCGACCAAACCCCAGGCTTGCAGCGTGACGGCCAGCAACACGGCGGTAATGCCCCAATGTCCGGCCGACCCCAATCTCACGCTGTCGCCAAATATGATGAGCAGCCCCGTCAGTCCCAATGCCATTCCAATAAGCTTGAGCGGGGTGAAGGCGTCTTCCCGCAGCCACAACCAGGCGAACAGCCCGGTCACAATGGGGCTCAGTCCGAATACCACGGAAATGAGTCCGGACGGGATGAACCGGGCACCCCAGTAGGTGCACAGCATCGAAGCCCAGATGCTGACACCGGCATAGACATAGGATTTGCGCGCGGCCAGATCGAAAGGCAGCGGCATGCGATTGAATCGCATCCACAGTGCGCATACCACGAGACCGATGATCATGCGGACAAACAAGGGCAGGGTGAAATGCACACCCTGGCCGCTCCATACGATGCCCAGCGGCGTCGTCGACCAGATCACCACCACGCCCAGATAGGCAGTGAGAACGGAAGGTGAACGGGTCGCTTGCGTTTGCATGAGCTCGGTCGATTAAAGGCAACAAAAAAGCCACGGTGCTTGGGGCAGCGTGGCTCGGTTTGGCGGGCAATACCTCGACTAACCGGATCCACGCAGGGCAACACCTACTCGCCACATGAGGCGCGCAAGAGGTTTGCAGGAAAGGGCTGGACGAGACATGCAAGGATTCTGCGGGCGAGCCGGCAGCCCGTCAAGCGGGAGATATAATCGGGCCATGAGCCTGATTGACACAATGTTGCTCGGGGGCCTCAGCCTCGTGTTGCTGGCGATAATCTGGCTTGCGCTGAAGCTTGCCGCCTTGCGGCGCCAGCAGCAGGGCTTGCCCAATTTGCTCAATGCCGGGATGGAAACACGCCACCGCGACATGCTTAAGGACTTGCATGAAGGCCTCAGCCGGGAAGGAAGCCGCACCCAGTCGGGGCTGCAGGCATTGCAGCAGGAACAGGCCAGGTCGCAGACCCAGTTTCTCGATGCCACGCTCAAGAGCTTTGCCGACCAAGGCAAGCAGCAACAGGAACTGATGCAGAACACGATGAGGAACGCCGCCCTGCAGCTGACCGCGACCATCGAGGCGCTGGCCAAGACAGTGGACGGGCGACTGGGTGAAATCTCCGGCAAGGTGGCGGAGCGCCTGGATGCGGGCTTCAAGAACACCAACGAGACCTTCGCCAAGGTCATGGAGCGGCTCGCCACCATCGACGAAGCACAGAAAAAGATTGATGGCCTGACAAGCAACGTCGTGAGCCTCCAGGAAATTCTCGGCGACAAGCGCTCGCGCGGCGCATTCGGCGAAGTTCAGTTGGAGGCCCTGGTGCGCAACATCCTGCCGCCCACGGCCTATGCTTTCCAGCAAACCCTGTCCAATGGCAGCCGGGTGGATTGTCTGCTGACCTTGCCGGAGCCCACCGGCAAAGTGGCAATCGACTCCAAATTTCCCCTCGAGAATTTCAGCCGCATGTTCGACCGCGAACTGGGAGAGCTTGAACGCAACCAGTCAGTCAAGGCATTCAAGTCGGATGTGAAAAAACACGTGGATGACATAGCGTCCAAGTACATCATCGAGCACGAGACCAGTGACGGCGCGGTGATGTTCGTTCCTGCCGAGGCGGTGTTTGCCGAGATTCATGCCTACCATGCAGACCTCGTGGAATATGCGCTCTCGCGCCGGGTGTGGATCGTATCGCCGACCACCATGATGGCGGTCCTGAATACGGCGCGCGCGGTGATCAAGGACGTGGAGACCCGCCGCCAGGTGCACATCATCAAGGACGCCTTGTCCAAGCTGGGCCGCGACTTCAATTTGTTTGACGACCGGCTGCAAAAACTCGCTACCCATATCCGCCAGGCCCACGAGGACACGGAAAAGATCCAGATCAGCGGCCAAAAGCTCTTCCAGAATTTCAAGCGCATTGAGTCGGTCGATCTGGAACACATGCAAAGCGCCCGGCCCGCGCTGCCGGATAGTGAATGACATGGTGGGGTGACTGGCGCCGGCGCCGCATACTAAAGCGGGTCAGTCTCAATGCGGATACCTGGCGTGTCACCCTTTCGGCCCCGCTGTTTGCCGGGCTAGATGCCATGGAGCGCGCGCGACTGTATGACCTGGCCCGCTTGTTCATTGCAGAGAAAAGTTTCAGCGGAGCGGCTGGGTTTGAAATGGAGGAATCCACTCGGCTTCGGATTGCAGCCCAGGCGGCGCTATTGATCATGAACCTGGACCCGGACTGTTATGCCGGCTGGAAGGAGGTCATTGTCTACCCCGATCAGTTCGTGCCGCGGCGTGAATACCGCGACGCAAGCGGCGTGGTGCATGAGCTTCGCTACCCGCTTCTGGGCGAAGCGTGGGAGGGTGGTCCGGTGATCCTGTCCGCCACGGACGTGGACAATTCGCTGCGTCTGGATGGCGCCAATGTCGTCATTCACGAACTGGCGCACAAACTCGATATGCAGGACGGGCACGCCAATGGCTTGCCACCGCTGCACAGGGCGATGAGAGTCAAGGACTGGGCCGATGCGTTCAAGCCGGCCTACGACCATCTTTGCCGGCAGGTGGCGCAGGGGACGGCAACGGCGATCGATCCATATGCGGCGACGTCTCCGGCAGAGTTCTTCGCCGTGCTAAGCGAGGTCTTTTTTGAAACGCCGGCTATACTGGCGGCCATCTACCCGGCCGTTTATGGTCAGATGAAAACGTTCTACCGCCAGGATCCCTTGCGTCGATTACCGATTGATCCGGGGATTCCGAACTAAGCCGAAAACATGCACATGAAGCTCCACGATTCCCTCATCTTCGATGCCGACTACGAGCACTTCGACAGCAGGATCATCGAAGCTTCCAAAGCCACGCCTATTCTGGTGGATTTCTGGGCTGACTGGTGTCCGCCCTGCACCATGCTTACGCCAATACTCGAACGCGTGGTGCACGCCTACAAAGGCAAGTTCCTGCTGGCCAAGGTGGAGGTCGACGAAGGGCACAACATGAAGCTGGCCGGCAAGTACGGCATGCGCGGATTTCCCACCGTGCTGCTGTTCAAGGACGGTGAAGAGAAGGGCCGCTGGCACAGCGCCAAGCCGGAACACTTCGTGCGCCATTTTCTGGCCGAACACGGCGTGACCGAATGAGGCTTGCCGATCGCCTGGAGGGCATCGCACCCTTCCATGTAATGGCGATTCTGGCGCGCGCCAAAGAGCTTGAGGCACAGGGTAGGGACGTCATCCACCTCGAAATCGGCGAGCCTGATTTCCCGACGCCCGAACCCATCCTGCGCGCTGCAATGGCTGCGTTGCAAAGCGGCGATGTGCATTACACACCGGCGCTGGGCCTGCCTGCTTTGCGTGAAACGATCGCTAGCTACTATCAGACACGTTACGGCTTGACGCTATCCCCATCTCGCATTGCTGTGACGCCAGGTGCATCCGGCGCGCTGTTGCTGGCGGCAGGGGCATTGCTCAATCCCGGCGATGAAATCCTGATGGCCGATCCGGGCTATCCTTGCAATCGGCATTTTGCGCGCTTCGTCAATGCCAACCCGGTGCCTATTCCGGTCGAACCGGATACTGCTTTCCAGCTTACTGTTGGCCTCGTTGAGCGGCATTGGACGAGCAGGACCCGTGCCGTGTTGCTGGCTTCTCCCTCCAATCCGACTGGTACCCTGGCGCAGGATGGCGAAGTGCGCGGCATTGCCGCGTTGTGCGCAAAGCGCGATGCGGCATTGATTGTGGATGAGATCTACCACGGACTGGTGTATGAAGGCTCGCCCCGGACCGCACTCGACTGCCCGGGAAATGTCTGGGTGGTCAACAGCTTTTCCAAATACTTTCACATGACCGGCTGGCGGCTAGGCTGGCTGGTTGCACCGGAAGCCGTGATGGAAGCGATCGAGCGGCTCGCGCAGAACTTGTTTCTTGCGGCTCCGACGCCGGCACAAAATGCGGCGTTGGCTGCATTTGAACCGGAAACCATGGGAATCCTGGAAGCGCGCAGGCTGGAACTGAGGGCGAGGCGTGACTATCTGGCCCCCGCTTTGCAAGGCCTTGGGTTCGGCCTGCCTGTGTTGCCGCAAGGGGCATTCTATCTCTACGCGGATATCAGCCGGATTGCAAGTGCGGGGATGAAGGATAGCTTTGACTTTGCTGCGCGACTGCTTGAGGAGGCAGCGGTTGCGATCACGCCCGGTATTGATTTCGGCAGTCACCACGCCGGTCGCTTCGTGCGCTTTGCCTACACGACCAGCCGCGACAGACTGGAACAGGCAGTCGGACGCATAGCGGCGTTTCTCGGCGATTGAATGGCAAAGCGGAAAATAAAAAAGCCGGCCTAGGCCGGCTTTCAGCTTGCCGGAAGAATTATTGCTTCTTTTCTTCAGCAGGAGCCGCAGGGGCCATTGCACCCTCAGGAGCCGGAGCAGCAGGAGCCATCGCACCATCAGCAGGAGCGGCCGGTGCAGCTTCAGGGGCTGGAGCCGGAGCAGCAGCCTCGGGAGCCGGAGCAGCAGCCTCGGGAGCCGGAGCAGCAGCTTCTTCTTTTTTGCCGCAAGCAGTCAACGAAATGGCCAGCAGAGCGGCCAACAGAACGGAGTATTTCATCTATTTTCCCTTAACAAAATAATGGATTCACCCACACCAAGATCGGCCAAGGACTTAAATCCAACCGACGGGCGGATTCTAGCAAAACTGCAAAAGAAAGCCAGCGCCCCCCGGTGTTATCGTGGGGGGGCGCGTGTTTGTTGTTTTGGGACAACAGGCGGTCAGTACGTCTGGAACCATCAGTTGCTGATGATTACGCAGCTGATTTCTTCCCGGTCATGGAACAACTGCCGCACCCCGAGTCGGATGGTGTGATCGAGGCGTTCGAGTCTGGCATCCAAATGTTCGATACATGCGCGGGTTTCTTCGTAGCGTCGTTTCATGGGAAGTTTCAGGTTGAAGATCGCATTGCGACAATCGCCACGCTCGAACCAACGGCCGACGAGATCGGCAATCCGCGCGGGTTTGTCCACCATGTCGCATACCAACCAGTCTACCGCGGAGCGCGGGCGGAAGGTGAATCCGTCCGCTCGAAGGTGCTCGACGAAGCCGGTATCCATCACGGCTTGCGCCATTGTTCCATTGTCCACTGCAAGCACTCGGATGCCGCGGCTGGCCAGCTGCCAAGTCCAGCCCCCGGGCGCTGCGCCCAGATCTACTGCGCGCTGACCGGCGCGCAGCTTTTCCTGCTCGGCTGGCGTGAGCAATTCGCTGATCGCTTCCGCCAGTTTCAGCGTGGAGCGGGAAGGCGCTTGGCGCGGCATCTTGAGCCGGGGAATGCCCATGGACCAGTTGCTGCTATTGCCTGGATGGGAATAGCCAACATATGCAGTGCTGGAATCGAGGAAAAACACATGCAGCCGGGGCAGCGCCTTGCCTGGCTTGAGCAGGCCGGCCTGCTCAAGCGTGCGCCTCAAATGCGGTTCGAACTTGCGGCAGAATCCCAAAGTTTCCTTGGCCTCGTTAGTGTCTGCCGTTTCCAGCCAGAGCGTGGAGAAAGCCGAGTGCCAGCCCCGTGCTGCGGCAAGCAGGGGTGTGGCCCGGTCACCGGCGGGCAGTTCGGCATGAGGTCCGGTGACGAAGACGATCTGGCGGGAGAAGATCAGCGCGGAGAAATCCAGGCGCTTCTGCAGTGTGGCGAATCCGGCGTCTTCCGTCGGGTAGAACAGTACATAGCCTGTGTCTGTCTTGGCCTTGCACCAGCCATCCACACCCAGTTGTGCGGCGGCATGACTGATGTCCTGGGCGCATTCCTTCTCGAAACCCGCACGGCAATACAGCAATAGGCCAGCGCTCATGCGTCAGGGTCAATCATGGCCGGGTGCGATATGGGTGGCCACCTCGCGGCCAATGCGACGCTTCTGAACGGCCGGGCCCACGCGGCCACAGCCCGGAAGAGGAGCCACGCGGCAATGCCTGTCTTCATGTACTGAAGCATTGTTCAGCGCGATCTTCAACGATGGCCACGCTGTCCGGGTCGCGCGCTGTTCCTCAGTTGGCGAACTCCAGTCTTTCCTGCACTGATTCCAGCGCTTTGGCAGCACATGCTTCGTCCTTGTCGCTGGTGGGTGCGCCGGACACGCCTATTGCGCCAATCAGGCTGCCGCCCGACTGGATGGGCAGGCCACCGGCGATCAGTGTCAAGCCGCGCATCTGGTCGAGTTCCATCCTGATATCTTCCCTGGCAGCGCGAAATTCGCCGCTGGAGATGCCGGACATGATCGAGGCGCCTGCCTTGCGTTGGGCGATTTCCATGGTGTGAGGCGCTGACAGGGTGTCGCGCAGCACGGCCTGGATGTTGCCTGCCCGGTCCAGAACCACGGCGGAAATGTTGTAGCCGGACGCGCGGCAGGTTTCAACCGCCTTCATGGCGATATCGCGCGCCAGTTCCAGGCTGATTTGTTTGACCGGAATGACGTCGGGCTGCGCGGCCAGCGCCGGGGCGGCAAACAGGCAAACAACCATGATCAGCTTCTTCATCTCACCTCCAGGCCCCGAGAATGGCGCCCATCAAGGCATATTGCGAGGCACGATACCCGGCCTGGATGGAAATGAGGCGCAAGTTGGAGGCGGCAAACAGGCTGTCCGAATAAATATTCAATCCATAGACCCCGAGGCCAACGCCCAGCCCGGCCAACGCACCGCCCATGGCGGAGCCCACTCCCGCGCGGGCCAGAATGACAGCGAGTACCCAGGCGGAAATCAGGCAAGTGATCAGGGTCAGGCCCATGGCCTTCGCCGGGCTTCCGAGTTGTGCTTTGGTCTTGCCCAAGGCGGCCATCCAGCTGTTGCCAAACACGGGCGGCGCGTACCAGATCGCGCCCAACAGGTAGCCTGCAGCGGTCGCCGCGGCAACACTTGCCGGCTTCGCCATTACATTGAGATCCATGTTGTGTGCTCCGTGTCGCTGGGAATTCGCCACACTCTAGGCGGGAAACGGTGGGGTGGCAATAGATACCGTCAACCGGGACCCAGGGAGTAATGCAAGTGCGGCCGTCATGCATATGAACTCGGCGTTCGCAGTGAATCGCTGATGCCAGTCCCAAGGCAGTTCTGCAAATCACGCTCTCGTTTGAAGCAGCATCACTGACGCGGCGCGTAGTTCAAGCGTGAGCAGACCTGAGTAAAGCCGCAGCGACGAATGTTGTTGAGCGAAGGATTGGGCTCCGCGTCGATGGCCTCACCAGTTTCAGTCGCAAGAACCGTGCAGCCAAGGGCGGCGGCCGCTGCAACGCGCCTGGCCAGAAGGGCAGTTTGTGCGCCGCGCTTGCGAAATTCCGGCAGCGTTGCACCGATCCCCAGCCAGGCAGCGGGGCCGCTGACATAGATAGCGCCGGTCGCGACAATTTGTGCGTCGGCGGTGGCGACGAACACCCGCCAGCCTGGTCTGGCCACGAGCGCTGCGAACCAGGGAAGCAATTTGTCTGGCAGGCCATAGGCGGTACATGCGACATATGCGACTTCGTTCGCGTCGGCCGGAAGCGCGGGTCGGATGCGCAGGCTGGTTCCGGGATCGGGAATGGGATCCACGCCACGCAGAAACTTGGCCCAACTACGGCGCGGCGCCAGTTCGAAGTTTCTTTCCTCCAGCCACTGAAGCAAGGTCCGGGGTTGCGCCAACGGATTGAGATGTATCCAGTAGTTCCGAACGCCCGCATCGCGATAGGCGTAGTTTACCGCGTCTAGATCGCCGGGGCTTGCGGGCTGCTGCATGCCCAGGCCTATGGTCCGGTTGAAATAGCTTGCCGGCAGACTGGGCGCAAGCAGGACCGTGGCGTCCGCGATGATTTGCGTGTGCAAGTCCAGGTCTGCAGGTGCGGCGCCATAAAGATCGCGGCTCGCTTCAGCCTCGATTGCATCGGCGAGCAGCGCCGCGTTCTCGACTTCTGGTGTCATGCCGGATTGGTTGCGGGGTCAGCGCTGCGGCGGCTGCCTGGTCCCAGCAAAGAGGCGTTGACGTCCCGGCCGATCAGCATTGCACCCATGCGCGCGGATTCCTTGTGTTCGAAACCGACTTCGCCCAGATATTGCGGTGGATTGCGGAACGTGCCCCAAAGCACGTCCCATATGGGCAGATCACTGTAATTGTAGGAGCGATATCCGCACCAATGATGCACGCCATGCGATTCCGGCCGCTGTATCGCGTACCCCGGCCAGCGCGGGGTGCGGATGTTGAAATGCTGAAACAAGCCATAGAACGCGGCGGTATAGCCGGTGCACGCCGCGGCCAGGGAATCCAGGCCGAGCGCGAAGACCATCACGGCGAATGAAACCGCCGCGTTGTTGATGACTTCAAGCGGGGTAAACACCGTTGCGCCCGAAATGTCCACGCGCTGCGGCGAGTGATGAAGCTGATGCGCATAGCGCCACAGCAGCCGATAGCGATCGTAGGTCCGGTGCACCGTCGTATTTGCCAGCGATACCGCGAGGTAGCCCAGCAGGGTGCCGCCGGCAACCCCGCGACGGGCGCCATCGAACAGGTGATACTGGGCCGGTTCGGGTGGAACCGGGGAGAGCAGGATTGCGTTCACGGTCATCAACACAATGAAAAAGGCGATGTCCTTGGCGCGCCACCAGGGGATCTCGCGCCAATTCCGCCCGTTCCTGAATTTTGGCTCTATCCCGTGCATGACGAAGAACGTCACGGGGATCATTAGCGTCACGATTTCTTCCGGCTTCATGATGAGCGTCTCCTTTCCAGGGTTGCCGACTGGCCAAGCCGCGACCGCCCGGCTTCAGCCGCCAGCTGCGCGCCCAGCCAGTGGGCGGTCGGCTGGAAGCAATTGGTGGACATGACACTCTGGCCTATGGACGAATGAGTTTCACATTTGCGGCGTGTTCAGCGAGGTGCTCCGCATCCCAGTCCCCGGTGCAATACACGGAGAGCGATGAAATTGCGCCTTGCGGGGCGTCCACCCGTGCGATCTCCCGCGCATACCAGTCTTTGTCCTCCTGTTCCCACTGCTCCTCGAACTCAAGCACAAAACCGGTCTCGGTCGCATCGCAGCGCCAACGGGGAACCTTGCCCGGTCCTGGATGGCCGGCCTTCCGAAGCGCGACCAAGTCGTCGATGCCTGCGGTTTGAAGGCGCCATCTGGGCAAGGTGAAGTCGCAAAAGACTTCGGGCGTGAACAGCCCGCCTTCCACTTCGCCTGTTTCCAGGAACTTGATGAAACGGTGGCTGAGTTTCAGTGCTTCGTCTTGTCTCACGGTTATTCCTCCTATTCGGACTTGGTCATGAACGACGCAATTCATTGCGTACCTTACGGTGTAAGGTATACACCTTGAGCTTTACGATGTAAAGTCAATTTATGGCTGTGATCAGGAAGGCTGTCCGAAAGGCGGCACAGGGCAGGCGTGTACCCTTGGATCGGCGCTCAATTGCAAAAGCTGCGCTGCGCCTGATCGATATCGAGGGTCTCGAACAACTGTCCATGCGGCGCCTGGGTGCGGAACTGGGGGTTGAGGCAATGGCCATCTACCATCATTTCCGCAACAAGGCGGAATTGCTGGATGGTGTGCTTGAGCTGATGCTGGAGGAGATGGAGCCGCCTCCGCCCGCGACCGGTACCCCGCTGGCACGATTGCGCCAGACCTTCGAGTCCACGCGCCAACTGGCCATACGCCATCCGCGCGCGTTTATTTTGATTCCTACGCGTCGATTCAATACCGACAAGGCACTGGAATATTACGAACGCCTACTCAGGATTTTTCGCGATGCGGGCTTCGATGCCGCGATGAGCGCACGCTATTTTCGCTTGTTGGCAGGGTACGTGACCGGTGCGGGCCTCGCCGAGATTGGCAGCCGCGCCCAGCAGCCCGATGCGACCGCCATTCGCCTGGAGGACTTTCAGGATGCCGATCGATTTCCTCTGGTGGCCGAAATCGTGCCCGAATTGCGCGTTGCCAATTTGAACGCCATCTTTCAGTTCGGGATGGATCTGATTTTTGCCGAGATGAAAGAACCAAGGGCAAAACGTCGCTGATTCTGCACATGCGAGACGCTGCCATCGGAAACACACAACAACGCGCTGGGTCAAATTCAGTCCGTGACTCAGGTCAGTGCGTGACATGAACGTCGAACAATTTTCCGACCTGCCCCAGTGGGCCGAATTTGTCGCCCAGGACGAGGACGGCACGTGGTGGGCCTATGAGGCTCATCCCAACCGGCACGACCACGGTTGGTATGAAAATGAAGTGGGGCGTTACAAGCGTTTGAAACAGGAAGCGCCCAATCCCGACTGGGAAAGGGCGCTGATCAAGATCGAGAAAGCAGCGAGTAAGGGGTGAGGAGCCTTGGGCAGCGCCTTACAGGCAACTAGATCAGGAAACTCTCCTTGCCAACGGGTTTGCCTACCCGGTCCCAAACATAATAAGTTCTTCCCTCGTCCGCAGCTTGCTTGGGCTGGACAAGTTCTGTTTGCGTTGTCTTGGAAACTGCTTTTGCAACAGGCGGACTGGGTTCGGCCGCGGGCGCTTGCGCCCAGCCTGTCCCGGACAGGCCGGCTGCCAGCAGCAGGGTCAGGGCGGAAAGTCGAATCATCTTCACAGTGGTTCCCCTCGTCCTTGCGCTCAGTTGACCGTACCGGCGGTGGTTAACACCTGCCGGGCCTGCTCGAAAGCAGTTTCGGTTCGTATGCGCCGCTCCACCAGGCCTGCATCGAGTTCGGCCAACAGGCGGTTGACACCGTGGAAAACGTCTTCCTGGCCAAGTGGGGTGCGGCAGCTGACTTCCAGGGAATTCCATAGATACGCTGGCTGGCGGTCCTTTTCAAACAGACGCTCGCACGCAGCCATGATCTTGCGGCCCTGAAGCACACGTTGGGGGCCGGCGGGTAGCTTTAACAGGTCCTCCATCTGGAAGCCGAGGATTTCATTTTCAATCGCGGCGGACAAGCGGTTGTCGCAGCGGCCCACGGCGTCCAGCGCCTTTTGGCCATATTCCTGTGCCTTGGGCGAATCGGGATCGGCGATGCTGTGGGTCAGGCTGGCCCAGTGCAGCAAGCGGGCCCGTTCGGGGTGGCCTTCGTCCAGTGAGCCCACCAGATAAGCCGCCAAGGCTTGGGCGCTGTCGTCCTTGCCGGCGCTCATCAGGTCATAAAGTGCCTTGACCGTGGGTGGGCAGGGCTCCAGCAGGGTCACATGGGCGCGAATCCACATATCCCGTTCGATGTCCTTGAGCCGACCCTGGTTGTGTTCGGCAATCGCCTTGGCCGAGCGCGGATTCTCCCAGTTCTGCACCGTGGTCACGGACACGTTGGCCATGGCCGCCAAGGCTTCCTGCGACAACGCATAGCGGCGGCGCAGCGCGTAAATCCAGTCAGCTTCAAACTCCCTCTGATTGGTGTAATGGCGGGGCGGATTGGGCTGGCGGGTGTAATCGCGCCATTTGTTCTGCAGGTAGGCCATGGAAACTCCTGTAGGCAGCTTGAGTAGCTAGTTTAGTTGCAAGTAACGGAATTGCCACCAACCAGGTTGGTCTCGATTCCGCGTCTGTCGCATGAGTAAGCGGTCCGGGAAGCACATTCTTGAGACCAACCGGGTTGGGGTAGGCCGTTTGGCTGCCCGTTGCCTGGCGCGGTTACGCAGCCTGCAATTGGCGCGCCAGATCGCGCCGGTACAGGCGCAGCGCTCTTACATCAGGGAATTCCATGCCCAGCAGGGTGGCGAGCTTGGCCAGAATGATGGACATGACGCGGCGCTCATGCTGGTCGGTAAAGCTGATCTGGTGCTCCAGCCAGCGTTCCAGCCATTCCGGCTCGGGCAGGCGGCTTTGCACCGTATCGCGCGGAAACAGGCTGGCGTTGACATGCAGGTTGGTCGGGTGGACCGGCTTGCTGCTGCGCGTGGCACCCGCCATCAGCACGCCGATCTTTGCGAACGCGAGCCGGGCCATGTCTCCGACCTGCTGCACCGCCCGTTCCATATAGCTGTAGTACGCTCCGGCATGGCGCGCTTCATCGGCGGCGATCAGGTGGTAGATTTGCTTGATGACCGGCTCGGTGTGCCAGTCGGCGGCCCGCAAATACCACTGGGTCAGGCGGATTTCACCGCCGAAGTGCAGCATCAGCGTTTCCAGCGGGGGCGCCTGATCAAATTCAAACCGCACCTGGTGCAGTTCATCCTCCGTGGGAACCAGCTCCGGACGGAAGCGCCGCAGATATTCCATCAGCACCAGTGAATGCTTTTGCTCCTCATAGAACCAGATCGACATGAAGGCGGAAAAGTCGCTGTCGTGCCGGTTGTCGCGCAGGAACATCTCGGTGGCCGGCAGCGCCGACCACTCGGTGATGGCGTTCATCTTGACGGTGAGGGCCTGTTCGTCAGTGAGCAGCGCTGAATCAAAGCCGGCCCAACCGACGTCGGACTCCATGTTCCAGCGCGCCTTCTCCAGCTTGCTGTAAAGGTTGGGATAGAGCATCAGGATAGGGTCCCAAGGGCGTGTCAAACACCAATTAGACCTGAGTGTCATGAGCATGACAACCCACGAGGCGCATGGGAATTCGGAACCCGCAAGCCAACCGGGTTGGCCCACCCGGTATCCCCACCAGGTTGGGACCCGGTTGCTTATCCGGCGGGTGATGAAAACCTAAGCTGCGATCTCCTATCCCTCAATGCAAAGGAGCCTGTCATGCGTATCCCCTCTTCCCCACTCAACTTCCCTATGGTGCTGGTGGCCGCGGCTAGCGTAGTAGTGGCCATCTACACTTCGACGCCCGCCCACGCACGCGACCTGGTCGGAACCCAGGTGACAGCCAAGGCCCAGCCGCCGCGCGATACCACCGGCGCCGCCGCGACGAAAAAGGCTTCCACCCGACTGGCGCGAACCCGGGCCACCGACGTGAACGAGGCCGTTGCCTCCAGCATGCTGACGTCCCATGGTGAAGGGACCGATGCCGCGCGCAGGGCCGAGTTTGCCCGCCGCCTGTTCTGGGTGATGCTGAGCATGCGTTGATCGCGCTTTCAGAATTGGAATGCATCGCGGTAGAAGAACACGAAGCGTCCGGACTCGATATCGATCATGAGCCGGGCTCCATGGTTCAGGCCATAGTCCACATAGCCGGGCGTGGCCGAGGCCTGGTGGCATTCGCTCACATGCTGGGGCGCTTCGAAATTCCGGTCACGGTCGTACCAGGACAAGAGCATGGGTTCCTCCAGTCGCGCGGCCGCTTCGTCGCGTGCAAGGTCCATGGCTGCACGATAGTCGGGCAGCGTGGTGTCGGGCTGCAGCTTGATGATGCTGACAGCGGAAAAATCCGGCGCCACGGGCAATGGGCAAGCCGGGGTGTCGGCCTCGTCCATCAGAATTGCTCGCCTTCTGCCAGATAGCGCCACTGGCCTTCTGGCAGCGCGCCAAGCCCGACGCGGCCAATGCGCACCCGCTTCAGGCCCACGACTTTGAGGCCGACCAGCTCGCACATGCGACGGATCTGGCGCTTCTTGCCCTGGCGCAAAATGAAACGCAGCTGGTCCTCATTCAGCCAGCTGACGCGGGCGGGCTTGAGCGCCTGGCCATCCATTTCCAGACCATGATTGAGCAGCTGCAGCCCGCGGTCTGATAATCTGCCTTGCACCCGCACCAGGTATTCCTTTTCCACCTGGCTCGTTTCGCCGACCAGTTGCTTGGCGATGCGCCCATCCTGGGTCAAAACCAGCAACCCCTGGGAATCGATGTCGAGCCGGCCAGCCGGTGCCAGGCCTTTGAGCTGGCCGTGGTGAAATCGGCTCGCGGTCGGGTCCTGAGCCCATCTGGAAGTCTTGCTGACCAGGGAGGCGGCGGGTTGATAGCCCTCTTCCGGCAGGCCCGACACATAACCGACCGGCTTGTTGAGCAGGATGGTGACGCGTTCCTGCTGGCGGGCCTGGGCTGCCTGGTTGAGGGTGATCGTCTGGTCGGGGTGGATTTTGGTACCCAGTTCGCTGATCTGTATGCCGTCGACATACACCCAGCCCTGTTCGATGTAGGCATCCGCCTCCCGCCGCGAGCACAGCCCCAGCTCCGACATGCGTTTGGACAGGCGGATCTTTTCCATGGCTTAGGATTGTGAGCCATGCCGGGCCGGGCGGCAAAGCCGCCAGCCGCCCTGAAGTCCCTTGTTACATGCCTTCGCCACGAGTAGCCGGGCGCCGTTGCCCACGTGATATTGCCGGCGCGACCGCTTTGCCCTTGCCGGTACGGCCAGGCTGCGAGGCGGCGGAACCCTTGGTGTTGTTCCCGGGCTGGGCAGGCTTGCCTGGTTTGGACGGCGCCTGAGCCGGCCGGCCCGATCTGGCCTGCGCCGGCGCATTGCCTCGGGAAGCGCCCTGGGGACGAGGCCCGCTGCGTTGCTGGATGGGTTGCGCCCGGGCATTGAGGTCGGGTTCAAACCCGGCGACCGTGCCCCTCGGCAGGCTGCGCTTGATCAGCCGTTCGATATCCTTCAGCAGCTTGTGCTCGTCCACGCACACCAGGGACACAGCCTCTCCGGACGCGCCTGCGCGTCCGGTGCGGCCGATGCGGTGCACATAATCTTCCGGGACGCTCGGCAATTCGTAGTTGACCACGTGCGGCAAATCGATGATGTCGATGCCGCGCGCCGCAATGTCGGTTGCCACCAGCACCTGCAAGTAGCCGGTCTTGAATTCCTTCAGGGCACGGGTGCGGGCCGCCTGGCTCTTGTTGCCGTGGATCGCCAGCGCCTTGATGCCGTCCTTCACCAGTTGTTCCGCCAAGCGGTTGGCGCCATGCTTGGTGCGCGTGAAGACCAGCACCTGAAACCAGTTGCGGTGGCGAATCAGGTAAGCCAGCAATTCGCGTTTGCGCTCGCGGTCCACCGGATAGACCGTGTGTGACACGTTGTCGGCGGTGGCATTGGGTTGCGCCACCTCGATCAAGGCCGGATTGTTCAGCAGGCCATCGGCCAATTGCTTGATCTCATCCGACAGGGTGGCGGAAAACAGCAGGTTCTGCCGCTGTTTTGGCAACAGCGCGAGGATCTTCTTGATATCGCGGATGAACCCCATGTCCAGCATGCGATCGGCTTCGTCCAGCACCAGTATCTGAACCTGCGAAAGGTCCACGGTCTTTTGCTGGACATGGTCGAGCAGGCGGCCGGGGGTGGCCACCAGGATATCCACCCGGCTTCTCAACCGGTTGATCTGGGGATTGATGTTGACCCCGCCGAACATGGCCATGGACGTGAGTTTCACGTGCGTTCCATAGGCCCGCACGCTTTCTTCCACCTGGGCGGCAAGTTCTCGCGTTGGGGTGAGAATCAGGGAACGGATGGGCGGACGGCCGCTTGACGGACCCTTGATCGATTTGTCTGCAAGGCGCTGCAGGATAGGCAGGACAAAGCCGGCGGTCTTGCCGGTACCGGTTTGGGCGCCGGCCAGCAAGTCGCCGCCCGACAGCACCGCCGGGATGGCCTGGGCCTGGATGGGCGTAGGTACGGTATAGCCGCGCTCGGTAACGGCGCGCACGATTTCATCGGCGAGGCCGAGGGAAGTAAAGGACATGGTGAACCTTGAAAAAGTCGGCCTGCCGCCCCGATCAACAAGGCGCCAGTCTCAGGCAGAAGAGTGGGAAAAAACTAGAGGTGCGCGGCAAGACTGGAACCACCACGCGAACAGGCAGCATTATGCCTCAAACGGCGCATGCCGGAAAGCGCAACGGGATGCGCGTGGCGTATCCTCGCAAGCGTCGAAGATGCCTGCGAGGCCTGCCAGCCGGAAACTCAGTGCCGATTCCAGCCCAAATGGTGGGCGCGCGGCTGGCTGAATCTGCAATGCGGCGCATCGCCGAACAAATCGCGCAGATAGCGGGTTTCCACGTGGATCAGGCGTTCGTGGTCGCCGACTTCCAGATAGATGTCAGGCTTGGCCATCAGGGCGTCGTCCCACACCATCTCGACGCCCCAGGCTGGTGGCAATCCAGGGACCACGCCGGAGTCACAGTCGGAAAACAGTCGCCCGACCATCTTTTCTTCCGCCAGGTTCAACTCGCTGCTGTAGTCCTGGCTAAGCTTGCCGAGGCGAAGTTCCTTGTCCGCCGGGATCATCGCCACCATGTAGCAATCTTCGCCTTCGAGCAGCACGCCCTTGGCGACGCAGGCTGCATCGATATTCGCGGTGCGAGCGGTTTCCATGCTGGTCTGGCTGTGCGGATGAGCGACCAGGTCAAAGGGAATCATATGCTCGTCCAGATAACGTTCGATTCTATGCAGGGCCTTCATCGGGCACCTCCTTGTGTGACGGGTTTGGCTAATCTCACTATAGTTCAGGTAGCCCGGGAAACATCTTGGTCCCGAACTTCAAGAACGTGACAGGGAGATTGCTGTGAGCAAGACAGCCGGTTATGTGCTGCTGACTGTGGGGCTGATTCTGGGTCCGGGCTATTTCATCTATACCCGGTTCTACACCGGCAGGGAGATTACTGAACTGCCGCTGGAATTTCACCCTGACACGGCCGGGCGTCCCCGTGCCATTGCAAACCTTGACCTCCTGCCGGTGATGGGGCCCTTGACCCTGATTGTCAATTTCACTGCAGCTCATGGCTCCACGCTGTCGCCGCCGAATACGCCACGCAATCATTACCGGGTCCGAATCCTGCTGAATGGAGACACGCTGTTGACCCGTACCTTTACCTTGCGCGCCAAGCGGGTGGAGGCGACCCCGGCGGAGGTATTCAAACAGGCGCTGCCGGTTCTGGAGATTGCCGCGCCGGGCCGCTACCAACTGGAGCTGGTACAGGAAGGCGCATCCGAGATGGAAATCAAGCAGGCCTCGGTTCAGGTGCGCACCGGGGTACACCATGTCAATCGCGAAGCGGTGGCGACCGGCATCGGACTCCTGGTCGTGGGACTGGCGGTCATTCTGGTTGCATTGTGATGTGCGCTTTGCGCGTAGTGCTCGCTGCAAGGAGCGCTACAGCCTCTTGGTTTCTTGCGGGCCGGCCGCTCACGGTTCAGTACGTCAAAGTGTGAGGGTGTACGGCGGCAGGCGGCATTCGCGGGCGTGCGGATCCCCACTACGTGGGGCCCCTCCTTACTGCTCACACTGCCGCCTCCGTGAGTTCATCGAGGATTCAGGCGTTGTCGCGTCGGCGGCTGGCCGCATTCGCGGGCGTGCGGATCCCCACTACGTGGGGCCCCTCCTTACTGCTCATGCGGCCGCCTCCGTGAGTTCATCGCAGCTTTAGGCTTCGTCTCGTCGGCGTCTGGCAGTGTTCGCGGACGTGCAGATCCCCACTGCGTGGGGCCCCTCTTTACTGCTCACACTGCCGCCTCCGTGAGTTTATCGAGGATTCGGGCGTTGTCGCGTCGGCGGCTGGCCGCATTCGCGGGCGTGCGGATCCCCACTACGTGGGGCCCCTCCTTACTGCTCACGCGGCCGCCTCCGTGAGTTCATCGCAGCTTTAGGCTTCGTCTCGTCGGCGTCTGGCAGTGTTCGCGGACGTGCAGATCCCCACTGCGTGGGGCCCCTCTTTACTGCTCACACTGCCACCCTCGGCAACCGATGCAACGCGGCTTCGATCTCGTGTTCGGGGTAGGCGTAGTCCTGCAGCTTTCCGGCAAAGTAGGCGTCGTATGCGGCCATGTCGAAGTGGCCGTGGCCGGAGAGGTTGAAGAACAGGGTCTTGGGTTCGCCGCTTTGCTTGCAGCGCAGGGCTTCGTCGATGCAGGCGCGGATGGCGTGGCTGGATTCTGGAGCGGGGATGATGCCTTCGGTGCGGGCGAACTGTACGCCGGCATCGAAAGTGGCCAGTTGTGGCACCGCAATCGCCTCGATCAGGCCTTCCTTGTAGAGCTGCGATACCAGGGGCGAATCGCCGTGGTAGCGCAGGCCGCCGGCGTGGATGCCGGGGGGTACGAAGTCGTGGCCCAGGGTGTACATCAGCATCAAGGGCGTCAAGCCCGCGGTGTCGCCAAAATCATAGGCATAGTGGCCGCGCGTCAGGGTGGGGCAGGACGACGGTTCCACGGCAACGAGGCGCACGTTCTTGCCGGCCGCCTTGTCGGCAAAGAAGGGGAAGGCGGCGCCGGCGAAATTGGAGCCGCCTCCGCAGGCGGCGAAGATCATGTCAGGGTAGTCGCCGACTTTCTCGAACTGCTTCTTCGCTTCCAGGCCGATGACCGACTGGTGGATGCACACGTGGTTCAACACTGAGCCCAGCGCATAGTTCGTATCGTGGCGGCTGGCGGCTTCCTCCACTGCTTCGGAAATGGCAATCCCGAGGCTACCGGGAGAGTTGGGATCCCCTGCCAGAATTTTGCGCCCCGAGGCGGTCATGTCGGTGGGCGAGGCAAACACTTCGGCGCCCCAGGTCTGCATCATCGAACGGCGGAAGGGCTTCTGATCGTAGCTTACCTTCACCATGTAGACCCGCACCTCGATGCCGTACATCTGGCCCGCAAGCGCCAGGCTGCAGCCCCATTGACCGGCGCCGGTCTCGGTTGAAAGACGTTTGACGCCGGCCTGGGCGTTGTAATAGGCTTGGGCGATGGCGGTATTGACCTTGTGCGAACCGGCGGGCGATACGCCCTCGTACTTGTAGTAGATCTTCGCCGGCGTGCCCAGCGCGGCTTCCAGTTTATGCGCGCGGAATAGCGGCGAGGGACGGTACATGCACCAGGCTTCGCGCACCGGCTCGGGGATGGGAATCCAGCGCTCGCTTGAGACTTCCTGCTCGATCAAGGCCATGGGGAAGATGGCTGCCAGGGCCTCGGGCCCGATGGGCTTGCCGTCTGGACCCAGCGGCGGCGCAGGCCGGTTGGGCATGTCCGCCACCACGTTGTACCAGTGAGTGGGGATGTCTTTTTCTTCGAGCAGGATCTTGGTTGCGGTCATCGTGATCTCCTGAATTGCGGGAATCTTTCCCCGGGACAAGTCGCAATGCTAGCAGTCCCGACAAGGGTTTGCAGACTATACAAGCGTGATTTTCTTGCGTGCGGTCAAAGCTTCAAAGGCCCGACGTACGCGACGGCGTCGGGGTCGTCTTTCCACACTGCCGGATCGGCATCCACATAGCATTCGATCAGCATGCCGTCCGGGTCGTTGAAGTAGAGCGACTGGCTTACGCGGTGATCGGATTGTCCCGCGAGGTGGGTGCCCATCGCGGCCAGGTGATCGCGAAATTCGCGTAACTCATCCAGGCTGTCGCCGACCTTGAACGCAAGATGGTACAGGCCCACGCCATACTCGTTTACGCCCGGCGCACTCGGCCCCACTTCCATCAGGCCCAGATCATGGTGATTCTCGCCGCAGCTGAAGAACACCATGGCATTGCGGTAGCGCGCCACTTCCTTGAGTCCCAGCGCGTCGCGGTAGAACGGCACCGAGCGCTCCAGGCTGCGAACCTTGATGACGGCGTGACCCAGCTTGATGGCGTGAACAGGCATGACGTTATTCCGGTTTATGCGTGGATCAACCGCCTGATCATGTCCCCATTGCAAGACAAGGGCGACTTCGATCGTTTCCAGTCATTGGCTGTGTGCTTTGCCATATTGGGTCTCTCCATGCCAAGTATAGTCAGCCGACCTCACGCTGTGTTCAGGTCTTCCCGAGCAGCCTGACTTCGCGCTGCGGGAAGGGGATGCTGATGCCGCGCGCGCGCAAGGTTTCCACCATGGCCTTGTTCAGTTCGCCAATTGCCGCAGCATAGTCATTCACCTTCACCCAGGGCCGCACGCCAATGTTGACCGAGGAGTCTGCGAGGGCGCTGATCTGGATCAAGGGTGCAGGATCCTTCAACGCCCGAACATTGGCGCTCAGCGTCTCCTGGACGACGGACAGGGCCTGGTTCAGGTCGGTGTCGTAGGCCACGCCCACGAACAGGTTTAGTTGCCGGAGCTCGCCGTAATTGTGCAGGATCTCGCCGGCGATCTTGCGATTGGGGATGACGATGCGCGACAAGTCCAGGTGGCTGAGCGTGGTGGTGAACAGGGTGATGATCTCGACCGTCCCTTCCTCGTTGGCGATAGAGATGTATTCACCCACCTTGAAGGGCCGGGTGAAGATGATGGTGAATCCCGCAGCGAGATTGGACAGCACGCCCTGCATGGCGAGAGCGAGGCCCGCGCCCGCCACGCCCAGGCCGGCGATGAGGGGCAGCAATTCCACTCCCAGATTCTGCAAGGCCATGATCAGAAACAGGACCAGCACCAGGAGCCGCGTAATGCGCACCAGCAACTGGCGTACGGTGACGTCCAGATTCAGCTTGATCAGCATCCGATCCAGCAGCCCACCGATCCAGCGCCCGGCATAGAAACCTGCGACCAGGATCAACAGCGCGACGACCAGTTTGGGCCCAAACTTGATGGCGAGATCGATCAGAGTGGATTTGGCTTGTGCGAGGGCGGAGAATTGTTCGCTCATGAATAATCCCGTTGAAATTGAGATGGATGGTGAAATACTAAACTGTTAGGGTCGGTGCTGGTCATAATGACCAGCATGCAAACGACGAGAATGGGGCAAACCATGAATGATCTGAATCGTTTGAACGAGATCGGCCAAAGCATCTGGCTGGACAATTTATCCCGCGACCTGCTGCAAACCGGGCGGCTGCAGGAACTGATAGGCAAGGGCGTGAGCGGCCTGACCTCCAATCCCAGCATATTCGCCAAAGCCATCGTCGGCAGCGAGCGCTACCGCGACGACCTGGCGCGGGCCAAGGCCATGGACGCAACTCCCCAGGCACGCCTGGAGACCCTGCTGATTCCCGACATCCAGGCTGCCTGCGACCTGTTTCTGCCGGTGTTC
This sequence comes from uncultured beta proteobacterium, assembly GCA_963782495.1. Classification (GTDB taxonomy): domain Bacteria; phylum Pseudomonadota; class Gammaproteobacteria; order Burkholderiales; family Thiobacillaceae; genus DASQBT01. The sequence goes on along the minus strand of CAWAJU010000009.1, from coordinate 386,619 downwards.
GAAACGAGCCGTGGCAATGACGGCTATGTGAGCCTGGAAGTCAGCCCCGAACTGGCCCACGATGCCAAAGCGACGGTGGATCAGGCCAAACGCCTGCGACAGGCAGTGGACCGGCCCAATGTGCTGATCAAGGTGCCGGGCACCGCGGCCGGCCAGGAAGCCCTGGAAAGCCTGATCGCGCAGGGGATCAATGTAAATGTGACCCTGTTGTTTTCGGTTCGCCAGACCGTGCGCACCTTCGAAGCCTATATCCGCGGCCTGAAGATTCGCCGCGAGCAGGGGCTGCCAGTGGAGCCCATCAAGGCCGTGGCCAGTCTGTTCCTGTCCCGGGTGGACAGCCACGTGGACAAACGCCTGGAAGGCCTGGGCACCGATGCCGCCCTCGCGCTGCGTGGCAAGCTTGCCCTGGCGACCGCCAAGCTGGCCTATGAACGCTACCTGGAGTTGTTTCACGGGCCGCATTTTGCCGAACTGAGATCTGCCGGGGCGCGGCCGCAGTATCTGTTGTGGGCCAGCACCAGCACCAAGAATCCTGCCTATCCGGATTTGCTGTATGTCGAGCCGCTGGAGGGGCCGGAAACCATCAATACCCTGCCCGATTCGGCGCTGGATGCACTGCTCGATCACGGTCATGTCCAGCCCACGCTATCAGATCAACATGGCCCGGCGCGCGAGGCCTGGCTGGCGGCGGAGAAGCTGGGCATTTCTCCCGATGCGGTTGGCGACATCCTGCAGGAGGAAGGGCTGAAGCTGTTCAGCCAGAGTTATGGGGAATTGCTGGCGCTGGTCAGGTAGGGGAGAGGTGCTGCGCGCAGGGCTCGCTGGCGATCTTGTCGGCTTGGACGCGCTGCATGGTTCCACAATGCCGAAGTTGAATCAACGGACACGGCTGGGCCATTGACGTTGCGTCGACGCCAATGATCCGGCAACGACTACATTCAGGGAAATCGAAAAATCACCGCCGACCCTGAAAAGAAATTCGACCTTCAGGATCATAAGGATCTGCCATCTGAGGTGAATCCGTCGTTTTCCGTCTCGTCGCAAGCTTCGGCTTGTCGGCCTTACCGAAAAAACGCTACTCACCCTATCGATCCGCAGTGGACCTTCAATACACTGGGCGTGACGGGGAGGTCGTGGGCGTATAGCAGACCATCAGAATTGCGGTGAACAGGCGATCATGCGACCACGTCTGCGGTGATCCTTAACAGCGCGATGACAGACCGACCCCCGTAATCATTCGTTTTCGAACCGTACTGGCGGAAACTGGGCTTTGAATGGCAATAACAAAAGCTCGGGCAAACTTCCCTCCTGTCGACGCCAGTCCAAACCGATTTGCATCCCTTCGTGGCCATAGAGTGGATCAGCCTGATAAGTGTGGAATAGCTTGTCCCACCAAGGGAAGATAATCCCGTAATTACGATTGCTTTCCTCAATATGGGCGGAATGATGCACCCGATGCATGTCGGGGGTGACCACCAGCCATCGCAACACCTTTTCAAACTTGGTGGGGAACTGGGCATTTGCATGACCATACAGGTTCTGCAAGCCGAGCCAGGTTACATACAGCGCGACGGCCAAGGGAAGGATACCCACGATAGCAATGACCATTAGCATCATCGCTGAGGTAAAAAGACCTTCAAGAGGATGAAACCGAAACCCAGTGGTGCAGTCGAAGTCCACATCGCTGTGATGTACGGCATGCAGACGCCACAACAGTTTGGATTTGTGAAGCAGGATGTGAGCGGAATAGCTCGTCAGATCCAGCACCAGCAGGCCTAGCCCGAGTCCGACCCATGCCGGCAGCCCCGAGTCAGAGAGGAACCCCCATCTACGCTCCGCTGAGAGAATGCTCCAACCGATAGCCGAGGCTGGCAGCATCCAGCGAAGGAACAGGCCGTTGAGGATGTACCAAAAGAAGTTGTTCAGCCAGCGCCGCGGCGTGGATACGCTAGCGGAACGAAGGGGGCGGAAACTCTCCCAAGTGGCCACTAAACCGAAGCCAGCCAACAGTACAAAAAAACCGAGTTTGTTTTCGGTCAGTTGCGTTAGAAGGTCCATCCGGCCTTCGCGCCCCCCCAGCTTACTTCTTCTTACGGTTGCGGGCCCAGAGCACCAGACCGCCAACTGCGCCGATAGCCAGCAGGGGTAGCACACCGGGCTCTGGAACGGTTACGACTCCTGCCAGAGCCGGAAGGCTAAACAAGCCCAGGATGAACGTCAGAACTAATCGGTTCATTGGATTCTCCTTGAAACCCCAAAGTTAGGGCATGGTGAGGGTTGCGCATGATTCATGCCAATTTAAAATGCGCTATCTTTTTCAGTGTGTTAATCATCAAGACAAACCATTTGCCTCGAATCATGTAAAGAAATTCGACGCTCATCCTCCCATTTTCCCCATAGCTTCGAGAGTCTGTTCTGGCCTAAATTGCCGACATTTTCTGGTGCCGGACTAATTGACTCTTCCTGGCCGAGAGTGACGGTTGGGCATGTCTCCCGATAACGGGCATCGGCAGAATAAGAGCTGCACTGACCAATGACCGCATTGCGGCGGTGTGCTCACAGGGCACTACCGCCCGCTAGCGGCCTGATGGGGAGCCACAGAATTGCCCCGCTGTTTGTCCGGTGCCGTCCGTGAATTCAACCGGTGGATGCAACACACTAGAAGCTGCGCAAGCAGAAGGAATGTCGCTCATGAAACAAAGACTGCGCAGAATTCGTTAAGTTTTCTGGCCTTGCCCGCAGGATCTGCTACCCGGTGACGCTCACGGATGGCCTCGTGGTAGGCCCGCTTCGCTTGCTTGCCCATGTTCAGGTAGATCCTTCCTGTCGGTTACCTTCAATTTGAAGCAATGTTCCTTCGTCACCCCCCCGCTTCGGTTGCATTCCTTGTGAGCCAATTCGCCCGAACGCCATTCCCGCCTGACCGCGTCAATCCGTGTCAATGCCTGAGGTATGATTACAAGCTGTACTAGCTTCGCTATGGGTATCCAGCACCATGAAGTCAATGCATAAATGTCATCATCGACAGGCATGAACCATCCGGAAAGAGTCTCGCGCCTGCCAACCAGGAGGTTCGGCCATGATGGCGCGTATATTGACAGTCCTTGTTACGGGCATGTCAGCGCTTCCTGCAAGTGCGCAGTCCCTGCCCGCAGACCACGCTGAGTGGACCTTGGAGAGCGGATATCTGGTCAAGGTCAAGCACAACAGCCCCCTGGATTATCGCGTGGTACCGACACAGCTTGTCTGGCGCAGCCCGACGGCGTTTGACATCTGGAATCACGAAGGGGGTACCCGCCTTCTGTTACGCCATCGCCTAGCGCTGTTGGCGGAAACATTTCCCCGTGGCGCCGAAGACTACTATCTGGGTTTCTCGGGCGCACCATCCTTCGAGTTGTGGATGCCGGACCGGAAAACCGCGCTGTTCTATTCCATCGGTGGCGGGTTCGGCTATATAAACGCCAAAGGCGTGCCCGGCGGCCAGGGCCAGGACTTCACGCTCAATTGGTTCACGCAGGGCGGATTGCGCCACCAGATCGGTAAGAACATGGCCCTCTCAGGCTCGGTGTATTTTGTCCACCACTCCAATGGCGGCATGACGAACCCGAATCCCGGAATCGATGCCCTTGGCTGGACCATTGGCATCACGTGGCCGTATTGACGGCCACAGACCAAGTACGTCAGTCACGCGCAGCCGGTGCCTCGACAAGTTGCTGCCGAAGCGTTTAGACCATCGGAATTTCAAGCGTGACGGCTATCAAGGGCATGAGCATGCTGGCCGAATACCAAACGACTCGGGCGGCTTAGCCGCAGGTCTCATGGCAGCAGGAGAGGCAGGATCGCGCTGGATGTCCCACTGGCACCGGGGTAACTGAAGCATGTCTGCCCCGGCCATGGTCTTTCACCTCGTCCTTGAACGTCTCGCGCGGCGCACGCTGCCGCGTGTCCTGGAGCCCGATCTCGTCATGTCCGACCCGCGGCAAGTCGCCGCCTTCGGTGACAGTGGGCGCGAGGATGGAATCCTGGCCTTTCTCTACTTTTTCCATGCGCTGCAGTCTTTGCCTGTAATACGGGCGGGCGACCGGGTCCTCGATCTCGCCTGCGGGCCGGCGAATCAGCTGGCGTTGCTGGCGCACCTCAACCCGGAGGCGCGTTTCGTCGGGCTCGACGCCTCCACCAACATGCTCGAAAGCGCGCGCACCACGCTCGCGCAGCATGGCATCGCCAATGTCGAACTGATAGGCGAGGACATGACCCAACTCCATAGCCTCGCCGATGCCAGCATGGATTGCGTGGTCTGTACCATGTCGTTGCACCACCTGCGCGATACCGGCGCCCTGGCGGCTGCATTACGCGCAGCGCACCGCGTGCTCAAGCCGGGTGGAGGAATCTACCTGGCCGACTTCGGCCGCTTGCGCCGTCGCGCCACCCAGACCTTCTTTGCAGAAGATCGTCGCGACCGCCAGACAGCGCAATTCACTCAGGATTTCCTGCAATCGCAACAGGCTGCCTTCAGTGTCACGGAAATGTCGCAAGCGGTGACGGTACTCGGCACTGGCCTGACGTGCTACCAGACGGCACTCGCCCCGTTCATGGTTGTGTTCAGGAGCGCGGCACGGCGCGAGTTGGGGGACGCTGATCTGCGTAGCGCGCGCCTCTGGCATTCCCACATGACGTCGGAGCAACGGCGCGATTTCCGCAACTTCAGCCGCTGGTTTCGCCTGGGTGGCATGGAATTGCCTTGCACACTGGATTAAGGCCCGCCTCGCCCGCTCGGATCGTGCCACCATTCAGCGAAATCACCTGTCCGGTGATGTAAGCCGCCTGGCCGCTGAAAGGGAATTTATCCAAAAGATTCAGCTTACCCGACATACCAGCATGACGTTGGCGAAAGGAGTGCCTTGGCTCATCGGCACAGAATGCACCTGGAAGCCACGGCTTTCGAGTGCGCCAATCCACTGGGGAAGAGGTCGGCACCACATGCGGGCGAGGCGATGGCCTTGCGCAAACGATATGCAGCGGTCAACGAACTGGCTGACGGCAAAGCGTATGCCACCGTCGGCGTCGCCGATGCGCGTCACGAATAGACCGCCCTTGCCGAGCGCAGCACGAATGCGGTCCAGAAGCAGATCCTGCTCTTCGTACGCGATGTAGTGGAGCACATCCAGTATGGTGATGGCATCCACACCCTCCAGATCGGCATGGCGCATGTCGCCCCCATGCAGGATGACGCGTTCACCATAGAGGGGTTGCAAGGCCCTATTCCCACAGTCGGCCTCGCGCGCCATGAGTTCAACGCCGCGGAATCGCAGCCCGCGCGGCGGCGCGGCCGCAGCCCATTCGCCCCGCTCGGCCATCTGCTCAGCGGCAAGAAGCCAGGAAGCCAGGAGGCCACGGCCGCAGCCCAGATCGAGAACAAGCATGTCGTCGAGGAATACACCCGGGCCGACGAGCGCCGCGAAGATCGGATCGCGGGCGAGCTTGCCCCGTGCCCAGTAATAGTTGAACCTGCCCGTCGGTCGATAAGGCGCGCAAGCACGGTCGAGCAGCCGCAGCTTCAGGGCAGATTGCATGCTGAGGCCAAAGTGACGGGGTTGGGCTGGCGCGCAGCGATCTCGCTCAGCAGGCGTGGCAATACTTCCATGATCACGGGTTGGCCGGCGGCAGTGCGCGCGGCATGGCTATCATGCAGGAGCAGGGCCTCACCGGCAGCAAGCTTGGGGGCAAGACGGGCCGGCACAAGTTCTGTATCACCGACTCGTGTGTCGAAACCAAGGTCGTCCGGCTTGCAGGGCGCACGCCCACGCCCACGTGCTGTTGTAGCACCGGCTCAAGAAACAAGTTGCGCAAAGCGGCGATGGGGCGAAAGAAACGCGGCCGCCGACCGGTAATGGCCTCGATGGCATCCTGCGCATCGCCTGGGTGAGGTCCGGTTTAGAGGACAAATAAGTCGCGCTCATTATGCTGCCTTTTCCAGGCGTGCATAAAATCGTTTCACGAACTCAGCCGGAGCCGGACAGCCTATCTTGGCATGCCGCCTGATCCGGATGTAGAACACCCCGATGTAATCAAAGATCACCCGCGTGGCGGCCTCCCGCGTGGAGAAGTGGCAGTGGTGCAGGCTCTCCATCTTCAATTTACCAAAAAACTCACCATAGGCGCATTGTCCCGGCAGTTTCCCTTGCGGCTCATCGAGGTCTTGATCCCATGGCCTGCCTGCAAATTCCGGTACGCCGCAGCTGCAAAAACTCCATGATCCATGGCTGTTCCGCCATGGACTGCGAAGTCAGGTCGGCGCCGCCATCAACCACGCCGTGGCGCCTTGATTCTTGGGGAAACCTCAGGCTCAACCTCGTTCTTAATATCTGCCCACCCTGCCGGGAGAAGGCGAAGAATGTCTGCTACGGTTCGCTTCACGGACAACTTCTGCGATAATGACTTTACATGAGCAAACATAGTGCCAGCGTCCATTTTGCCATCCAGCACGTTCCATGACCTGCCTTCTTCCATTCTTGCCTCATCATGTCAGAACAGCACAACGTAGCCTCAGACTTTGGCCCCGCCCTCATGCAGGAGGTTGCTGAGCAGATCGTCTCTGCCGTCAACCTTGAGGTCGCCCCTGCCGAAATCGATCCCGATGCGCCCCTGTACGGCGAAGGATTGGGTCTCGACTCCATCGACATTCTGGAAGTCGCGCTCGTGCTGTCCAAGCGTTATGGCCTGCAGCTAAGGTCCGACGACGCCAACAACCGGGCCATTTTCCGTTCGCTGCGCAATCTGACTGCCTACGTGGCGGAGAAAAGAACCCTGTGAGGCCTGTTCCCGCGCGCCTGCGTTGTCACCGGCATGACCGGACTGCCGCCACTTAGGCTAGCCCACGCCACGGCCACCACGTGTCTTGGCACAGGGCTGAACGCCCAACTGTCAGCGTTGCGCGACGGGCGTACGGGACTGGCGCCCTGCGACTTCGACATCGTCGACCTCGACACCTGGATCGGCGCAGTCGCAGGTGTCGACAAGGTACGACTGCCTGAGTCCCTGGCGGACTTCGAGTGCCGCAACAATCGTCTGGCCGAGCTCGCGCTTAGGCAGGATGAGTTCAGCGAAGCCGTCGGTCAGGCTATCGCCCGTCACGGACCGGAACGTATCGGCCTGTTCCTCGGCACCAGCACATCGGGCATCCTGCAGACCGAACAGGCGTATCGCAGGCTTGACGATAGCGGCGCTTTACCTGCCGACTTCCACTATGCACAAACCGACAACACCTACTCACTAGCCGGTTACGTACGCCAGCGCTTCGGATTGCAGGGGCCGGCCTGCGTAGTGTCATCGGCCTGCTCATCCAGCGCCAAGGTATTTGGCACTGCGCAGCGCATGATCGCCGCAGGGCTGATCGACTGCGCGCTGGTAGGTGGCGTAGACAGCCTGTGCCTTACCACCTTGTATGGATTCAATTCGCTGGAACTGCTTTCGTCCGAGCCGTGCAGGCCCTTCGACGTGGCCCGGCATGGTCTATCACTGGGCGAAGCGGCGGCCTTCGTACTGCTGGAACGCGCGCCCGCGCAGCCTGCAGCCGACGATGTAATGTTGCTTGGCGTTGGCGAGTCGAGCGACGCCTATCACATGTCCTCGCCCCACCCGGACGGGCTTGGCGCGCGCATTGCAATGCAACAGGCACTGGCGCAGGCCGGGCTGGCGCCTTCCGATATCGGTTACATTAACCTGCACGGTACAGCCACGTTCAGCAACGATGCCGCCGAAGCCAACGCAGTGAGCACCCTGTTTGGCGCAGCCGTGCCCTGCAGTTCGACCAAGGGCGCGACCGGACATACGCTGGGTGCTGCCGGCGGCGTGGAAGCGGTAATCACCATGCTGGCGCTGCGCCATGGCCTGTTGCCCGGTAGCCCAGGCACGTCAAACCTCGACCCGGCAATCTGGGACGCAGCGCCCCTGAATTACGTCATGTCCGTACGCAAGACGAGCTTTCGTATTGGGCTGAGCAATTCCTTTGGTTTCGGGGGCACCAATTGCAGTTTGGTGCTGGCACGCGGCGATGCGATGGAGCGCACCGGATGAATCTTGTGCACGATGCCCCACTCCAAGCCTGGATTGACGGCATCGGCCTCGTTGGTCCCGGTCTGACAGACTGGAAACGGGGCACATCGATATTGCGTGCCGAGATGGATTATGTCCCACAGCCGACTGTCCTGCCGATAGCGGAACTGTTGCCGCCCGCCGAACGCCGTCGCGCCACAGCCGTCATCAAGCTCACGCTTGCCATTGGGCTGGAAGCCGTGAGCGCTGCCGGCCTGAACGCATCCGATCTCGCCACTGTATTCACTTCCTCTGGCGGAGATGGGCGCAACTGCCACGAAATCTGCTCTGCGCTGGCAAGCAGCGATCGGCTGATATCGCCGACGCGCTTTCACAACTCGGTGCACAACGCTGCCTCCGGCTACTGGGGCATCGCCACCGGCGCGATGGCACCATCAGCCGTGCTGTGCGCGCATGACGCGAGCTTTTCCGCCGGCCTGATGGAAACGCTGGTACAGGTGCATACATCGCGCCAGCCCGTGCTGTTGCTTGCCTACGATACTGTCTTTCCTGAACCACTGCACAGCGTGCGACCGATTACGGATAACTTCGGCGTGGCGCTGGCATTGTCGCCCGCATTCAGCGCGATTAGTCTGATGCGTATTGTGCTCGATCCCTCTGCACCATGCACCGATACCACAGCGACGCGGATGGAAGAAGCCGCGCTCGAAGGGCTCCGCATGGGTATTCCCGCGGCACGCGCGCTGCCCCTGCTTCACAGGCTTGCACGCCGTAACCCCGGTCCGCTCGTGCTCGACTATCTCCCCGGTCAACAACTCGCCGTGACCCTGGAATCGTGCTGAGTCCTGCCCCTCCTGTCATGCTGAACGGCAAGGCGCTTGACCACGGCTGGATTGCCGCGCGCATTCCTCATCAGGGCAGCATGTGTCTGCTTGATGCTGTGATCGAATGGGACATGCAACATCTCAGATGCCGCGCCGTCAGCCACCGTGACCCTGCCAACCCGCTGCGTCAGTTCGGTCGGTTGGGAGCAGCCTGCGGCATCGAATACGCTGCGCAGGCGATGGCGGTTCACGGTGCGCTGCTGGCCGAGATTGCCGAAACCGGCAATCGTCCGCATCCCGGCATGCTGGTGAGCGTGCGGAACGTGGCACTGCACGTGACGCGACTGGACGACATCCCTGCCGACCTGGAGGTTCGCGCCGAGCAGTTGAGCGGCGACGCCGGGATGCTGCTCTATGCTTTTGCTGTACAGGCCGAGAGCAGGGCACTGCTCGATGGCCGTGCCTCCGTGCTGCTGGATTACGCTCCTAGACACACTGCCACTCAAGGCACTTCACCATGAGCTCTCCTTCCAATACACCCGCTGCGCCGCGCCGCGCCCTGGTCACTGGCGGCAGCGGCGGGATCGGTGCAGCAATCTGCCGGCGCCTTGCGGCGGACGGTCTGCACGTCATCGTTCACGCCAACCGCGGACTGGAACGCGCCGTCGCACTGGTCGATGAACTGCTCATGCAGGGGCACAGCGCAGAAGCGGTTGCCTTCGACCTTGCAAATGACAAAGCCACTTCCGCAGCGATCGAATCGTTGCTCGTCAAAGGGCCCATCCAGGTGCTGGTAAATAACGCCGGGGTCCACGACGATGCCGTTTTCCCCGGCATGAGCGCTGAACAATGGCAGCGCGTGATCGATGTTTCGCTGAATGGCTTTTTCCGTGTCACCCAGCCCTTGATGCTGCCGATGATCCGCACCCGCTGGGGACGCGTGATCAACATCACGTCTGTGGCGGCCATTGCCGGCAATCGCGGTCAGGTAAACTATGCCGCGGCCAAAGGCGCACTGCACGCAGCAACCAAATCACTGGCGCTGGAGGTTGCCAGTCGCGGCATCACCGTCAACGCGGTAGCGCCCGGCATCATCGATACGGCAATGAGCGAAGCGGCTTTCGACACCGCGGCCATCGCCAGGCTTGTCCCCATGCAACGCGCCGGTCGTCCTGATGAAGTCGCTGATCTGGTAGGTTTTCTTGCTTCAGAGAAGGCGTCCTACATCAGCAGCCAGGTCATCTCGATCAACGGCGGCATGATCTGACCGAGACCGGCATCATGTCGATGCCACACGGCCTTTCGGTTCAAGCCAGCGAGTCGCTGCTCTTTGCTTACCCTGTTGCATCCTGCTTCCTGGCACGACAAATTGGTTAACAGACGGACGCCCTGAAACTCGACAATATTCAGTGTGTGTGCAGTCTGCGCCAGATCAGAGTCGGCAGTCGCAGAAGAAAACCAATGAACAACCGGGTATGCATCCAGGTTAGCAAGGTGTTGTCGCGCAGATAGTTGAAGTGCGACACGCCGCCCAATTCAGCGCTTGGATATCGGACTGCGGCCGGCAGGTTGACCGCGGGAACGCCCGCCCAGCTGAGACGAACAGCCGCCTCCGGATCGAAATCAAAGCGCCGCATCCAGCGCTGGCCTTGCATAATTCTGCTTAGTGGTTTGACCGGATAGACACGGAAGCCAAACAGAGAATCTCCAATGCCGGCACCCAGTGTTTCAAGCTTGGCCCAGGAGTTGGAAATTTTGCGTCCCTGTACGCGCAACTGGGGCGCATCGTCATCAAACACCGGTTTACCCAATATCATTGCCTGCGGCTGACGCATCGACTCGGCAATGAAAGCGGGTATGCGCTCTGCCGGATGCTGGCCATCCGAATCCAGCGTCAGCGCGTGTGTATAGCCAGCCCTGACAGCTTCTTCCAATCCGTGCAGCACGGCCGCTCCCTTTCCCTGATTTTCCTGCAGCACCAGTACACGCAAATGCGGGTCGACTGTGGCCATTTCCTGCAGAATCCGGGTGGTACCGTCAGTACTGCCGTCTACCACTACCCAGACGGGCGCCCATTGTGCGCGCGCAGCGCGAACCGTGTCATATACGACAGGGCCTGGGTTATAACTCGGAATGAGGACGAGGTGCGTCTTGCTGACCGCGACAGACGCTTGAAAAGAATCGGCGGATTCTGTCATCAGCGATCCAGCGGTAATGGCAACATCGCGTCGGCCAGCGCGTCCTTGAAGTAGGCATCGAGCTCATCGACAAAGGCATGCACATCGTCGGGTGGATCGAAGCGACGGCCCAGACTCACCCGGTAGCTGATCGGCAGGCGAGGAATGCTGGCCAGCGTCCAACCCTTGGCAAGAAACCGCGAATCGAGCTCGATCAGCACTGTCTGCACTGGCACGTTGGCATATTTGGCAATGAGCCCCGTGATGCCGCGCACCGCACCGATGGGATGGCCGGTGCTGCGTGTGCCTTCCGGAAACAATAGCAGCTGATGTCCGGATTGAAGTTCGGCCACAGCCAGTTGGATCATGCGGTGCAGCTCGTCATTAGGGATATAGCGCGCAAGGCGCGCCCCGGCCCCGAGCGCAGGACTGTCTAATATGCTGGATTTCATGATGCAGGCCAGTCCGGGCAGCCGCGAAAGGACCAACACGGCATCAATCATGGCTGGATGGTTGGGTGCGACGATCATCGGTCCCTGACCACGCAATGCGTCAAGTGCAGAAAGATCGAAGCGACATGCGCCGATCAGCGCCAATGTACGCAAATAAAAACGGAACGCGAAACGAATCAGCCAGCGGCCCAGCCGCGTGCCTGCGCGCCTGGGTAAAAGGTAATAAAGCGGCAGGGCCAGGGCGGACCAGATCAAGCCCATCACACCAAGCAAGGCCAGGCCGAAATACATGCGGAACGCGTTCCAGATCACGCGCAGACGGCCAGGTGCCAAGCTGTCCCGCGCGATTGCCATGTCAGGCATCGCTCTCAGCCATCTGGGTCGACTTTCCCAGTATCCGCGCAAAGCCAAAGCCCGCGAAAACGTTATTGTCCTGGTGCAGCAACGGGCTGGCGTCAATGACTGCGCCGCGGCTCAGATAGGAATCGACGCGCTTGGTGTCAAACAACTTTGCCTGCACACCCTTCTTGTCCGCCTTGAGAATCTTCCCCGAAAGACCGCATAGGGAACGGGAATAATGCAATGGCGCCGCTGGCCCGAGCCGGGGTAGCCCAGGAAGCTGGTGGGGCCGATGCCAAGTCCAAGTTCCCATGGCGGTTTCTGTCCGACAATTGCAGCTGAGGGCAGAGCAATCAACGTCGACAGGCAAGTTATCAGGTTGCATTTGTGCATATGGATACCGGGGTACGAACTGCCAATCCGAAGCCAACGGCCTCGATCTCAACCAGCAAATCGTTGCGGCAAATGTCCGCCTTGAGCGCCAGCACCTGCGGCTGGCCGCCGACGGCACGACACAGTTCCCAGTGAACTTTCGGCCAATCGGCTTCATGACGGACATAGACCTTGTAGGTCAATTTCGAAAGCGTCAGTCCGCTTGTTTCAGCGCCTGCCTGATCAAGTATGGCCTGGAGGTTACGCAGGGTTTCGCGCGTCTGCTCGACGACATCCCCGGCGTGCAGACTGCGATGGCCGACAATGCTGGCAGTTCCCGAAATGAACAGAGGCTGTCTGTGGCCGGACAGTGCAAGCGCTGCGCGCGAAAAAGTGGGGCTGCGCGGTCCATAGTCCGACGGATAGCAATAGGCGCTGACCTGACGTGGATTTTCGATTGCCTTGACCGGTCTTCGCGATGCCAGGGCATACAGCACAAGCGGCGCGTGCGATGCAGCGCCCAGCGCGCTTGCCGCCGGCACGCTTTTGCCTTCCAGCCTGCGGCCGTGGGCGAGAAAGATATCCTGACGACCAATATTGAACTGCCGGTAACGCTCCAGTCCATCACTGTCCACAGTGATGTCGGCAATGTGGTTCCATATTCTCACCAGATTGGCAAAACCTTGTGCCGCCATCGCTTCGAAGAGGAGGCCGTAAGCGTGACGAGTGGCTTTCTGCAGCAATGTGTCTGAGCCGGACACATCCCGCAGGGAAAATTCGTCAAGCTGGATGACGCCAAACCACCATGAGTCATTACAACGCCAGGTTAATTCGTCATGATGCCCTTGACGCACCGGGCCAGAAACTGCCCATGCCTCCATACATTCAATCACGGGCGTGTCATTGATCATTAGCGGCGTCAATTGCATGTGGGCAAGCGGTGGGGCGTCCGTACCGGCGCGACAACGGCAGGCGCCAAAGCAGGCCCCTCCCAGCCAGACCCCTTCAGGCGGCGGTGCATCCAGCGTTGATCCGGACAAGTAATGCAAATGCAGCAGACTATCGCCTTCCTCAGGCACTGGTCACTCCCTGTAATTCTTCCGGTCTGATCTGACGCTTGCGCCGGGCGCGGGCCTGCAGGCTGCGGCCGAAATGTCGCAGGCAGGAAAGGTAGTAGATTCCCTTGAGCAGACGAACCGAAGTCCAGATTGGGGTTTTGCCGAAAATATCACCCGCCAGTACCGAGAGCAGTGCTTCCTTGACCCTGAAGATGTTGCGCGGATCCATGAACAGGTCACGCATGGTGGGGTGGTTTACCCGGTAGATGAACCACGAAAACTCGCGCGGCCCATGACGGACGATGCGGTCAAACTGTGCCTGAGCCTCCGCCACCTTCTGCGGTTCGCGCAGGCAGGTTTCCACTGCGTCCGCAGCGGCAAAGCCACCCTGCATGGCCAGCATCACACCCGATGAAAATACCGGGTCGATGAAGGCGAAGGCATCGCCAATGATGAAGTGGCCTGGGCCGCATGAATGGTTGCTGCTGTAGGAAAAGTTGCCGGTGGCCTGTACTGTACTGACCCGATTGGCGTCCTTGAGTCGTGCCGACAGTTCGGGCGACAAGGCGATGGTCTCGTCGAAAAACTGTTCAAGCGTCGTGTTGCGAGTTTTCAGATAATACGGCCAGACCACCGTGCCTACGCTGGTGGTGCCGTCGGCCAGCGGTATGAACCAGAACCAGCCGTGGTCGAACCAGAAAATGCTGATGTTGCCCTGTAACTTTCCATCAAGCCGTCTGGTCCCCGAATAGTGGGCGAAGATCGCCGCGCTGGTGTGTCTTGCATTGCGCTGCTTGGACTTGAAGCGGCCTGCAAGGAAGGTATCCCGGCCCGATGCATCGATGACATAGCGTGCGGTCCAGTTCGAACTTGTGCCATCATCGTGCTCGGCACGTATCTTCGCCCACTGCCCGCCGGGTAGAAATTGTGCGTCGTGAACTGTGCAGCCCTCGATCACTTTTGCGCCCTTGGCCGCAGCATTGCGGATTAGGATGTGATCGAATTCGGAACGCCGCACTTGGTAAGCCATGGGCATGGATTTGTCCCAGGCTTCGGCAAACTCAAAAGTTTGCGTGCTTTGTTTGTGCCAGGGGGAGACAAATTCGGCCCCCCATTTTTCCATGCCTATGGCGCGCACTTCATCAGCCACACCCAATTTTTCGAGCAGCGGCAGATTGGCCGGAAGCAGTGACTCGCCAATGTGAAAGCGCGGATGCCTGTCCTTTTCCAGCAATACCACGTGAAAACCCCGATCTGCAAGCAGGGCTGCAGCGCTTGTTCCGCCTGGCCCGCCACCTATGACGAGTACATCTACCACCTGTCCTTGCGACCCAGGGTCGCCGCTTGACGTTTGAGTCATCCAAACTCCCTCCGGCCGAGACGGCCAGTATTCAAAACGTTTTGTTTCAACTTCAAAATTGAAGGCCTTGTGCCCGATGACGCTGCAACATGCCCAGACTTTCGACTGGAGTGTTGACCACCAGAATATCGACGTTCGCCACCTCCTCCTCGCCGACCAGCAATCGCCCGGAAATGGCGGCCGCCAATTCGCTCATCTGGCGAGAATTTACCTCGATCCTCACCCATTCGCCGGCAAACACCGGCCGGCGGAAACTGCATTTTCGAATACCTGCCAGCATGCCCATGTAGTTCTTGCCCATATTGCGGACGTAAGTATCCCCCACCAGCATGCCCGCACCCGCCACTTGTGCCACTGCCTCGACCAGCAGCACGCCGGGCACCATGGGCATGCCAGGGAAATGCCCTTGCAGAATCGGCAGATCACTCGGCCAGACAGCATGTCCGATGTAATGATCATTGCGCAACACTGTGATGCGCCTGACGCAGAGGATTTCGCCCCGGTGTGGCAGAACCCGCCGAATGGCTGCATCGTCCATATCGATGGGGTAAGCAAGAATCTCGATATCGCTCAAACTATTCATCCGTTTACTTTTGCTTCGGCAGCAGCGGCCGGATAACTGCCCAGAAGAGACAACCAGGCAGCACACAGGGCAAGTACAACACCGCCCAGCACATCCGGCGCAACATGCTGCCCGGTTGCCATTGTGGAATAAACAATGGCAACGCACCACAGTACGTTGAAGGTTCGCAGTCTCATGCCGAATCCCAGGGCAGGGGCCATCCGATCAAGCCAAACTGCGCTGAAGACGGCAGTTGCAACATGCAGCGACGGACAGGCATTGCCTGCCGCATCCATTCCTCTGAGTAGGGCGAATCCGGGATAGTGCAGCGTGTCATGTATCATCGGCGGCACTTGCGTGGGCCACGCAAAGAAAATGCCCAGCCCCACCAGACAAAGCGCGCCGATGCGCAAGCCGTAATGAATAATCGCTTTACGCGAAGACATGAAGGCCACGGGAAGCGACACATAGACCCAGAGAGACAGGTAAATGGGCAAAGCCCATGGCTGGAATCCGATCCAGTGATCCAGGGCAGTGACCGGCATGGTTGTAACCTGGCCGGAGGGATGCCCGAGCAGGTAGAAATACGCCCTGAAAAAAAGGATCATGAATCCTGCCGTGCCGAGCGACTTGAACCAGAAATGGTGCAAAGAAAGACGGAATGTCCTCTTGGCCAGATCAAGCGAACCATTGAATGGTGGCAACTTGCGAACGCTGACCATTTCCACGACATGATTCCTTGCTGTCACGCCGCCACCCGGCGGGCAATCAAACTGGCATTGCTGCCGCCGAAGGCAAATGAATTTGACATGACCGCATCGATCCGGCAACCGTACCTGGCTTGCAACGGCACATAATCCAGCGAGCAGCGCGAATCTGCGTTCTCCAGATGCGCCGTGGGCGGGATCGATCCGCTTTCCATCGCCATGATGGAAAGCGCAAGCTCCAGCGTGCCGGCTGCGCCAATCAAATGGCCATGGACAGACTTGGTCGAACTGACGGCCAAACTGCTGCTGGCTTTGCCGAAAACCTGGAAAATGGCCTCGGTTTCGATGATGTCGCCCATATCCGTTGCAGTGCCATGTGCGTTGAGATATTGAATCTGCAGGGGCTCCAGCCCGGCCTCAGCCAGCGCCTGCCGCATGGCTGCAGCCTGACCGGCACCAGAAGGCAGCGTCAGGTGATGGGCATCACTGCTGCACCCATAGCCGGCCAGTTCGGCACGCGGGATTGCACCGCGGCTTTCGGCCCGCTCCCTGCTTTCCAGCACCAATGCCGCAGCGCCTTCGCCGAGCACGAAGCCGCTGCGGTCGCGATCAAATGGGCGACAGCTTGCCGAAGGATCGGCGGGATACGTCCGGGCCATCACCCGCAGCGCATTCCACGCCACCATGGATCCGGGCGTCAGCATGGCTTCAGTGCCAATGACCACCGCCGCATCCAGGTAACCGTGACGGATTGCGCGCATGGCTTGGCCCGCGGCAATGGCCGAGGACGCGCAAGCCACTGAATAGGTATTGCTCATGCCACGCAGGCCAAAATGCATTGACACGCTTGCTGCAGCCGCATTGGCCATCATTCGCGGAACCGACAGGGGATGGACCACGGCGGCGCGACGACGGTTCTGCTCATTTCCCTGCAAGATCGAGTAATAGCGCGTGTACATGGCATCCAGGCTTTGCGCGCCGCCGAATCCAACGCCGACAAATACGCCAAAGCGATCCCCATCTGACGGCGGCACTCCGATGGCAGCATCCGACATTGCTTCCTGCGCCGCCCCCATTGCAAACTGCACTGCGCGATCTTTGCCCGAATGTTGTGTTTCAAGACGAGAAGCCAGGTCATCTGAAACTCGCGCCATCAGCAATCCAGGCAAGCCCGCACTGAGTTCCTGCGGCACGGTCCGGACAGCGCTTCTTGCCTGCAGTGCGCCGTCGAAGCTGCTTTTACAATCGACTCCCAACGGGGAAATCATGCCAAGCCCCGTGACCCACACCGGACTCATTTGACGCCTGTCGTGGAATCTATCGTATCAATGTCGGGAATTGCTCCGTTATAGTGTTTGCGCAGCTGTACTTCGATTTCTGCCACCATGTCATTGAAGGCCATGGTTTGAAAGCGCATCGGGTCGTTGATCTGGAACCCGAATTTGTCCTCGATTTCAAACAGCATTTCCACTAATCCCAGTGAATCCATCCCCAAATCCGACACCTTGAGATCCGATTGCTCAAAGACTGACGGATCCACGTTGGCATGAACAATCATATAGTTCCTTATTTGTTGAGCTAGCATGCCGCCCTCGTCGTGGTATGACTATGAAATGAGGAATCAAACTTATGAATGAATTTATGAGGAGACATCAAGGATGCTACTAAATAACCCGGGACACATGCGATGCTGGCTGGGCACATCCGCCCATTATCAATATAATCATACATAAATCGGGGAGATTGCATCGGAGAATCATGCGCTCAGAAAAAAGTACAAGAAACCTATTTTTTCACCAGATCATGAAACCAATCGATTGCCAACATTCATTCAAGTACTCAATCAACTCCCGTTAATAAGATGATGTCAGAGCTCTTTGATGCTCCTCACTGCTGCGCGCTGGCAGGAATTCGTTACGGGGCATCGGTATGCCATGTCACGCTGCGCCAATCGCCGTTGGACCAACACTTTGAATAGCCGTCTGTCTTCAGTAGCGCGACTGGTCATGATTGTAATTGCCACCTTGGTCTATGGCTGGCTGGCCTACCGAGCATCAAATCAAATCGGGCCGAGTATCGTCGCGGCCGCGCTTGGCTTTGCTCCATTGCTGTTTTTAGCCATCTGGCTGGCTTGGCGATCACCCTGGCGACCATTCCTGTTCGGGCTGTTGACGATAGGTGCACTACTGACATGGCAGCACGCTGACTGGCTGCTGCGCCATTATCACTGGACCTACCTGATCCAGCACGCAGGCGCCATGGTCCTGCTGGGCTTGATGTTTGGCCGCACACTATTGCCCGGTCAGGAACCTCTGGTTACTCGTTTTGCCCGTCACGCACATCATGCAATCTCGCCGCTCCTCGCCTCTTACACAAGAAAGGTGACCTGGGCCTGGACGCTGTTCTTTGCCGTCATGGCTATCAATTCTCTGGCACTGTATGCCGCCGCGCCGATTCGGGTTTGGGCCCTTTTTGCGAATGGATTGACCCCGCTGCTGGTATTCGTCGTGTTTGCTGCCGAATACCTGGTTCGACTGCGCGCCCTGCCAGTGCAAGACCGGGTTGGCCCGATACAGGCGGTGATGGCTTATGTGCGCTATTGCGCCCAGGCCGCGGCGACGCCCCAAGCTCCTGATAATGCAATCGACGGCAATATCCGGCAGTAATGTTGAAACCCCTCCTCTCTCAGTCTGCCCATGACGCCGTGTTCGCCTGGCACCAAGGCAGCCCGCTGCGCGTTGCCGATTTCCTGTGCGACGTGCAACGTGTGACGGAAGCCATGCCAGCGGGCCGGCATGTGCTCAATTTCTGCCAGGACCGCTATCGCTTTGCCGTGGGTTTCGCCGCCTCCATGGTGGCGAACAAGCTAAGCCTGCTGCCTTCAACGCGCACTGCCGAAACCCTCGAAAGGTTGCGCATCCGTACGCCTGATGTCTTTGTCCTGACAGACACGTCCTGCGATTGCGGACTACCCTGCATGTCCTATCCGCTGGCCGAAGCAACAACGGCGAGTGCCGCACCGCCTGGCATTCCAATGATTGAGGCGGACCGTGTGGTTGCCGAAGTATTCACTTCGGGTTCCACCGGCGAGCCGGTACCGCATGTGAAGACCTGGGGCAATCTGATTCACTGCATTCAAACCGGCGCGGCAAGCCTTGGCCTGTCCGAAAGTCGCGGATTGACGCTGGTGGGCACGGTTCCCCCCCAGCACATGTACGGTTTCGAATCCACCGTGCTGCTGGCGCTGCAAGGCGGCGTTGCGCTGAGTTCGGCACATCCCTTTTATCCTGCCGATATTGCTGCCGATCTGGCCAGTGTGCCTGCACCGCGGCTGCTGGTATCCACCCCGGTGCACTTGCGCGCGCTGCTTTCTGCCGGGCTGGATCTGCCGCCATTGGCCGGCGTGTTGTGCGCTACTGCGCCGCTCTCCACAGAACTGGCAATTGAAGTCGAGGCGCGGCTCGGCGGTCCGCTGCTGGAGATCTATGGTGCGACCGAGACGGGCCAGATCGCCACTCGCCGCACTGCACGAACCGATGTTTGGGAGTTGTTTCCAGGCGTCGTCTTGCACGCAGACGAACATGGAAGCTGGCTCGCCTCCGGCGGCCACATCGGCGCACCCCGCGTGCTGGGCGATATTCTCGAACTGCTGGACGCAACACATTTCCGCCTGCGCGGGCGCCACACCGACATGGTAAACATCGCAGGCAAGCGCAGTTCGCTGGCTTATCTCAACCATCATTTGTGCGCCATTCCGGGTGTCCGCGATGGCGCTTTCTTCCTGCCGGACGGCACGGACTCCACGATCACACGGCTAATGGCTTTCGCGGTGGCACCCGGGCTTGACCGCGCAAAACTTCTCAATGCGTTGCGCCAGCGCATCGATCCGGCCTTCATGCCAAGGCCACTGGTATTGCTGGATGCGCTACCGCGCAACGGCACGGGCAAACTGCCGCGCAACGCGCTGGCTGAGCTGGCTGCGATCCACATCCCCGAATATGAAACCGCCCATGACGATGCACACTGAAGCAATGTCAGCCTATGCTCCGGAACATCCTGCCTTTGCTGGCCACTTTCCGGGACGCCCCATTGTTCCAGGCGTGCTCCTGCTCGATGCCGCGTTGCATGCACTGGGCGCCGATCAAACGACATGCCGCATTGTCAACGCCAAATTCCTGCGGCCCGTGCCGCCTGACACGCATCTGCAATTGCAGTCCGAGGACACCTCGCCGGAAACGCTGCGCTTTTCCGTTGGTGATAACGGTGGCAATGTCGCCAGCGGCCAGGTTCAAATCGTCCCCATTGCAGCGGAGCCCGGTCCATGATCGCACCATATCCAGGTGCTGATTCACTGCACACGACCAAGGGCGCGCCTCTCGCCCCATGGGCCAACGACAGCGAGCGCAGCAACCAGTTGATGCTGCGCATCATGACCTGGATTTCGCTACGCTTGGGGCGCCGCATCGCGCGTGCAGTTCTGACTGGTATTGCCGCTTACTTTGTACTGTTCGCGCCTTCGGCACGACGGGCTTCACGCCAGTATCTCAAACGCGCGCTGGGACGCGACGCGAACTGGGCCGACGGCTTTCGCCATGTGCTGAGCTTTGCGTCCACCATCCACGACCGCGTCTACCTGCTCAACGACCGATACGATCTGTTCGACATTCAGGTTCATGGTCAGGAACACATTGACGCCGCGCTGGAGCAGGGGCGCGGCGTCTTTCTCACGGGTGCGCACTTCGGCAGCTTCGAAGTCATGCGCGCGCTTGCGCGAAAGCGCGGCGGGCTGGACGTGTCGCTGCTGATGTACGAGGACAATGCCCGCATGATCAACGCCGCGCTCCATGCCATCAATCCTGCCGCGGTGCATGACATCATCCCGCTGGGACGGATCGATTCCATGCTGCGCCTGCAAGAGCGGCTCGACGCAGGCTCAGTGGTCGGCATGCTCGCCGACCGTTCGCTGCATGACGACGATACCGTCCGCCTGCCTTTCTTTGGCCAGCCGGCACCCTGGCCGCGCGGGCCGCTGCGCATGGCAGCGCTTTTGCGACGACCCGTGCTGTTCATGGCCGGGATTTATCTCGGCGGCAACCGCTACGAGGCACATTTTGTGCCGCTGGCCGATTTCTCGGGGATCGGCCGTGGCGGACGTGCCGCCGCCGTCGATGCCGCGCTGCAATGCTATGTCGCGCAGTTGGAGGCCTTCTGCCGACAGGCCCCCTACAACTGGTTCAATTTCTATGACTTCTGGCGTGGCGCCGACGCCGAAGCGACCGGCCCCAGGGAACTTTGACCGACCAGGCGTCCGTCGCAAAATGATGCTCCCGTTTTCTTTCCCCAGACGCTGCAACCATGCAGGCCGCTTTGTGCCGGTGTTGCTTGCCCTGCTGCTCGCCGCATTCATGTCCGACATGCCGGCCCATGGCGGGGACTGGACGCTCGACGACCTGATGCACGCGCTGGCGCAGCGTGGTTCCGGTCGCGCGGCCTTCAACGAAAACAAAACCATGGCTGTCCTCGACATCCCCATCAAGTCATCGGGTGAATTGCGTTTTGAAGCGCCTGACTTTCTTGAAATGCGGACACTGAAACCCAAGCCTCAGACCCTGACTTTGCGAGCCAGCCAGCTCAGCATCGAAAGCGATGGCAACCTCCGCCAGATCAATCTGGACAATTATCCCTATGCCGCCGCGCTGGTCGGCAGCATTCGCTCCACGCTCAATGGTGACAGTCTGGCGTTACAGCACAACTACACGATCAAGCTCAGCGGCGATGCTGCTCGATGGAACATGACGCTTGTACCCATCGATGCAAGAGCGCGCGCACGAGTGAAAGAAATCCGCATTAGCGGACGCCAGGATCAGGTTAGACAAATTGAAGTAGATCAGGCCGACGGCGATCATTCGCAAATGTTCATCCGGCCTCTGTCCATGCCTTGAACCGCCGTACTCTTGTCCCTCTGGCCCTGTGGCTGGTCATGCTTGCCGCCTGCGCGGCGATCATTATCCATAGCCGCTTTGCCGCTGACATGTCGGCGTTCCTGCCGCGCGTGCCCGATTCCCAGCAACAGGTGCTGGTAGACCAGCTGCGCGACGGCATGGTTTCGCGACTGCTCTTTGCCGGCATTGACGGCGCCGACAGCCCTGTCCGCGTTGCGCTGTCCAGATCGCTGGCAAAGCGCCTGCGTGCCAGCGGCGATTTCGTTTCAGTCAATAACGGTGAGCCGGTCAACTCCGATCACGACTATGCACTGTTGTTCCGCCATCGCTATGTGCTGAGTCCAGGCACCACGCCCGAGGCCTTTACCGAGGAAAGCCTGCATCGAGCCATCGAGACGAGCATTGCGCAGCTCGCCTCACCACTGGGCGATAGCCTCAAAAGCCTGCTGCCGACCGATCCGACCGGCGCCACGCTGCAGGAACTTTCACGTTTATCTGGCGCTTCAAGGCCGCATGAACGCGATGGAGTCTGGACTTCGCCTGACGAAACGCGCGCCCTGCTGCTGCTGCAGACCCGCGCCACCGGCATTGACACCGACGCGCAACAAGCGGCCATCAATCTGGTGCATGCCGCTTTTGCTGCCGCAAAGGAGGAACTGGGACAGAAGGCGGTGCGGGCCAGTCTGGTAGTCAGCGGACCGGGTGTATTCGCGGTGCAATCCCGCACCACCATCAAGAGCGCGGTAGAACGCGTTTCACTGATCGGCAGCGTGCTCATCATCACGTTGCTGCTGCTGGTATACCGCTCGCCTACCGTGCTGTTGCTCGGCCTGCTGCCCGTGCTGTCGGGCGTGGTGGCCGCCATTTCTGCGGTCAGTCTGGGCTATGGCGTCGTGCAGGGCATCACCCTGGGTTTTGGCACCACCCTGATGGGCGAGGCGGTGGATTATTCCATCTATCTGTTCGTACAGTCTGGCAAAAGCGGCCGCGAGGATGCACAGCGCGACTGGCTGCGGCGCTTCTGGCCCACCATCCGGCTTGGCATGCTGACGTCGGTTGCCGGCTTCGGCATGCTGCTGTTGTCGGATTTCCCCGGTCTGGCCCAGCTTGGGGCCTACTCCATCGCCGGGTTGGTCACCGCTGCGCTGGTGACGCGCTTCGTGCTGCCGCAGCTGTTGCCGAGCAGTTTCATGGTGCGGGACCTCAGTGCTGTCGGACAGGTGCTAATGCGTGGCGTGGCGGGCTTGCGCCGACTGCGCTGGCTGCTCGCACTGCTGGTGGCAGGTGCCATTGTGGTTTTGCTGATGCATCGGCAGCATTTGTGGAATACCCGCTTATCGTCCCTCAGCCCGATTCCTCCCGCGGCACTGGCGCTCGACTCGCAACTTCGCAGCCAGCTTGGCGGTCCGGATTCCGGCGATCTGGTGGCCGTGAGCGGCTCCAGCCCCGACGCAGCACTGAACGCCGCCGAGGCCGTGGCCCCGCGCCTGCACGCCCTGCAGGCACAAGGGGTCATCACCGGTTTCGACAGCCCGGCAAATTATTTGCCAAGCATTGCCTTGCAGCGCGCACGTCAGGCTGCGCTGCCGGACGGTCCCGAACTGCGTGAGCGACTCAATGCGGCAGTACATGGCCTGCCCGTGAAGGCTGCGCTGTTCGCTCCTTTCGTACAGGATGTCGAAGCCGCACGGCAGGGATCTCCCCTGACCCGTGCCGATCTTGATCACACATCCTTCTCACTGGCGCTGGACGGCATGCTGCTGCATGGCGGCGACGGCCGCTGGACAGCGCTGCTGCCCTTACGCGCCAATGCCGGTAAGGAGATCGATGACAAGCACATTTCCGCCGCACTGGCGGGGAGCGGCGCGCACTACATCAATCTTGGCGAAGTCAGCAGTCATCTCTACGACGGCTACCTGCACACGGCGGCATGGCTTTCGCTGGTGGGGCTGGGCGCCACCGCGCTGCTGCTGCTCTTTGCGCTGCGTTCCACGCTGCGCATGGCGCGCGTGCTCGCTCCGTTGCTGGCAGCGGTGGTGATGGTCGCCGCCGGACTGCAGCTCGCCGCGTTGCAGTTCACCCTGCTGCATCTGGTGGGCATGATGCTAATCGTCGCCGTGGGCTCGAACTACGCGCTGTTCTTCGACCGCGGCAACGCCGAAGGCAGCGGGATTGAACCGCGCACGCTTGCTTCGCTGGTATTCGCCAATCTCACCACGGTCGCTGGATTCGGCCCTTTGCTATTTTCCGGCGTACCCGTGCTGACCTCACTGGGCGCCACCGTCGGCCCCGGCGCGCTGCTGGCATTGCTGTTCTCTGCCATGCTGTCATCTCCACCGCCACTCCCCTTGAGTCGTGCGGAAACCGCATAATTGTCGATATGCTCCTTAATCAACAGCATGTACCCGTGAACCTGCCGTTGCGGCCAACCCCGCAGCTATGGACAATTGCCGCCTTGCACTTGGCTGCGCTGTTAATCATCATTTTGCAGCCGGCACAGTGGCACTGGGCGTTGGGCATGGTGATTGCCTGCAACCTGGCGGTTGTCGCAGCCACAATGTGCCCGCGCTGCCAGTGGCTGGGGCCCAATCTGGTTCGCCTGCCATCCGACAGCGCAGCGCGCGGCGAAATCGCTTTGACGTTTGACGACGGACCTGATCCCGAGGTGACACCTGCCGTACTCGACCTGCTCGACGACTACGGCGTAAAGGCTTCGTTTTTCTTTATCGGGGAACGGGCACTCGCCTATTCTGACCTGTGTCGAAACGTCATTCAGCGCGGCCATGCGGTGGAAAATCACACCTCCCGCCATCGTCATACCTTCGCCCTGCTTGGTCTGCGAGGCTACTCCCGCGAACTGAGCGCGGGACAGCAGCAGCTGATCGCAGCGACCGGCGTGAGGCCGAGTTTCTTCCGTGCGCCGGCCGGGTTTCGCAACCCGCTGCTATGGCCGCTTCTGATGCAGCATCGTCTGACATTGACCGGTTGGACGAAGCGCGGCTTCGATACGCGCTGTATAAAGCCGAATATAGTGCTGCGCCGGTTGCTGCACAACCTGCGTGCCGGCGATATCCTGCTTCTTCACGATGGGAATGCGGCTCGCACCAGCACGGGTCAGCCAGTCGTGCTTGACGTGTTGCCACCCCTGCTGACAGCAATCCGCCAAGCAGGGCTCACGCCCGTTACTCTGCGCGCCTCCTTTGGCAAGCTTAACGTTGATGTCGAACCGAAGACGCAGGGTGCCTGCAACGCATCCTCGGCAGCAAGCCTGCAAGGCACTGCCTCCTTCTCATCCTCCGGTCTTACTCCCCATGAGCGCGACCCTGATGCAAATGTTTGGCGCATTTGAATTTCGAGTGGGTTAAGCGGCATCCGGGTTGAAGTGGTGAAGTCCACTTTTCTGCGATCGGGAAGATCACGGTACGAATGGTGCAGAATTGGCCATAGCCGCATGCATTGCGCGTAGCCGCCTGGAACAGTCCATTCAGGGCTTCAAGGACGCCATTGGTCTGGCGCGTCTGCGCCCCGACGACGATGCGCTGGAAGTGGTTGCGGATCAGACGGGCTACCTCTTTCAGGGGTTCAACTTTCGATCCTATGACGTTGGTGCACCACTGGGCGAGCGTGCCGCGCGCCACGGCGATCTGCTTTCGTCCGAGGATGTCGCGCAACGGCTCACTGTAGAGCCAGGCGCGCGTTGTGCGATGCGCCGGGTTTTGTCCGCGGCGTTGGAGACATGGGCAATGACGTGGAACTTGTCGAAAGTGATGCGGCCATTGGGCGGGTGCCCGGCGACACGCTTGGTGAAGGCCGGCGTCACGTAGATGGACACCGACTCGATGGCCTCGGGATCGCCCTCGTGGGCCGTGAGATCCTCGGCGAAGGCTTTCAGTATCGGCGCTGGGCCCGTCGGCGACGAAGAAGACTTGCGCTCGTCGACATCGGCAAAGAGCCGGACGTAGTCATGTCCGCGGGCGCGGGAGGTCTCATCGGCGGCCATATCGACGCAGCGGGCACAGATAGCGGTAACCCAATGCCAGCGCGGGTTGACCAAGCGGGACACGGCCGCAAAGGTCATCTCCCGGCACAAAATGATGATCAGTGCCTCGAACAGCAGCGTGGAGCCGGCAAGCTTGCCCGCCCAATCGGGCTCGACCAGGCGGGTGGAGCCGTCGGGCGCCCGCACCCGCGGCATGCGCGCTTCGAGGCCGCACTCGTGTTGGAAGAGGTTCTGGTGCCGGTAGCGCTTGGTGACGGCGTCGTGCGCGGTGTGGCTGCCCGCGATGCCGGGAACCGCAAACCGGCTGCTGGTGACGAAATCAATCGCGATGGTCAGGGACTTCTTCTGTTCTTACACAAGCTCGGTCGTGTCTGCTCGCCTGGCATCACGGAAGCGGCCGGTCGAATTGCCCAGACAAGCCTGTATCCGGCGCTGTTTGCACTGCGGACGGAGCGAATCAAATCCGCTTCGTCGCCTGAGGCCGAACTTCGGCCTGATAGCAATCCCGCCTGGTCATCTCAGAGTCGGCCTGAACTGCCGGTGGAGATTGGAGCAGACTACTTCCGCTGTGAATTCGTTACCGGACATGGGCCGGGAGATCTCGCCGAACGGTAGCTGCCAGTCGTTTTCGGGCTGACGATTATCAGACATATCTTCCGCGCTTTTCTCCGTTGCTGGCTGCAGCGTCGTCACGGTGGACTGCCAAGGGTCTTGCATTGAGGTTCAAGCGCGAGCCATGGGCTAGGCCCCATATGTGGCTGTCGCGCATCCGTTGGCCTGCCCTTCACCTCACGCGGCGCAGCTCATCACGGCGGACAGCCGGTTTGGATCGCCCACCCGGAGGAACCAGGCCTTGATCACTTACTTGCGTGCAAAAAGCAGAATCACGCCAGCCACGATCGCACCCACGCCGGCCCAGATCGGAACATTTACGGTCTCCGTATCCTTGACCGACAACTCGATGGGACCCAGCTTGGCCTGATGGGTTTCCTTGGTGTAGGTGAAACCGCCATACAGCAAGCCCAGACCGCCGGCCACGATCAAAAGGATCGCAAAAATCTTGACTGCATTCATCTCATCTTCTCCGCTACCGCCACACCGATGTTCACCCTCTTGCCGCCGAAAGAGCCCGGCAAGACTGAAACCGCGAATGACCGGGCCGCATCACATCTGACCACCCGCGGCATAGGCCACCCGTTGCAGGACCCCTACACTCGCCGCCCCTGAATGACGCGGATCACAATCACCACGATCGCGATGACCAGGAGAATGTGTATGAATCCGCCCATGGTGTACGAGGAAACCAGGCCCAGCAGCCAGAGGATAAGCAGGATAACCGCAATAGTTTCGAGCATTTTTGCTACTCCTATTAGTGAAGATCATCGGCAATAAATTTCGACGCTTTCGGTGGTGGGGCCCGGGGAGGAACCGCGCGGTCCACGACTCTGAAAGAGCGCAGGCGTCAAACGCACCCTTCCGGGTAAGGACGCATCCTGGGTCAGCTTGGATTACTCATTGCGATCCCGACCTCGTCCCTGATCCTGCCCGGGTCCCTGTCCCTGATCCTGACCGCGTTTCTGATCCTTGCCCTTTCTTGGCTCAGGTTTGGCGCCCTTGCCTTGCTGTTGCGCGTCCCGGCCTTGCAATGCCGGCATCTGCTGCTTGGGCTGGACTGCACTTTGCTGCGCGGGCTGTCGGCTCTGAACGGAGGCTGCTGTGCCCCTCTGTTGAGGAGGGGCCTGCGTTGGCGCTGTCCTTGGTACGTTTCCACTTCCTTGTTGCGGCGGTTGTGCGTGCGAGGCAGTTTGCGCGTTCTGGTGATCCGCCGGTGCCGGATAGGAAGGCCGGTTACCCTGTAGGTAGGGATTTCTGCCCTGCGGCGTGCCCTGTGGAGCCGCGGGTGGCGGGTTGGGGCGCCGCTCGCCTTGTAGCCACGGATTTCCATTCTGCGGCGCGCTCTGCCTTCTGCGCTGAGCAGGCTCAGGTGCAGCTTGCACAGGCCGTGCCTGATAATGTTGGCGCACCACAGGGTCGTTCGGCCGGTAACGGTAGTTCTGCCTGTTCAGCTCATGCTGCTGTTCCACCTGCCGCGGATAGCGATCCCCGGAATATTGGCGCTGGTAGAAAGGTAGCGGGGCGGGCGCGGGGGCAGCACCGCGGTTCCATCTGTCCCAGCCGCTTCTGCGTTGTTCCCAACCGCGGCCCCAGTGGTCACCCCAGCGTGGCGGCGCATCATATCCCCAGCCGCGGAAGTAGGCAGGAGGTTGGCGGTAGTAGCGCACCGGGATACGCAGGAGATAGTCGGGTACATCATACGGATCGACAGATTCCCATGGTCCGTTGTACCAGTCACTCGCATACCAGTTGTCGTTCTGGAAGACCCAGTACATGCCGTCATAGAAGAAGTAGTTCGCGTCCAGGCGTGGCGCGTAGTAGACCGGGTAGTCCGGTACCTGGACGAGATCCGGAAACATCGGCAGGTTGATTCCGATGCTGACATTTGGAAACCCGATACCGATGCTCACCTGAGCCGAGGCCGGAGCCAAGGGACACAACAAGAAGCCCAGTACAACGACTGCGTGGCGGATTTTGAACATTTCGAGATCTCCCGTTTGATAGAGCATTTTGAATCGTGATCATGCGCGAAGCACGACACCGACTCTGACAGTTCGAATACTACCCACACCTGTCCAGGCACGTCCGTGCGGTATCGTACATAAAGTCATCGGCCAGGCTTGTCTGTCTTTGCAAGAGGCTTTGCTCGCTTTGCGCATTGATGTCGCCCACGCTCCAGCAAAGACGTGTTAACTCACATTTCTGCCTGAGAGCGGCATTGCCGGCAGCTTTCTTGGCGAGGCGCTTTTCCGGAACTCGAGCATGGTCCGGGCCGTTATGATGGATTGCGCACAACCGGCTCGGGCGTCCCTGCGAATGACGCTTCAAAAACGATAGGCCAGGCCCGCGCTCGCATAGTAATTCGACCCGCGCTCCGCAAGCGGACTGTCAGCCCCGTCACCCTTCAGGTGGCGCGACTCAACGCTTCCGACGACGATCCATTTTTGGCTCAAATCAACCGACCAGAGGGCTCCCACGCTTGCGAACAACAATCCGCTTGCTGCATGGAATGTCGGCAAGCCCGTGGCAACCGACTCCTGCGCCGTGATGCCGTAGCAAGCGTTGGTAGATTTCGCATTCGCCCATGTCGCCTGGGCAAATATGCCTGTGGCGAAGCGTCCGCCACGGTATACGCCTGCGCTCAGGCGCAAATCGGCCTGGGCGCCGAGGTCGGAATCGGTATTCTGCCGCGCGCGCGCAAGCAGTGTGATCGGCATGGGTCCGAACATGTGATTCCATTCGAGGTGCAGGCCGACCGACGCTCCACGGTCGACATCCGGGACGCCGTGACTCTTGAGGAAATCTGAATCACCCGTTTTGCGCCCTGGCTCGTAGGCAACTTGCGCGCCGGCATTGAGCCCCGGCGCAAGCTCCATTCTTACGCCGCCCTCGAGCACGCCCTGGGTCGAGCGCGCGAACCAGGGCTGGCCAAAGTAGCGGACAACCGGGACGAACGCTACGCGCTGAGAATCCGAACCATCGTAGGCCGGCTGCGAGCGCAAGCCAGGGCCGAGCAGCGTTTCATTGGAGAGCTCTGCGAAAGCGACAGCTGGCACCATCAGGCCGCATGCGAATGCCGCGAACTTCAACGCGGCTGGGATCGGTCTAAATGCGGGTCGGGCAGTCTTCATTTGGCTTCACGCTCCATGATTGGTGTCAATCGAAAAGTGCAGCGGGGCATGGTGTCGGGGTATTCCGTGACGGTGAAGACGAGGGTGGCGGAGCACGGATTCATTCCCCAATTTCGACCCATGCGGAGGTTAAGCAAAGTTTCAGTCACGCTTGCCAACCAAATGCGACACCAATGCTCGCTGGCAAAACCATACTGCTCTTGCCCAGGTACTTCCGTTCGATATCGAACATAAGGCGATCGGCCAGGCATGTTGGACGTTCGAAGATGTTTTAGTGTTGATTTCGTCCATACCCAGGCCGGGGCGGGCAGGCAATTGATCCACGCCGGCAACACGACTGTCAACCTGCCCCGCATTATGTGCGATAACGCACGGAGCGCCCTGGCAGGGGGGTATCTAATCCTCAAGGAAATCCACACGGCACGCAGTTCTGCTGCTGGCCAGCATCGACAAGAGATCGTCTTGAGCGTGGGATGGAGTGGACGGAATTGTTTCGGCGTTTACTGTCGTAAGACAGGTTGCCATAGGGATAATCGAAGGGGAAAAGCTTTGAAGAAACGGTATAGCGGTCGGGTCGGATCGATGCTCTTCGGCGCTGTTGTCGCGTTGCTCTCGATGGCCGCGCGAGGCGCGGTCACGCAGGAGCCCGCCGCTTTCGGCGTGCCGCCCGGGGCGGCGTCCAGGGACGATGTCTCGGCACGCGCTTCCCAGACATCCAGGCTCGAGTGGTCGCCGGATCTGCTCTGGGGCAAGCCCTTTTCGCATCGCTTCCCCAGGAGAATGCTGGCACAGGCGAGCGAACCGTCGATCCCGGCCTCCGCAGAGATGGCGTCCGATTCGCTGCCGGAGTTCGGTGCACGCAAGAGCTATTCGATCCCGGCCCTGGAGATCCTCGGCTTCGACGTCCTGCTGAATCGCGTCAACGACCAAGTCAGCGGGAGCAGCGACTACGGTGTCACCCTTTCGTCGATCCGGCACAACCTGCGCAGCGCCTGGGCCACCGACAACGATCCCTACCAGGTGAACCAGTTCGGTCACCCTTACCAGGGCTCGATGTACCATGGCTTCGCGCGTTCCGCGGGCCTCGGTTATTGGGAGTCGGCCGGCTACACCTTTGCGGGCAGCGTGGCATGGGAGATCGCGGGCGAAAATACGCCGCCCGCCAGGAATGACCAGGTCGCGAGCGGCATTGCCGGCAGCTTCCTCGGCGAGGCGCTATTCCGGATGTCGAGCCTGGTGCTTGAGCAAGGCGACCGTGTGCCCCGGTTCTGGCGTGAAACCGCCGCCGCCGCCATCTCCCCGTCGACCGGCTTCAACCGCCTTGCCTTCGGCGATCGGTTCGATCCCGTCTTCTCCAGTCGCCGAGCGGCCTATTACAGCCGCGTGCAACTGGGCTTGAACGCTGCCACGCGCAACGTCCAGGGCACTTCGACTGAGCTCAAGCGCAATGAGGTTCTGGCGGACTTTGCCATGGAGTACGGTTTGCCGGGCGAGCCCGGCTACGAGTACGACCGTCCTTTCGACTACTTTGCTTTCCAGGCCACCGCTTCCAGCGCCAACGTGTTCGAAAACATCCAGACGCGCGGACTGCTGACCGGCAAGGCCTACGATGCAGGTGACGATTATCGGGGCGTCTGGGGTCTCTACGGCAGCTACGACTACATTTCGCCGCAGGCCTATCGCATATCCACCACCGCGCTGTCTCTCGGCACCACCGCCCAGCAGTGGCTGTCCCGAACCGTCGCATTGCAGGGCACCGCTCTGGTCGGCGCCGGCTATGCCGCGGTGGGAACCCTGCACGGCGCTGACGAGGGAGACTACCACTATGGCATGGCGCCACAGGCCCTATTGGCGCTGCGCTTCATTTTTGGCGACACGGCCTCGCTCGACCTGACGGCACGGGAGTATTTCGTGAGCGGAATCGGTTCCGGCGGCACCGGTGGGCACGACAACATCTCCCGCGCCGACGTGACGCTCACGGTACCCATTCACAAGCAGCACGCCATCGCCGTCAAGTTTCTGTGGAACCGTCGCGATGCGACCTACCCCTTGCTGGGCGACAGAACCCAGGAAAGATCGACGGTGGGGCTCTTCTACAGTTATATCGGCGACGAACACTTCGGTGCGGTCGACTGGCGCTAACGCGTGGGTCAACGGCGCCAGCTGCGGCATTAGGTTCAATCAATCCAGACTGTGTGAGGCGTCTGGTTTGCCAGCGGAACTTCTATTTCGATCGAGAAGCCCGTCCGCCATGCCGCTACGCGCCAAGCGGGTGCGCACGGCAGCGTATACGCCCGGGGAAAGCGAAGACTGGCTCAGCTTGCGTTAATGATTGCGATCCCGACCCCGTTCATGCTCAGAACCCCGACCCTGTCCTTTATCGTGACCAGTACCCTGATCCCGACCCTGCCCCTGCTGATCCCGACCTTGGCTCTTATAGTGTTGCCGCACCACGGGGTCACGAGGCTGGTAACGGTAATGCCGTTCGAGAAGCTGGTGCTGCTGTTCCACTTGTCGGGGATAGCGATCCCCGGAATATTTCCGCTGAAACGCAGGCAGCGGGGCAGGTCTCGGGGCAGCGCGGCGGTTCCAGTGATCCCAACCCCTTCTATGCTGTTCCCAATCATGGCCCCAGTGGTCGCCCCAACGTGGCGGCGCATCCGCGCGCCAGCCGCGGAAGTACGCAGGTGCATGACGGTAGTAGCGTACCGGGACGCGCAGGACGAACGGCGGCACATCATCACGATTCACAAGTTCCCAAGGTCCGTTGTACCAGGAGCTCGCGTACCAGTCGTCATTTTGGAAAACCCAGTACATACCGTCGTAAAAGAAGAAGTTTGCGTCCAGTTGCGGCGCGTAGTAGACCGGGTAACCCGGCACGCGGACGAGTCGCGGATAGGCCGGCAGGTTGATCCCGATACTTACCCCCGGAAAACCGATACCAACGCTTACCTGAGCAGCATAGGGCGCCCCCGAGTACAGCAGCATCCCCAACACAACGGCAGCTACGTGGCGGATTTTCAGCATTTTGTGACCTCCAGGTCGATAAGCAAGATTCAAGTCGTGGGTGCCAACGCAATGTGGCGGCAATTCTCACATGGAGACGCTACGACATCTACCCAAGCACTTCCGTTCGATAGCGCACATAACACCGCCGACTGTTGCTACCCCGAGAAGACAGTTTCGGTATGGGTCTTGTATCCGTCGCGCTCGTATTACGATAAGTTACGGTGCGCCGGCGCGACGTCCATGAGCGGGAGGTTGCATCGCGCCATGCCAAGACCACGCTCATGGATCGCGGACGGTGGCCCACAGGTTCAACAAGATTCATTACGCTCAAAAACGTAGAAAATGCCCAAACGGCGCCCGCGTCAAGGAAAGCCTGGCGCGGTTGCGGGCACACTGCCTGCAAGTCTTCACCAAGCGCTGATCCAAACCGGGTTTTTGCAATCTGCAGGATTTGTCCATTGAGAATAAGGCGCATGCGTTTCAACCCAACACTCAGGACAAGACCGTTGCGATGGACGGCCGTTCTTCTGCTTATCTGCGGGATATGTTTCGCTGGCGGGACATCTGTTGCGATCGCGCCCAGCCTGTCAGCCGTCCCGCTACGTGCCAAGTACACGGAATTGGGCAAACAGTTAAGCAAGAATCAATTCCAACGCCCGCTCTATGTCGTTTCGATGGAATCCTCGAACGACTTGAAGGGCGAAATCTACGCCGTGATCAACTATCCGTTTGCCGCCGTCAACACGGCGCTCAACAACCCGGCGCATTGGTGTGACGTGCTGATATTGCACCTCAATGTCAAATACTGTCATGCCGCCACCCACAGCGCCGGCACTGTCCTCAGCGTAGATCTCGGCCGGAAACACTATCAGCCGCTGGCCGATGCCTACCGTGTCGAGTTCAACTATAAGGGGGTGATCACGACGCCGGATTATTTCGCCGTGGAACTCAATGCCGAGAACGGCCCCTTGAGCACGCATGACTATCACATCTGGATTGAAGCCACGTCGGTCGTGGATGGCCGCAGCTTCCTGCATGTCACCTTTGCCTATACCTTTGGCCTGGCGGGGCGGCTGGCCATGAAAGGCTACCTGGCAACAATCGGCAGCGATAAGGTGGGGTTCACCATCACCGGCAAGCAACCCAACGGGCTGCCTGCTTACATACAAGGAGTGCGTGGCGTGGTGGAGCGCAATACCATGCGCTATTACCTCGCTATCGATGCCTATCTTGCGGCCTTGAACACGGCGCCCAAGGATCAGTTGGAGAAGAGAATGGATTATTGGTATGACGCCACCGATCATTACGCCGGGCAGCTCCACGAAGTATCCCGGGAAGCGTACCTCGACATGAAACGCAGGGAGTATCGGCGCCAGCAGGTGGCCCAGTAGCTGAGGTATATCGCCCTGGCACTTGGGATTGGGAGGGAAGTGGGCCTGGCGTGCAGCCCCGGGGTGGGGTGCTGCGTAAATGCTTGGCCTCTCCGCCGCAATCTGGCAGGCGGGCAATGCCCTGACAGGCCTTCGCCCCCGTGCACATTGTGCGGCCTGGAACCGGCGGAAATGTTCTATATGTTCGGTACCGAACATCATTCAAAGATGGACTATACTGGATTTCCCTATCCGGTTATCGACCGGTATTTCGTGAACAGACGTGTCTTCTTACCGACGAGGCAGCCTCGGATGCGCAACTTGCATAGCCCAGGACAGAACCGCCTTCTTGCAGCACTTCCGCTGGCCGAATACCAGCGCCTGTCGCCCCATCTTGAACTGGTCGGGATGTCGTTCGGCGACGTCCTATGCCGTTCTGGTGACGCGTTGCGCCATGCCTATTTCCCTACCAGCGCCCTGGTGTCCGTGCAATACGTCACGGAGGCGGGCGCATCGGCCGAAATCGCCACCGTTGGCAATGAGGGAATGCTCGGTGTCGCGCTCTTCACGGGCGGCGACAGCATGCCCCATCTGGCGACGGTGCAGTGCCCGGGCCATGGCTATCGGTTGAAAGCGCAGTTGCTGAAGGATGAATTCAATCGCTCCGGCGCATTGCAAATTTTGCTGCTGAATTACACCCAGGCGCTGATTACGCAGATGTCCCAGATCGCGGTCTGCAACCGGCATCACACGGTCGAGCAGCAACTGTGCCGCTGGCTGCTTTCACGTCTCGACCAATCTCCCTCGAATGAAATCCACGCGACACACGAATTGATTGCCGGCGCGCTCGGCGTGCGTCGCGAGGGCGTCACGGTGGCCGCCGGGAAACTGCAGCATGCCGGGCTGATCGGTGGCTACCGGGGTTGCATTGTCGCGCTGGACCGGTCCGGATTGGAGAAGAGAGCCTGCGAGTGCTACGAAGCAGTCAGGAAGGAATACGATCGTCTGCTGCCCGACGCTGCACAGCCTGTTGAGACGCGCCGCCTTGCGCGTGGCGCGGCAGGCAGCGCGGCTGCATCGCCCCCCCGGACATACCGTCGCGAGCCCGCTCCAGATGGAGTGAAGTATCGATTCGCGCCTCGATAGCGTTCTCGGCCAGAATCGATAAATCGCGTTGTGTCAACGGGCTTGCGCGAGGGATCATCTGACGACGCAAGTCACGCCGGGAAACACGTCAGCCCCTCAAAGCAAGGCCCCACAATCCAATGACGTCCAAATCACCATCAGGACAAGCCTAGCCAGTTTGTATTGATCGGTTTCCGGAATGTCCTTCGGCCTGGTATCACCACAACCCACGCCGCCACAAAAGAATGACGCGCTATGTTCGACAGCGTACAGAATTGGCCAGCGCTTCACCTTATCCTGATTGAAGCCTTGCACTGTCGAAGCGTCATGTCCTCCCAGTTTATGCGACTGCCGCAGGGCTTGTCCGTGCGAGGCGGCTACTGTTTCACCTGCCGGCGCAAACGTCCGATCCACCGGCACAGTCTCTCAAGACTGCTTCGGCAAGTATGACCGTTCACAGAGAGCTGCGCAGTTTTCCCTAATCATTCAATGAGGTAGCACCATGAAATATTCCATCCTATTTGCATCGCTCATTACGGCGTTCGGTTTGAGTGCGTGCGATAAGCCGACCGTGGTCAATGTTCCGCCGCCGGCAGCTGCAGTGCCGGGACCTGCGGGACCCCAGGGTGCGACCGGAACACAAGGCGCTACCGGAACACAAGGCGCCACCGGAGCCCAGGGCTATGAAGGCATGCAGGGAGAAGCCGGCAAGACGGGCACGCAAGGCGCTGAAGGGGCCCAGGGGGAAACCGGCAAGACTGGCGGCGATACTGTGGTAGTCGTTCCGCCTCCGTCAGAGCAGAAATAACACGTGTCGCAGGGATAACAGCTTGCGTGCTGACCCCTTAATTGTTCCCAACACTCGGAAGAGTCGAGTGCCGTCCGCGCAACATGTCGCGGCGGAAAGTCGTCTGCTCGCCGCCCTTCCTGGCAAAGATCTCCAGCATCTGCTGGCGGGCTGCGAGCAGGTCGAGTTGGGGGTGGGCGATATTCTCTGCGAGCCGGGGGAGACAATTCGCCACGTCTATTTTCCCACCGACAGCTTCATTTCCTTGGTGACTCCAGGCGATGGTCACAGCCGCCTGGAGGTGGCCCTGGTCGGCAGTGAAGGAATGTGCGGGGTTCCCCTCACGCTTGGGGTGGACGCTTCACCCTTGCACGCCGTCGTACAGGGCGCAGGCCCCGCCTGGCGGATGGACGCTGAACGCTTCCGCGGCGAACTCAAATACAGCGCCGCGCTGCAACAACATCTGCACCGCTACATCTATGTGATGATGAGCCAATTGGCGCAAACAGCCGCATGTACGCGTTTCCATGTCGTGGAGGAGCGCCTGGCCCGTTGGCTCATGATGACGCGCGACCGGGCACACTCGGACGCGTTTCATATCACCCACGAATTGCTTGCCCAAGTGCTGGGCGTGCGTCGCGTAGGCGTCACCAAGGCCGCGGGCGCATTGCAAAAGAGAAGACTGATCAGCTACAGCCGCGGGGACGTCAGAATTCGCGACATCGATGGCCTCGACGCGGCGTCCTGCGCGTGTTACCGGACCGACAAGGAAACGTACGAGCATATCCTGCATTGCTAGGCGGATATCGGCCTCGATTTCGACGTGCGAAAGGCGCCTGACTGCGCGTCTGATCTTTCCGGATTTCTGCGCCACCTCCGCGAAGCTTGCGCATTGCCTGCCTTGTCACACCAGCCGCGCCGCACCCATTTTCCGCTGCTGCCAAAGCCACAGCGCCGCAAACTATGCGACGCTGCTGACCAGCCGGTCTGGATTGACGTGCGGTGACTCATTCCACGGGCGATGAGAACGCATACCCGCGCGACCTGGCACGAGGTATGAGTCCGGATGGATATTACGCCTACGCCTTAATAACCCCGACGATGGTCGCGATTGTCGTCGCGCCGGTCGTTCTGGCCACCACGATGATCATCCCTGTGTGCGCCGCCGCGGTCATCCCGGTGGCCGCGATTATGTTCCTGGTAACGCGGGACATACTCGCGGTTGTACCAGTTGTCCTGCACAAAGAAGACCCGCTCGCCGCAGGCGTTGTACTCGCGACAGTGCCTGCGCCAGTGTTTGGCGTGGCTTGGGGGCACGTGCAGGTAGATCGGCGGGCGGTCCATAGGCACCCGCTCGACGGCTATTGGCTGCGCATAAAGCAGTTGCGGCTGTGGGTAGCCGCCGATGTCGAGCCGGCCATAGAAGCCGGGTTGGCCGATGCTCAGCGAGACCCCGACATCGGCGGCAAGTGCCGGAGCCGAGGCCGTGATGGCGGCAACAGCCGCTGCGATCAGAAAACGTTTCATGTTGAATCTCCTAATTGTTGGGCACAGCCCGTATTGGCGCGGCTTGGCCTCGATTCTGTTGGAACCGAGGCCAAGCCCGGGAGGCTTGATTACGCCCGTAGGCATCCGAGCCGGCAGGGCGTCTGCGATGACGCAGAACCTTATTTATGCTTCCTGACACGGAGATGGCTGGTGACCGACGTTACGCCTTCGGTCCCTTGCGCGATCGAAACCGCCTTGTCCGCTTCTTCCTGGGTTCCGACTTTGCCACTCAAGACCACCATGCCCGCACTGTCGGTGTCGACCTTGATATGCACCAGGCTCTTGATCTTTTCCGCAGCCAGCTTGGCCTTGACTTTGGTGGTGATCACCGAGTCCTTGACGAATGCCATTGGATGCGCGCGGTCCGCATCTGCATCATCTCTGTGCTTCACGACCCGGAGATGGCTGGTGACCGACGTTACGCCTTCAGTCCCTTGCGCGATTGAAACCGCCTTGTCTGCTTCTTCCTGGGTTCCGACCTTGCCGCTCAGAACCACCATGCCCGCGCTGTCGGTATCGACCCTGACATGCATCAGGCTCTTGATCTTTTCCGCAGCCAGCTTGGCCTTGACTTTGGTGGTGATCACCGAGTCCTTGACGAATGCCATTGGATGCGCGCGGTCCGCATCTGCATCATCTCTGTGCTTCACGACCCGGAGATGGCTGGTGACCGACGTTACGCCTTCAGTCCCTTGCGCGATTGAAACCGCCTTGTCTGCTTCTTCCTGGGTTCCGACCTTGCCGCTCAGGACGACGACGCCCGCACTATCGGTATCGACCTTGACATGCATCAGGCTCTTGATTTTTTCCGCGGCCAGCTTGGCCTTGACTTTGGTGGTGATCACCGAGTCCTTGACGAATGCCATGGGGTGCGTGCGGTCCGCATCCGTGTCTTCGGCATGCGCCGCCATTGGCGCCAGTAGGCTGCCGATGACAAAAACGCCTGTCGCAAGTTTGATATTCATGGTCTGTCCTTTATTGAACAAGTGGGAGAGCGCACATGATCCAACTACTTGCGAAATAACTCTGTGCGCTATCACACATAGGGCGTTTGCCAAGACGCCCCCCACCGCACGGCAGGAGGGCTGCACCGGCTTCTGCGACACCGCGGACAGCCCGAGTTCGTGCTGAACGCTCCACGATCACAAAGTCACGCTGAAGGCCGAACGCGAAATCATGCTGTTGCCCGACAAGATGGGCTTGTTGCGGGAAGGTCAGTGGGGAGAGCTACTGGCCATCCAGCAGGAACAGTTCAAGTTGCTGGGGAATTTAATGGAGAGCAAGACCGTGGCTGAATGAGGTCCGGGAAGGTCTTGCGCCCGGCGATGCCGTACTAACCCATGGTCCGTGCGTAGCTCGCTTTGTCGGCCTCATAGCACCCGCACGAAGCGGCTTCCAGGCCTCCGCGGTCGAGAATCGACATATTCCCGCGGCTGTAGCTGATCAAATTGCGTTCTTGCAATGCAGTTGCCGCCTTGGTAACGCCGACGCGGCGCACGCCGAGCATGTAAGCAAGGAATTCGTGCGTGACATAAAAATCGTCTGAATACGCGCGGTCCTGCGTCATCAGGAGCCAGCGGGCGAGGCGCGCTTCCACCAAATGGAAGCGGGTGCAGGCGCCTGCTTGTGCGAGTTGCCCCATCAATACATAAAGGTAGCGCTTCAGCACGCGCTGCAACGCCGGGCTTATCCCGAATTCGCGGCGAAACGGCGCAATGCCCATGCGCAGCGCCGGGCCGGCACCTTGCACCAGGGCGCGCAGCGGCGACACATCCACCCCGAGGATGAGTGAGATCCCGAGCATGCCTTCGTCGCCGACCAGGCCCACCTCCAGGCTGGCAACGCCATCGACCGGCGTTAGCAGGGAAATGAAACTGTCGGTGGGAAAGTAAACGTGGCGAATGCGCTCGCCGGGTTCGGCCAGGACTTTGGCAAACTCCAGATCGACCGGCGTGCAGCCAGAGAGGAAGCGTTGATGGTCCTTGCGCGGCAAGGCTGCAAGCAGTCGATTGGAGGGAAGGGCAGACTTGGTGCGCGGCACGTGGACTCTCCTGGTAGAGGGGAAACCCGGCAAGCGGCACAGGGAGAGGTGGCGATGCAATCTCCATGTCGAATGCTGCCCAAGGAGCAAAGCTTCCTCGGGTGGACTTGGAACAAGTATGAAGTAAATCCTGCCTGCTGTCCGGACGGTAGCGCACATTGCCGGCCCGCGAGCAGATGCGATGCGAAACCCCGGGATCGGGCGCAGCACCAACCGGATTACGGAGAGACTCCCTCCGGGAGCAAGCGATCGAACTCCTTCTTGACCACCTGGTAGCACTCGCAGACCCGCTGCTCCAGCGCAGGGCGGTCCACTACGGTGATCTTGCCTCGGCTGTATTTGATCAGGCCGGCTTTCTGCAGATTGCCGGCCGCCTCAGTGACGCCCTCGCGGCGCACCCCGAGCATGTTGGCAATCAGTTCCTGCGTCATGACCAGCTCGTTCGCGCGCAGGCGGTCGAGGCTCAACAGCAGCCAGCGGCACAGCTGCTGGTCCAAGGAGTGATGGCGGTTGCATACCGCGGTCTGCGCCATCTGCGTCAGCAGCGCCTGGGTGTAACGCAGCAGCAGGTGCTGCATGGGGCCGGCGTGAAAGAACTCATCCTTCAGCAGGGGCCCCGTCAAGCGGTAGCCGTGGCCGGCGCTTTGCACAACCGCCCGGCTGGTGGTGGTTTCGCCGCCCATGAACAGCGAGACGCCGACGATCCCCTCATTGCCGACGATGGCGATTTCGGCCGACGCGCCATCGACCATGACATAGAGCAGGGAAACGATGGCAGTTGTGGGGAAATAGACGTGGCGCATCTGACTGCCGGGCTCGTAAAGCGCGTGGCCGAGCGGCATCTCGGTGAGTTCCAGATTGGGCAGGATGCGTGCGTATTCATCCGCCGGCAGGGCGGCCAGGAGATGGTTCTGGCGCGGATCGTCAGTCCCCATCTTGGGCGGGGGGGGGGTGATGGGCGGGGGGTCATGAGGGATCTCCTAACTATCAGCCACGACCAAGTGAACGACCGGACGTGCAGCAACCAAATGCTTGAAGTGACTCGATTCAATTATAGATATCCCGGCTTGACGGAGCAACGGGCGCGGCTGCTGCCCTGCAGGCTGTGTGCGGTATCAGACAGACTTCGGATGCGGTTGTCCATATCCTGTAGTTGTTGAAGCCGACGGCGCGCGCATCTGCATTGCGCCGATAGGCGCGCAGCGTGAAGCGGATTAGGGCCTGTTAACACTAATTTCACGCCTGCGACGAGGCCGATTCGGGATGCAGTCCGCGAAGCGAGACGCGCCGCAGTGCCGGCCACTGCAAGCGGCTTGCGACAAAGGGATGCGCCCGAATCGGCCCGTCCCGCAGGGTTGCTGCGAGAAAGCGCGTCTGGTGCGTTGCGCCGCTTGGCAAGGGATCGCCCTTGCCAGCACGCCGCGCCTTGCATCCATCGCTTTCTCGCAACAACGCAGGTGCGAAATTAGCGCTAACAGGCCCTGGTATCGGGTGCGCCTGTCCCGGGTTGGCCAAGGCCCACGGTTTCAGGACCCGGGTTTACACCGCAGCCCAATCTGTCACGAGCGAAGAGATTCGAATGATTCATGGCTCCGTGGTCCCGAAGGGTATCGATCAGCTGGATCGCCCTCAATCAGTCGCAGAAGAGGCCGCCAACAGCCTCAGTCATGGTATCGGCCTGCTGCTGGCACTGGCCTTCACGCCGGTTCTCGTCGTCACCACGGTGCGCCAGGGACAGGCGCAAAATCTCGTCGGCGTCAGCATCTATGCCTTCACCATGGTGACCTTGCACCTCAGTTCGACCCTCTACCACGGACTTCCCCAGGGCCGCGCCAAGCGCGTGTGCGAGAAGTGCGATCACAGCGCGATCTACCTGTTCATTGCCGGAAGCTATACGCCCTTCGCGCTCGGTGCCTTGCATGGCATGTGGGGATGGACGTTGTTCGGCCTGATCTGGGGGATTGCCGCGCTTGGAATAACGCTCAAGACACTCGACAAACTGTCGCATCCACTTCTTTCGACCGGCCTCTACCTGGCTATGGGTTGGCTGGTAATCATCGCCGCCGTTCCCCTGCTGGAACGTGTAGGCGCCGCCGGCGTGGTTTGGCTGGTTGCGGGGGGTATTGCGTACACGGCCGGCGCCGTTTTCTACCTGAGCGATGCTCGGCTCAAGTTCGGCCATTTCGTTTGGCATCTTTTCGTCATGGCTGGCACGACCTGTTACTACATCGCCGTGCTCTGGTATTCCGCCTAGGCGCTGGACCAGATCCATGCGACGCCTCAATATTTCCCACCTGACGGAGTACCTCTTCGCCGCGCCGGTGACGCTGCAGCCCCATCGGCTCCTGCTGCGTCCGCGCGAAAGTCATGCGCTGCGGATCGCGTCGTCGACACTCGCCATCCATCCCGAACACACCATTCGATGGCATCGCGACGCCCTCGACAATTCCGTTGCCACTGTCAGCTTTCTGGCAGCGTCGAACAGCCTGCGCATAGCCAGCGATGTAACAGTCGAGAAGTACGAGGACGCGCCGCTGGATTTTCTGGTGGCGGATAGCGCGGTCACCTATCCGTTCGATTATGCGCAGGAGGAACAGCCCGACCTTGCGGCCTTCCGCCAGAGCGTTTACTACGCTCAAGACCGGCTCGCGGTCAACCAATGGCTGGCCAGCCTGGGGTGCCTGGAGGGGCCGATCGAGACTTTCGTGCTGCTCGACCGGATGAACCGCGACATTGCCAGCCGGTCCACCTACCAGGCGCGCGAGGCGCCAGGCGTGCAGTCACCGGCAATGACCCTGTCCAGCCGCAGCGGCTCGTGTCGCGACTTTGCCGCCTTGTTCATGGAAGCCTGCCGCCACCTCGGGCTGGCCTGTCGATTCGTCAGCGGATACCTGGACATTTCAGCCACCTCGGGTGGTGACGCCACGACCCACGCCTGGGCGGAGGTCTATCTGCCCGGTCCCGGTTGGAAGGGTTTCGACCCGACCAGCGGCGAGCTCACCGACAATCGGCACATCCCGATCGCCGTTGCCCGCCATCCGGAGGCCGTGCCGCCGGTGGCCGGCAGCTTCGTGGGTCCGGCAGGGCAGCCCCCGGTACCGCGCGTCAGCGTTCGCGTGAGCGTTAGCTATCAGTAGCGATCTTCTGGGCGGGCGCCGGACGGTTCACCACGATGTCATCCGGTTACTTGGCCGGACTCCGGGATGGCGGCCCGATGCGCAGCGTGTGGGTGGCGACGTGCACCTCGCGCAGGAAACAGACCATGCCGGTGCTTAGCGCCAGCATCGCGAAGACGAACAGCGCGCCCACCAGCCAGCGCAGGTTGGTCCCCAGGAGCGCGTCGATGAACAGGGTGGCGATCAGGGCGCACACCAACAGCGCGGCGAAGGCGCAAAGGTTGATCGCCCGGCAAGGGCCTGTTAATACTAATTTCGCAGGCGTGAAATTAGCGTTAACAGGCCCTGGTAATTTGGCGCGGTGCGAAAGGTTGGAAAACTCGCGCCCGGCATCCGCGCGTGCGGCATCTTCCAGCTTGCTCCAGATGCTCTCGACGAAGCGCGCGCGGTCAATGATGCGGCCGAGCCGGTTGGCCATGACCGCGAGCAACGATCCGATGCCGGTGAGCAGGAAGACCGGCGCGATCGCAAGCTGGATGACGTGCGCGATGGTGGTAATTTCGGGGTCCGATAACATCGTTCTTGTCCTCCCTGCGCCTGGCCTTGATTGGAACTCAGGTTCTGACGCGTTTCCCGGCCGACCTGGCCCTGGCGTTATTGTAGTCTTGGCCACCGTAGTCTGACTTGTCGTGAACATTGTCCACGCCGTGCCCCTGCTGCGGCGGTAGTTCCGGCGCTAACCCGCGCCCCGGCAATCCGGCTTGCGGGTTGCGCAAACAGGGTTGAGGTTGCCGATACCAGCTCATGCCCGGGCGGGAATGTTCTCCTTGCTTATGCGCTGGCGGTTTGTTCTCCTGCGGCGTCACCGGAACGCCGTGCTGCGGAGACACGGGCGCAACTTGCACTCGTTGCGGTGAATGATCCTGGCGTACGCGTCCCAGGTCTCCGTGTGCCGTGGCCGGTGGCGGCACCGCCGAGAATACGAGTAGCCACGCAATTGCCATTTCAGTCAGCATCGCCTGTCCTTCCATTCGATAACGCCTTGCCCAGCACGTGCAGGCTTCGAACCAATCGGCTCCTGCACACGACACAGCGAAACGGCTGGAACGACGTGGGCACCAAGACATGGTGAACCCGGCAACGACCACACTTCTGTTCGCCAACGCACACAGGCCGGCATTATTCAATGTGCGATGGCGCACAGTACTTGGCGTGACCCGCTGGCATCCTGTATGGAGCCAAGACAAGAGGTCTTGAGGATGAGTACTGGTGCAGTCTGTGTGCCAGGAAGGCTGACGTCCTTCTTGCCGCGGCTGCGTTCTGGACAAGAACGGCGCTGAAGCCACTCGACAGAATCACAGGAGAACGCCATGAATCAATTCATCAACATGCTCGCGGAATACGGCCTCTACCTGGGCATTCCCCTGGTCTTTCTGGCGGCCGTGGCCTGGATTTACCGGTCCGGCGCGAGAAAGCGCTACGAGGAGGACGGGGAGATTCCCTTCCGCGAAGATGAAGAAGTTGA
The DNA here is from genome assembly GCA_963782495.1 of uncultured beta proteobacterium. GTDB lineage: Bacteria > Pseudomonadota > Gammaproteobacteria > Burkholderiales > Thiobacillaceae > DASQBT01. The sequence continues at coordinate 342,504 of CAWAJU010000009.1, read as the reverse complement.
CAAAGCTGGGCAGCGCGGTCATTGACATCCGCCCCCTGAGTGGGGAGAGGATCGCCTGTTGCCGCCTTGTGAATTCCCGCTCTGAAGCGCCCTGCCAGGCGGGCTTATCCAGGCGACCCGGCAGAGTGAAAGGAACACCGGATCAGACCTGCCCCCGTTCGCTCAAAACATGAGCCGGGGTTCGTCATCCATTACGCCCTGGCCGGAACGTTGACTGGATTCGGCACGAATGGGTGCGCTATATCTTGCCCAACAGCAACAGAATGAGGATGATCACCAACACCAGTCCAAGACCACCGCTGGGACCGTAACCCCAGCCCCGGCTGTGGGGCCAGGTGGGAAACGCGCCGATCAGCAGTAGAACCACAATGATCAGCAGTATTGTTCCTAATGTCATTTCATTTCTCCTGACAGTGAATCGTAGCGGCGCAGTGTGCGGGAAAACTCTCGCAGCGCGCCAATGCCGCTTTCCTCGGCATGCCGACACCAGTCTTCCAGTTGTACCACCAGTTGGTCCTTCGAGACGGTAGATCGGCTCCACAGTGCAGTGAGATCCTGGCGCATGGCGTAAATGGTGCTCAATACGGTGCTCGATTGCAGAGCCTGTTCCAGCACTGCACGTTCCTGCTCCGGCAACGCCTTCGCATCCCTTTGCAACCAGTGTTTGACCGCATCCAGCGCTTTGGAATCCTTCAATCCGGAGATTGCGTCGCCCCGCAGGCCGCGGATTTCCTCCACGGCAGTTCGCTGCAGGGTTCTGGCGAACTTGGCCAGCACGTCGTAGCGGTGAGTGATCACAGCCTGCAGGGTGTCGACATCGCAGCGGGTCTTGGAGGTGTCGAAGTGGATTCTGGGCGCGAGCTTCCGCACCTTCGCCAGGTGGAGCATCTCCATGATGCGGATGTACGTCCAGCCGACATCCAATTCCCACCACCTGCTCGAGAACCTGGCGGAACTGGCGTAGGCGTGATGGTTGTTGTGCAGTTCCTCGCCACCGATCAGCAGGCCCCAGGGTACGATATTCCTGGAGGCATCGGACGGCGCGAAATTGCGGTAGCCCCAATAGTGGCCGATGCCATTGATGACGCCTGCGGCGAAGAACGGGATCCACAGCATCTGCACCGCCCATATGGTGAGGCCGACCGGGCCGAACAGGACAAAATCGATTGTCAGCATGATGCCCACGCCAAGCGCGCTGTGCCTTGCGTACAGCTTGCGCTCGATCCAATCGTCGGGGGTGCCGCGGCCGTAATTCTCGATGGTTGAGGCGTTCCTGCTTTCTAACCGATAGAGCTCTGCGCCCTCGAACAACACCTTCCGGATGCCGTAGACCTGCGGGCTGTGCGGGTCTTCCGCTGTGTCGGTGGTGGCGTGGTGCTTGCGGTGAATCGCCACCCATTCCCTGGTGACCATCCCGGTAGTGAGCCAGAGCCAGAAACGAAAAAGATGACTGGCGACCGGATGCAGCGCCAGCGCCCGGTGCGCCTGGTGCCGGTGGAGAAAAATCGTTACTGCTGCGATGGTGACGTGGGTGAGACCCAACGTAACCAGCACGTAACCCCACCACGGCAGAGCGAGTAAACCAGGTTGCATCATCAGATCCTTCGCAAGATGGCACGGCGATCACCGTTGATCCAGCCAGTGATCGCCATGTTCCTGGCGGTAATATCGCTCGGCAGACGGCAACAGTCTGTACGCCAGCGCACACGGAGCGTGGTCGGTGCTCATCGCAGACGCGGGCAGATCCCCGCTTTCACAAGCTGCAAAGGCAGTGCAGCGCCACGGTCCCATTCAGGTGTGGCCAGGACTCGCCCTGGACATGGATTTGCGGCGCCGAATACCGGGTTGAAGATCGTCTCGATCAGATCCATATTTCGGGCATTGCGCCGGGCCATCTTGACTGCCCGAGGGAAGAGGAGCGACATGAGTGCGGTGGCGCACAGACTGCATAGTTGCCTGGGAACACGCTGCAAGGCAGAGGAGCCGCTGTGCTCATGCGGCTCAAACGACCGCGGCAAGTCGGTTCCTCATCAAGCCAGTCAGACCCCGGTCCGGGGATGGAGGTCATCATGTTGAAATGGGCTGCAATATTTTTCGTCATTGCACTTGTTGCTGCGGTCTTTGGATTCGGCGGTATTGCCGCCGGCGCAGTGGAGATCGCCAGGGTACTGTTCTTTGTGTTTCTGATTGTTTTCCTGGTCACCTTGATCATGGGCATGATGCGCAAGTAGTTCTGAGCGCAATTGCCCAGCCACCGTCCCGCACTCGCGGGAAGGCATGATATTTGCCAGTTATGAGGCCGCGGAAGGCAGAATGACGCGCTCCCGAGGGATCTGAATGGCGCTGAACTTGACAAGCAATGACTAACGCACTTTGGTTTCTGCTGGTGGGCGGGCTGTTGCTCGCCAGGGGGCTGACTTCCTCGATCCTCAAGCGCCTGCCCGTCACGCCAGCGATTATTTATCTGGCGGTGGGGTTGCTGGTCGGACCCACGGTGCTCAATGTCTTTCACTTCAATCCGCTCAAGCAATCGGCGCTGATGGAAGTGCTGACCGAAGCGGCTGTGCTGATATCGCTGTTTTCCGCGGGTGTCAAAATGCCCGTGCCGGTGAGCTTCGCACACTGGCGCGCTCCGATCTTGCTGGCAACCGTATCCATGGCAGTCAGCGTCGGAATGGTCGCTGCCTTTGCCTATTATCTGCTTGGGTTGCCGCTGGGCGCGGGGGTCCTGCTGGGTGCGATCCTGGCGCCCACTGATCCGGTGTTGGCGACCGACGTCCAGATCCGCCACCCCGGTGACCGTGACCAACTCCGCTTCACCCTGACCTGCGAAGCGGGCATGAATGACGGGAGCGCGTTTCCATTCGTGATGTTGGGAATGGGCTTGCTCGGCCTGCACGATCTGGGTGAATTCGGCCTGCGCTGGGCGCTGGTCGATGTGCTGTGGGCCACGGTGGCCGGAATCACGATCGGAGTCATCTCCGGCGCTGCCCTGGCCCGTTTGGGATGGAAGCTGCGCGCCGAGCCACCCGAGTACAAGCTGATGGACGACTTTCTCGGACTTGGCCTGATCGGCGTGGTGTACGGCCTGAGTGTTCTGGTCAATGCGTGGGGATTTCTGGCAGTCTTCTTTGCCGCCGTCGCGCTGCGCCAGACCGAACTCAAGCTCGCCGGCGCCGCTCGAGATTTCCCGCAGCGGCCGCAAGCCACGAGCATCAAAGCGGAAGCTGCAAAAGCAAGCGCTGATAACGAGCCACCTCCCACCGTCAGCGGAGGATCGCTGGTCTTCAAGGAACATCTGGAGAGGCTTTCTGAATTGATCCTCGTCCTGCTGATCGGCGGCACGCTATTTCTCGATTCCTGGAGCTGGCGGGCAGTCGGACTCGCGCTGTTCCTGTTCCTGGTGGCGCGCCCGGTCAGCGTCCTCGCCGGCCTGCTGGGCAGCCGCACATCGTGGCCGATACGCAGCATGGTGGGCTGGTTCGGCGTACGCGGCATCGGTTCACTGTACTACCTGATGTACGCAATACAGCGCGGTCTCCCCGAAGATCTGGCCTTGGAGCTGATCCAATTGACGCTGGTTGCAGTATCGCTTTCCATTCTTGTCCACGGAACCAGTGTCAAGCCGCTGATGAGCCGCTTTTGGCCGCACCGCAAGCGCTTGCCTGTGTCATGAAAATGCTCGCGATCGCCAGCTGTTGTTCACTGCCAACCAGCGTGGCGCCGACTCCGAACAACTCCGAGTTGCCCGTTTCTGTCATTGGCGCCAGCGAAGAGGCAATGAGGGCTCTGTGGTTCGGAGCGGACGTACGCTGAGATTACTTGTCGGGCAGGAGCTCAGCCGTACCAGCCGATCGCCTTGACCTGATAGCTATCGTCTTCCAATGACTGCTTTTCCAGGCATTGAGTGAGCCGTTCCGAAGCTTTGCAGATCTGTAGTCGGGTCCCGGATGGGACTTCACCCTAAGTATGCTGGCGCACAGACATCAAAATGAGCGAATGCTTTAATGAACTCATGAACTCGTGCTTAATTACCCTCCAAGAGGGTGAGCTATGAGATGGAGGTGAAAAATGTATATCGGCCTCGGTACTGTAGTGCTCATTATTGTTCTATATCTTGTCTTCTTTCGTTAGAAATCTCCCAAAACGTTAGTCAGACTGGATGACACCCTGATCACGCTGGACGCTCATGTGAGCAACAGTCTCGGAAGCTGGCGCCGGTTCGTGATGTGATCAGGCCAATCTGTTGGACGGCGCGCGGAGTCCTGGTTGGCCAAGAGTGAAGATCTGCCTGTTATACCGGTGAAGCAGACGTTGAAGTGCCGACCCAGGACACCCATCTGTGCGATGGCGCACAGACCCACCACGCAAGCTGTTCTACTTTTCCATCACGGTTGGCAGAGACATGACAGCATCCCTGGGCCCATTGGCGCAAAGGGCTGACAGTCTACGTTTCGATGGCGGCCCAGTGAGGGAACTCGTGGTGTCACATCTCTGTTTTCCAACTCTCACGTACGGCGTGCCGCCCGTCTACCGGCATACGCTATAAGGAGCAAATCATGAGCATCAACAAAGACCAGGTTAAGGGCCGCGTCGAAGAAGCGAAAGGCAAGGTCAATGAAATCACCGGCAAGCTCGTTGGCAATGAGAAACTGGAAGTTAAAGGCAAGGTTCAAAAAACTTTGGGCGAAGCTCAGGCAAAGTTTGGTGACCTCAAGCAAGACCTGAAAGACGCCAAGAAGCGCGCCTGACTTCAGCCTATCTTGTTCCGCAAAAAGAGTACCTGACGGATGTGTGTTGTTTCTGTTGGCTGATAGCCTCTGACGATCGCAATGGATATGGCAAGTAAACAGCCAAGTGAACAGCAAGGTTTGCGGGAGCGCACTGTGAAGACACAGGCTCGTTTTCCCGGAAGACAGGAATCAGCAGAAGAACAGGAGCAGAAACCATGAATAAACAAGTTGACAGCGCCGATATTCGCCAAAAAATGATTGCGGACGATGACCATTACCATGCCGAAAAGCTTGGATTAGGGGCTCAGGGCACTCACGAAGGCTGGATCAAGGCGGAAGAAGCCGGGGCGGCGGCGAAGGCAGACGTTGGCGCCGAGACCCGCCATGAAATGATTGCGGTCGCCGCCTATTACCGTGCTGAGAAGCGCGCGTTCGCGGGCCATGGCGCCGACGAAGACTGGATGAAGGCGGAAGCCGAAATCGACGCAATGCTGCACGATCGTGTCGGGAAGTCGTAGCTCCAATCACCCGACACCATTGGGTGAAGGCTGATTCTGTATTGTCAGCTTATCCCCAATGCTCTGTTTATGGCCGCTTCCCGGATCATCGACCAAGGGGCACTGTCGGCCAGGGAAGGGCTACCTGACCTTGCCATGACACCGACTGCAACGAATCGCCAACGAGATCAACGAACCCTGTTTTTGCCCTGCTACCATTGTGCAACGAGCTTACCGCCAACCCACGACACCATTGCGATGCATTCCATGACCAGCCGAATTATTGTCCTCGCGATTGCCGCCCTGCCTCTGGCTGGGTGCGAGGCGATCGCGATTACCGCCCTCGGGGGCGGCGCATCGGCGGGGCTGTCGGCCGGCATATCCCACACACTGGGCGGTACCGTTTCACGCACCTTCACCGCATCCCTGCCCAGGGTTCGGGCGGCCGCCCTGGCAGCACTCCAACGCATGCATATCGATGTGGACTCCACCCGCAAGGTCAAGGGTGGGGAGGAGATCAACGCGAAATCCATAAACCGTTCTATAGATATCGAGTTGGAGGAGATCAGCCCCAACGCTACCCGCATGTCGGTAACCGCCAAGTCCGGAGTCTTCTCCTCCGACAGCGCCACGGGTGCGGAGATACTCCTGCAGACTGACCGGGAGATGGGTGGGCCCCAACCCGCTGAATAATTGCATTTGGAGCAATTCGCCAGACCGTCGAATGAAAAATTCATCTGTCTCCTGAAGGGCTGGTCTGAGCCAACAACCCGTCGTCGAAGCCTAAAGAAACCTTGACACGAGAGGAGGGCGCAAACTTCACCAACGCCTTTCTCTCCTATCGTTGGTGCGGCAGCGTACAGACCCCCGTTTGCCCTTGTTGCTATGTTGTCGTTGAGGTTTCGACCTGGCACGCCGGCAATGACCGTCAAAGTCATTCATTCCTGCATTCTGGAGACTCAACCATGAAACAGATCAGCAACTATCTTTCCGCAATTGTCCTGGGCGCCGCATTGGTGTCCGTCGTGGGTTGTTCGTCCACGCCGCGGGATACGGGTCAGTACGTGGAAGACAGCGACGTCACCACCAAGGTAAAGGCGGCCATATACAATGATCCGCAGGTGAAGGACAACGAGATCAATGTCAGCACCTTCAAGGGTATGGTGCAACTGAGCGGCTATGTACGTTCGCAGGCCGATATTGACAGGGCCGTCGAGTTGGCACGCGGCGTAAGCGGCGTTAAAGGCGTCACCAACGACATGCGCCTCAAGTAAGCGAGGCTGATCGCGGACCGTTGCCGGATGCCTTGTCCGGAAGCGGTCATGGAGAACGCTTGTTCATCGCCGGTTCATCCTGGGCATGCCGTGGCGGAGAGATGGGCCTGGGCATCATGTCGCCCATCCTGCACAACGGATGTCCACGAGAGAGGGTCAACATCTACATCGGCGCAGAAATCTCCGGCCAGCCCGGGCATCCGTTGTTGTCGCCACTTAAGCCATACCTTGCGGTTATCGAACGGCCGCAATGGTTGGGAAGGCGAGTCCTATATCCTAGGCGCAGCCATTTCAGAGCCGTTTGCGCCACCCTTTTTCCATGCCCTTGTTCGCCCGCATCGAGCGCAGAGTTGTCCACGGCGGCGGGCGGGCGTCGCTTGGGACGAACGCCGCGGCGGGCCACTCGCGTTCAGCGCCCAGGATGTTCTTGCTTGTTTTCGCCGGCGCTGTTTTCATTGAATCCGGCGCGATCAATGTCAGCAACCTGATCCGCAAACGGAGGAAGTGCAGTGGCTCCTTCTCTCGAAGTCTTCGTTCCCGACGCGCTATGGCTTGGGGGCTACGTCGTCTCCTTGGGCGGGGCGCGGATCAACGCGCGGATGACGGTGATCAAGCTCCACAGCGGCGAGATCCTGATCCACTCCCCGTGTGCGTTCGAAGAGGCGTTGACCGCGGAGGTCGCGGCGCTGGGGCCGGTCGCGGCGATCATCGCGCCAGGCAATTTCCACTGGCTCCACCTGCGCTCGTGTCAGCAGGCGTTTCCCCAAGCGGTGACCTACATTTGCCCTGGCGTCGAGAAGCGGGCGAAGGGGCTCATCTTCGACGAGGTGCTCGGCGACCAGGCGCCGGCACTGTGGGCGGGCGAGCTGTCTCAGGTCCCCCTGCAGGGAACGCGCGTGATGCGTGAGGTCGCGTTCTTCCACCACGCCAGCAAGACTCTCATCCTCGTCGACGTGGTCGAGAACGTCACGGCGGCCACGCCCGGTACCAACTGGTTTCTAAGGTTCCTGTTTCGGCTGATCGGGATGTGGAACACGCCCAGCCCGGCGCCCGAGTACCGGCTTGGATGGGGTGACAAGGCGCTCGTGCGCCAGTGCATGATGCGTATCCTCGAGTGGGATTTCGAGCGCGTGATCCTCTCCCACGGCGACCTCATCACCCGCGACGCCAAGTGGCACGTCGCCCATGCCTGGCGGAAGATCCTGGGCCGAGCCTTGCCCTCGACGTCGATCGGCGGCGGCTCGCCGCCCGTGGCAAAGTCGACGCGACGAAGGATCTTAGCGGGCTTGATCGTGGAACCAGGCGTCAACGCACGAAAATGCTGAAGCGAAACACCACCGAGCTCGACGCGCTGCTTTGCCTGTTGCCGCTGGATCAGAGCGTGCGCCGGGTGAAAGGATCAAAATGAAAAAGACCCTATTGTCATGGAGCAGCGGGAAGGATAGCGCGTGGGCATTGCATGTCCTGCGCCAGCGCGGCGACATAGAAATCGCGGGCCTGTTCTGTACGGTCAATCAAGCATTCGCACGCGTCGCAATGCATGCGGTGAGGGTAGAGCTTCTCCAACAACAGGCCGTCCATGTCGGTCTTCCTGTCCGGCTTATCCCCATTCCCTACCCATGCCCTGATGCCGAGTATGAAGCCATCATGGGCGCCTTTGTTAACGAGGCGAAACAGCAGGGCGTCGAGTGTTTTGCCTTTGGCGATCTGTTCCTGGAAGACGTGCGGCGATACCGGGAAGCCAAGCTGGCTGAGACAGGCATCACCCCGCTTTTTCCGCTCTGGGGAATACCCACAGGAGAGCTGTCCAGAGAAATGGTGAACCAGGGCCTTCGCGCAAGAATCACTTGCATCGATCCCAAGCGACTGACCCCGGACCTCGCAGGGGCGGAATATGACAAGTCCTTTCTGGACCGGATTCCGGCCAATGTGGATCCGTGCGGTGAAAATGGCGAGTTTCACACGTTTGCCTATGACGGACCGATGTTCAAGAAGGCCCTGAGCATCGTGGCCGGAGAAACGGTTTCTCGTGACGGCTTCATCTTCACTGATCTATTGCCGGAAGCGCAAAACAAGCGCTTCGAGCCGGTCGACTGAGCCTTCCGCTAGTCTCCCAAGCGGACTTTGGACCGCTGGCCGGTATCTGACTGCTATAGAGGTAGCGCAGACGCTTCCGCGCTTGACCCTGAGTACCGCAACTCGGCCTTTGCATCCTATGGTCTTGGCCCCATTCAATGGCCGGTGTCGTACCCGTTGCCGACGTCGACACTACACACGACCTGAGTGGCCGGTTTTGCCAACGGTGAAGGACGACAGTCGATCTGAAGCAGCCAAACTGCTTCATGCAACTGATATGTCAACTCTGTGAACGGATAGCGGCTGTAACCTCTGACGAAGGAAACGGCTGAGAGATCAGACTGAACGGACACCCAGGTTCTCAATCGGATAGATCGACGGGACAAGTGATAATACGGGTAGCACAACAAAATCTTCAGTTATCCAATGGACCGAATTAGTCGTCTTCTCGAACGTGGATATTTTCCCTCACAGCTGCCGCCATGCTTTACCACTAAGGATCTGGCTAACATCCATAGCGCGTTATATCCGAATTGGTTGGCGTTGCAGACGCCCCCCAAGACCGGAGGAGTAGTCCCAAAAGCGCCAGACAGCAAAAGTGAATCTTTTAGTGTGGCCCGTGCAGGCTATCAACGCAGGCTTACCAGCATTCCAAACCCGGTAGCACAAACATTCTTGGCCACTCATGTGGCCACCTACTGGGGGCAGTTGGTAAGGCACTACCGGCAAAGTAAGCTTAGTGTGAGTCGTCCAAGGTTTCTAAAAAATGGCGACCGCGGGGCAAGCATCCCATCAATGCAGTCACTGTATGAGCGCAAGGTGCTAACTGCAGCCGGCTACAGGTATATGTTAAAGACCGATGTCTCACGCTTCTTCCCGACGATCTATACGCATTCTGTCCCTTGGGCGATACACGGAAAATCGGCATCCAAACGAAATCGCAAACCAACGCCGAAGTACTTTGGGAATCTTCTAGACTTGTCTTTGCGTCAGTGCCAAGACGGGCAAACTATTGGCCTTCCTATTGGGCCGGACACCTCACACATAATTGCAGAAGCTATCGCCACATCGGTAGATTTAGAATTGAAGAAACGCCTCAAGGGTTTTCCTCCCGGCTTCCGTTATGTTGACGACTATTTCTTGTTCTTCTCGACAATAGACGATGCTGAAGCTTGCTTAGCTGCTCTGACGAGAGCACTAAAGGAGTATGAGCTGCACATCAATGTCGAAAAGACGGTCACCTGCTCCGTTCTAGAGATTTCCGAAGACTACTGGCCCCATCAGCTTAGAAGCTTCACCATCAGCGAGGCGGGCCGCAAGCAAGCGGCCGATATTCACCATTTCTTTGAGTTGGCGAAAGAATTAGCTCGAAAAAACAAAGACGAAAACGTGATGGCTTATGCCCTTAAGCGGGCCTCTTCAGTGCTGATTCGCAAAGAAAACTGGTCTATCTTTGAGGCGCATCTTTGCCACGTAGCACTTGCTTATCCCAACACGCTCCAAATACTTGCGAGGGTTCTCTCTACATACTCAGGTGTGGGATATCGACTCAATAAAACAGCACTTGAACGTTTGGTGAATGCGATTATTCAAGAACATGCGCCACTTGAGCACCATAGTGAGGTTGCGTGGTGTCTTTGGATTTGCAAAGAGCTCGAATTAAGCCTGTCTACATCGAATGTCGACCTGGTCTCGGAAATGCACAGCTCAATCTGTGCACTCATTCTGCTGGACCTTGATTCGTGTGGCCGGTTGCCTAAGTCACCCAAGATGACTTACTGGAAATCAGTGGAATCGACGGAAGCGCTATACGGCGACCTCTGGCTTCTTTGTTACGAGGCTGGCACCAAGGGGTGGGGGGGTTTCAAAAGAACACATATCGATACAGATCCATATTTCTCATTTCTCAGTTTACTGGGTGTGCAATTCTATGACCAAACGGCAAAACTAACGCCAATATTCCAGGTAAAAGCTCATGCCCTGCAAGAGACGGGGATAGACGTCGTCTCTGATCTCTTTGATCTTGATGACGCTGATCAGTACGTTGATTATCTGGAAACTTCGAGCGGATACGAGGGCGTCGCCTTCTCAGATGAGCGCGATGAAGACGAAGATCTCCGTGAAAATTCGGGAGATGAGGAAGAAGCACATTTTTGACTGAGGGCCACGTTGGCTGAACTTCAAAGGCAGAGGGTACCCGCCTTCTACTCCCTTACCGTTGCGAATGTTAGACTTGTCTCATGGCTAGGATTAACCTTAGAAAGTTCATTGCTGAGCACTACAGGGGTGGTGTGAATGCAAGGGATGTCATTCGTGAAGCACTCACGAACTCTATCCATGCCGGCGGCAAAATAATCACTGTCGATCTCCATTTTTCCGAGAAACAACAGGAACTATCCCTCGGAAGCGAAGAAAGAAGAGTATTGGAGCAAATCACCATCACTGACGATGGGGAAGGCTTCACTTCCGAAAATCTGAATTTTTTCGATGAAATCTGCACAAGCCATAAAGACAACATAGGCGGTAAGGGTGTCGGACGCTTGGCATTCCTGAAATACGCCAATACAGTCCATATCAGTAGCCAACTCGCGAACGAACTCGTCGAATTTTCGTATACGCCGGATTTCAAGCCGGATGACGTCAAGAAATCCGCCAAACAAGGCACAGCGAATACCTGCATAACGCTCAGCAACCTAAAAGAAAAAATAAACACTCAGGTTGCCAAATTGGTAAATTCGATATGTGATGACCTGCGTCTACTGCTTTTCCTGAAACACCAGACTGGCCAAAGCGTAACCCTGAAATTCACCCATAATTCAAAGCAGCCGTTTGACGAAGTTCATGTCTTTTCGGGTGAAGGCATCAAGGCTGAGCTGACAAGGGAATTCGTATTTCAGGACGAGAAGTTCAGCTGCTACCTTTTCAGGGATGAGCCTCCCAAGAAAGGCATTGTTGCTATGCTCTGCGCTGACGAACTTTGCATTGAAGAGTACGTAATCAGCAAACGATTCGATATTTGTCGGCATCTAATTTTCGTTACCTCCGACTACTTCAACAAACGATCGAATATCGAGCGGCAAAGACTGGAACTCCCCAAGACCGATGATGATGTAGATATGGTCTCCCCCATCAGTCGCGAGAAGCTCATGCCGCGCATTCACGAGGAGTGCATGGCGATGATTGATGAATCCGCTGAGGGAGGCATTGAGCAGTTCAAGACAGACAATATCGAGAAGCTCAAAAAATACTATCCCTTCATCAATATCGAATCGTTGAATGGAGATGCCGCCCTCCTGGATGCCGATGAGGTGGTCAAGACATACAGGGCACAGCAGGCACGCAAGGAAGACCAAGTCGTAGAAGCTCTTGAAAGTGGGAAACCGGTGTCATGGGACGACGTTTCGCACCTTGCCAGCGAAGACCTAGCCCGATACATTGTTCATCGAGCCTTGGTAATCGACTCGCTTGCGAAGATGCCACCCGCGAGCGCGGAAGACGCAATCCACAATGCGATTCTTCCAAAAAAGTGCAATGGCTCTGAAATCCGTGAGAACAACGTCTGGCTTGTCGATGACAAGTTCTTGTCCTATTCGAGTATCTACAGCGATCAGGCTTTGGCGACAATCGTCCAAGAAGTCGGGGATTCAGTCGAATCGAAACAACAGAGAAGACCTGACGTTGCCGCATTTTTCTCTAAGGACAGCGAGAACCATCCGAATAAGCTGGTAATCATCGAGTTCAAGAAGCCCGGCGCAGATATTTTCGACAACAATAAGGCGCTCATGCAGTGTCGCCTTTACGCGAGTGAACTTGCGGAAAGGATTCCTACCGTCAGGGAAGTGTTTGCTTTTTCAATTGTGGAAATCGACAATGAGTTTTATAGGGACATGAAGCAAACAGGATTCAAGGATGTTTTTTCATTAACGGAACGAGTCGTCTATAACGACTTCCTGATTGGCTCGAAAGACGAAATCCCGTTACATCTCTATGTATTGCCTGCGTCTTCACTCCTCAAAGATGCACGAGCAAGAAACAGGGTTTTCGAGGAAGTCCTTCAATTCAATGTGAAGTAGGTAGAACCGACTGCCCGGCTCCCTGCGACTAATGTGCCTGTCTCAATGGGTTAATTAAATCGCGTATTGTCGCCATCTCCTCACATAAGCCTAGATACCGCCATCCTGGCGTCGACGGTCCTCGATGCGAGAGAATGACAGCAAATCTGCTTATTTCAGACCTAATAACGCCAACACTTGAATGACCGATTTGGCCGGAGGCCGTGTGGAAACGCCTTGATGAACTAGACTGCATGAACGTCGTCAGTGGGGTGCAGCATGAAGCGATTCATCGAAGGCGAAGTCCGAACCCAGATCACCCTGCTACCTGAATCTCTCGACGACTACATTTCGGAGGACAACCCGGTTAGAGCGGTTGAAGCCTTCATTGACGAACTGGATCTGGGCGCGCTGGGCTTTGCGGGAGTGCGCCCTGCAGTCACGGGCCGGCCGTCATATCACCCCTCTGTTCTGCTGAAGCTTTACCTGTACGGGTATCTCAATCGCATCCAGTCCAGCCGGAGGCTGGAGCGGGAATGCCAGCGCAACGTCGAATTGATGTGGCTCACTGGCAAGCTGGCGCCTGACTTCAAGACGATCGCTGATTTCCGCCACGACAATGGCCAGGCGATCCGCAATGTTTGCCGCGAGTTCGTTCTGCTGTGCCGGCGGCTCAATCTGTTCACCCAGGCCATCGTGGCCATTGACGGCAGCAAGTTCAAGGCGGTGAACGCACATGACCGCAACTTCACTCGAGCCAAGCTCGACAAGCGGATGCGGGAGGTCGAACGCAGCATTGACGAATACCTCACCGCCATCGAGACGGCGGATCGCAATCCTTCGGAGGTCACGGAGACCAAGACCACCCACCTGAGCAAGAAGATCGAAACCTTGAGACGCGAGATGCGGGAACTCAAGGAAATGGAAGCCCAATTGGAGGCCTCGCCGAGCGGCCAAGTCTCCCTGACCGATCCGGACGCACGGGCCATGGCCACCAGCACGAGCCGGGGGCTGGTGGGCTACAACGTCGCAGACTGCGGTGGAACCAGAGCACCACCTGATCGTGGCGCATGAAGTGACCAACATCGGTTCCGACCGACGACAGTTGGCCAAGATGGCAAAGCAGGCCCAAGAGATTATGCCGGGTCAGGAACTTCAGGCCATCGCGGACCGGGGCTACTTCAACGGTGATGAGGTTCTGGCTTGTGATCAGCTGGGCATTACCGCCTACGTCTCCAAACCAATGACGTCGGAAGCCAAGGCCGAGGGCCGGTTCGACAAGTCAGACTTCGTGTACGAGCCTGGCACCGATACCTACCGCTGTCCGGCGGGGAGTCAACTCATCCGTCGATTTGGTCGAATGGAAGCGGGACACTTGATTCACCGCTACTGGAGCTCGGACTGCCCACGCTGCCCCATCAAGGCCCAGTGCACTCCAAGCGACTACCGCCGTGTCAGCCGCTGGGAGCATGAGGAAGTTCTCGAAGCGATGCAAAAGCGGCTCGATGGCAAACCGAATCTGATGCGCATCCGAAGGCAGACGGTGGAGCATCCCTTCGGCACCATCAAGTTCTGGATGGGGGCCAGGCACTTCCTGATGCGCACCTTGGAGCATGTGCGAACGGAAATGAGCTTGCATGTCCTCGCCTACAATCTGAAGCGGGTGATACAGATCGTCGGCATGGGAACCCTGATGGCAGCCATCAGGGCCTGAAAGGGCTCTTTTTACGCCTCAAACCAACCAGGCTAAATTTGCCGCTTCCGGAAATCACGGCAGACATTGCTCAGTTAAAGAAGTCGTAAGCCAGCGACTTCCTCGGCGTTTCCACACGGCCTCGCCGACAAGCGGCCATCCTTCCAACCCTCACGAACGACCCTTGCGCGGGGAAGACGGGATGTTCATCTGTTCAATCATGCTGCCTCGCAAAGGACTGTTCTGGCCGCCGAAAGCCCCCGCGCCAATCCCTGTTTTAACGGGGCATTTATCGGTTCAGTCCCGCTCCTCAACTCATGCCACCGCTTTCAGTCTCAAACCAAGGTCCAGCTTTGAAAACACCGCGCCTCACTCGTGGCGCAGCGCTTCGATCGGATCCATCTGCGCGGCTCGCCGGGCGGGGAAGTAACCGAACAGCACGCCGATGCCGGCCGAGAACACGAAGGACAGCAGGTTGATGGTCGGGTCGAACACATAGGGCACATTCATGACGCTGGCCAGCACCATCGACGCGGCGGTGGCGATGACGATGCCGACGATTCCGCCTAGCGCCGCCAGCACCACCGCCTCGATCAGGAACTGCAGCAGCACCTCGCGCTCCAGCGCGCCGATGGCCAGGCGCAGGCCGATTTCCCGGGTCCGTTCGGTGACGCTGACCAGCATGATGTTCATGATACCGATGCCGCCCACCAGCAGGCTCACCGCAGCCACGGCGCCGAGCAGCGTGGTCATCACCTGGGTCGTGCCCGAGATCGTTTCGGCGAGTTGCTTGGTGTCGAGCACGTTGAAGTTGTCGTCGTCGCCGTCGGCGAGCTTGCGGCGCTCGCGCAGCAGTTGCGTCAGGCTGGCTTTCACCCGCGTGCTGTCGCTGCCTTCCTGCATCGACACCAGCAGGGTGGCAACCTTCTGGTTGCCGGTAACGCGCCGCTGCAGCGTGTGCAGCGGCACCAGCACCGTGTCGTCCTGGTCGTTACCCATCGCCGCCTGACCCTTGCTGGCCAGCACGCCGATCACTTCGCAGGAGAACTGCTTGATGCGCAGTTGCTCGCCGAGGCCGCGGGTGCCGCCGTAGATTTCGCGCCGCACCGTCTCACCGATGACGCAGACGGCCGCGCCGGCCTGCTGCTCGGCGTCGGTGAACATGCGCCCGGAGGCGAGCTTCCAGTTGCCGGTGACGAACCAGGCATTGCTGCTGCCGCTGACGTTGGTGGCCCAGTTGCGGCCGTTGGCAATGACCGTCACGCCGATGCGGCCCTCGGGCGCCACCGCCTGGATGCCGCCGATCTGGTCCAGGATCGCATCGGCATCGGCCTCCTTGAATGAGGGTGCACCGCCGCCGCCACCCCCGCCGCCGGGGCCCTGGCGCTGACCCGTACGCACCATCAAGAGGTTGCTGCCGAGGCTGGAAATCTGCGCCTGCACGGCTTGGGTGGCGCCATGGCCCAGCGTCACCATGGTGATCACCGCGCTGACGCCGATCACAATGCCGAGGATGGTCAGGAACGAGCGCAGCAGGTTGCGGCGGATCGAGCGCAGCGCGAGGAGCAGGGTGTTGAGCAGCATGGTGGCTACGCCGCCGCCGGCACCGGATGCGGATTCGGCGCATCGCTGTGCACCAGACCGTCGAGGAAGTGCACCTGGCGTTGCGCATAGGCTGCCATGTCGGGTTCGTGGGTGACCATCAGCACGGTGATGCCGTGGTTGATATTCAGGCCGCGCAGCAGTTCCATGATTTCCTGGCTGCGCTGGGTGTCGAGGTTGCCGGTCGGCTCGTCGGCCAGCAGCACCGCCGGTTCGGTGACGATGGCGCGGGCGATGGCGACGCGCTGCTGCTGCCCGCCGGACAACTCGCTCGGGGTGTGATGTTCCCAGCCGCCCAGGCCCACCGACTGCAACGCCTTGGCCGCCGCCGCATGCCGCAGCGCCGCGCTCTCGCCGCGGTATAGCAGCGGCAGCTCGACGTTTTCCTGCGCCGAGGTGCGCGCCAGCAGGTTGAAACCCTGGAACACGAAACCCAGGTAACGGCGGCGCAGCCGCGCGCGCTGGTCGCGCGACAGCGCTTCCACATGCGCGCCATGGAACAGGTACTGCCCGGCGCTGGGCGTGTCGAGGCAGCCGAGGATGTTCATCGCGGTGGATTTGCCGGACCCACTCGGTCCCATGATCGCGACGAACTCGCCGGCGCTGACCTCGAGGTCGATGCCCTTCAGCGCCATCAGTTCGGCCTGGCCGGTACCGTAGCGCTTGGTGACGCCGCGCAGGCGGATCAATGGCATGCCGGGGATCACCGGGAGCGCAGGGGCCGGTGCATCGCCACGCGGCGCGGAGCCATGAGCGATACCGGCAACCGGGTCCACCGGTCCAGGCGAAAGCGCTTGCCTCGCTATTGCCGTGCTCATTTTGCCGCCGCAGTCTTCTGGTCGGTGATCACCTGCATGCCGGCTTGCAGATTGCCGCCGGTGATCTCGGTCATGCGTCCGTCGCTGATCCCCGGCGTCACCGCCACCGCCGCCGCCTTGCCATCGCGCAACACCCAGACCTGGCGCGACGCCGAGGCGCCGGATCCCGAGGCCGACTTGTGGGCGCGGCCGGGCATGCGCGGAATCATGCTGGAGACGATGCCGCCGCTGGCCGCTGGTTTGGCGTCCCCCGCGGCCGTCGGCGCAAAGCGCAGCGCACTGCTGGGCACCAGCAGCACGTCGTTGCGCTGCGTCGCGGTGATGGTCGCGGTGGCGGTCATGCCTGGGCGCAGGCTCAGGTCGCTGTTGTCCACATCGAGGTAGGTCAGGTAGGTGACCACGTTGTCGGTGATGGTCGAACCGAAGCCGACGCGGGTGATGCGCGCGGGAAACTTGCGGGCCGGGTAGGCGCTGACGGTAAACGTGGCGTTCTGCCCTATCTTGACGGAACCCACATCGGCCTCATCGACATAGACCCAGAGGCGCAGTTTGCTCAGGTCATCGGCCAGGGTGAACAGCGTTACGGCTTGAAGCGACGCTGCCACCGCATTGCCGGGGTCGACGCTGCGGGTGAGCACCACGCCGTCGGCGGGTGCGCTGATCGACGCCTTGGACAGGTTGATCTCGTCGGTGGACAGCGCCGCCTGCGCGTCGGTGACGCTGGCGCGGGCGCTGGCCTCGTCGGCCGTCGCACGCTCAAGCGTCGCGCGGGCGGTATCGAGCTCGGTCTTGGATGGCACCTTGCCGCCCGACAGGCGCGCGACTTCCTCGAAGCGCGCCAGGCCGGCCCGCGCTTCCTTGACCGTCGCCACAGTCTGCGCGACCTTCGCCTTCGCCACCGCCAGCGAGGCGCGCGAGCGCAGGATCTGGTCGCGCAGCTTGGCGGTGTCGAGCTCGACCAGCACCTGGCCCTTCTTGACGCGGTCGTTGACGTCGACGTTGACCTTCAGCACCGTGCCCGAGAGCTCGCTGCCGATGCTGATCGAGCGGGTCGGCTGCAGCGTGCCGTTGGCGGTGACGGTCAGCGTCAGGTTGCCGCGCGCCACGGTCTGTGTAGTGTAGCTGGGTGCCGCATTGGCGCTCCGGCCCGCTTGCCAGTACCACAGGCCGGCGGCAACCAGGGCCAGCAGCACGACACCGGCCCACAGCGTGGGGCGGCGGTACCAGGCGCGCAACGTGGGTTCGTCGAGCAGGGCGGCGAGGTCTGTTGCGCTGTCAGGGCCGGGGGACGGCGCAACTGCGGGGGATGGGATCGGAGTGTTCATGAACGGGGATTCCTGGTGGCGTCTGCGATGGGGGCGGTGATCACGTCGCCGCCGTCAGGCCGCCAGCCGCCGCCCAGTGCCTTGTACAAACGCACATGGTCGGCACCGAGGTCGGCGCTGGCGCTGGCCACGCTGTCCTGCGTGTTGAGTTGGGTGCGCTGGGTGTCGAGTACGGTCTGGAAGTCCACCAGCCCGCTGCCGTAGAGCTGGCGCGCGAGCAGCGCAGCGTTGCCGGCCGCCTCGGCGGCGTTTTGCACGCGCAGCAGGCGCTCGCGGTCGCCGCGCAGCGCGACCAGCGCATCTTCCACGTCCTTCAGCGCCGTCAGCACCGCGGCCTGATAGGCCATGCTGGCCTGGTCGAGTGCGGCCTGCTGTGCGCGCACCTGGGCGCGCGTCGCGCCGCCGTCGAACACCGGCATCGACACGCTGGCCAGCAGCGCGCTGACCACCGAAGCGCCGTTGGTCAGCGAACCCAGCGCCAGCGCGCTCAGACCCACTGAACCACCGAGATTGAAGCGCGGTAGGCGCGCTGCATTGGCTTGCGCTACACGAGCCAGGGCGGCTGTCACCTGATGTTCGGCGGCGCGCACGTCGGGCCGCTGGCGCAGCGTGTCGGTTGGAATCGAGAGCGCCAGGTCGTCGGCCGCCCGCGGTACCGGGCTGCTCGCGGCCAGCACTGCCGACAAGGCGGCCGGCGGCTGGCCGGTCAGCACCGCGAGAGCATGACGGCCCTGTTCGATGCTGGTCTGCAGCGCCGGCAACTGGGCGCGGGTCTGTTCGGCAGATGCGCGCGCCTGCTCGACATCCAGCGAGCTGACCAGGCCGGCTTGCAGACGCCATTGCGTGATCTCCAGGGTGTCCTGCTGGGTGGCCAGGTTGTCCTCGGCAATCGCCAGCCGCGCCTGGGTGCCGCGCAGCGTGATGTAATCGAGCGCGACCTCGGCAGCGATCGACACCTGTACGTCGCCCAGATTCGCTGCGCTGGCCTGGGCGCTTGCTTCGCTTGCCTCCAGCGCACTGCGGTTGGCGCCGAAAATGTCAAGCTCCCAGCTCGCATCCAGTCCGGCGTTGAAGGCGTTGCGACTGCTTCTGCTGCCGCTTTTGACACCGGTAGTGTCGTGCCTTGCCGATGCCGAAGCATCCACCGCCGGCAGCAGTTCGGCCGCCGCAACATCACGCAGCGCACGGGCTTGGCGCAGCGCGGCCTGCGCAGCCTTCACGTCGGTATTGGCCTGCAAGGCCTGGTCAACCAGACCGGCAAGCAGCGGGTCATCGAAGCGCAACCACCACTGTGCCAGCGAGGACGAGGCGCGCGCCGGGGGGGCATCGGCCGCAGACCATGCGGCCGGCACATCGACACCAAGGGGTGCGGCGTTTTGCGGCGCCACCGAGGCGCAACCGTACAGGCTTATCACCAGCCCGCCCACAACGATCCGGCCTAGGCGCGGCCAGCGCGGATGGGGGTCATGGTTCAGTCGGGCATTAGTCATCGAAGATCCGAGTGTGTGAGCGCATTGCAATATGGTTCTGGACAGCGGTCATGTCTTTTCAAGCTCAACGCGCCGGTATCCCAAAAGTCGTTGCGACCGACGTTTGCACCTTACCCGACCACGTCGGGTCGAGTCTGTTCGATACCGTACAGTACCGTCCACGGATGCTTAGGCTTCCTGGATATTCGAGTCAGTGCCCCCACGTTTTCAATATTGAATTCGCTGATGGCGTGGAAACGACGAGCGTCAGTCTGACGACTGTTTTTCCAATGCGCGTGTGATTCGGGAGGATACGAGTACCGGCACCTCGCCAAACTGAACACGCGTCGAAATGCATGGCAAGCTGAAACCCCGGGATGGGATCTTGGTCAAATATCCCTACCGGCGCCGTGCCCTAGCGCTGGCCGACCCCTGTAACGAAAAGGAGCGTTCTCAAATGACCCAACTTCACAGTACTGACACCCCGCTGCATGTTCTGCCGTCGTTGCCGTATTCGCAAGATGCGTTGGGCCCCGTGATTTCTGACAAGACGATCGGGTTCCACTATGGCAAGCACCACAAAGGGTACGTCGAAACCTTGAACAAACTTATCGCAGGAACGGCGCTTGCCGAGCTTTCGTTAGAGAGCCTTATCACCGCCACTGCCAACAAAGTCGACAAGGTCGCAATCTTCCACAATGCAGCGCAAGCCTGGAACCACACTTTCTACTGGCGCAGTTTACGCCCGAATGGCGGAGGTGCGCCCCCGGCAGCACTGAAGCAAAGGATCGAGGCTTCATTCGGCAGTTTGGATGCATGCATGAGGGAACTGGCGACAGCAGCGGCCACCGAGTTTGGCAGCGGCTGGGCCTGGCTCGTGGTTGAAGGCAGCGCACTGAGGGTGGTCAAGACCGACAATGCGGGAACACCGCTGACCACGACAGCGAAACCGCTACTGGCAATCGACGTGTGGGAACATGCCTACTATCTGGACTACCAGAACCGCCGCGTTGACTACGTGAATGCCGTGCTCGACAAGCTGATCAATTGGGGATTTGCGGCCGACAATCTTGGCTAGGGCCTGTTCACTCTAATTTCGCATCTGCGTTGCTGCGAGAAAGTGATGGATGCAAGGCGCGACGCGCTGGCAAGGGCGATCCCTTGCCAAGCGGTTCAACGCAGCAGACGCGCTTTCTCGCAGCAACCCTTCGGGACGGGCCGATTCGGGCGCATCCCTTTGTCGCAAGCCGCTTGCAGTGACTCGCACTGCGGCGCGTCTCGCTTCGCGGGCTGCATCCCGAATCGGCGCCGTCGCAGGCGTGAAATTAGTGTGAACAGGCCCTGGTCCCGCGCCGTCCAACAACGGGTCGGGCGTACATATTCAAGAACGCCTGGCCTGTTAAACACGGGGTGATGGACCCTACCTCCAAGACTTTACTTCTGCGTGTTCCCCGGAGTCGTTACCGGTTCCTGCGGCAGCAGGCTAAGCTCCTGAATTCGCTCCAGGAGCGGCTGTTTCCTTGCATCGAGCGTAGCGCTTCGCGCCAGAAGCGCGTCGAGTCGCGCATTCATCGCAGTCTCGCGTTCGATCGCCCGTCGCTGCGCCGCTGCCACATCGTCATACAACACCGGATCGGGTGAGCGCCCCTGCCCCTCCAGTGAGGTCCGGGCGTTTAACTTGATCGCCTCTTCCAACATCAGAATCTGATCGAGATCGGCCTTGAGTTCCGAGTTGATGACCGATATTGCAGCCTGGAGTTGTTTGATTTCAAGAATGCTTTCCTGGTCCTGAGCAAATAGCGTTCCGGAAAAGAAGACGGAGAGCGTGACTGCCAAGCTGGCAAGAAATCGAAAATACATGGTCTGATCCCTCACAAAACGGTCATGGTTCAGCATGGCATGAACTGCCCCAGCGGACCGTTCGATACCGCACGCAGGGGAAATGGAACCATGAGCCCGCAATCAGGGACGTACACCATTGACAGACTGCCCGGCGGTCACGGCCATGCGACGCGCGTCCGATTTCCATCATAGCCCAACGACAGCCGTGAGACCGGCCTGGTCAGTTCGCTTGAAGCCGGGTAGTCCCAAGCCAAGCGCTTCCTTCTTGCGCTATGTGTTCCAGCGAACAGATACCGTGTCAAGATCGCGGCATCATGCCGACTTCGCCAATCGTTAAGCAAAGAAACACCATAAAAACTCAACTCGCAACAGCGTGTTTCATCATCGGCAGCCTGCTGGCCCCCGTCGCGGCCCATGCCGCCGACGCCGACTCGGACCGCACGCATCCCATGACCTTCGTCAAGGACTCGGTGATTACCACCAAAATCAAGGCCAAGTTGGCCGCGGAAAAGGTGAAGAGCCTGGTGCAGATCAAGGTCGACACCGACGACATGGGCATGGTTGTTTTGGGCGGCATCGTCAGAACCCAGGAACAGGCCGACAAAGCAGTTTCAATTGCGCGTGGAACGGAAGGCGTAACGTCCGTCCAGAGCAATCTGCAGATCAAGAAGGACGATTAGGATTTTGCGTCAAAGCAGAATCCAATCAGACCGGATGCGTCCAGTGCATCGTTCAAGATTGCGCGGCGCGATCCCGGCTCAGCCTGAATCCATTCAGAACAAACAGCGGTTACCTTCATTTCACGCGAATTGAGGGTTGCCACGCCTCAATAACAGGAGTTTCAACATGAAACGTTTTCTGATCGCAGCGGCTTTAGCCGCCTTCAGCGCCACGACCCCGGCATTCGCTGCCGACCTTGGCATCTCGCTCAACATTGGTCAGCCCGGCTTCTATGGGCGACTGGACATCGGTGGCCACCCTCAGCCACAGGTGATCTATCGTCACCCGACGATGGTCGAGCGGGTAGACCTGGGCCGCGCGCCGATCTATCTGCATGTACCTCTGGCCCACGCGAGACATTGGAGCAGGCACTGCCGCGAATACAACGCCTGCGGCGAGCGGGTCCTGTTTGTGCGGGACAGTTGGTACAACCGCGAATACGCTCCGCGTTACCGGCAACAGCATGGTAATCGGCAGGATGACCGCCGCGGCGAGCACGGGCGGGATGGCCATCGTGGGGATCAGAATGACCGCCGCGGCGACAATCACAATTACGGCCGTGACCACTGAAGCAAAGGCGTAAGCAAATTCCGGCTCCGACCGCGCGCCCTGTCGCGCGCGGACTTGGCGCCATCAGTCCCAACAGTGGGATAGTGGCTTGGGCGCAGTCAGTGCAAGGCCGTTATTGAACCAAAGCGTGTCAACACGCCCTAATGTCCGCAATCGCGCAAGTTCCTCGCGCAGCCACCGATTAGTCGGCATGGATGTTCCACCATTACACCTCACCTCATACGCTTGCCCGGTAAAGCTGCTCCTGGTGGCCGCCTTTTCAATGAAATCTTCGGTCGTGCCGATCTGGTCTCGTGCCGCCAGATATTTGTACTTGTCGCGTATATGTTCTTGTGCCGCTTTCGAGTCGTGCCAGGTGCCATTGCGATAGAAATCGCATCCGGATCCTTCGATATAGCCCAGCAGAAAATTGACTTCCACCTGCACGCTCTTCGGGGGCTCGGCACGCGCAACGGGCACCAACAGCAGCCCCAACATCAAGGCCAAACCAATTGTCGATCTCATGTTCATAGTTCCCTGTCCATTGGCAGCAGCGATAGAACATTGACCTCGAATCGTTGCCAGTCGCTGCGTGCCGGCTCGATGTCGTATTCAACCGCTTTGCCCTCTTCCTGGGTGCGCCACATCAGGCTTGGGGGTCGCCCCGCGTCGTTCGGGCGCAATACCAGCATGTAGGAATTGGCCGGCTGAACCATGGCATCGAAACGCGTGGTAATCTGCTGCGCCAGCTCGGGACTGTCTATGATCAGGCCGATCTCGGTGTTCAGGTGCATCGACCGCTGATCGAAGTTCATCGAGCCGATGAACAGCTTCTGGCGGTCAAACACAAACAGCTTCGCGTGCAGGGAATAATTTCCATGGCGTGAGATTGCCCTTGTCTGCCCACTGCCCCTCGTATTCCCAAGGAGCGAGCGGATCTCGTAGAGCTCCACGCCATCCTCGAGCAGGGGCACCCGATAGTGCATGTAGCCTGACTGGGCAAGCAGTACAGTGGATGATTCCAGCGAACTGGTCAGAATGCGAACCCGTACCCTGCGCTTGCGCAAGTCCTTGAACAACTGCATTCCTTCTTTGCCCGGGATCAAATAGGGCGTCACCATCAACAACTCTGACTGCACCGCGGCAGCCGCATTGGCGACTGGCCGGTGCATGAGCCTTCCCACCATCGCGCCGCTTTCCACTTTCTTCTTGTCTGGACTGTCGCAGATCACTTGCGCGTGCGCCCAGATCAAAGGCAGGCGGCCGGAGATGAGCCCTTGCAGCGGCTCACCGGTCGCAACCCGTTTGACATAGTCGAACCCGTCCGCCTTCAACTGTGGTCTCTGTTCCTTCGAGTCCTCGCGATGCTCCCTCAAGGCGGCATGTGACGACTCCGTTCTTGAAAGCGCCTCCGCTGGAATAGCCAGCGCGTTGTTCCAGAATTCATCGAAGGTTGCCGAAAGCTTCCGGACAATCGGGCCGGCAGCGAAGACGTCATCATCGGCGAACTGCGAATCAGGGTCGATCTGAAAGTATTGGTCGCCGACATTGCGTCCGCCTATGAGCGCGACCGCATTGTCCGCCACAAGCATTTTATTGTGCATCCTGTAGTCGAGCCGGGAGACGTTGAAGATGTATTCGGCCGCTCGAAACGCCGTGACATGGCCTCGATATGCGAAGGGGTTGAAAATTCGAATCTCGATGGAATGATGCGCCGCCAGCCCTGAAATCTGCTCGTCGCCGGCCACGGTTTCGCCATCGTCGATCAGCACCCGCACACGCACTCCGCGATCGGCCGCATGCAGCACGGCATCGGTAAGCAACTGGCCCGTTTCGTCCCCGCGAAATATGAAGTACTGAAGGTCGAGTGTCCGTTCTGCGGCATTGATCATCTGCATTCGGAGCAGGAAACCGTCTGCACCCACCGGAATGATGCGAAATCCGGAGTTGCCGCCATGATCGCGCCCTGCATCATCGAACTGATGACCTAGCCTGGTTTCCTCGGGATGCGCGAGCGCCGCGGAGGCGATTCTGGGATAGTCGGAGCCAGGGGGAAGTGACGCGCATCCATTCAGGAACGCGAACATAAGTAAGAGAAGGGCAGGGTGAAACCGCCCGATCATTACGCTCCGCCAGCGAGGTGGCCCCATCTTTCAAGCCCTTATTTTGTCAGTAACGCCCTGCGGCCCCATCACAACACTTGGTTGTGAAAGGGAGCTTATGGACTTCATTTGAAGAAGCTACAGGTTTTCGCTGGCCGGCTCTGTGCCCTAACGAACAAAGCCGTAGTAAGCCGGGTCGTGCCTGGCTTGCTGCGGAATCCGGTTTGCGGCATGACCCCGCATGACCAGATGGGAAACCCCCGCATTCGCTGGTTGGCGGCGGTTAGGCGTGAATATGTTCGCCACCGTACAGACAGCGCGTCAATGTGTGCTTAGGCTTGCGCTTGGAACCGGAGTCTCCTGAATGCGAACCGGGCAGTCGCCATACGGTCCTCGCTTCAGCATGTCACTGCGTGAGCTGAACAAATGGCGAAATGCCTGCTGCGCCCAAGGATGCTCAATTGGCAATGTTGCCGGGCGGTTCCGGAATCGAAGGAGTTGGATATGAACTGGGATATCGTTAAAGGCAACTGGAAGCAGTTCAGGGGCAAGGTGAAAGCACAGTGGGGCAAGCTCACCGATGATCACCTTGACGTGATTGCCGGCAAGCGCGACCAGTTGGCGGGCAAGATTCAGGAGACCTACGGCATCACGAAAGACGAAGCCGAGAAGCAGATCAAGCATTTTGAAGATCTCAACAAGGACTAGGGCGTGCTTGCGCGCCCATACCGAACAAACCGGGAATCACCGAGGCCGGCGCCTTCTCCTTACCTGACAGAACCCATTCATGACCAGCTATAGACGCTTTATTTCGCCCCTCGGGCCGACCGCGGGCGCAGCCGCCGCCTCGGTGTTCGCCTCGCTTATGGCCGGGCGCCTTCGCAGCAAGCAGCATGGGCCACGCAGGGCAGCGCTGCAGGACGGGGAGAATGAAGGCGGGAGCACGGCCGCTTCCGTCCTGCCTGCAGCAGCACCGCCCGTGATCGTCACTGAAGCCCGGGAACCATGCGGGCGACGAACCAGGCCTGTCATGGGACGTTGGAAGCCGTGAGCTCGCCTTCCGCATCAGGCCGTGCTGACGACACAGGCTATTTGACCCACAGACGCATGTGTCCTCGCTGCAGTGGCTCCGTGTACCGCATTCCACGCCGGTTCGCGGACTTGCTGTTCAGCGGCTTCATATCGGTCCACCGTTATCGCTGCGATTCGCTGGGCTGCAGTTGGGAAGGCAATCTGCGGGTCAATCAGCAACCGTGACCCGCCTCCATGATTTGCTGAACGCAACATGAACAATGCCTCTGCCACCGTCTTGCTTGTCGAGGACGATCCGGCCGACGCCGGACTGATTCGGGAAGCGCTCGCGGGCAAGGAAGACGGCGGATTTCAGGTCGAATGCGTAACGCAACTGTCCGACGCGCTAGTCCGGCTGGCAAGGCAGGATATCAAGGTAGTCCTGCTCGACCTGATGCTGCCCGACAGCCAGGGCATCGAGACTTTTGATCGGGTTTTGCAGGCCGCGCCCAATGCCTTGATCCTGATCCTGAGTGCGGCGAGCGACGAGGCAAGCGCGCGCCGGGCCGTGCAATGTGGGGCGCAGGATTATTTTGTCAAAGGCCATGTCGATGCGCACTGGTTGCCCCGAGCCCTGCACTACCTGATCGAGCGCAAGGTAACCCAGGATGCGCTACTAGGCAGCGAGGCTCGCTTCCGCGCGATGAGCGATGCCTCGCCGCTGGGCATCTTCGTATCGGATGAACAGGGCGGTTGCGTCTATACCAACGCGGCATATCACAAGATCTCCGGGCTAAGCTTCGAACAGACGCTGGGCACGAACTGGAGCACGGCGATCCATCCCGAGGATCGCCAGCGCGTCCTCGTAGAGTGGCGCGCCGCTGCGCAGGCGCAGGCGCCATTCAACACCGAATTCCGCTTTGTTCAGCAAGACGGCAGCATCGTGTGGACCCGCGTGAACGGCGCCGCGATGCGCGATGGGATGGAACCCCACGCCTATGTCCAGACGGTTGAGGACATCAGTGCGCGCAAAGCGACGGAGTTTGAGTTGCAGGCGGCGGAAGAAACCTTGTTCGCGGAGAAGGAGCGCGCCCAGGTTACGCTCAACTCCATCGGTGACGCGGTACTGACCACGGATCTCGTGGGCAAGGTGACCTATCTGAATCGGGTGGCGGAGACGATGACCGGCTGGTCGCACGACGAGGCGCTGGGCCGGCCGATCGCGGAAGTGTTCAGGATTATCAATGGCACAACCCGCCAGGCGGCGCCAAATCCGGCGCAACGTGCCATCGAGGAGAACAGGACCGTGGACCTGGTCGCCGATTGCGTTCTGGTCCGCCGCGACGGATTCGAGTCCGGGATCGAGGATTCCGCCGCTCCCATCCATAACCGGGACGGCCGGGTCGCAGGCGCGGTCATCGTCTTCCACGACGTCAGCGAATCGCGTGCCATGGCATTGAAGATGACCCATCTCGCGCAGCACGACTTTCTCACCGGCCTGCCCAACCGGATGCTGCTCACAGAGCGGCTTTCCCAGGCGATCGGGCTGGCCCAGCGGCACACAAAACAGGTTGCGCTGCTGTTCCTCGACCTGGATTATTTCAAACACGTCAACGACTCGCTGGGGCATGCGATCGGCGACCAGTTGCTTCAGTCGGTTGCGAAACGCCTGTCGGCCTCCGTTCGCGCCACGGACACGGTATGTCGCCAGGGCGGTGACGAATTCGTCGTACTCTTGACCGAAATCGAGCGCCCGCAGGATGCGGCCCACGTTGCGGAAACCTTGCGCGATGCACTCGCCGCACCGCACCGCGTCGACGGGCGCGAACTTCATGTCAGCGTGAGCATGGGCATCAGTGTCTATCCTGATGACGGCAGCGACGTGGACACCGTAATGCAGAACGCAGACACCGCGATGTATCACGCCAAGGCGAGTGGGCGCAATAACTACCAGTTCTTCAAGCCCGCCATGAACACCCTGGCGGTCCAGCGGATGTTCATCCAAAGCAGCCTGCGCCGGGCCCTGAAGCAGGGCGAGTTTATCCTGCATTACCAGCCGCAGATCCATCTTGCTTCGGGCACGATGACCGGTACCGAGTCCCTGATCCGCTGGCTGGATCCGGAGCGCGGGCTCATTTATCCGAACCAGTTCGTCCCGATTGCGGAAGAGTGCGGCCTCATCGTGCCGATCGGCCGGTGGGTGTTGCGCGAGGCGTGCAGACAGGTGCGAGTCTGGCTGGATGCGGGCCTGCCTGCGGTTCCCGTGGCGGTCAATATTTCCGCGGTGGAATTCAGGCACAAGAGCTTTGTCGAAGGGCTTGCCCTGATCCTGAAGGAGACCGGCCTGCCGCCGGGTTATCTTGAACTGGAACTGACCGAAAACATTCTCATGGATGATGCGGAATCTTCAGCGGTGGTCCTTGGAGCGCTCAAGACCATGGGCGTGCAGCTCGCCGTCGATGACTTCGGTACAGGCTATTCGAGCCTGAGTTATTTAAGGCGCTTTCCGATCGACACCTTGAAGATCGACCAGTCCTTCCTGCACGACATCGCGTTCAATTCAGATGGCGCAACCATCATCAGCGCAGTGATCGGAATGGGGCGGAACCTCAGGCAGCGGGTCATTGCCGAAGGTGTGGAAACGCCCGAGCAACTCGCCTTCCTTCGTACCCAGGAATGCGATGAGGGGCAGGGCTTCCAGTTCAGTCACCCCTTGTCCGCAGCGGACTTCACGCTTCTTCTGGGGAATGGCACGCGCTAATCGTCGGAACGAGGCGTGCAGAGTCACGCAGCACGCATAGGCAGACAACATGGAGCGAAGCCAGTTCGCCGGCTACCGCAGGAACGGAAACACTTACACAGTACGACGATGATTCGCCGATGCGCGCGGCTCGCGCTTGGAAACGTAGCATTCACACAGAAGGAAACTGCGCATCCGCAAGGTCATGGCGCGGTGGGCTAATCCGCTCGCGCAGTCGATTCTGCCTCCGTGTTGTCGCCGTGTCTGAGCCATGCCCATGCGGCGTCTTCAAGCGTCAGGTCAAAGTGCTGAACATGCGCGTGGACAAAATGATTTGCAATACTCGGCATGATCTTCGCAAAAGCGCCGTCCGCGACGACCGCGACTTTCTCGATTCTCCGAAGATGCGCCGTGAGGAACTTAAAATGAGCAAGAAGCGCGCTGAAGTCTTGCCACCCAGGAAAAGTTCTAGCCCGTATTAATACTCCACGCAGCGCCTCATGTTGCTCCAGATAAGCATCAACCTCGCTCGCCAGGGTCTTGAAGTCTGCCGCTTGGAGCGGACCCTCGGGAATAAGTACCAGTATCCCTTCATCGGGACGCAATTCATGGTTTAGCATTGGGTATGCTCCTTCAGGTATAGGGAAGACGATTCTGCACTTGGCAAACACATCTAAGCCGGTATCCAACATTATGAGTTCCCGGTTTGAATCTCGATATCGTCAAGATTTTAGGCTAGTGTTGAAGGATGCAGGTTCCAGAGGGGTGCTTCTGTGCGTTACCGAACCCAATGGGCGTCGCGAGGTGATCAGGAATGTGTGAGTCAGGGTTGATCTCCGTGCCCTGTGCGGCATCGCCTCGGTTGCGCTCCTGAGTGGGTAGAGGCGAGGCTCTGCCAGCGTCAATTATCTATTCAAGGGGGACTGCATGCTCGTCACGTTTACAACCAAGGCCTATGCCGACATCACCATGTTTGGGGATGTCGCGCTTACGATGCTCAAAATGATGGGGCACAGCATCACCGTTCCAGGCGCGATTCTGGCGGCAGATGTCCCCGCGGCCCTGAGTCGGTTAACCGCTGCCATCGAGGCGGAAAAGGACTCGCCTCCAGTCCAGGATGCAGATGCGGATGAGCCTGCGGTGAGCGTCAGAAATCGAGCGCTGCCTCTCATCAATCTCCTTGCTGCCGCGGCAAAGGCAGAGGCGAATGTCATGTGGAAATGATGATGAGTCCAATCGCCGGGCCGCCCGTCCAGCCGGTGATGCCGGCTTGCAGGCAGATAGGTCATCGCCTGATGCAGCAAGGTCCCAGGCGTCTTGTCATGTTTCGGAAAGTGACCCGGTGAAGGTGATCAAAAGGTTCGCGGGATGACTGAAGACAAGCATCTGTCGATGATCCGCAGCTTCCATCTCGCGGACTGGTTTACATTGGCGAATGCGGGCTGCGGTGTCGCTGCGCTGTTTGCAGTGATGAGCTCTTTGCAGAATCATGATGTGCGGCAATTGCTATTTGCCTGTGCCCTGATTCCACTGGCCTTTGCATTCGATGTCGTCGATGGTCACGTCGCACGCTGGCGCCGGCAAGCGTCCCCGCTTGGGCGAGAACTCGATTCCCTGGCGGATGTAATTTCCTTTGGTGTTGCGCCTGCCGCCATCGCCTTTGGAGCCGGCATGGACGGCCTGTGGGATCAGGCGATCCTGCTCTACTTCGTGGGGTGCGGAGTGAGCCGTCTTGCGCGCTACAACATAACCGCCGAAACCCTGGCGCAGGGCGGCGACAAGGTCAAGTATTTCGAGGGCACGCCAATCCCGAGCTCTCTGCTGCTCGTCGTCGTCATCTTCATCGCCGCCTCGTGCGGCGCGATCGGCAGCCATCTCTGGCTTGGGATGAATACATTGGGACCATGGGCGTTCCACCCGCTGGTACTGATGTTCGCGGTGTCCGGCTCATTGATGATCAGCCGGACATTGCATGTCCCGAAACTCTGAGCCCCTCTTTGTAGAGGCGGCGTAAATTAGCGATGATCCTGATCGGGAACTTGATGACTGTTGACGATGCCATGCTGATAGGCGAGGCAAGGGCGTGGCGTCAATCTGCCGTTGCCACCGCCCATACTGAAGATAGTGCGTGACGATTTTGTCCGACCCCTGTAAAGCATTTCGCCAAATACAGAGTCCAAGTGGGTGCTACGCGTGAACGTCATCGTATGACTGAAAGCGAATATGTACGTTGCCGCACGGAAACAGCTCGCCGTGGCCGGTATCTTTATGACCGTCTAAACTAAGCATTAGGAACAATCGACATGAATCCCATCACAGCATTCCTGGTCTTTTCCTGCATCCTCATAGGCTTGGCCATAGGCAACTGGGTAAGCCTCTACCTGGCACCGGTGTTCCTTGGCGCCGCCGTCATCGTCGCCCTGTCGCTGAAGATGGCCAACGCCTGGCAGAAGTTCGTCATCCTGAGGATGGGCAAACTGCAAAGTGTCAAAGGGCCGGGAATGTTCGCCATCATCCCGATCATCGACAACGTGATCGCCGTCATCGATGAACGTATCCAGACCACGGCCTTTAATGCCGAGCAGGCGCTGACCAGGGACACGGTCCCGGTAAACGTGGATGCCATCATCTTCTGGCATGTGCATGATGCCGAAAAGGCGGCGTTGGCCATCACCAATTACCGCGAGGCCATCGACCGGGTTGCCCAGACCTCGCTGCGTGAGATGATCGGATCTTCGATGTTGGCCGCACTCTTGTCTGACCGCAAGGAGGCTGATGAGCAACTGAAGCTTGAGATTGGCCAAAAGACCGCGCCTTGGGGCATATCGGTGAGTTCGGTGGAGATTCGCGATGTCGCGATTCCGGAGGCCCTGCAGGACGCGATGTCGCGCCAGGCCCAAGCCGAGCGCGAGAAGCAGGCGCGCGTGATCCTCGGCTCCGCCGAAGCCGCAATCGCCGGGAAATTCGTCGAAGCCGCCGATATTTATGCCGGCCATCCCGCAGCGCTCCAACTCCGGGCCATGAACATCATTTACGAGACCACAAAGGAACGAGGAGCCACGATCCTGATTCCGAGCTCGATGGTCGATAGCCTGAACCCCGCGACGACGACGGCGCTGGCACTTGCCCTGGCAAGCAAGGACGCGTCTGCTCCGGAAGCCACCGCGCACAGGGCCGCGGCCTGATCAACCAGACAGAAGGAAGGCGGCAAGCCAATTGCCAGACATAGTCCGTGCTTCAGATCAGGGCGTAAGCAAGCCGGAACGACCGCTCAATGATTATGCGGAAGATGTCTCCGAACACACTGAAGTTCGCAGAGGCGTTCCCTTGCCACTGGGAACGCATGAATTTGGCGGAGGAGTCAACTTCGCCTTGTTCAGCCGTCACGCCAGCGGAGTTCGGCTGGAGCTGTTTGATCGCCCCGATGATGCTACGGCCGCAAGGGGGATTGATTTGGATCCCGCAGGCAACCGAACGGGTGACGTGTGGCACGTCTGGATTGAGGGGATCCGGCCCGGCCAGCTTTATGGCTATCGCGTGGACGGTCCGTATCAACCCAGCGAAGGCCATCGATTCAATTTCAACAAGTTGCTGCTGGACCCTTTTGCGACGGCGATTTCGCGCGTAGCTGACTGGGATTTCGGGCCGGCCCGCGGATACGAACCCTCGGCCCCGGAGCGAGACCAGGTACGTTTCTCGGTAGATGACGCTGGCGCCATGCCGAAATGCGTATTCACACAAGAGCACTTCCATTGGCAGGACGACCTGCCACCCAGACATCCCTGGTCGAAGACGGTCATTTATGAAACCCATGTTCGTGGGTTTACCTTAAATCCCAACTCCGGCGCGGAACATCCCGGCACCTACCGTGGCCTGATGGAGAAGGTCCCGTATCTGAAAGAACTGGGCGTGACGGCGGTGGAATTGATGCCCGTCCACGAATTCAACGAATGCCAGGGCACGAGCATCAATCCGCAAACGGGCAAACCCCTCGGGAATTACTGGGGCTACGATCCCGTGGCTTTCTTCGCGCCGAAAGCCTCCTACAGCAGCGCGGGTGGCCTGGGCCAGCAGAAGCTGGAGTTCAAGGAGATGGTCCGGGCGCTGCATCATGCCGGGATCGAAGTGATTCTGGATGTCGTGTTCAATCACACGGCGGAGGGAAACGAACTGGGTCCGACCTTGTGCTTTCGCGGGATCGATAACGCAATTTTCTACATGTTGGCATCAGACCCACGCCACTACCGGGACTACACGGGCACAGGCAACACGATCAACGCCAATCACCCCGTTGTGCGGGACCACATCCTGGGCGCATTGCGCTACTGGGTGGTGGAAATGCACGTCGATGGGTTCCGCTTTGACCTGGCATCAGTGCTCGGCCGGGATGAGACCGGCAAGCTGCTGGCCAATGCCCCGCTGCTCGAACGGATTGCGGAAGACCCAATCCTGGGCGATATAAAAATCATCGCCGAGGCGTGGGATGCGGCAGGCGCCTACGAGGTAGGCAGTTTTTCAGAAAGGCGATGGGCGGAATGGAATGGCCGCTACCGGGATGATGTCCGGCGCTTCTGGCGTGGCGACGACGGCATGCTCGGTGCGTTTGCCAGTCGCATATGCGGCAGCGCCGACATCTACGCCAAGTCTGGCAAAGGCCCCGAAAGCAGCATCAATTTCATCACTTGCCATGACGGCTTCACCCTGAACGATCTGGTGAGCTATCGCAACAAACATAACGAGGCCAACGGCGAGAACAACCACGACGGGACCGACGCCAACTACAGCGAGAATTACGGCATCGAAGGCGAGACGACAGACGTTGAAATCGTAGCTTTGCGCAAACGCCAGATCAAGAACTTCCTGCTGACCCTGTTGATCTCGCGCGGCGTGCCGATGCTGCTCGGCGGGGATGAGTTTCGCCGCAGCCAAGGCGGCAACAACAACGCCTACTGCCAGGACAATGAAACGAGCTGGTATGACTGGAGCGCGCTGGAACAGCACAAGGAAATCGTCCGCTTCACCCGCGCCATGATCGCATTTCGTCGCGCCCATCCGGTTCTGAGCAAGGAGCAGTTCTACACGGACGCCGAGATTCATTGGTTCGGCCCGCACGGGGGCTTGCCCAACTGGGCCGACCCGAAAGAAAGACAGTTTGCCTGTCTGATCCAGGAAGACGAGCGGAGCGCATTTTTACTGATGTTCAATGGCGGCATTGACGCGATTGATTTCGCCTTGCCCCCTGCATTGCCGGGCAAGCGATGGTATCTGGCCGCTGATACCTCACGAGA
Source organism: uncultured beta proteobacterium (assembly GCA_963782495.1). Taxonomy (GTDB): domain Bacteria; phylum Pseudomonadota; class Gammaproteobacteria; order Burkholderiales; family Thiobacillaceae; genus DASQBT01. The sequence goes on along the minus strand of CAWAJU010000009.1, from coordinate 308,713 downwards.
ATCGCCTGAGGATATCCCTACTGCGGGCGAGGAAACGCCTTGGGACGATCCTCATACTTACCCCTTGAGCCCACGGTCATGCGTCATCCTGCTGGTGCAATGATCGATTTGCCTGAAGGGGCAGGCGCCATCAATGAAACAGGCTAAGCCACTCATTCTGACCATCAATGGTGGTTCATCAAGCATTAAATTTGCACTCTTTGAGGCGGCTGACGCGCTCCCAAGGATGCTGGATGGCGCGATAGAGCGAATTGGATTGGCTGAGGCCATCTTGCGGGTTAAGGACCTGAAGCGCATGGACGGTTTTTCGCGGCCAGTGGCAGCACCCGATCATAAGGCGGCAGGGGACGTTCTGATGAACTGGCTTGAGGAGCGCATCAGCCGTAATGCATTAGCCGCAGTGGGGCATCGCGTGGTGCATGGAGGGCCTAAATACACTGAGGCGCAACCAATTACTGCGGAAATGGTCGAAGAACTGCACAGGCTCAGTCCATTCGATCCTGAGCATCTGCCCGAGGAGATCATGCTGACCGAAGCATTTCACCACCGATTTCCTGACCTGTCCCAAGTGGCGTGTTTCGACACGGCCTTTCATCACGATATGCCGCGCCTGGCGCAATTGTTGCCGATCCCGCGCCGCTATGAGGCACTGGGCGTTCGTCGGTATGGCTTTCATGGCTTGTCGTACGCATATCTCTTGGAAGAATTGACCCGGCTGGCTGGAGCGGAAGCAGCACACGGTCGAATCATCCTCGCCCACCTCGGCAATGGCGCGAGCCTGGCAGCGGTGAGGGACGGCAAGGCCGTGGACACCAGTATGGGTTTTACCCCGACTGCCGGGGTGCCCATGAGTACCCGCTCAGGCGATCTCGATCCCGGACTGGTTTGGTATCTGGCGCGCACTGAAAAAATGAGCGCGAAGCAATTCAATGAGATGGTCAATTTCCAGTCCGGGCTGCTCGGAATTTCCGAAACCAGTTCCGACATGCGCGATTTGCTCGAAAGTGAAGTGCGGGACGTGCGCGCGGCCGAAGCGGTGGCGCTGTTTTGTTACCAGGTCAAGAAATGGATCGGCTCCTTCGCGGCGGCGCTGGGCGGCCTGGATACCCTGGTGTTCGCCGGTGGCATCGGCGAAAACGCGCCGCTCATACGGAAACGGATCTGCGCTGGACTCGGTTTTCTCGGCATCGAACTCAAACACGAGCGAAACGCGGAGAACGCAGCGCTAATTTCACCGGACGGCGGTCATGTCGCGGTGCGGGTCATTCGCACCGACGAGGCCCTGATGATCGCCAGGTCCGTCGTCCACGTCCTCAATCTCGACACAACCCAGGAGACATGAACCATGGCTACCCTCACGCCTGAGCTGTTGCACAAGATCGACGCCTATTGGCGCGCGGCCAATTATCTTTCGGTCGGCCAGATCTACCTCTTCGACAATCCGTTGCTGAAGCGGCCGCTGACACTCGCGGACGTGAAGCACATGTTGCTGGGGCACTGGGGCACGACGCCCGGGCAGAACTTCATCTATGTGCACTTGAACCGGGTCATCAAGAAATACGACCTCGACATGATCTACGTTTCCGGACCCGGGCACGGCGGCCCGGCGCTCGTGGGTAACACTTATCTCGAAGGAACCTACAGCGAGATCTATCCCAACATCAGCGAGGACGAGGCCGGACTGAAGAAGCTCTTCAAGCAGTTCTCGTTTCCCGGCGGCATTCCCAGCCATGTCTCGCCGGAGTGCCCGGGCTCGATCCACGAGGGCGGCGAGCTGGGCTATTCGCTCAGCCATTCCTTCGGGGCGGTGTTCGACAATCCCGATCTCGTCGTCGCCTGCGTGGTCGGCGACGGCGAGGCCGAAACCGGACCGCTGGCCACCGCCTGGCATTCCAACAAGTTTCTCGATGCGGCCACGGACGGCGCGGTGCTGCCGATCCTGCATCTCAACGGCTACAAGATCTCCAATCCGACTGTTTTCGCTCGCATCGAGCCGGAAGAACTGGATCAGTTCTTCCGCGGCTGCGGTTGGACGCCTTATTACGTCGAGGGTGATGAGCCGACGCTGATGCACGAGGCCATGGCGGCGATCCTCGATAAGGCGATGGAGCAGATCAGGGACATTCAGCACAACGCCCGTGTCAACCATGACCCCAAGCCGGCCGCGCTGGCCCATGATCGTGCTCAAATCACCCAAAGGCTGGACCGGGCCGAAAGTGGTTGATGGCCTGCAAATCGAAGGCACGTTCCGCGCGCACCAGGTGCCGATTGCCGTGGATGCCGACCATCCCCAACACCTCAAGCTGCTGGAAGACTGGCTGAAGAGTTACCATCCGGAGGAACTGTTCGACGCCCAGGGCCGCCTGCAAACGGAACTGGCCGAACTGGCGCCCAAGGGCGAACGGCGCATGGGCGCCAATCCCCATGCCAACGGCGGCAAGTTGCTGCGCGATCTGATCATGCCGGACTTTCGCGACTACGCGGTGAATGTGCCGTCGCCCGGTGCCGTGACGGCGGCCGACACCCACGAACTGGGGGTCTTCCTGCGCGATGTGGCCAAGCTCAATCGGGCGCAACGCAATTTCCGCATCTTCGGTCCGGACGAAACCTTGTCCAATCGGCTGGGCGCCGTGTTCGAGGTCACCAACCGGCAGTGGGACGCAGGAACCCAGGACAACGATGAATTCCTCGCCGTGGATGGACGTGTCATGGAGATACTGAGCGAGCATCAGTGCCAAGGCTGGCTCGAAGGTTACCTTCTCACCGGCCGGCACGGACTGTTCAACAGCTACGAGTCGTTCATCCACATCATCGACTCGATGTTCAACCAGCACGCCAAGTGGCTGAAGGTCACGGCGGACCTGCCGTGGCGCCGCAAGATCGCATCGCTGAATTACCTGCTGGCCTCCCACGTCTGGCAGCAAATGCATAATGGCTTTACCCATCAGGACCCCGGCTTCATCGACCACGTGGTCAACAAGAAGGCCGCCATCGTGCGCGTCTACCTGCCGCCGGATGCCAACTGCCTGCTCTCGGTCTGGGATCACTGCCTGCGCAGCCGCCACTACGTCAACGTCGTGATCGCCGGCAAGTATCAGGCGCCGCAGTGGCTGACCATGGACGCCGCGGTCAAGCACTGCACCGAGGGTGTCGGCATCTGGCAGTGGGCCAGCAACGACCAGGCGATAGCGCCCGACGTGGTCATGGCCTGCTGTGGCGACGTGCCGACGCTGGAGACGCTGGCCGCCGTCTCAATCCTGCGCGAGCATCTGCCCGACCTGAAAATCAGGGTGGTGAACGTGGTCGACCTGATGAAGCTGCAACCGCAAAGCGAGCATCCGCATGGCTTGAGCGACATGGATTTCGACGAGACCTTCACCCGGGACAAGCCGGTGATCTTCGCCTTCCATGGCTATCCGTGGCTGATCCACCGCCTGACCTACCGACGCACCAATCATGACAACTTCCACGTTCGCGGCTACAAGGAAGAAGGCACGATCACCACGCCCTTCGACATGACGGTGCTGAACGATCTGGACCGCTTCCACCTGGTGATGGACGCCGTCGACCGCCTGCCGCAGACCGGCGACAAGGGCATTTACCTGAAGCAGCAGCTCAAGGACAAGTTGATCGAACACAAGCAGTACATCGACAAGCACGGCCAGGACATGCCCGAGATTCGCGACTGGAAGTGGGACAAGGGCTGAAGCGCAAAAGAACGATCGACGCTAACTTACAACCATCTGATTGCTGGAGGTCAAAATGTCTCAACAAAATTCAAATGATGTAGCCGGACAAGTCATCCTGGTCGCGGTCTATGACGACGAAGCCAAGGCCCAACATGCCATCGAGCAACTGCGCGACAAGGGTGTCGCGCTGGATATGCTCTCCGTTCTTGGCCGTGTTCATGCATCGGGTGACGATGTGCTCGGCATCTACTACACGGGCATGGGCTCCCGGGTCGAGGCCTGGGCCAAACAGGGCGCGCTCTGGGGCGCACTCTGGGGGGTACTGGCAGGCGCGGCTGCGATGTTTGTGATGCCGGTGGTGGGGCCGATATTCGCGGCCGGTCCCATCGTCGAGACAATCGTTGCCACATTGGGCGGCGGCATTGCCGGCGCGGCAGCCGGTGGCGCCATGGGCAGTGCCGGGATGGCGGGCGCTGCGGCCTTGACTCATCTGGCTTCGGTCATGCACCGCATGGGTATCCCGCAAGACAAGCTTGACCACCTGCATCAGGCCATCGCGGATGGTCACTTCGTCCTGCTGTTGAGAGAGGCCGCGGATCAAGTTCAACCCTGGCTGGACGTGATTCGTCGGAGCGGGGCCAGAGAGGTGATGGAACTGCCCTATAAAAGCCTTGTGGAGGCACTTTGAAGCCGTTTACCGGGTAGCCAAAAGCTGGATCAACAGTGCGCGATTCGTCACCGTAAACCGTTTTCTGAATTCCTGGCCAGAGCGAAGCCATACATGATGGGGATTCGCGACTGGAAATGGAAAGGATGACACCGCGACGGCATTGCGCCTGATCGAGATGCTGTTGAAGGAGAATGACAGCGGCGAAGTCCGCGAGCTTCTCAAGGAGCACAAGGTGCTCGAACACCGCCAGATTCGGCTGCCGGATGGGGAAGTGCTGGTGCGGATTCTGCTGGACGCGGAACAGATCGAGGCGGTGCTGGACACTGTTGGAGAATCGGTACTCCGCTGAGGACGGCAACCGGGTAGTGATTCTGCCTGTCGAAGCGACCTTGCCGCGCGCCCAAGTGGAGCCGGAACCCAAGCCGGACACCACGCCCGAACAAGCGCCGATCATGGAAAAGTCGCCGGAGCGGATCGGCCGTGAGGAGTTGTACGAGGACATCAAGGACGCCGCGCGATGCTCGCGGGTCTATCTGGCCATGGTGGTGTTGCCCAAAGCGTGGCCTGGCGGCTTCTTTTTCGGGCTGGATTGCGTCTTTCGGTAATATTGTTTGTCTCCGGAGGGGTTGCGGGCTGACCTTTGATTTTGGAGACAACCTTCCTGCGCTCTCTCACACCCGGATTTGGAGGTTGATCCATGCATAAATTCAAACAACTCTGGAACAAGCTGCGGTCGAGCTTTTGGTTCATGCCTTCGCTGATCGTCGTGGCCAACATTGCCTTCGCAGTGGGGTTGATTGAAGCAGATTCGGTCGGGAGCGACCGATGGCTGGCGCAGTGGCCACGCCTGTTTGGCGCCGGGGCGGACGGTGCGCGCCAGATGTTGTCAACACTTGCCGGTTCGATGATGTCCGTTATGGGCATCACGTTCTCCATGACCTTGGTGGCACTGGCACTGGCTTCGAGCCAATACACTTCGCGCATCCTGCGCAACTTCATGGCCAGCCGCGTCACGCAAGTCACGCTTGGGAGCTTCGCCGGCATTTTCGCTTATTGCCTGGTCGTGTTGCGCACCATTCGCAGCGGCGATGCGGCATTTGTGCCGAGCTTGGCGGTGTTTTTCGCATTTGTTCTATCGCTCGGCGGCATTGGCATCCTGGTTTTCTTTATTCATCACATCGCCTCGTCGATCCAGGCTTCCAGCATCATCGCCTCGATTGCTCAGGACACCATCGCGTCCGTTGAGCGGCTGTTTCCAAAAAAACTGGGACACGGCCCCGATGAAGACGAGGACCAGGTGCTCCGCTCTCTGGCTGAGAGGACTTGGCACGCAGTGCCGGCAGCGGTGAACGGTTACATTCAGAGCGTGGATAATGATGCGCTCCTGCGCCTGGCGCGGGACAGGAAGACCGTTGTGCGCATGGAGCGTGGTATCGGCGCGTTCGTTGTGCAGAACACCCCATTGGCATCGCTCGCTCTGGAAGACCCTCCGGATCAAGAGACGATCGCTGTCCTCAATGCCTCTTACAGCATAGGCCGCCATCGCACGGTGGAACAGGACCCCGCCTTCGGTATCCGACAGCTTGTGGATATGGCCTTGAAGGCACTTTCACCCGGTGTCAATGACACTTCGACGGCCGTGATTTGCGTGGATTACCTGACGGCGATTCTGGCGCAGCTGGCCTCCCGGAAATTCCCCTCATCGCACCGCTACGAGGGAGACGAACTGCGTGTGATCACCGTCGCCCCGACGTTTGAAGCGCTGCTGGCCGAGGCATTCGACCAGATCAGGGGTAGCGCCGAAGGAAATGTCGGCATCATGGCGCGCATGCTCGGCGCCATCGAGACCCTCGCCGGTCTGACCGCCAGCCCGCCCCGCCGACGGGCGCTGCACGAACAGGTGCAATGGATGGCCGAGTTGGCTGGTCGCACCACCGAATCCGCCCATGAGCGCGAGCGGCTCGCAAGGCGGCTGATGGAGGTGCGCAAGGCGCTCGAAGACAAGCCATGATTTGGCCAACATGTGCTCCCGATCGAACGTGGCTGGCTGGTGGCCGGCATCCTGGCGATACCGATCGTGCTGGCGGCGCGCTGGCTGAGCGTCGCGGGTATCATTGGTCCCCTCCGCCGGGTGACGGCGCAATCGCAAGGGGCGATTGAGATCCCTACCTGGGGTGGATTGCGTGGCGGCATCTCGGTGGCCATGGCGCTGTCGGTGCCGGATAACCCGTCGCGCAGTCTGGTGCCAATGCTCACCTATTTCGTGGTGGTGTTCTCGATCCTTGTCCAGGGCCTGACGGTGGGTCGGGTCATTCGTATGGCCAGCGGCCGTTCCCAGTCCACCTGAAGCGGCTATGCAAGCTGTCCCCTATACCTCCACGAATGCCGGCATCAACCCTTGAGGTCCCGCGACGGTATGAAAAAAACGTCCCGTTTTTTCGGAGATATGTGCGCTATCGAACGGAACGCCGCTGGAAAAGGGGAAACAATAACGCCTTGAGTGGCACGCTTGGGAATTGGCTGGACGCGAAAACTTGAACCAACCTGGAGAATAAACATGCAGCTAAGCGCCAATCAATTCGGCCGACACTCATATGTGATAGTTTTGCATTAGCAACATGGTTGTGCTAACAGCACACTATCTGCCATGTCCTGAATCAATATATTGATCCGAAGCATCTGAATGAACTCATGGTATCAACACACCAAATGTTGATTTCGTTTCTTTTTTACCCCCAACCGCGTTAACTCGTAGGAGAGTCTAAATGAAAGTCGCACAATTAACTGCAGCCCTGATGGCCGCCGCTGTAATGGCCCCCGCCTTCGCCGACGGCGCAGCCACCCCTGCCACACCTGAATCCACCGCTGCCATGCTGCTGAACCCCGCCACCATGGTAGAACCCCTCCAGAACCCCAAGGCAGCGGTCAGCACCATGATCATGCTGATGGACCCCGCGACCCTCGGAGCCATGATGACCCAAGGCATGAACCCTGCCACCTATACCCAGATGGGCCAGGCCGCGCTGGATCCACGGACCATGCAAAAGTACATGCAGTTCATGGACCCCAACATGTACATGAAGTGGATGGCTGCCTCCATGGATCCCAACTTCTACATGGGCATGGCAACCCCCTTCATGAACCCCAACACCTACTTGAAGGGGATGATGGCGCCCATGGATCCCCACATGTGGAACGCCGGCTTGCAGATGATGAACCCGGGCATGTACATGAACTGGATGACGGCGCCGCTGAACCCCGCCAACATGAATCTGATGATGGCGCCGATGAACCCTGCGCTCTATACCAACTGGGCGAACGCGGCGGTGAGTCCCCAGACCTACGGCACCTGGGGCAGCTTCCTGAATCCCAATGCCTACACCAATGCAGCCCAGGGCTTTAACCCCTTCGCATTCATGACCCCTGCTGCGCCCAGCGCCGCACCCGCAACTCAGGGTTATAACCCCTTCGCATTCATGACCCCTGCTGCGCCCAGCGCCGCACCCGCAACTCAGGGTTATAACCCCTTCGCATTCATGACCCCTGCTGCTCCTGTCGTAGGAGCCCCACCTCCAGCTATGTTCAACCCATTCACCATGTATGGTCAGCCAGGTGTTGCTCCTGCAGCCCAGCCCGCTCCTGCAGCCCGTGCCGAGGATGGAGACGCGGACCGTTCACACCCGATGACGTTCGTCAAAGACTCGATCATTACGACCAAAATAAAGGCAAAACTGGCCGCGGATCACCCGGGCAGCATGATGCACATCAGTGTTGATACCGATAAGGATGGCAACGTGCGGCTGTCCGGCACGGCCAATAACCAGGAAGAAATAAACGAGGCAGTTGATACGGCACGCAATACCGAAGGCGTGAAATCGGTCTGGATTGATCTAAAAATCGAGAACGACCGCTAAGTTCTCGGCATCGACGCGGACGCCAAACCCGCGGTGCGTTCGCGCGCCACAAAATGAAGGCCAGAGGCAATGTAATCGCTTCTGGCCTTGTCGTTTCTGCCGTTCCTGCGCGCGCAATATCCTGACTGCCTCTGATTGCGCCGCAGCCCGCGGGCCAGATGTGCGCGATACCGCTGCGGCACTCCAGGCAATCGACCTTGCCCTGCCTGATGAGACCAGCTGAAACTTTGGCCGACTTTCTGGTCTTGTTGAACGCGTCGAGCTTGTGGCAGCCTCGGCACGTCCCGAAGTTGGTCGCCTTGAACCTATCCTTGACCCTTTTGACGAGGCTCGGTCACTCCGCGTCCCATTGTGCCTTGTCCGCAATCGTCCCGTGGATCTTGGCGATGACGTCTTCAGTGCCGTCGAGCCCCTTCGGCCACATCGTTCCGAAGACATACTTAAATAGCGTGGACAGTCTACTCTCGTATGGGATGTGGCAGTCAGCGCAGGACGCGCGCAGGCCGACCGGGTTCGTGATCGGGAGATGGCAGGTTCCCATCGAAACCCTGATCGAAGGCGCTAAGCCCCGCCGGAATAGCGGGCGCGGCTCACGTGACGAAGCGCTACTCAGACGCAGGTCCCGGGGTGGAAGCCGGGCCAGCCGGCGCAGCGGACTTGTGTTTACGCGCCGCCGCGTGCCGTTTCCCATGTTTATTCCGGTACAGGATATCTGCGGTCTTTTTCTGATCGTCAGACAGCGTGCCGTACAGAGTGCTGAACGCAGCAGCCAGCTTCTGCATATTGTCCGCGTGCAACTGGGCTAACGCAGCATAGGACTTCATGGCGTCATCGGCATCCAGCGATGGGAGCTTTTGTGCACGGTCCCGGAACGCCTGGTCCATCTTCTGCGCATTGTCGCGCATCGTTTGCGCAAAGCCATCCCATTGTTGCGACTGCTGGTCGGTGATCTTCAACTGAGCGTGCAGATCCTTGATCCGCTTCTCCACGAAGTCTTCGTGTTTTTGCGCGTGACGGGCGGCAGCCTGCGCGTTCGAAGAGGGTGTGTCAGAACTGCTTGCCGCCGTTGTTTGTACCCAAGCCGAAGTTGTAAGGAAGGCAAGCGTCAACAATGTTGGCATGGTGGCTTTACGAACGTAGTTCTTCATATTTGGACCTCGGATTGATTTGTCGGATTGGCGATGGCTGCATGGGGTTGCGTCGGTGTATTTGCTGCCGGAGGCTTGGGTCTGATACGCATACGGGGCTCAGTAGCCGGGAGGATAACTATTGGGATAATAATCGACCCCCGGCGGGGGAGGCGGCGGAGGTGCAGAGTAAACCACGGCCGGCGGCGGCTGGGCACCCACTAACGCCGCACCCAAGAACGCTCCCAACAGCGCGCCGACGAGTAAACCACCGCGATCGTCGCCACCGCCACCACCACGATTGTCGCCATGGCCGTCGCGATACCCGCCATGGCCGTCGCGATACCCGCCATGGCCGTCGCGATACCCACCATGGCCATCGCGATACCCACCATGGTAAGCCGGCTGTTCGTGGCCTCCACCATGTCGGTCTTGCGCCTGTACCGGTAGCCCGGACGTCACGCATGCGACGGCGACGACTGCCACCGCCATGCGGCGGTATACGGAGATTCGATAGGTCTGATTCATAAACGGTGCCTCCTGCTATTTCAACGTTGTCACATGAGACGGGCCAGTATTGATTGCCTGCCAGAATACCAACTTAAAAACCTTCACCGCAAAAATTGCGGGTGCGACTTTCATGGATGTGCATGAAGCATTGCGTCGATTTCGGGTTCCGCCTTCATCCAGTCTTCGTCGGCGCCATGGCCCGCGAACGCGCGCTTCTCAGCACGGTAATAGGCGGCGACCGCAATCATTTCATGGCGGGTCTCGGCGCCAACGTCTGCCTTCGCCGCCGCCCCGGCTTCTTCCGCCTTGATCCAGCCTTCGTGAGTGCCCTGAGCCCCTAATCCAAGCTTTTCGGCATGGTAATGGTCATCGTCCGCAATCATTTTTTGGCGAATATCGGCGCTGTCAACTTGTTTATTCATGGTTTCTGCTCCTGTTCTTCTGCTGATTCCTGTCTTCCGGGAAAACGAGCCTGTGTCTTCACAGTGCGCTCCCGCAAACCTTGCTGTTCACTTGGCTGTTTACTTGCCATATCCATTGCGATCGTCAGAGGCTATCAGCCAACAGAAACAACACACATCCGTCAGGTACTCTTTTTGCGGAACAAGATAGGCTGAAGTCAGGCGCGCTTCTTGGCGTCTTTCAGGTCTTGCTTGAGGTCACCAAACTTTGCCTGAGCTTCGCCCAAAGTTTTTTGAACCTTGCCTTTAACTTCCAGTTTCTCATTGCCAACGAGCTTGCCGGTGATTTCATTGACCTTGCCTTTCGCTTCTTCGACGCGGCCCTTAACCTGGTCTTTGTTGATGCTCATGATTTGCTCCTTATAGCGTATGCCGGTAGACGGGCGGCAGACCGTACTTTAAGAGTGGAAAAACCAAGGTGTGACACCAAGGTTTCCCTCCTCAGGTCAACATCGAAACATACAGCGTCGGCCTTTACTCCAATGGGCCTGGGCGCTGTCACTCTTGTGCCAACCACGATAGCAAATTAAGACAGATTGCCTGTTGAGTCTGTGCGCCATCGCACAGATGGGCGTCCTATCGTTGGTGCGGCAGCGCACAGACTCCTGTTGCCATTATTGCTAATTTGTCGTTGAGGTTTCGGCCCGGCACGCCGGCAATGACCGTCGAAGTCATTCATTCCTGCATTCTGGAGACTCAACCATGAAACAGATCAGCAACTATCTTTCCGCAATTGTCCTGGGCGCCGCATTGGTGTCCGTCGTGGGTTGTTCGTCGACGCCGCGGGATACGGGTCAGTATGTGGAAGACAGCGACGTCACCACCAAGGTAAAGGCGGCCATATACAATGATCCGCAGGTAAAGGACAACGAGATCAATGTCAGCACCTTCAAGGGTAAGGTGCAACTGAGCGGCTTTGTACGTTCGCAGGCCGATATTGACAGGGCCGTCGAGCTGGCACGCGGCGTAAGCGGCGTGAAAGACGTCACCAACGACATGCGCCTCAAGTGAGCGAAGGCTGATCGCGGACCGTTGCTGGATGTCATGTCCGGAAACGGTCATCGAGAACACTTGCTCATCGCGGGTTCATTCCTGGGCATGCCGCTACCCGGATCGCCTGAGGTGCTGATTCGCGCAGCCCTAGTACTGAAAGCCTGAGGTTGGCGGTCCCATTACGCCTCATATTGAAAGGAATGGTTCATGAAATTGTTATTTGTAGTAGCGGCAGCATTGATGGTTTCCATTCCCGCATTCGCCAGCCAGGAATTGGCCCAAAAGAACGGATGTCTGGCCTGTCACGGTGTTGATAAGAAGATGATCGGTCCCGCCTTCAAGGACGTTGCGAAGAAATACGCAAACGACAACCTCGCACCCGTCACGCTGTTCACAAGAGTAAAAATGGGTGGTCGCGGTGTATGGGGTGACATGCCCATGCCCCCCAACCCCCAGGTCAGCGACGCAGACCTGAAGAGAATCATTGCCTGGATACTGTCCCTGAAGTGATTCTCCTACTGTGATCTTTAGAGTTGTCCAGTCTGACTATTGTTTTGGGAGGGTTCGGCGGCACGAGGCTTAGTACTCTCTATGGCCGCAAACTACAATGTTCGCTCACTGCCATCGCTATGCGCATACTTGCTGGCGATGCAAATCCACCGAAGGCTCCCAATGCTCAGACTTAAATTCTCGATCGAGCTGAATTACGAAATCGATCAACCCGGCTGCGATTTTATTTTCAGCGTCCATGCCGCGCAAACCCCGCATCAGATCGTGGTGAGCGAGTCTCTGGCGATCACCCAGAACTTGCAGTCGAACCACTACAGCGACCCAGTGACGCACACCCGCTTTCTGCGGCTCAAGGCTTTTGCCGGGCCACTGGCAGTGCGGTATGACGCCATCGTGGACCTGGATCATCACACCGCACAGCCGGCGCAACTTGGCGAGGTCGCTGTGGCCAATCTGCCGGGGGCGGTGCTGCACTACATCTATCCCAGCCGGTATTGCCAGTCAGACCGTTTGCAACGGCTTGCGGTCAAGGAGTTTGGCCGATTGTCGCCGGGCTATAGTCGGGTGCAGGCAATCCGCGACTGGGTGATGAATCGTGTCACCTTCCTCTCCAACTCCTCCACCGGCAACACCAGCGCAGTTGACACCCTGGTGGAAGAAGTGGGCGTATGCCGGGACTTTGCCCATCTGATGATTGCCCTGTGCCGAGCGGTCAACATACCCGCCCGCTTTGTCACGGGCATTGACTATGGCTCCGACCCGGCCCTGGGACCGACCGACTTCCATGCCTATGTTGAGGCGTATCTGGGTGACCGCTGGTACATCTTTGACCCCTCAGGCGTTGCCATCCCGATGGGCTTCGTGCGCTTTGGCACCGGGCGCGATGCGGCTGACGCGGCTTTTGCTACCATCTTTGGCGGAGTGCGCGGGACAGCCCCGGTAATACACATCGAGGCAATCCCCAATGCGCAGGGGATATTGGTGGTGCCCGAGCATGTGCCGTATGCGCTCTCCACCGACGGGCAATTGGAGCGAAATTGAAGACGGGTTCTGCAGATGCGGCTACGGAAGCAGGGGAGGTTTAACTTGGGAAACGCAGGCAATTACCTCAACGGTGTGCGTGCTAGCGAACAGAGCACCGCGGCCAACTGTGTCTCCATTTGAACCATGGCAAGCACGATACACAGGGCAAGAATCACCGGGGCGGTGTCCTATCTCGGACGCGACGGCAGGCATTGCAACATTCCGCTGGGCCCCTGCCTCTTGGAGCAATGGGGCGGCCCGTTAGTCGAGATCATCTGGGGAGCGAAGGGCCAGAACTCTGCGGCACTGCCGGCCGAGGCCATCGCAACTGCCGAAGATAGTGGCCATCTCGTATTGCTCGACTAGCCGGCGGATGTCGCTCGAACCCGCCGCATTCTCCCACAGTGTCCATGGAGGGCCGCATCCTCATGTTCTGGCATCGCTGTCCAAACGCCAGGCTGGTGTACTGGCTGCCTTGGTCAGAGTGATGAATGACGCCTTCCGGCTTGCGCAGTGTCAGCGCCATAAGGTCCGCATATCAAATACGGCAAACCACCATATACTCTGACAAAGCCTGGCGAAGGTGTTTTCAGGAAAAACATATTTGCCCTTGCAACACGATGATCTGGTCTAACTTAACCCAACTTGCCGGTGCGATTCTGTTAATCATCGCCGCCGTGCTGCCCGTTGTTAACCCGCTGGGCGACGCGCCGATTTTCCTGAGAATGACGCTCGGTTGCGATGAATCAACCCGCGCACTTCTGGCAAAACGCATCGCGTTCTACTCATTCTTCCTGTTGCTTGGTTCGTTGTTGCTTGGCTCATTCGTCCTGCGGATGTTTGGCCTTTCGATACCTGTAGTGCAGGTGGCGGGTGGTGCCGTGGTGTGCGCGCTGAGTTGGAATCTCTTGGCCGACAATTCCAAGCCGACAGATGTGACATTAGACCCAATCCACGCCAAGCTCTTTGCTCTAGGGCGAGCAATCTCTCCACTGACTTTGCCGATGACAATTGATGCCGGGGCTATTGCGGTCGCGATCACCGTCGGTGCCAATCACGCGCACTCTATCAAAAGCGCGGTGATCCAACTGGTCGCCGCCATCATCGGTGCCGGCGTCATCGCGATATCCATTCTGTTGACGTATCGCTACGCCCATCGGGTCAGCAAACTGATCGGAAACACGGGCATGAATGTGGTGGTTAGACTATCGGCGTTCATCATGCTGTGCATTGGTGTGGGGATCAGTTGGAACGGCGTCCAGTCGTTGCTGGCAGAAATCGGCATCCACGGCTGAGAGTCCCGATTCCCGATCCGCGGGCGCGTCTGCGCAAAAAGGCTCAGTCCTGGCTGGGAAGCGCGGTACGCAACGCTGGACTGTGCGCTGTTGAGCAGATGTGTCGGAGCGCGTCGAATGAAATGGAGCTGAAATGCCAGCCCACACTGGGACATTCACAAGGTCTGGCTGCGGGACTCCGACCATGGCCTATCCATACTGATGGGTGGGTTTTCTTGCGACAACCGATCTGCCGTTCCGGGCTTCTGGCCGAAGGCGCCTCGCGAACAGTTGGCCGGATAAGTGCGCTACCGAACGGAATAGAGCTGAATCTTCGCGTACGGTAATTTTTCGGCCTAGTCATATTGACGGTGGTGTTGTGTCCATTGCGGCCAAAGCTGTCTGGCGCACAACCGCAAACCAGATGTAAACCCCATGTAGATAGGAGCAATCACAATGAATTCAGGCACACGGAACCTCAACACGGTTGTCGCACTGTTCAAGTCACACACGCAAGCCGAGCTGGCCGTAAAGGAACTGCAGAAGGCCGGCTTCGACATGAAGCAGCTTTCCATCGTCGGGCGCGACTATCACACCGAGGAGCACGTCGTCGGTTATTACAATGCCGGCGATCGCATGAAGTACTGGGGCAAGATGGGTGCGTTCTGGGGTGGCATCTGGGGACTGCTGTTCGGGTCGGCCTTCTTCTGGATTCCCGGCGTGGGGCCGCTGTTGGTCGCCGGCCCTCTGGTCTCCGCAATCGTCGGCGGCGTGGAGGGGGCCACGCTTGTAGGCGGACTGAACGCCCTGGGTGCCGGACTGTTCAGCATCGGAATTCCAAAGAATAGCGTACTCGCTTATGAGTCGGCGATCGGGGCCGGGAAGTTCGCCTTGATCGCGCACGGTACGCCTGAAGATGTCGCCAGGGCGAAGGGCATTCTGAAGAACACCGAAGCCGACGCAATCGACGACCACGAATCAGTCGAACAACCCGAAGCCGTGGTTTGAACTGCAATGCCTGACTTCCGCTCTCGGACTTGCCTATTCATTCCCAGGTCATGCACGCAAAGCGGCACAGCGGAAAGCCCATTTCGCCTTCAGGTGCTGCACAGCACTTCCGCGTCTTGACGAGTTGGTTCGACGAATCTTTCGACGATCAGGCGGGTCCTAATCTGGAACAAGAGCGAAGGAGTCTCCAATGCCCATAGAACTCAATGAAGAAGACAACGGCAAGCTGCTCACCATTCACGTCAGCGGCAAGCTGGTAAGGGACGATTACACGGACTTTGTGCCTGCATTCGAGCGACTCGTCCGGCAGCACGGAAAGTTGCGGGTGTTGTTCGACATGTCCGGCCTCCACGGCTGGGATGCCGGCGCGGCGTGGGAAGACACCAAGTTCGGCGTCAAACACTTCGCCGACATCGAACGACTTGCGATGGTTGGGGAAAAGCAGTGGCAACACGTCATGGCGATGTTCTGCAAACCGTTCACAAATGCAATGGTCCAATATTTCGATCATGCCGACGCCGCCAAGGCGCGGAAGTGGTTGGGCGAAGCATAGCGGCTTCTGCTGCGACGCAAGGAATTCATGCCGCGATGGCAGGGACATGAGCATGACAACAAATATCCTGCAACGCACGAGACCTGCGGCCTAGCAAACACAGGAGAGCAGCCATTATGGAACCCGATACCGACCAACCCAAGGCTCCCGAATCGAAGCCCGCTGCCAAGCCCGGGGCGAAGGATGATCTGAAATCCCTGCCACTTGCGGAAGTAGAGAATAGATTGGGGTCATCACCAGACGGCCTCACGCAAGCGGAGGCGCAGAAACGGCTGACCCAATACGGGCCGAACGAGATTGAAGAGAAGAAGACCAATGCCTTCCTGAAATTCCTCACCTATTTCTGGGGGCCCATTCCTTGGATGATCGAGGTGGCGGTGATTCTTTCGGGCGTGGTCGGGCACTGGCCGGATTTCTTCATTATCTTGCTCTTGCTGGTGGCCAATGCCGTCGTGGGATTCTGGGAAGAACGCCAGGCGGGTAACGCCATCGAGGCCCTCAAAGCCAAGCTGGCGATCAAGGCTCGGGTGAAGCGTGACGGGAAGTGGGTCAACCCGCCGGCGCGCGACCTGGTGCCGGGCGATGTGATCCGCATGCGCCTGGGCGATATTGTGCCGGCAGATGCCCGCCTGCTCGACGGCGATCCGATGTCGGTCGATCAGTCGGCGCTGACGGGCGAATCCCTGCCCGCCACGCGCAAGCCCGGCGACGCGGTATTTTCCGGTTCGATCATCCGCCGGGGTGAAAGCAGCGCACTGGTCTATGCCACGGGTGCGAACACCTATTTCGGCAAGACCGCACAGCTGGTGCAGGAGGCGCACACCGCCAGCCATTTTCAAAAGGCGGTTCTGAAGATCGGCAATTACCTGATCATTCTCGCTGTGGCACTGGTGGCCGTGATCATTGGCTTCGCGATCTTTCGCGGCGACGCGATCCTCACCACGCTGCAGTTTGCCCTGGTGCTGACCGTCGCGGCCATTCCCGTGGCGATGCCGACGGTATTGTCGGTGACCATGGCGGTGGGCGCGCGCCTGTTGGCGAAGAAGCAGGCGATTGTGAGCCGCTTGGTGGCGATCGAGGAACTGGCGGGCGTGGATGTGCTGTGCGCCGACAAGACCGGCACCCTGACCCAGAACAAACTGACGCTGGGCGATCCGTTCAGCCTGAATGATATTCCTGCCGAACAGGTCATCCTCGATGCCGCGCTGGCGTCGCGGGCCGACAACAATGACACCATAGACCTGGCCGTGCTGGGCGGCCTGAAAGACAAGGATTCGTTAAAGACCTTTGAGGTAGTCCATTTTCAGCCTTTCGACCCGGTGCACAAGCGCACCGAGGCCACCGTCAAGGGCAAGGACGGAGGACAGTTCAAGGTGACGAAGGGCGCGCCGCAAGTCATCCTGGCATTGTCGGCCAACACCGGAGCGGTGAAGTCCGCCGTCGACAAGGCGGTCAATGAATTCGCGGCGCGCGGGTTTCGTTCGTTGGGCGTGGCACGGGCCGGTGGCGACGGCCAATGGCAGTTTGTTGGCGTGCTGCCCTTGTTCGACCCGCCGCGCGAAGATGCCAAGGCCACCATCGCCACCGCGCTGGCGATGGGCGTGAAAGTCAAAATGGTGACGGGCGACGCACTGGCCATCGCAAAAGAGACTGCCAAAAAGTTGGACATGGGCAGCAATATTCTTGATGCCAGCAGCCTGGGCGACGTCAAGCATGAGGAGGGCACGCAGGTGGCCGAGTCCATCGAGCAGGCCGACGGTTTCGCCCAGGTATTCCCGGAACACAAGTTCCATATTGTGGATGTTCTGCAAAAGCGCGGCCATATCGTCGGCATGACCGGGGACGGCGTGAATGACGCGCCCGCGCTGAAGAAGGCCGACTGCGGCATTGCCGTGTCGGACGCGACCGACGCGGCGCGCGCTGCGGCGTCCATCGTGCTGATGACACCCGGCCTGTCCGTGATCATTGACGCGGTCAAGGAGAGCCGAAGAATTTTCCAGCGCATGAACAGCTACGCGATCTACCGCATCGCCGAAACGCTGCGCGTGCTGTTCTTCATGACGCTGGCAATCGTAGTGTTCAACTTCTATCCCTTGACGGCGGTGATGATCGTGATGCTGGCCTTGCTCAACGACGGTGCCATCCTGTCGATCGCTTATGACAATGTCCATTACAAGGATCAGCCCGAGGCCTGGAACATGCGCATGGTGCTGGGGATCGCCACCGTGCTGGGCGTCATCGGGGTGGTTTCCGCCTTTGGCCTGTTTTATCTAGGCGAGCGTGTCTTCCATCTCGATCGCGCGCACATCCAGACGCTGATGTATCTGAAGCTATCGGTGGCGGGCCATCTGACGATTTTCCTCACCCGCACACGCGGCCCGTTCTGGTCCATACGCCCCGCACGGATTCTATGGGGGGCCGTGCTCGGCACACAAATTGTGGCAACGCTGATCGCGGTTTACGGATTGTTCATGACGCCGCTCGGCTGGGGTTGGGCCGGCTTCGTGTGGGGCTATGCACTTTTGTGGTTCGTCGTGAATGACCGCGTGAAACTGCTGGCCTATCGGATTTTTGATCCAGTGAAGACTGGGGCAAAAGGCGAAGCAAAAACTGAGGTCAAAACAGTACCAGATGCTGAAACCAAGGCTGAACAGAAGCCGGGAACGGTAGACGGGTCAAAGACTGACGCCACGGCAGAGACCACAGATGACGCCAAAGCCGGGGCGGAAACCAGGCCTCTGGTTGACCCTGAGCCAGGTGCGAACGTAGCTGAGACGAAAACCGAGATGAAAGCTGAAGCCAAGCCCGCAGTGGAGGCGAAACCCGAAGCCCAGGAGGCTGGGCCTAAGCCGGAAGTCAAGGTCGAAACAAAACCCGAAGCCGACGCCACGACATCTTCAGATTTGACGCCGCAGATCGCCACACGGGCGTATGAGCTATACGAGCAGCAGGGCCGTCAGGACGGTCAATCCGTTCAGAACTGGGACAAGGCAGAGCGGGAGGTTCGGGAAGATCAAGCCCAGGCGGAAGCCAATCCTGAAACCCTGGCTGGGTCTAAGCCCGAAACCAACGTTGCTGAGCCTAAACCTGTAGCCGAGCTTGAGCCGCAGACCGAAGCCAATGCCAGACCCAAGCCTGAAACCAGGGTCAAGACACCGTCCGATTTGACGCCGCAGCTCGTCAAGCGAGTGCATGAACTTTACGAGGAGTTGGGGCGCCAGGAGGTTCGAGCCGTTGAGGAATGGGAGAAGGCGGAGCGGGAGAATCGGAAAGATGAACCGGATGGACCCCAGAAATAAGCAGCGCCTGGCAGCGCAGCTCACTGACTGAGAGGATGAAGATGAAGATCAAATCGAAGGATTTCTGTGTACAGGAAGGCGAGCAGGTCGATCTCAAGAAGTGGCCGACGCGGGTGAAACCGGTGTACAAGTCGAAGAAGGAGTACAGCAAATGCCTTGAAGAACAAGTGGAGGAGCTAAGTGAGTTGCAACGCCTTCACTACGCCTCCAACCGCTATGCAGTGCTGCTGATCTTTCAGGCCATGGACGCGGCCGGCAAGGATGGCGCGATCCGGTACGTCATGTCCGGCGTCAATCCACAAGGCTGCCAGGTGTTCAGCTTCAAGCATCCGAGTGCCACGGAACTCGAGCACGATTTCTTGTGGCGTACCTCCCAGTGTCTGCCGGAACGCGGCCGCATCGGCATCTTCAACCGATCCTATTATGAGGAAGTGTTGATCGTGCGCGTGCATCCGGAGATTCTGCAAAGTCAAGGTCTTCCGGATGGCCTGCTCGACGAAAAGACGATCTGGCAGGATCGATATCGTTCCATCGTCGACCTGGAGAACCACCTTTATCGAAACGGCACGCGGATCATCAAGTTCTATCTTCACCTCTCGAAGGAGGAGCAGCGCAAGCGCTTTCTTGATCGCATCGACGAACCCGAAAAGAACTGGAAATTCAGCCTCGCGGACATCGTGGAGCGGGGCTTCTGGGACCAGTATATGCAGGCCTATGAGGCGTGCCTGAGCGCGACGAGCACCCAGCATGCGCCTTGGTACGTGGTGCCCGCCGACGACAAGGAGAATGCCCGGCTGATTGTTTCGAGGATCATTCTCGATACGTTCAAGGCGCTCAAAATGTCCTACCCGGAAACTGACGCCAAGCGCCAGAAGGAATTGTTGTCAATCCGCCAGCGGCTTGCGAAGCAGGACTGACGCAGCAACCAAACGAGGGGTGTATGACCATATCTCCCAAAAACCGGAATAACACGGATCAGCAGGAACGGATGGTTCAGAAGCAGGTGTCTCCTGACTTCCTGAATCCAGCGCACGAGTGGCGCCGTCTGTTCGCCGAGGCCTGGGGCACGTTCCTGCTGGTTCTCGTCGCTGCCGGTGGTGGGATCGTCGCCGCCAGGAGCGGCGGCGCTGTCACTCTTGGCATGATCGTGGTTGCGCCCGGGCTCATGGTGATGGCGATCATCTACTTCATGGGTACCGTGAGCGGGGCGCATTTGAACCCGGCCGTCACACTGGCATTCGCCGTGCGGCGCAATTTCCCGTGGCATCGGGTACCGGGCTACGTCGTGGCACAGATGATCGGTGGTCTTGCGGCGGCGCTTTTTCTGCGAGCCATGTTTGGCACCGTCGGCATGCTGGGTGCGACCGTGCCGGGCAGTGGTGTAGCCAGCGGAACGGCGTTGGCGATGGAAGTGGTGTTGACCGCCGGGCTGGTGAACACGATCCTGGGCACGGCCGCAGGCGCGCGCAACATCGGCGCCAACGGCGCCATTGCAGTAGGTGGATATATTGCGCTGGCAGGTCTTTGGTCGGCACCGATCAGTGGCGCCTCGATGAACCCGGTGCGATCGCTGGCGCCGGACCTGGTGCGTGGTGACCTCGGCACTGCGTGGATCTATGTGGCGGGACCGGTCCTGGGCGCGCTGATCGGCGTCGCCTTCGAGTGGATACTCAAGGGCAAGCCCACCACGGCGGGCGCGCTTGCGGCACAGGGTTCCAATGGCGTCGATGATTCGACGCCGAAAGCGGGGTAAAAGAACGAAATTGCAAGGATCGAGCAGCTGGAATTGGAAGGACATCGCGATCAAATGATCGCTGACGTAAAGAGCCTGGTCGAAAAATTCCGCGCGATGCTCAATTGGGATGTGCCGGAGATCAATCAAATCGCTGCGGATAAGCTTATCCCGCTGGAAATGCGCAAAGCCCTGGATGATATCGAAAAGGACTTGATGCGCTAAACGGAGCAGGAACTTCAAGCTGCTAGGGTCACCTGACTGCGCACGGAAATCGGGGCGAAATAACACAATTGAAAGGAGCGTTGACCGGGGTTTGACGTCGTGACGGCGGTGCCGCTATTGGCGAAGGCGCCTGTAGATTGGACACTGCAGCTCGCCAAGCGCGTTTATGCGCCATGCGAGCGGCAAGACCGCTGCGTCGGCCAGGCGGTTAAGGCCAGGCTCCAGGTGGAGCGCGGAATCCGGAGAGAGGAATTCCATGGATGAACAGCACTGAACAACGCCCATGCATTGCCGAAATGAACCAGGATGAAAATCAATCTATTTCCAGTTTCAGAAAGCGAGAAGGTCTATCTCGCGCAATATGTGCGGCACCGTACAGACTGAACTGAGCCAAGAAGAATAATCTGATCTTGTGGGTTCGACATGGCACACGATAAGTGTGTGGTCGACAAGGGGCTGGAATCGAGTGTTCTTTCGTCAAGTCGCATTTGGAGAGTAAATCATGAATCAACTTAACAAGTATTGTTCCGCAATTTTCCTGGCCGTCACGCTGGTGTCTGCCGTGGGCTGTTCTTCCACCTCGAAGCAGGAAGGGACGGGCGAGTATGTCGACGACGCGGTCCTGACCACAAAAGTCAAGGCGGCGATTTTCAACGAACCCACCCTGAAATCCACCGAAATCAATGTTGAGACCTTCAAGGGCGTGGTTCAACTGAGTGGCTTCGTGAGTTCGCAGGCGGACATCAACAAGGCGGTTGACGTGGCGCGGGGCGTCAAGGGTGTGGTATCCGTCAATAACGGCATGCAAGTCAAGTAAGCGAGGCTGGCCGCGGACCGTTGCCGGATGTCAGGTCCGGTAACGGCAGTGGGGCACAGCTTGTTCTTCTTTGTGAATGTCGCCGCTCGGTTTCGCATGTGGTCCCGCTGATCGCATCGATAGCATAAACGTATGACCGTCATGCCACCAATTTGGCACGGCGCGGGTACGGATTGGGCAAAGCGGCTGAAAATCGTCCTGATCGAGTCGCTGAGATCCTGGATCGACCACCGGGGCACCAGCAAAGGTGCAGCCCTGGCCTTCTATACCTTGTTTTCCATGACACCTATTCTGATACTGGCCATCGCCGTCGCTGGCTACTTGTTCGGCGCTGCGGCTGCCCAGGGCGAGATCGTTGCCCAAGTGCAAGGGCTGGTGGGACCGAATGGCGCCCGGGCGATCCAGGCATTGCTGGCGGCCGCGCGGGATCCCGCCTCCGGCCGAGTGGCGACACTTGTGGCGACCGTTCTGCTGCTGCTGGGCGCCACCAGCGTGTTCGCTGAGCTGAAGGGCAGTCTGGATGAACTGTGGGGTATCGACGAGACGCGTCGATCGGCGTTCCGCGAGCTGTTGAGAACCCGGCTACTGTCCTTTGGCTTGGTGCTTGTTCTGGCTTTCCTGCTGCTCGTCTCTCTTGTCGTCAGTGCCGCGCTGGCGATGCTTGAACGCTATGCGGATGGAGTCTTTGGCAGTTCCACCGTGCTACTCGCGACGATCTCCTCCCTGATTTCCTTCGGTGTCATCGCCTGCTTGTTCGCGGTCATCTACAAGACCCTGCCGGACGCACCGCTGTCGTGGCGCGATGTCTGGATCGGTGCCGCCTTCACGGCCGGACTGTTCAGCGTGGGAAAATATGCGATCGGTTTGTATCTGGGCAACAGCGGTGTGGCATCGGGCTTTGGCGCCGCCGGATCGGTGATCGCGTTGCTGTTGTGGGTGTATTACTCATCGCTGATTTTCTTTCTCGGGGCGGAGTTCACGCGGCAATATGCGCTGTGGTTCGGCAGCCTGCGGCAAGAGTCGCCGCGCGCCGCGCAGCGGGGTTTACCGGCCTTGCGCAATAGTACGGAGGTCCGACCCGATGGCAGCAGTCACAACCACTGAACCGCACGCTCCGGACAGCGGTCCCCCTACCGAGGGACCTGATTCGGCTGCGCCGTTGCCCACAGTCCGATTACCCAAGGCAGGGCACGGCCTGGCGCTGATCATCCTTGCCACGGTCGCGGTGGTCTTCGCGTTGGACTGGGCCCAGAGCTTTGTCATTTCCCTGCTGCTCGGGGTTCTTTTCGCCTACACCCTGAACCCCCTTGTCGGTTGGCTGGAGCGGATCAGGATCCCGCGCATGGTGGGCGCCGCTATCGTGATGATGGCTGTCGTATGCGCGCTTGCCCTGGGGACCTACTCGTTGCGCGCGCAGATGCAGAGGATACTTGATCAGGTGCCGGCGGCGGTAACCAAGCTGTCGGCCGGTTTCGCCAGTCTGAATAGGGGCCAGGCCAGTACCATGCAGAAGATGCAAACTGCCGCGACCCAGATCGAAAGGGCAACAAGCCAGGCGACAGACATGACTTCGACGCCCAAACAGCATACAACACGCGTCGTCATCGACGCGCCCGACTTCAAGCTCGGCAACTTCCTTTG
The DNA here is from genome assembly GCA_963782495.1 of uncultured beta proteobacterium. Taxonomy (GTDB): domain Bacteria; phylum Pseudomonadota; class Gammaproteobacteria; order Burkholderiales; family Thiobacillaceae; genus DASQBT01. The sequence goes on along the minus strand of CAWAJU010000009.1, from coordinate 285,267 downwards.
GGCGGGCTCCATGGGCGCTGCGGGGTTGATCGGCCAGGCAGCCATGGTGCTCTTCCTGACTTTCTTTCTCCTGCTGTCGGGCGACACCTACAAGAGAAAGCTGGTTCGACTCACGGGGCCTACGCTGTCGGACAAGAAGATCACGGTGCATGTCCTCGATGACATCAACGAATCCATCCAGCGCTACATGCTCATGCTCCTGGCAACCAACGTGCTGGCGGGGCTCCTCACCTGGATCGTGTTGCGCTGGATCGGCCTGGAGAACGCCGGCGCCTGGGCAGTGGCCGCTGGCCTGCTCCACCTCATCCCATACTTCGGTCCGGCGGTCACCGCAACCGCCCTTGGCATGGCGGCCTTCATGCAGTTTGACTCTCCATCCACGGCGCTGCTCGTCGCTAGCGCTTCGCTGACAATCGCCACGGTCGTCGGGACCTTCGTCACCACCTGGATGACGGGGAGGATCGCCAGGATGAACACGGCGGCGGTGTTCGTCTCGCTGCTGTTCTGGACATGGCTTTGGGGCGTCTGGGGCATGCTTCTGAGCATGCCAATCACGGTCATCGTGAAAGTCGTGGCTCAGCGTGTCGAGCAGCTTGAGCCGGTGGCTGAACTGCTGGGCGACTAACCACGTTACTTCGCACCCAGGTCCGCTTGGGTAAATGTCCACTTCTCCTAATCCTCACTGACGGTTTCGCCCGTTTCTTCCCTTGGCGCAGGCGAAGAGTAAATGACTGATCTGTGTTCCAGAGCATGCGGACGCTGAGATCAATTGTGGGGCGGCCGGTCGGCCATTCCACCAAGGCGCTACCTTTCGATGACGGGCATTTGGCAATGTCCGCTTTTACCATCAAGAATGGGCGCTTGTATAATGCCATTGACACCAAGGGTTGATACCGCATGGCAAGGTCCTGCAAGCTGCGCGGGCACGCCAATGAGCGGAACGGGCCCAAATAATTTTGGTAGACAAGCAGGTTGACCGGGACAAATGCGGGGGCAAGCTGTGCGCGCTGCGCAGAGCTCCATATTCGAATTCGGGGCAGTGTGAGGGAAAGAAAGTCGTGATTCTGCGCGGCGCCATTGAGAGAATGAAACAGGCGAGCGTGTTCAAGAAGGCACTGGCGGCGGAGGCAGTATTATTAGCTGCCGTGGCCCTGATTGAGGCCATGGTAGACCAGATTTAATAGCTACTAAAGGGCATACACGGTGGCGCGGACAAGTAGACGATTTGCGAGCCCCCGCCGCGGCCTTTGCTTGCGGCGGGGGCCGATCATGGATGAGTCAACCATTCGGAAGTCCCGCAAGTCCGCAGCAGCCTCCTCGGTCAATAATCCGGCGATGGCGTCGCTCATGAGAGTTCGATGCGCAACATGGTGTGCATGGCTGGTGTTTGCAAGTCTTCCCGCCCTCGTCTTCGCCCAATCACCATGCCCCGGAATTCACTTAAAGATTCTGGACATCAGAAACAGCACCGGGGACGTAGCTTGCGCGCTGTTCGAATCGTCAAAGGGTTTCCCTACCGAGTATCTGCGCTTCGCAACCAATATCATGGTCATAAAAGTTCGGGACAAGGAGGCGCGCTGCGACTTTGAGGACATACCACCGGGAACCTATGCACTTGCCGTCATTCATGATGAAAACATGAACGGCAAACTTGACACTAACTGGATCAAGATCCCGACAGAGGGCTACGGTTTTTCAAATGACGCAAAAGGCTTGCGCGGCGCGCCTTCGTTCTCTGCCGCCAGCTTTCAGTACGACGGGCAAAACCTGGAACTGACGATCGGTTTGCATTACTGAGTACTCGGCGTATGCACACGGTTCATGCCACAAGCCGAACCATCACGACACGCCCCCAGACCTTGTCGCACAAACCGCACGGAGACACGCTCGGCAAAACTGTGTCGCGGGGGCGGCATTCTGTCTTGGGAACAGGGTTTGACGTTGGTTCAGGGCAGGGCGTCAAGGGAGTTCCCATCGATCCAAAGATGTCGATAAAATACCGGTCGATTGCGTTTGGGAGGATGCAGGCAAAGATGTACCCCGTGGATTCACGAGCCGCTGATCGTTTAAGATTTCGCCATGCTTAGAACGCTGATCCGGCGCATCGTCGGTAGCGTTGCTGCAGGCCAGAAGTATCACCTGAAGTTGGTTTTTTCCGACAACAGCACCTACCACAGCACGCGGCTTGGCGAACCGGACGTCACGATCATCATCCGCAACCGCGCCGCGGAATGGCGCATGGCGCTCGGCGGGATGTTCGAATTCCTCGAGTCGTACTTCAACGGCGACGTTGATATCGTCGGTGAGCAAGGCCTGCGCAGGCTGATCAATATCGGATTTCGAAAGCCGTATGGGCGCTTCGAACATCCGCTGACCTTTGTCAAACGACGAATCCTGGAGTGGCGGCAGAACAATAAGGATTTCGCCCAGGCGAAGCGCAACGCCACCTTCCACTACGGCCTGCCGACAGAGTTCTTTCATCACGTGCTCGGCGATACCTACGGCTATAGCGAGGGGTTTTGGAAGGAAGACACGCGCACCCTCGATGAGGCGCAACACAACAACTTCGACCTGATCTGCCAGAAGCTTCAGCTCAGCCCCGGCGACAAGCTGGTCGAAGTCGGACCCGGCTGGGGATACATGTCGATGCTGGCTGCCGAGAAGTATGGCGCCGATGTGACCAGCTACGGACTCGTCCCGAGCCAGAACGATGGCATGCGGATGATAATGAGATCCCGTAACTTCCGCGGCAAGCTTGAGCTTGTGGAAAAGGATCATCGCCAGCTGGCAGACGAGCTTTCCAGCTACGATCGGTTCGTCTCGATCGGCGTTCACGAGCACGCCGGACGGGATTGCAACGAGCAATGGATCAGGAGCATTGCCATCGGTCTGCGCCCGGGGGGCATCGGCCTGATATCCTCGACCTTCAACATCAGGAAGCGGCCGACCAACTACTGCACGATCAAGCATCTCTTTCCCGGCGGCTACATTCCAAGCCTGGCGGAAACGTTGATCTTCATGGAGAAATATGGCCTGGATGTGAGGGCAATAGAGAACCGCTCCTATCATTACCAGCGCACTGTGGAGCAGTGGTTACACAATTTCGAGACCCGCTGGGAGGAAATTCATGCGATCGACCCTGTTCGGTTCAACGAGAAATTCCGCAGGGTCTGGCTGTTCTATCTGGCGGGTGCCGCCGAAACCTTCGAGGCCGCACGCGAGATCATAAATTGCTACCACATCACATTCGTGAAGGGCCATTTTCCGGGCAAGGGCCGGTCCACACCCATCGATCGCGCAAGGTGAGACGGTCATTCGCCGTGTGGCGTGTTCGCCGACTTCGTTCGCTGCCGAAACCGGGACGCCGTGGCTGTGCCGCCAGTAGCCGGAGGCTACCTCAGCTTGTCCGGACGGCAACCGGTGTTGAGCGTCGCAACGCGGGTCGACGGGCTCACTCTGTGATGCAGTGCATGAAAGAAGAATATAGTGTTTGCTTGTTCAGCCGATTGCCTGTACTGTGTGTCGGCAGTCAATTCAATCAGTGTAGCTTCAGTTCCGCAGTCACCGCCCTCATCGGGCACCGTCACTTCCGTACCCTCCTACAATCCTTGATGCAGCCGCACCCAACCGGGCGCGAGTCCGGATTATCTTGTTTCAAAAAGGAATGTAAATGTCTACAGGCATAGTGAAATGGTTCAACGATGGCAAGGGCTTCGGTTTTATCACCCCTGACGAAGGTGGCGAAGATCTCTTCGCGCACTTCTCCGAAATCCAGGACAGCGGCTTCAAGTCCCTGAAGGAAGCGCAGCGCGTCTCCTACGAGGTCAAGACCGGCCCCAAGGGCAAGCTGGCCGCTTCCATCAAGCACATTTAACACCTCCCACCCGGCGAGCCCGCCCGACTCTAACGGGCGCGCCATTTATGTGAGGTACAAAGGGGCCGGGTCTTCGATCCGGCCCCTTTGCCACATTGGCGCCGCCGCATGTCCACTGCCATGCAGCAACATGGCAACGAAGATCCGGGGGGACCGGCATGGTTGAATCACCGATGCCACGGCGCTCTGAAATTTCCACGTTGGTGGCTGAACGAGCGTTCGTGATCGCGCAAGTGTTCATCCGCTGGGCTTCACTCTCCACTTCTCCAGCAGCCAGGTCACGATCTGAACCGTCAGAAACTGAGCTGGATGCCGGCCGCAGCTTGCTCGACGCGGGCGCTGTGGCAGCCGATCGGGCTGACGTTTCTGCGCGTCTTCTCACTCGGCCGGCGCAACGAGGCGCTGCTCGAAAGTGTCGCGAAACATTGGCGCCATGTGGGCAGCATCCAGTTGATCACCGGTCCGGATCTCGCAACCAGCACCATGCAGCGGCACCAGTTTCTGAATTTTCTCGCCGGCAAGCCGGAGCGGCACTTTGTCGGCGATCAAGTCTCGCTGGCGAAGAGCCTCGCCGAACGGGACAGGGCTGCCGGTCCGGACGGAAGCTTCCATATCAAAAATTTCTTTTGCCACGCGGAATCCTGGAAAGCCGTCCTGCCGCACCTCGTAAAGGAGGGCGATACGGTGCTGATGGATCTGCGCAGCTTCGATGCCGAGCACGCCGTTTGCACCCATGAGATCGGCCACCTGGTCGACGAAGTGCTGCTTCGTCGTTGCCTGCTCGTGGTCGATGCAAGCACCAACCAGGCATTTCGAGACGAGATCCTGGCGAGCGCGGCCAAGAGCCCGCGGCCCGGCTCACCGGACTCGGCCATTCCCTCGTAGAGCTGCGCAAACTTACCTTCGGAACCGGCACCGGCGAGATGCGCCGCTTGGTCCGGCAGCTGATCGAAACGACAGGCGGCTTGCGCGGTGGTTTCAGCAGATGGGGAGCCTGCCCCCTTGTTTGAGACTGATGTTCTTAGCCGGGTGGCGTCAGGGCTGCTACGAGCTGAAACAGGAATCCAACGAACAAGAGCGCGGGCGCCAGGCGCGATAAGGAACGCGGGTTTTGCCAAGAGCGCACGCGTTGAGCAGATGAATCCCCGACCCATTCAACGAAGGACTCCCCCTTTTCGTTAAATCGCGGGATGCGAGGAGGGAAGACATACATGATTCCGGCACCCAGTGTCACAAGACATAGGCCGGTCAGGTTGAGCCACCAGGCAGCTGACATATTATTTCCAACCCTTAGCGAGTAAAGCGAACGTGCTCACGTGCTGTTTCGGCATACGCCCCTCCGAGGTGTGGCTGCTTGAAGCATGGCTGCGCATTCCTGGTTTTCTGCCCGCATATGTGATGATAATACGGGCAGATTGGCTTGGGCCGGTCTCTGTTCAAGTTCTTCGATAGCTTGCCACCCGCTGTAGGTCGGGAGCAACAGCTTGTCCCGAATGCGACTGCTCGGAAACAGATGCATGCTGAAATGGATTGCGGGGCAGATGCTTGACGGGGTGGGGTCGAGGGACCTATAAACCAACCGCGTTCAATGTCGTATCCGGTGCAGGAAGATTTGGTTGAGGAGTGGATCATGAAAAGCCTTACCTGGATCTTGCTTGCCATGGCCATGGCGTTTCCAAGCATCAATGCGCTCGGCGCGAGTCGTGTACATGACTTTGGTTTGGCGCAGAAGTCGTCCGTTTGTGATGGCTTGGGAACGTATACAGTCGAAGCGACGTGGAACCCCAGTGCAGGCGTCCAGACCTATGCGTTTGCCAGTGGGAACCACTGCCAACTGGATGGTGTGGTTTGCGGAACCAGGGGCGGCTGTGGAACAGTCATCTGTGCGGGGCCGGGTCCGTGCAAGGCCACACTTGCGAGTTGTCAAATCGGACGCGGAGGCGCCTGGATTCGGGTTGTCGACGGGGCGGGCGCTCGATATCAAAATTTGGCGACCAGGGCGCCGAGTTACTGTCGATGAGTACGCAACTTTTCGTTGTGCTATGCCCACTACGGCCAAGCCACCGCTCCCCACAATCGATCTCAGCATCCGCCAGTTCCAACCGTACAATCAGCCTTTGGCGAGCGTCCTTTCAAGAATTCGCCGGCGCGGCGCCCCAGCTTCTGCCGCGCCAAATGAGGGCGATGCGTCCTCAAGCCTTTACCAACAAATGCTGCACCACGCCTGATTGGCGTGACGGCCGGCATCCTCGGCCAGGTTCCTGCGCCGGCCTTTGCTGACAAAGATTTAGCCCGAAAATATCACTGGATCACGGCATTGCGTGGAGGCACTTACACTGCCCCCGCTTGGCCAGCATTCAGAACCGGATATACGCATAGCCCCGCTGCTGCAAGTCGATCAGGCGGGTATAGGCGTCATGCACCATCACTACGCCGGGCAGTAGTTCTTCCGGCTGAAAGCCGTTTGCCCGCATGGTCAGGTGGCAGATCTCCACACTCACTCCATTGGCGATGAGTTCAGCCACCACTTTGGCGTTGGGGTTGTAGCCAAAGGGATCGTTCTTGAAATCCCGGTAGGCCGGGTCGTTCAACAGCCAATAGGCGGCGTTGCCATGCAGCACGACGCTGATCTTCAGGTCCTTGGGCTTGATCTTGAGCCCCTCGTAGGACTCCAGCAGTCCGCGAGCGTAGTAGAGGCCTTGTCCTATCCCCGCGTCCCAGACATCGTCCCTGAGGTCGTAAACCACCTTGATGTTGGTGTGTTTCTTCACGCCCAAAACCTTCGGCGGCTGAATGTCGAACTCGTCGGCATACAGCTGGACGGGAATGACCAGGGCGGCGACCGCGAGATACAGACCAAAAAATGACATGCGCATCATGGCTCTCCTCGTTGAAATCGGCTTTAATGATACTCGGGGGGGTGACAAGAGGCTTGGCCGGTCCACAGTGTTAAGCGAGAAGAGGAGCAGACCATGAATCGAACAGTGCGCCAGTTGATCCAGGCAGCCGCCGTCACCGAGGGCGCCGGCGTGACCGTGCATCGCACCCTCGGCACCCCGGCGCTGCGGAGGCTCGATCCCTTTCTGATGCTGGACCATTTCAGCAGCGACGACCCGAACGACTATATTGCCGGATTTCCCGATCATCCGCATCGGGGCTTCATTACCTTCACCTATATGATCGACGGCCACATGCAGCATCAGGACAGCATGGGCAACAAGGGCGACCTGCGTTCCGGCGGCGCGCAGTGGATGAAGGCTGCGAGCGGCGTGATCCATTCCGAGATGCCGCAGCAAAGCAACGGCCTGATGCGCGGCTTCCAGCTCTGGATCAACCTGCCCGCGAGCGAAAAGATGAGCGATCCCGTGTACCAGGAATTCTCTCCCGAGGCGATTCCTGAAGTGCGGGACGGCGCAATTCGCGTCCGTTTGCTGGCAGGAGAATACGGCGGCAGGCATGGCGTGGTCGATGATCCACGGACCGATGTCCAATATCTGGATGTGGCGCTGGACGCGAACGCGGTGTTCGCGCGCGCCCTGAAAGCTTCCTACAGCGCGTTCATCTATGTGTATGAGGGGAGCGCCGCGGTGGGCGGTACCACGGTGCGGCGGCACGGCCTTGCGGTGCTGGGCGAGGGCGACGACGTGGAAATCGTCGCCGGACCTGCCGGCGCGCGCCTGATTCTGGTCGCCGGCAAACCGATCGGCGAACCGGTGGCGCAATACGGGCCTTTCGTCATGAACACGCAGGAAGAAATCGAGCAGGCGTTTCGCGACTATCAGGCCGGGCACCTGGTGCGCAAGAAGGCGCAGATGACGGGGAGCTGAAAAGCTGACCGTCCCCATTCTCCTGTTTGGCGCCTTCGACCGCCACAATCTGGGTGACCTGCTGTTTCCCCACGTGTTGACGGCGCTGATGCCGGGGCGGCAAATGCAACGTGCCGGGCTGTTGGAGCGAGACCTGAGCGGATTCGGCGGCCATCACGTGCAATCGCTCGCAACACTGGGGCGCGAGGGTCCCGCTCACCTGATTCACGTTGGCGGCGAGTTGCTGAGCTGCACCGCGTATCAGGCCGCCATCATGCTGCTGACGCCGGCCCGGGCGACCGAGGCAATTGCGCGCTACGACAGCGATCCGACTGCCGCAGCAGCCTGGGCCGCACGGAAGCTGGACACTAAGCGAGCGATGCCGTATGTCGCGGCGCGCGACGACATGGCCTCGCCGCAGCGGGTCATTTTCAATGCGGTCGGCGGGGTGGAATGGGCCAGCCTCATGGCTTCCCAGCGTGGTGAAGTGCTTGGCGCCCTGAAATCCGCCGACTGGCTTAGTGTGCGGGATCATCTTACCTGGACGGCGCTGCGGGCAGAGGGGGTGGAGGCCAGCCTGTGCCCTGATCCCGCGGTGATGGTGGCGGCATGCTTTGGCGATCTCATCGATCAGCATGGGCGGCAGGGCGAGCCAGCGGAAATCGCACAGCTCCATCCGCAGGGCTATCTGGCCTGCCAGTTCAGCGATGAGTTTGCCGACGATGCCACGCTGACAGAGCTTGCGCGCAGCCTCGCCGCAGGGTGCGCCGACTCGGGCCTGGGGCTGGTGCTGTTTCGGGCCGGAGCGGCGCCCTGGCACGACAGCCTTGATACGTATGAACGGCTACTGGCCAAACTCCCGGCTGGCGTCGGACGTGTCTTTCGGTCCCTGAACCTGTGGGACATCTGCGCCCTGATCGCCAACAGCCAGGGATTTTGCGGCAGCAGCCTGCACGGTCGCGTCGTCGCGCTGGCCTATGGCTTGCCCCGGGTCAGTTTGATGGCGCCACAACAAGTAGGACGGCCAAGCAAAACGGGGGCATTTGCTGAAACCTGGGAGCCGCAGGACGTGCTGCGTTGTGTTGCGGTTGCAAGTCTTGAGCCTGCGCTCAGAGTGTCGCTTGCGCTGCCAGCCGGCGCGGTGCGGCAAACGGCAGCCGAGCTTTGCGACTTATACCGGGCCGGCGAAGCGCAGTGGGGCGCCATGCTGGGGGATTAGTACCGCCCAGACAAAGCTCAATCGGGCAGACTGTCGGAACCATCCTTGTCCGAAGTGATGAGATAGAAACCGCTTGCAGCCAGTGCTATCCACAGCGCCATGGCCCACGCGCCAAGGTAAGCCGACACGCTGGCCATAAAGAAAAGGCAGATGAAAGCCAGGGTGAGCAAGGCGTTGCCGATCCAGAATTTGGGGCCGTGTTTCGAATTGCTCACAGGATCCACCTTGAGTTGTAGAGTATTCGCATAATGATGGAAATCGTGCCACGGATTTCCCTGGCAGGGGTTTGCCAGGCCGGGCCAAGGCTGGCGCAGATACTTGGCAAGTTGAGTTATTACCCTCACGACCTCGCGCTTGAACGATGTGCAACGATGCTACGCATATCCCAGACCATTAGACTTAAATACCGCGGGTCTTGGCAACCCAACTTTGCAGCTGCCGGACCGAGTGGGTCGCATGAAAGGAATGCGGGGCTACCGATCTTCATGCCGCATCCTCATGACGGTTGGAATTGCGCCAACATAGCACGTTCACGCAATTCAGACATTGACGCCAGTCAATATTGTCGCGCGGTCAACGCGTGGCAGGTGTTTGCACGTATCCAGTCTGGTCCCTGGACGTCTCGCCGAGCCTCACGCTCTTTGCCCTGTTGTAAGCTATCGTGAAAGCTGATCGTAATGCGAATGAAAGCAATGCACATGCCCTCAGGTCACACCTTATTTACGACCTTGATTGTGATGGCGGGTCTGAGTGGCTGTGCCGCTCCTCAGTACCAGACTGCCTACCGCTATGAACCACCGGCCGATGCGCAGGGCCTGGCCTGCGTGCAGGCCTGCGAGCAGAGCAAGCAAACCTGCCAGGCGGGCTGTCAGACCCGCCATCAGGCGTGTCAGAAGGATATCGAACCGCTGGTGGAAGATGGTTACACACAGGTGCTCAAGTTGTACGAGCAGGAGCTGAGGGACTACTCCCTTGAACTCCAGGCTTATCGCACGCGGATATGGATGAGCTGGCCCTATGATCCCTGGCCGTATTACCCCGGCTATTATTCGCCCTGGCCCGGTCCGTACTACCCGCTGCCCAATCCCGTGCCGACCATGCCGACACGCGGGGACGTGAAAGCCGCGCTGGAAAAGGAGAAATGCCAGGCTGATTGCGGCTGTCTGCCGAGCTTTGACGCGTGTTTCGTCGGCTGCGGCGGCAAGCGCATCCCTCAAACCGTCTGTACCGGGAACTGCCCGAAACAGAACTGAGCCCGGCCAGTTCCGTCGCCGGGGCTGCCAGCTTGCAATCGAAGTGTCCCGCGTCGGCCGAACGTCGCCGCGAAAACACCCGCTGCGTACGCCACCATTCATAGGCCTGCGTGCACTTGTACCGCGCCTGCCGCCTTCCTGCGCCTAGTTCAACGACGGCGAACTATAGGGTTTCACGCTGTCCTGGGGTTTGCGGCTGGCATAGAAGGCTGCCAGGTCAGCGATGTCCTGGTCATTCAACCCGCTCGTCAGGATCGCCATCATGGGATGGTAAACGACCTTGCCGGACTTGTAGGCCTTCATCTTCGCGGTGAACTGCTTGACACTCATCCCCGCGAGCCGCGGCGTGCCGGTGATGGTGGCGTTGCCATCCGCACCATGGCAGGTGGAACAGAAATAGGCCTTCTTTTCTCCTGCCGCGGCATCACCCGCGGCTTGCGTGGTACTGCTCCACAATCCTGCCATTCCGCCTGCTATGGTCAGGGTCAGACACAAGGTAATACGGGAAAGCCGGGGTTTCATGATCAAGCTCCTTTTCGACAATCAGGCGCAGCCCTGCATCACCCGGGCATGCGCATCAGTAATGCATCTTGCGCATATTGCACCGCTGCTCTAAGGATAGCCTGTGCTGCGAGTGGGGCCATCACAGTTTTCGTGATCGAGGCAAACTTAGTCCGGATCGAAAGTGTGGCGGTCGGTCCATAGCCGAAACAGTCTCAAGAAATCTGCACTGCAACCGCATATAGTCATAGAGTGGGCCCGAAACAGTGCGGGAGGTTGTATGGCTTGTGCTGCGTTGATTCTGCGCATCGTGCGATTCACACCTGTTCGAGTATCTGGCTGGATCGCTTGTGCCTTGTTGCTGACGCCCCTGTTCGCCGAGGCCGGGAATTCCACCCGCGCCAAGTGGTTTCCGGATCAGCCCACCACCCCGCGGTTCGACTGGACCTACACGCCTTGCGACGGCTGCCGGCCCATGCGGGTCAGGCCGGAATGGCGAACGATGGCAAGGCTCGCAGGACTCAAGAAGGTTCATTTCCTGCGGGCGCCCAGCGAGGCCAACGGTCCAGCCTATTCGTTTGCACCCAATGCGGTCGTCATTGCTCCGTCCGCGCTCAAGCTGGGCTTCTGTCACCTTTCATTCCTGATCGGCCACGAGATCGTGCATATCGCCCAGCGCCACTTCGATGAAGATGCCGTGGCCGCGACGGCCCTGTCCGGCAAGCCTGAGAACTGGACCCGCAAGGGCGCGGAGGCCATGCAACTGCTGGAAGACAACTTCATCCTGGCCTTGCGCATGTCAGTACTGTGGCAGCAGCAGGAACGCGAGGCCGACTGGGTTGGCGCCCTGCTTGCCGCCCAGGCTTGCCGCTGCAACATCGAGGACAGCGCACTGTCTTATCTGAGAGCGGACCAAGACGATGGCGGAGGTGTCGCGGCGGCCCACGAGCGCAGTGCAAGCCGGGTGCGTTTTCTGCAGGCCTTCGGCTTGTCCGCGAAAAGGCTGGCGGCCTGGGGCCCACATCGGTCAGCCCCGGTCGACTAATCCGCTAGCTGCGCGCCAGGCGCGTCCCGCGAACTTGAGTATTTTTCGCCAACAACGCAAGCAAACCAATTGCGAGCAGGAAGACGCTGGCCGGCTCCGGAACCGACTTGGCAAAGGCCGCCGCAATGACCGCATCCGCGTGGGTGGTGGGGTGGAAGCCATCCCAGGACACAAAGTCGCTTGCGATGCAGGACGGCGTGAGCAGGCAGGCATCCTGTGCATCGGTAAAGCCGTACTTGCCGGGGTAGGTCACAACATCATTGAAGAATGAGTAGGTGTCGAACTGGATAATGTCGGTGGTCGGAAACAGCACGCTCAGGTTGTCGAGCAAGCCGGCGAGGGTGGAGTTGAAGTCAGTCGAGAACCCATGGCCTGCCGCCACCCCAGGTGGCCCCAGGCTTTGTACAAAAGGCGTGAGGCTCAGATCCGGAAGATTGGGGACCAGTATGTGGGTTGCGCCTATCGCGGCCAGCGCGCCGACATAGTTGGCAATGTTCTGTGCAGCGTTGCCAGCATCGTCGCCAGTCAGAAAATCATTGGCTCCGCCCCAGATGAAATACAAGGCACCAGGGTCGGCCACGCCGCCAGAAAGCGTCACGTATAAGCCGATTTCCTGGGCCATGGCAGGCAATCCAAAGAGGCCAACAGTGGTGGCGGTACCACCGTCGCCAAAGTTGCCGATGCCCGAGGTGGCGCCAGCAACCGCATAGCTGTAGAAGTTTGCCGGGTTGGCGCCGCCCGACACGACGGCGTCAGCCAGATATTCCGCGGCAGTCGGACCGTTTGTATAGTGGCCGCCCACATAGGGCGGGCAGGGATGGCCGGGGTCGCATGTGTTGCCAAGCAATGTGTAGATGCTCAGCACTGCTGACGGGTTGCTGCCGACGTCCGAGAGGCTGTCCCCGAATGAATACATGCGGCTGAAGGGCGAGGCCAACGCGCTGGCGCCCATCAGCAGGAATGCGATCAATGTGATCAGACGCGCAATGACCTCTTTCATTTCTTGACCCCCCCAGATTCAAGCAAAGGCCGAGGCAGAAAATCCCCGGCCATTCAGCGCCACTTAGCTTATGGAAATGATCCTATCCTAAATTAACCGAAACACAAGTGACACGGTTTGAATCCCGCAGCTTCGCGTCCGCTCATTCGCACGTGTCTGCGTACCGCGGTCATCTGGCGCCCTTTTCCTCTTGGTTGAAGGACCGCATCGGTTTAGATTGCGATCGCGGCCAAGCTGGGCGAGTGGTCGATAGCTCGTGGCAACCCGCAAGGGTTTCACGGAATACCCCTATCAAGGGTTTGCCTTGCAACGTTGACTCCTATGCGAGTATCAAGCGCTCGGCACTCGGCACCAAGAGCTGTCTTCCTTTGCCTGCCAACGAACTGAAGCTCACCCTCAACAACGAAGCGATACAGGGTGGCGATGTCGGCCAAATTCCGGAACGGCCTGTGATCCACTGGACAGCGGTGGAAGCATCCGAGCAGTCAGGACCGGGCTTGGCGCAGGCGGCGCCAGAAGGCCAGATAGAGACCCAGGTTGATCAGGCAGACGAGCAGCCCCAGCCTGATCTGCAGTTCCCGCGTCAGCGTAGCGGGATAGATGATTGGAATAACGTGCTGCGCGACAAAATCTCCCGCATACGCGGCGCCGCCCGCAGCCTGCCGCAGCGCATTTTCCAGCGGTGTGAGCGGGCAGATGAGTCCGGTGAACTCCACGAACGCACCCCACAGCGCGGCCGGAAGATGCAGCCAGGGCACCCAGCGCCAGCGCAAGGCGAGAAGGCCGCCGAATAGGACGAAACCGATGAACACCAAGTGGATGAGGACGACGAGGTCGGCGAGTATCTGGTAGATCAAGGCATGTACCGGAACCTTTGGCTTGAACCCAGGTTCAAAACGATTGAATGACTCATTCAGGAATTCCAGCTGGTTCCAGGATGTTGGCCAGCGTACGCTTGCAGCCTATCGAAACACCAACGCTCAATCGACTTCTCAAAAGGAGACTCCCATGCGCATGATGATCACCGCATTGCTTGCTTCGCTGGCCTGTTCTGTTTCTGCCCACGCCGCGACCTATACCCTGGATCCGGCTCACACCTATCCGCAGTTTGAAATCCGTCATCTGGCGTTTTCCACTTTGCATGGCCAATTCAATCAGACTGCCGGCAAGATCACCATGGACCGGGAGAAGAACCTGGGCGCGGTGGACGCCACGATCCAGGTCAACTCGCTGGATACCGGCAATGCCAAGCGCGACGAAGATCTGCTGGCCGCGCCGTTCTTCGATGCTGCCCAATATCCGACCATGACTTACAAGTCAACCAAGGTGACCTATCCGGGCAAGGACCATGCGACGGTGGAAGGCAACCTGACGCTGCGCGGGGTGACCAAGCCGGTGACGCTGCACGTCACCCGCATCGCCTGTGGCCTGAACCCAGTCATGAAAAAGCCGGTGTGCGGCTTTGATGCCTGGGCGCAAATCAAGCGGTCTGAATTCGGCATGAACACCTATGTGCCGGTCATTCCTGACGAGGTGAAACTTATTTTCAACAGCGATGCGGTGGAAGATATCGCGGCACCCTGAGGCAGATGAGTGAACATGCGGGAGTGTGGCTGTAGACATCATGCATGTTACGCAGCCTGATGCGTGAGCGCTTGCATCCCCGGCAATCAGGCTGCCAGTTCTTCGCTTTGCACTGACTCGTTCCGTGGCCAGGCTGATGCGTCTATGGCCTCGCGGTAGGCATGCCACGTCGCGTGCCCGATCACGGGCAGCAGCACGGCAAAGCCGAGAAAGGCGGTGGCAAAGCCCAGGGCGACAAACAGCGCGATCAGGGCAGCCCAGAGGAACAAGGGTTTCTTGTTGCGCAGTACGGCATTCACGCTGGTCACAATGGCGGTAATGGAATCCACCCTGCGGTCCAGGATCATCGGCAGGGAAAAGGCACTGGCGGCAAACACGATGGCGGCGAACAGCGCTCCGACCAGGCTGCCCAGACCCAGAAACGGCAGCAATTGTTGCCAGTCCGGATTGGCCTCTTCGGGGAAGAAGATATACATCGTCGTCGCGGCCCGCGCCCAAACAAGCAGCACGACCAGCAGCACCAGGCCCAGCACCAGCAGGTCACGGATATGATCCCAGCCCTCGCGCATGCAGTAACCGAGTACCGGGGCCTGCCCAGCTTCCAACTGACGGCTGATGGAATACAGGCCAACGGCTAGCACCGGGCCGACGAACACGAAGCCGGTGGCAAATCCGAGATACAGGGCCAGGGTGCCAAAGCGCCAGGTAAGCGCGCCGAGCGCCAGGCTGAGCAGCATCAGCACCAGACCATAGGCCAGACTCAGGCGCGGCGCGTGGGCAAAGTCGGCCCAGCCCAGGCGCAGCCAGCGCAGCGGCGCAACAGCATCCAGGATCCGGCAGGGCGCCACAAAGGGCATTTCTTCAGGGGACACGGGCGTGTTCGAATCGGGCAGCGTCGACATGCATTCCTCCTATTTGTTCGCGTTCGGTTGCAGCATTGTCGCCGTGCAGCCCTGGATCAGGCCGCAAGGTTGAGCCGAGGTTTCACAGCGCAGAAAAATCCAGCCTGCCATCTGGCATCAACAGATTGGCGCGGCGGGCTGCCAACGCATCCTCGGCGTCCCGGTTCAGCTTCTCCGCCACATTAGCTGTCTCATTGATCACGCGTCGGCTCAGCACCAGGTCGCGATCGACATAGCCCAGAGCGCGCAGCACATGGGTGTTCCCCTGTCGCAGACCCAGGTTCTGCAGCGGCAGGACGGACTTGAATTTCTCTTTCATTACTTGAGGCATGTCGCTCAGGCCGGCAACGCGCTCAAACAACACCGACCCGGCAGCCTGTGCCGTATGGCAACTCACGCAGTCCATGGTCTCGGGCGTGTGCACTTTTGGATTCTCGATATCGGCAATTGCCTTCCCCAGCGCACTGAGTGAATCCGGGGCATCGCCACGCAGAAACCGGGAGTTCTGCAGTATGGGCAGCACGTTGTCACCACCCTGCGGGGCAGGCGTCACGACACCGCCGCTGAAATCCGCTTGGGTCGACTCGGCGGTGCGGAATGCCTGCTGGGTCGCACCTCGGGTTCGCGGTATGACGATATCCCGGGCTAAGCCGCCGCTGACGCTGAAACCCAGGAAGGACCACTGATCGTTGCCCACAAAGGTTTTCATCGCCGTCACCCGCCACAGCGTGCTGGTCCCGACATATCTCGCCAGCAGCTGTCGCAGTCCGCGCGCGAACGGCCCGTCCAGTCCTTGCTTCAACAGCACTGGATGAACCTGCAGAGGTTCAGCCGACAGATCCCAGGCGTTGGCTTTGCGCAGTGCCTCATAGTCCTCGAGCAATGCCCCGAACCTGGCAGCATCAAGGGTGTAGAAACTGTGGACGGCCGCGTCCTTGGCTTCCAGTTGTCCAAGCGGAGAGCTTGAGCCGTATACCGAGTTGCCAACCGGCTGCCACACCAGCCGGACCTGCGCGAGGCACTTGCCTTCGTCACGGAAACATGGGTCCAGTCGAACGGCGACCACACGTAGATTCTGGTAGGTATAAGCCTTGGCTTCCCCCTTGTTGATCTCGGGTAACCTGACGTAAACCTTCTGCGGTAGCCAAGGACCACCGAGCCCGGGATCCTGCGGGGAAATCAGCTGGCTCGCATCTACGGCGTGTTTGGGCAACGGATAGATGACGGTCACATCATTCATGCCCCATTGTGCCAGGGCGGGTGAGCAGGCCGCCGCAAAGGCCAGGATGGGCAATGCATACCGCAACAGCCAGTCGATCATTTAGCTCCTCGTCCAACCCCCTCTGTTGCTATTCCTGCCCCCGCTCTCTCACGTGCAGGGTGCAGTCTTGCTTGCGCCGGGGTACCTCGCCCGCCCGCCTTGGCGCAGCAAAATCTCGGTCTATGCCGCGTTTTGCTGCAAGTCGCTGGTCTTTTGCATGTAGAACGGACAGGAAACCACGTTGTCTTTTCCCCTGATCAGTTCTTCGCTGAAATCCGCGTAGGTGCGGAACACGCAATGGCTCGCGGCATCGTTTTCGAAACGTTTGCAGTCCCTGCGCAGTGGGCAGGTGGATGTCACGCAGTAGGTAAAGCTCAATTCGTTTCCTTCTCTGTAACGGGTATCGCTAACATCGGTCGTGCGGTGAAGTGACTTGATGAAACAAGGTTGGTTGACATTGCGTCAGATCTTACATCGTCTGCCGCGTTGCAGCGCCAATAATCCTCGTGTTTGTGTTCGTCACGGGCTGGTGCCAGCAGTCGGCAGATGGAGCAAGGCGCTAGCCTGCCTGCCCCGCTGTCACCTATCATGCCATGCCATAACACGAGTCTAATGTTTCTTCTCTTGCGCCTGCTGAAGTTGTTTCATTGCCTCTGCGTCCAACCTCGCATTGCTGGCAGCACCTGTGCCAGCCATGCCACCATGAGACTGAGAATCCTTGCAGGGTCCAAGCCATTTGCCGGTTGTGACCGACGAGGATGTCTTGACTCCGTGCATAGGCGGATCGAAATGGCTGGTGTTTTCCATCCGGTAACTGCTGCCAAGGTCGCCGGTAATCACTGTGCGTCCGGTGCTTGTGAGTTCGTCATACTTGCAAACCGAGTCGATGATGATCTCGTTTCCGCTGCGCTTCATTTCCGCCTTGGCGCAGGGCTTGCTCATGTCCCTGGAATTCGGCGCGGCGATGTCATCCTGCGTCCCATCGATACAGACCTGCCAACTCGTGGGAGCAGACGCCGGCTGGCCGGACATGGTCACTTCAACTGTCATTTCCCACATTCCGGACTTGCGTGGAAGTTTGTCGATCGCAAAGGCGGAAGGCAAGGCAAGCAAGGCGATGGCCAGTCCGGTTATAAGGGCCGGTATTTTGTGTTCTCTGGTTTGCATGGCTGAAGTCTCCGTTTAGTTATAAATATTAGGATTTGTTCTGGTGCTAAGGTTCGCTGTCGAGCGCAACCGTCGGCCCCTGTCTTACGCTTGCCTGATGACAAGGGACGAAGGTAAAGCATACCTTCAATTGGCTTTACTTCGCTAGCCCTAAAGACGGGCAATTCTCAGCGCAACTTGAGCGTTGAGGCAAACTCTGCCACGAAGCCGAGCGGCCAGTCCGGAGCCGCCTTGGCGCCTGTCGATTGGGTCCGCGGCGACGGCCATGGGCCGGCCGCGTGACGTTTCGGCGGTCGCGTGCCGACAATTTGAAACGCACCATTCAAGACCTTAAAGTAGGAGACCGAAAAATGCATGGCCTGAAATACCCGTTTTTGTTCCGCGAACAGGCGTACATAGGCGGCGCTTGGGTGAGCGCAGACGAAGGCGCCGTCGTCGCAGTCCTTAACCCCGCCACCGGAGACCAGCTTGGTAAGGTTCCCGCACTCGGCCGAGTCGAAACTGCGCGGGCCATCGATGCCGCGTGGTCTGCCTTTCCAGAGTGGCGCGACAGGCCGGCCAGAGAACGCTCTGCGTTGTTGCGCCACTGGCACGCACTGATGCTTGCGCACGCTGACGACCTGGCTAGGCTCATGACTCTGGAACAGGGCAAGCCGCTCTTCGAAGCGAGTGGCGAGGTCGCCTACGCGGCCGGCTTTCTTGAATGGTTCGCGGAAGAAGGCAAGCGTATCTACGGCCGGGTGATTCCCTCTCCCTGGCAGGGGCGGCGAGTATTGACCCTGAAACAGCCCATGGGTGTGGCAGCCCTCATCACGCCGTGGAACTTCCCTGCCGCCATGCTCACGCGCAAGGCTGGCGCGGCACTGGCCGCAGGCTGCACCGTGGTGGCCAAACCTGCTTCAAAGACGCCTTTCAGCGCGCTGGCGCTGGCGGCACTGGCGGAACAGGCGGGCTTTCCGGCTGGGGTACTCAATGTCGTGACGGGTCTGGCCTCCGCCATCGGCGCGGAACTTACATCCCATCCCCTGGTGCGCAAACTCTCCTTCACCGGCTCCACCGAGACCGGCAAGCGCCTCATGGCTGACTGCGCCGGGAGCCTGAAGAGTATTTCCCTGGAACTCGGCGGCAACGCTCCCTTCATCGTGTTCGACGATGCCGATCTCGACGCGGCAGTTGCGGGCGCCCTGGCCTCCAAGTATCGCAATGCCGGGCAGACCTGCGTGTGCGCCAATCGCATCATGGTGCAACAGGGCATCTACGAAACCTTCGTGGCCCGTCTGGCGGAAGCGGTGTCGGGCATGAAAGTCGGCAACGGTCTGGAGGACGGCGTGACCGTAGGCCCGTTAGTCAGCGGGGCGGCAGCAAGCAAGGTGGAGGCTCACATCCACGACGCCGTGGAGAACGGCGCCCGAGTGGTTTGCGGCGGCGGGCGCCACATCCTGGGTGGCAATTTCTTCGAACCAACGGTGCTCGCAGAAGCCACACACGGCATGCGTGTGTGCCGCGAGGAAACCTTTGGCCCGGTCGCACCGGTGCTGCGCTTTGCCGACGAGGCGGAAGCGATCCGCCTGGCCAACGCCACCGATTACGGCTTGGCTGCCTATTTCTACACGCGTGACATGGCGCGCATCTGGCGTGTATCGGAAGCGCTGGAATTCGGCATGGTCGGGGTAAACGCCGGGGTGATCTCCACCGAAGTCGCGCCCTTCGGCGGCGTCAAACAATCCGGACTAGGGCGCGAAGGCGGCGCGGAAGGCATTGAGGCGTACCTGGAAACCAAGTACATCTGCATGGCGGATTAGTCCGCATTGCAACGGCCGCCTGTCGTCACCCCAAAAGAACTGCGAGCTTCGCGCCGGTTAGACACCAAAATTCATTTTGGCTGCGTTCGACGAAGCGTCCACTCGACTCGGCGGCGGCGGGACGGCGGCCCTTCCTGCGCGCTGTCGTGAATTCCGGCGCCGTTTCAGGGGACACGAATGCTTCAGTGCTGCGATATGGCAAGGCGAAAACCCACCACATTGAGCCGATACGTATGATCGCCCCGGCCGCGCTTGGCGGCGCGAATCAGATTGGGTTGCCTGATGTCCCAGGCGCCACCCCTTGCAACACGCCTTTCGCAATTGCCGCTCAGCCAGGCGCTGCCATCGGTGGGTGCGTTCTTGTAGTTTGGATTCCAGCAGTCCTGCACCCACTCCCAAACGTTGCCGCTCATATCAAACAATCCCCAGGCATTGCTAAGACGCATTCCTACGGCGTGGGTCATATCGTCGCTGTTGGCGCCATACCATGCCAATGCTGACGGTGCTCCTTCCCCGCAATAGGTTAAATTTTGCCCGCCGGCCCGGCATGCGTATTCCCACTCCGCTTCCGACGGCAGCCGGAATCTTACGTTGGTCCAATATCCCATTGCGTCGGCAAAATTCTTCGCATCATCCCAGGAAATCTGGTCGACCGGGCGTGTCGGCCCTTTAAAATCGCTTGGGTTAACGCCCATGACTTTCTGGTATTCGGCCTGTGTCACCTCATACCTGCCCAGCCAAAATCCGCGCAGGCACACCTGATGCACGGGTTTTTCAAAGCTCTCGCCGTTGTCCGAGCCCATCATGAAGCAACCGCCCGGGACCCAGACAAACTCCATTCCGGTCTTCGGTTCTTTCAAGACGGTGCCTGCTGCCGGGTCGGCCAGCGCATTGCCCATGGTCATCAAGACCAGAATTGCCCAGGCGAAAAGTTTCATTGTCCACTCCAGTATCTTTAAGTCTGTGATGATTGACATTAGCACATCGTGTATGTGACTGAAACCGGAACGGAATTCATTTTTGCGAATACGGGTCAAGGCTAAAGCGCGGCAGCGGCGTTTGCATGATGCATTGCCGAGGAACGGCAGGCGCGTGTATCAGTGCTGACCTGTCCGGATGGCACTGAAGACGGGCAAAGGGCGAGACAACCGACGTTGTCCTTTCCCATAACTGAGCCCGGCGGTGCGATTCTCCCCGTCAGTGTTCAAATATCAGGTTTGCCGCACGGACTCCCATATCCGCCAGAGCACTGTTGACCACGTCCATGAAGCCGGGCGGACCACAGACATAAAAGCGCTGATCGAAATCCTTGATCTTTTCTGCCAGGTAAGCCGCGTCGATGTGCCGGTGCTCGTAGCCAGGCGCAGGGGCACCGCTGCAGTTCAGAATGCAGCGACCGCCCAGCAGATGGAGCAGTTCCTTTTCGCAGATCATGTCCCGCGGAGTCTTGTTGGAAAAGATCAGAGTCTGCCGGACCAGTTCTCCCTTCCGCGCCAGGTCACGCAAAATGGCAAGGAATGGCGTGATCCCGGCGCCGCCGGCAATAAACACGCCCGGCCCCTGATAGTTGACGGTGCCAAACGGGTCCGACATCAGCAGTTCGGCGCCGGGTTCAAGCTGGTGGAGCGCACGGGTTACGCCCGCGTGGTCCACATAGCCCTTGATGGTGAATTCCAGCACCTGGTCAGTAGTCAGGCCGGTGGGCGTGAAGCGCCGGCCCTGTTCGTGCAGGCCGGGCTGATTGATTGCCAGTTCTACGCCTTGACCCGGAACGAAAGAAAACCCTTCCGGCTTGCTGACGATGAAATGCTTTACGTCATGGGTAACAAACTGACTCCGCAACAGCCTGACGCTGTGGTTCATGGCCTGGCCCTCCCCTCTTTATGGCTATTATGATTCCTGCGATTTACCTCGCAGGCTCCGGGCGGCCCGTCACACGCGGTAGCCTGCCGGGAGTTCCTTTCAAGTGGAGACTCGTCCTGGCGTAACCCGTCCCTCCTTACGAATGCAAGAAGGGTGCCACTTAAGATCTGTGAATATGGAGCAGGGTTCCCCACTATTGCTTAGCGGGAACGGCTTGGCATGATCTGCGGATCGGGGATTATTGGCGGCGCTAATTGAGGTTATGGGAAGAAAACAACAGCACCTTGCCAGCGACGAAACTCACATTCACCAATTGTTTGTCATCGCCCCAGGTGCAATTGCGCAGGCCCATTAGATCGTCACATTTCGCCGGCTGGCCAATCAGCCCCGTAACGTCTTCATAGCTCATGCCCGCAGCGATCTTGTTGTAGTTTTTCAGAGTCACCTTGGTGCAGGCCAGTAGCACCAGCAGCAGGCCCACGCCCAGGAAGGTCTTGAAGTTCATGCGTTGTTTCAGGGTTGGGAGAGGAAGAGAATTCTACCCTAAGCCTGTGACCCGCAGGTTTCGGGCGGGCGGCAAAAGAGTGGGCGGTTGCCCGCCCACCCCCGCTTGACCAGCGCCTGATCAGTCAGGACTGATGGTGATGATGGTGTTCACCTTTGTGTTGACCAGGCATCGCTTCAGCATCAAACACGCTTTGCTGTTCAGGACTCAACTGGGCGTAGAAGGCCTTGGTCGCCTGGAAGCGCTCGAGCATCCTGGCGTGACGCAGGTCAGACATGGCAAGCATTTTGTCCAGGCGTTGCGGCGTGTTCAGTTTTGCAAACTCGGCCCGCATCGCCTGCCGATCCGTGCCGGCAACGCGCACTGCAGGCTGGCTGGCGCTGGTAAAGGCACTCCATGCAGCCTCCTGCCCGGGCGCAAGTTTAAGTTTTTCCTTCAGCTCAGACAGGCGCTTGGTGCGATGCGCTTCCCACCTGAACTGGAATTGATGCCCATGGTGCGTTTCGCAGCGTCCCTTGTTTCCAAAGCCGCTGTCAGACATGGCGTAGGACGACACGGCCAGCAGGCCGCTGCCGGCAAGCAAGCCCACCATCAGGGCGCGTTTGGCAAAAGAATCTTGAATCAATTTCATTGCAATCTCCTTGAGACTCGTTGACAGAACAGCCGGCCCGAAGCAGGTCCGGCGTAAGATCCATTCTGCGGAGGGGATGTATCCGGTGCATGTCGGAACTCGGCAAAAATGTGACGAGTTGTATCCGGATGTAACTCGCCTTGAAGTTCGCGCGCCTTTATTTTGAGGTTGAAAGTGGAAATGAACTCGCGTTCTCCTGATTCTCACATGGGCCCTCAGGAATTGGGCCTGATCTCCGACACCCACGGATTGCTGCGGCCCCAGGCCATCATGGCGCTGCGCGGCTGCGCCCACATAGTTCACGCCGGCGACATCGGCAGGCATGGCAATCACGCAAACGTCCTCGACGAATTGGCCCGCATCGCCCCGGTCACCGCGGTGCGCGGCAACAATGACCGTGGCGGCTGGGCGGATGCGCTGCCCGACATGGCGCAGATCGAGTTTGGTGGCATCCGCATTCACGTCCTGCACATCCTCGGCGAGCTCGGCATGGACCCGGTGGCAGAGGGGGTGAGGGTCGTGGTGTCTGGTCATTCGCACCAACCCATGATCGAGACCCGCGACGGCGTCCTATATGTGAATCCTGGCAGCGCGGGACCGCGCCGCTTCACGCTGCCGGTGTGCGTCGGGCGTCTGTGGGTGAAGGATGGGGAGCCGAGGGCGGAGTTGATTGAACTGAAGGTGTGAGCTTGGTGTTCGCCTCGTCCCTTCGGGAATACGGGTTGGGGCGAGCAGGAGGTGCTCTGACGACCCATACTATTGGCTGAGGTTAACTGGATTGCTTGGGCGGCACTGCCGCTTCGGAAGGGGCTCATTGCCAGCGTGGCGTGGTCCTCCAAGGCTGCGCCCTTTCCGCAATGAGTTGAGGAGCGCAACTCTTGCGTGCGCCCCTATCCGCGCTTGGCGAGCAGGTAGGTATCGACGATCCCGACCAGCCAGCATCCGGCGAGTACCAAGGTGGCGATCGTTGCGACTGTGCTCCCCGAGGTGTTTGAGGTCTGCGCAAGCAATCCTGAGATCTGGTTGGCGTCAATTGCGTCGCCTTCGGACCCAATACGGTCAAGGACAAGCGAAGCCTGCTGCATCACCCTGTCGACGATGATCCACAGGCAGGCCAGGCTGATTGCCATCAGTGCGATGCCGCGCGAATAGTGTTTCAGGTAAAGTTGGCCTGCGCCGGGCAGCACGAAGGCCGACAAAAGCACTGCGGTCGTGGATCGTCTCATCGTATGGTCACCTCAAATTATGATTTCAGCGCGTCTGCAAGGGAGCCCCTGAGCGGTTCCCTTTGGTTATAGCGGGAGAGAAACAGGAGCATAAGCGATGCGGGCACACGGCGTACAATTCCCGGCTCGTCTCTTTCCCGGATATTACGCATGGCGCTCAAGGCCATAATTTACAAGGCCGATCTCCAGATCGCCGACATGGATCGGCACTACTATGCCGACCATGCGCTGACCATTGCGCGCCATCCCTCCGAGACCGATGAGCGCATGATGGTGCGCCTGCTCATGTTTGCCTTGTACGCGCAGGAAGGCATTGCCTTTACCAAGGGCCTGTTCGACGTGGACGAACCCGAAGTGTGGGTCAAGGATCTGACCGGCGCGATCAAGCTCTGGATCGACATCGGCCAGCCCGATGAAACCCGCCTGCGCAAAGCCTGCGGCCGCGCCGGGCAGGTTGTCGTGGCGTGCTACAGCAACAGTTGCGAAGTGTGGTGGAAGCAGATCGAAACCAAGCTGGAACGGTTAAGCAATTTGATCGTGCTGCAAATACCCGCCGAAACCGGTCAGGCACTGGCGGCACTGGCCGAGCGCAACATGCAAGTGCAATGCATGGTGCAGGACGGTGAGGTATGGGTCAGCACCGAGGCGGCGCGGATCGCAGTTGACCTGAAGCGGCTCAAGACGCGGGGTTAACCGATTGTCCGATCAGACAGGCATCACAGGGTGCATGCTTCACAGGCAGTAAGCGCCGAACGTGGCGCCACTTCCGCGCTTGGTGATGCGCGGCGTCAGGGATGCGGCGGCGCGCGCGTGAGGGCTTGCGGGGGAGGCTCGTCGTTCAGGGCACCCAGGAAAGCAATCAGGTCGGAGATCTGTCCGGGTTTCAGGTGTGGAATCAGGTCGAGGGTTGCTTCCCGCTGTCCGAGGGTCTGTCCTGCGACGCGCGGCTTGCCCTTGGCGTAGATGGCCAACACTTCCCTCAAGCTGGCGAAGCGGCCATCGTGCATATAGGGCGCAGTCAGCGCCACGTTGCGCAGCGTCGGGGTTTTGAAGCTGCCGAGCTTGGACTGCGCGGGCGGCAGGAAGGCCAGACGGTCCTTGGCATCGGCGCTCGGCTGATCGCTGAATGGTCCGAGCGCATTGAAGGTATCGGCTTTGACCTCAGTAATGCCCGCGGCCCTTCCTGCGTCCATCGTGCCATCAGCGGCAATCGGCAAGCCAAGATTGTGGAACTCGCCGTCGGTGAAATTGGGACCCGAATGGCAGAGTTCGCAACCTGCCGCACCGACGAACAATTTGAGCCCGCGCAGGGCGGCTGGCGATAGTGCTGCGAGCTTGGCGGGGTCGCCCGCTCGCAAGCCGGAAACATAGACGTCGAACGGCGAATTACGCCCGACCAGCTTGCGTTCATACGCCTCCACCGCTTTACCCACGTTGCTGAATATGCGGTCGATCGTAGTGCGGTCGTTCTCGTTCATTCCAGTCCACGCCTTGGCAGCCGGTGCCCCCGCATCGGAATCGGGACGGGCATGGGCGGGGAATCGGTCCGGCTCGGACAGGGACGGCATCGGGCCGAACACCTGCTCGTAGGCGTTGCGCAGCGCCGGGTCGCCGTAGATCAGGTGGGAGACGTGCAGCCGATCGCTCCCGATCTCTTTCGGATTCTCCATCGGTTGCAAGGCCTGTGACCACAGCGAATCGGCCCGGCCGTCCCAGAAGAACCAGTGGTTGTAGGCGGCGTTCAGCACGGTCGGCGTATTGCGGTTGCCGACTGCCAGCCCCCGTCCGAACCGCCGCGCGTCGGTGAAAGCCAGTTGCGGCTGGTGACAGGTTGCGCAGGAGACTTTGCCGTTGGGAGAAAAGCGGGTGTCGAAGAAGAGGAACTGGCCAAGCCGGGCGGCGCGCGGATCGTCCGCCACCCGGCTATCGGGGTCAACCGGCTGCGACGCCGCCGGAGAATGACGGTAGATTGCCGCCAGTTCCTCGGGGCTATAGAGCGGGTGTTCGCCGCGCGCCACGCTGGCTTGCGCAGGCGCCGTCGCCAGCGACGCCATCAGCACGGCCGCCATGAACACGGCGCCCTCGACCCTGCTGGTCGGAGGCCGCCGGCGCCTCATTGGTCGCAGCAGGGCAGACTGAATTCGGCGGTGCCCTGCCTATTGCCTTGTTGAACGGTCGCCTCGATGACCCACGTCCCCATCATGGTGAAGTACATGCCGGACGCGGTGAAAACTCCGTCCTTCCCTTCGACCTTCGGCGAGGATTCCATGCCATGGGCAAAACCGTGCTTCATTCCGTGACGCATGCCGGCCATGACCTTCAAGTCCGCATCGGTAATCTTCTTGTCCGGGTGGCGGCCATCGTAGACCGCAAAACGAAGATCGAAATGCTTTTCGAAGGGGATGGGGGATGGCATGGAAATCAGCTTCACCAGAAACCGGTGGTCGGCGGTGTAGGCCGAGGATTTGACTTTGAAATGGGGTGCCGCGTCGGGCATCGACATCTCGCCGCTCCCCATGTCCATCGGCTTGCCCCCCATGTCTGCCGGGGCAGGCGTGGACAGGGCAGCCAGCATGACCGCAGCGAGCGTGAAACGATACTTGTACATAGCTGACCTCCTCCGTTCTTATATTTGAATTATGTCTTGGCATACGAAATGCGGAGCCCGGCTTCGAGCGCAATCGGGCGCCGAGCGGTGACTGAATCTTAATCCCATTTCGTCTGCGAGACCTAGCCTAGCATGGCATTCCACTATCGAGGTGCGACACAATGTCGCAGGCGACGGCCGGTCTCGCGCGCGTTCTGTCGAGGTGTCCGGGCGCCTGGCAGCAAGGAAATCTGCCAGGGGGATGGAGCGTGGATGCCAACGCGTGGGCGAATACGTTGCATCAATTGTGCCTGGTGCCCGAGGCAATGCGGCAATCGCTGGCGAGCCCGTCTATCGTGCTTGATCCACCCGGCGGGTTGGCGCCCCTGCGAGCCATGGTCGGTCCGGCAAGTCACGGCAGTATCTCGTCATCCCTGTTGAATAAAGGGAGGCGCACCCAAAGGGCGTCAGCATGGAGCCTACCCGGTCCGATTGAAATTCAAGCAGTTTCCGTTGGCACAGTCCCTGCACCCATGAAACCAGAGTGTCCCGCAAAGATATTCCGGACTTCGCACTCTGGTTTGGAGGAACAAATGAAAAGTAAACGGGAAACGTCAGACATTCTGCTCGAAGGCTACGAGGTCGAGTACGTCCTCGCGGAACGCCGCCTGGGTAGTCGCCGCAAATCCTTGCCCAATGCACCTTTTCCCCCAGGGTTGCGGGTCGACCGACGCTGGTCGGAAGACCGGAGGGAAGGAGATACCGATACCGAACAACCGAACGGTCGCCAGAAACGGTTGGATTAGGATGCCGGGCACATCAGCTTGAAACCGACCGGCATACGCTCAAAAGCCCAACACCGAGGGCCCGGGCAATGAAGACGAGAGATTCACATTGTCGATTACCGCGTGATTCGCGGTCGAGCCGGTTTCCTCGCCGCCGATGAATGCGATGGAATCCCGGTTCGCTTCCGATGACGTCCAACCCGCGATTACCTGGGTATCGTCCGGAAGCTGCGTGCCGGTGAGTACGTCGAAAATCCGGCTGTGAAAGGTTCCGGTCAGCGCATCCGCGTCCAGCGTGACTCCGTACCAAGTGCCCACATTGGCGGCCACACCGAGATCGATATCCGCACCCAGGGAATTTTCGCCGATCAGAAACAGGCGCCAGCCACCGGTCAGGGAACTGGCGTAGATGCCGGCCTGCGGCGGGTGTCAAAGCCCTTGACGCCGCCGTGGGCAAACGTCAACTGCATCGCCCAATCGCTCACGGTGAACTGCGCATTGTCCGCGTAGTCATGCACCCGGATGTCGGCCGTCAGCGAATAGAACCGGCCGACCATGGTTGGCGCATAGATGCCGCGACTATTGGAGACCTGGTCGCGCATGGCAGCGGCCTGGGTAGAGTTCCCGAACGCGTCCGTCGTCGAAACCAGGGTTGCAGATGGCAGGATCTGGGCCGTTGTTGAACACCGTCCCTGCGTCCGGCCAGGTTGGAGAAGGAAACGTACCCAGCGCATACCTTTCAAAGTTGTCGCTGATTGGAGTTGCAATTGAGGGTGCCGCGGCCAGCGACAAGGCGGCCGTAAAGAAGAATAAGATCTCTGAACGCAGGACGCCTCCCTTGAAAGTTCTGCGTCGTGCGACACGATGCCTGACGAAACGCGTAGCCCAGGAAAATCGATCCGAACCGCATCGTTCATGTTTGCAGGGAACGTGCCAACAACAGTCACGTCAAGAATTACGAGGTGTTACGCGCGTCGCCGCAGCGTGACGGGGCAGAGATGGAAAATGTTTTAACAGGCGCCAGGGTTGTGGGACGCCCCAAGCATTATTGATAGGTCTGGCCGTCATGCTTGATCCAACCCGAAGGATGGCGCCCTTTCGGGTCGCGGTGCGTCCAGTGAACCACACCCCCTTTCGGGCTCCATTCATACTCGCCATAAAAAGCCACCGTATCTCCTTCGCGAAGCGAGGCTATGCGTTGCGCCAGGTCGATGTTGTGGGCCACGAGCAGGGTCTGCCCGGAGCGGAGCTCGAGGATGAAACGCTGATGTCGGCTGCCTTCGGTGTCGTCGGACAGAATCTTGACCACCGTCCCTTGCCCGGCAAGCTCCTGCCTGCTGCTATGGTCTCTGAATGCGCGCGCGAAGGCAGCATCGCCGCCTTCATTCGCAATCGAGGAGACTCCAGGATGGTCTGTGACATCAGGGCTGGTGTACGTGCCTGAACGCGGGACGAACGCGAAATAGGCAGCGGCGGCCAGTGCGGCGACGAGCAGGAATTTCTTCATAAGGTAATGAATGGCCGGCATCCAGGCATGCAGGGTTTGGCGCGATCAAGCCTGAACGGTCCACGTTTGCTTAGTCCGTCACCCCAAGACATGGAACGCCGGTGCATTTGATCGTTTCGACTGCAGGCTCCGTGCATGCCCCAGCGCGCGCGGCATTGCAGGCTCTGGAAGCCATCGGTGCGCGCACTGCCCTGCGCCGCCAGATTCGACAGCACGACATCGAAAGCGCCGTTCGACCCGTCTGCCACCGAGGATGCGGGCGCGATGCTTGCCGCCAGCGCGCCACCGCCGTTCGTGCTGCCGGTATAGGTCGCGGTGGCAAGCAGGCGGCTGACCGGCGTATGGCCGCCGTCCAGCGCCCAGAAGCGCGCATCGCGCTCAATCGCGCTGCCGACCGCGCGCTGTTCAAAGTGCATGATCATGTCGCCGCACGGGCTGAAACGCCAGAACGCATTGCCGCCCATGAATTGCTGGTTCAGCATCGGCGTGGAATTCGCGTGGCCGAGATCGTAGGCAGCCAACGAGTATTCGCGCGGGGGATAGACCCCTACATTCAATTGCGCCACCAGCAGGGTCTTGTCGTCGGGGCGGAATCCCCAACTGGCATAGCCCGAATTGAGATTGGCCTTGGTGCCCGTGGGCGAGAGGCAGTCTGCGCCGCCGTAGCAGAATGAAGGTGGCGGCATGCAGGCGGGGTCGTTCGGCATCATGCAGCCCGTGATGGTGATGTTCTGCACCTGCTTGTTCTGTGCCGCCAGGTCGAAGACGCTGAGAGTGGTGAGGTTGGGAATCGAGGCATTGAGCGTGGCAACGAGAAAATATTTATCGTTGGGGCTGAAGCCCCAGGCTGCGGCGTTCGACACCTGGCCGACGCGGCCCGGGATTTCTACCCACGGGATCGGCCCTGCGCCGCTCTGGATCACGCCGGTGTTGACGGTAAAGGTTCCGGATGGCGAGGTGCCCGACAGTGGATTGGTGGTCGAGGGCTTGACCGCCAGCAACTCGGGCTCGACGAACGCGCCAGTACTGCGGCAGTTGCAGTCAATCTGCAGATCGATCGTCGTGCTGCCAATCTGAGTGTTGCCGCGTTTGGCAAAGATATTCACATTCGGGTTGCCGCTGCGCGCTTTTTCGTTCAGCTTGATCTGCAACAGCGGGATGGTCGGCGCGGCGGCGAAGGCGGTCGTGGCAACGAAATGCGGCGCATAGGTGTAGCTCAAATGCCCGGGCGCCTGCGCCGGGGCGATACCGATATTCGGGTCGACGTGCCCGGTCACGCCGCTCAGGTTTGCGAGCTTGAGCTGCACGGTCCCTGTATCCCCGGGAAACAGGTGCAATTGTCCCGAATCGGCAACGATGCCGAACTTGTCGGCCAGCGACACCATGATGGCGAGCTGTCCTGTGGCGATCAGATTGCCCGATCCATCCACGGCTGCAACCGCGACCAGGTAGCGGCCGTTGAGGGTACGCCCCGGGGTGGCAGTGGTGGCACTGACCGTGAGCGCGGCGGTGTCGACACCACCGGCAGTGAGCGTCAGCGCAGTCTTGGAAAATTGGGTTGAGATTCCGTAGCTCGTGCACGGCACATAGGGTGGCGAAGCCGTCTCGCGCAGACACGAAGTGGCCGTCAGCGTGACAGGACCGGTGTAGCCAAGCGACGATACCATCACCACCGCCACCTGGGACGGGGTCTGTTCGGTCAACGTGAGCCGGTTGAAATCGGCGTCGCCGGGCAGCACCGATATCCCCAGGCCGCCACCCACCACGGCCAGCAGGGCGCCGGCGCGGCTGAAGCGATTGACGCGATTGTTGGCGGTGTCCGCGACATACAGGTCGCCATTGGAGGCGACGAAAATGTGGCCGCTTCCGGTTTGGCCGACATTCACCCCACGCGGCAGGGTGGCCACGACGGCGGCCGCCGCATTGAAATGTTGCACGCCCTGGATCAAGTCGGCGATGTAGAAATCACCGGCAGGATCGGTTGCCACATAGAAAGGCCGTTCAAACGCGCCCGCGATGGTGCCCAGCACCGGGTTGCCGCATTGGGCAACCGCGCCCTTGCAAGAACCCTGGGTATGGCCGATGGTGCTGCCTGCCGGCTTGACGCAACGGCTGCCGCCGCTGCAGCCGCCCAGCCAGCCGAGCAGGGCCGGCTGCGCACTGCTGATGTCGAACTTGAGGATACGGTGATTGCTCGGGTCGACCACGAGAAGCCGGCCAGCGGCATCCAGCGCAATGTCAAAGAACACGTTGGGCTGAACCGGGAGGTCGAACACGGTGTAGGAGGCAAGCAGTTAACCGGTGGCATCCAGCTTAATCACCCTGCCGCTGCCCGCGTCTGCGACCAGCAGATCGCCATTGGGCAGAAAAACAAATGCGCTGGCATTCGAGTTGGCAGGCAGGGGGATCGCACCCAGCGGCGTACCTGCAGGACTCAGGCGCAGGATGCGTTCCTGCACACCATCCAGCAGATTGAGATTGCCGCTCGCATCAAGCGCAAGGTCCCGCACCGAAGAAAAATAGCCGGGGTCGGAAATGGTCGAGCCGCTGCTGCGGATCCGGGTTGTGACCATTCCGGACGGCGCGATTGCGACGACCGCGCCTATGGCCACCCCCGCTGGCTGTTCACTCACATACACGTTGCCGGTCGCGTCCGCCGTGACCCGGCTGGGCCGGTCGAGCGTTTCGGCGCAAGCGAATTCAGCAGTCGCGATAAACAGCGCAAGTATCCACAACAGCAGTTTTATCATGTCCATCGCGGGACGATCCGCACGAGCTTGATCTCAGTTGCCCGCGGTTTGCATTTCCATCGTATTCCCGTTCAACTGGCTGACCACGGCGGCTGACTCGTTGATGACGCGTCGGCTGATCGCAGGATCCCGATCGGCATAGCCAAATGCCCGGAGCACGTGGGTATCCGCCAGATGCAATCCGCTATTGCGCAGCGGCAGCGCAGATTGAAAGACATGGGCCTTGACCTCGGGCTGGCTGCGCAAGGTAGACAGATTGCGGAACAGCAGAGAGCCGGCCGGTTGCGCGGCGTGGCAACTGACACAGTCCACTGTATCCGGATTATTCTTCGTTGGGTTCTCGATATCCGCAATGGCGATTGCCAGGGCCGTTGCCGATTGCGGTTTGCGGTTCATCGAGCGCTCCCGCATGATGTCTGGCAGGTAATTGTCCTCGGCCACGTCCGGGAAGGGCGTTACCAGCCCGTTGGCAAAGCTGCTATGGTCAAGCTGGGCAACCTGCATGCGTTGCGAGCGGCTGCCTATGCGGGCAATGGGCAGGTCTTGGGCTACACCGTCACGCACATTGAATCCCGTGAACGACCACTCATCGTCGCCCGGCAGGCCCTGCATGGCCGTGGCCCGCCAAAAGGTGGCGGGTCCCACATATCTTGCGAGCAAAGCGCGCAGCCGGGTGGCAAATGGACCGTCCAGGCCTTGCTTGAGCAGAACCGGATGAATCTGCAAAGCCTCGTTGCGCAAGTCCACGCCCGTCGCCTTGACCAGGGCGGCGTAGTCGGTCAGCAGCGTGTCGAACATGGCGGGCGTGAGCGTATATAGCGTATGGATGGCCGCGTCCTTCGCCTCCGGCACGCCATATTGCGCGGTGGACCCGTAGCCGGCCGGCGTAAGGGGCTGCCATACCAGCCTGACTTGCGGCAGGCAGTTTCCCTCTGACTTGAAACAGGGATCCAGTCTGACACCCATCACGCGAAGCGCCTGGTAGGTGCGCTCGGCAGGCTCGCCATGGTCAATTGGCGGCAGACGGCGATACATGTCATAGGGTAACCAGGCGCCGCCAAGACCGTGCTCCTGCGGCGGTATCAGTTTACCTGGTGCGGAACTCGATTCGGGGAGGGGATAGAGGATGGAGACATCGTTGAGCCCCCAGGGCCGGCCCGGTTGCACAGCGCCCGCATACGCTTGCATGAGCAATGTGAATCCGGTTAGGAGCACGAGCGCGAATGACTGCTTCAGCCATTGCCCCGGATGGTGTGACATTCTTTGACGCTACCTTTCGCCTTGGTCATTCCTTCGTATAGCAGCGGGTAACGCGTTCAACGTTCCGGATCGTGACCATACTCGGGTTACGTTCACGTAACGTGAACGTAACATAGGATGAGCATAGCACTTTGCGCGGCTCGTGCGTGCCAGGTTTTCAAAGTCTTCCCGGGTATAAACGTACCCCGTTGACCTGTCGATCGTTGAGCCGGACAAGGACCGGAGCCGGCCCGACCAATTGCAGGTCTCAACGGGCGAATTACCCGCGTAGCGGCAACCTATGTGTCGGTCCAGCCTGGGCGGCTCAATCTGGCGAGTCAACCGACTGTCTGATTCAGGCGGCACGCACATGGTGGACGTCCGGATGTCGCAAAGGAGGATGATATGAACACCAAGCCCGGGCGCTTGGATTACCCTTGATCAACCACGGGGAGGGAGGCGCTGATGCACATGGAACAACGTCTGCGACAATTCGCGCAGCT
This sequence comes from uncultured beta proteobacterium, assembly GCA_963782495.1. GTDB lineage: Bacteria > Pseudomonadota > Gammaproteobacteria > Burkholderiales > Thiobacillaceae > DASQBT01. The sequence continues at coordinate 252,257 of CAWAJU010000009.1, read as the reverse complement.
GGTCGCGATTGCCATCGTCATCGTCGGCTGCTACCAGGTCCTGTTGCCCTTCATTCCCGCGATCCTGTTCGCGGTGGTGGTTTGCATGTCGACCTGGCCGCTGTACGGGCGACTGCGCGGAGCCTTGCGGGGCAGATCAGCGCTGGCGGCGCTGGTGATGGTGCTGTTGTTGATCGTGCTGGTAATCGGACCGTCGGCGCTGCTCGCCTTGAGTCTCACGGACAACGTGAGCGCCATCGTCGACGCAGCCAAGACCATGCTGAACCACGGCCCGATCCCATCGCCTGCATGGCTCAAGGAGATACCCATGATTGGCGCGCCGCTCGACGGCTATTGGCAAGAGCTGGCCGCCGGTGGGCAGGAGGCGAAGGCCTTGTTCGAGAAGCTTTTGGAACCGGCCAAGGACTTCCTCCTGTTTGCCGGCAAGGCGGTCGGTCGGAGCCTGCTGCAGATGTCATTCGCCACCTTCATCGGTTTCTTTTTCTTTCGCGACGGCGACGCCCTGGTGCAGACGCTCAACGTCGGGCTGGAAAAACTTGCCGGGCGTATCGGCGCCGAGCTGCTGACAACCATCCATGACACCGTGGCCGGCGTCGTACACGGCATATTCGGCACGGCGGCGGCCCAGGCACTGGTTGCGTGGATCGGCTTTCTCATCGCCGGCGTGCCGGGCGCCTCGGTGCTCGGGGTGGCCACTTTCTTCTTCTCCATGATTCCGATCGGTCCACCCCTGATCTGGGGTGGCGCCGCCATCTGGCTGGCCAGCCACGGGTTTGTCGGCTGGGCGATCTTCATGGTGCTGTGGGGCATCTTCGCGATCAGCAGCATCGACAACTTTCTCAAACCCTATCTCATCAGCCGAGGCAGCGGCTTGCCCCTGCTGCTCATCGTGCTGGGTGTGTTCGGCGGCGTCGTCGCGTTCGGCTTCATCGGCATTTTCATCGGTCCGCCGCTGCTTGCGGTCGGGCTCATATTGGTACGGCTGTGGACCACGCCCGCGCTGGCGGAAACCGCAGCCCGAAATACGGACGTGTCAGCATGATTGGCCGTGTTGGTCATGTGCTAGGCTGAAATGGAATCACGCCTGATAACTGCGAAGCGTTATCAAATGTTCAGGATGTACAAACAGGAGAATTGAAATGTCGAAGATGTTTTATCTTGCCCCACTCACGGCGCTGCTGCTCACCGCCTGTGTCGTAACGCCGCAGGAAGGGGGCCCCGGCGTGGTCGTGGCGCCTGCGCTGCCAGTGGTTGTGGAATTGGGTGCGGAGCCGTATTACTTCCATGGCGGGTTTTACTATTACTACCAGAACAATGGCTGGAGCTATTCAAGCTCAAGAACGGGGCCGTGGCGGGCGCTGCCCAGGGATCGCTATCCCAGGGAGGTCAGGTACCAAAACCAGCACAACCAGCACGACCAGCACGACCAGCGCGACGACCATCGTGACCATAACCAGCATGACCATGACCAGCATGACCATGATCAGGGGGATCATCAGGACAGGGATCGAAACCCGTACTCCAGGTAACCGATTCGCTCCGATCTCCATTGTCGGGACTGCCTGCACTTCAGTTGTAGTCCCGTTCTCGGCCAACAGGCAATTGTCTGGCGCGGCCCGCTCGGTGCAGCGTCAGCCCAGCGCCCTGCCCAACAGGGCCACCGCAATCGTCAGCAGCCCGATGCTCAGGTTGATGCCGATAAGTTTGCGAATCTGGCCCAACGCCGCGCCTCCGGCTTTCCAGTCCTGCTGCGCGACGGCGCGTTTGAGCTTCTTGTACGGCGCGAAGAAGACGTGGGCGAAGATCAGCATCATGACCAGGCCGGTCGCAAACATGGTGGCCACGTAGCGCGGTGCGTCGACACCGCCCAGTCGCATGAGCATGTACAGGCCGCTCGCCAGAATGAGCGCGACGGAGGCCCACACCCAGGGGAAGAATTTGTCGAACACGCCGGCCCACAAGGTGAGTCGCTGCGGCGGATCGAGCACGATGGCGGCGACCGGGCGCAGGGCCATGTAGGCGAAGAACATGCCGCCGACCCAGATTACGACGGCGAGGACATGGAAAAACAGGGAGAAGGTCATGGCGGGTCGACTCGGCTCGATATTCGGCGGTCGCTTATCTTACCCGTGACCGGGAATTCAGGGCAGGCGGGCTGAGTCTTCCCGCGTATGCCAGACGGCTGGGCAGGTCCAACCCGGCCGCCTGGATCGTTCCGGAAATTCGTCATCCGTGTTGAAAGAGCCGACATGCCGCGCGACGGTGTAAGGGTGGGCCCTTACTTATCCCTTCAAATTCAATCGCCTCTTCCTTGGCACGCTCTCTGCACCAGCAAGATCAGACCGCCTTACTGCTGAAGGGAGGGACAAATGGATAAGGGACCGGAACCGTCGAACAGGCCAGTCACCGATTACGAGCTGGAGCGTATCCGCGAGGAACAAATCCTGGATGGCTGGCGCGGAGAGCGTTCCGATGCGCCGTTGCCAAAAGATCCGGACGAGGAAAGCCATGTTGCCGGAGGCCACAGTCGGCGGAGAAAACCCCTGGATTAGCGCATCGTTGCGCGCCAAAAGCGGGATCGTCGCCAAGCAGGAAGAAGCTGGCCAGTCAAGTGAAGTCAGAGCCAGCCGAAAGCCAGGCCGCACGTGCAGCCTGGCTGACAGAAGGAAAGGAAGGCAAAGCCTCAAGGCCTAAACAAGAAGAACTGTTGTTGCTGTTTTGCAAGCCAGTACTTGCGCGGAAACCGCCCCTCAAGAATCCGGGGCGGTTGTTTTTTGTCGGTCCGTCTGCGGGGGGCCAAGCAGCATTAAGTGCGCGTCAACAGTCCGGCCGGTTGCGGCTGAGCGCGTCCGATCTCCCGAAAGAATTGAACGCCGCCAGGCCTCCATGGCGCTACTGTTCTCGATCAGCGGGCAAACGACGGCTTGAAGGCGTCTTCCTGCGACTTGCGCCGATCGGTTTTTGAACGGCGCTCGCCCACAATGGCGGGCGGAACGTTAGACAACTGCCCATAGGGATTGCGGCGGTCGTCTTCCCTGCGATCATCGTGATGGATGTAGCGGCAGGCACATCCTTTTGGCATGCTGCAGCCGGAAACCGGCAGGTTTGGTGCTTCCCGCGACAGGAAGCGGACATTGCCCAGCTGTTGGACGGCCTCGCAGGCGAATGCTGCGGCGCGCACTTCCACGCAGTGGTAGCGCTTGTCGGCAGTCCGTCGCGCCGCAAGCTCCGCCTGCTGTTTCTTGCTCCTGGCTGCGAATTGCCACCAGACTGCGACGGCTGACACAAGAAACGCAAGGGCGAGTACCTGCATCATTTCCTTACACCTGTTCCGGCCGCGTCCACATCACATTGAGACGCAAGCTTAGCTTAGCTTAGGCCCGAATGAGCAAGAGCCCAAGTCAATAAAACGAAATATGCGCTCAAGCGTTTGCTGCCTTGATGCAGATCAAATCTCCATCCTCGGCGGGGTCTGCATACGACAGTCTGGCCTGCTCCAGTTTGGTGCTTAAGTCTTGCGTCGCGTCGACTGTCGCAGCACGGGGTTGTCGCGGTCGAGATCGGCCTGTACCTGGGTGCGGCTGTGTTCGTAGACGATCTCCCGCCCCATCACCGAGCCGGCGTAGACCTGGCCGGTGCGCGTGGGGGTGAGCTCACACTTCACGCTGTGCATGCCTTCGCCGATCACCACGGTGATGTGACTGGCGCGCTTTTCGAACACCACCACGTCCATGATCTGGCCGGTCTGGGTGATGCGGACGGGGATTTTCTCAGTTTGCATCTGGGCGGCGCTCCGGTTGGTTGAGTTCAAATGCGGTCAATCGAGGGTGTTCCAATCACCAAGGCAATGCGACCCCGGCGCGTTCAACCGGCGCCCTGTTGCCGGTACAAATGCCCCGTCTTGACGTAGATCGTACAGCCTGCGCGGCTAAAGGGTTGATGGCGGCTCAGGTGCGGACTGCGGATCCAGCTGCCCGCCGGGTAGCTGCCGAACTCGTCTTCGAATCTGCCGGACAGCACCAGAATCTCCTCGCCGCCAAAATGCGTATGCGGCTCAAAATAGGTGTCCGGCTGCCAGCGAACCAGCGCCGCATGCTCATGGCGATGCTCATGCAAGGGCAACACGCTCAGGCCGGGCACCAAACCGGGAAGCCAGCGCGCGTTCATCGTATCGATGCGCACCACGGCGCAATCTGCCGAATCAAACGGGTAGCGCTTTACAAACAACACGCAGCCCTGATCTGTGCATGGCGCGCGTGGCGAGCCCGGCGGATTGCGCAGGTACGCACCCGCCGCATACTCGGCCTCCTCATCCGCAAGCGCGCCGTCCAGAACCAGAATCTCCTCTCCCAGACCATCATCGGGCGGATCGAATTCACATTCCGGCGCACACTTCAGCAGGCTGGTCGTGCCGGCCGCCGCACCATCATCCCGGTCAAGCGGTTTGCGCCAGATACCCGTCTGTGCCGTATCCAGCCACGCCATCGATTCCGTCGCGAGCACGACACGCGCACGCAGGTCCGCATTCATCCCGGCACCACAGTGAAGAGACTGGCGCGCTTGTCGAACACCGCCGCGTCCATGGTCTCGCCGGTCAGGGTGAAGCGGGCGGGAATGGTTTCGGTGTACATGGAAGGTGGGCTCCGGTGAGTGATGCATCAATTCGGCAAGGGCTTGTTCATGGCTTGGTGGAGGGCTTCATTGAGCCTGGCCCCTTGGCACCATGCGCGGTTTCCGTCGGGGTTTGCAATGCGGCCCGCATCTGGTCGTCGGTGACCGGGTATTTCAGTACGGCATGGATGGGAAACAACTCCAGCAGCTTGCCGATGTGGGGTTCCTCGCCGGGCTGCATGAACACGATCATCTTCGCGTGCGGCGCAACGCATTGCAGGGTTCTCAAGGTGACGTCCAGATTCGAGACGTTTGCCCCGGCGTAGTTGTTGCCCCAGCCATAAATGAATTCTCCCACGAAAAAGTCCGGTGGCTGTTTTTGCAAGGCCCGGTGCAGGTTGCGGGCGGCGCTGAAGCGCTTCTCCACGATGCCCAGCTCCTGATACAAGGTACCGAAATCGGGAGGGAAGGGGGACTCGAACAGGGAGAAGAGTGTTTTCATGCGGCTGCCGTTGTCGTAAGGGTTTGCTCGAACATCATGCTGTGCATGGCTTTGCCCGGCACCAGGATGAGATGATCGACGCGCTTATCAAACGCTACCACGTTTACGGTTTCGCCGGTCCGGGCAGCGCAGACCGGGATTGTCCTGGTGTGCATGACTTGAGGTCGGAGAATTCAATCTTGCGCGGCCAAAGGCGTCGTTCCCGGAAAATCAATCAGATCCGTTCAATCGGCCCGCGCCCCATTCCTTGAATTGGCGTTCCATGTCCTTTGCTTCCGCATCGATCGAGTCCGGCACGGAAACAGGGGGACACTCGGACTGTGGGGCGGCGCCGCGCGATGGCGAAGCGTCTTCCGGATTGGCTTGCGACGTGGGCTGGGGCGAGGAACCGTCCCACACGAACGGGTTATGGAAAGACGGAGGATCCGGAAGGCAGTCATACTTGTAGATCGGCGGCCAACCCGTCTCGAACGGCACAAATGCGATGGTCTTCTCGAAAACGAGAGGTTGTCCTGTCGGCGTGGGCGGCAGCGGCGGCAGGGATCGAATCGCCTGCAAGGCAAGCTTCTCGGCTATATCCGAGGTCGACCAAAGCACCTCCACCCTGGCGAGTTTGCCGTCGGGCGCGATCTCGATATGGAATCGAACCAGGCCCTGCTGAACGCCTTCCACCGCCGTTCCCATCATGCTGCGAACCAGCTGGCCCCAGTTGTAGCGGTAGCGCTTGCTGTTCTTGAGTGTGTAGGTGGAGGCAAGCTGCCATTCCTCCGCAGTGGGCGCGGGCGGTGCGGCCATGGAGGTCAAATGTTTCCCTGGCGTGGGAGGGGGCGAGGGGGAATCCACGCCGCGAACGCGTTCCCGTTTCACCGCGTGTTGCGGCGTTCGGATGGCGGGCCGGACAGGTTTCACCTTCTGCACAGGCGCAAGCATGAGATTGACCCGCAAGGGCTGCGGGGCTGCCGAAGGCGGTGGCGGCATCTGGACCAGCCACAGTGCCAGGCACGCGTGAACCCCCAGCGACAGCGCAACGGCCAAGGGCAGCCTGATCCGGACTGCTGACATGAAAGAGTGAGACGTGACGTTGAACCGATCCATCCTGACATGCCGGGAGCGGAGCAGTCTCTGGTAACTTAAGACCGCAGCCCATAGCCAAATCCGGTCGACCGCACTCAGAACCAAAGGGGCGATGCAGAGCGGACACCTCCAGTTGGCGCGGATTTCTCAATCAATGAGATGAGTTCGAACCAGGCCCCTTTATCCAGCCGCGGGCGGCACGGGGAAAGTCCTTGCCGGGGGTGCCTGGGTTGCCCAGGGCAGATCATCGAGCGCCCGCTTCAGCGGACACTGATGTCTTTCACCCACACCAGTTCGCACGCGCCGTTGTCATAATCGGTACGGATCATGGAACTGTTCCAGCGCGAGCCATCGGGCGCCTGCGCGTCCACCAGAAAACCCTTCAGGGTGACGACCTGGCCCACGCGTACCTGTTCCAGGCGCCTTCTGATTTCGTCATCGGCAGGAATCATGTGCATGTTCGCGCTGTGCACGATCATTTCCGCCCGAGCGATTGGTGGCTTGCCCGCCCATCGATAGAAATAGAAGCGATCGCCCTGGCTGATGTCCAGTCGCGCCAACACCGCGCTGTCCGACATCGGCCCCCAGCCGAGCGCGAGATCGATCGGCGAGAGGTCCGCCTTGCGCCCCAGGTAGTAGCGCTCTGTCGAGAGCACCCGAGCTTGCAGAGAAAAGTCCGCGACGGGCGTGATCCGGTAACCCGCCGCCGAAAATGCCGGCATGCCGGAGCGATTGACCTGCACCGGCGCTTGTGGCGCGATAGGCCCGGCGGCATGACTGATGGGGCGCGTGGAAAGATAATTCCACGCGCCGACAGTGACGGCGAGGACGAACAGGGCGGGCAGAAGTCGCATTGTGCAGGGGCCGGGCCGGGATGAATCAACGCGGCAGGGGCCAAACAGTATTGTAATTATGAGGGCTGGTGTGAGAAGTTGGTTCTTGAATCACGTTTGATGGCTGCTCCATTAGCGAAACTGGCGGTTTCGCAGCTGCGGGGGAACAATTCGGCCCGGCCCCCCTGATTGCTGCTACTCGTCGTTGCTCGCCCGCGCTTGCTGCTCCGCTTGCCAGCGCGCAAAGCGCGCGCGTATCTCCGACATGGTCGTGGCCTTATACAGCAGCTGATAGATCTCCGACAATCCGCACTTGGCCTCGACAACCCTGTCAAGGATGTCCAGCAATTCCGACTGCTCGATATCGCTGTGTGCCGCGTGCGGCAGCGTGTTTCCGGTGTTCATCATTCTGTCCTCCCCCAACATCTTGTCATCGGGATGGCGCGAATTCCGTGCCAGGGAAAACTCATTGCGGGTGCTCGGCAAGGCGGTGAGATCTGCACCAGGTTTGCGCGGACCCGCGCAGGTTGGCTGGCGACCGGGGTGGGGGAGGCGTTCGGGCTTGTTCATTGGCTTGTGGCGAAACTATTCGAACCGGGTTCCTTCGGTTTGATCAATCTACGCAATGCACCGCGTTTGTTGGGTCATAAGCACACAACACGCCAAACACAGAACAGGGTGTGCAACATATTGTTTTTTCACAAAGCCAGTCGATTCGACCGGCATTGATGGGTGGATCTCCCTGGGGACGTGTAAGTTTGATCGACACAAGCGCTATCCTCCCCTGCTCTCTAGTCATGAGTGGCGCCAATCGTGGGAGGGTTACCATGATCCGGCTGGTCTGGCTGAAGTGGGCGGGAATTGTTTCGGTGTGCATGATGCGATGGCTTCGGCAAGCGGCGCGTCTGATGCAGTAGATCGAGTTCGCCTTATTCCCTGCACGAATACGGCCCCAGGAGCCGGATGCCGTTGAAGTGACTCACGTGTTCCGGCTCACCGGCGCACCAGGCATGGGTTTCACATGCGATCGAACCGGGATACTTGGTCATGCTTGTGCGGTTCGGAAATGCCGCGATCAGAATAAGGCGGCACTTGACCTTGTGGAAAATCCGAGCCAGTTCTTCCAATCGTTGCCCGACTATCGGCCCATGGCTGGTGGCGGACTCCACCACCAGCAGCCAGTCGTGCGCCGGGTCATGCGGCACCAGGTCAGGCAACCTCTGGCGACAATCAGGGGCAACGCCGAGGTCGCTTAACAGGGTTTCATCGAAATCAAATCCACTGTCGTTGGCATAGGCCACCTGGCTCCCCGGCACAAGCTGCGGAACAAATTTCTCGATGAGCCATCCGATCAGTCTGTCGTTCGTGCGTACCGACGATTGCATAGGCTATCTCCTTGTCCGGGCGAATGCCGTGGCCCGCGCCGAGAGTGGAATGGCGAAGTTCTGGATGGCAAGTTCCTCGCTCGGCTCCGAGCGTTTCGCAATCCTCGATTTCTCCCATCAGTCCGGGCGAGACGTTGCAGGTTTTGAGCGTCCAGCAGGGCGGAGAAGTCGGCACCAGATGCACGCTGTTGGCGGGGACGAAGTCAAGCGCGCGCGTCGCCCTGCCACAAGTCATGCGTGGTCGGGATCTTCGGCAGCGCCGCCTCGGTTGCCCGCATCTGCGCCGCATCCTTGGCAATGGGCGGAATCGCTTTCTGGTCGTCCGCGAGCTCGCGCAGGCTGGCACGCAGCCCGTGCGAGAAGTCGGGATGGGGGAGGTGTTCTGGTCTGTTCATGGCTTTATGGTTGGATGATTCGACCCTTGCCCCTTCGCTTCCAGTGCGATGCGATCCAGAAGGCCCCGATCCCATTGCCCCTCAGGCGGGCTGCCAGCCCTTGTAGCGATGCGGAGCAGGGCGCAAAATTCGCAGGAGCGTTGGGGCACGCCAGCCGCATTCGACAGTCGTACCTCTATTTGCAACGCCATCCTTGATCCGGGAATACGCATGATCCCTGCTGCAATCGTTCTGTTTGGCCTGGCCGTCGCGCTTGGCCTGTTTCTCGTGGTGCTGGGCGTGCGCCATCGACGCGGGTCCCGGCCCCTGGCGGCGGTGCACGCCGGCATTGCCCTGCTGGGCCTGGGCCTGCTGGGGATGCGAATCTACGACGGTCCCACGCATGCTTTGTACAACGACGCCGCGCTGCTGTTTGCGCTGGCGCTGTTCGGCGGCCTGGTTCTGCTGGCAGTGCGCCTGGGCGATCACAAACGTCACTCGCCCCCGTCGATGATCGGCGTCAGCCTCCACGCGTCCATGGCCCTCGCGGCGCTGCTGCTGCTGGTGTTGGGATATACGCATCCCTGAATTGACCCCTTTGGTTCCCTATCCTGGCTGACCAGGCGTGAGCGACCGCTACTTCAGAAAATCTTCAGCGGTCTTGCAGGGAAACGCTTCCCTCAAGGCATCTTCCACGACGATGGACGCCTGCTCCTTCCATCGTTGCGGATTTGCCGCCAGCCAATTCCCTACCGCAGCCACTGCCAGGCCTTCCGTGGCCCCAGACGGCATACACACGCCAAAAGGCGCATAGGTGAGTAGTGCCTTGCGCTGTTCCTCAGGCGTGGCCATTTTATCTTCCAGGACGGCCGTTCGGAACTTTGCTGTCCTTATGGTCTGTACGTCTGCCACTGCGGCGATGTAGCCAATCGAAACACCGTATGCAACGGAAGAAGGTGGAGCGTCTTTCAAATACGCATACAACATGCCTCCTGTCACTGTGGGACGATCTTGTGCGGCCATTGCAACGGATGACATGCCAAACAGCAGTGCAAAGAATAGTTCTTTCATGGTCTTTCCATAAGCTTGCCGTCGAGTGGACGGTTCCAAACTGAAGTCTCCCCCGCGAGGCTTCGCGTGCGACAACGCGCCGCGCTTGCTTCCCGGGGCGTTGCGAGGCCGGGCCCCATTCTAGCCGATCGTGCAGAGTGTTCTGAAACCTGAGACCATTCGGCCGTCATCCAGACTTGCGCAGCAGCTGGCGGGAAGCCAGTGGGAGAAGTCAGGGTGGGGGGGCTTCGGGTTTGTTCATTGAGTTGCGGAATTAATCGACCCTAGCCCCTTTGATTCCCTCGGCCAGTTCGATGAGGCAGGGCGATCTACAAGTCATCGAACCCGCCTTCCCGCTGATGCCGAACCGCGAGCACAATGGCCGTATCCCGTTCGACGTCGTACTTGTACAGCGCCACGTAGCCGCTGCGCCCGCGCGAGATCAGCAGCTCCCGGTAGCCAAGCTCTGCCGGGCGACCGATCAGGGGATGGTCCCCAAGGGTGCGCAGGCCGCCAATCAACAGATCGCCTGTCGGCGCGGCGGCGCCGGGCTCCGATTCAATCAGGAATTCGGTGAGCCGCTCCATATCGTGCAAGGCCCGGGGAGCGAAGACCAGGCGAGCCACGGGGCTCAGATCTTGCTGGCCTTGGGCCGCTTGACGCGCCGGCCCTTGAGCTTGTCCTGCAGGTAGCTGAACACCTCATCCGCGTCGTAGACCAGGCCATACTGCGCGACTTCCTGCTCCGCCACGTGCGCCGCCTCCACGAAGGCGCGGCGCCGTTCCGCCAGCGCAGTCTGCGCGGCAAGCGCCTCCACCATGAAGGCATGGGGCGATTTCCCCGCTGCCTCGGCGGCGGAGATGATGCGTTGTTTCAGTTCATCGGAAAGTTTGAGCGTGGTGGTGGACATGGGCGCAGCTCCGCGAGGGGTGACACCAAGGTATCACCGCACCCTGCGGGGCGTCAAGTCAGGGCCGGCGTTGTGCAACGGCCTGTCGGTGACGCGACCGATCAGGCCGCGACCTGCTCGAAGGAGAAGTGTGGAATGTCGGGTGGACGTGCCTAACTCTTGCTCTCTTTGATCCCATGTGATCACGCGGATATCCCGGGTCGGTTTCAGCCAGGTACTTTTGATTTCTTTGATCTAGTCTTTGATTCTACGTTAGGTTGCACCGCAGGTTGTGAAGGAAGAAAGTTGAGTGGTACTACATTAAGCATTACTGGTGTCCAAGGGCCACGAGACGTCAAGTCGGCTAGCCGTTCTCGTGTTGCGCCGACCAAAATGCTGGCCCCCAAATTAGCCGCAGCAGCGGTCAATTCGCTAACTGGCACTGTCGTATCAATGGCGCGTAACAAGGCAAATGCCACTATGGTGTAAGTGTATGACGCGTTAACACTGTTTGGATCTGTATTGAAGGTTAACTCTACTGCATAGACACCTTCTTGATCTGCTACTTGGCCCACATTGAAATCGAGCTTGGTCTTAATGTCGATAGGCGCGTTAGGATCATGAGCAGGATTGGCCTCTACCTTTTGCACCGGAAAAAAATATCGTTCAAGCTGCAGCGGAATTGCCATGGCACTTTCCCTGAAGCGTGCAATCTGCCCACACCTTGCCAGCCCGATCTACATCTTTTCTAGCCTGAATTCTTGTCGCCAAGGATTCAATCCACCGGACGCGATTATCTGCATCTGAAATATGAACGTGCACGCGCCCACCTACCGCCAAAGCAAGCTTCGCCATCGTTTCAATTGTTAAATTGGCGTCACCACGCATAACTTTGGTTATGTATGCGGGGCTTGAGTCTAAGGCGCTAGCCATAGCAGTACGAGTCATGCCGCGTTGACGGAGCATTCTGTCGAGTGCATAGGCAAAGTCCAGTTTGATATGCTCCGCCCAATACTCAGGGTCTTGACTTAGAGACTTATGCCAATCAAAGGCAAATTTGTCCATCATCGTTCTCCAAGAATGCAATTTCGTTTGAAGCTTTGTCTTGCTCGTACTGCGCCTTTAGCAATACCGCGCGCCCAATTTCCTTTGGGTCCGCCTTTTGAGACTTCTTTACAGACCCGTGAGTCAGAATAACTAAGTCGCCGCCATCCAGGAAACAATAGACTCGAAGGCGCCCCTTTTTAAATTGCCAAATCCCCGACTGTTTATCTACCTCATGGAACCAATCTGCGGTCATCCCGTCCCGCCCATATTCGGCGTATCGCGCAAATAAAGCGTAGCAACCTTTTGCATGCGCCGCCCATTGTTTGGATGCTCTATGCAAAAACTTTTCAACGCTCTCAGTATTCCTCTCGGCTACAAAGGCTACTCGAAAACGCCTCTTGACTAGCAATTGCAGCTTCATAAACAGTTTAACTTATCGGTTAAAATTGTCAAAACTGTATTCTGGGTGCCCCAAACATGAGGCGAGCTGGGCAAAGTGCTTAAATAGACTGTTTTGCCTAGCCCAATAGTGGCCATGTGAGACGGGATCAGGAGCTCAATCCCAGCTCAACGCCCCACCCGTCTGATACTCCGTCACCCGCGTCTCAAAGAAATTCTTTTCCTTCTTCAAATCGATCATTTCCGCCATCCAGGGGAAGGGGTTGGTGGCGCCGGGGAAGAGTTCATCCAGGCCGATCTGGGTGGCGCGGCGGTTGGCGATGAAGCGCAGGTATTCCTTGAACATGCTGGCGTTGAGCCCCAGCACGCCGCGCGGCATGGTGTCCTCGGCGTATTTATATTCGAGTTCCACGCCTTTCTGGAACAAGGCCTTGAGCTCGTCCTTGAACTCGCTGGTCCACAGGTGCGGGTTTTCCAGCTTGATGGTGTTGATGAGGTCGATGCCGAAATTGCAGTGCATGGACTCGTCGCGCAGGATGTACTGGTACTGCTCGGCCGCGCCGGTCATCTTGTTCTGCCGGCCCAGGGCGAGGATCTGCACGAAGCCGACATAGAAGAACAGGCCCTCCATGATGCAGGCGAACACGATCAGGCTCTTGAGCAGTTTCTGGTCGGCCTCGGGCGTGCCGGTCTTGAAATTGGGGTTGGTGAGCGTGTCGATGAAGGGGATGAGGAATTCGTCCTTGTCGCGGATCGCCTGCACTTCGTGATAGGCGTTGAAGATCTCGCCTTCGTCCAGGCCCAGGCTCTCGACGATGTACTGGTAGGCGTGGGTGTGGATGGCTTCTTCAAAGGCCTGGCGCAGCAGGTATTGGCGGCACTCGGGCGCGGTGATGTGGCGGTAGGTGCCGAGCACGATGTTGTTGGCGGCGAGGCTGTCCGCGGTGACGAAGAAGCCCAGGTTGCGCTTGACCACGCGGCGCTCGTCCTCGGTCAGCGCGTTGGGGTCCTTCCACTGGCTGATGTCGCGGCTCATGTTGATCTCCTGCGGCATCCAGTGGTTGGCGCAGCCGGAAAGATATTTCTCCCAGGCCCACTTGTACTTGAAGGGGACCAATTGGTTCACGTCGGTGGCGCCGTTGATGACGCGCTTGTCGGAGGCCTGGACGCGGCGCAGGGCGGCGCTGGGGGTGGGGGTCATCGCAGGCGCAGGCGCGGCGGGCTTGCGTGGGGCCGGGGGCGCGCTGGTGGGCATGATGGGTTGCAGGGCGGGGGTGGAGTAGTCGTCGTCGAAACTCAGCATGGTGTTAGTTCTCCTCGGTTCTAGTTGGCCTGAGCTTGCTCAGGCTTGATGCAAATTCTTGCCGGGGGTTGCCCGGCGGCAAGTTACTTTCTTTTGCTTCGCCAAAAGAAAGGTAACCAAAGAAAAGGGGCCCTGCGAGCAGGGAGCAGGGGCCCGCTTGCGGGATGCGACCGTCCGCGAGTCTGGGCCGGACGCCGGGGCCGCAGGGCCTGCATCCGCCTCCAGGGTCAGATCCCCACTGCGTGGGGCCCCTCTTCCGCCCTCCGGCGTCGCCCCGCTGTGCCGCACCGCCAAAAAACATGGCGGCGCAAGCCTCGGCCGGAGGCCTGAATTGGGCGGCTCGCAAACTCGCACGATCTGCTTCGCAGCCACGTGCTCAAACACGCTCGCCTCAACATCCCCCAATTCATCCCTCCGGCCTCGACGGCACAGAGGGGAAAGGAAGTTCAAAACCTGAAGGGGTGCTGCGCCTGATTCAACTGGATTGCTTCGCGCTGCTCGCAATGACGTCACAGCGGCTAAGGCGTCATTGCGAGGCCCGCAGGGCCGTGGCAATCCAGGGTTTCGATTCTGACTTTGCCTTTGAACTTCCCCTTCTGATGCTGCCGCAGACGGCAGGCTCAAGGTGGTTAACAGCAATGCGGATGTTTGAGCTTCGCTTCCGAAAAAATTAAAGCGAAGCGAGTTTCCGCATTGCCCGACTTGAGGCTGTCGACTGCGGGAAGCCGAAGGCCAGCGAAGCGGGGTGCCCTTCTCTTTGGTGACTTTCTCTTGGGCAAACAAGAGAAAGTCACTAGCTGCCGGGCTACCCCCGGCCAAAGATCCATTGATATGCGGATGCGGCTGGGATGCTTGACGTGTCTGCCCCTCACTCCCGACCCCTCTCCCCGCACGCGGGGCGAGGGGAGCAAGGCTCGCGGGGCGAGGGGAGAACGGCGCTTGCGTCATTGGCATGCTTCGCACGTCGGATCATCTATCGAACAAAACTTCACCTCGGTCTGAGGCTCCGCAGCCGCAGCTTGCGTGCTGCCCCCTGCCGAATTCACCGCATTCAACTCCCCCCCACGCCCGGTGGATTTCTCCGCGCTCGTCGCCCCCAGCGTCCGCAGGTAATACGTGGTCTTTAGGCCCCGCAGCCACGCCAGCTTGTAGGTGTCGTCGAGCTTCTTGCCCGAAGCCCCCGCCATGTAGATGTTGAGACTCTGCGCCTGGTCTATCCATTTCTGCCGGCGCGAAGCGGCTTCGACCAGCCAGGCGGGTTCGATCTCGAATGCGGTGGCATAGAGCGCACGCAGCTCGGTGGGAATGCGGTCGATCTTGGCCAGGCTCCCGTCGAAGTACTTGATGTCCGCGACCATCACCTCGTCCCACAGGTTCAGCGCTTTCAAGTCCTTGACCAGATACTTGTTGGCGACGGTGAATTCGCCCGACAGGTTCGACTTGACGTAGATGTTCTGGTAGGTCGGCTCGATGCTCGCAGACACGCCGACGATGTTGGCAATCGTCGCGGTCGGCGCGATGGCGAGGCAATTGGAATTGCGCATGCCGTGTTTGGCGATCTGCAGGCGCAGCGCTTCCCAGTCCAGTGTTGTCGAGGTGTCGCACTCCAGGTAACCGCCGCGCTGTTCGGCGAGCAATTTGATCGACTCGTGCGGCAGGATGCCGCGATCCCACAGGCTGCCGGTGTAGCTGGAGTAGCGGCCGCGTTCGGCGGCGAGTTCGGTGGACGCCCAGTAGGCGTAATAGGCCACCGCTTCCATGGAACGGTCGGCGAATTCCACTGCGGCGTCGGACGCGTAAGGCACGCGCAATTCCTGCAGCGCATCCTGGAAGCCCATGATCCCCAAGCCCACCGGACGATGTTTCAAATTGGAATTGCGCGCCTTGCCGACTGCGTAGTAGTTCACGTCCACCACGTTGTCGAGCATGCGCATCGCCGTGGCGATGGTCTGGCGCAGCTTGGCCAGGTCGAGGGCGCCGTTGCTCAGGTGATTGACCAGGTTGACCGAGCCCAGATTGCACACCGCGATTTCGGTGTCGGAGGTGTTGAGCGTGATCTCGGTGCACAGGTTGGAGGAATGCACCACGCCGACATGCTGCTGCGGACTGCGGATGTTGCACGGGTCCTTGAAGGTGATCCAGGGGTGCCCGGTCTCGAACAGCATGGAGAGCATCTTGCGCCACATCTGGGTCGCGGGCAGTTTGCGGAACACCTTGATCTCGCCGTGCGCGGCTTTCTCTTCGTAGCGCACATAGGCTTCCTCGAAGGCGCGGCCGACCTTGTCATGCAGGTCGGGGCAGTCGTTGGGGGAAAACAGCGTCCACTCGCCGCCTTCCATTACGCGCTTCATGAACAGGTCGGGGATCCAGTTGGCCGTGTTCATGTCGTGGGTGCGGCGCCGGTCGTCGCCGGTGTTCTTGCGCAGTTCGAGGAATTCTTCGATGTCGAGGTGCCAGGTTTCCAGGTAGGCGCACACCGCGCCCTTGCGCTTGCCGCCCTGGTTGACCGCGACCGCGGTGTCGTTGACCACTTTCAGGAAGGGCACGACGCCTTGCGATTTGCCGTTGGTGCCCTTGATGCGGCTGCCCATCGCGCGGATCGGGGTCCAGTCATTGCCGAGTCCCCCCGCGTACTTCTGCAGCATGGCGTTTTCCTTGATCGCCTGGTAGATGCCGTCGAGGTCGTCGGTCACCGTGGTGAGATAGCAGGACGAAAGCTGGCTGTGGCGGGTGCCGGCGTTGAACAGGGTCGGCGTGCTGCTCATGAAATCGAAGCTCGACAGAACGTGGTAGAACTCGATGGCGCGCGCCTCGCGGTCGATTTCATTGAGCGCGAGGCCCATCGCCACGCGCATGAAGAAGGCCTGCGGCAGTTCGATGCGGCGCTCCTCGATGTGCAGAAAGTAGCGGTCGTACAGGGTCTGCAATCCGAGATAACCGAAATTGAGGTCGCGATTGGCGTCGAGCACCGCACTCAGGCGTTTCAGGTCGTACTGGCCGAGGCGTTCGTCGAGCAGTTCCGCATCCATGCCGCGCTTTATATAAGCAGCAAAATAGCGCGCGTATTCGGTGTCCATGTCGGCCTGGCTCGTGGCATGACCCAGCACTTCGTGGCGGATGGAATTGAGCAGCAGGCGCGCGGTGACGAAGGAATAATTCGGGTCCTGCTCGATGCCGGCACGCGCCGCCAGGATCAGGGCTTTCTCCACTTCTTCCATCGGCACGCCGTCGTACAGGTCGCGCATCACAGTCTGCAGGATGGGCTCGGCGTGCACCGCCTCGCCCAGGCCTTCGCAGGCGGCCGTAATCAGGCCCGTCAGACGGCCCATGTCCAGGGGCTTGCTCTCGCCATCCTCAAGCACATGGAGGGTTTGCACATCGACGCCGGCAACTTTCTGCGCGGCGCGTTCGGCGGCGCGCTTCTCGCGGTACAGCACATAGGCGCGCGCGACTTCATGCTCGCCGGAGCGCATCAGCGCGAGCTCGACCTGGTCCTGGATGTCCTCGATGTGGAAGGTGCCGCCATTGGGTAGGCGCCGCAACAGGGTGTTGACCACCTGGCCGGTAAGCGCTTCGACCAGTTCGCGGATGCGCGCCGAGGCCGCGGCCTGGCCACCTTGCACGGCGATGAAGGCCTTGGTCAGGGCAATCGCGATCTTGCCCGGGGCAAAACCGACGACCGATCCGTTGCGGCGGATGATCTTGTAGTCGGCGTAGCGGGTGTCGGTCTGGGACGCGGCTGGGGGGTTGTTGGGGGTCACGGGGGTGGGGGATTCAATGGGGGCGGAAACACCGATTTGCATGGACCTCTCCTCTTTGGGCCTGGGAATCAAACAGCTTATACACAGCTTATGCCTGGCTTTTACACAACTTGTTGTGGCTGGACAATGGCTGAAGCACAAATTGTAGTAAGTGCAGGGAGGCTTGCAAGTAAAAGAACTGTAATAAATTAAAGCTTGATGAAAATCAGCGGTTTAGCGCATAGAAAAAATTGTTACCGGGGCGAAATTCGTGATTTAGCGAGTACTTAAATGTATATATATCATATGGTTGCGTAGTATTTGTAAGGCGCGGGGCGATGATTCTCCCGGCAAACCCCCGCCATTGCGTGGTGGTTCATCAAAAAAGGCATACCCCATATCAAAGCCTTCAATGGCCAGCGGCCCCGAGGACGGATTTGTTCCCGTTGCGCGCGAGGCAAAGGCGGTCCGGCTAACGGTGCAGATGAGTCAAAACGGCGGGTTTGCCGCTATCATCTTGCTCATCACCCGACCCATATTTCCTTCAGCCGCTGGCACTCAAACAGGTGCCATGGATGGAACAACAAGTCTTTGCAAATGAAACATACTGCCGTCCTGCTCATCTCCTGCCCGGATCAAAAAGGCCTGGTGGCGGCCATCGCCAATTTTTTGCTCGCGCACAATGCGAACATCCTGCACGCGGACCAGCATCAGGATGCCGAATTGAAGTTGTTCCTGATGCGGGTGGAGTGGGACCTGCAGGGTTTTACCCTGCCGCTGGATAAATTTGCCGCGGGTTTTGCCCCCATCGCCGCGAAATTCGGCATGCACTGGCGGCTCGCGGAGTCGGGCCGCAAACTAGCAGATGGCGGTGTTCGTGTCCAAGCTCGACCATTGCCTGGCGGACCTGCTGTACCGCTACCAGAGCGGCGAGCTGCATTGCGAAATCCCCATCATCCTCTCCAATCACGAGGACACCCGCTGGCTGGCGGAAACCTATGGCGTGCCTTATCAGTACGTCCATGTCGAGCGCGACAACAAGGCCGAGGCGGAGAAGATGCAGGTGGCCATCCTGCGCGATGTGGCAGCGGATTTCATTGTGCTCGCGCGCTACATGCAGGTGTTGTCAGCGGACTTCATCCACCGCTACCCCAATCGCATCATCAACATCCACCACTCCTTCCTGCCCGCCTTCCACGGCGCCAAGCCCTATCACCGCGCATTCGAGCGCGGCGTCAAGCTGATCGGCGCGACCAGCCATTACGTGACCGAAGTACTGGACGACGGACCGATCATCGATCAGGACGTGACCCGCATTTCCCATCGCGATGCGCTCGAAGACCTGGTGCAGAAAGGCGCGGATCTGGAGAAGATCGTGTTGTCGCGTGCGGTCCGGTGGCACATCGACAACCGTGTGCTGGTGTACGCCAACAAGACCGTGGTGTTCGATTGATCCGGTTTTTCGGGGGCACTGCGCGCCTGTGTGGCGCAAGCAATTCATTGCCGGTGATCAGCTACCCGGTCGTCGTTGCCGATTCAATGTCCGGCCGGCTTGCTTGCGCGCTGCTTGGCGTCGGCCGTGGCAGTCAGGGACGTGGCGAAGACGAGGGCGAAGAACAGGGCGCGCGGTTTCATCAGCTTCCTGGGTGAGTCCCAGGCAAAGGCCGGGTTGGGCCGAGGCAGAGTTTCCTCGGCCTGCAGCCACACCATAAGAGCAGAAATGACCAGGGACCCGGCGACCAGCCAGAAGGGGGCTTCAAGCCCAGCGGCGTAGCCCGTCACCAGGCCCCCCGACGCCGCAGCCGAAATCGCGCCAGAAGCGGTAGATGCTGATCCCCGGGGCCGCAGGGGGAACGCTGCGACATGTTCGCCGGAACGCCGTGACACGCGGCGGCTAGAAGCCTGCGGCGGACTCGGATTCGGCCAGCGCGACGGCCGCCGCAATGAGGGAGAGATGGGTCAGGCCCTGGGGAAAATTGCCCAGCATCTCGCCGGTCTCGGTGTCATGCTCCTCTGCGAACAGCCCAAGATCGTTGCCGGTGCCGAGTGCGCGCTGAAACACCTCATGGGCCTCGTCCAGGCGCTGCTGGCGCGCGAGGCATTCGACCAGCCAGAAGCTGCAGGCGAGGAACACGCCTTCGCTGCCTTGCAGGCTGTCGCTGTGGGCCGCATAGCGGCGCAACAGGCCGTCCTGGGTCAGCTCCTGCATGATCGCATCGGTAGTGCGCAGCATGCGCTCGTCGTTGTAATCCACCAGACCGGCCTCGGGCAACAGCAACAGCGACGCATCCATTACCGGGTGGCCAAAGGCCTGGACGAACACGCCGCGTTCTGAGTCGTAACCCTGCGTCTCGACCGCGCGGCGCACTGCATCCTGCGCCTTGCGCCATGCATCGGCCGGCGCCTCGCGTCCGCTTGCCTGAGCCAGCCGGATGCCGCGGTCCAGGGCCGACCAGCACATGGCCTTGGACAACACGAAATGGCGCGGCTTTCCGCGAACTTCCCAGATGCCGCGATCGGGACGTCGCCAGATGCGTGCGGCCTTGTTCACCAGTTCGACCAGGAAAGGCCAGTAGTCATCGTCCGGCGCGTGGCCAAGCAGGTGCCAGCCCCACGACAGGTTGAGCAGTTCGCCGTAGACATCGAGCTGGAGCTGGGTTTCCGCGGCGTTGCCCAGCCGCACCGGCGAGGCGCCGCGATAGCCCTCGAGCTCGGCGACGCGGTATTCGTGCAGGCGCCGTTCGCCGCCCACACCGAACAGGATCTGGATCTCGTCGGCGTTGCCTGCCGCGCTGCGTTCGAGGAAACGGCGAAAGGCGTCGGCTTCTCGCACGTGGCCCAACTGCACCAGCGAGCGCACCGTGAAGGTGGAGTCGCGCACCCAGGAGTAACGATAATCCCAGTTGCGCGATCCGCCCGCTGCTTCTGGCAGCGAGGTAGTGCTTGCCGCCGCGATGGCGCCGGTGGGTGCGTGGGTGAGCCCCTTCAGCACCAGGGCCGATTGCCGCACCAGCGGTGCGTAGGGGCCGTCGTATTGGGTGCGCGCGGACCATGTTCGCCACCATTTCAGGGTCTCTTGCAGGCGCTGATCGAGTTCGCCGATGGCGGGCGCTTCAATTGCGCCGCGCTCCAGATCTTCGGGTCGCGCGTAGATGAGCGAAAGATGCGCGCGTCGGCCGGGTTCCAGGCTGCATTGGCCGACCAGGTGGTGGCGCTGCTTCATGGCCAGGCGGAAATCGCCGGAGACGAGCAGACCGTCGCTGCCACCAATCGCCATGAACTGCCCTTCTGCAACCTGGCGTATCCAGCCCTTGACCGCGCCATAGTCGAATACCGGCGCGAGATCCAGGCCCAGCGACACCTGGCCTTCCATGCCCTCGACGATGCGCAGCAACTGCCGGTGCGGTGCGCGCCGCCCACCTGCACGCATGGCGAAGAAGTCGAGCAGGCGCGCACGGCCCTCGTCGGTGTGAAACGTGGTTTCCAACACCAGGGTGTCCGGCAGATAACGGCGCGAACTCTGGTAAGGGCGGATCGGCGCAATCTGGCAATGGCCGCCCTGTTGCCAGCCGAGCAGACGGGCGAAACAGCTGCGTGAATCGACCCTGGGCATGCAGCACCAGTCGATCGAACCCGCGCGCGAGACCAGGGCGACCGAATGGCAATCGGCAATGAAGCCGTAATCGCCGATGGGCGGATAGGGCGAGGCCGGAGAAGGTTTGCTCAAGCGCGTCTCACCCCAGGTGCAGGCGGCACCCTAACTGAACGGGAGAAAACGAACGACGGCCTTGCGGTCGGGCGCAGCTCATGCCGAGCCGATCTGTGGCACTCCGCGCGCGGCACGCAGTTCGCGTCGCGCATCGACCGCGACGCCCCAGGCCGAATGCAGGAACAGCGCACAAATGAAGGCGCCCACGATGAGGTCCGGCCAGGACGAAGCGGTCTGCCAGACCGCCAACGCCGCCAGCAGGACACCGCCATTGGCGTACAAGTCATTGCGCGAACACAGCCACACCGAGCGCATGTTGATGTCCTCGGCGCGGTGCCGCCACAGCAGACCGAAACAAGCGGTATTGACCATCAACGCCAGCAGGCCGACTGCGCCCATGGTCTCAAAGCCGGGCGGCTGGGGAAACAGCAGCTTGTAGACCAACTCGGCCAGGACGAATAAGCCGAACACGGCCATGACGCCGGCCTTCGCCCCTGCGGCGCGCGCCTTCCACGCCAGTCCACGGCCGATCACCCAGAGGCTGAAGCCATAGACCAGTGCGTCGCCCAGCATGTCGAGGGAATCCGCAAGCAGTGAAACGGAGCCGGCCAGCAGTCCGGCAGACAGTTCCACCACGAACATCAGGGCATTGAGCGCAAGCACGATGCGCAAGGTGTCGCCCTGGCGCGCCTGCAGCTGCTCCAGGGCGCAGGATTTGTCGTTGCAACAACTGCTCATTTATTTACGCTGCTCCAGCAAAAGGATTCAATGCAAACATGGGCTGAGCCGCATTGCAAAGCGGAGGGTTGATGATAGCGCGGCGAGGGTCATCCCTCCACCTGCGCCATGGGCCGCGCCTGAGGACTTGGCCCTACAGATCCTCTTCGATCGGCAGATTGGAATAGAGTTCGAGCAGAAAGCGTTGCCAGTGCGTGGTGTTGGGTTCGGTGTCGGTACTGTCCAGTTCGCCGTTCTGGTTGCGGCTGAACCAGATGAGTTGCGGCTTTGCGCCGGGTCGGGCCGGCTTCAACTGCACCCGGTGGCTGCGCGACGGCGTCATTGCGTCTTCGGCCAGGGCCATGACGCGACGGGCAATGTCGGGGCTGTCGATCACGACGCCCAATTCGGTATTGAGCAGCGCTGAGCGTGGATCGAAGTTGAACGAGCCGACAAACACCTGGCGGCGGTCAAACACGAAGGTCTTGGCATGCAGGCTGGCACGCGAGCTGCCGCTCCCGGCGCTGAAGTGTTGCTTGGGTTGACCGTTCTCCTGCGGTTTGAGTTCGTAGAGCTGGACCCCGGCCTTGAGCAGGTCGACGCGGTAGCGGGCGTAGCCGGCATGGACCAGCGGAACGTCGGTGGCGGCGAACGAGTTGGTCAGTACGCGCACGTTGACGCCGTGGGCACGCAAGTAACCCAGCCAGTCCATGCCGATCTTGCCGGGAACGAAATAGGGCGTTACCAGCAGAACGTCCTGCTTCGGATCCAGGCGCAGACCGGCCAATTGTCCCACCACGAGCTGGCTCAGCGGGCTCTTGCCATCGACCTTGTCCGGCGGATCCACGAGCAGGCTGGCAGGAGCGGGCAGCCAGACGAGTTCGCCACGGGCCAGCCGCTCGCCGACCTGGCGCATGGCCAGGCTGCGTCCATAGTCCGATCGGAATAATTGCTGGCGCAGTGCCGCCAGCCTCTCGGTCAGGGCCGGAAGCCGCTGGCGCGACTCGCGGTAGCGCGGCAGGGCCCGCGCCCGCACCACCTCGCTGCTGTTCCAGTAGGCATCGAAGCTGCGCGACATGTCCTGCACGATGGGTCCCGATGCCAGCACGTCGAGGTCGAGGAAGGCGAGCCCCTGGTTTGCCTCAAAGTATTCGTCGCCGATGTTGCGCCCGCCGGCAATGCCCATCTGGTTGTCGGCTATGTAGAGCTTGTTATGCATGCGCTGGTTGACCCGTCCATCATCGGTGAAATATTCGTATGCGCGGGTGAGGAGATTGCCGCCGCGGTAGCGAAATGGATTGAACAGCCGCACTTCGATCTTGGACTGCGAGTCCAAGGCAATGAGTTCGGCCTCGTTGCGCTCGCTGTAGATATCGTCCAGCAGCACTCGCACCCGCACCCCGCGCTGGGCGGCACGCAACAGTGCGTCGGCAAGCAGGGCCCCGGTCTTGTCGCCGTGGAAGATGTAGACCTGCACGTCCAGGGTGTGCTGGGCGTGGTCGGTGATCCACAGGCGGGCAGACAGGGCGTCGAGTCCGTCTTCGAGCGGCACAAAACCGGAACGCCCGTCGCCGTCGCGATAGGCCAGGTCTTTCAGCACGCCAGGCATGTCGGTTGCAATTGCCTGGCTGGGGCGGGGCGGGCGCAGGTCGTCCCTGAGGGTGGTGCAGCCTGCCAGCAGCGCCAGCCCGCAGAGCATGATGAACCTCAGGCCGAACCCGGCCAGCGGATCAAACTTCCATGGGTTCGCGGTATGATGAAACAATCGATTTTTCAGCTCGGGAGAAACATGATGATAGATCTTCGCGCACTCGTTCTTGTTGCGGCGGCAGCCTGTGCGCCGGCAGCTTATGCGGCCAGCGCGGCAGAACTCGAGCGCGGGGTGAACGACACCCTGAAACGGTTTATCGCGGAGGTGCCGGGCGCGTCAAATTACATTATTGCCGCCAAGGGGATCCTGGTGTTCCCCAAAGTGTACAAGGCCGGCATCGGCATTGGCGGCGAATACGGCGAAGGCGCGCTGCGGGTATGGGGTAACACGGTGGCCTATTACAACACGGTGGCCGGATCGATCGGCTTTCAGTTGGGCGCCGAGGCCAAAAGCATTGTGATTATTTTCACCGATCAGAAAGCCCTGGAGAAATTCCGCAACAGCGAGGGCTGGAAGGTCGGGGTGGACGGGTCCGTCGCCCTGGTTGATGTGGGCATAGGCAAATCCATCGACACCAACACGATCAGGGACCCCATCGTCGGCTTCGTCTTCGGCCAGAAGGGCCTGATGTACAACCTGACCCTGGAAGGGGCCAAGTTCAACAAGATCGACAAGAAATAAGCCGTGCAGTGACTCAGGCCCGGAGCCGGTTCCAGTCGAAGTACGGTCCCGGGTCGGTCTTGCGGCCCGGTGCGATGTCGCTGTGGCCGACGATATCTGCGATGCCATAGCGTGCCTTGAGCGCCTCGATCAAGGCACGCAGCGTTTCGTACTGCACCTCGGTGAACGCGCTGTCATCCGTGCCTTCCAACTCGATGCCGATGGAAAAATCATTGCAGCGCTCCCAGCCCCGCCAGTTTGAAACCCCGGCGTGCCATGCGCGCCGATTGCAGGGCACGAACTGGATCAGTTCGCCGTCGCGGCGGATGAAGAAATGGGCCGAAACCTGCATCCCGCGGATGCTTTGAAAGTAGGGATGGGCGTCCCAGTCCAGGCGCCCGGCAAACAGCGCTTCGACCTGCGGCCCGGAAAACTCCCCCGGCGGCAGGCTGATGCTGTGTAAGACCAGCAAGCGGATGTTCTGCACCTGTGGACGAAAATCGCAGTGCGGCGAGGCGACGTAGCGCACGCCGTCAGCCACGCCCTCATCGGAAATTCTCATCAGGGTTCCTCATGGGCGGGCGCGCTCAGCAGCTCGGACAGTGCGCGGGAAAATTTCTCCGGCGTCGGCTCGGCGTGCAGCGGCCCGTGATACTGGCCGTCCACATACACGAACAGGCTGGGCAGATGAAATACTTCATAGGCACGAGCCAGGGCGGTGGATTTCTGTACATCCACTTTGAATAAGTGAACAGGGCGATCCGTGAACAGAGCGGGAAGGATTTTTTCCAGATGCCGGCAAGTCCCGCAATCCGGCCCCGAGAACATGACTACGCTGACGCCCGGGCTGCTCGCCAGAGCTGGATGAAAATCGAATTCGTTGAGTTCCCGCAGGCGCATGAGTTCAGATACTGGCGCAGTCGGAAACAGGAAGCAAGCTGCTAGAATTCACGCTTTTCCCACCGAGACGCCAGATGAGCCTGGTCTTCCAGCTGCTGTTCTTTCTCCTGCTCATCCTGCTGGCAGCCGAAGTGTTCGTGAACGCACTGGAACATCTTGGGCATAAGCTGAATATCTCCGAGGGCGTGACCGGTTCGGTGTTTGCCGCGGTCGGCACTGCCCTGCCCGAGACCATGGTGCCGCTGCTGGCAATCTTCGCTGGCAGCTCGAACAATACCGTCAATGAGCAGATCGGGGTGGGCGCAATCCTCGGCGCGCCCTTGATGCTGTCCACTCTATCGCTGTTCATGATGAGTGTGGCAGCACTGAAGAAGCGCGGGGCCAAAGGTCACCTGACACCGGAGAAGACCGGTCTGCGGCGCGATCTGGATTTCTTCCTGATGGCATTCAGCCTCGCCTTTGTTGCGCTGTTCATCCCGCACGACGACAGCATCGTCCGGGTGGCGCTCGCGTTCGTCATGGTGATGATCTACTTCGTCTATGTCTTGATGACCCTCAAGGCGTCCGCCGGGCTGGTGGCCGACGGCCACGCCACCGAGGCGGGAAAGCCCATGCTGCTGGCGCGCATCGGCCTGCCGCGGAACCTGGCAACGATACTGCTCCAACTTGCCATCGGTCTGGCCTTATTGGTGGCGGGGGCCAAGGGATTCATCAACTGTGTCGAGCAAGCTGCGCCCATCCTGGGCATTTCCGCCCTGCTGCTGTCCCTCATGATCGTGCCCATCGCGACTGAGCTGCCGGAGAAAGTGAACTCGATCTTGTGGATACGCCGGCACAAGGACACGCTGGCGTTCGGCAATATCACCGGTGCCATGGTGTTCCAGGGCACGCTGTTGCCGGCGATCGGCATTGCGCTGACGCCGTGGGCGCCGCAACGAGAGGTCCTGCTGGGCATCGCCGTGACCCTGGTCGGTGCGCTCTGGCTGCGTCTCCGCCTTGCGTCCGGCGGCTTGCGGGTGAGGGATTTGTGGCTGAACGGGGCGCTGTACGCGATCTATCTAACGATCGCGCTAGCCTGATCGACGCAGGATCAACCAGCTGACATAGGCCAGCAGAATCACGATAACCGGCAGCACAAACATGAATACCCTGCGCGCCCCGGCGACGATCTGCGCGCTTTTGTTCTGGATCATTTCGGCACGCTCGTTCAACTTTTCTGCCCGTTCAAACTGTCTGGAGACGAGCGCGAGCTGTTGCTGCTGAAGCGCGAGGCTTTCCTGCTGTCGTTGCAGCTGAAGACGTTGATCGTCGCGAATCTCCCGCAGCAGGGCAGCAATTTCCTTGGTTTGTTCTTCGGTCACGGCGGTTCTTCTGTCTATTCGATGCCCAGCCGTTGCAAACGGTAGCGCAGGGATCGGAAGGTGACGCCCAGCAGCCGCGCGGCTGCGGTCTTGTTGTGGCGGGTCGTGTCCAGGGCTTGTTCGATGGCCATCTTCTCCAGCCGGTCGAGGTAATCCTGCAGCGGATAGACGCTGTCCACGCCGGTCTCGCTTGGATTCGCCATGCTCGCATCCGGGGCCAGGTTAAGATCGCCCGCTTTCAGAACCGGTCGGTCTGCCAGCGCCACCGCCCGCTCCAGAATGTTCTCCAGTTCGCGCACATTGCCGGGAAAGGCGTAGGCCTTGAGCGCCGTTTCCGCGTCAGCCGAAAGACGATGGCCGCTGCCCATGCGTTTGAGGATCATGGCGGCGATGTCCACCACATCTTCGGGACGCTCGCGCAGGCTGGGCATGATGAGTTCGATCACATTGAGCCGGTAATAGAGGTCCTGGCGGAATTGTCCCGCTTCCACCAGCTTGCCCAGGTTCTGGTGCGTGGCGCTGATGATGCGTACCTCGACCGGCTCTTCCTGATTGCTTCCGACCCGGCGCACCTTCTTTTCCTGCAGGGCGCGCAGCAGCTTGACCTGCATGCTCAGCGGCAGATCGGCCACTTCATCGAGAAACAGGGTGCCGCCCCTGGCCGCCTGGAACACGCCTTCGCGGTCGCTGTCCGCACCGGTGAACGCGCCTTTCTTGTAGCCGAACAGCTCGCTCTCCATCAGGGTTTCGGGGATCGCGCCGCAGTTGAGCGGAACAAACGGTCCGCCGGCCCGGCTGCCTTGCTGGTGGATGAGCCGCGCGGCCAGTTCCTTGCCGCTGCCCGATTCGCCGCTGATATGAACCGGCGCCTGGGCGCGTCCGAGCTTGCCAATTTGCGCGCGAATTTCACCCATGGCGCCGGAACGGCCGATCAAATTTGTCGCAGGATCCTTGCCCTTTACCTGCGCGTCGGGCACCTTGAGGGCGGTTTTCACCAGGGCGCGCAACTGGTCCAGGGACACCGGCTTGGCCAGGTAATCGAACGCGCCGGCCTTGAGCGCCGCCACCGCGTTTTCTGCGGTGCCGTAGGCCGTGATGATCGCCACCGGTACCTGCGGGCAGTGTTCTGCAATGTACTGCACCACATCCAGACCCTGGCCGTCGCCCAGACGCATGTCGGTCAGGCACAAATCGTAGCGGGATTGCTTGGACTGCTGGTCCAGCTTGTCGCAGGCTTCAGCCACGCTGGCCGCCCGGTCGGTGTCGAGGCCCATCTTGACCAGGGTGAGCTCCATCAGGTCGAGCAGGTCCGGCTCGTCGTCAACCAGCAGGACTTTGGGCGCGCCTGCGGCTAGCATGCACCTGCCTCGAGGCTAAGCCTGAAACAGGCGCCCGTCGAATTTCCTATTTCATCCAGCCGCGCCTGGTTGGCCTCGGCCAACTCACGGGCGATATACAGGCCCAGCCCGATGCCCTGGGGCTCGGTGGTGAAGAATGGCTCAAACAGGCGCTCCCGGTGAGGCGCCGAAACGCCCGGGCCGTCGTCGCGAATATCGAGTTGCAGCAGCTTGTCCTGGATACTCGCGGACAGGCGCACCGAGCCGCGCTTCTTGCGGCCGTGCTGCCAGGCGTTGCGCGCCAGATTCCAGAGGATCTGGCGCAGGTGCTGGGGATCAAAGCAGACGGGAGGCAAATCGTTGGGCATGGTCATGATCACGGCGTTTTCCGACAAATCTTCAGCGAGTCGCCATTCCTCCAGCCAGACCGGCAGAAAATCCGTGAGTTGTATGGTTTCGGGCCGCAGCCGGTCGCGCCGGTTGAGCATCAGCACGTCGTTGACCAGCCGGTCGAGGCGCCGCACGTTGTTTTCAATCAGGCGGGTCAGCTTCTCGGCTGCCGCGGCGCCTGCGGTTTCTTCGCGCAGCAGTTGGGAAGCCTGCTGAATGGCGGACAGGGGATTGCGGATTTCGTGCGCGATATTGGCGGTGAGTTGGCCCAGCGCGGCCAGTTTGAGTTGGCGCGCAATCCGCTCGCGTCGGTTGAGGTCTTCGAGCACGATTACCACCCCTTCATCGGCAGGCAGGGGATGGTAGCGGGGCAAGACGCGGTGGCCCTGGACGGTGAGGGCCTGGCGCTGGGAGGGGCGCTCACCGCGCTGGCTCTGCCATTGGTCGCCCAGCAGCGGCGCGTACAGGTTCAAGGGTTCCCCTGCCCGTGGCGGCCGCGCGGTACCGGTCAGGCGGGCAGCGGCGTCGTTGGCAAAGAATATCCGCCCCACGTTGTCGACGGCCACGATGCCATCGGGCAGATCACCGGCCACCAGGGCATGAATGCGGGAAAGCCGGCCCAGTTCTTCCGCCTGTATGGCGGCCTGGAGTTCGGAGCGCAGGGCGCGGGTGGTCAGGCGGTGTGCCAGCCAGGCTACGGAAAAATAGCCCATGCATAGCAGCCCCGCCTGAAAGAAATGGATGCTGGCGTAAGAAGGATCCTGCAACATGCGATGGGCCTGCATCAGCAGGGTGGCGACCGAGGCGAGCGCGGCATAGAACAGCACCAGCCGCCCTTCTCCGACCAGGCCGCCGGACGCCAGCGAGACCAGCAACAGCAGACCCAGGCCACTGCCCACACCGCCGCTGGCAGCCATCAGCAGGGTGATGAAGACGATGTCGGCAACGATATGGGCCAGAAGTTGCAGGCGAAAATCCGGGCTGCGCGCGCGGATGCTCAGCACGAACATGGCCGCTGCCCCGAGGTACATCAGGGAGACGGTGCGAAACAGCGTGGGCGAGTCCTGGCCGATGACGTGCCCCGGCTCCGCCGTCAGTGCCAGAATGCTCAGTACCGCGGCCAGGATCAGGCGGTAGAGGTTGAAATGATCGAGCGAACGCCAGTGGGAGGCAAAATAGCCAGGCGACCCCTGTCTGGTGTGCGGTGTCAGTGCTGGTTCAACTGCTGATGTTCCCGGCTGCAATAGAACTCACCTTTGCTGAGGAAAGCCTCGCTGCGCGGCAGGTTCACGCCGCAGTGGACGCATTTGACCATGTCTTCCGGACCGCGCGCCGGGCCTGGGGGGCGGCGATCAGGACTCTGGGAGCGGGCATAGGACTTGAGAATTGCATAGATCACAAATCCCAGCACCAGCAGAATCAGCAGCTTCATGCGATTCCTTGAATCACTCGCTGGGGGCCATCAACTGGAATGGTGGCGTTCTTGCAAATGCCGCGGTCGCTGGCCGGTACAACCCACTCCAGATCCGCTCGCCGGGCCGATTGTCCCGTCGTGACGCCCAGGCGTCAAGGAATCACCCGGTCGATCCTGACGCTCAGCTTGCTCGAACCGGTCGCAACCGGACCGATGGAGCCTTCAAGATCGCCGCTTTGAGGCATCGCGTTGCCGCTCTTCGAAACGCGGGCCATGACCATGACCTTGGGGAAATTGGACAGGCGAAAGTTGGGTGACATGGCAGTGCTGTCATCCAGGGTGAAATTAACCGGCAGTTCGCTGGCCATCCTCTTCAAGATGGCAAGCGGCATCGGCGGGCCGCTCTGGGAGCGAGCATAGATGAACAAGGTGTCGTTGGGTGATACCTTGCCAGCCAGCGCCGGAGCCACGCTGACCTTGCCACTCAGGCTCGCGGCCGATGCTGCGGGAGCAGCGGCTGTCTGGCTGGCCTGTTCAGGCATGATGTTGGGCAGGTTCTGCGCCTGGGCGTTGCCTCCGGCGTGGGACTTGGCGTCTTCCAGGCTGGCCTGGAGAGACTGGGTGAAGTCGGAATCCGGTGGCGACAGCTTGAGCGCCTTCTGCCAGTATTCGGCCGCCGCGTTGAAATCCTTTTTGTCGTAGGCCGCGGTGCCGGCCAGGGCGAGGGCCTTGATGTTATTGGGATCGAGCTTGAGCGCCTGCTCGATCAGACGCATCGGCTCGCCCTCCAGGACCTGGCCCTGGGCCATGCCCACGGCGTCCGCGTAATCGGCGTAGAGCTGCGCGTCGCCTGGCACCAGCTTGACCGCATGCTGGTAGGCGTCGCTGGCTTCCTTGAACTGGCCCAACACGCGGTAGGAGCGCGCCAGCATCGACCAGCCCTCGGCGTCATTGGGTTGCTTTTTCAGGCGTTCGGCGAGCTTCTCCGTCATTTCACGAATCTTGTCCGCGGAGACAGAATG
Organism: uncultured beta proteobacterium; assembly: GCA_963782495.1. Lineage (GTDB taxonomy): Bacteria > Pseudomonadota > Gammaproteobacteria > Burkholderiales > Thiobacillaceae > DASQBT01. The sequence goes on along the minus strand of CAWAJU010000009.1, from coordinate 221,889 downwards.
GGGTGCCTGGCCGGTCGGCTGGGCGGCATCGGCGGCAGCCATCTCGGGTGATACGGATTGCGGCGTGCCCAGCTTCAGATACAGCCCGACGGCGGCCAAGGGAATCACGACGCTGAGGGCGATGGGTGCCCATTTCCCCCGCCCGGCCACTGCGGGTGGCGCTTCGTTCAGCGATGCCAGGGTGTCTTCGAGGACACGGCGTTCCACTTCGCGCCGGCCGGCTTCGTACTGGTCCTTGCTGATGGTGTTGTTCTTCATGTCGGCATCGAGTTCCGCGAGTTGATCACGGTAGATCAGGACATTGGCGCGGGCGCGTGAGGATTGCTCTTCATCCGCATGGCGTCGAATCAGGGCGGGTAGCACAAAGGCGAGGGCCAGGGCGATCATTACCCCGGCCAGAATGAGGAAGCTGGTCATCGTTAAGACTTATCCTGTGTTTCGTTTAAAAGGGAGCGGGACAGGGCCAGCTCGGCGCTGTTCTGTTCGGGTTCGGCGAGCAGCTTTTGCCGCCGCCTCAGGTTGAGATAGAGTATGCCGAACCCCAAGCCCAGAAGCAGGAAAGGTCCCACCCAAAGCAGAAAAGTGATGGGCTTGAAGGGTGGCTGATACAAGACGAAATCGCCGTAGCGGTCCACCAGATAGGTGCGGATCTCGGCATCGGTCATGCCTTTCTGCATCTTTTCGCGGATTTCCTGGCGCAGGTCCACCGCCAGGTCGGCATTGGAGTCTGCCAGGGTCTGGTTCTGGCAGACCAGGCAGCGCAGCTTGCTGGACAGGTTCTTCATGCGCTGCTCAAGGGCCGGATCGTTGGACGCGAGGGGCGCCTCTCTTGCTGCGGCAAAGCCCGACCAAAGGAGGGCGGCCAACAGGACGAACACTATACGACTAACCATTTAGCTTTCTCACCAGAGGCAGGATGATGGACTCGAAGGCTGAGGGCGTCATCGGGCCGATCTGCTTGTAGCGGATCACGCCCTGCTTGTCGATCAGGAAGGTCTCGGGCACACCGTAGACGCCATAGTCTATCCCCGTGCGGCCATCTGAATCGGAAACGACCAGGCTGTACGGATTGCCGGCACGACTGAGCGTTTGCATTGCATTCGCTGCCTGATCCTTGTAATCCATGCCGTAGATCGGTACGACATTCCTTGACGCGATTTCCATCAGGTAGGGATGCTCTTCCTGGCAGCCCGAACACCATGAGGCCCAAACATTCAGCAACCAGACTTTGCCGCGCATTTCCTCTGGCGAGAATTGCCGGGCTGGATTGTCGATCTGGTTCAAGCGAAAACTTGGGGCTGGCTTGTCGATCAGCGGCGAGGGCACTTCGTGCGGATCCTTGGTCAAGCCGATGCCGAGAAACACGAGCAGGCCGATGAAGATGGCCAGGGGAATGATGAACTTCGCCTTCACGCGCCCTCCGCAACCGCAACGCCATGAGCAACATCGACCGGGCTCTGTTTCCGCGACAGGCGATAGCGCCGGTCGCTGACGGCAAAGAATCCGCCCAGGGCCATGATCATGCAGCCGCCCCAGATCCAGTCCACGAACGGTTTGTAATACACCCGCACGATCCAGGCATCACCAACCGGCTCGCCCAGCGACACGTACAGATCGCGCGTCAGGCCGGGACTGATGGAGGCTTCGGTCATGGGCATCTGCTGGGAGAAATAGTTGCGCTTCTCGGGTGTCAGGACCGTGACCGGCTTGCCGTTGCGCGTAACCTGGACGGTGGCGCGCAGGGCAGAGTAGTTGGGGCCGGGCACCGGGGCGACCCCGTCGAATCGGAATTGATAACCCCCCACATGGGCCGTATCGCCGGTCTCCATGCGGACATCCTTTTCGACCTCATAGCCCTTCACCATGGTGACGCCGACGACGAACACGGCGACGCCGCAATGTGCCAACAGCATGCCGTAGTAGCTGCGCGGCTGGGACAGAACGCGGCTCCAGTCGAGTGCGCCGCTGGCGGGCTTGATGCGGGTCCACAGATTGTACGCAGTGGTTGCCACGATCCAGCAAGCCAGGATCAAGCCGAAGGACACCAGGGCTGACCACTGGCCCATGGTGAACGGCAGGAGCAGCCCGGTGACCACACTGATGCCGAACGCCCAGCGCAGGCGCACCGCCAGTTCCGGGATGCTGGCGGATTTCCAGCGCGCCAGCGGCCCGATCCCCATCAGGAACAGTGCCGGCGCCATCAGCGGCACGAACACGGCCTGGAAGTAGGGTGGTCCGACCGAGACCTTGCCCATGCCGAGCGCGTCCAGAATAAGCGGATAGAGCGTCCCGAGCAGGACTGAAGCCGCCGCAACCACCAGCAGGACATTGTTGCCGAGCAGAAACGATTCGCGCGACACCAGATCAAACCGGCCGCCCAGCCCAACCTTGGGCGCGCGCCAGGCGAATAGCAAAAGGGACGTGCCGGTGACCACTGCCAGGAAGATCAGAATGAACACGCCACGTTTCGGGTCGGAGGCAAAGGCGTGGACCGAAGTCAGTACGCCGGAGCGGACCAGGAAGGTGCCCAGAAGCGAAAGCGAGAATGCGAGGATCGCGAGCAGCACGGTCCAGTTCTTGAAGCTGCCGCGCTTTTCCGTCACCGCGAGTGAATGAATCAAGGCCGTGCCCGCGAGCCAGGGCATGAAGGACGCATCTTCCACCGGATCCCAGAACCACCAGCCGCCCCAGCCCAGCACGTAATAGGCCCAGACACTGCCCATGCAGATGCCGACCGTGAGGAACATCCACGCCACCAGGGTCCAGGGCCGCGACCAGCGCGCCCAGGCGGCGTCCAGGTTGCCCCCCAGCAGGGCGGCAATGGCGAAGGCAAACGCGACCGAGAAGCCCACGTAGCCGGTGTACAGCATGGGCGGGTGGAATACCATGCCCGGATCCTGCAACAAGGGGTTCAAGTCGCGGCCGTTGGCCGGGACCGGGAACAGGCGATCGAAGGGATTGGAGGTGAACAGCATGAACATGAGGAATCCAGCCGCGATTAGTCCCATCACCCCGAGGATGCGGGCAACCATGGGCTGGGGTAGGTTGCGGCTGAACAGCGAAACGGCCAGCATCCACACGCTCAGGATGAACACCCACAGCAGCAGCGAACCCTCGTGACCGCCCCACACGCCAGCCAGCTTGTACTGGATCGGCAGCAGGGAATTGGAGTTGGTGGCGACATACAGCACCGAGAAATCATTGGTGCCGAACGAGTACGCCAGACAGATGAAGGCGGTCGCAATCAGGACGAACAGTCCGCGCGCGCCAGGGCGCGCCATCGCCATCCAAGCCGGGTTGCCCAGCGCGGCGCCGGCGATGGGCAGGGTGCCCAGCACCAGGGACAGCAGGAGGGCTAGGATCAGGGAAAAGTGACCGAGTTCGGGGACCATGGTGCGCTCCTTCTATTTCTCGCCTGGCGGGATCACCAGAGACTTGCCGGTTGCGGCTGCGGATTTCTGCGCCCGCTTGAGCGCGTCGGCTGCTTCGGGCGGCATGTAGTTTTCATCATGCTTGGCCAGCACTTCGGTGGCGTGGAATACGCCGTTACTGTCGAGCTTGCCCTGGGCGACCACGCCTTTTCCTTCCTTGAACAGGTCGGGCAGGATGCCGGTGTAGGCCACCGGCACGGACTGGGCCATGTCAGTGACGATGAACTGAACATTTATGCCATCGCGCTTGAGGCTGCCTTCCTTGACCAAGCCCCCGATACGAAAGCCGCGATCAATGGGGGCCTCCTTGGTGGCCACCTGCGTGGGCGTGAAAAAGAACACGATATTGCTGCGAAAGGCGTTGAGAATAAGTGTGACGGCGATGCCCACTGCGACGAGTGCCGCGACGATCAGGGCGGCGCGTTTGTGGCGAGGTTTCAAGCGTTGTTCTCCGTAAAACGATCCTTATTTGCGGACTTGCCGCGCGAGCGGAGCATCAGCAGTTCGGCCGCGATACACAGCGCCGTCACAAGATAGGAGCCCCACACATACAGGCCGTAGCCGCCCATATGCAGAAATTCGTCCAGGCTGTGCCAGTTCATGCTGTCGCCTCCGTCGTCACCGTATTGGCCTCGGGCTGAATGTCGCGCAGCCAGGCTGTCTGTCTCTCGCGCTCGCGGATGATGCTGCGCACCCGGGTCAGCACCACTGCGATGCTGTACATCCAGGCCGCCACCATCATGATGAGCATGCCGTGCAGCATGATACTGGCCATCTTGGGCGCGGCCGTCATGCTTATCGTTGCGCCCTGGTGCAGGGTATTCCACCACTTGACCGAGTAATAAATGATGGGCACGTTTACCACTCCCACCAAGGCCAGAACTGCGCACGCTTTGTCCGCGCGGCGGACGTCTTCAATCGACGCGTGCAGCGCCATGTAACCCAGATACAGAAACAGCAGGATGAGTTCCGACGTCATGCGCGCGTCCCATGCCCACCAGGTGCCCCAGGTCGGTTTGCCCCAGAACGATCCGGTGACCAGGGCGACGAAGGTGAACATTGCACCAGTAGGTGCCAGGGCGTTGGCCATCATGGAAGACAGCCGGGTATTGAAGACCAGCCCGACGCCCGCCCAGGCCGCCATGACCAGGTAAAGAAACATCGACATCAAGGCGGCGGGAACGTGGATGAAGATGATCCGGTAGGACTCACCCTGCTGGAAATCCGTGGGTGCCACGAAGAAGCCGATGTACAAACCCCACAGGGTCAGCAAGCCCGCAGCCAGGCCGAACAAGGGCGCCAGCTTGCCAGCGATCGGATAGAAGGTGGCCGGAGAAGAATATTTGAACAGATTCATGCGGACAATCCCGAGTGACTATTTTATTCCACTGCAATTCTGAGGGCGGTGGAAATCGCCCAGGGTGTGGCGGCGAGCCCCAGCAGCAGCAGGGCGGCAAGGACCGACAACTGGCCGCTGATATCCATGCCATTGGCGCTTGACGAAATGGCGCTGGAGCCAAAGATCAGCACCGGAACATATAAGGGTAACACCAGCAGGGTGGTAAGCACACCGCTGCCTCGAATGCCGAGGGTCAGGGCCGCGCCGATGCCGCCGATCAGGCTCAACAGCGGGGTGCCCAGCAGCAGCGCCAGCAGCATGGGCCCGTAGGACTCGACCGGCTGATCGAATTGCAGGGCGATGAGCGGTGAGATCAGCACCAGCGGCAGGCCGGAGATCAACCAGTGCGCCAGCATCTTGCCGATCACCAGCAGACTCAGGGGCTCGGGAGAAAGCAGCATCTGCTCGAGGGTTCCATCCGCATAATCCGATGCGAACAAACGATTGAGCGACAGGGTGGAAGCCAGCAGCGCCGCGACCCAGACGATTCCAGGAGCCATGACGCGCAGCATCTGCGGCTCGGGACCCACGCCCATCGGAAACAATGAGGCAACCATGACGAAGAAGAACAGGGTGGCTGCCAGATCGCCACGCCTGCGCATTGCTACCAGAAGATCCCGTTTCAATACCCATATCAGCGTCGAAAAAAACCCCGCTTTTTCCATCAGGCGGGAAGTTGAACATGGAGCGTCTTGGCCGACTCAATATCGATTTCCTGATGGCTGGTCATGACGACGATTCCGGACTTTCCGCGCAGGTATTCCTCCAGCAGTTTCTGCAACGCGCCCACGCCTTCCGCGTCCAGCGCAGTCAGTGGCTCATCCAGCAACCATAGCGGGCAATCCTGGCTCAAGCGCAGCCGGGCCATGTGGACCCGGCGTTTCTGGCCCTGGGAAAGGTATTTGACTGGCAGATGCTCGCGGCCCTTCAATCCGACCGCGGCCAGCGCTGATAAGGCCGCGGGCGCAGATACCGACCGCCCCGTAATCTGCAGGATGATACGGAGATTTTCCAGCGGACTGAGGTCATCTTTCAGGGCAACGGCATGGCCCATGAAAACCAGGTCGCGACGGAATTCCTCGGCCCGCTTGCGAATATTGCGGCCGCGCCAGCGCACTTCGCCCTCGTCCACCGGGCTGAGTCCGCTGAGCGTGCGCAGCAGCGTGGTTTTGCCGCTGCCATTTCGGCCCCTGATCCAGGCGAGCGTGCCTGGCTCCAGCCTGAAGCTCTTTCCGCTAAACAGCCGATGGCCCCCGCGCGAGCATTGGAGATTGTGCGCTTCCAGCATATTAATTAGACCGCGATGACCATATGAGAAGTAAAGGCTTCCAGCGATAACCGAAACAGAAGCGCTGCGGACAGTGGGCAGGGAATCAGGTTCAGTGCCAGTGGAAACGTTAAAGTGTACCCGGATTTTAGGGTTTCGTAATCCCCGATTTAATGCGGGCAGCCTCTGCACCAGCGGTCAACCCGCAAAGGACCGCCAATCTGCGCAGAATGGGGCGGGATCAGCTTCGAAACCAGGCACGGCTCCATCCGAGTGCTGCGCGTCCGCAGCGGTCCTGTTGCGCAGCGGGTCTCGGCGCTAATATGAATGGCGCAACGTTTACAACGAGCCCCGTCATGACCAGTCCCCTGTTTTCCCAGCTCAAATTGCGTGAGCTGTCCCTCCGCAATCGTATCGTAGTCGCCCCCATGTGCCAGTACTCGGCCAACCATGGCAATGTGGGCGACTGGCATATGATGCATTTAGGCAGCCTGTCGCACAGTGGTGCGGGCCTGCTGTTCGTGGAGGCCACGGGCGTGTCGCCGGAGGGCCGCATCACACACGGTTGCACGGGCTTGTGGAGCGATGCCAACGAGGCCGGCTTCGCCCGGCTCTTGGCCGCCATTCGCCGCTATTCGACCATCCCGGTGGGAATCCAGCTCGCCCACGCAGGGCGCAAGGCATCCTGCGCCCTGCCTTGGGAAGGGGGCAAACAGCTACAGCTCGATCAAGGTGGCTGGGAGACGCTTGCACCCTCGCCGCTGCCCTACGCCGACCAGGACAGGGCCCCGACCGCACTCGATGCGGCCGGGCTTGCGCGCATCCGGGATGCGTTTGTCGAGGCGGCCCGCCGGGCCGACCGCCTGGGCTTTGAGCTGGTGGAACTGCATGCCGCTCACGGCTACCTGCTGCATCAATTCCTTTCCCCCCTGTCCAACCGGCGCTCGGATGTCTATGGCGGCAGCCTGGAGAACCGGCTGCGCTTTCCGCTGGAGATATTCGACGCGGTTCGAGCGGTTTGGCCTGCGCACAAGCCCCTGGGCGTCCGGGTATCCGCCACCGACTGGGTGGCGGGCGGATGGGACGACGATCAGACGGTGAAGCTGGCGCGCGCCCTCAAGACGCGTGGCTGCGATTATCTTCATGTGTCCAGCGGCGGCCTTTCGCCGCGCCAGCAGATCGTCGCCGGTCCCGGCTTCCAGGTGCCATTCGCGCGCCGGGTGAAAACCGAATCCGAACTCACCACTATCGCGGTCGGACTCATCACCGAAGCGAAACAGGCCGAGACCATTGTCGCCGATGGCAGCGCCGATCTGGTGGCCTTGGCGCGCGGCATTCTTTACGATCCTCGCTGGCCCTGGCATGCCGCCGCGGAACTGGGCGCGCAGATAGAGGCGCCGCCGCAGTACTGGCGCAGCGCGCCGCCAGGTGTGAGCCCGTTGTTCTCGCCGAACGCTTAGGTGGGAGCCGCAGAGCAGCACTTCTGCCGCGCCGTATTGACGTCTGGTGAGGGGTTCTTGATCAGGGCGGGTCGCGGTGATGGGGCCGCTGTACGGGTGTCCACTTATTATTGCGAAAGAACCAGGGGCAACGACTTCATATCAGGCCGACGGTGCCGATATAACACACTACAACAGTCTCCTTTTTATAAATTTCGGCAGTGCCGAGGCAGCCAAAGAAGTATGAATAGCGCTACCCCATCATCCGCCATGCAGACGCTTGGCCAAACCATCCTGCTGGTCGACGATACCCCTGAGAATCTCGTCGTGCTCGGCGAACTGCTGCAGCCTCAATATCGCGTGCGGGTGGCGAATTCCGGCGCCCGCGCGCTGCAGGTGGCGGCATCCGAACCCAGGCCCGATCTCATCCTGCTCGACGTCATGATGCCGGGCATGGATGGCTACGAGGTACTTGAGCGGCTGCGCGCCAATCCGGCGACGCGTGACATCCCGGTCATCTTCATCACGGCCATGAACGGTACCAAGGACGAGGAACAAGGGCTCAGCGCCGGTGCGGTGGACTACATTACCAAGCCCATCCGTCCCGCTATTGTGCAGGCCCGGGTGCGCACCCACCTGGAGCTGAAGCAGGCGCGCGACTGGCTCAAGGACCAGAATGTGTATCTCGAATCCGAGATCAGGCGCCGCATGGGCGAGAACCTGCTGGTCCAGGATGTTAGTATCCACGCGCTTGCACGCCTGGCCGAAACCCGCGACCCGGAGACCGGCAATCACCTGCATCGCACGCAGAATTACGTCCGGGCACTCGGGCGCAAACTGCAGAGCCATCCGCGCTTTGCCCCGTTTCTCACCGATCACACTGTGGAACTGCTGGCCAAGTCGGCGCCATTGCACGACATCGGCAAAGTCGGCATCCCGGACAACATCCTGCTCAAGCCTGGCAGGCTTACCGCGGACGAATGGGAGATCATGAAAACCCACGCCAAGCTGGGCAGCGACGCGATCGAACAGGCCGAACGGGATGCCGAGAAGCCGGTGGAGTTTCTCGTCCTCGCCAAGGAAATCGCCCGCTGGCACCATGAAAAATGGGATGGCAGCGGATATCCTGACCAGTTGAAGGGCGACGCCATTCCGATTTCGGCGCGACTGATGGCTTTGGCGGACGTGTTCGATGCCCTGATCTCGCCGCGTGTCTACAAGGCCGCGTTTCCCTTCAGCCAGGCCCGCGTCATCATTGTCGAGCGCCGTGGCCGGCATTTCGATCCCGACGTGGCTGACGCCTTCCTTGAGGTGTTCGACGAATTTGTCGATATCGCCGAGCGCTATGGCGATACCGAGCAAGAGCTGTACGCCAAGCTCAGTAACCGGCAGGGTGGAGACCGAGATGAAGCGGCCTAGGCAGCTTGCCGGGGGGGTACGCGGCGCACTCGGTCGGTCGAACGCGGGACTGTGAGCTCCTGACAGCGACGGCGCAAGCCCATGACTGACGAGCACCAACCTGATTCCCCACCCACTTCCGGGAAGCCTTCACAGGCCGGCATCCAGTTCGTGATGCGCGTCGTGCTCATTTATGCGGTGTTCGCGGGCCTGTGGATCCTGCTATCGGACCAGATACTCAGCGTCTTCTTCCGTGATCCGGATCTGTTTGCCCTGGCCAGCACCCTCAAGGGCTGGGTCTTTGTCGGTGTCACCTCGTTCCTGTTGTACTTCCTGCTTCGGAGGTTTGTCCGTACGCCCATGGCGGCAGCATCGGGCGGTGTGGACGGCTACCGGCTTGACGAAGAAGACATGGACGATGGTCGAATTGGCACGCTCAAATCCATGATCTGGCCAATAGGCCCGTTGAGCCTTTTCATTCTTGTCGTGACGGGTGGGGTAGTTGCTACTGTCGTCGGGGACCACCGGCATACCGAGATCGCCAGGCTACAGGTCATTGCGGATTTCAAGAGCAGGCAGATCAGGGACTGGCTCAAGGAACGCAACGGCGATGCGAAATTCCTCCATACCAGCACGTTCCTCTCCGCCCTTTACCTTGACTGGCGTGGCGCGGGCAGTCTCGCCAGCCGCGATACCCTGCAACGGCGCCTGGGCGACTTTCGAGGGGCAAAGGCTTACCAGAATTTGCTGCTGCTTGACGAGCATGGCGCGCTTCTGTGGAATGCCCTGGGCACCGCGCCCGCGCTGGAACCAGACCTCAGCATGGTTGCCAGACAAGCCGCCAGCCAGAACAGGAACGTGTTCCTTGAACCCTATCGCGGGCCAGACAACCGTATCAGTCTGGATATGGTCGTTCCCCTCCCGGCGTTGGCCGGTCATCCGGGGCCCATCGTGGTCCTGCGCTCGGACTCGGCAGATTTTCTGTTTCCCATGCTCAAGTCATGGCCCACGCCCACCCGCACGGCTGAAGCGTTGCTGTTTCGCCGCGACGGAGATCAGGTGCGGTTCCTCAGTGAATTGCGCCATCGCCAGAATGCTGCGGCGCGCCTGCTTGTTCCCGTTGCCCGAAAGGATCTTCTGGCTGGGAAGGTGCTGCGTGGCGAGATCGCCCAGGGAAAGATCGTCGAAGGCGTGGATTACCGCGGCGAGCCGGTAGTCGGCGTGGTGCGGTCGGTTCCCGACACGGACTGGTTTCTGGTCACCAAGATGGACAAGTCGGAACTTTATGCCGGGGTGCTGCCCGAGTCCCTGATAGTCGGCATGGTGGGACTGCTGTTGGCGTTTGGCACCGGCGCGAGCTTCTACCTGTGGCGCCAGCGAAAGCAACTGACGCTTGCCAACCAGGTGCGCCAGGCCCAGTCCGAACGTCTGCGGGCACTCAACCTGCTGGCGGCGATTTCGGATTGTTCGCCCGATGCCATCTTTGTCAAGGATCTGGAAGGGCGCTACTTGCTGTTCAATCGTGAGGCGGCGCGCGTGGCCAACAAGGATCCTGGCGACGTGCTGGGGCGTGACGACAACGCGATATTCCCTCCGGACCAGGCGGTGGATATCCGGGTGCATGACCAGGAAGTCATCGCGCTGGACCAGAACATCACCTTCGAGGAGAGCCTCAACACGGTGGATGGCGAGCTCACGTTCCTGACAAGCAAGGGTCCGCTCCGTGCTTCGGACGGCAAGCTCATCGGCATGTTCGGGATTTCCCGCGACATCAGCAGGCAGAAGCGAACAGAGCGGGCCTTGCGCGAGAGCGAGGCGCGTTACCGCTCGGTGGTGGACAATGTCAAGGAAGTGATCTTCCAGACCGATGCACGAGGCCGGTGGACTTTTCTCAACCCGGCCTGGGCCGAGATTACCGGCTTTCCAGTCGAGCATAGCCTCGGCACACAGTTTCTCGATTGCGTTCACCCGGACGACCGGCAGCACGGCGCAGAACTCTTCGAGCGCCTGATCCAACGCAGCCAGGATTTCTGCCGTCACGAGCTTCGCTGTCTGCGCAAGGGTGGCGGGTTCCGCTGGGTCGAGGTGTACGCACGCCTTACCCTGGACGACAAGGGAGGCATCCTGGGCACCTCCGGAACACTGAACGACGTCACTGAGCGCCGCGAGGCAGAAGCCGAGCTGAATGAAAGCCTGCTCGCGCTAAACGAAGCGCAGGCCATCGCGCGGCTGGGCAGTTGGACGCTGAATATTCCCAATGACCAGTTGATCTGGTCGGAAGAAATTCACCGGATGTTCGGCATTCCCTTTGGCAGCGACCTTACGCACGACATCTTTCTGCAGTGCATTCATCCGAAGGATAGGGAACACGCAGTCGCCGCCTGGAACTCGGCGCTGGCCGGCGGAACCTATGATATCGAGTACCGGATCCTGGTGGCAGGTGAAATTCGCTGGATCAAGGCGCGTGCCGTGGTCTATTTTGATCCTGACGGCAAGCCCATGCAGGCGGTCGGCACGGCACAGGACATCAGCGAACTTAAACGTGCCGAGCGAATGATGACGGACAGCGAAGAGCGGTTGCGCCTCGCGCTCAACGCTTCGGATGAGGGCCTGTGGGACAGGGACTTGGATAGCGGGCAGGTTTATCTGTCACCGCGCTACTATGAAATGATCGGCTACCAGCCCGGTGAACTCGGCTCCGAAGTGGAGTTCCGCAGCCGCCTGGTACATCCCGATGATCTCGATTTGCTGCTGGGGGAGGTCGAGGCCCATTTGCAGGGCAGGACAGCGAGCTTCGTCGTTGAATACCGCATGATCACCAAGTCCGGCGAGGTCAAATGGATACTGAACAAGGGGCGGGTGGTTGAACGCGCTGCCGATGGGCGAGCCCTGCGCATGGTGGGCACCATCGCGGATATCAGCGCGCGCAAGCGCGCCGAGGATGCGCTGCATGAAAGCGAGGCGCGCTACCGGTCTGTGGTCAATGCAATGACCGAAGGCATCGTCCTGTTCGACACCCGCGGCCGGGTCAAGACCTGCAATCCCTCCGCCGAGCGCATGCTGGGCCTGAGCGAGGCGCAGATGCGGGAGCGCGAAAACGGCCTGGCAGCATGGCACCCGATTCGCGACGACGGCTCGCCCTACCCGCTGGACGAGCTGCCTGTGCGCCGCACCCTGGTGACCGGGCAGCCAATGCGAAACATGGTGCTGGGCGACATCAACCCGGAGGGCAAACTGACCTGGCTGCTGGTGAATTCCGAGCCCATCGTCGATGCGGCGTCGGGCAAGTTGATCGCCGCCGTGGCGTCGTTCACCGACATCACCCGGCGGCGCGAGGTCGAAGAGCAGTTGAACAAGCTCTACCTGGCAGTGGAACAGAACCCGCACAGCATCATCATCACTGACGCCAACGGTGTGGTCGAGTACGTCAACGCGGCTTTTGTCGAAACCAGCGGCTACGCGCCCGAGGAGGTCGTTGGCCGACGCGCAGGCCTGCTCAAGTCCGGGCAGACCGCAGACGCGACTTATCGCGATCTGTGGACTCACCTGAAAGCCGGACAGGCCTGGAAGGGCGAATTCATCAACCAGCGCAAGAACGGTGCAATCTACATAGATCTGGTGCGCGTTGTTCCCATCCGCCAGCCCGACGGCCGCATTACCCATTACCTGTCGATTCAGGAGGACATTACCGAGCACAGACGTCTGGGCGAGGAGTTGGACCAGCATCGCCATCATCTGGAGGAACTGGTGGTCGAGCGGACTCAGCAACTTGAAGACGCCAACATCGTGCTGGCCGCGCACACGCAGGAGATCGCCGCCGCCAAGGAGGCGGCGGAACTGGCGAATCGGGCCAAGAGCGCATTTCTGGCCAACATGAGCCACGAGATCCGCACCCCGATGAATGCGATCATGGGGCTGACCCACTTGCTGCGCCGGGACATGCAGGACGCGGGGCAGCAGGAGAAACTGGACCGGATCACCGGTGCCGCGCAGCACCTGCTCGCAATCATCAACGACATACTGGACATCTCGAAGATCGAGGCCGGCAGGTTGGCGCTGGAGGATGTCGAATTCGACCCCGAGGGGGTGCTGTCCAACGTCTGTGCGCTGCTGGGCGAAAAAGCGGCCAGCAAGGGATTGGAATTGGTGGTCGACATGGAAGGGCTGCCACGGCGCCTGCGCGGTGATCCCACGCGGCTGGCCCAGGCGCTGTTGAACTATGCGAGCAATGCAGTGAAGTTCACCGAGCGCGGCTCGGTCTTGCTATGGTCGCGCGTTCTGCAGGAAAGCGACTCGGACATGCTGCTGCGCTTCGAGGTGCGCGACACGGGCATCGGCATTGCGCCACAACAACAGGTGCGGATTTTTGATGCGTTCGAGCAGGCCGACAGTTCGACCACGCGCAGATACGGCGGCACCGGGCTGGGACTGGCCATTACGCGGCGGCTCGCGGAACTGATGGGCGGCGAGGTGGGGGTCGAGAGTACGCCAGGCCAGGGCAGCACCTTCTGGTTCACTGCCCAATTGGGCAAGTCTGCGCATCAGGCTGCTGCGCTTGCGAGCATGGACCTGGGCGGGCAGCGGGTCCTGGTGGTGGACGATCTGCCTGAGGCGCGGGCGGCGCTGGAAGCCATGCTGAACGCCATGGGTCTCCGGGTCGATCTGGCTGAATCCGGGCAGGCGGCGCTGGCGCGCGTTGAGCAGGCCGACGCCGAGGACGACCCTTATGCAGTGCTGTTGTTGGACTGGCGCATGCCGCACATGGATGGACTGGAGTTGAGTCGCCGCCTCACGGCGCTCGTGCTCAAGCAGCCGCCCAAATGTGTGTTGATTACGGCCTTCGACGACGACCAGATGTGGGAAGAGTCGCAACGGGCCGAATGCAAGGCCCTGTTGGTCAAGCCGGTAACGGCCTCCGACCTGCATGACACGCTGGTCAGGGTTTTGCAAGACGATCGGGAGCATGCCTCGCAGCCGGTTCCGGCTTCGCGCGCCGAACACAGCCTGAAACAACTCTATCGCGGCGCCCGCATTCTGCTGGCAGAAGATAACCACATCAACCAGCAAGTGGCTCTGGAATTGCTGCGCGGGGCAGGATTGGAAGCGGACCTCGCACAGAACGGAATCGAGGCGGTGCAAATGGCCCGGGAACAGCACTATGACCTGATCCTGATGGACATGCAGATGCCGGAAATGGATGGACTGCAAGCCGCCCGTGCAATCCGCTCGCTACCCGGCCGCAAGGACGTGCCCATACTTGCCATGACTGCCAACGCCTTTGCAGAGGACAGGCAGCGCTGCCTTGAGGCCGGCATGAACGACCACCTGGGCAAGCCGGTCGAACCCACCAAGCTGTTTGTTGCACTGCTGAAGTGGTTGGTCGTCGGAGGCGCGCGGCGCTATGAGCCTCCGCCGGCGGTGGTGAATGAGGACAGTGCGCAAGAATTGGCGCAGGACGCAACTGCCGCCTGCAGCGCGATTGCACTTGACCATGACACCGTGACGAAGGTAATCGCCAGGCTCGAACTGCTGTTGGCAGAGGATGACATTCGCGCCAGCCAACTCATGCAGGACTCGATCCCGCTATTGCGCGGCGCCCTTGGCGCGACCGCCCGGGTGCTGGAGAACCAGATCAGCGGTTTTGACTATTCCGCCGCGCTCGCGGAGTTACGCCAGGCCCGAGTCCAGCTTGAAGGCCAGAGATCATAAGTCGGGACAAGCAAGGGTGAACGGGGACAGGGCGCAGTAACCATTGAGGCCGCATGGGGGCGTCGAGGCAAGGAATCACAAAGACGGGCAGCAGCGGAGCGAGAAGTGATTGCCGTCATGATGATTTTCAGTAAGCAGATACACGCCACGCTCGAGACGTTTTCAAACGAACGCGTGGGCGAGAAGTTGGACATGGGCATACACGACGCTTGACTGACCCGGGGCCCGCATGATGTTGTTCATGAATGCGGCCGCAGAAACATGGGTGATGATGGCCGCCGGATATCTTGCGCACGGTCCACGCCTTTCGATCACTTCCAGTTCGGCAGCCATGGTGCGGCACGGTCCCGCGTGTCGCCGTATAATGCGGCACGGCTGGCCAGTAATGTCAGCCTAATTGAACGATTCGGATTGCATTCGCCTATTAGTGTCGGGTTAAGGCATCAATGGGTGGGGCACCGGAAACTCCAGAAATTTTCTTGAACAGGAATTGATTGTGCGAATTGCCTCCTCCATCTATGGCGCCTTGGGCGCAGTATTTTTCATCGCCGCTACATCGAGCCTTCACGCGGCGGATGCCCCCTACTACGACCCGAGCAATGCCGCGAGTCCAAGCGGAATGACGACCGGTCACGAACTCTACAAGACCATCGGTTGCCCCGGGCGCGCTCTTCTCGATCGGCCATGTGCCGATGAGGTCGTGGCCAAGCCCGCGCCGGTCGCTGGGCCGGTCGCAACACCAGTAGTGGAAGCGCCCATCGTGGCACCCGTCGCAGAGCCCGTCGTGGCACCCGCGGCAGTAGTGTTGGACAGCGATGGCGATGGTGTACCCGACAGTCTCGACCAGTGCTCGAATAGCCCGGCGGGTGACCGCGTCGATGCCAAGGGTTGCTCGCTGCCCAAGGTGATGAACCTGAAAGGCGTCACTTTCGACGACGACCAGGCGACGCTGCGACCCGACGCCATTGCCATCCTGGACGATGCAGTGGCCAACTTTCAACGCTACCCCGGCATGAAGATCGAGGTCGCAGGTCATACTGACAGCAACAACACACCGTTGCATAACCAGGAGCTGTCCGAGCGTCGCGCCAAGACGGTGATGGATTACTTCGTCTCCAAAGGTGTCGCTGCCGATCGCCTGAGTTTCAAGGGCTTCGGCGAGACCCAACCGATCGCCAGCAACGACACCGCGATTGGCCGCGCTGAAAACCGGCGCGTCGAACTGCGCATGCAGAACTGAGCACGCTGAGGCCAAGTGCCCTTCCGCCGCGGCGGAAGGGTTGTCCAGTCTCTGAAGACTTTCAGCACCTGGTGGGCGCAGGCTGCCACACGAAAATGCGCGATACCTGCGGGGGTATCGCTTATTGTTTCTTTAACGGATTGGGTCACAAACAAGCGTGACAAACGCGCAATACTGCAAGAGAGCAGGTTGCCGTTATGGCCCTAATGGGTGGGTTCTTGAGGAATTCAATGGTCGGGGTGAGAGGATTCGAACCTCCGGCCTCTACGTCCCGAACGTAGCGCTCTACCAGGCTAAGCTACACCCCGTTTTGACAATCAAAAGCTGCGTCTGACCGCAAAGTCCGCCAATTCTAACAGAGCATCCTTGTGTTTTGAATCGGGAATGCGGGCCAGAGCCTGGGTGGCGACCCCGGTTTCACGCTGGGCCTGGGTTCGGGTGTAGTCCAGCGCCCCGGTACTGCGGATGGCGGCCAGGACTGACTGGAATTCGGTCAGTCCGCCTTCCTCGATTGCCTTGCGGATCGCGGCGGATTGTTCCGGAGTGCCGTGCTTCATGGCGTATAACAGGGGCAGAGTCGGTTTGCCTTCCGCCAGGTCGTCGCCGATATTCTTGCCGGTGGCGAGAAAATCGCCGGAATAATCCAGCACATCGTCAATCAATTGGAAGGCCGTGCCCAGATGCATGCCGTAATCGGCCAGGGCCTGTTCCTGCTCGGCCGTGGCATTGGAGATCACCGCGCCCAGACGGGCACCGGCTTCGAACAGTTTGGCGGTCTTGTAGCGGATCACCCGTAGGTAGGCTTGCTCGTCGATGTCCGGATCGTGGCAATTGAGCAGTTGCAGCACCTCGCCCTCGGCGATCACATTGGTGGCGTCCGACAGAATTTGCATGACCCGCATGTTGTTCACCGCAACCATCATCTGGAAGGCTCGGGAATAGAGGAAGTCCCCGACCAGGACGCTGGCGGCATTGCCAAACAGCGCATTGGCTGTCTGCTTGCCGCGGCGCATGTCGGATTCGTCCACCACGTCGTCATGCAGCAGGGTCGCCGTATGGATGAACTCGACCACGGCGGCCAGTTCATGATGCGCCTGCGCGGAATAACCGAAACAGCCTGCTGACAGCAGCACCAGAACCGGGCGCAAACGCTTGCCGCCGCTGTTGATGATGTATTCGGATACCTGGCGTATCAAGGCCACTTCGGAGTGGAGACGGGTGCGGATTACGCGGTCCACGGCCAGCATGTCATCCGCCAGGAAGGTTTGCAGGGTTTGTATGGGCACAGTTCGAACGGGATTTTCGCCAGGGCAGAATGTTAACAGACCGGCCGGTTACCCGGTAATGGGTCGGGATTGACCCGGGCGCCGGTTTTAATTAGAATTTGCGGTTTTCCGACACACGGATTGGAGACCTCAGATGTATGCGGTCATTAAAACCGGCGGCAAGCAGTATCGCGTGACCTCCGGCGAGAAACTCAAAATCGAGAAGCTGGTTGCCGACGTCGGCAGCGAGGTGACCTTTGATCAGGTGCTGATGGTGGGCGGCGAGGGCGACACCAAGCTCGGCGCCCCCGTGTTGTCCGGTGCCAGCGTCAAGGCCACGGTGCTGGCCCAGGGTCGCGGCGACAAGATCCACATTTTCAAGATGCGGCGGCGCAAGCATTATCGCAAGAGCCAGGGCCACCGTCAGAGCTATACCGAAGTGCAGATTTCCGGCATTTCGGCCTAAGCAGGAGACCAGAACATGGCACACAAGAAAGCAGGCGGCAGTTCACGCAACGGCCGCGACTCCCAAGCCAAGCGCCTTGGCGTCAAACGCTACGGCGGCCAGGAAGTGCTGGCCGGCAATATCCTGGTGCGTCAGCGCGGCACCCAGTATCACGCCGGCGACAACGTGGGCATGGGCAAGGACCACACCCTGTTCGCCACCGCGCACGGCGTGGTGAAGTACGAAATCAAGGGCGCCATGCAGCGCCGCACCGTCAGCGTGGAGCCGGTCAGCGCCTGAACGCCCCAAGCTGCAGGACAAAAGCCCTGGCCGTTGGACAGGGCTTTTTTGTTTGAGGATGCCCGATGAAATTTGTTGACGAGGCCAATATCACCGTAGTGGCCGGGGACGGCGGCGATGGCTCGGCCAGCTTTCGCAGGGAAAAATTCATACCCAAGGGCGGCCCGGACGGCGGCGACGGCGGCGGCGGCGGCAGCGTGCATGCGGTTGCGGACCGCAACCTCAACACCCTGATCGAGTTTCGCTACATGCGCACCTTCAAGGCGCAGCGCGGTGAAAACGGCCGCGGCGCGCAGCGCTACGGCAAGGGCGGCGAGGACACGGTGATCCGCGTGCCGGTCGGCACCGTGTTCAGCGACGCGGAAAGCGGCGAACTGGTCGCCGATCTGGACCGCGATGGCGCCCGTGCGACTCTGGCGAGAGGCGGCAAGGGAGGCCTGGGCAATGTGCATTTCAAATCCAGCGTCAACCGTGCGCCGCGTCAGCACACCCTGGGCGAACCGGGCGAAGAACGCCAATTGCACCTTGAACTTAAAGTGCTGGCGGACGTGGGACTGCTGGGCATGCCCAATGCCGGCAAGTCGACCTTCATTCGTGCCGTGTCTGCCGCACGCCCAAAGGTCGCGGACTACCCGTTCACGACCCTGCACCCCAATCTGGGCGTGGTGCGGGTAAGCCCCGACAAGAGCTTTGTCATTGCCGACATCCCCGGCCTGATCGAGGGCGCGGCAGAGGGCGCGGGCCTGGGTCACCAGTTCTTGCGCCACTTGCAGCGCACCCGAATATTGCTTCACTTGGTGGATATTTCACCGGTCTGGGACGGCGCCGACCCGGTCGCGGACGCACGCGCGATCGTTGCCGAGCTGCGCAAATATGATGACGCCTTGTATCAGAAGCCGCGCTGGCTGGTGCTGAACAAGGTGGACATGCTGGACGAGGCGGAGCGGCAGAGTCACGTCGCTGCATTCTTGAAAGAGTATGTCTGGGATGGCCCGGTCTTTGCCATTTCAGCCCTGACCGGTGAGGGCTGTGAGAAGTTGACGTACGCGATTCAGGATCATCTGGAAACCGTGGCTAGGCCGTACGCAGCGAGTGAAGATCCGCTTGAGATTATTGCTGACGACGAGGACCAGGTTTAACCCGTCAGTGTTAATAGTAGTCGTCTTCACGCTGGTGCCGCACGGCCAGGAGGTTACTGTCTTGGTATCTTCAACTTCAAACAGCGCAACACAGCCGTGGCCGCCGAAACTGATCACCAATTCCCGAAGGAAGGGACTCTCCGGAGCGGCCTTGCGGCAACCAAATGGAAAGGTTTGCAAAACCTCGATCGCCTTGCCTATTGCTTCACGCGACCGCTCTGCTGCATCCAGGTCCTGTTCAGCCGGAAGATCAGGGAGCCGATCTAAGTCCTCCGCTGCCGAAGGCGCAAATCGAACTCGATAACTCGACGGCTGCGGACTCCATGTTTGGCACGTGCTTTCGCCAGCGACTTGTCCAAGCGTTTGAGCATCTCATTTGACGAAACATAGTGACCGGACTGTCTGGCTTCTTCACGGGCAGCTATTCCGCGCGCAATGAACTTTCGCTGGGCCTCGCGGCGTTCGATATTCAAACGCACCGCTTCCAGCACAAAACCAGACAGGGTTTCACCTTCCTTCAAAACCGATTCGGCCGCTGCGCGCAGTTCGCTATCTACACAAGGGGGACAAAGTGGCGTCTTTCATGGCAGCTCCTTCTTGCATCGCAAGCGCAATACAGTCTGGCGGCCCTTTGCTCCGCAAGCAAGCCTCACCGTAGAGACAGCCCCAGCGGTAGGCGGGGCGCAACAAGACAAACGGGGCGTGTGCCCCGTTTGTCTTGTTGTAACTCCCTCTCTCACCCGGGAAAGCTGCAATGTCGCGAGTTGCGGGGCCAGTCTCCCGCAAGGCAAAAGCCTAGCTCGTAAGCCGGCGATAAATATCCGCCACTTTCAGCGGCAGCTTCCTGACCTCGTCTATCTCCACGAAATTGGCGTGGCCGTACATGTAGGGCAGGTAGTCCTTGGCCTCTTTGTCGATGGTGATGCAGAACGGGTGGATACCGGTGCGGCGTGCTTCGAACAAGGCCTGGCGCGTATCCTCGATGCCGTACTGGCCACGATAGATGTCGAAATAGTCATCTGGCTTGCCATCGGACAGGGTAATAAGCAGCTTGGTCTTGGCATCGACTTCATTGAGCAGCTTGGAGAGGTGGCGAATCGCCACGCCCATGCGCGTGTATTCCTGCGGGCTGATGCCGGCAATGCGGGCGCGGGCCTCATCGTTGTAGGGCTCGTCAAACGTTTTCACCCGGAAGATTTCGCAGCGCTTGCGGGTGGTGCCGGAGAACCCGTAAATGGCATAGCGGTCGCCCAGGGTCTCCAGGGTCTCGCACAGCAACACCAGCGATTCGCGTTCGGCTTCGTTGATCCAGCCCTTGGTCGAGCCGCTCATGTCGACCATGAACATGACCGCGATATTGCGTTCTGCGCGATGCATGTGCATGAGCAGGCGGTCGCTCATTTCGGAGCCGTCGTGCGCGTCGGCCAGAGCTTCGACCAGGGCGTCGATGTCCACTTCCTCGCCTTGCGACTGACGCTTTTCCAGCCGGTTTTCGTCGCGCATGACTTCGAAGGTGCGGCGCAGATGCTTGAGCAATCCGGTGTACTTGCGCCGCGTGCTCGCGACAAAATCGTCGTATACCGGCCGCACCGGTTTTTCGCGCAGCACGCACCAGTTCTTGCGGTAGTGCTGGCGGCCATGATCCCATTCGTGATACAGGAAAGCGCCCTCCTCGTGGTAGGTGCCTTGCCAGACTTCGTCCGGATCCTTTTCCTCCTTGGTATAGAGGGCCGGATCGTATTCGCCGTCGCCGGCTGCAACGAGAAACTCGGCGGGTATTTCGCCCCAGTCGAGCTGGATGGAGGTAAGAAGTTGTTTCACGTCATCCGGCGGGGCGATGGGCAAACCGTCGAGGGAAAGCTCCATGCCCCGGGTGAAGGGCTTGTCCACTTCCGGTTCATTCAGTTCAAATTGGGGACGCTCGGGATTCTCCGCGGTTGGATGATGTTTGCGCACTTCGTCTGCCAGCTCCGCCAGCTTGACCCGAAGCAGGATTTTTTCCCGCTCCTTGCGCGCCGCAAGACAGGCCTGCACGGCGTCGATTCGCAACTCGGGATGAAACGAGGACGCAGGGACAGGCGCCAGGGTGTAAGCCTGATCGAGCAGGGCCAGGGTGTCTGCAACCGTGGCGTGTGGGCGGGCCAGGTTGTCGTGCAAGGCTTGCCAGCCTGCCGGCAGTTCGGCCGGCGGGTACTTCTGTTTCAGCAATTGCAGATCACGGTACAGCCCCGGCAGTTCGTCAGCCAGTCGGCTCTCAAGGCGCATGGTTTCGAGGGCGCGATAGGCCGCGCCGGCCTGAACCGGGTCGGGATACCGCTCGAACAGGGAAAAGTCCGGTCGAAAGCTGCCGAATCGGGTTTGCGCCCACATCAGCGCGACCAGGGCTTTTGTCAGAATAAAATTTTCTTCCGCACTGCCAAGTTGGGCGAGTACGGTGGGCAGAAAGAGCGTTTCGCTGTCGGTGTATGCGCCGTCGCCTGGCCGCAGCGTGAGCTGCCGGCCGGACAGGCCATGAATAAAATTGAGCAGCACGGTCTGATGCTCTTCCAGATGGACGCCATTGACGCGCCGGTGACGCAAGGCCTCGAAGTTTTCCACTTCACGGATCACCTTGAGCGCTGCTGCCAGCCCGCTGCGGTCGAAGCTGTCGGTGGCGTGCAAGGCCCAGGATTCGATCACGCGGCGGTCGAATTGGTCGAGCGCGGCGACCGCGCGCTGGGCGAATTCATAGCTGACCTGGATATTGGTGGTGGCGATGCGTCGTACCCAGCCCAGGACGAAATCCTGCACCTCGCGATCTTCCTTGGCGATGGTGGCGGCCAAGCCATCAACCTTGTGGAAGCTGAATTCCACATCCAACCAGGACTCCAATAGTTGGGCAATCTGCTCGGTGGTGAGGGGCTTCGCCGCCATGAATTCAGACAGTCGTTGACGGCGCGACGGCGGCCGGATCCACGCGGATCCAGTCGTTTTCCTTGAGCACGACTTCGTATTTGACCCAGCGCAGGAATTCTGCAAGCAACAGGCTGCCGTTGTGCCGACGCGCGGAGCCTGCGACGCCCTTGAACACAATCATTTCCTCGCCGCTATCCGGGTCGATGGTGCAGGCCGTGACCATGCGCACGCCCCAACTGCGGCCATACGCGCCATTGCTGTAGAAATGACCGATGGAAATGCATAGACCAGGCATGGTGACAATGTAAGAACCAGGCGTTGGGAGAGACTCAGAACATGGCCGCGATCAGTTCATTGACCGCATGCACCATGTCGCTGTCGTCGGTCAGGGCCTGCGAAATGGCGCCCTGGCAGGCGGCGCGGGGTCCTACGCCTTGGGCGATCAGCTTGCCGGCATGAACCAGCAGGCGGGTGGAGGCGCCTTCTTCCAGGCCGTTGCCCTTGAGATTGCGGGTCATTTCAGCCAGCTTGATCAGCTTGTCGGCGACGTCCTGCGCAACGCCGGTTTCCTTGATCACGACTCGGCGCTCCAGTTCGGCCTGCGGATAGCTGAACTCGATGGCGATGAAGCGTTGCCGAGTAGATTGCTTAAGCTCCTTGAGCACGCTCTGGTAGCCAGGATTGTAGGAAATGGCAAGGCAGAATTCCGGCCCCGCAGTCAAGGTTGTGCCAAGCTTTTCCATCGGCAGCAGGCGGCGGTCGTCAGCCAGGGGATGGATCACGACCATGGTGTCCTTGCGCGCTTCGACGATCTCGTCAAGGTAGCATATTGCGCCCGAGCGTACCGCGCGAGCCAGGGGGCCGTCCACCCAGGTGGTTTCGCCGCCCTTGACCAGATAACGGCCAACCAGGTCGGACGCGGTCAGATCGTCATGGCAGGATACAGTGACGAGCGGACGATTGAGTTGCCAGGCCATGTATTCCATGAAACGGGTCTTGCCGCATCCCGTGGGGCCCTTGAGCAGAACCGGGACCTTGCTGGCGTAGGCCGCCTCGAACAGGCCGATTTCGTTGGCGACCGGCTCGTAATAGGGCTCGCGCGCAACGCGGTAGAGGTTGGTGTCGACGTGGATGTTCATGTTTGTTCTTATGATGATCCGGGGTGGCTCAGAAACAGTTCAGGCGATTCTTCTTGGCGCTCAATTCCTCTATCTTCTGCTTCCACTCGGCTTCCTGCTTGGCCGTATATCCCTTGTGGCGGGCTGCGTCCATCTTGTCCATGACCTGACTAATCTGTTCCGATAGCTTGTCGCACTTGGTCTTTTCGGCCCGCTCGACTTTCATCACATGCTTGGCATCCGCCCGTTCGCGCGCGGTTTTCTTTTCCGCCCGGGATTCGGACTCGAGCGTCGCCGCGCCTTCTCTGGACTTAGTGCGTGCCGGTTCAGGGGGCGGCGGCTCGGCCTCGATGGTCTTGGTTTCCTTCAGGCCCGGAAACCTGCTGCACGGCAGATTGGAATAGGTTACGTGCTTTCCCGCATCGACGCATTTATACAGCTGCTCTGCATGGGCCGACAGACCTGCCAAGCATAAGAGCAAGAATAAGCTTCGCACCATTTTGCTTGTCAGGAATCGCCCATCTTGTATTTGTCGTAAATCGCGTCTTCCGGCAGCGGCTTGACGAATTCCTCGGTGGGCAGTTTTTCCACGATCTTGTCCAGAATTTCTTCCCGCTCCTTCTTCCGCGCCAGGCGTCGTTCCATGGCATCGGCGCGAAACGGGATGGTGAGTTCGTTGAACAGGACCTGGCGAACCAGGCGGAAGCCGAAGTTCATCAATTCAAGGTCGTCGATCCACTTGGCCTTGTCCTCCTCGGCGACCTCATACACGTCATCGAACGAGGGAGAAGTCACAAAGCTGCGGAACTGGTCGACGTCATAGCAGGCCATGAAGAACAATTGCAGGCTGCGCTGCGAGGCATTGCCCACCGTGGGGCCCGCGGATTTCTTTTTCAGCACCAGCTGCCGCCAGGCACGGCCGTATTCGTCATATTCCTCGATGCCCTGATCCTTGCGGTATTCGTCGACCGTCTGGCTGACAGGCTCGAAGTGGCCCTTGCAATGATCTTCCTTGACCATGGCGTAGACGGCACGGTCGACGGATTCGTCCTGGCGCCGCATGGACAGCAGGGCGACCGGATAGTAGCGGCAGGCCGTGGGACGGTCTGAGTAGACATTGCAGCCTTCGGGGCGCATGAACTGGCATGCGGTACCGCCCTCTACGGGCTTGAACTTGACCCCGGCGATGTCGTTGGGGGAGAACTCGAAGGGGAAGGTGTACTTCTGCAGAAACTCGGTGGAACTGATCCCCAAGTGCTGCTTCAGGCGGATGATGTCATAAGGAGTGAGGATGATGTCGATGTTGCTGCAACAGGCGTTCCAACACGCTATGCCCTTACGGCACTGGAACTGGATGACCTTGTCGCCCTCGACCATTTCCGGCGTGACCGGGCTCTTCGCAAACGGCGCGTCGCCGATTTCCACCTTGAACTCACTCATGACCTTCACCCCAACGTTACCTTAACAACGCAAAGAAAAACCGGGCGCCTTGCGACGCCCGGTTCTATTTTAAGCCTTAACGCAGTTTAATGCGCGGCGGGCTTGAACAGCTTGGACTTGTCAACCAGGTCGTAATGCTGGCGCTTGAACACGTTCCACTTGTGACTGGTCTTGTCGTACACGGAGTTGACGAAACATTTCCAGTTTTCCTCATCGACAAAGTTCTTGTCCATGCGGTAGTAGAAGCCGGGGTAGCGGCTCTCTTCGCGGAACTGGATGTGCTTCATGTGGGCTTCCGCAGTCAGGATGCGATGGTAGTTCTCCCAGGCCCGCAACAGTTCGTGCAGGTCCTTGGCGCGCATCTTCAGGGCGTCTTCCTTGAGCATTTCCAGCTTCTCTTCCGCCACCGCCAGCATCTTGTCGTTGGTGGTGTAGTAGGTGGCGACGCCGGCAACGTACTCGTCCATGATCTTCTGCAAACGGAACTGCAGCATCTTGGGCGTGATGTAGTTGGGGTTGATATCGATCGCGGTGCTGTAGTCCTTGAATTCCATATAGGTTCGCACCGGGCGGTAGATGTCTTCCACCAGTTGCTCAATGGACGTGTCCAACTCGGGTTTCATGTCCTTGTTGTCGATGCAGTACTTGACCATGGACTTGGCGCACATGCGGCCCTCGGCATGGGAGCCGGAGGAAAACTTGTGGCCGGAGGCGCCCACGCCGTCACCGGCAGTGAACAGGCCCTTGACTGTGGTCATGGAACGATAGCCCCAGTTCCAGCCCTTGGGCAGGTGAGCCGGGATCTTGTCGGCTTCGGCGTGGTCTTCGGAAGTAGGCGCGCCCAGATCTTCGGGGCCGGACACCCAGATGCCGCAGCAACCGGAGTGCGAACCCAGAAGGTAGGGCTCGGTCGGCATCAGCTCGGAGTTCTTCTTCTCCGGCTCGATGTTCTCGCCAACCCAGATGCCGCACTGGCCGATACACATGTCGAGGAAATCTTCCCAGGCTTCGGCTTCGAGGTGCTTCACTTCACGAGGGCTGAGGGTCTCGCGCAGTTTGGCAAGGGCAGTCACGGTGTCCATATAGATGGGACCGCGGCCTTCCTTCATCTCTTTCAGCATCAGATGGTTGCGCAGACAGGAAGCGGGAACGGCAGCCTGGCCATAGGGAGGATAGTCGTTCAGCAGTTCCTTGTTCTTAACCATGTAGACTTCGCCGTTGCAGTTGGTGGCCTGGGCCTTGAACAGCAGGAACCAGGCGCCAACCGGGCCGTAGCCGTCCTTGAAGCGGGCGGGCACGAAGCGGTTTTCCATCATGGTCAGCTCGCAGCCGGCTTCGGCAGCCATGGCATAGGTGGAGCCAGCGTTCCACACCGGGTACCAGGCGCGGCCGGTACCTTCGCCCACTGAACGGGGACGGAAGATGTTCACGCAGCCGCCGGCGGCCAGCAGAATGGCCTTGGCTTTGTACACGATCACTTTATGGTCACGGGTGGAGAAGCCCACGGCACCAGCGATGCGGTTGGGGTCGTTCTTGTCGTTGACCAGCTTGACGATGAAGATGCGCTCTTCGATGCGGTCCATGCCCAAGGCCTTCTTGGCGGCTTCGGCCACGATCCACTTGTAGGATTCGCCGTTGATCATGATCTGCCACTTGCCGGAACGCACGGGCTTACCGCCATCTTTCAGCGCTGGCAGGCCTTTGGAACCGTCGTGGCGCTCGCCGTTTTCGTCGGTTTTCCAGATCGGCAGGCCCCACTCTTCGAACAGGTGCACGGACTCGTCCACGTGCCGGCCCAGATCGTAGGCCAGGTCATCGCGGGTGATGCCCATCAGGTCGTTGGACACCATGCGGGCGTAGTCTGCGGGATCCAGTTCGCTGCCGATGTAGGTGTTGATTGCGGACAGACCCTGCGCCACGGCGCCAGAGCGGTCCATGGCAGCCTTGTCCACGAGTTTGATCTTGAGGTCGACACCGGCTTCCACCTTGGCGGCTTCAGCCCAGCGCATGATTTCGTAACCGGCGCCGCAGCATGCCATGCCACCACCGATCAGGAGGATGTCCAGATCCTCTTCGATTACTTCCGGATTTCCAAATTCACCAGCCATTTGAGTTACTCCAATCAATATCTTGTTTCGTATAGCGTGATTACTTGCGGATCAGCTCGGCAGGATTGCCTGCACGGTAGCCGCCACTTTCGACGAAGAAGCCGGACTTGCTGATGTTGGCCATTGCAGCGTTGGGCTTGCCACCGTACGGGTCGATGGAACCCTCGGGGGTGGTGCGGATCGGAAACTTGAAGCGCTTCAGCGTGCCGTTGCGGAACTTGATGGTCCACATGATGGAATCGGTGCCGCGCAGAGGCTGGACAGAACCACCCAAGGGCACGATGTCCGCATAGTGGCGACACTCAATGGCTTGCTGCGGGCAGATCTTCACGCAGGAATAACACTCCCAGCACTGCTCGGGTTCCTGGTTGAAGGCGCGCATGGCGTGACCGGTTTCTGAACCGTCTTTGTCCAGCTTCATCAGGTCGTGCGGGCAAATGTACATGCAGGCAGTCTTGTCCTGACCCTTGCAGCCGTCGCACTTGTCGGTACGGACGTAGGTTGGCATTAGTTTCTCCTTGTTAGCTAACAATCCGCGATCGTCGCGGTCCGATTAGAACTTGAACCTGTCCTTGGCCGGGGGCGTATCGCGAATCCGCTTCCGGCAGGCCGAGTCCCGAATTTTTACGCGGCCGAGTGACCTTTCAACTCGACCTTGACGTTTTGTTCAGCGCTCAGGCCGGCATAGTACTTCTGCAGCACCTTGGCGACTTCCGGACGGCTGAATTCGACCGGCAGATCCTGGCCTTCGGACAGCATCGCACGAACCTTCGTTCCGGAGAGCAGGATGCGGTCGTCCTTGGTGTGCGGGCAGGTGCGCTGCGAGGCCATGCCTCCGCACTTCTTGCACCAGAATGTCCAGTCGATGTTCATGTTCACGGTTTCAAGCGAACCCTTGGGGATTTCGTCGAAAATCTTCTGCGCGTCGAAAGGGCCGTAGTAATCGCCCACGCCCGCGTGGTCGCGGCCGACGATCAGATGTGAACAGCCATAGTTCTGGCGGAACAGGGCGTGCAACAGCGCCTCGCGCGGACCGGCATAACGCATGTCCAGCGGGTAGCCCGCCTGGATCACGGTGTTCGGGGCGAAGTAATTGTCCACCAGGGTGCTGATGGCCTCGGAACGGACTTCCGCAGGGATGTCGCCCGGCTTCAGCGCGCCCAGCAGGGAGTGGATCAGCACGCCGTCCATGGTTTCAATGGCGATCTTCGCCAGATATTCGTGGCTGCGGTGCATGGGGTTGCGGGTCTGGAACGCGGCCACCTTGGACCAACCGGCATTCTCGAAGGCGGCGCGGGTCTCGGCGGGGGTCATGAACTGGTCGCCGTACTCTTCCTTGAAGTTGCCGGTGGACAGCACCTTGACCGGGCCGGCCAGGTTCACCGGGCCCTGGTCCATCACCATCTTGACCCCGGGGTGCGCGATGTCCGTGGTTTTGTAGACCTGCATGCACTCGTGGGCCTTGTCGATGGAGTATTTCTCCGTAACCTTCATGGTGCCCATGATTTCATTGGTGGCGCCGTCGATTAGCGCGACGTCCGAGCCGACGTTGACCGCCTGTGCGGTCACTGCATCCGCCGAAAGCGTGACCGGTATGGGCCAGAACAGTCCGTTTGCCATCTTGTAGCCGTCGCAGACGCCTTGCCAATCAGCGTGCGTCATGAAACCCTCTAGCGGTGTGAAACCGCCGATACCCATCATGATCAGATCGCCGGTTTCGCGCGAAGTCATCTTGATCCTGGGCAGGCCCTGAGCGCGGGCCAGCTCGGCCTTTTGCGCTTCGCCGGTCAAAAGCAAAGGTTTGAGATCACCACCGCCATGCGGACGGACCAATTTGGACATGCGTGCTCCTCGAAGAGATATGGCCTGAATAAGAGCCCGAGAGCATAACAAGGGGCCAGTCGCCTGAAAAATCGTTTGTTTTTATTCTTGGATAAAGGATTTTTCAATCGAAGCGGGAACGGTAAAAAGCCGTGAAAAATCCGTGCCTTGGGGCATGTGCCTTGGTCTGAATAAGGCGTCGCGGGATTCCAGCCCGTTTGAGCCCCCGTTTATCACGACAGGGACTCCGCCGGGTTTATCGGAGTCCGCCCGCCGCTGCGAGCCTCTCGGGCATCGTCATCGATCGTCTTCCCGCGGTTCAGAGCTCGAATACTGAGCCTGCGAATGGCGGAGCCAGGATGCAAGCTTCGCAAAGTGGTCATGCTGTGCGCAAACCGCTTCATCCTTTCGACAGAAGGGCGAGTCAATCGAGAACCTGTAGAGACACCAAGTCCCTGCTTGGTCCTTGCTGCGGTTGATCCAGTGCCTTGATGATCAGGTGCGAGGGTGACTGTCGCGTGGCGCGACCATGCTGATCGGCCTGGATCTCGATCTGGTCCAGGCTCTCCAGGACCACGGAGAGCTCCTGATCAAGGACTTCGGTGACGCGGAAACGCCGATTCTGGAACAGTACCGTCTTGCCCAACAATCGGCGCAGAGCTTCGGCGCTCGGCGCCTGGCTGATCGTCACCCCTGCAACCCCATTATCCAGCGGTTGTAAAACTGGTCGGCAACCCGATTGAGGCGATTCAGACGCGGCGTCATGTTCTCCTGCATCGAACCGGCGGATTGAACGGCGGGGCTGGCCTGGGACTCGGCAATCTCCTTGGCGCCGATGTCACACCACGCGCGGATCATGGCCGCCGTCATCTCCACGTGGCATTGCAGTCCCAGGTGGCGATTGTTGAGCAGGTAAGCCTGATTGGAGCAGTACTCGTTGCTTAACAGATGTTGGGCACCAGGCGGAATACTGAACGTCTCGCCATGCCATTGGAATACTTCGAACGTGGCAGGCAGGTGTTCGAGCCAGTCAGGCGCTACGCCTTCGTTGACCTTTGTGACGCTGCCCCAGCCGATTTCCTTGACCGGGTTGCGCGTGATGACTCCACCCAGTGCCTTGCTCATCAATTGCCCCCCCAGACAATGACCAAGCACCGGAACATCGTGATTCACTGCCTCGCGGACCAGGTGCAGCATTGCATCGATCCAGGCCAGGTCATCGTTTACACTCATGGGGCCACCCATCAAGACCAGGCCAGCGTAGCCGTTAATGCCGGCAGGGATCGTGTCCCCTGCGTCGACGTTGACATGGACTTGGGGGATGCCGCGGGCCGCGAGAAAATCGCCAAGGTAGCCAGGACCTTCGGTTTGGGAAAAGCGGACAATGACAACCGGTTTCATCAGCAGAGAAGAAGTGAAATGAAAATTCTGGCTTATTGTATGGCAGTTATTGGCCTAGTGGGTGTAGTCGGGCCATCCGGAGCCACGTCAGTCGGGATCATCGGCCTGTTCAAGGACAAGGCCATCGTCAGCGTGGACGGGGGTCCACCGAAGACCTTGTCTGCTGGCCAAAGTCTAGGCGGTGCGCGGTTGCTGTCGGCGACCTCGGAGTCGGCGCTTGTCGAAGTGGATGGGAAACGCCGCACGCTGGTGATGGGGCAATCGTTTGCCAGCGAAGCACACGCAAGCCAGAGGCCTACGGTGATCCTTTCGGCAGAGCCTAGCGGTCACTTCGTGACCCAAGGTGCGGTCAATGGAGTCCCCATCCTGTTCCTGCTCGATACAGGCGCAACGTCAGTTGCAATCAGCGCCTATGACGCAAAGCGTATGAATCTGGATTACCAGCGCAACGCGCCGGTTGCCATCGGCACGGCCGCCGGCGTTCAAAAGGCCTGGAAGGTGAACTTCGACACGGTGAAAGTGGGAAGTATTACGCTTAACCAGGTGGACGGCTTCGTCGTAGAAGCCAATATCAACCCCGCGCTGCTGGGAATGAGCTTCCTGAATCGCACCGACATGAAGCGCGAAGGACAGACCTTGACGCTGATTCGGCGCTACTAGTTACTGGCGTCGCGCCAACAACGCCTACGCTATTACCACGCTGACCGAAGCATTAATGGTCTATGCTTCACTGATCCGGCGCGCAAATCCAGACCGGATGGGCTCCCGCCACTGTTCAACTTTTACGGCGAAACATGATTGGCGTCAATAAAGCCTATTGATTGCCGGCGACAATTCTCTTCATTTAGTCTATAAAAGCACTTTAAAGTCGGGTTAGTTGTGGTCCAGTTCTGAGTATCGGGATTGGAGTTCGGGCGAGACTTTGCGCTGATGGTCCGCACGATATTCAGTTGGACCGTTCTGAGTTCTTGTAGCACTTTGGGGCTGCTTGATGTGGCTACCTTCGGTAGCCTTTATTTCTTGTACACATGGAGGGGAAGATGAGCGAAAAGATGACGCGCCGTGATTTTGTGAAAATCAGCGGGCTTGCGGCAGGTTTGGGCGCAATCGGCAGTGTGGGTTGTGCGCAAACCTCCCAGGTAATGGCAAGTGACACCAAGATGGCCAAGGCGCCCATGATTGGAATGGGCGTAAAGGCGGATTTGCCTGCTGCGAAAGGCCCGCGCCTCGTGGTAGTGGGCGCCGGAACTTCGGGGCTGACCATTGCGAAGTACGCGAAGAAGAACTATCCGAAGTTTGACGTGGTAGTGGTTGACAAGCGGGACATGTATTCGTCCTGCTTCAACAGCAGCCTGTGGTTCGTAGGCATTGTCGACCTGGAATTTCTGGCCGATCACAGTTTCCTGGATGCGGCAGTCAACAACAACTACATCTATTTCAACTCCACCGTCATTGGACTGGATCGCACTTCCCGCAAGGTCATCACCAGCGATGGCGAGATCGATTACGACTATGTGCTGTTTGCGCCCGGTATTTCGTATGACTATGAACGGAGCGGCGTTACAGACTCCTACACTAGGAACATGCTCAAGCAAAAGTACCCTGGCGGTTTCATTTCCCCAATGGAGCATGTCACCATTAAACGAAAGGTCCAAGAGTTTGACGGTGGTGTCTTTGTGCAGAACGTGCCAGCCGGCAACTATCGCTGCCTGCCCGGGCCCTATGAGCGCGCCTGCCTAATGGCGGACTATTTCAAGAAGAACAATGTCAAGGCCAAAGTGTTGGTGCTGGACGGCAACCCGGAAATCACCATCAAGGCCAAAGGCTTCCACGCGGCATTCGATGAGTTGTACAAGGACATCATCGAATGGAAGCCATCAAGTGACATCAAGGGCGTGGACGTCGACAAGAAGATCATTACCACCGAGTTTGATTCCTATCCCTTCGACGATGCGTGCATTTATCCCCACGTGCGTGGCAACACCCTGATCGAACAATGCGGCCTGATGGGCGACACGAAGAAGACGACGCAGAAGGAAGCCAACATTGATACTCGCTTCTATAACCTGATCGGTGACGACCGTGTTTACTGTTCTGGCGACGCTCGCTTCCAGCCTTACTCCAAGAGCGCCAATACGTCCAACACTGAAGGGCACTTTGTTGCTCAGGTGCTGGCAGCACGCGCGCAGGGCAAGGAAATCCCATGGCAGACTCCGGAGACGGTGTGCTACTCCATGGTGGAAGCCTATCCGCCGGAGGCCATTGGGGTGGTCGCGCATTACGTCTATGACCCAGCCAAGGATGCCATCACCGGCTTTTCGCCCGATACCAAGACCTTCGAGGATCGGAACGAAGCCCGCGGCAAGACCTATCTTGAATGGGCCAAGGGCATCTATCGCGACACGTTCAACTGATAGAGGCTAAGACAGGAATTGGGGGACGGTCGTCCCCCTCTTGATTAACGTTAGGAGGAAGCTATGTCGATGGACAGACGGAGTTTCATTCGCACTTGTACGGGAACGATTGCCGGTGCGGCGGTGGCGGGAAACCTGATCGAACGCCTGGCGAACGCCGGCGACCTGATGACCTATACCAAGTCCCATCTGGTCGATGCGGATGGCAAACCACTCAAGGCGTCGACGCTTACCACAGCCGAAGCCTACTTCTTCAATTATCCGATGAAGAGCGCTCCATGCCTGCTGATCAAACTGGGTAGTGCAGCCGGCCCGACCGACCTGAAGACCCAAGCCGGCGAAGCTTACTCGTGGCAGGGTGGCGTTGGCCCGGCAAAGGACATTGTTGCCTATTCCGCCATCTGCTCCCACCAACTGGCCTATCCGATGAAAGCCGCGACTGTGGTGGCGTATTCGGCCGACCAGAGCGAACTTGCCGGTAGAAAAGGCGTGATCACCTGCTGTGCGCACAACAGCGTGTTTGATCCGGCCAAGGGAGGAGCAGTGACCTATGGCCCGGCGACCCAGCCGCTCGCGGCGATCAAGCTGGAATATGACCCGTCCGACGACAGCCTGTATGCGACAGGCGTGTATGGCGGTACCCTGTTTGATGACTTCATCAAGTCGTACAAAGGCGACCTGATGGAGGAGTTTGGGCGTGGGGAGTATAAGAAGCCCACGGACGCGAATGTCAAAACCGTGCCCTTGTCCAAGTATTCCGACGCGGTTGTGACCTGTTGAATCAAGCCGGCTAGGCGCCTACACATCAACCTGTCGCGACGCTCGAGTCGCGACAGGTTGTGTGTTTCCCATCATCCCCGACCATCGTTAGTCGCGGCACGCGTGCATACGTTACAAGCGCCTGCGCTTGTCCCGTTCAATCAGCGCGTAAGCCGAATGATTGTGGATCGACTCGAAGTTCTCTGCTTCGGCAACGTACCAGTCGACTCGCTTCTCCCGATTTAGCGCCGCAGCCACATCGCGCACGATATCCTCGACGAATTTGGGGTTGTCGTAGGCGCGCTCGGTGACAAACTTCTCATCCGGACGCTTGAGCAGGCCGTAGAGTTCGCAGGACGCCTGCTCCTCGACGAGCCGGACAATATCCTCGATCCAGAGGAAGTCATTGGTCTTGCACGTGACCGTGACATGGGATCGCTGGTTGTGAGCGCCATATTCGGAAATCTTCTTGGAGCAGGGACACAGGGAGGCAACCGGCACCACGATCTTGGTGGTATGGGTGAACTGCCCCTGGCTGATTTCACCGATGAAAGTCACCTCATAATCCATCAGGCTGTGAACTCCTGATACCGGGGCGGATTTGTTGATGAAGTAGGGGAAGGTCATTTCCATATGGCCGGATTCAGCCTCCAGGCGGCTCACCATATCGCGCAGCATGGCCTCGAAATTTTCCACCGAGATTTCCCCCTCCCGGCTGTTCAGGATTTCCACGAACCGCGACATGTGGGTTCCCTTGAACTGGTGCGGGAGATACACATACATATTGAATGTGGCCACTGTGTGCTGAACCCCGCCGCTCTTGTCGGCAACCCGCACGGGGTGGCGAATGGACTTGATGCCGACCTTGTTGATGGCGATCTGGCGAGTGTCCTCAAAATTCTGGACGTCCGGCATGGCCGGGGTTTGCACGTCGCAGCAGTCATTCATTGCGGGATCCTTTTGGCGGGGCACGGTTCAGAAGGCCGTTTGATTGTTTAGAGTATAGCGCCTTGCAATACCCGAGTAAATAAGTCGGATAATATTCAGACGCCAAACTTGCGCCGGACGGTGGCTTCAATCCCTGCCGCATCGAGGCCACACGCGGACAACTGCCGGGCATGATCTCCATGTTCGACGAAGCGGTCCGGCAGGCCGAGTTGCAGCAGACTTGCGGTGCCTGTCCTTCCCGCAATCCATTCGATTACCGCAGAACCGGCGCCGCCGGCGTCGGCATTTTCTTCCACGATCACCAGTCGCTCATGACCAGCGGCCAAGGCCTCAAGCAGTTGTGTATCCAGAGGCTTGATCCAGCGCATATCCGCGACCGTGGCATCCAGGTTCTTGCCAGCCTGCAAAGCCGGCGTGAGCATGCTGCCAAACGCCAGGATGGCGATACTTGAGCCTTCCCGGACGATGCGTCCTTTGCCAACCTGTAACGGGTCCAGGCCGGAATCCAGCCGCGCGCCCGGGCCTGCGCCCCGCGGATAACGAACGGCAGCGGGGCCGGGGTATTGATAGCAGGCGGTGAGCAGCCGCCGGCATTCATTCTCGTCGGAGGGGGCAGCAATGATCAGGTTGGGGATGCAACGCAGATAGCTCAAATCAAAGCTGCCGGCGTGGGTCGGGCCATCCGCACCCACCAGTCCGGCCCGGTCTATGGCCAGCGTGACATCCAGATTCTGCAGGGCGATGTCATGGATCAGTTGATCATAAGCGCGCTGCAGGAACGTGGAATAGATGGCGACAACCGGTTTGAGTCCCTCGCAGGCCAAGCCGGCGGCGAAAGTCAGTGCGTGTTGTTCAGCAATGCCGACATCGAAATACCGTTTGGGGTACTCGCGCGAAAATCTGACCAGGCCGGAGCCTTCCCGCATCGCGGGCGTGATGCCGATCAGGCGCGAGTCCTGCGCCGCCACATCGCAGATCCAGTCGCCGAAGATCTGGGTGTAAGTCGGCGCGCTGCTGAACTTTTCCGCCATGCCGCTGGCGGGATCAAAGCGCGAGACACCATGGTATAGGCAGGGGTTGGCTTCGGCTGGCGTGTAGCCCTTGCCCTTCTGGGTCACCACATGCAGAAATTGCGGTCCGTCGAGGTGGCGGATATTGGACAAGGTATCGATCAGCACATCCAGGTCATGGCCATCGATGGGACCGATGTAGTTGAAACCGAATTCCTCGAATAGCGTGCCGGGAGTGACCATCCCCTTCATGTGCTCCTCTGCCTTTTTCGCCAACTCCTTGATCGGCGGCACATGTGACAGCACCCGCTCTCCGGCTTTGCGCGCTGCGGCGTAGAAGCGCCCGGACATGAGCCTGGCCAGGTAATTGTTGAGCGCACCCACTGGCGGCGAAATGGACATGTCGTTGTCATTTAGCACCACCAGCAATGGCAGGTTGGTGGCGCCTGCATTGTTGAGGGCTTCGAACGCCATGCCCGCGCTCATGGCGCCGTCACCGATCACAGCCACCGCGCGCTGATCGGAACCGGCTTGACGGAAGGCTTCGGCCATGCCCAATGCAGCGGAAATGGAGGTGGAAGAATGGCCGGTGCCAAATGCGTCGTATTCGCTCT
This sequence comes from uncultured beta proteobacterium, assembly GCA_963782495.1. GTDB lineage: Bacteria > Pseudomonadota > Gammaproteobacteria > Burkholderiales > Thiobacillaceae > DASQBT01. Next base: position 186,329 of record CAWAJU010000009.1, on the reverse strand, counting down.
CAATGCGCCTAGGGAAACCGGCGATGCCGTTCAGTTGGCGCAAGCCGGCCATGGCGTCACGCCGCCCGGTGAGAATCTTGTGCGGGTAGGTCTGGTGGCCCACGTCCCAGATCAACCGGTCTGCCGGCGTGTCATACACATAATGTAGCGCGATGGTCAGCTCCACCGCACCCAGGTTGGATGCAAGATGGCCGCCGGTGCGGGCCACGCTTTCCAGCATGAAATCCCTTAGTTCCTGGGCTAGCCTGGGCAGGTCTGCCCGAGACAATTGCCTTAGCTCGGCGGGATTCTGAATGGACTGCAGAAGTGAATACGGCAAATCAATGAGTCCGTTGAATGATGTAATCAGCCAACTCCCGCAGCCGGATTGCCTCATCTCCAAACAGGGTCAACGCCTGCCTGGCATCCTGGTGCAGGGACTCGGCCAGCGCTTTGGCGGGCGCCAGTCCCAGCAGGCTGACATAGGTCGGTTTCATCTGAACTGCATCCTTGCCCGCGGTCTTGCCCAAGGTTGCAGTAGAGGAATTGGCATCGAGTACGTCATCCACTACCTGATAGGCCAGCCCGATGCATTTCGCATAGCGGTCAAGCGCATTTTGTTTCGTCTCGATCTCGGGATTGCCGCACATGGCGCCCAACTGGACCGAGGCACGGATCAACGCGCCGGTCTTGAGGATGTGCATGAATTCCAGCTCGGGTAAGGACAGGGCCTGTCCAACGCTGTCGAGGTCAACTGCCTGTCCGCCCGCCATGCCTCTTGAGCCGGCCGCCTGGGCAAGCAATTTGATCATTTGCAGCCGGATGATTGGATCTTGCGTGGACCCAGTGTCGGCCAACACCTCAAAAGCCAGGCTTTGCAGGGCGTCGCCAACGAGTAAAGCGCTGGCCTCGTCGAATTCCACATGGACCGTAGGCTTGCCGCGGCGCAACACATCATTGTCCATGGGGGGCATATCATCATGCACCAGCGAGTAGGCGTGAATCAGCTCCACTGCTGCCGCGGCTCTTTCCACCTGATCCGCGCCGGCACCGGCAGCTTCGCCCGCAGCGAACGCCAACAGCGGACGTACCCGTTTGCCACCGCCCAACACGGCGTAGCGCATGGCATCGTGCAATCTCTTGGGTCCATGAGCGGAATCAGGCAACGCACCGTCCAGAACCGTTTCCATGCGCGCCTGGCGTGCATTCACCCAGGCTGTGAACTCGCTATTCATCACTGCTTGCACTGAGGAATGGCTTCAGGACGCCATGTTCGAGGACCTGGACCTTTTGTTCCGCCGCCGAAAGCTGCTCGCGGCAGTATGCAAGAAGTTCCGCGCCGCGTTGATACGCGGTCAGGGAATCTTCCAGGCTGAGCTTGCCGGATTCCATGGAGGCAACGATTTTTTCCAGCTCCGCCACGGCAGATTCATAATTCCTGGGCGGAGCGGCCTTGATTTTGCTCATGTGTTTACGCGGGCGGGGGAAGCCCAGTACTTTAGCAAAAAGCGCGTATTAGGGACACGGTTTCGAAATTAATCAAAAATGCCTCTCCCGGTTCGGGAGGCGCATGGTATAGTTCATGCAAGCTCCCTCACGTTTGTGGGGGTTTTTCATTTCAAGTCCGTTTTCGGTACTGGAATAGGGTGGGTCGGGATGTCTTATCTCGCTGATTCTGTTTCTGCGCTGTCCAAAGCAAAGCCTCAGCTTCCGGTGTCCTGGTATCTGGACCCGAACATTTACGCGCTCGAACAAAATTTACTTTTTGCCGCTGGCCCCGGCTACGTCGGACATGAGCTCATGGTCCCGGAAGTCGGGGATTACCATGTGGTGGAGGGGTTCGACGGTGGCAAGGTTCTAGTCCGCAGCCACGCAGGCATCGAACTGCTTTCCAACATCTGTCGTCATCGCCAGGCGATGATGCTCAAGGGACGTGGCCAGCTGCCGGGCGGCAGTATTGTCTGCCCGGTCCATCGCTGGACCTACAACCTGGAAGGGGAGTTGATCGGCGCGCCGCATTTTGCCGAAAGGCCCTGCCTCAAGCTTGCGTCAACACCGTTGCAGAACTGGAACGGGCTGCTGTTTTCGGGCCCGCGCAATGTTGCGCTGGATCTGGCCAAGCTGGGCGTGGTCAAGAACTTGGATTTCTCCGGCTACGAGCTCGATCGCGTCTGGGTGGAACATGTACCCTACAACTGGAAGACCTTCATCGAAGTCTACTTGGAGGACTATCACGTCGAGCCCTTCCATCCGGGTCTGGGGAACTTCGTAACCTGCGATGACCTGCGCTGGGAGTATGGCGAATGGTATTCGGTGCAGACGGTCGGAGTGAATAACAAACTCGCGAAATCAGGTTCGCCGACATACCGCAAATGGCACGACGCGGTGCTCAATTACAGCAACGGCGAACTGCCGGCTCAGGGCGCCATCTGGCTGACCTATTATCCCAATATCATGGTGGAGTGGTACCCGAACGTTCTGGTGATCTCGGCGGTCGTGCCAACCGGTGTGGAATCCTGCGTCAATGTCGTCGAATTCTACTACCCGGAAGACATCGTCCTGTTCGAGCGCGAGTTCATCGAAGCCGAACAGGCGGCCTATGTGGAGACTGCGGAAGAGGATCACGAAATTGCCCAGCGCATGCATGACGGGCGCCGGTCGCTGTATCGGCAAGGCATCATCGAGGTGGGTCCCTATCAATCTCCATACGAGGATGGCATGGTTCATTTTCATGAGTTCCTGCGCAAACAGATCGAGCCGCACCTTGGATAATTCCAAGAAGATGACCAACACAGAGCGGGACGAGGCGTCGGAGGGCTGGGGCTAGATCACGCATGAGACTCCTTCCCGTTGATTCGCCTTGCTTTACCCCAGAGCCCTCTGTTGCCGTCGCATAGCAAATTCCATCTTCGAGTCGCCCAGGCATGAAATCTTCCTGGATGCTTGTGGCCGCGGCCTTGTTCGGGGTGATGGGCGCACTGGTCAAGATCGCTGCCGTTGACTTCTCCAGCACCGAACTGGTGTTCTACCGCTCGGTGTTTGGCCTGGTGGCGATCTATTTCATTATATTGCTGCGCACCGGCAGATGGATCTCCGCCTTGGTCACTGTGCACTGGCGCGCCCACTTGCATCGCGCCTTGGCGGGTTTTGCTGCCCTGGCCTTGTTTTTCTACGCGGTCGCGCACCTGCCTCTGCCGACTGCCGTAACCCTCAATTACACTGCTCCACTGTTTCTTGCGCTGATCACCACCCTCTGGCTTGGGGAACGCCAAGCCTGGACGCTGGGGCTCGCCGTCGTCCTGGGGTTTATCGGTGTCGTTGTTCTGCTCGGGTCCGGCATGGCGAATCAGAATGGTTGGGCGATGTGGATGGGACTGGCCTCCGGGCTGCTGGCTGCGGTGGCTTACCTTAATGTACGCGCCCTGGGGCGGCTGGGCGAGCCGGACTGGCGGGTAGTGTTCTATTTCGCCCTGATTTCTTCCTTGGGCGCAGCAGCCTGGATGGCATGGCAGGGTGCACGCTGGCCGTCAGTCAGGCAGTTGCCATTGTTATTGGGGATAGGCGCCACCGCCACCCTTGCGCAACTGGCCATGACCCGGGCTTACCGTCTTGGCCGAACGCTGGTAGTGGGCAGTCTTGCCTACGCGACCGTGGGGTTCTCCGCGATCTATGGCGGCTTGCTGTTCCATGAGGGGCTCAGTGCGCGATCCTGGGGCGGTATAGGCCTGATCGTCGCAGCGGGTCTGTTTGCCACCCGCGCGACATCCGATCCGGTTGGCAACCGCTAGTAGCGAGCGGCGCTGCGCGAGCCTATATTGAGTTCATTGAAGAGAACCAGTGGAGTTCAAGATGATCAGTCTGTCGGTCAAGAGCGATCTCGTTTCTGTCACGGTCATGGGCGCGTTCAGCCTGGACGACTACAAGGAATTTGAAGAAGCGGTGCTCTACGGCATCAAGTTCCAGGGCGTGGTAAATCTGTTGTTCGACCTGCGTGACATGTTGTCCTTCAGCATGGACGTCGCATGGGAAGAATTGAAATTCTCGCGTCAGCATCCGACTGATTTCGGCCGCATCGCCATCCTTACGGATGATGAGTGGGTGGCATGGAGTACCTGGATCAGCCGCTTGTTCGTGAAGGCGGACATTCGACTGTTCGACGATCTTGAAACGGCCCAGGCCTGGCTTGCCGACGCAGCGTTGGCGACCGCCTGATCACCGGCTTGATGTGCCGGTTAGGCGAGCGCCGCCTGGCGGAACCAGCCGGTAATCGCCCATCGTTCGCGCCAGCTTGGCAGAACCTCGTGCCAGTGGTCTTCGGCCAGGAATGCAACCAGGGTTCCGGCGTTCGGCATGATGTCCACGGTATTGCCGTCGGGCAGATACAGACGCAGCTGCCCCCCGTCGGATTGGCTCCAGTCCGGATTCAAATAGGCAATTAGCGTAAGCACCCGCGCATCCGTTCCCTGGATCCGGTCAAGGTGTTTGCGGTAGCCCGCGCCCGGACCGTAGCAGGCCAGATGACCCTCGTATTCCACCAGGCCGAGATACAGCCGGCGGTTCAGTTGCAGACGCAGGTGTTCTGCTGTGCGGAGATACTCATCGGTGGCCGGTGCAAGACATGGCTCCAGCCACAGGATGCGATCGCCGCGGATCGAGGGAACTTCAGCGCCCCCGAGACCGATCCCGGCGGGACGAAGCCGGCCTGACGCATCCAGTCTGCGAGCCTCTCCAAGCAAGCGTGCACAGTTTGCCGGATCCAGGCCCTGCGGCTGGATGCTGTAGCCAACCCGCGCGAGATCTTCGCCAAACTGCAGCAGATGGTTTTCACTGAGCCAGGGGACGGAAGATGCTTCTGTTGTCATAAAAGGCGGGCTTGTCGTTAAGCGGATGCCAACCGGGAATTCCGGCCACTGGCAAAGGTGGAAGCTGCTTGGGGGTGACGATGTGTTCAAGCGCAAGTGCGGCAAGCGCATCCGCGTCCGCGAGAGTTTCCGGTCGTGCGGAAATGACCAGGCATTTTGCCGTAACGGACGGGTAAGGATTGAGCAGCTTTTCCAGGACCGCGTGGCCGATCAGAAGAAACGGGTTGTGATCAACTAGTGACTGGCGTCTTTCAATGAACAAATCTTGCCAGCGGCGCGTGGCAAGCAACGGAAGCACCGCTTCATCTTCGGTGAATACCAGCACGCCGCTCTCATCCAGCAGTGTCATGGCATCGCGCCTGGGGCTGCGCCGCTTCGCCTCGGTCGGGTTGTCTGTCAGGGTTCGGCAATGGGCCCGGTTCAAGCTTGCCTTGATGCGGGGAAAGCCCAGCCATACCAGTGCGTTCATGTAGTCATGCAGATTGTCAGGCCGGGTGGGAATGGCACCCGACTCCAAAATGCCCTGCTCATAGTCGCAGGCGGAAAGCGAACTTGTCGTTTCCCTGAATCGAAGAGGTCGGCCGATGTCCTTGGCCAGCTTGCTCAGCTCGATCGGGGTGGGCAGCCGGCCTTGCGGCAGACGGACCAGCAGCGGCCGATATGGGTCAAAGGCAGGGTGATCAAAGTTCACGGCAAGGACACGGGAATGCGCATGCAGCTAGTGAAGGCTGCTTGCCAGGGCCTGGCGGTAGCGAGGCACCAGCGGATGATCAGGGCCTAACCAGTCCAGCACATGGATCACGGTCTTGTGGGCTTGGCCACCCTGCCAGGTCCTGTCTCGCTGCACGATTTCCAGCAACTCCTGCAGGGCGAGCTCCACCTGGTCCGCGCCAAGGAAGCGCGCTGCCAGCTGAAATCGCGCGACCAGATTATCCGGTTCGCTTTCCAGCAATGCGTGCAGGCTGGCAATTTCGGGGGCGGTCTGGGCGGTGTGGGCGAGCAGCAGATGACTCAGAAGGGCCTCAATCTCGGCCCGGGACTTGAGCGCGTCGGGCAGGCTGCGCAGCAGATTCACTGCCTGTTCCTGTTCGCCGCTGGCCCAAAGGATCTTTGCCAGGTCGCGGGGAATGGCAGGATTGTCCGGACTGTCCAGCGCCGCCTGGGCCAGAAGCTGGCGTGCTTGATTCAAGTCGCCGGCCTGCCAGGCTACCAGTCCCTGGTTGTAGACGCGCTCGGCATCATCGGCAATGAATTGCTTGAGCGCCTGATGAAAGGTGCTGTCCGGTTCCGCGCCATGAATGGTGTGCACCACTTCGCCCTGACGGAAGAACTTGACCGTCGGCACGCTCGTCACCCCGATTCGCCGGGCCAGCGCGCCCATTTCATCGGTGTTGAACATGGCCAGCAGAAACCTTCCGGCATACTCAGTGGCGAGCTTGACCAGGCGTGGCATTAAGACCATGCAGGGTCCGGCCTTGGGCGTCCAGAAAAAGACCAAGACCAAACCGCGGCGCGAGTTTTCCACTACAAGCGTGGAAAAATTGTTCGCAGTGGCATCAAAGACGTAGCGCGAGAGACTCATTTCAGGTGGGTGAAAGGGCGAGGCGGGCGCACCCCGACGCAGTTGAATATTCGCATGTTGCGGCCGGCGAAGTAACTGCTTACCGGATTCACTGGCTTGCGTAAACACACCTTTAATATTAGGATAAATCGGTCCTCTAAATTAGAAGAATCGGAGCAAACAATGAAAACTCTCTACGTGGCGCTAGCCGCCGCCGTAGTTGCCACCCTGAGTGCGTGCAGCCATAAGGAAAAGGAAGCAGTTGTAAGTTTTACCTCGCAAGTGAAACCTATTCTCGACCAGCATTGCGTGGAGTGCCATAAGGCTGCGGGCCAGGGCTATGGCAAGTCAGGCTTGCGACTGGACAGCTATGACTCGCTCATGGCGGGAACCAAGTTCGGACCCGTGGTGAAGCCCGGTTCGGCCGTTTCCAGTTCGCTTTACCTACTGGTAGCCGGGAAGGCCGATCCTTCCATTCGCATGCCGCACAACCGGGAGCCGCTGTCAGGCGAGGATGTGGACTTGATCAAAAACTGGATCGATCAGGGTGCCAAGAACAACTAGAGGCATGTTAACGCCATTTTGCTCAAACCAAATTTGAATGGGAAGACAACCATTATGACTGCAAGAAGTAACTACGCGTTGCATTTTAGCCATCTGCCGCTGTCCCAACGGTTGGTTTACTCCATGGCCTTGTTGACCCTCGGGGTGGGTTATCTGTTCGCAATGATTCAGATCTTCGAGACCCACACCGGGCTGGATGGCAAGTCGGGGCTCACCGTCGCCGACTTGCGTATTGCCTACAGCGGCAAGCAGGGTTCCACTCGATTGGAGACCGCTCTGATGGGGCCCATGCAGAGCATGCTTCCGGCGGACGAGCGCAAAGTCATTTTGACCTGGGCAGCGAGCGACGCAAGCAAGGAAGGCTGGGAACAAAAGGTCAAGCCCATCATGGACAACCGTTGCATTGCCTGTCACAACGGCTCCGATCCGCACCGGCCGAACCTTACCACCTGGGACGGCGTGTCGCAGATGGTGAGCAAGGATACGGGCATGAGCATTGCCACCCTGGTCAGGGTGTCACACATTCACCTGTTCGGCCTGACTTTCATTTTCTTTATTGTCAGCAGCGTATTTACTCACGCCTACGTCAAACCCTTGTGGTTCAAGTGCACGGTGATCGTGCTGCCCTTCTTGGCCATCATCATGGACATCGGGTCATGGTATCTGACCAAGTTCTGGCCCGGGCTCGCAGTGACGGTGATCATCAGCGGTGCCCTGATGGGCCTGTCCTTCGCAGTGCAGTGGGTTACTTCCATGTATCAGATGTGGCTGTATAAACCACCGGCTGAACTGCAAGCGTCCGGCGGCGCGGTACCCACCATGGAAGGCGCTGCAGACTGTGATGTTTGCTAAGCCAAAGGCAAATGAGAGGAACGGGCGCTGAGGCGCCCGTTTTTTTGGCCTATTTCTGGGATGCGGAATTGCGCTTCCCAACCCTCTTCTTGGTCCCCGCCCCTGCTCTGGCAAGCAAGTCCTTGAAAGCCTCCGTTGCCTGCACCAGAGCGCGAGCGATTCCCGGTTCGAATGCGGAGTGTCCCGCATTATCGACAATTTCATAAAAGGCATGCGGCCATGCGCGAGCCAGCTCATCGGCCGTGACGATGGGACAGACCGCGTCATAGCGACCCTGGACAATCACGGCGGGCAGGTGGCGAATGCGTTCGAGGTTTTCCAGCAGGCTGTCTTGCGGAAGGAAGATATCGTGCATGAAAAAGTGTGCCTCGATGCGCGCCAGCGACAAGGCGATTTGATCCGATTCAAAGCTCTCGACGAGCTGCTCATTGGGAAGCAAGGTGGAGCAGCGTGCTTCATAGCCAGCCCAGGCGCGTGCAGCAGGCATATGGATGGCGGGATCTGGATCGATGAGGCGCCGGTAGTAGGCCCCCAGGAGATTTGCCTGCTCCGCTGCGGGAATGGGTGCAACGAAATCACGCCACGCTTCCGGGAACAAAGTGCGAAGGCCATAAAGAAACCATTCGAGTTCCTGCCGGCGACACAAGAATATGCCACGCAACACGAAACCCAGGCAGTGGTCCGGATGGGCTTCGCCGTAGGCCAGCGCGAGTGTGGAGCCCCAGGAGCCGCCAAATACGAGCCAGCGATCAACACCCAGGGTTTCACGCAGCGACTCGATGTCGGCAATCAGATGCAGCGTGGTGTTATCCCTCAACTCGCCATAGGGCGTCGAATGGCCTGATCCGCGCTGGTCGAAAAGTATGATGCGGTAATGAAGGGGGTCAAAGAACCTGCGCTGGTTTGGCGATGTCCCGGAACCCGGACCACCGTGGATGAAGAGCACGGGCATGCCGCCAGGGTTGCCGGATTCCTCCCAGTAGATGCGATGCAGTTCGTCAACTTGCAGAAAGCCCTGGCAACGAGGCTCGATGTAAGGGAAAAGCCCAGCAGAATGAGGCATTGATGCGGTTGGCCGTAAGAGTCGTCCGCCATTTTATCTGCACCTCGGCTGGTTTCGTGCATGGACGCGATCGTCAAGCCGCCAAGGTGTCCCGGTTGCCGTCCTATAATGGTGGCGGTTCGGGCTACAGGAATCTGCAAATTGTCCGTAGTTAGGGATGGAGTAATTCGCCTCTGGAGTCGTCGCGGCAGAATTTTTCTCCTCGGGCATTGGGGGTACACTACGTGGATAGGCAATCAATTTTGGAGAGGCAGCATGACCGTGCACGCTTTGAAGGATGAAGAAGTCCAACTACTGCGCAAGGAACTCGAGATGCTGATGGGAGAGCGGGCCAAGCTGTTGCAGGTTGTGGGTGCGTCCGCCGTGTTCGTTGCCAACCTGGATACAGATGCACTGCCCGAGGACATAGGCACCATTGACGCTGCCGAGATTCTGGCGGAGCGGCTGAATGAATTGTCGGAAGAAACCCTCAAGGACGCCCTGGAATCGGTCAAGGCCGAAATCGATCCACGCCACGCGGCTTGAAGTGTGGTCTGATGCCCGAGGGAGAACATTGGACATTTGCCACCCGTGCTGTTCGGCTGGCTGCGGGCGCTACCTCGCCTTCCGACGTGTGTAGGCGCTGTCCTTTCGCCGATGCAGGCGCACCTCTTTTTCCATTTGCCGGGCTGATTGGCCTCGGATTCCCCAGGCCTGCCTGACTTGACCAGGCAAGGCTTGCCTGATGACGTGACACGTCGCTGATCGTTCACCGTTTGATTCTTGTACCATGCCAGCATTTCCGGGCAGATGAATGCCGCGCCTGATCTCCGGCCCCGCATGGCTTTGTCCGTGCTGGATGGACGAGTGCAAGACTGGGATCGCAGGCACCACATATGCTATCTTCGCGGCAAGGGAAATTGAGGAGCATGCGTGTTCAAGAAGCAATGGCTGGCGTTCTTGCTGGCATTTGTAGTCCCGCTGGTTGCAGTATTTTGGTGGTGGGGCGGGTTCAGCAGGGTGGATATTTCGGAGGAAGAGGCGGGTCCTTACCGTTTTGTCTACCTGGATCATGAAGGCGACATTGCCGATGCGCGCAAGACCCAAAAAAAGGTTTTTGACACCCTCAAGCAGGCAGGCCTGGAACCGCGCGACAATATGGTGATGCTGCTAACCGATCCCCGCACCACGCCGAAAGCGCAGCAGCGCAGCCGGGCGGGCTACACGCTGGGACTGGACGTCGCAGTTCCCAAAGACCTCAAAGTGGAGATTATTCCCCGCCGCCGGGTGCTGATGGCCCGCGTGCAAGCGGGGATCCTGATTGCACCGAGCAAGGCCTATCAGGCGCTGCATGATTACCTCAAGCCTGAGGGCCAGGACATACGCATGCCAACGCTCGAAATCTATCGCGCCGGCGACAGCGTGGCGCGGGTGGGAGAACTCACCGTGGAGATGGAACGCTGATGGTATTTGTTTCCCTCCTGGCCGCCGTTGCGCTTGAACATTATCGACCCCTGACCCAGCCACTGCGCTACTACCAGGCCTACGCGCGCTATGCCCGCTTGCTGCAGGACAAGATGGATGGCGGCGAGCCGATGCAGGGCGCCGTCGCGTGGATCGCCGGCGTGCTTCCCCTGCTGCTGGTCACCGGCCTGTTGTACGGCTGGCTCGCTCACCTGAGCACCTTGCTGGGCTGGGGGTTCAATGTGGTGGTGCTGTATTTCACTGCCGGGCTCAAGTACTACAGCCAGACTGCGGAGGGCATTGCGGCGCTGCTCAAGGCCGGCGAGGCGGAACAAGCCGCGCGCAGGCTCGAGAGTTGGCGCGGCGACCCACCCGACACGCTGCTAGCACAAGATGTCAGCCGCCTGACCCTGGAGGAATTGTTCAGCCGCAGCCACCGGCAGATGTTCGGTGTGTTCTTCTGGTTTGCGGTACTCTTTCCGCTGGGCCCGGTCGGCGCAGTGCTGTTCCGTTTTTCGTCCATACTTGCGCGGCGCTGGGGCAGTGAAGGCCAGGCTTTTGGCCGCTTTGCGCAACAAGTCTTCAAGCTGCTCAACTGGCTGCCGGCCCGCCTCACCGCAGGCACCTATGCGGTGGCGGGCAATTTCGAGGATGCGATGTACTGCTGGCGCAGCCAGGGCGAGGACTGGGAGGATCCGCAGGAAGGCATGGTCCTCGCAGCCGGCGCCGGCGCGATGGGCGTGCGCCTGGGAACGCCCGTGTCCATCAGCGGCGAGTGGGTGCCGCGCCCCGAGTTGGGTATGAACCAGGATCCCGATCCCGATCACATCGACAGCGCGATCAACTTGATCTGGCGCGGACTGGTGGTCTGGATGGTGGTCGGGCTATTGTTGTTCGTCGCGGGCTGGGCAAGTTAAGACGGCATCTTCTGATGCGCTCGGGGCCCCATGCTTAATGCTCTCTGGATAGGCTTCATCGTCCTGAGCTTTGTCCTGGCCTGCGGCAAGTTTCTGTTTCTGGGCGACGGGGAAGTCTTCGCCCGGATGATGACTGGCCTGTTCGGCGATGCCAAGACGGCGTTCGAAATTTCCCTGGGGCTCACCGGCGTGATGGCCTTGTGGCTGGGCATCATGAAGGTGGGTGAGAAGGCAGGATTCATCGACCTGCTCGCGCGCCTGATGGCGCCGCTGTTTCGCCGGCTGTTTCCGGATGTGCCCGATGGCCATCCGGCGCTGGGAGCGATCACGCTCAACATGGCGGCCAACATGCTGGGTCTGGACAACGCGGCCACCCCGCTCGGCATCAAGGCGATGACGGAGCTGCAGAGTCTGAACCGCACGCCCGAAACGGCCAGCGACGCGCAGATCCTGTTCCTGGTCATCAACACCGCATCGGTCACCCTGCTGCCGGTCACCATCTTCACCTATCGTGCCCAACTCGGTGCCGCCAATCCCACAGACGTGTTCATCCCGCTGCTGCTGACCAGTTTCGGCGGCACCCTGATCGGGCTGCTGGCCACCGCGATGTACCAGAAGATCCGCCTGTTCGATCCGGTGACCCTGGCCTACCTGGGCGGCATGTGCGCGGTGATCGGGGGGCTGGCCTGGTATTTCTCCTCCTTGCCGGCCGCCACCATGCAGCAGCAGTCGGCGCTGATGGGCCATTTCATTCTGCTGGCGGTGGTGACGCTGTTTGTCGGCGGCGCAGCCTGGCGCCGGATCAATGCCTATGAGGCGTTCATCGAGGGCGCGAAGGAGGGGTTTCACACGGCTGTCACCATCATCCCTTATCTTGTTGCGATGCTGGTGGCCATTGGACTGTTTCGCGCCAGCGGCGCGCTGGAAATGCTCATGGACGGCGTGCGCCATCTGGTCGGCCAGGCCGGCTTCGATACGCGCTTCGTTGACGCCTTGCCCACCGCCTTGATGAAACCCTTTTCCGGCAGCGGCGCCCGGGCCATGACCATCGACACCATGAAGGCCATGGGTGCGGACTCGTTTGCCGGGCGGCTTGCGTCCATCCTGCAGGGCAGCACCGAGACGACGTTCTATGTGCTCGCAGTCTATTTTGGCGCAGCAGGTGTCAAACGTGCCCGTCATGCGGTAACGTGTGGTTTGATTGCGGACGTCGGTGGATTTGCTGTCGCCATCGCTGTTGCCTACTGGTTTTTTGCCTGAGCTTTTTGCTGTTACCTGATGCCTGACACTCGATACGAACTTCTTGCCGCAGTTGATCTGGGATCAAACAGTTTCAAGCTGCAAGTCGCGCGCGTGGTCGAAAACCAGCTCTACATGCTGGATGCGCTCAAGGAACCCGTTCGCCTTGCCGCCGGCCTCACGGCGGACAAGCATCTGGACGATGCGTCCCGCCAGCGCTCTCTCGATTGCCTGACCCGTTTCGGCGAGCGCCTCAAGGGATTCGCCAAAGGCGCGGTGCGCTGTGTCGGCACCAGCGCGCTGCGCCAGGCCAAGGATGCGCCCAGCTATCTTGACGACGCCGAGGCTGCGCTGGGGTTTCCGATCGAAATCATCGCCGGCCGCGAAGAAGCCCGGCTGATCTATGTCGGCGTCGCGCACAGCCTGCCCGCCTCCGGCCAGCGCCGCCTGGTAGTCGACATCGGCGGCGGATCGACCGAATGCATCGTGGGCAAGGGCATGAAGCCGGTCATCATGGAAAGCCTCAACATGGGCTGCGTCAATTTTTCCCAGCGCTATTTTCCCGGTGGCCGCATCGACAAGAATTCCATGAAGCAAGCCGTCCTCGCGGCGCGCACCGAAGCCCAGGGCATCGCCGCCGCCTATCAGGGCCAGTGGGGCGAAGCGGTCGGCTCGTCCGGCACCGCGCGGGCGCTGGCCGACATTTTGGAGCTCAATGGACTGTCAGGCGGCGGCATCACGCTCGACGGGCTGGAGCGTCTGCGGGACCTGATGGTGCGCGCGGGGCAGGTGCAGGCCTTGCAGCTGGCGGGGCTCAAGGGCGACCGGCTGCCGGTCATCGCGGGCGGCTTCGCCATCATGGCGGGCGTGTTCACCGAGCTGGGCATTCAGCGCATGTCCCCCGCCACCGGCGCACTGCGCGAGGGCATCCTCTACGATCAGTTGGGCCGTTTTCATCACGCTGACATGCGCCTGTCCACGGTGGCCGAATTCGTGCGCCGCTACCATGTGGACGCGGGTCAGGCGGAACGGGTGCGGCAACTTTCGCTCAGCCTGTTCGATCAGGTCGCCTCTCTGGTCGGCGGCGAGGTCGAGTCTGCGCAGCAGACTCTCGACTGGGCGGCCCGACTGCACGAAATCGGAATTTCCATCGCTCATGCCAGCTACCATAAGCATGGCGCGTACATCCTGCAGAACGCCGACATGCCCGGGTTTTCCAGGAGCGATCAGGCGCGTCTGGCGCTTCTGGTGCGGGCGCAGCGTGGCGGCTTGGCCAAGGTGCCGGCGCTGATGCCGGGTGCCGTCGACCCGGTTGATCCGGATAATCTGTTGCTGATCCAGATCCTGCGCCTGGCAGTCCTGTTCCATCGCAGCCGGCAGGATGTCGTTCTGCCGCCGATGAGCCTGCAGCGCCAGGACAAGGGCTGCAAGCTGATGCTGCCGGCTGCCTGGCTGGAGCAGAATCTTCTGGCACGCACCGAACTGGAGAAAGAGGAAAGCGACTGGAGAGAATTGGGTCTAGCGTTCAAGTTCAGGCAGGCCGCCTAGCGGCCCAACATCAGCAGATGCCCCGCGCCTGGCCTGCGAGGGAATCGGCATCCTGAGGCGCGCCTGCGAGTGCGTCATCCGTCGAGACGGGTCCACCGTTCACCGCTGTCCTTCGACCCGATTCGCTGTTCGAAAAGTCTGCTTTCAGGTGTACCATCCGTACCTTAAGCACGCCAATATCGGAGCCCGCTAACAGTCAGTTGGCAGAGCGGTTTGTTGGACCACTTGAATCGGGAGAAATGATGAAGACACTTAAGGCCGTAATCCTGTTTGCTGGTTGTGCCGCCGCGTTGATGACAACGGTGTCACATGCAGTTCCACCCGGTCTGATGAGGGAATTCGAAGTCAAGGGCATGGGCAATGTGGTCTTCAGTGGAAGCCTGCATGCGAAAAAGGGATTGGGCTGCACCGACTGTCACTCCGCCATTTTCAAGCCACAGTTGGGTGCCAACCCCATCACCATGGATGACATCACGGCAGGCAAGTATTGTGGTACCTGCCACAACGGTACAAGGGCATTCAAGGCCTCCGATCCGGCCAACTGCAAGAAGTGTCACAAGAAGTAACAACGCATTCCTGATTTCGGGCCCCTCAAGAGCGAAGTCCCGAGGCGCCTGAATTCTTATCCTGACTTCTCAGGGTGTGGCGTATGCGGCCTACGTGGCTGCGGAGACAGCCTCGCGGTAGGTGTTCTTGCCTTCGCGCTTCGCCACATATAGCGCCGCGTCCGCTTTCCTCAGCAGATCGTCCAGCGTTTCGCCGTCAGTGCAGCACATCGCGATTCCCACCGACGCCCCGATGCGTGCCGTCCTGCCGTTGGCAAGCGGCACGGGTCGACTCAGGCTTTCCACCACCCGACCCGCCACCTCGCGCGCGGCTGCGGCATCCTCGACTTGCGCGAGCACGAGGACGAACTCGTCTCCGCCGAAACGGGCGATGACATCCGCCTTGCGGACCAGTTCCTTCATGCGCTCTGCCGAAGTCACGAGAACCTCGTCGCCGGCAGCGTGGCCCAGACGGTCGTTGACCGCCTTGAAATCGTCCAGGTCGACGACCAGTACGGCCATCTGCGTCCACGAGCGCCTCGCGGCCGCGATCAAATGCTTTTCGTTCTCGTGCAGAAAACGCCGATTGGCCAGGCCGGTCAGCGGGTCGCGCAGGCTGAGCTGCCTGATGGTCCGCTCGGCATCGATACCCGCGCTGATCAGGCGTGTGGTCTCCCGGTACAGCCCTGCAAGCGCCAACGCCATCCATAGTCCGCCCAGACCCAGCAGCGCCGACGACAAGGACTGGTCATGAATTCTCGCCTTCTCGCGCGTTTCCAACTGGTTGAGCTCCTCGCGTTCGGTTTCGATGAGAATGCGCTGGATCTGATCGATGGCGGACTTGTCGAAATCCGGAAGCTCCGTGACTGCATGCGCAGTGTTGCCACCTGCGCGCCCTTGTTGCTGCAGCGCGCTGAAGCCCGTCTCAAGGGCCGATTGCAGCCCCGGCAGCGGCGCCAGACGAGCAGCCTGGACGGCATCACCCTTGATCAGTTCGATCAGCTGGTCGGACCGGGGACACACCGCGTCCCGGCATGTCAGGCTGGGGTCAAGATAGATCCGATTGCCCGACTCGGCAAACTTGCGCACCGCAGTATCGAGGTTGAGCAGGTAGGTGCGCAGCGCGTCGATGTATGCAATAACCTGCCGCGTGTGGTTCACCGAACGAATGCCCTCTGCCGAGCGCTGGTGCTGGTAGACAATCATCGCGACCAGGACCGTGATGATGAGCGCGAAGATCAGCACCCCCTTGCGGAGAAGCTTCTTGAAGCCGGCGAAGACGGATTTGTCGATTTCGGTTTGCATTTTGGCGGTTCAACACAGTTTCTGCGCACACGGTACGGGAGCGGGCCGTTCGGGTGCGCCCAGTTTAGTGCATGAATCAAGGACGCCGCGAATATTCCGGCCACAGGCGCCGTTCCGTTTCTTCACGGAATTGACGTGTAGACCAGCAATTTGTTCCGTCGCCGAGCGTAAGGAGAATGGCTGGAATGTGGGGGAAGGGCGTCCAGGGAGGCCAGGGTGGTTAAGCACCCGCGGCCAGGCCTTGCATCATCGCGCTTTTCCTCCTGGTGAATCTTCGTATTCCCTGACCAGCCTGCTCACCGTCGTATAGTGAACGCCAAAATGTTCAGCTATTGCCGCCATCGTGTGCTGCCCCGACAAGTACGCCCGCGCAATCGCCTCATTGCGGTCGTAGCGGCGCTCGAAGGCTGTCAATGTGTGGGACATTGCGCGCCGCTGCGCGCGCGGAATTTCATCCAGGGCGGGTTGATGCTCGATCTTTGCCTGCATCTTTTTCACGAACGCTTCCGAGCCCAGATAAATCTGTCCCTGCAGCTGCGTCCACACGCTCGGCAGCCGGGCGCCTGCATGCACGAACTCGACGTATTTCCGAATCGCGCTGGCGCGTTGTTGGCCGAATTGCGCCAGCACCCAATCGGTCTGCAACCACTCAGGCGTGGTGGTCTGGCCGCAAGTGGCGTGATAGCTGCTCCAGGGCCAGGCTTCCAGCCGCTTCACCATTCCCGCGCGCAACGGGTTCAGCACCACGTAGCGCGCCAGTTCCAGCAGATAGCTGTCGCGCTCGACCAGGATCGCCTTGTAACGCCCCTGGAACACGTGTCCCACCCGTCCGTGCGCACGGTTGAAGCGTTGGGTATACACCCCGTTGAGCTGCCGCATTCCCTTGGCAAGATTCGCTTCAGGCGTCTCGATCAAAAGATGGTAATGGTTCGTCATCTGGCACCAGGCATGACACACCCAGTTGAAACGCAAGCAGACCTGGGCCAACACCTCCAGCCAGATTTCCCGGTCGCTGTCCGACAGATAGATATCCTCGCGCCCGTCCCCACGCGAGGTCACGTGGTACAGGCCACCGGCCAGTTCGAGTCGCAGAGGGCGCGCCATGGGGGAATTATGGCAGGGGGGATGTGATAATGAAAGACCTGACCCTAGCGCGGGCGGCTCACTGATTCATGGGCGCCTTTGAGGCGCTCACAATCTCAAGCCTCCGGCTTTGCCGGTGGTATCTGACCGATGCGATTCCGCTCCAATGTTTGCTCAGCCACTATTTTATCTTCAAGTACTTCACCGCATTCGGTATGACTTCCCCCTTCTCAACTTTTAAAGTGAGAAGCTCAATCTTCCTAGTCACGACCTCGACAGCTTGTTCAACAAGTTCAATCAACGTGACGTCCCCACCGGTTGGCCAGAGTAGGTCAGGCTGCCGAAGCTCTCGATATACCTTCATGGGCACCTTCTTCTTGTACTTCGCCGGGAAGACCAAGGCGACCTCTACTTTTTCAAGCTCCTTGGCTCCACTGTGTGCCGCAAAGTTGTGTCTATAGGCAATGCAATCATCGTGAAGAGCATGAAACCGTCTATCAAGCTGAACTCGCTCAAGTTTGGCGCGGCGTCCTTCGCACGTCGCAAAACACTTCCCGTAGAAAGTAAGAGCCGCAACGAACAGCCCTTTTATCAGGTCGTAAGTCCCGCGATCATTGCTGCAACTGAAGTGTTCGCCCTTCCGTGAAGGCCCGTCGGTGTGCCGCTTCTCTATTTCCGCTAGCCATGTAAGGACACTCCGTAGATCCTTGTAGATCAGCGTGTATCCGGCAAGCTGA
This sequence comes from uncultured beta proteobacterium, assembly GCA_963782495.1. Taxonomy (GTDB): domain Bacteria; phylum Pseudomonadota; class Gammaproteobacteria; order Burkholderiales; family Thiobacillaceae; genus DASQBT01. Next base: position 168,631 of record CAWAJU010000009.1, on the reverse strand, counting down.
GCGCATAGCTTCGATTGCAGAACAACACGGCGGCACGGCTTGCCTTTATAGCTGTAAATCCGACGCACATGTCCGGTCTGACCTTCGACGAAGGACTTGACCGAGAACCCGTCGCTCATGGCAACCCCTCCAAGGTTAGCGAACAGAACGTTTGTGCCAAATTCATGGTGCGTGTACCGATAGGATTCAAAGAGGTCAGCGTGAATTGACCGCTTTTATTCTTCTTTCTTCTGGATTGGGTCACTCAGCCAGCCTAACGAGTGCACGACCATCCCGCTTGGCGCGATACATTGCTGTGTCCGCGTCTGCAATCTTTGAGTGGAATGCCTTCAAATCATCCCTACTGACTCCGCAACTGACGGTTACCGTGGGGAGCCCTGCCGCCTGCATGTTTGCCGGCAATGCTGCGACGAACTCTTCCAAAATCGTAACCACCGCATCTGGAGACGTATCCCGAAAGATTGCAATGAATTCGTCGCCGCCCGAGCGCGACGATATCTGCAGATGGCAAGAGCTTCCTTATCGCGTCGGCGATCTCGACAAGCAATTCATCGCCCTTTCCATGGCCGAGACTATCGTTGATTGATTTGAAATTATCCAAATCGAGAAGAGCGACGACATAAGCAATATTTCTGCTGGAGAGATCGGACTCGCGACCGGCTAACGCAACCCTGTCCGGCAGACCTGTCAACGCATCGCGACCAGCCACTCTAGACCAACCTGGCTCTCCCGCGGAGGTTAACGGCAATTGCTTTTCAATACGAGCCAACTTGAGTTCAAATTCGGCTTGCAGTACTTCCCTTGCTTTCTCATCTTTTGCGGCGTCAATCTCTAATTTGTATGCACTGGCGATCTCCTCCCTTTCAAGATCTAGCCGCCTTTGCAACTCAAACACTTCGCGAAGCAAGTCCTGCCATCCAACTTGGCACCATCAATGTCTAGCAGCCAAGATTCCAACGTTTCTCTACCAGCAGAGCTTCGTTGAATTTGCTGTCTTACCTTGACTGACAGAGCATCAACGTTGCGCCACGCAAGCAATCCATAGCGGGTCAGCCTCTCCTTTTCAGCGTTCTTAGTATCCTTGTCGGCATTCTTCGAAAAGTGCCAACTAGCAAATATGCCGATAGTCGTAGAAACGGCAGTTATGAGGGTTCCATACAAGGCTTGGGCTGCGCTGTTGCCTGAAAACATGAAAGGACCGAGCAAGACAAATACGAATATAGCGAGGCCGGTCAAAATCATTTTCCAAAGCATGGGAAGTTCCATCTTAATGGTTGGAATACTGCGGAATTAAAGGGACGGCGTCACAAGACGGGGCCAGGTCTTTCACTATCACACCCACTTTCGATCATCCCTTAGTCGGATCAGCCTCAGAAAGTTTACGCCAACACGCCTCCACTCGTAACGGGTCCCACGGCCCCCTGCGCTTCCCTACCCCGTCTGGAATGAGGCATGAGGCGTAGGTGGTCAAGGATATGGGCTGCAGTGCTCTCTCCCTCGGAAGCGGGCGAGAGCTTAGCGGGCAACTCTAATCAGCGCGGCCGGCGCTACTTCTGCCCATACAAATCCAGCAAATGCTGCTGCGCCGAAAACGCCTTCCCGCGCCGGCCGGCCTTGTGGCGGTACCGCCCATCCGCGTCCATTTCCCAGGCCTGCTGGTTGTCCCTGAGGTAGGGCCGCAGGCCTTCCTGGATCACGCGTTTTTTGAGCTTGGGTTCCAGCACCGGAAAACAGGTCTCGATGCGGCGGAAGAAATTGCGGTCCATCCAGTCGGCGCTGGACAGATAGATCCAGTCCTCGCCGCCGCGGCGGAAGTAGAACACCCGGCTGTGTTCGAGAAACCTCCCGATGATGGAGCGCACCCGGATGTTGTCCGACAGGCCCGGCACGCCGGGTTTCAGCGCGCACACGCCGCGCACGATGAGGTCGATCTTCACCCCCGCCTGGGAGGCGGCATAGAGGGCGGCGATCACGCGCGGTTCCAGCAGCGCGTTCATCTTGGCGATGATGGCGGCCGGTTCGCCGGCCTGGGCGAAGGCGGTCTCCTGTTCGATGGCGGCGAGAATTTCACTGTGCAGGGTGAAGGGCGACTGCCACAGTTGCTTGAGCTTGCCGGCCTGGCCCAGGCCGGTGAGCTGGACGAAGACATGATGCACGTCGGTGGTGACGGCCTCGTTGCAGGTGAGCAGGCCGAAGTCGGTGTAGAGCTTTGCGGTGCGGGCGTTATAGTTGCCCGTGCCGAGGTGGGCATAGCGCCTCAACTGGCCTTCCTCGCGCCGCACCACCAGCGCCATCTTGGCGTGGGTCTTGTGCCCCACCACGCCATACACCACATGGGCGCCGGCTTCTTCGAGGCGCGACGCCCAGTTGATGTTGGCTTCTTCGTCGAAGCGCGCCATCAATTCCACCACCACGGTGACTTCCTTGCCTTGGCTGGCCGCGACCATCAGCGCATTCATCAGCTGGGAGTCGGCGCCGGTGCGATACACGGTCTGCCGGATCGCGACCACCTGCGGATCGCGGCAGGCCTGCTCGATGAAATCGATGACCGGCTGGAAGGATTCGAACGGGTGGTGAAGGAGAATGTCGCCGCGGCGGATCACGTCGAAGATGCTGTCCACCTTGGTCAGCCGGGCGGGAAACTGCGGCGTGAACGGCGTGAATTTCAGATCGGGTCGGTCGACCCAGTCAGGCACCTGCATCAGCCGCACCAGGTTGACCGGGCCACGCTCCTGGTAAAGGTCCTCCGGTGCCAGACCGAACTGTTCCAGCAGAAAGCGCGCCATCGAGTCGGAACAGTTGTCCGCCACCTCCAGCCGCACTGCGGCGCCGTAGTTGCGCTGCGGCAATTCGCCCTGCAGGGCCTGGCGCAAATTCTTGGTTTCCTCCTCGTCGACGAACAGGTCGGAGTTGCGCGTCACGCGGAACTGATAGCAGCCCTGCACGCTCATGCCGGTGAACAGTTCGCCGACGTGGGCGTGCAGGATGGAAGACAAAAACACGAAGCCATATTCGCAGCCGGCAATTTCGGCCGGCATGTGGATGACCCGCGGCAGGGCGCGCGGCGCCTGCACCACGGCCACCCCGGTGCTGCGGCCGAAGGCGTCCTTGCCGGTCAGCTCGACGATGAAATTGAGGCTCTTGTTCAGCACGCGCGGAAAGGGGTGGGCGGGGTCCAAGCCCAGCGGAGTCAGCACCGGCATCAATTCGCGGAAGAAATAATCCTTGATCCAGGCGGCCTGCGCCTCGTTCCAGTGGGTGCGGCGGATGAAGCGGATGCCGGCTTCCGCCAGCGCGGGCAACACGTTCTGGTTGAGCAGGTCATACTGACGATCGACCAGCTCATGCGCCTGCCGGTCGACCTCGCGAAACACCTGGCGCGGACTCAGCCCGTCCGGGGACAGGGTGACGACATCGGCATTGATCTGTTCCTTGAGACCGGCGACCCGAACCTCAAAGAACTCGTCCAGATTGCTGCTTACGATACAGAGATAACGCAGCCGTTCGAGCAAGGGCGTGGCCGGATCTTCGGCCTGGGCCAATACCCGGCGCTGGAACGCAAGTATGCCCAGTTCCCGGTTGAGGAGCTGCTCGGGCTGAGGTGGTTTCATGGGGAGAGTTGGTATCTAATGGAATGGCTTTGAACAGATGCTAACAAACTTAAGCATTCCCCATCTATCGCGCCAAGATGACTGACCCGGGTCGTGAGATCGAACTCAAGCTGCTGTTGCCGGCCGGCACCGCTGCGCTATTGAGCCACCCCAGGCTGGGCGGAACGCTGCCCAGGCATCAGCGGCTGCACACGGTGTATTTCGATACACCGGAATTTGACTTGGCCAAGCTTGGCGTGGCGCTGCGCGTCAGGCGTGTGGGACGGCGCTGGATACAGACCGTCAAGAGCGAGGCGAATTCCAGTGGGGGTCTGAGCGCGCGCATCGAACTGGAAGTGCCGGTGTTCGGGCCCGGCATCGAACTGGAACGCTTTTCCACCGAGGCGGCGGCGCATATCCCGGAGGCCTTGCGCAGCAAACTCGCGCCGGTTTATGAAACCCGGTTCACCCGGCGCTTATGGCACCTGACCGGCATCTGGGGCAGCGAGATCGAGGTGGCGCTGGATGAAGGCGAGATTCGCGCCGGTATCAGGGCCGAATCGATCCATGAGCTGGAGCTCGAACTCAAGAGCGGCCGCCCGGATGCGTTGTTTGCGCTGGCGATCGAGTTGGCGGGGAGTGTGCCGCTGTGGCCGTCTGATCGCAGCAAGGCCGAGCGCGGCGCGCGCCTTGCCAAGGACATCGCCGCCGCCCCGGTCAAGGCGAGGATGCCCGAGCTGGATTCCGCCATGCCGCCAGCCGAGGCGTGGCGGGTGATTGCCATTCAGTTGCTGCACCAGTTCGTCGCCAACCTGCCGGGCATCGCCGCGGATCAGGACGCGGAATACCTGCACCAGGCACGGGTCGCCCTGCGCCGGTTCCGCTCGGCCTACGCCTTGTTCAAACACGGTCTGCCTCTGCCGCAGACCTTGCTGGCAGAACTCAAGAAACTCAATGCTGCGCTTGGACCGGCGCGCGACTGGGACGTGTTCTGCATGGAAACGCTGCCGCCCATTTTCGCCGCCGTACCAAACCGGCCGCTGCTCCAGCATTTGGCCGAGCTGGCGGCGCAGGCACGCGGCCACGCCCACGAACATCTCGCGCATTATCTGCAGTCGCCTGCCTGCGGCCGGGTACTGCTGGGCCTGGCGCGGCGACTGTCGATGCCCGCCAGGCATTTCGTCGCCGAACTGGGGACGACCCAGTTGCGGGGCTTTGCCGCCCGCCAGTTGAAAAAGCGCCACCGGCAGGTCATCACGCTGGCGAAAAATCCGAACATGAGCGTCGAGGAGCGGCACCATTTGCGCATCAGCGTCAAGCGCCTGCGCTATGTGCTCGACTGTTTTGCCAGCCTGTATCCGCGCGGCCCGGTTGCGAGCATGGGCAAGACGCTGGCGGACTTGCAGGATGCCCTGGGCCACATGAATGACCAGGCAGTGGCGCACCGTCTGATTCGGGGCATAGATGACAGGTCAACCAGCTTTGCCCTGGCGGAGGCGGCAGTCCACGGCTGGCTGGCAGCGATTGGAGCGGAATCTGAACGCCGCCTGGCCGGGCGTCTGAGAACGCTCTCCGTGACCAAACGATTTTGGTAGCAAGTGTCGCTGGATTTGCGCAAGGCTTATCGTCCTGGACTGTCGCGCACGATTGGCATGCGTCTCCAGGATGGAGGCAGTTCTGTAATTGAACCGTAATCGAAGCTGCATAGGGTGCCGTCCGTTGCACGCTACATTTTTCTGAAGAGGAGAAACGATGCATTTGTTGTTGTGGCGACATGCCGAAGCTGAGGATGGGGGCGACGATATGGCACGGCGCCTGACTGTGCGTGGAAAGAAGCAATCCCAACGGGTGGCGGCCTGGCTCACCGCTTGCCTGCCCAATGAGGCATTGGTCCTGGTCAGTCCTGCGACACGCTGCCAGGAAACGGCCCGGGCCCTGGGGCGGGAGATGGAGACCAGAAACGAAATCGCGCCGGGGGCCGATGCCGATGCCGTGCTGGAAGCGGCGGGCTGGCCCGATGGGCCGGAATGGGTGCTGGTTGTCGGGCATCAGCCTACCCTGGGCGAGGTGGCGGCGAAGCTGCTGGGCGCATCCGAAGGACTGAGCCTGCGCAAGGGCGGACTGATGTGGTTCGAAGCCCGCCGGCGCAATCGCGAACAGGAGATCGTGCTGCGTGCCGTGATCGGCCCGGATCTGGTGTAGGTCAGGGATCAGGGATCAGCGGCGGGCGGCGGATCTTCTGGGCAATGACCGGGGTGCGACCGCTTCCCCTGAAACCGTAGCAATCGCATTTCCGGCGTTCTGCAAATGGCCAAGGAAGGTGCGTGCCACGACCGACAGCTGTTTCCCCTTGGGCCATAAGACATACCAGTGGCGCTTGATCGGGAAATGTACGACGTCGAGAATCGCGATCTGGCTCGTGGCGGCATCCAGCGCGAGGGTGTGGCGCGAGAGCACCGAGACGCCGAGGCCTGCGGCGATGGTCTGCTTGATCGCCTCGTTGCTGCCGAGCTCCATTCTGATATTGGCCTTGAGGCCGTGTTGCTGAAGTAGCCGCTCGATTGCCTGGCGCGTGCCGGAGCCCGCTTCGCGCATCAAGAAGGGTTCTTCGGCCAGCCGTTTGAGCGGAATCCGCTTCTTGCCTGCGAGGGGGTGATCGATCGGAGCGAGCACCACCAGAGGATTCTCCAGGAAGGGCAGGCATTCAACATCCAACTCTTCCGGCGGCTGTCCGGTGATGTACAGATCATCCTGATTGTCCAGCAAGCGCTCCAGAACGCGTTGGCGGTTGGTCACCTTCAGGGCGACCTCGATACCGGGGTATTGTTGGCAGAATTGGCCAAGCAGGCGTGGAGCAAAGTATTTGGCGGTCGACACGACTGCCAGCCGCAACCGGCCTTTCTTCAATCCCTTCATGTCCGAGACGGTCATTTCAAAGCGCGACAGTTGCTCCGAGATTTCACGGCAGGTGGCGAACAGCGCGTGCCCGGCGTCGGTCAGGTGGATGCGCTTGCCCAATTGCTCGAACAGCGGCAGGCCCACCGCGTCGGTGAGCTTCTTGATCTGCATCGAGACCGTGGGCTGGGTCAGGTGCAATTCCTCGGCCGCGCGCGTGAAACTGCCCAGGCGCGCGATGGCTTCGAAAACCTCGAATTGGCGAAAGGTGGTGTGCCGCATAACTGCGCGTCGGGAAATTATGACATAGACGATACTCTATCATAATGATCGAAAAAATTGACTTTCATTTATGGTTGATCCAGCTAAAGTTACATCCACATTCCGCAATGACCGGGAATGGAATTATCCAATCAACCTAGGAGGCATGAACCATGAGTGGCCAAGCTGCCGGCGGCACCATCCAGGACGCCAAGGAACGTTACAAGTCAGGCGTCATTCCGTACAAGAAAATGGGCTATTGGGAGCCCGACTACAAGCCCAAGGACACCGACGTGATCGCGCTGTTCCGCATCACGCCCCAGCCGGGCGTGGACGCGGACGAGGCTGCAGCGGCGGTGGCAGGGGAATCGTCCACCGCTACCTGGACCGTGGTCTGGACCGACCGCCTGACGGCCTGCGAACTCTATCGCGCCAAGGCCTATCGTGTCGACCTGGTGCCCAATACCGGGCCCGGCACCAAAACCGAGGCGCAGTATTTCGCCTATATTGCCTACGACCTCGACCTGTTCGAGCCCGGCTCCATCGCCAACCTGACGGCGTCGATCATCGGCAACGTGTTCGGCTTCAAGGCGGTGAAAGCCCTGCGCCTGGAAGACATGCGCATTCCGGTCGCCTATCTGAAGACCTTCCAGGGCCCGGCAACCGGCGTCGTGGTCGAGCGCGAGCGTCTGGACAAGTTCGGCCGCCCGCTGCTCGGCGCCACCACCAAGCCCAAGCTGGGTCTCTCGGGCCGCAACTACGGACGCGTGGTGTACGAAGCGCTCAAGGGCGGACTGGACTTCGTCAAGGACGACGAGAACATCAATTCGCAACCGTTCATGCACTGGCGCGACCGTTTCCTGTACTGCATGGAGGCGGTGAACAAGGCGAGTGCGGCCACCGGCGAGGTGAAAGGCCATTACCTGAACGTCACCGCCGGCACCATGGAAGACATGTATGAGCGCGCCGAGTTCGCCAAGTCGCTGGGTTCGGTCATCGTGATGATCGACCTCGTGATCGGTTACACCGCAATCCAGAGCATGGCCAAATGGTGCCGCAAGAACGACATGATCCTGCACCTGCACCGCGCCGGCAACAGCACCTATTCGCGGCAGAAGAACCACGGCATGAACTTCCGCGTCATCTGCAAATGGATGCGCATGGCGGGCGTGGACCACATTCATGCGGGCACCGTGGTCGGCAAGCTGGAAGGCGATCCGCTCATGATCAAGGGCTTCTACGACACGCTGCTTCAGACCCACACGCCGATGAGCCTCGAGAACGGCCTGTTCTTCGAGCAGGACTGGGCGTCGCTCAACAAGGTGATGCCAGTCGCTTCCGGCGGCATCCATGCCGGACAGATGCACCAGCTGCTGCACTACCTGGGCGAAGACGTGATCCTGCAGTTTGGCGGCGGTACCATCGGACACCCCATGGGCATCCAGGCCGGCGCAGTGGCAAACCGGGTCGCGCTGGAAGCCATGGTCCAGGCGCGCAACGAAGGCCGCGACTACATGAAGGAAGGCCCGCAGATCCTGGAAGCGGCGGCCAAGTGGTGCAGCCCGCTCAAGGCTGCGTTGGATACTTGGAAGGACATCAGCTTCAACTACGAGTCGACCGACACCGCGGACTTCGTGCCCACCGCGACCGGCAGCGTTTAACAGATAAGCTAGGAGATATAAATCATGATGACCAATCTAGGCAATCGCGTCACGCAGGGGCAGTTCTCGTTTCTTCCCGACCTGACCGACGAGCAGATCACGCTGCAGATCAAGTACGCGCTGTCGAACGGCTGGGCGGTCAACGTCGAGTACACCGACGATCCGCATCCGCGCAACACCTATTGGGAGATGTTCGGCATGCCCATGTTCGACCTGAAGGACCCCGCCGGGATCCTGATGGAGATCAACAATTGCCGCAAGACTTTTCCCAACTACTATATCCGCGTGACCGCCTTCGACAGCTCGCGCGGGGTGGAATCGCCAAAGATGTCGTACCTCGTCAACCGGCCCAAGGTCGAACCCGGCTTCGGGCTGGTGCGCCAGGAAGGGCCTGGCCGGTCCGTCCATTACACGGTGCACAGCTACGCCACCGACAAGCCGGAAGGCGAACGCTACTGACAGTAGTGTTCGGCACGGGGGACGGATCATTGTCCCCCGTTGCACCTGAATTTTGAGTTTATCTGGAGTTCAAGCATGACCGAGAGTGCGCAAGACGCTCCTGTCCCGGCGAAGGCCTTGTATGCCGTGCCCGATGACACCCCGGTGGATCTCGCTGCCGCGCTGCGCGATTCGCATGTGCAGGAGGTGCTCGACAAGCTCGACCGGGAACTGGTGGGTCTGAAGCCGGTCAAGACCCGCATCCGCGAAACTGCGGCTCTGCTGCTGGTCGACCGGGTGCGCAAGGAACTGGGCCTGACCGCGGGGGCGCCCTCGCTGCACATGTGTTTCACCGGCAATCCGGGCACCGGCAAGACCACGGTGGCGCTGCGCATGGCCGAGATTCTGCACCGTTTGGGCTATGTGCGCGAAGGGCATTTGGTCGCCGTTACGCGCGACGACCTGGTCGGCCAGTACATCGGCCATACCGCGCCGAAGACCAAGGAGGTGCTGAAAAAGGCGATGGGCGGGGTGTTGTTCATCGACGAGGCCTATTATCTTTACAAGCCGGAAAACGAACGCGACTATGGTGCCGAGTCCATCGAAATCCTGCTGCAGGTGATGGAGAACAACCGCGACGACCTGGTGGTGATCCTGGCCGGCTACAAGGACAAGATGGATCGCTTCTTCCAGAGCAATCCGGGCATGTCATCGCGCATTGCGCATCATCTCGATTTTCCCGACTACGAGCCTGACGAGTTGCTGGCGATCGCCGGCATCATGCTCGAAGACACCCAATATCGCTTTAGCCCGGAGGCGGAGCAGGCTTTCCGCGAATACATCGTGCGGCGCATGCAGATGCCGCACTTCGCCAATGCGCGTTCGGTCCGCAACGCGCTGGATCGCGCACGCCTGCGTCAGGCCAATCGCCTGTTCGCACGGCCCGGTGCGCAGCTTACCAAGAAAGACCTGGTGACCCTGGAGCCGGAGGACATTCTGGCGAGCCGGGTGTTCAAGGAAGGGGTCCCGGACACGGAGGGAAAGAATGCGCGCGAGCCGGCCGGCGAATGACACCGAGCCGCCGGTGCGCTGGAGACTTCGGCAGTGACGCGCTGGCTGCGCGATATTGCGCCACTAAGGGTGTGGCCCAAGACCATTCCCGCCGCGCATTACAATTGCGTCCGATTGGCGCTCAAACGCCTGGGCTGTCCGTTGCGCCTTGAGCTGCAACGTCCCGCCATCATCCTGCTGCTGGACGAAGATCTCTGGGCCGGGATGGCCCCCTGGGATGAAAACCTGCCGCTGCTCGCCTGGAGCGAATTCGATACTCACAGATCCGGCCTGAATCAACCGGTGGCCTGCCGTCTGCACGTCTACCACGCGCATGCGGGCTTGCTGATGGGCGTGACGCTCGATGCCCTCGACGCCGGCCTCAAAGCGCGTCTCGAGGCGCAACGCCTGGCGGGATCGGACACCGGCAGCCCTTGAATTTTGCACGCCTGACGCGTTCCCGAGCCTTGGGTCTCTTGCTGCCGCGGCAACGGCACGCCGCCGCGGCCGGCCAGATGAAGGTGCGCCCGGATTGGATCGTTCTCAGCCGATCCCGAACAGCCGGCGGATTTCCTCGTTTAACGCGTGGGCAGTAAATGGCTTGGACAGAAAGGCGTCCACTCCCAGTTGGCGCGCGATGGCCTGTTTTTCGGATTCCGCCTCGGACGAGATCATCATTATCCGCATGCCCGCAAGCGAAGGGTGGGCGCGCACCCGCTGTACCAGTTCGAGCCCGCTCATTTCGGGCATCACCCAGTCGGTCAGCAGCAAATCGAAATGGCTCTTCTGCAGCAGCGACCACGCCAGAAAGGCTGAGTCAGCTTCGGTAACCTTCGCATCGGCCAGGCCACGCAGGGCGGCGCGTATCATTTTTCGCATCGTCGCAAAATCGTCTACCAGCAGTATGCTCAGTTTCATGGCAGGGCTCCCTCTTCGCCCGGGTCTTTCGTGCGCGCCTTGCGGCTATAATCGCCGAGGAAACCCCTGATCGAGCCCACGCGTGGCCATGCTGGACTTACTCAGAGGTTCCGACACAATAGCCATTATGGAGCACCGGCGCATGTTGCAACTGTTAAGAGCCTATGGCGGAATTCGTACTTTCGCCTGACCGCCTCTGGTCTGCATTCAGGTCGCAGCGCCTGCCCCTGCAGGTATTGTGGGCGAGCGTCCTTATTCTGGCAGTGGTACTGCTCTTCAGTCTGGGCACAAGCCTGAAGCAACCCGTGTATGCGCCCTTGTACAGCCACTTGTCCGACCGCGACGGCGGGACCGTTCTGGAAGCCCTGGACAAGCTTAATGTACCTTACAAGGTGATCAATGGCGCGATTCAGGTTCCGGTTGCGGAGCTGGATGCGACACGCTTTCGGCTCGCCGCGCAAGGCCTGCCCAAGGGCGAGAACGGGGGATTCGACGCCATGGAGGCGCCTACTCTGGGCATGAGCAGTTTTCAGGAGCAGATGGGCTACCAACACGCGCTTGAAGCGGAGTTGTCCCGCACACTTGAAAATCTTGCGCCGGTGGCGTCGGCCCGGGTTCATCTGGCCCTGCCGAAGCCCACCGCGTTTCTGCGCGAAGGGCCGCAGCCGTCGGCGGCCGTGTTGATCAAGACCAAGCCCGGCATGAGCCTGGAGGAGGAGCAAGTACAGTCGATCCGGCAAATCGTGGCGAAAGGCGTGCCGCGCCTGTCGGTAGCCCAGGTAGGGATAGTCAACCAGCAGGGGGAGCTGCTGGCACGCGCCGAAGAAGCGGAGCAGCAGGCTTTGAGTTCTGACCAGCAGGCTGAAATTCGGGTGACGGAAGCGGACCTGGCTAACCGCGTGACCAATGCGCTGACCCCTTGGTTGGGCAGGAACAATGTCCGGGTCCAGGTCACGGCGCGACTCAATTTCGTCGAAACGGAAATCACGCGCGAGCGTGCGCGTTCGGGTACCAGGGGATCGACTGATCGCAGCGTGCGGCGGACCCGCGAACCTTCCGGCCGCATTGAGCGGCTGAGCGCCCTGGTGGTGGTGAATCAAACCAGCCTGGCGGAAAGTGAACGCCAGGCGCCTGAAACGCAGAAGAAGATTCAACAGTTGGCCAGTCAGGCGCTGGGCATGGAAAGCCGGCGGCGCGACAGCCTGCAGGTGGTCATGCTGCCGTTTGAACAGGCGCCGGTGAGAATTCCCCCGGCGCCGGAATCCACAGTCGAATCGCACCCGGCCCGGCCGCAGATCATTTCCTGGACGGGCACAGCGGCCCTGGGAATCGCTGCCATGCTGGTGCTGGGCGCGTTGTGGCAGTTGCGGGCGCGTCGCAAGCCGGTCACGCCTGCGCAGCCGGCCGAACCGTCCGTTTCGCCCTTTGACTCGACAGTACAGAGCGCACGTGAATCGGCGCTGGCAGATCCAGCGCGGGCCGCCAGCGTGATCCGGCTATGGGTGCAAGGATGAATCAGGCCGGCCTGGAAAAAAGCGCTGTTCTACTCATGGCGGTAGGCGAAGCCGCTGCGGGCCAGATCCTGCGCTATCTGAATCCCACGGAAGTCACCCAGCTGGCCGAAACCATGCGCCGCATGGGCGGCCAATCGCGCGATCGGGTGGCAGCCGTCCTGGCAGAATTCAACGCAGACGCCGAACGCCAGACCGGCTATGGCATGGCGCCGCAAGCCTTTCTCGGCGAGGCCCTGAGCCATGCACTCGGAGAGGAAAAAGCCGTTGCGCTGCTGGCGCGTCTGGAAGCGGAGGGCGCCCCGCTCAAACAACTGGCCTGGATGGCACCGGCCGAAATAGCGCAACTGCTTGCGCAGGAGCCCGCCCCGGTCATCGCCACGGTGCTGGCCCACCTGGAGCGTGACCAGGCTGCCGAAGTCCTGATGCTGCTCGCGCCGCAACAGCGCGACGAGGCTTTGCTTGCCCTGACCCGTTGGCAGGGCGCGGCACCCGAGGCACTGCGGGAATTGTCCGACTGGCTGTCCAGCCACATCAATCGGCAGCAGCCGGGGCCGGAGCAGGGTGAGGAACTGGCGGCGTCTCTGCTGCGGCGCATACCCAAGGAAGCAGCCCAGGCAGTAAACAGTGGTTTGTCGAATCGAGACCCTGCGCTTGCGGGCAGGTTGGCTGCGGCCACGCTGACCTTTCAGGACCTGAGCCGGCTGGACAATGCCAGCCGTACCCGTTTGTTCAAGGCGGCGCCGGCGCAGATCCTGTTGCAGGCGATGAAGGGTGCCGATCCCGGCCTCGTGGATATGCTGGCGCAGCGCATGGGCAGCACCGCCGCGCGGCGCCTGAAAGATGATCTGGACGGCCTGGGCGCGGTTCGGCTGGACCAGATCGAAACCGCGCAGGAAGAGGTGGTTCGGCTGATGCGGGAGCTGGCTGGGGGTGGCGAATTGAGCCTGGAGACTGTGCATGAGTGAGCCGCAGAAGCCCGGAACGCAGCAATCCGCTTTCGAACGATGGGAAGTGGTGGAGCCGGTGAACGGCGAGGAAAGTGAGGAGGCGCGCGCCGCTAGGCAGTTGAATGAAGCGACCCGAATCAGGGAACAGGCCAGGGCGGAAGGCGTACAGCAGGGCATCGCGGACGGTCGGCGTGAGGCACAGGCAGACTGCCGGCGCATGAAGGAACTGGCGACCGGTTTTGGTCAGGCTTTGGACACGCTGGATTTCAGGGTCGCTGACATGGTGCTGGACCTGGCTCTGGACGTGGCGCGGCAAATCGTTGCCGGCGAACTGGCAGCCAAGCCTGAACGCATTCTGGATGTAGTGCGCTTGGCCCTGAGGCAATTGATGGACACGACGCGCGAGGCTCGCCTGCTGCTCAATCCCGAGGATGCCGCCTTGGTGCGTCCGCATCTTGAGGAGGTTCTGGACAGGAATCGCCTGCGCATCGTCGAGGATACGCGCATCGTGCGGGGCGGATGCCTGATCGAAACGCCGCACGGTGATCTGGATGCCACTTTGCAGACACGCTGGCGCCAGGTCGTGAAAGTGCTGGGCAGCAACAAGAGTTGGCTGGAGTAAGCCTGAGCATTCATGGCAATCGATCGCACTGCTCCACTGCGTGAATACCTGGCCGATTGCCGGCGCGCTGTGGCCTTGAGCACACCGGTTGCGGCCAGCGGGCGGCTTACCCGGGTGGCCGGCCTGGTCATGGAGGCGGTGGGCTTGCGCCTGCCCATCGGCAGCCAGTGCATGGTGCAGATTCCCGGCGGACAAAGCGTCGACGCGGAAGTCGTGGGCTTTTCCGGCGAGCGGATCTATCTGATGCCGGCTACCGATATTTACGGCGTCATGCCCGGCGCCCGCGTGGTGCCGGAAAATCCGGTCGCAGTGCAGCCGCCGCGCATGGGCAAGCGCTACATCCCGCGCCGCCGCGCGCAGGACCGCGTGCGTCAGGTCGCGGTCGGGCCGCAGTTGCTGGGTCGGGTGATGGACGGCGCGGGACGGCCGCTGGACAATCTGGGCCCGCTGATGATGGACAAGCGGGTGCCGCTGTATTCGCGTCCGATCAACCCGCTGGAACGTGCACCCATCCGCAAGCCGCTGGATGTTGGCATCCAGTCCATCAATGCCTTGTTAACCGTGGGCCGCGGCCAGCGCCTGGGCCTGTTTGCCGGCAGCGGGGTGGGCAAGTCCATCCTGCTCGGCATGATGGCGCGCTACACCGATGCCGACGTGGTGGTGGTAGGCCTGATCGGCGAACGCGGCCGCGAGGTGAAGGACTTCATCGAGAACAACCTGGGCCCTGAAGGCATGGCGCGCGCCGTGGTGGTGGCTGCCCCGGCCGACAATCCGCCATTGATGCGCCTGAATGGCGCGGCCTATGCGATGTCGATTGCTGAATATTTCCGCGACCAGGGCAAACACGTGCTGCTGATCATGGATTCGCTTACCCGCTATGCCATGGCCCAGCGTGAGGTGGCACTGGCGATCGGCGAACCGCCCGCGACCAAGGGCTATCCACCTTCCGTGTTTGCCAAACTGCCGCAACTGGCGGAACGCGCCGGCAATGCCAAGACCGGGGGCGGTTCCATCACCGCGTTCTTTACCGTGTTGATGGAAGCCGATGACGAACAGGACCCGGTCGCCGATGCGGCCCGCGCCATACTCGACGGCCACATCGTGTTGTCGCGCGAACTGGCCGAAGCGGGCCTCTATCCGGCGATCGACGTCGAAGCCTCAATCAGCCGGGCCTTGCCCGATCTGGCGGACGCCGAGGAACTGGAACGCATCCGGCGCTTCAAGTATCTCTACTCGCGCTATCAGCGCAGCCGCGACTTGCTGGCGGTGGGCGCCTATGTGCCGGGTGCCGACCCGGTGCTGGACGAGGCGGTGAAGGTGCAGCCCCTGATGCAGCAGTATCTGATGCAGGAATTGTGGCAACAGGTCAGCATGGCCGAGGCCAAGCAGGCGCTTGAAGCGTTGCTTCCCTAGGGAGCTTCTGATTGAGACTTTTATGGGTCGCGTTTACACGAAAAATGCTCAGATGCTAGGCACGCGACGACGGTCGTATTGGACATACGAACCTAGGAGCGTAACACCGCAGATGGGCATTTTTCGTGCAAACCCAAAGGGCAGGGGCTTGGCGGGCGATCTGCTGTGTCGCGCCGCTTGGCATCGTAGAATGACTACGACCTGCGCGGCGCTTCGTGCATCTCATCCCGCCAAGCCCCTGCGCGGCCCATTAAAGACTTAATCAGAGGCTCCATGTTCAACTTGCAAATTGTCTACGAGCTGGCGCGCAAGCGGGCCGAGGGTTGCGCACGCGCGGTGAAGCAAGCCCACGGTCAATGGTTGCGCGCGCGCGCACAAATGGTCCGCCTTCAAAACGAGCGCTGCCGCTACGTCGAGGAACTGGCAAGGCAGCGGCGCCAAGGCAGTCCCGGCTTCTATGCGGCTGCGGTTGACGGCTGGCGGCTGCTTGGGATGCGCATGCAGCGAGGCAGGCAGGAGCTCGAGACGACCCATGCGCAATGGCAGCACGCCATGCAGGTGTGGCAGGAGCAAGAGAAGCGGGTACAGGCTTTAACTGTGCTGAGGCGGCGCTATGACGACGAACTGACACGGCGTGATGCGGTTCGGGAGCGCAAGTTGCATGATGAGATCTCCATTCGCTCCTTTATTGCCACCCGGCAGGACGGCGCCGTCGATCCCGGACTGCCCTGGGAAGAACACCTCGCATGAAACTGCCCAGACTCAGCGCGCAAGAAGTCCGCGCCCTGCGGGTGGACGGCGGTGGCGCAGCGGGGACGTTGTCAGAACGGATCAAGTTGCATTTCAAAGCAGGTCTGCCACCCTGGGTGCCGGTGGAGGTGAGCATCCTGGCGTTGTCTGCGAGCGCGTTTGAAGGCGAACCACCTTACTTGCATGCCGACGATGACTTGCTGGCCGCCTGGGTGGCGGCGCGCTTCGGTGCCGGCGGTGTGTTCCCGCCTGTGCCGGCGCGCCATGGGGCCAGTCTGTTGGCGCGGGCCAGCCAGGCTCTGGCGGAATCCGTGTTGCGTGGACACCTCGATGAGATTTCCTCGCTGCATCTGGAATTTTGCTTGAATGATCAATGTGGCAGGCTCGAACTTGACTGGAGTGACATGAGCGCGAAGGCGCTAAGAACTTGGGCGGCAAAGCAATGGGGGAGCAATGATGGCTGAGACTCGATTGAAGCCCGTTGAATCATTTCGCTCAATCTGTCCCAGGAAGAGACGAGCAGGGGCGAGGGGGACAGCGGCGTTGCAATCCGCGTGGCTGTTTCTGCTGCCGACCCTCGCGCCAGCAGCGGAAACTGCAGGCACCAGCTCCGGCTATTTCAGCGTGGTTGCTTCCCTGTTGCTGATCCTCGGCGGCTTTGTCCTCGTGGCGTGGCTGGTGCGTCGCTGGATGCCACAAGGCGCCCAAGCAGGACTGGTCAAGGTAGTGGGCGCTACATCGGTCGGTCCGCGCGAACGGGTGGTGGTCGTGGAAGTGGACAACACCTGGCTGGTGCTTGGCGTCGGTGGCGGACAGGTGCGCTTCCTGCACACCATGAACAAACCCCAAAGCGGAGGCAAGCAGGGGTGAGGCGCCATACCTGCCTGGGTCAGTCAATCGCGCTACCGGGATTGATCGCGGGCCTGTCCGTCACCGCCGCGCACGCCGCGGAGCCCGGCCTGACCCTGTTTTCCCAATCTGCCGGCAATCTCACCTTGCCCGCATCCAGTCTGTCGTTTCTGCTGGTCCTGCCCTTTCTGCCTGCACTCCTGCTGTCAGCCGCGGAGCTGGCTGCGCGCGCTTCCTTGCGCGAAGATTTCTTTCTTACTAGTTCCAAGCTGCTGGTGACATTCGAGAAGGACTACGCAAAGCGCACATATGAGGATTTCTTGGAATATGGCAATGCGGAGTACAGTTTCCACTGTGGAATCGCCAAAGCCAGCGGGAACAAAAGGCTTGCAAAAATCATGGCCGAACTAATGAATCAATATCGCCGCTTCCACTATGTCACCTTCCAAAAAAGTCCGTGGTTGAAAACGACAGGGGATCAGCACCTAGAGATCCTGGAGGCGATCCGCCTCCATCAACCGTCCCAGGCACACAAACTGATGTACGAACATATCCAAAGAGGAAGTCAACGAGCGTTTCAGCTGGCGTTGGGGTCGCTTTCAGGCGAAGAATCACAGATGGCATCCGCCGACAAGTATTCCAGTTCCTAGGGAACCCCTGAACAAGCGCCGCGTTCGTGCCGACTCAGGGTAGTCTTGAGAGCCCGATCATCGGTGACTCTCGCCAGAGAATACTATGTGCCTCACTCGCCTCGGACTCGGCTAGGCAGCTTCGATTGGAAGCACTATGCAGCGGTTGCCGTCAGCAGCCGCTTGCGAACCAAGAACAGGTTCACCAGAGCGCACGTCACAAACCATCGGTGTTTGCGTTCTTGCCCATTCCCGCGATAGCGCACCGTGACGAATCCGAACGTCAGCTTCGTCACCGCGAACACGTGCAATGCCCCGCTGTGGGAAACCTTAGTTCCTTATCGTTTATCCAAACATTTGCCGTGCGACGGGAGGTTACCAACCCTTGCGTTGTCAATGTCCCGGATCTTTTCTTCGAGGGGGGAGGGCTTGTCGATCGGGCACACTACTCATCGGCACATTGTGGTCGTTCCGCGTCCTATCGTTTTTCGTCGAACCGTCGCTGACAAAGAGCGCTTGCCGCAGGTCATAACTCGCGGAGAAATACACCCTCGATATTAGAATTGCCTGCGTGGAAATTGGAATAGTAGACACATAGAATTTCTCCCGAGTCCAACTGGACCATTGCTGGATAAGAGCAATCGAAGTTGTTTGGCTCTGGGGAAACGTACAGAGGCTCTCCTTCATACCAGCGCCCGCCCTCGTCAAAGCTGTAGTTGAGGCCGACCCCCAAAGGTGTGCCTGGGTCCAACTTACGATGCGCGCAAAGAAGAACGCCTTTGGGCGTTCGAAATAGACACGGGGACTGACCCAAAAAGCCGCTGTTCCAGTATGGCTTCCAAGTCACGCCGCCGTCACTGGACTCGGTCTGCCATAAGACATGCGGCGGTTTAAGGTCGCGAACTAATGCCAACAATCGTCCTCCCCCGATCGGGATTATGCTCTTCTCATCAGCCAGACCTACAGCCACATCGTGCCACTCGGTCCAAGACCGACCCAAATCCCGTGAAACCAGTAGGCCCGTTCGCCAGACAACTTCTTCCTTCTTCTGGCGGCACATCAACCAAAAAACGGTATCGGAGCCTTTAACCTGGTGGATCTTTCCGTAGGTGTTCCACCAAAAGTCCGATAGAAGAAGGGTGGGCTCTTCCAGACCACTCCAGGTTTCACCGTTGTCGGTAGAACGCATTAGGTGCGCCTTTAGTTTCCATGGCCCCAGGTTCGATTTGTCGGGCCAGGGCGCCACATTGTAAGAATGAAATTCCGGACCCCAGGATTCTTGGGGAAGCTCCAGGACGGGAAGCAATATGGTTCCGTCCGATAGCTGCGAAATTCCTAAATCGGTGCCGTAGTCTACTCCTTCGGCTTCGAGCACCGTCCTGGGGGCTGACCAGGTGTTCCCTCCGTCCTTCGACCGAACTAGACGAACAAGACCGGGAGGTGTCTTCCAATGGTCGCTTCCCTCTCGGTACGCTACCAAAAGATCACCGTTCTTGAGCTTCTCAATCCCTGGAAAAGCGCGGTGCCGAGGGACGCCAGTTGCTACCGTGACTCGGCGGACAACCTTAAGACCCCATTGCGCAAGACTTGAGCCCTCCTCCGCAAGGGGCGTCCCGTTAGGCTTCGGGACCCATAGTGCCGACGCTTTCGACGCGGCCATGGAAGAAGCCGCACCTGCAAGGCCAAGAGCCAAAAACTTACGCCTGTTCCCTTTCATTTCTGTGTCCTTAGTCACTCTAAGTCTTGGGCCAGAAGCTTATGAGCGCACCTTAAGACCACTTGCGCACATCAGCCTGGATTTTCCAAGGTGGAACACCCCTGGTCACGCCGTTCAGAAGTAGTACTTAAGCGCCAATTCACCGGTTCTCGGACTAAGGGCGCTTGATATCACGCCAAACGTAGTAGGAGCCTGTGCGTTTAAGCCTGGAAAACCAAAGTTGGGATGGTTCAGAGCATTAAAGAACTCGCCTCTAAACTCGATTCTCTGGCTCTCCGTCACTTTCACACTCTTAGTCACGGCAATATCCCACAGGTTTTCACCAGGTGCGTAAATAATATTTCTGCCAGCGGTTCCGATAGTAAACGGGGGTTGCACAGGGAAACAGCTGGTATCGAAGTACCGAGTCAGAGTTCGCTGACCGTCGGGGAGATTTCCGTTGCAAATCCGATTTGGCCTTGCTTGGATTATCCCTGCGTTAACCAAGGTGCGTGAAACGCTTGGGGTCAGTGGTGCACAACAATAGTGTGTCACGATGCCTGAGATCTGCCAGCCTCCTAACAAGAACGCACCTGGCCCCTTGACCTGAGAAAGGAAACGCTGCCCCGGGCCGAATGGCAAAACGAAGGTGTAGTTGCCCGTAATGTTATGACGCATATCGATGTCCGAGAGGCCGATTTCACTCACACGCCGTCTGGCTGGATTCGGATCTGTGATTTGCAGAACCAGGTTGGTAGAGGAAGCATCGTCGATCGCTTTTGAATACGTGTAAAACACTACAAATCCGGAACCACCCCTGCTTCGCTTTTCACCCTTGATCGTCAGTCCCTGATAGGAGCTGATCCCATCCGTCTCCAGATCCTGAACGCGCGCGAATTGCGGAAAGGGTAGCCGTGGCTGAATTGGCCCCGGTCCAGGTTGGGCCACATCACGGTTGGTTAGCCGCGGCTGATGTACACCGTGCGAACCGGTGTATGAAATATCCAACAGTAGGTCCTTGGGGAACTGGTGTTGGATATCCAACAACCACTGCTCAACATAGCCCAGGTCGATATGCCTAGAACCGAAGGGAAAAATTGTGAAAGGCGCGGTTGCCAGGCTGCCAACACCACTAATGCCCTGATTGTACCCAATCGTGGGAACGAGCGGGTCGGATGTATACACTGGACGCTCAGTGAAGGGGGCCACCTCGCTGATCGAAAACGACTGCCACGGAGGAGCGACATAGAACAAACCGAACCCGCCTCGCACAACTGTATTTTTCCATCCGAACGGAGTGTAGGCAAATCCAAACCGGGGAGCAAAAGCGCGATGGTCTGGATCGTACGGTGTATGCGTGTCGATAAATCGTACTGGCGTGTCCGTTTTTATGTTCGCGTAAAACGGTCCAGCTACGGTCTCAGTAGATTTAGGCAGCAGAAGGGTTCCCGTCGATAGATCAATTCCGGCCCAGATGTCTCCCAGGACTCTAATAGGCGTTTCTTCCTCCCAACGGATGCCCAGATTAAGAGTGAGATTTGGTCTGACCTGCCAGTCGTCCTGGAAAAACATAGATATGTAAGTCTGCCTCGAATCCCGACTGGGTTCGGCCAGACTTCTGCTGGCAGTCGCTGGAATTCCGAGTAGGAAATCAGCGTACGGATTCCCGGTGAATTGTCCTGTGAAGGTATACCCAGCACTGGATGGGGATCCAGATTCCGCGCACGAAGGCGACGGACATCTGCCCCCGTCCGGATATTGTGCCGGCCAACTTGCATCGCAACTTGATCCTGGATCTGAATTGTGTCGGTAACTATAAGGTCCAATGCCGCGCCGCTGAGACTACCGAATCCCGTGATCGACGTTGTGGGGAATCTCCAAAATTGTCCTGCCGGCTCCGTGCCAATAATCCCGAGTTGGCTGGCGTAGTCCGTTTTATTGGCATTAGCGTCCTGGCCCACGTTATTTCTCCGCGTCCACGAAGCGCGGAAATCGTTGAAGATGCGTGGTCCGAACGTGTGCGTGTGCTCGAGGCCCCATAGCTGCGCACGGACGTGTTGGGTTAGATCCCCAATTCCGCTGGGCCACGCCGGGCTCCCGGGGTTATTGTTCTGATTGAAAAGGTAACGGAAGTTGATTAGGTCTCGCGATGTAAGCTGCTCATCCACCCGCGTCGCCACATTGTCGGTCCGCTGGTGGCTCGCCGGCTGATCATTAAATATGAAGTTACTGCTGGCTACGTTGGGATTGTTGGGCTCAGGAAAGAATTGCTGAATCTTTGCCGAAATCGGATCTATCCGGTCCGCTGGAATCGTATTATTTGGAAAGGGATTTCCCGTGGTTGGATCGATGATGGGACCCGAGAAAGTCCCTGCCCTTAAGTCATCGGTGGGAACAACATACGCGGGAACTCCTACAGGGGTGAACAGCCGAGTGCCGTCATACGACCCGAAAAAGAAAGTCTTGTTTTTCACAATGGCCCCCCCAATTGAGCCCCCAAACTGGTTCCGGCGTAGAACCGTAGTACTACTTGCAAAATAATTGCGAGCGTCAAGTGCCTCGTTGCGAAAGAATTCGAATCCCGAGCCATGGAGCGAGTTACTGCCTGATTTCACCGAGGCAATAATAACCGCGCCACCACCTCGACCGTACTCCGCCGGGGCCATCCCGACAATCGTTCTGAACTCCCCAATGGCATCCACTGCGACATCCACGGCCGGCTGGTTGTAGCTAGTCTCCTTATTGTCGATCCCGTCCAACTGAAAGTTATTCTGTTCAGGACGTTGACCGCTGGCGGACAGAGACCCTTGCGTCAGCCAACCATAGGCCGCCTTAGGACTGGTAACCATTCCGGGTGCGAGGAGCGCCAATAAAAGATAGTTACGGCCATTGATGGGAAGATTTTGGATCTGCGTTGATCCAATGACCTCGGCTTTGGACGATGTTTCGGTCTCTATCTGGGGTGCGGAGCCAACCACCTCAATGCTCTGGTTGATGGATCCAACGTTCAATGAAAAATCCAGGCGCATATTTTGCCCGACCTGCAGGGCCAGACCCCGCCGCAATTCCTTCGCGAAACCGGCGGCCTCGACACTGACCTCATAAGGTCCTACGACGAGGAAGGGGACGGTATATGCCCCGACCGTGTTCGTTTGCGTTTTCGATTCCACCCCCGTGGCCACATTGGTCACCGTAACGAGAGCGTTGGGGACTGCAGCCCTTGACTGGTCGACAACATCCCCCAATATGGTTCCGGTAGGTGTTTGGGCAACAGCCAAATTCGCTAATCCCACACCCAAGAAACAAAAAAGCGACGGTACCAAAATCCCACGCGATACTTTCATGGCTATTCTCCTGGAGGTACAGCCTCTTTGCTTGCGAGGCCCAATCGCAATCCTGAGTCTCGAGGAAGCACGCGGTTTCCGACTCAGACTAATAGGTGTCGACACAGAGGGATACATATTATAAAGGTTTATATTTTTGTCAAGAATAATATTTGCGAACATTGTTTAACAGCATAAAAGTATGGACGTTCTTCTTCCGAATCATTGGGTTAGAGATAATCCTACTAATAATGAACCCCTCAGTTAATCTGAGAGAAAGGGGTCTCCTTTCGAAATCAGTCTTTTGACAAAAATAGAAATGATGTGGACAATAAAGTCGACACATCTATTTTTGCAATACCTCGCAATAATGATGGGATATTTTCGCGCAGAAGGATTGGCAGGGCGCTGAGAGCGGAGGCTGGCATCGTGACGTTGTGTCAAACCGGGTCCGGTTTACATGTGCTCTTTGAAAAGCAGGTGTATCTCTCGGAACTGTGCCCGGAAATGCGGCTCCTCGTCTGCGGAGTAGCCGTGTATCCGTTTGAACTGGGCCAAAGCTCGTTCCGTCAGTTCTGACCACCTGCCTCCGTCTACCAGTCGCGCACATTCTGCACAAGCAGCCCACGCGCCGATGAATTGGTGCGCGCATTGACTGTGGTTCAACCACACGAAATCTCGGCACGCATAGAACCGACACGTCGGCTCGGCCGTGCAGAAGTCGCACATCTCGCGACCAGGAAACGCTGAAATCGTGAAAATTTCTGTCATGGTCGCTCTCTACTGGACACTAAAAAACGAAACGCGGCAGGCTTGCTACTTCGCCTGCCGCATCGCCGAAGCGAGCGCTGCCTGAAATTTCTCGGCTGGCACGCCTGCGGCCGCCCTCTGTTCCCATGTCATTTTGGGACCACTGGGGCCGTACACCCGGATGAAATCTTGGTGGCTCGGACGCCCCGCGAGTGCGAACAGCCGGATACCTTCGGCGCGGCTTTTGCCAGCCGACATGCTCTTTTTGGAAACCGCTTTCGTGGTCCTGCTCTTTTTGCTCGGGGCTGACTTGCGTTTCGGTGTTGCCTTCTTGCTTCGTGGCATAGGTTTCCTCCTCAACCAAACTACGCATCGTGGCGCGTTGATCGGCTATTCACTCAACTCACCTTTGTACCACTCGGCGAACCATAGCTGATCGCGGGTGCGCCGAAAAGCTGAGAATTACGCTAGGCAAAAAGAAGCTGGCGAGACTTCAGGATGGCGTCTAGTGCGATAATTCTTCCTCATGTGCGGACGTTATCGGCTATCGCGGCGAAAGCAGATTGTGGAGGAGTACTTCGACATTGGCGATTGGCACGATGATTGGAGTCCTCGCTACAACATTGCTCCAACTCAGCCCGTTCCGGTGATTCGCCAGCATCCCAAAGAACCTCTCCGACAGGTCTCGTTCATGAAGTGGGGCCTGATTCCGAATTGGGCAAAAGACCCTTCGATTGCGACGGGCATGATAAATGCGAAAGCGGAGACAGCCGCCACGAAGCCCGCGTTTCGTGATCCGCTGAAGTTCCGCAGGTGCCTAATCCCGGCAGACGGCTTCTATGAATGGAAGCGCACGGCAACAAATAAACAACCCTTCTGCTTTGAAGTGAACGAGGGCGAACTGTTCGCGTTTGCCGGGTTATGGGATGGCTGGAAAGATGCGAGCGGCAATTGGATAAAGACTTGCTCGATTCTGACCACAACCCCGAACGCTATCACCTCAGCGATTCATGACCGGATGCCAGTGATCATCGACCGCGATAAGTACGATTTGTGGCTCGATCCCGGCATGACTAACGTGCAGGTCGTCTCAGAACTGCTGAAGCCGTACGACGCCCAGATGATGCGTTCGTACCCGATAAGCTCGCGGATCAACCACGTGGCGAACGATGACGAGGATTGTTCGCGACACGTAGAACCGATGCAGGCTCAGAATTCTCTTTTCTCGTAACCTTCCCAAATGACCGCCCTCTTACGTCGCCGCTACAATGTGAATTCATGTTTAAAGTCGCCAGTTGGAATTTGAATTCTGTTCGCTCTCGGCTGACCCACGTCACCGCATGGCTGGAAGCTCGCGAACCGGACGTGTTGTTGCTGCAAGAATTGAAAGGAACAGAGTTTCCCTCGGACGCCTTCAAGTCGCTCCGCTATGAAAGTGTAGCGGTGACGCAGAAAGCCTATAACGGCGTTGCGATTCTCTCGCGACACCCGATGAAGACGATTGCTAAGGCTCTCGTCGGAGACGAGTCCGACACCCATGCCCGGTTCTTGGAGGTGACCATCAGGGACATTCGCATCGTCAACGTCTATGCTCCGAATGGCAATCCGGTAGGGAGTGAGAAGTTCGCGTACAAGTTAGCTTGGATGGACCGACTGATTCAGGAAATGATTCGATGGAAACAGGACGGTGTGCCCACCCTAATTGGCGGCGACTTCAACGTAATTCCTGAGGACATCGACTGCCACAAGCCGTCTTCATGGGCGCACGATGCTTTGTTCCAGCCGGAGCCGCGTGCACGGTATCGTGCGATGCTGGACATAGGATATACCGATGCGTTCCGGTCGTTGCATGTGGGCGAAATAGGACACTTCACATTTTGGGATTACTTTCGGCAGGCATTCCAAAACAATCGAGGTATAAGAATCGACCACATCTTGTTGTCTCCAACGCTGTCAGATCGACTGGAAGGCTGCGAGATCGACAAAGGACCTCGCGGGCAGGAAAAGCCCTCTGACCACACCCCCATAATCGTCACGCTGTCTGACCTGCCATAATATCCGAAGGCGCTCACTTTCCTTTTTCAATCCCACGCCGCAATCTCGCTGCTTCGCTGTCCAGCCCTGCCTTTTGGAGGGCATACACGGCGTCCCAGACGAGACGCTCAAGCCTTTGAACTTCTGCTTCCCTCTGCGCTACGGCAGCGTCGTGTCCAGCCCACTGCCGGAGCAACGCCCAAGATGCCCGGTAATCATTCAGCAGAGGCACGATGTAGTCCTCGCCCGGTCTTGTAGCCTGACGTGCCCATTCACGCTCAGTGCTTTCAACTCCCACCAGAACCAATCATGTAACCCCCAGAACAGTGCGTCAGAACCCAATGTCACTGCCGGAAAGAATCGAGCGAATCGGCCGTGCGTTGACGGCAGACGAACTTGCCAGCATGTTGACCGTCTCAAAAATCACAATCTTTAAACAGGCGAAGGCTGGCAGGATTCCGTCGTTCCGCATCGGCACTTGTGTACGGTTTGACCCCAAGTCGGTCGCGCGATGGCTGCGAGGCAGGTGAAGTGAGTGGCGATTATTCGCGGAGATCCTGAAGTCACCCCAAACGCCGACGCCAGCCATTTTCAGTGCAAATCTTATATGTTTGTGACGGCTTAGAAGTACCTGACGGCGTGCTCTAAGTCAGGATAGTCACTACGCGCAAAGCGGACTCCAGACAAAACTGCGGGCAACTCTGACGACGCTCGCTCGTTGGGTTATGACTGCAACCATCAACAGAATCTAAAGACAATGCGCGGCGCAAAGAATAACGCATTGTCCTCAGAAGGAACGAACCGTGATCCTAATTGCCCCGGTACTGCCTTCGTGATTCGCCCGCATTCTTAAAATCGTTGAACAGTAGCCAAAGCCCGATCTATTTGTGTTTTGCTGATATTCTATTCAACTTGTCCTCGAAGGCGTCGTATCCGATCGAGTCGTATAGCTCACGCCGAGTCTGCATCATATCCAGCACATCCGCCTGGTTACCGGAGCGGCGAATCGAGGCGTAGACGGCAGCAGCAGCCTTATTCATTGCGCGAAAAGCGGAAAGGGGATATAGGACCAGACTCACGCCCGCATCCCTCAACTCGTTGATGGAGAATATCGGAGTGACCCCGAACTCCGTGAGATTCGCCAGGATGGGTAGATTCGTTGCGTCGGCGAATTTCTTATATGTTGCGAGATCGGTCACAGCTTCAGCAAAAATCATGTCGGCCCCGGCTTCCGCATACGCAACTGCGCGTTCTGTCGCCCTTTCCAGACCCTCGATTGCCAGCGCGTCAGTACGTGCGATGACCACGAAGTTCGCGTCGCTGCGCGCATCGAGCACCGCTTTCAGGCGGTCAACCATCTCGTCGGCTGAGACAATTTCCTTGTTGGGCCGATGGCCACAGCGTTTTGCGCTTATCTGGTCCTCGATGTGTAACCCTGCTGCGCCGAATTTGATGAAGGATCTCGTCGTGCGGGCGATATTCAGCGCGGTCGGGCCAAGACCGGTATCGGCATCGACAAGCATGGGCAACGTACACACGTCGGTGATGCGACCCATGTCGATCAATATGTCATTAAGGTTGGAAAGCCCCAGGTCTGGAAGGGCGAGCGAACCGGCCGCGACCCCGCCGCCGGACAGATAAATTGCTTTGAAGCCAGCCTGTTGTGCCAACAAAGCATGGTTCGCATTGATCGTACCTACCAACTGGAGAGGCTTTTCGGCATCCAGGGCTTGCCGGAGCCGTAAACCTGGCGACTTTTGAGCGCTATTCGTGGGTACAGAGCGGGATGAAGTCAAGCCGGCATCCTCAGCAGCGCACGAGCGTTCTCCACCAGAACCTTCTTTCGATCACGATCCCCAAGCTTCAAGGTATCAATTGCCGCTAGGTTCGAACCGATAAAACGCTGGCCTCTGTCTGGTCCGAATGGATAGTCAGATCCGAATAAGAGGCGCTCCGACGTGAACATTTCGTAAGCACACTGCATCGCGCCAGGAACACCGGAAAGCGCGGTGTCGCCATAAAACATCCTGTAGTAGTCAATCGGTGCTTTCGTCGCGGGAGGAGAGGGTTTTTTGGGGTCCCCGGAGAGCCGCATCAATTCTTCATTCTGATCGTACGTATCAATCACCCGACCGATGAGGTACGGCGTGGTTCCGCCGGCATGGTGAGCAATAAACTTCAACTTGGGAAATTTATCGAGCACCCCACCGTAAACGATTCGGGCCATGGCAAGCGTCGTATCGATTGGCCATCCAAAAATTTGCCAAATCAGATAATCCCGAACCCAGTCGTAATAGTTCCATGAAATCGGGTGGATCCACAGAGGCACATCCAGGCTCTGCGCCTTCTCATAAACCTTAGACAGTTCGGGAATATCGAGGGGCCGACCCGAAATGTTGGTGAAGATCATGGCCCCCTTAAAACCAAGGTCCTTCACGGAGCGTTCCAATTCAATGGTTGCTTCATCCATGTCCTGGAAGCACAATAGTGCGACTCCGACAAAGCGATCGCGCCGCTTGGCAATCGCCTCGGCCATTGAATCATTCGCGACCCGAGTCAGGGCCGCAGCTGTCCGTGAATCACTCACGAACAGGTCTGGCGGGATTGGAAGAGGAGTCAGTACCTGAATCGAAGTCTGATAACGGTCCATGTGCACCATACGCATGTCAAACTCGCTCAAATTAGGAAACAGACGCATCAGCATGTCGATATTGGGAACGTCCGGATGGGAGCGAGTCGCGGTCCGGGAAATTTCTCTTGCGTACGCGGGAGGAAAGAAATGGGTATAGATATCGATATTCATGGACGACGTCGGCACTCCACGGTTGGCGCTCCAACTACCGAGTAGCTTGCCAGGATAGGCAAGGGCGCTGAGCCATAACCATCGCCTTCTGGTCAATTCGGTCCGAATTGCGCTCATAATTGTCCGCTGCCTCGAAGCTGGGCTCCACGAAATATCCTGCCGATCCAACTCAACACACTCCACTTGAATAAAGTGCATTCCAACAGCAACATGGCGTCACTTCCGTCTTGCTGAATTGGAATCAAAGCATCTGTGAACCGGATCTTGCCGTCGAACAAGCGGGTCAAAGTTGCGGAGGAGAGACGAAAATGGATCAGATCATTTACGTCATAGCCTTCTGGCTTCGTGGCCCCGGCTTTCACTCCGCTTTTTCCGCGTTTTATGTGCACCCGGAAAGGACTACCATCTGTAAGCTCGAATTCGATGCGATGGTCTTGTTCCCCCAGCAATCTGCGTCCAGCGGCATCCCCCGTCAGCCTTGCGAAAAAGGCGGAAGCACGCTCTGGTAGATCGGTATGGGGCGATCGGTGCTTTGTCGTCTGCCTTCGATGCTTCGGCATAAATCACCTTCCCGATGATTGCATTTTCGCGGGTTCCAGCTGAAAAAAGCGTGCCGCATTGTTATAGAAAATGTCGGCCTTCTGTTCGGGCGTTAGAGAAGGAGTGGATTTAACGTTATCGATCGCGACCCCAAATGCATCAGGCCAGACAATTCCGTCCGTGCCAAACATCAAGCGCTTTCCCATGCCCGCTTGTATTAGCCTCGAAAGATATTGTTGAAACTCTTCGCGCGGAAGAAGCCAGTCAATGGCGGCCAGATCAGCGTATATTTTCGGATAGGCGTTCATCAAAGCCAGTGTCGCGTCAAGGTAGGGATAACCAGCGTGCATGATGTAGAGCCGCAATCGCGGATGCTTGACCAGGAGTTCCTCTACGTTGAGCGGATTGGCCAGGCCAATTCGGAACCCGGGGCAGCAGCTATAAGAAGCTTCTGGAATTCCAATGCCCGTATGAATCCCGACCGGTATGTCCATCTCCTCGGCGAGAGCGTAGTACGGCTCCATTTTGGGGTCGCTGGGAGAAAGCCCATCGTAGATCGCCGTGACCTCGCCCAAGGCGCCAAGCTGACCTGAAGAGTAGCCCTGGCGGAGTTCTGCGATGCTCGGATACGGGGCCAGCTTTGGAATGGGGAAAAGAGGAGAACCGATGATTCGGCCCGGATCGGCGGCCTTCCACTGGTAAACAATCCTCAGCGGACCGCTGGCAACAACTTTCACGATGTTGTAGTGCTTCATCGCTGCCAGCATGGCGCTGCGCAACTGCTCATCGGTAGCCGCGCCCGACCGCTTGCCAGTGATGGGATTGGGAGGGTCCGGCAGCTTGTCACTTTCGGTCGCGAGCGGCCCCAGCACATTTTTTACCCAATCTGCCGGATAGGCGTGCACGTGCACATCAATAATGGGTTGAGACTCCGCTGTCTGCCCATATGCTTGCCAGCTGAGAAACAACGTCATCAGGAGCGCTACTTTTTTAATCATAGGGAAAAGTATCTGGCTTACTCGTCGATGTAATAGATCGGTTCCATCCGTATCGAGGACAAGTCCTCGACTCCGTTTTCCGTAATCAGCACACAACTCGAACAAGTTGTGCGTACTTTGCCCGGTATTACGATATTAGGATGCCAACTCATCACCATGTTTTTCTGCAGCACCCAGCCACGCGTTCCCTCCACCGTAAAGCGAGGGCCCTCGTGGTTCTGAGTCCCGATCCAATGCCCAACCGGAACAGTTGGACCTTCGTACCCGTGGCTTTGAAGAAATGCATCCACCTTCTGCAAGATCGGGGTCAGTTCCTTTCCCGGCTTCAACTCTGTCATCAGTAGTTGGAAGGTTTCATACATGACTTGTGATCCACGTGTTTGAGAGTCTGGTATTTTGTGGCCGAGGGCAAAGGTATACATCTTCTCGGATTGATAACCCGCAATACTTGGAGTCGGCTCGGTGAGAATGATGTCGCTGGCTTCCAATCGGCGTCCGCGCGCACCGCTAGCCCAAGTGCCAGAACCTGCAGGACCGGCATCGAAGAGGAGAACCGTACTGGGACTTGCTCCCTGCTCCAGCATGCCGCCCATTACCCGGGCGTACACGATTTGATCGAGCGAGCCCGGACGCAAAGTCTCCCGGTAAATCGGGTAGGCGATATCGTCAATAAATCTCTGAGCATACCGGATTAGGGCCAATTCAACGTCATCCTTCACCACAATTAATTGTGTCAGTGTACGATTTGCATCCTCCACTTTCGCATCCGGCAATTGCTCGCGGAAATAATAAGGAAGGAGCCAGTCAATCTCATCGCCGGCAATGCCCACCCGGCCATGCTCCAGTTTTCGTTCCTTCAGCCTCTGGATGCACGCGTTGACCAGATTCTGATTGCTGCCTTCCGACACCGGATCGTGGGGTACATCCACCATCTCGTCCACCCAGACAATCGGCTCCAGCGCGCGGGCATGGGCGCTGCTGTAGGTATTAACGAAGAGTGTAGACGGCCCCTCGGCCAGTACCAGCACGGCTCCTGGCTCGAGCGGATAAGGGTGGAAATTGCTGACGTATCCGATGTAATCCAGCCCACGATTGCTGACGATCAGGGCATCGAGATTCGCCTGTTGAAGCGCAGTCTGGATCTTCTTGATTCGACGGCGGCCATACTCCTTCGAGTACAGCGTCGCCACCTCCGACGGTAGGGGCGGAAGCTTTTTCCCGCCAGTGTATCCACCCGAGGCATCCGACGGCTGAGGATGGACCCGATCATTCTGGGTCCGTCCCAGCGCCTCGGAATGGAATGTCAACACCCCTCCAGCCGTCAGGCCAGCTGTCTTTATAAGATCGCGCCGACTCAGTCCCATTTCCTTGCCCCTATATCACTCGTATTCCCTGTGGTGGATATTGCGAGAGATTCTGCACTGCTTTGTCCGTAACCAGAAGGATTCCGCAGATTTCTTCTTTCACTTGTCCCGGAATGACAATGTTAGGATGAAAACTAAAGATCATTCCCGGCTCAAGGACTGTGTCGCTCGAACGCAAGGGCGGTCCTTCGTAGTTGTCGAGGCCGATGAAGTGCCCCGGGGTGTGGGTGAAGGAATCAAATCCGTTTCTCCGGAAAGCCTTTAGCGATGCCTCCACAACCTTGGAAGTAGTAACACCAGGCTTGGCTTCGGCAACACCCGCATTGTAGGCGGCCTGACAGGCATCGGCGGCACGTTTTTGCGCTATGGACAAAGGTTTGAGCGAAAAAGTGACTGCCAGTTCCGTGTTATACGTCCGGAAAAATGGCAACACTTCGTACACGACTACATCGCCTTTACGCAACTTGCGCCCGTTCAAAAGCTCCATGAGCATTGTATTTTGATTTGGTCCAATGCCCATCAGTACAAAAGTATCTTCTTCCGCACCCGCCGAGATCATCGCCGCTTGCCCTTGGGCATAGAGCTCAAAGTCGGTGACGCCGTCCGCGAGATGCTTTTCAACTTCCCGCATTGCGATGTCGCCGATGGATGCCGAACGTTTCATTAACTCAATCTCTTCCGCATCCTTAACGATACGCAAGCGATTGATCAGGGGGTCGGCGTCGATCAGGTTCAGCCGCGGCAACGATTGCAGAAAGAACAAGCGCTCAGCCCAGCCAAGTTCGGCACCAACCAACCCGAGTGTGGCACCGTCGAGTTTCCACGATCGCATCTGGTCCGCCACCAGCTGCAGTACTTGCTGATTGCCCCCTCCCACCAGCCTTGTATCTTTAATATAGCTCGACGCCTGAACCCGTGGGCGCATGTAGTCGGCAGCCGTAAAACTCTGCAGGAACAGTACGGGATCTCCCTCGATCGGGAGGAGAACTGAGACTAGTTGCGGCGACCCGGAGCCCCGTCCCTGCAATTCCGGATCGAAAAAGCCAAAATACCGAACTGCATGATTCAGTACGGAGGAGACCAGCAGGCAATCCAGCTTTTGGGATCGCATCCTGTCGCGAATCCGGGCGATACGTCGCGTGAAGGCAGAAACAGAAATGGGTGGGATTGGAAATGGAGATATGGACCCAGCCGAGTTTGACGACGGCCCTGTCTGCAGGACCGCCGCCGAACCCAACATTTCCTTAGCGTTGCTAGGCACCCCCCACGCTAGGCCACCGGCGGCCAGGCCGCCCACGAACTGCCTGCGAGTTGGATGATATTGCATTTCGTCAAAATGAAAGATGCAATCCAAATTGGATCAATCGCGGCAACTGCGCTGAGGTGATCTGGCCGAATGTAGCCGTCCCGAAATAGCGGTTCGGCGTGTTGAAATTCGGGTGATTAAAGATGTCAAAGAAATCTGAGCGAAACTCCAGGTGTGTGCGTTCGGTCAGGGTAAAAGTCTTGGCGAGGGTCATATCGTAAACCCGATTGGGAGGGCCTTGTACGATATTTCGTCCGCAGTTTCCAAGGAGTTTGTAAGGTGATCCCGTGGCCGGAAAAATGGTGGTATTCGGCGCAAAAGCATTCACATTAAACCACTCATCGACGGTATTAGGGGCGCCGCTGTTAGGATCCGCCACGCAATTCGGACGGTCTGCACTGGAACTGGCAATCCCACTGACGTTGCCAGTCAACTGCACGGTAAATGGAGTTCCAGATTCAATGGTAGCCAAACCGCCCCACTGCCAGCCTCCGAGGACTGCGTCAACCACGCCTCCCTTGTCACTTAAATATTTTTTCCCGCGCCCGAACGGTAGATCCCACACGTAATTCACGATAAAGCGATTGCGACGGTCAAAGTTGGATAGACCCTTATTTCCCAACAGGTCATATGAGTTTTGAGGAACAGGAGAGTCAGTGGGGCCGCCAGTAAAGGTAGAAACCGTATCTGCCGCCCTCGACCACGTATAACCCACGGTAAAGGTCAACCCGTTGGTAACTCGCTGCTGCAGCCTGCCCGATAGCCCGTGATACCACGACATCCCCGAGCTGTGCTCTTGGAAGGACTCGCCAAATGCCGGATTGGGAGGAAACCCTCCCTTAGCCTGCGGCGAGTTGGGGATGTTTTGGTTGGCGAGATAGAACCCATTCAGGTGGGCGCCATGATTTCCCGCGTAAGAGACCTCAGCAACCGTATTTTTCCTAAGCTGCGACTGCACACTCAAAGTCCATTCTTCTACGTAGCCGGGACGCACTCCGGGCGGAACACCCGCAGTGGAGGGCCCCCCATTGTCCGACGTGCGATCCGGAGGTCCGCCAAAAGCAAACGTACTTTCGTAGGTGTTGGGCGTCGTCGGAAAGAAGAGTGAATCCTGAAACGTTGCCACGGTCGGTGCAAACGGCGGTCCCAATACTCCAGACTGCACATTATATCCTCGCTCTTGGAAGTTGTTGAACAGGCCTGCTGAACTGCGCACCACCAACTTAGAGTTCCCCAGCGCGTCCCACGCAAAACCCAGTCGGGGCGCAAGATTCAAGTACCGAGTCGGGTTTACGCCAGCCGGCAAGCCCAGTTGTTTATTGGTCTCGAATTTCGTGCCAAAGTTGTTGATGAAATACTGGGTGAGCGGGTCGTTCAGCGAGGGCATTTGTCCAGACTGAGAACCAAGCACGATTGTCCCCTTCGGCAGGTCGAGCACCGACACGACAGTACCTGCAATTGGGGTCGGAGTGGTCGAGAACTCCCAACGCAATCCGTAGTTCAATGT
Organism: uncultured beta proteobacterium; assembly: GCA_963782495.1. Lineage (GTDB taxonomy): Bacteria > Pseudomonadota > Gammaproteobacteria > Burkholderiales > Thiobacillaceae > DASQBT01. Next base: position 134,773 of record CAWAJU010000009.1, on the reverse strand, counting down.
CAATCTGGGGGTGGCGCGAAACTGTCCCGCATAGTAGGCACCCAGATAATGATAACGAAAGTGCCCGTAACCGGTCCCCAATTGGATTAGGCTGACTCGTGGACGATCAAGCAAAAAGTCTGAAAACCCCGACCCCGTAGCGTTCTGGCCAAACCCGGTATCGGTTCCAAACTGAAATTGACCATTGGAGAATGTGTCAGTCACGCCCGCCAGATGATATAGCCAGTAGTCACCCCCGAATTCATGTGTGAATCTTCCATGCGTCCAAGTAACGTCATCGCGAAATTCGAAGCCGTTGTTGCGCCTGATATTCGGCTGCAGAGTGTCACTGTCACCTAGACCCCCGAGACCAGGAATACTGATGTAAGGTAGACCACCATTAAGCGTCTGCCCATATCTTTGAAACCCCAGATTCTTGATGAAATTGTCGCCTATATTTTGCGACTCCACAGTCGCGTGCAACCCGTTGTATCCGAGGCGAAAAACATTCACGATAGTAGGTGAGATTATGGTGGTCAAAGAAATGTCGGCGTTGCGTCCTGTCGAACCGCCAACGTCTCCAAAGCCGTCCGCCCCCGGTAACACTGGTGAGAAGCGATGAACAAACGGTGAACTGGAGAAATCCTGCTGCTGGGTGTAGCGAATAAACGCCAGGTTCTTCGGGGTGATCTGATAGTCGATGCGACCCAGATACACATTACTGTTATCGTAACGCCCCGCGACAGCGAGATAGTTCGACTGACCGGGAGCAGCGTTGGAGATATTGGGCAGAGGAGTCCTGGCCAGGATGGCCGCCGCCATAGGATTGAACTCTCCGACGGGAACCTGGTTCCCTAGGAAGGGTACACCATTTACATCGGTGATTTGGTTAAACGGCTGACCTGTGCCGGGATTTATCCCTGACAGATCTCCATTGTGCATCGCCAGCGTCGGTACCGTTGTCTCCTGCGTCAAAGATTGCCGTATACGCAATCCTTCATAAGAAAGGAAAAAGAAGGCCTTATCCTTCTTGACTGGACCACCAAGCGTAACTCCGAACTGGTTTTGCTTGTAAGGCGGAATCGGCTGGTTTGCGCTGTCAAAGTAGTTCTTTGCGTCCAGAACGGAATTGCGCAGGTATTCGTACGCTGAACCGTGCAGGTTATTGGTACCAGAGCGCGTTACGATATCGACCTGGGCGCCAGGCACGATACCGTATTTGGCCGAATAACCATCGGCAATAATCCGGAACTCCTGAACCGCATCCACCGATGGGCTCACCGTCAAGGTGTTGTAGTTGGTGTCCATGACATTGACGCCATCCAGCGTGAAATTGTTGTACGAGTCACGCTGACCGGCTACGGAAAACCCGATGTTACCGCCAGCCGTACCCCACTGGCTCTGAGTGCTTCCGGTCTGAGGCTCACTCACTCCCGGGATCAGCAAACCGAGTTGCAGAAAATGCCGGCCGTTGAGGGGCATCGACGTAATCTGTTTGTTCTCTACCACACCGCCCACACCAGTGGTGGACGTATCCACTAAAGGTGCGGCGCCTTGCACTGTAATCTCCTGGCTCACTTGGCCGATCTGCATTGTGATATCGACGCGTGCCAACTGGCCCACGTTGAGCGTGACTCCGCTGAGCAGCATTTTCTTGAATCCCGTTTCCGTGACCGTGAGATCGTACTTCCCTACAGGCAAGCTGGCGATGCGATAGTAGCCGCCTGTGTTTGATGTCACGGTTCGCGCCAGGCCAGTGGAAACATCGGTGGCGGTCACTTGGGCATTGGGCAATACTGCATCACTGGAATCTTTCACCAGTCCTTCGAGTGTCGCGGTAGCCTGGGCACGTCCATAAGGAGCGTTCATCAATACGCACAGGAGCAACAGGAGGAGCGGGGTCGCATGGTTTACGATCCGGCCAAACATCCCAGCCTCCCAGCTTTCCACGTCTTTAGAATAACCCGCCATAATTCCCCCCTACCATCGCCTGCGCGTTTTAACTGTCTTACTAATCAAACAATTGTTGTGATTAGATCTGCACTTGTCAAGACAAAAAGACTGATATCTGCCATTCGTTGAGCTGATGAGACGACCATTCCCGCCGCTAACCGGACAGTCCACGGAGGTAGCTCAAAGCCTCATCCAGATCGACGACATCGCCATATTTCATGTCGATGTCGAAGAGACTGGCTCGGTGGGAGTCCGCCGCCCGGTCGCCCACAGCTTCGCGCGGAACGATGGCGTGCAACCCATACTGGAGAGCATCGACCACGGTTGCGCGCACGCATCCGCTAGTAGTGCACCCACTCACAATCACGGTATCCACTCCCTGCGTGAACAGCAGTGAAGCCAGGTCAGTTCCAAAGAAGGCTGAAGCGTATTTTTTCTTGATGAGCACTTCCCCCTTCTTTCTTTTCATGGCGGGATGCAGTTCCACCCAGCGTGAGCCGGTAACGAGCCATTTCAACCCACTAACTTTTCGAGTGAACAGGCCGGCATCCTTGAGGCTGGGGTCATATTCCACTGTGGTAAAAATAATCGGCAGGCCCAATTTACGAGCGAGGCGGAGCAATTTCAGCGCATGCCGCCACCTGCGACCGTAGGTCAGCCGCAAGGGGCGATGCCACCTCGGTGAATGCCCGGATAAGGTCGATGATCAGAATGGCCGGACGCTGACCGAACCCTACCCGGCCAGCAAATCCGCGCTTAGCCAGGAGCTTTCCTGTATCGTCACGAGTCGTCATCTACTTTTGTCCTCGAAAGGGCCCGCAATTCCGGCCGGAACCCAGGGTTTCATCTATTGAATCTGCGCCGAGGATCCAACTGCCGCCCACTCGAACAACTTTTTTCTGGTTCCCGAAAGGAGCACATGGCTTGCCAAGGGGCGATTAAGAAACTGCTGGATCCTTTTTGTCGCCACCATAACCAGCTCCAGGTCAATTCCCGTACTGATTCCCATCTCTTCCAGCATGTTGACGAGGTCCTCGGTTGGAACATTGCCGCTGCCGCCGGGAACCACTGGACAACCACCAAGTCCCCCACAGGAAGAATCAAAGGTATCCACGCCCTCCTCAATTCCCGCGAGCACATTTACCAGCCCTAAGCCGCGGGTATTGTGAAAATGCAAAGACAAATGGGCACCGGACGTCTCTCTTCCCAACGTTTTGATGACTCGCCTGACCTGGACCGGGTTCGCAACCCCGATGGAGTCAGCGATGGATAGTTCCCGAAACCCCATCTCGATCAACTTGCTTGCCGCCTCGACAACTCTCTCTTCCGGGATATCGCCCTCCAGGGGGCACCCGAAGGCCAGCGCCAGAATGGCTTCGCAGCCGATGTTGTGGCCTGCAGCTAACTCGCAAATGCGACGACAATTCTCCAGGGATTCCGACACGCTGAGACCTACGTTACGACGATTGTATTTCTCGCTGATACACACCACTACGCGTACGGCATTAACGCCCGCTTGAATGGCTCGCTCTGCCCCCTTGACGTTTGGCACCAGAGCTGTGTGTTGGACCCCATGAACCCGTCGAATGCCGGCCATTACTTCCTCGGCATCGCGCATTTGCGGAATCACTTTCGGACTTACAAATGACGTGGCTTCTATTTTCCCTATTCCTGCGCTCGCCAGCAGATCAATGACTTCAATTTTCAGCTCGGTGGGAATAAACGTGGATTCCATCTGAAATCCATCGCGCGGACCAACCTCGACCACATGAACTTGAGCTGGCGACATTGGAATACTTTCAACCTCGTGTCGATGTTCGTTGGGGCCACGACAAACCGGACTCTGAAGACAACTTTTGTCTGAGTAGTGAAACAGGTAACGATTCGTATATGATTAGGCGCGCCGATCGATTGCGCGTCTGGAGGGTTCGACAATGGATCTTAGACTGGACAAACATAGTCCGCTCCCCCCTCATGCCCAGATACAAGAAAAAATAAAACTTGCGCTATTGCTCGGACAACTGCGCCCCGGAGATACCCTCCCATCGATCCGCGAAGTCGAGCAAGAAGTCGGGATCAGCCGCAACATCGTTCGCAAGGCATATCTCGAATTGCAAGCCCTCGGCGTTTTAAACCTTCGTCACGGCAAAGGTGTTCTGGTACAGAAACAACTGTCTTACGGAAGCCGCGACACCGTACATGAGAAATGTGAAACCCTTTCCCGGGACATTCTGACTCGCTTACGGGAAGTGAGTGTTTCTCCATCCGCCTTCGCTCGCTATCTGTACCAGCAGGCAAGGGAGCAGGAGACTCAGTCTCCCTTTGTCATATTCGTCGACGCTACCAAATCCCTAGCCATGGAGCGTGCCAGCAATATCTCGGTGATCTGGCAGCTCAATGTTCCCGGGTACTCTATCGAGGAGTTGGCCGCTCTCTCCAAAAGGGAGATGCGGGCAATAAGTAAGGTTCTCACGAATTACATCCGTTTTGACCAGGTACGCCGCATTGTAAAAGGTCATGCAGAAGTAATTCCGCTGGGCCTCACCTTCACCGAGCAGACCGTGAAAGAGCTCGGCCGCTTACCCTCTAGTGCGAATCTGGTTCTCGTCCTCGACGACGAGGACTACCCTTCTTTGAGCCTCTTGATCGAGCTCTACCGCAAACTCATCATCAAACCCGAGACCAACATCAGCGCGCTTCCTTTCACCAAAATCAGCGACATTCGCAAGTTTGTGAAATCAGCCAAGTACGACAAAATCATCTTCAGCAATCGGATCTGGGACAACATTCCGGAAGACTTGAAGAAGAACTCCAAAGTAACTCGCCCACACATGGAAGTCGATCTTTCGTCACTCGAGAGTGCCCGTATTCACGCCGGTGTTATTATTTGACCGGATCATGAAACATCAGCTGTGCTTCTCGTCGGGCCCACGACTCCCTTCTCTATCAACCTACGCAATTCTTCTCCCGAGATTCCCAATAGCTTGCCCAGCACTTCAGCGTTGTGGGCTCCCAGTTCTGGCCCAATCCACTGGGTTTCGCCGGGCGTCGCACTGAGTTTGGGGGCAAGGGCTGGAAGTTTTACCGTAGTGCCGTCGGGCAGCATATGCGTTTCAAAGAGTCCCCGCGCGATGAAATGAGGGTCGTCGATCATTTCCGCGACCGAGTAGATGGGCCCCACTGGCACTTCGGCTTTTTCCAGGGTATCGATGACTTGCTGCAGGGAGTGCTTCCGTGTCCATGCGTCAATGGCATCATCAATTCGCGCGGCGTCGTTGACCCTGCCACTGTTGCGCTCCAGCTTTGCGTCGTTGGCCAGATCAGGTCGTCCGATCGCGTTCATGAGCCGCCGGAAAATGCTGTCTCCGTTACCTCCGATCACAACATATTTATTGTCGCTGCAACGCCATGTACCCGTGGGCACGATTCCCGACAACCGGTTGCCTTCGCGCTGGCGCACGACACCCAGCTTGTCGAAATCGGGGACGATACCCTCCATCATGTTGAAGACTGATTCGTAAAGCGCGACATCAATGACCTGTCCTACGCTACCCCCCGCCACGTCCCTGTGATACACCGCCACGAGAATGCCAAGCGCCGCATGCAGGCCCGCGAGGGTATCTCCCAGACTTAGATTGGGTCGAACCGGCGGGCTGTCGGGATATCCGGTGACAAAACGCAAACCACCGACTGCTTCCGCGACCGAAGCAAATCCCGGTTTGTTGCTGTAGGGGCCATCCTGACCCCACCCTGACACTCGCGCCATGATGAGTCGCGGGTTGATTTTTTTCAGATCCTCATACCCGAGGCCCCATTTTTCCATCGTTCCGGGTTTGAAGTTCTCGAGTACCACATCGACCTTATCGACGAGGCGACGTACGATTGCCTGGCCTTCGACTGTCCGAAGGTTTACCGTTACCGATTTCTTGTTTCTTCCCAAGATGTACCACCACAGCGCTGTACCTTTGTAGAGGCTGCGCCACGTGCGCAAAGGGTCGCCCTCGCCCGGCGGTTCAATCTTGATAACTTCTGCCCCAAACCACGCCAGCAGAACCGAGGCAAAGGGCCCCGCAAGTAACTGCCCCATTTCCAGGATTCGCAAACCTTCAAGCGGTCTTCTTGGACCCTGCGAACTCACGGCCTTTGTCATTCAGATCGCCCTTAGTGTGGCGGTAAACGGTTGGTCCCGCCCGCTGATTTATCTATCCAACCCGAGACTTACCCTGTTCCCGCCGTTGCAAGCCGATTGCCTGCGGAACAGGTCCAAACGTGAACTTGCCGGTGTCTCCACGGTCCTGCCGAATGCGCTTGCGCAACTTCTCGGTTGCCGCGGTATCCACATCGAACGATTCCGCCGAAAGCACAACCCCGTAGTCATCGCGTGCTTTGTCGACCGAAACCAGTTTGCGTCGTACGTCGGCTTGCACCATTTCGACCGGCCGATCCAGCGGGTCTTTCCAGCCGCCACCACCCGCCGTTTCGTAAATGAGCCTGTCTCCTCGCCGCACTTCGACGGATGAGATCTTGGAAGGCAAGGAGACAGATTCACCGTTGGCACGCAGCAGCGTCTTGCTGCTGGTTTCCCCGGGCAATCCGCCGAGGATGCCCCAGGGTTGAGAGCGTTCACGGTCATCATGAATGGCGATCTCACCATCCACTTCAAAGCGATACACCTTATGCACGCCGTTCCCTCCCCGGTGGAAACCTGCGCCACCAGAATCGGGGCGAGATCCGTATTCCAAAACAGTGAGCGGGTAATAGGTCTCCAGATACTCACTGGGAATATTCTCGAAAAGCGGCCACCAGGAATGCGCATCCATCCCATCACCTATGGGCCTTCCGGGAATGCCGCCGAAACTGATCTCCATCAGATGGAAGAATTCGCCGTTCTGGTCGTAACCGTTGTAGAGAAGATATGGCGACGTGCCGTAACCCGCAGCCGTGGTCAAATCCGGGGCCTGATTGCCGAGGGCCCCGCCCAGCACGTCAAAGAGGCGAGTGAGCGCATGGGTCCGACAGCCCAGCGCCGCGGGAAATTTAGGTAAAATCAGCGACCCTTCGGGTTGGATCACGTGCAACAGCGGATAGAAACCATCGTTAAACAATATCTGAGGGTCGAACACCATGATCAAATACACGCCAATGAACATCTTGAACATTTCTTCGTTGAGGAAGAAGTTGATAGGGCCTGGCGCCTGCCCGTCGGTCCCAGTCCAGTCGAAATATCCGTGGTCCCCCTCACGCCAAATCGTGAGTTTCATTTTGTAAGGGCCATTGCCCCGGCCGTCATCGTCGATGTAGTCTTCAAAACTCACTTTTTGCTCAGGCAGGTTTTGCTGGATCAGTTTCGCCATCGCTTGGTAGGTTCGATCGAGCAGGGCCCGGCAGGAACTCAGGTACACCTCGCGGCCGAAACGTTCGCAGAGCTCGGCGACCCGCTTTTCCGCGGTGCGACAGGCCGCAACGATCGCCATAAGATCGAAGTAATTCATCGTGGGCATGCGCGAATTGTTGAGAATCAGATCCAGCAAGTCGTCGTTCAGCTTCCCCTTGCTGAACAGCTTGACCGGGGGGATACGGGTGCCCTCGCCGAATATCGTGGTCGCGTCCGTGGGTAGGCTGCCCGAGACTGGGCCCCCCACGTCGATCGTGTGCCCGAATTGCGATCCCCACCCCACCAACTCGCCCCTGTGAAAGATGGGGATCAACACCATCCAGTCGTTGATGTGCGAGATTGCGCCCCTGCATTTATAGGGATCGCTCATCAGGAACACATCGCCCTCTTCAATTCCACGTTTCCAGGTTGAGATGAAGCCACTCACGTAGGAGCCAAACTGTCCCACCACCATGCGCCCGTCAGGCAGGCAAATCATCGGAAAGCCGTCATGCTGTTCCCGAATTACGGGGGACATCGCGGAGCGGAACAACACCGTGTCCATTTCATGTCTGGCGTTCCGGAGAGCGTTCTCAATGATGTCCAGAGTCACTTTGCCGGTTGCGACAGGATTCGCGAGAGACACCGATTTGTTTTTACCGGCGGCGCGCTTTCCTCTTTGTCGAGATGCTTTCTGGTTTGCCATAGCTTCTGTGACCCAGTGCCTACCGCTTATCCCGGATGCCTTGGCCCCGACCGGGTCTGGAGCCACGCGCGGACGCTTTGGGTGTCGCCCGTCGACTCCGGTCGTTCGGCCAAATCAGGATGTTGAGATAAGGATCTACCTCGCCGTAGTGTCCCCCCAGAATCAACGTCGTGGAATCAGCTTGCGTGATTACAGCCGGGCCCGGAATACGATGGCCCGACTTCAACCGCGAACGTTCGTAAACGGTCGCGGCCAGGGATCGACCACGATGAAATATCTCCCGCTTGCCGATCCGGGCAACACGGGGCGGACCTAAGCTCACAGGGTGACGTTGCAATTCAACTTTCTTCACTTCTCCGATTGCAATCACCCGCACGTTCACGATTTCGATTTCGTAGTCGATATTGAACGCATAATTGCGTTGATGGACGCTCTTGAACTTCTCCACCACCGCTTCCATACCAGATTGGTTGGCGACCCACCCTGGCTCCACATCAATCGCAAACTCATAGCCCTGGCGGTAATAGCGCATATCGAATTGAAATTGAGTGCGTTGCCTGGCGACAGGGATGTTTTCATTTTTCAGCCAGGAGCGAGCCTGTGCACCCAACTCATCCATCATGCAGCGCAATTCATGTAAATCAATTCGTGTCACTGGTCGTATCAGAGTGCGAGAGAACTCCGTTTTTATGTCGGCATGCAGAAACCCGAGCGCTGACAACACTCCGGGAACAGTGGGAATGATGGTGGGCCACGAGTTGATCAGGCAGGAGAGCGCATTGGCATGAAGCGGTCCGGCGCCCCCCAAAGCCAGCAACGCAAATTCCCGCGGATCGTACCCACGCTGCACAGAAACCAGGCGCAGGGCTCCAAACATATTCTCATTGACGATGTCGTAAATGCCTTGGGCCGCGTCGAGAAGGGGCAGAGCCATCGCATCCGCGATCTTCTGCACTGCCTGAATCGCCTTGGCTTCATTCAATTTCATTTCACCGGCAAGCAATTCCGGGGGCAGGTAGCCCAGGACCACGTTGGCATCGGTGACGGTGGGTTCAGTCCCTCCGCGTCCATAGCAGGCCGGACCAGGATCAGCTCCCGCCGACATCGGACCCACCCGCAAAGCCCCCGTAATGGGTACGTGCGCTATGGAGCCGCCTCCGGCGCCAACCGAGTGGACATCAACGCTGGCTACCTTGACGGGATACTGTCCGACCCTCGTTTCGCGGATGACTGACGGAACTCCGCCACGAGACAGTGCCACGTCAGTAGAGGTCCCGCCCATATCAAACGACAGTACATTTGAGAATCCTGACAACTCACCGATATAGGCTGAAGCCACTGCTCCACCGGAGGGTCCCGACAGTAAGGTCGTCACAGGATGCTCAGCTGCAGCCTTCATGCTCATGACGCCGCCGTCGGAGCGCACAATTTCCATGCGGGTAACCAGCTTGTCCTGCTTCAACCTTTTTTGCATTCCGTCGAGATACAGGCGCATCCGCGGACGCACATAAGAATTCATTACCGTGGTCAGAGTTCTCTCGTACTCGCGAAATTCCGGCAGAATTTCATAGGAAGCCGTCACCGGCACGTCGCCGGCGATTTCCTCCGCGATTGTTTTCAGTCGGCGCTCGTGTTCGGAATTGGCATAGGAGTTAAGTAAGGAAATGGTAAGAGCCTGAATCCCTTGGTCACAAAGGCGCCGCACCAGGTCGCGCGCTTCATTTTCATCAAACGGAACCAGCACCTCCCCGGTCGCGCTCATCCGGGCGCTGAAGCCGAGAGTTAACTCCAGCGGGGCCATGGGTTCGGGCTTTATCATGATGATCCAACCCGCCAGGGGGCCAGGAGTCTGCCCGCGCGCCACATGCAGGATTTGTTCGAAACCCGAGGTGGTGATCAGTCCGACGCGCGCCCCTTTGCCTTCAAGAACTGCGTTGGTGGCCACGGTCGTGCCGTGCAGAATCAGCGATAGCTGGTTGGGATTAATGCCCGCGAGCGAAGCGACTTTGTGAATCCCGGCAAGGACCCCGATTGAGGGATCGGCGCTGATGGAGGGAGTCTTGGCCAGCACCAGTTTGCCCGAGCTTTCGTTGAACAGCAAAAGATCGGTAAACGTTCCACCTACGTCAATCGCCAGTCTGTATCCCACGCATTGGCTCTCTTTGAATCGTTGTCCCATCCACGCTGATCGTGCATATAATAAGTCAATTGTCTAATTTAGTAAACAGTTATCAAAACGTTGCTTGCCGGAGCGCCGGGTGCATTTCCAGCCGCCGGTAGGTCCGGCGTAGAAAGGCGAGGAGAGCCAGTGTCAACAGCATGGACACAGAACACATCAAGAAGGTCCAGGTGTAACTGCCGCTCGCAGTCAACAGGTATCCCCCCAGATATGTGGCGACCAGCGCGCCCCCGTATCCGGTTGTCAATATGAGTCCTACTGCCTTTCCGCCATGCTCGCTCGAAACCAACCTGGCCAGGACACTGGTAAGTGGGATGGTCAGCAAGCTGGTTCCTAGCGCAACGAGGAAAATATCGATCGAAACGCCGGGTGTGTTCAGTTGCGGCGTCAGAACCAGCAAAGCCGGGCAGACTGCGCACAAAGTTGCCCCGGAGACTGCCACCGGCCAGGCACCGATGCGATCGGCGAGCCAACCTGCAAATATCGATCCTGGGATTACCACCAAACCCAGCAACATGGAAATGCCTCCCACCTGGGCAGACGGGTAGCCGCGATGCTGGGCTAGATATTCCGGAAGCCAAGTGATCATTCCGAAAGACTGGAAGAACAGAAGAAAATTACTCGCGCTGACCAGCACCAAGGCCCCTTTGGAACCTTGCTGGCCTGGTATTGCTACGTCTACGTTCGTCGGGCTCATTGTTCGACGGAAGAACGATACGCTCGTAAATAACCATAGGACAGCCACAATCACCACCGCAAATGCGGCGTAGCCGGCAATTGGCGCCCTCCATCCGAAGACCCGGGCGACGATTGGCGTGATCAGCATCGCAACCGAGAGACCGAGATTCAGCGAGCTAAAGAATGCACCGGTAGCAAGGTTGACTCCCGCAGCGGGAAATAAATAGAGAACGGTGGCCAGTCCCGGTACAAAAATAGTTGTCGCGCCAATTCCGATCAGTATCCGGCATGCGAGCATTTCCCAGAAGTTCTGGCTCAGAGCCGAAAGAAAGCCGGCTAACGCCAGCAGAGACAAGCCCGTCAGCAGCGAGTTTCGCACGCCCACGCGATCGCTGAATAATCCGATCAGCAAGCTCCCGAACGTCGGGATCATGGTGTAGGCAGTCATAAAGAGTCCCACCCTGGAATAGTTGACGTGAAACTGGCGGGTGAGCATGCCCATTAGCGGAGGGATGGCGAACACTGCAATGAAAGCGCAAAACACTGCAGAACAGATCAACCCTAGAGCCAGCCACGGCCGGGATGTTGAATTCGCTCCGGGCCTCGTCCCTTCTTCTCTCCAGCTCATCATGGGTTTCCCGCTCTACAGATTCGACTCTAGCTTGAAGATACGGATCGCGTTATCCCGAACTAATTTCTTGCGGACTTGAGGCGTCAAGCCCAGCGCGTCCACCTCCTTCAGAGACGTTTCCTGATCCTGCAGAGGCCAGTCCGTGGCCCAGAGAACCTTGTTGCTGCCGTCAGTGCCCGCAAAACGGCCTTCTTCCTTCAGATATTCCAGAATGGCGGAGTGCCACAGACGTGGCGGAGGAACGTCAGGACAGATAAAGACGTTGTCGTTATTGATTGCCAGCGCTACTAGTTCCTCCTCCCATGGATATCCGCTGTGCAAGGCGATGATCTTCAGAGAAGGGAAATCTCGCGCGATGTTATCGATCCAGATTGGCCGCGCGACAATGCGAGAGTTGGAGCGCATCGTACCCTGGCCTGTCTGGAAGGAGATGGGGACGTCAAGCTCCGCACATTTTTCATAAATCGGATACATCTGACGGTCGTCAATCCGAACCCCGAACCAATGGGGATACATGTGGGCGCCCTTGAAGCCGTGCCCCCTCACCATGCGTTCGATATATCTCGGAGCATAATATTTGTCGGTCCATGCGCGGATCGGCGATATTCCCACCAGACCGAGGAATTTTGTGGGGTAAGATGCGAACATAGGCAACATCTCCTCAGCCGCGACATACAGTTCTTCGCCTCCCACGCCATTCGCGCACCAGAGTGAGATCACCAACGAAAGCTGGACGTTGGACCGGCTCATCATTTCCACCATGAACTCCGGGGGCCATCCAGCACGGATTTTCTCCACCCAGGTGGGACCAGCGGCCTTGTAGAGGCCCAGAGGCAGAAGCCGGTAAGAATGCTCGGGCAAATGAATATTGACCGAGACATCGATCGCCGGCGCCGAGGTTTCTTGCGCTACCATTGTCAGTTCTATCTCCCTGTTACGCAATCCAGACTAAGAAATCCAGGCGCGCGCGAGAATCTCATGCAGATGTCCCTCGAAATACCCACCCGGGTAACCCATTGCCGTCCAAGCCGGAGGATCGCCACGGAAGTACTCGCGGGAAACCTCCATCACCAGGTCGATATCACGCGGATCCTTGTGGAAGGAAATTAGGTCAACAACATTTTCCATGGTCCCGTTCGCCATCTCTACCACCTCGCGAATGCGATTGAAGGCATATCGCGCTTGTGCAGCAGCATCGCCGGGGCACACGATCTGCCCATCCATATCCATGCCAACTTCGCCCGCGATGCAGAGTAGACAACCTTTCTCTTTCTTCGTACCTCCGGATACCGGCAAGTAGCGCCAGAACAAACTCTTGGGCGTGTACGCGATCGCCTTGCCGCCGTCCACCTCACAAAGAGCCCGCACCGTGTGAAAGCCTAGATGCTTATGCAAGCTGGTCGCGCCGATGATGGAAGAGCATGGCGCCTGCTCGAATGGCATTGTAAGAAACTCGCTGTTCTTTATTTCGCACATGGGCGCGAACGAACGCGGATCGACGCTGAAAGACAGGATGTCGAGAAGGTCATCCTCGAGTTTGCCGCCCGCCAACTCAGCCAGCTCTTTCATGCGGCTGAACAAATATCGGGCCTGTCCGCGGTGGTCTCCCGCATTAACAACGTTCCCGTCCGAATCAACCGGCATTTGCCCAGAAATAAAAACGTAGGGCCCCTTGCGGCATGTCCCGGAAATTGGATACTTGCGCCACCAGCGCAAACTGTCAGGAGTAAAACATTGCTTTCGGTCGGTTCCGAGGTGGGCTACCGCATGAATCAGAATCTTCGATCCTCGATGCTGCAACCCCTGTGTGCCCATCGCCGTCCAAGCCGGATAATCCGCGGTAAAGAACTCTCGAGCCACGTCTAGAACGTCGTCAACGTCGCGGATATCGACAAATGCCGCCAGCAGGTCCACGATGTCGGACATCCTTCCTCCGGCGGCAGTAACGATATCTTCGATCTCTCGGAAGGCAGCTCTAGCCTGTTCTCGAACATCGCCTCCGGAGGACAAATGATGTGCGGAAGGGAAGCCGCTGATGAATAACAAGTCTCCCGCGCGGATCGCCGGTGAAAACGCTTGCGTGGAAGAGCCGGCAGCTGGTTTGATTCCCTTTCGCTGAAACGCCGTCATGCCTGTTCCGATCTGAGAGAAAGCCTTAAACCGTCGACAGCTCCTTGCTCGTCAGCGAGTCGCCAGATGCGTTGTGTGGCCGCCCGCACTCGCTCTCTTAGTTCGTCCTCGTTCGTGTTTGTCGCTCGTCCGTGATCGACAATAATCTTTCCATCGACAATTACAGTCTCGATGTCGCCACCCGAGGAGTAGTAGACAAAGTTTTTGATCGGGTCGATGACGGGGAAATTGTGCGGCTTGGTCAAATCGATAAGCACGAGGTCGGCCTTGGCACCGGGTTTGATCTGACCCAGATCGGACCGGCCCAATCCGCGAGCACCTCCTATCGTGGCCGCGTCAAATGCCTCGGCCGCAGTAGGCGCGCCCACCCGTTCCAGTTTTATTTTGCCCAGAACGGCGGCCATCCGTATCGTCTCGGTGATGTCGCTCGAGTAAGAATCGGTGCCCAGCGCCACATTGATTCCTCTTTGCAAATACTCCCAAAACGGCCCAATGACGGCCTCTCGAGCTTTGCGGTAAGAACAATGCACAACCGTGGAGTTGCTATCGGCAAGCAACTGGCGATCATTGTCATCGGTAAAAGTGACGTGGGTAACGACGGCATCAGGGCCGAGGATACCGGTGTTGGCAAGGTGGCCGATCGGTGTCGCGTCAAATTTGGTCCGGCAGATCTCGAATTCTGTCTTGTGATGCGCCGCATGAATGCTGATGCCGCACCCCAGGCGGTCCGCTGCTTTGCGGGTTTCCCGCAAAACTTCAGGCGGACAGGTGTCTGGCCCGGTGGGGCTCAGGCGCACCCGAATGCGATCGTTTGCGCTTCCGTTGAACTCCGCGTGCAGATCTACGTTTCGCTGCAACCCGGCGGCAACCGCGCCCTCCTTGGGACGGTCGTACTGGAGTTTTCCATTCTTGATGTAGCCAATGTTGCCGTGGCCAGACGGATATGTCGGGCTGAGATAGGCTCGATTCCCCACGCGCTTGACGACCTCCACCAGAACCTCATAATGATCAAAGTTTTCTTCGAGAATGGTGGTGGACCCCTTCTTCATCATCTCCAGCATGTCCCACTCGATCACAGCAGCGAACTCTTCGAGGCTGAAGTTGGCTGCGCCCACCGCGATCAGCGGCACCACGTAGTGATAAAAGGCGCTGCCGGGAAGAAGGTCGCGGTCCTCGCACAGACCACGGACGTAGGTGGCGGCTCCGGTGTGCACATGCGCATTGATGAATCCGGGAGAGAGCAGTCTGCCGTCTGCATTAATCTTGACGTCGGCGTGGCCGGCATAATCGTCACACACCTGTTCGATGCGGTCTCCCCGAATCACCACGGTCTTGTCACGCAGGACGCGATGGGTATCGTTTTCGGGCACTACCACATAACTGGCGCGAATTGCGGTGATCGAGCCTTCTTGAGATACGCTCTCTTGCAAGACCAATTTCCTCCGCTTGGTTTAACTCTTGTGCGACCTAGCTCTCGTACGACAGGAAGTCGTCTGGATTGCCGTACTTCGACGCCAGCTCGCGCACATCTCGATCGTCGAGCATAGTGAGATATCCCCGATCAATGACGGTCTTGTCATTGAGCGTGAGGGTTGCCTTCAGCCCGCCGCCATCCCAGTGAAACGGGCTGGGCACACCCATGCCCGGCCATAGTCCCACAGCGCAATGAAAACTTCCCGCCCGGCGAAACAGAAGGCTGTCTGGAGCCTTGACCCTCAGAGCTTCCTGCAGCGGTGTCCGCGGATTAATGCCCCAGGCAAACTCGCAGAAGTAGGATCCATTTTTGTAACGACGCATTCGTTCCTTGAGCCACTTGGCCTCTTCTCCGCCTTCAACTTTCGTTACCCAGTGGTCTTTGATCGTCAAGCGAATCGGCTCGCTCAAATAGCCGGCAAAGCCTTCAAGAAGCTCGAACACCAGAGTGCCTTCGACCTCCCTGGGGCAAATCGCTATTGTGCCGCCAGGGAAAAATTCCCAAGTCCCGGCGGGGCGGTGGACCTTGGCCTTCTTATCGACACTGGCCCACGATGATGAAAAAGGATCGCCTTCCGGCCAGGGAAAAAGTCTCATACGAAGGTCGGTGCCCAAATCATCGGTCAAACGAGCTTCCGTACCGTGAAGCAGCCGTGCCGATTTGATCCACATGTAGTAATGCAACTCAGGTGGGTAATGAGCCCAGTCGGAAGTCATTACCTGGGGAGTGGTGGCGATTACCGACGTCACCCGCAACTCGTTCTCCCACATACAGCGGTAGATGTCGGCATTGTCCACGGAGGCAGCATTCTCTAAGTCAAACACATGCATCAGGACATTTGCATTCGATATTGCCGCTTCTTCAACCTTCGACAGTCTCTCGCCATATCGGAAGATGGGTGCTTTGGTTTGCAAGATGCTCAGGGGCGCGCCAGTTTCATCAATTGCCCGAGCAAGAGCCTCCACTACTTTAGAGTCGACTTTATCCGTGCGATCCAACCACAGGAGCACGCGCTCTTCAGGCTGAATTGCGCAATATCCGTTAACGCAGTTACGCGCACCGCGCATCAGGCGTGAGCTGTCTTTCCGAAACGCATCGCCAGCTGCACCGGGAGGTGAGGAAACCTCTGATGTTGCGCCTCTGCGGGAACTCGATAATCCACGTGCCATTTCAAATCACCTTTGTTTCACGAGTAATTGGAGATGCTGGCAGCCGCCGTCTGAAAAATGCTTGCCCCGGTGATCCTGGTTGGCCTCTCTATGCCGAGGCGGCCTCAACCTGGGACAACCTTCGCCCGGCCTCGGCTGCGGCGTAATATTTGTGCAGCAGAAGCAAGAGCAGAAACGTGACAACCATGGAACCAACGTACAACATGAATGGCCAAGTGTAGCTGCCAGTGACAGTTAGCAGATAACCTCCCAGATAGGTGGATGCGATCGACCCCGCGTATCCAGTCGTATGTACCATGCCAACTGCTTTGCCGTTATCTTTGGCAGGCACAAGGTAACTGAGGATGCTGGTGAGCGGGACGACCAGAAAGCAAATTCCAAATGCCAGGAAGCAGATATCGGCAAATACTCCAACCAAGGGTATCGAAGGCAATAAAATCAGCAATGCAGGGCAAAGGCCGCAGAGAGCCGCGCCAAATATGCCTATTCCCCAAGCTCCGATGCGGTCCCCCAGCCATCCCGAAATAAAAGTTCCAGGTATCATGACCAGCCCGAGCGTCATCGACACCCTTCCCACATCCCCCGGCGGGTAGCCGCGTGCCACTTTTAGATATTCCGGCAACCACGTAATCATTCCGTAGGTATGGAAGAGCATCAAAAAATAACCGATGCATACCATCACCAGCGGCAAGTTACGAATCGAGTACGTACCAACCACAAGGCCACTGCCCTGGCTGCTGAAATGGGCGTCTCCGGACGCCTGCAGAGTTTGTCCTCGGGTGAAGATGAAGAAAACCAGCGCGACCAGCAGACCGATTCCAGCAAACAGATTGAGGGGAGTGCGCCAGGTAAATGACGCCGCCATGATGGGAGTGACCAAGAGTGCAAGGGTCAACCCGACATTCATGGAAGTGAAAAATGCCCCTGTAGCCAGATTGACTTGATGGGGTTTGAGTAGATACATCGACGCGGCTAACCCGGGAATGAAGATCAGCGTGGCACCGATCCCAATCATGGTCCGATACACGAGCATTGAAGCGTAGCCGTTGCTGTGAGCGCAGAGAAAACCTGCCACCGCAACCAGCACCAGGCCCACCACAACGAAGTGCTTGACCCCGTAGCGATCGCTGAACGCGCCCGCCATTAGGCTGCCGATCATGCGCACTAAAGCGTACACGCTCATGAACAGGCCCGCCTGCGCATAACTTATGTGAAAGTCATGTACCAGGTTGCCGATGATCGGCGGCAGCTCAAAGACAGCGATGTAGGCGACAACGTTCGCTAGACACAGCAACAACAGAAGCTTCCAACCGCGCAGACTCGATGCCATTGAGGCCTGCCTTTCAGCGGATGTCGAGCTTGAAAATGCGCAGTGCGTTTTCCCGAAGCAACTGGGAGCTGATAATTTCGCTGAATGCAATCTCATCAAACTGGCGGCGGGATAGCGCAAGATTTTTAAAGGGATATCCCGACCCCCACATCACCTGATCGCTGCCGGCATCGTGTTTAGGGAATCGGCCTTGCTTGACGAAGCCGACAAAATCGGCGATCCACTGCTCGGGCATGGGCGAATCGGCGAGAACGCTGAAGTTCGCGTTATTGCGAGCCAGGTAGACCGATTCGCGCTCCCACGGATATCCAATCGATTGTCCGACGATGCTCAGCTCCAGGAAGTCGCCAATCACAGGGTCAAGCAAATGAGGTTCAGCTACATTTCGCGCTCCGGAACGAGGCGGGGCCGCGCCCAGTGGCATTACGATCGGAATACCCAGTTCCAGACACTTTTCGTAAATGGGATACAGGCGCTTGTCGTTAGGCTGCAAGCCGAACCAATGCAAGGCCAAATGGACAGCCCTAAAGCCGAACTCTTTGACCGCGCTCTCGATATATCGCGGCGCATAATATTCATCCCGAATTGTCAGCAAGGGATTCACGCCGACGATGCCAAAAAGGCGGCGGGAATGGGAATCGAGAATAGGCTTTAACTTTGCGGCAGGAATAAAGCAATCTTCGCCATTGACCGGACTGGAGGCACAGAAGGCCACCAACCCCGCCATCTCGACCTTCGCCTCATCCATGGATTGAATCAGCTTCTCGACCGTCCAGCTCTTTTGCGCTTTCTGGTAGGAGCCGCCATCGAGGAATTTCCAATATCCGAAGCGCGAGTATCTATCCTTGAACTCCGGGAAAAATGGATTAACACAAACATCAATTGCCTGGATCATCGCCCCCCCCACCTGGTTCATCGCTTTGCCGGCTGGGCTGGTTCGTCAACTTTGAGTTTGTAAATCTTGATGGCATTGTCCCTTACCAGTTTGCGGCGTATTTCCGGCTTCAGTCCAAGCGCATCAACCTCGGCCAAGGACTTGTCAGGTTCCTGCAAGGGAAAGTCGGTAGCCCAGAGAACCTTGTCGCTTCCGGCCATACCTTCAAAACGGCCTTCCTCCTTGATATAGGACACGATGGACGGGTGCCACAGGCGTGGGGGCGGAACATCTGGACAAATGTAGACGTACTCGTTCGTGAGGGCGAGGGCGACCAACTCGTCCTCCCAGGGATATCCACTGTGCAGGGCAATTACTTTGAGTGTCGGGAAGTCACGCACGATTTCGTCGATCCAAATTGGACGTGCCACCACGCGCGAATTTGACCGCATGGTTCCCTGCCCGGTCTGGAACGAGATCGGCACATCGAGTTCAGCGCATTTCTCATAAATGGGATACATGCGGCGGTCGTTGACCCTGATGCCAAACCAGTGGGGATACATGTGTACCCCCTTGAATCCGTGTTCCTTCACCGCGCGCTCAATATAGAGAGGCGGATAGTAGGGGCTTCCCCATTTCTGGAGCGGCGAAAGACCGACTAGCCCTACAAATCTTTTGGGATATTTCTGAATGACGGGAATGACTTCGTCGATAGGAACAATCAATTCTTCCCCGCCCACACCATTCGCGGAGCATAGCGAGATCAGGCAGGAAAGTTCCACATTCCCCCGATCCATCATTTCAACCATGTACTCCGCCGTCCAACCTTTCCGCACTTTTTCTTCATAGGCTGGACCCGACGCCTTCCACAAACCCAGCGAAAGATGTTTGTAGGAACTCTCGGGCAAGAACGCGTTAATAGAAATATCTATGGCCTTGTAGCTGCTATCGGACATTCTCTGCTCCTGTGATGAGCCCAAGTAATCCTGCTGCGATGCGGCCTAGGGCAACCAGGCTCGGGCGCATATCTCGTGCAAGTGCCCCTCGAAATAGCCGCCTGGATAACCCACGGCAGTCCACGCCGGCGGCTGGCCCTTAAAAAATTCCCTGGAGACGGCCTGAATGTCAGGTATGGCGCGAACGTCCTTGTGAAACGAGATGATGTCCACGATGTTGGCCATCGTGCTTCCAGCCATCTCCACCACCTCTTTAATACGGTTGAAGGCGTAGCGTCCCTGCGCCGCGGGATTTCCTGGGGAGACGATCTGACCATCCATATCCATCCCGACTTCGCCCGCGATGCATAGCAAGTGACCGCGTTCTTTCTTGGTCGCTCCGGAAACGGGCAAGTATCTCCAGAAAATACTGCTGGGAGTAAACGCCACGGCCTTACCGTTACCGATCTCGCAAATCGCTCTGACCGTGTGGAAGGCAAGATGCTTGAACAATCCGGTGCTGCCGATCACAGACCACGACGGCGCCTGCGACAAGGGCATGGTGAGGAATTCCTTGCAGCCTACTTCGATGCACATGGGATTGAAGCTGCGAGGATCGATGCTGAACGAAAGCAGATCCAGAACGTCGTCTTTGAAATTGCCGCCAGCCAGCTTGGTTAATTCTTCGAGCCGATGAAAGATATACCGGGACTGAGCCGCGTGGTCACCCGGGTTGGTGATGTTGCCATCAAGGTCGGCCGCCATCTGTCCGGAAATGAAGAGATACTCGCCTTTGCGGCAGGCGCCTGAAATGGGATATTTGCGCCACCAGCCCAGACTCTCCGGCGTAATGCATTGTTTCTTAACTTTCCCGAGATGAGCTACGGCGTGGATTTGCACCACCGAACCACGCTGCGGCAACCCTTGAGTTCCCATGAATGTCCACGCAGGATAGTCCTTGGTGAAAAACTCGCGCGACGCTTCCAGCACGTCTTCGGCATCGCGGATATCGAGGAAGAAAGCCACGACGTCCACAATGTCGTCCATCGTGCCACCGGCCGCGGTCACGATTTGACGAATGCGATCGAGTGCTACCTTGGCTTGAGCACCGGCATTCGTCACAACCGGAGTCTTATTGTTGGGATCGATGGCATGCTGGGATGCGATGAACAGCAAGTCTCCTGCTCGGACCGCAGGCGAGCTGTCATCTTTAGAGCCCTGCCACTTCTCCGGGGTCACCACAACCCGCTCGAACGACATCTTTATCGGTCCCCTTCCCTTGGCATTACAAACTAGACAGCAACCGGCTCCTTCTTACTTGGAACGAAATCGACGCCGGGCAGTGCGCCTTCACGGGCGGCAATCGCCCAGATGCGGTCTGCCGCTGCCTGTACTCGCTTGCGCAATTCAGCCTCGTTCGTGGTTAAAGCCACGCCATTTTCGATAACAATCTTGCCATTGACCATGACCGTTTCCACGTCCGTCCCGAACGAGTAGTAGACAAAGTTCTTGACCGGCTCGATTACCGGGAAATTATGGGGCTTGGTGAGATCGATGAGCACGAGGTCGGCTTTTGCACCGACTCTAATTTGACCGAGATCGTCACGGTTTAACCCCTTCGCGCCCGACAATGTGGCCGAGCCCATGACTTCGAATGCGGTTGGAACACCAACCCGCTCCATCCGGATCTTGCCCAACACCCCGGCCATCTTGATGGTCTCGGTGATATCACTGGAAAACGAATCAGTCCCAAGAGCCACATTGATGCCCTTCTCCACATACTCGTGATAAGGGCTGATGACCGCCTCCCGAGCTTTGCGATATGAGCAGTGAACTACGGTCGAGTTCGATTCCGCGAGTAACTTCCGGTCTTTATCATCTGTATATGTAACGTGAGTGATGATGGCGTCCGGACCGAGAATGCCCGTGTTTGCCAGATGCTCAATCGGACTGGCGTTGAAAACGCTCTTGCAGAAGTTGACTTCGGTGGAGTGGTGAGCGGCGTGGATACTGATGCCGCATCCCAACTTGTCCGCCGCTTTCCGGGTGTCCCGCAAGACCTCGGGCGGGCAGGTGTCGGGACCGGTGGGGCTCAGGCGCACTCGAATCCTATCGCTGGCAGAGCCATTGTGCTTGTCATACATTTCCAGGCCCTTCTTCAGCCCTTTGCCGACTTCAATCGGATCGGGCTTGTCGTAACACAGCTTGCCATCCTTGAGGTACCCAATCTTGCTGACCTGGTTGGGATAGCTGTAGCTGATGTACGCCCGGTTCCCCAGACGGTTCACAATCTCGGTCACGCTGTCGTAACCCCCGAAGTTCTCCTCCAGAATCGTGGTGGATCCCTTCTTGATCATTTCCAGAATGTCCCATTCCAACAGGGCGGAATATTCCTCGGTCGTGAAATGCTTGTATCCTATCGTCAAAAGCGGCACAAAATAGTGATAAAAGGCACTGCCCTCTACCAGGTCGCGATCTTCCGCCATGCCGCGCGAATACGTGGCGCACCCCACGTGGGTATGACAATTGATGAAACCCGGAGAAAGAAGGCGGCCCTCGGCTTTGATGCGTCGGTCGACAGGGCCGTCGTAGTGATCGCACACTTCCTTGATCCGGTCGCCTTCCACCACCACTGTCTTGTCTCGCGCCACCGTCTGTGCCCCATTTTCCGGCACCAGCACATATGTAGCTTCAATCGCCGTAATTTTGTCGCCTGCCATAGAGATCTCTCCTGAGTTCCACTTAAAAACATTGCTTTACGAAGTTTTACGAAAATGATGACCGCTACTACGACTAGACTAGATTGCGATTCGAGTTGCTTGTTGTTTGTTCGCCGGTTCAACTGTTTACCAAAGCAAACAATTGTCGCGTTGACTGATTTTCGTGTGGGTTCGTCTCGCTGTCAAGATAAACTTTTAGTATTCTCTAGTTTGATCTTATCGTTCCAGCGATGCTGAGTAACCGGTGATCGGCGGTGTCCCCATGCAGCGCGACTGGGCGGCGAATATATCGGCCACCGGCTTGTCCAATCACCTGAGAGTTCCTCATCATGATCTCGCCACGTAAAATCGTCTCGGTTGGCCAACCTTTGAGTTTTTGCCCATAGAAGGGCGTGAACTTCTGCGCCGACTGCAGCAACTCGGGAGTCACCGTTTGGGCTTCATTCAGATCAACAACTGCGAAAGTCAGCATCGGCGCCCACGGCAAGAGTGCCTTTTTGCGGGAACAAGCCAAAGTGACGTGCCGGATTCGCCGCAGCGATTTCGCTGATCCTGGTGAGAAAGACATTGCGTTTGTGGAATCCCTCGGAGATCAGTGTGGGATACAAAAGAGCAGATCCGCCAAAGCCAGGCAGCGAGCCCCACAAGTCAGCGCCCTTCTTTTCCTCTTCCATGCAACATGCGTGATCGCTGACGACGGTATCGACTCCCCCAGTGGCAATGCCCTCCCATAGGTAGTTGACGTCATCCTGATCGCGTATGGGAGGATTGACCTTGCCCATTACGCCTCCAGCGGTTTCACAGGTCAGGGTCAAATGGTGAAGAGTAGTTTCCAAAATGATGTCGAGCGATGGATGCTCACGCCGCGCGCGTATTCCAGCTTCCAGCGCTTGCCGACTGCTTAGGTGCAGCAGATTGACCGGGCATCCCGTGGCTTCAGCCAGCAAGACCGCCTCCAATATAGACAGGTGCTCCGTCAAAGGAGGGCGCGCTTGACTGTAGGCTTTCAAGCCTTGCAAGCCTTCCTCTTTTACTTTCTCGATGAACACGCGAATCAGTTCCGGATTCTCGCAATGAAGGCTTAGTGCGATCCGTCCGCTGTCGGCATGCTTACGCGCAGCCGCAGAGACCTTCTCCATGAGCAAATAGAGGTGGCCGAGATCGTAATTGTCCGCCATGGTGTAGTCGTTCCCACGGGTAGAGTCCGCGGACAGATTCAAGCCTTTGTAGAACATATAAAACTTAAATGAACCGACGCCATATTTCTCGACTAAATCATCGATCTCCAGCAGTTGCTGAGCCGTCATGATCGCTAGGTGGAATCCATAGTCTGTATAAAAATGTCCGGCCGCGAGTTCGAGGACTTCCGGAAAGATCGTGCGATACGGACCCGACTTGTTCAGGTAGTGGTGCCCGGTGCGGAAGTAACTAAGAAGAGTGGTAACGCCGCCAATCAGAGAGGACCGGGATTCGCTTTCCGCGTCCTGGGAAAAGGGCCGATAGATGCCGACATGGTAGTGAGAATCTACCGCACCGGGAAACACTGCCTTGCCATTGGCGTCTAGGAGTGTTTCTGCTTCATGGCTGCTGATTTTGTCGACGATCGCCGCGATACGTCCGTCTTTCACTCCAAGATCAGCCCTCACCAAGCCAGTATGCGGGATCACGAGAGTACCGTTTATTACTGCGAGGTCGAAACGACTCACGAGTTCCTTCCCTTGAGGGCCGAAGGCCGCTGTCCCCGTTCCGTAGCGTTTTTGGATATTTCCAACGTACGAAAGGCCGGACCGTCATATTCATAAGCATTAGCATCGATGGCTCGGAGCGGGCGATTGCGCGCCTGCTCCTCCAGGCTGTGAGCTATCAGGCCAGGAACCCGAGCGAGCATGAAGATGCCATTGGCGGCTGACTTCGGGAAAGCTATCTCGCAAAGAAGAGCGGCGATAGCTCCGTCGGCATTTAGGGGTACGGACTTGCTTGCAGTTTGTGATAGCAGCCTTTCCATGGCTACCGCCTGCGCCACATAGCGTCCTGACAGACCAACCTCGCTGGCCAACTCGAACAATCGCTTGCTGCGAGGATCCGCGGCGTGTTGCCGATGGCCGAATCCGGGGACCCGAAGCCCCAGCGCTCGATATTCGGCCGCCACTTCGGCGCCGGCCCCTTCCGGATCCTGGTTCAAACCGACGCAACGTTCCAGCATCGTCATGCAATCTTCGATTGCGCCTCCGTGTGATTTGCCTACTGCAAGAATGCCCGCGGCCACGGAACTTCCCAGCGAAGCTCCGGTGCTTGCAACGGTGCATGCTGCGAGAGTGGATGCGGGAGTTGGGCCATGATCGATCACCGAAACCAGGATCGCCTCAAAGAGTCTTGCGACTGGGGGGGCTGGCAACTCCCCGACAACCGTCAGATAAGCCGCGGCGGCCCACGACATATTCCGCAGCCAAACTATCCAGCGCATATCCGCGCAGTAAGATGCGACCTGATTCCACCCATGAAATTGCCGTTTTGCGGGGAGAGGCCTTCATTAGTTTGGTAAGAACTGCCACGGCAATGTGCAAAACGGCTAGCCAGCAACGTGGAACTAGGGGGAGTAATCGAGCCAGTGCACTCTACCCACGCGCAGTGTAGAAGACAACTGTTGTAGTTGTCAAACAGTTGAAACCAGTCTAAACTAGCGCCTCTCGAACGCTTCATAATTGCGAGCATCCAGGTGGAACCAGGAGAAGGGTTGTGTTCCGAGTCGTCACCATAGAACGCGAATACGGATGCGGAGGAGGAGTGATCGCCAAGAAACTGGCTGCCCAAATGGGCTGGAAGCTTTGGGACCAGTCGCTCAGCCAAGAAATAGCAACCATGGCACAAGTGGACTGTGCCTCGGTTGAAAGTCGGGATGAGAAGGTTGACAGCCGCCTTTATCGCCTCACCAAGCTCTTCCTTCGCGGTGGTTCGGACCGCGGCATTCCTCTAGCTGATTCGCAAATGTTCGACGCCGATTGCATGGTCAAGATGATGGAAACAGTTGCTCTCAAGATTGCCGAAGAGGGAAATAGCATTCTGGTGGGCCGAGGCGCACCATACTTTTTACGAAACCGGAGCGATACTTTTCACGTGTTCCTGTATGCCCCTCGCTCAGAAAAGCTCCGTCGGCTTCTTGCCAGGGGAAAAGATATCCGCGAAGCAGAACACCTGCTGGACACGGTTGATCGTGAACGCATGGCTTTCGTAAAGTTCTATTTTCACGCCGACTGGCCAACTCGCGCACTTTACCACTTGATGATCAATACAGGTATTGGTGATGAGCAAGTCATTCTCGCGATCGCCGACGCTATCCAAGGGCTACAGAATAAATCCAAGTTAAGGTGATAACGCCACGCCGCCACGCAGGAGCCAGCACTATGCGGGACGGGTCAGGTGGCACCGGATCCTTGGGTTTGTATGACAATGCACGGCGCAAAGGTAATGCATTGTTCTTAACTGGAGCGAACCTAATCCGATCTGCCCTTGTGACTCGCGTGACGTTTTGGGACTAATCCTTTCCCTCGCCGGGATTGGCCGCTCTCCAATTGCCTGAGCGTAGGATTGCCGGTGAAACCAACTCAGATGCTTTTTGAGAACGCGCTCTTCAGCCCCACCCACCGCTGTGATACGCCTGGATCAAACGAAGATTTCTGGAGGCGAAGGCACTAGTCGGCGGCCGTGCAGATCGCACGCAATCGCGACATATCCTGAAATACAATTCCGGAAAAGCCAATTGAGCGGCATGCACATTCTCCGGCCGGTCGTCGATGAAAAAGAACCTCTGACCTGCCCACCGGAAAGTAGCCCAGACGAAACGAGACTTCTCCCAATTTAGAATGGCCTGCCGAGGGCCGAGAGGAGGAGTCGTGCAAGAGTCGATTCAGTGAAGAACAGATCATCGCCATCCTGAAGGAATCGGAAGCTGGGGTGGGAACCGAGGAGCTGTGCCGGAGGCACGGGATCACGCGGACGTGTTTTTATCGCTGGAAGGGAAAGTTTGGAGGGATGGAGGTGAGCGAGGCGAGACGGTTGCGGGCGCTGGAAGAGGAGAACCGGCAGCTGAAGCACATCGTGGCCGAGCAGGCGGTCGACATCCGAGCGTTGAAGGCGGTGGTCACAAAAAAGTGGTAGGCCCGCAGATGCGACGGGAGGCGGTGCTGGTGATGCAGGTAGAAGTCGAGTTGAGCCAGCGACGCGCCTGCGGGCTGATGGAGTTGCATCGTGCGACGTGCCGATATCGGCGGCGAACAAGCGAGGATGCGCAACTGCGAACTCGGCTGCGAGAATTAGCCGAAGCACGGCGCCGGTTCGGCTACCGGCGTTTTCAGGTGCTGCTGGAGCGGGAAGGATGGCAGGTGAATCACAAACGCATCTATCGACTGTACGTCGAGGAGAAGCTGTCGCTGCGGCGCAAACGTGGAGGGAAGCGCAGCCGGGTTCGGCAACCGCTGCCGGAGGCGTTGGCTGCCAACCGGGTGTGGTCGGTGGACTTCATAACCGATGCTCTGAGTTCGGGGCGGCGGTTTCGTATCTTGAACGTGGTGGATGACTATACGCGGGAGTGCCTGGCGATCGAGGTCGATACCTCGCTGGGTGGAGTACGAGTGGTGCGGGTTCTGGAAGAGCTGAAGCAGCATCGCGGACTGCCGCGGCAGATTCGCAGCGACAACCTTGCCCGCCCTGTCGACTCCGTGTGCTTGAAATACATGCTTTGCAATATCCAGTCCAACCGTCACTATCGTCATCGGGAATTACCTCCGGAACTGAGCTTACAATTAGCCCGGATGGGTCCATTCCATTAGGTCAATGTCGTAGCACCATGCTCCGAGGTTCTCTGTTATCCAAGCGAAAAACTGTGAGAAGTCGCGAGTTGAAAGATAGACGGCTGCCGCAATTGCCTTCATTACCTCCATCCTGCCTGAATCGTGTAGTTGTACGAGCGGGTCATGGCAGACAACGCTTGCGAGGTCGAGGCGGTCAAACAGCTGAGCATGATTCCTATTGGAACGAATAACGGCCAAAACCATCGACATGTTATTGTTCCCAAATATTCGGGTCGGCAACGACTGAAACGCATAGATCGCGAAAGCTAATGTTACGAGACCGTCGCCTAGGAGCTTGTGTCGTCCGTTGGTTTCGACGTCTGTGGACGATCTCAAAGAGGTCGGTAGGGTCAGAGCGACCGCCAAGTGATACTTGTTCATATTGGCATGGCGCAGTCGCGTGGCAATGGGGGAGCGGCTGTTGTTAGGTATCGATCAATCTTGTCGGGATGAATATTCAGGCACGGAGGAACTGGCGTACTACACGAACTCGTCAGCACGACTGACGGTTGGTTGCGGCGAGACTTCAGAAGAGTGAGTCGAGAGTTGAGGAATCGTCGCGAAACCGGCTAATACAAAATTAGCCTGCCGAAGAAATTGCAATCACGCCAATAGAGGTCGTTCATCCCCGACCAGTGCAGTTGCTGTTTCAAAGGGCCTTTGCCTTCGTCGTTATCGTTGATGGCTACGTCGAACCCGATGGCGCGGCCACCGTCATGAAAAGGCTTCATGACGGCGCCCGGAAGCGACATCCGCAGTTCGAGGTTGTACCCATCTGCAGTGCGCTTAAACGCAAACTCGCCGTTATAAGGCAGATCTGCGAATGTTTGTGTGATTTCGTGTTTGGCCATTACTTCATTGGGAAAAGCCAGCGGCTCTTTTTCTCCGTTGGGAAGGGTGAACATGGGTTGCGGCGCGCCAGCCTGGTACTTCCAAAAGTTATCGAAAACTAAGGGATGCCTGGCGCTGTAGACGAAATGAAATTCGTGGTGTATAGGATCGCCGATGTAGTAGTGCGACATGTTCGATCCATCATTGTCGAACATAAGCTCAACCCCGTCATCGTCCCATGAGCCGGTATCCATTCCACTCACCAGCGAGCCGAACGGTTCATTCACCTTGTCATCGACAACGTGCACGGCCACGTAAATATATTTTTCGTCCCACACAACTTTGAAGGTGGCGGAGAGATCCATTGGACCGCCCCAGCTCTTCGAAGACATTCCCTGTCCCACGAAGAAGAATTTTTCCTGGTCCATGGTAAAGCCTTTGACTGACTGCCAATCGGACAAGTCACCGTCAATAACGATAGGCCCCACTCGTTTAGAGGCAAAATAAGTTGCCCACGAATAGGGCGATGAAGCGAAAGCCGGCGTCTCCGCAGCCATCACCAACGCAAAGACAATCCCGAAGACTTCCGCGCAGCGCAACCATCTATGGATACACACTTCGCTTCTTGCTCCTAACGATCCGGGGAATGGAAGCAAATGGTTCAGTATTTGGCGATCAGATTCACCGTTCCCGACGTACCCGCGGGAATGGTAATGGTTTCCTCGTCCGCATCGAACTGCGTCCAGGATTTTCCATTCAAAGTGACCGACTTTATTTTCGCAGCCTCCGGAGCGCGCAGGCGCAGCTTTGTGACCGCGGGAAATGAAGTAGGAAGCTCCACTTTTGCGACAATACTTCCCTCTTTTACGTGAGATTCTATCGAGTAGCCTATACGCCCCCACCGGGTGGGAGCTCCTGAAACCGACGTATTCTTGCCGTCCTCAAGCCACTTTCTCGGAATGGCTTTGCCCAGCCAAAGCGTTTCCGATTGCGGATCTTCGAAGACCAGCACCCAGCGCGTCATCAGGGACACCACCAGTTGTGCGGGCGTGCAATAGGGGGCAGCCGGGCGGTCGATCAGAACATTTCTTGTTTCCGGCGCCAGCCAGGTGCCGCGAGTGTATTGATGAGCCATGTCGGAGTACATCATCAACAGCGCTTCGCGAATCATGTCGTACTGAATTAAGCCATACCCGTGGCCATAGGAAAGAAATCCCGCCAACTCGGTGGTGGCATAACCGTAGGCTGTCGGTACTCCCAGAATCATATCGTGATGATTGTTGCGATAGTCAACCACCATCTTGACCTGCTCTTTGGTCAGGTTGCCCGAAAAGAGCATCTCCATATATGCGCGATAGGAACGGAACTGAGGATCGGTTTCGTCCCGCGGCACCACGATATGAAATGGTTCTTTGACGCCTGCAATCGACGGCAAAACAGGTTTACCCTCGGACTGAATGATCGAGCGGGAAATCGAAGTTTGGATGTCCTTCTGCAATTCCTCCGATTCGCGGTAAAGGCGCTCGCCCCATGCGGTAAGTTCCGCGATCGCCCTTCTGCTTTCCAATCTTTTCCCAAACTTTCCCCAGGTCGCGAAAACCGCGAGCGGCTTCTGTGCTGTTGGAAAAGTATGGCTGCATGTAGCGCGGCGGATCGGGATCCAGGCAAGCATCCGCTTCGCTCCATCCTGCAATCATTCCGTACGCAGGATCGCTGGCGGCAAGCTCCTTCGCTTTTTTCGCGGAGCAACAACAGGAGATTGGTTACTCCGTCGATGCGGCTGCGACGCCGGAACAGGACCTGCGGATCGCCTCCGTAATTGATATATTGCGCCACCAGCGTGAGCATGCGGCCGTATTGCCCCGTCTCCGGACCGCGGTAGAGAATCGATCCATCATCTCTGACGTACTTGTCGAAATAATTGTCGATGTAGCGCCCAGCCAGGTCGACCAGGCCCCAATCAAGGCTGGCCGCGGTATCGACCGTAAAGGTGTCGGGAAATCCTTCATGCTCGCTGCCGAAGTAATCTTTATCGAAGGCCCCGTAATGCGGATAGTCTTTCACCCGCGTCATCATGTCCCGTACCAGCGAAAAGCGGGCCATATTGGCGACGCGCTCGTCAGGAAGATCGACCTTCATCGCCGGTTCGAGCATTTTCATCCAGCCATCGTTGAGGTTTACCAGGTCGCGGTAAAAAATCTTGGGATCGTATTTGGTGCGTGGCGGAAATGGATGATAGGAATCGATGTATTGCGCCCACTTGAACACGCCGCTTTCGACTCTGACGACGCGATACCAGACCGGCTGGATGCGGTCGTTATCGTTGGAGATTCGCGAAGGGAGCGAAGGCAATCATCTCTGTCCAGTTGCCTTCTGACTCCGGATAGACGAAGCGCAGAATCGGAAGATATCCCCCGACCAGGCCATCCCGCACCTTGCCTTCGCTCGAATCCTGTTGATCGGCGCATAGTAGGGAGCGGGATCGAAATTGGGCGTACGTCCGCCATATACGAATCCCACTTTGTCGGCGAGTCATGCGTACCTACGAAACTATAAGTCTTGATTTTCCGTATGGGAGGAAAGACCGGGCGATTTCCTCATATTCGGGATCGCCAGGTTTGGCGAGAATTTCATTGCCCAAAAGGTCGGAAGCGCTGGCGTTGATTTCCGCTGGAGTGTGGCCACCGAGGATGGTGGATGGATCGGCGCTCGTGGGTTCGGAAGATTTCGGCAGATCGATGCGCACCCCTTGCGTGTCCACGAAGATCACGTGGCCGTTGGGATGAACCCAGTCTTCGAGGATCGCATAAGACGGCTTGCCCGGATCGTTGATGATTTCCATCAACGTCCAGTACCAATCCGTTCCCCGCATGAAGGGTGTGGGCCGCTGGTCAGCGATGATCTCGACCGCAGAGCCTGAAAAGTGCGCGACTTTCAGATTGGGACCTTTGCCTTTGACATCCCCC
Organism: uncultured beta proteobacterium; assembly: GCA_963782495.1. Classification (GTDB taxonomy): domain Bacteria; phylum Pseudomonadota; class Gammaproteobacteria; order Burkholderiales; family Thiobacillaceae; genus DASQBT01. The sequence goes on along the minus strand of CAWAJU010000009.1, from coordinate 103,997 downwards.
GTGGCAGCTGCCGCGTATAGCGAGATGGCGAGACAAGGCAATAGAAAAGCTTGCAGGAAGGCGATCCTACGGATTCTCATTTCCGACACCATCCTCGGTCCTGATAGGCATGTTTAGTAACGTTCGACTCAGCCAGAATTTACCCCATAAGCGCCGGCAGGTTCTTGCAAAAGGCAAATGTGGCATGAAACGAACAATAACGCAATCTACATCTTCCAACAAAAGAAAGCGTTGACAATATATCGCAAGCTTACGTAAACTACAATTATATTTTCGTAACGTTTCGATTTGACACCATGAACGGCTGTACTTGAAAATTAGCCACGTGCCACCGATCCAGGGATACACGATGCATCTGCAATTGTGGTTCGAAATCCGCGACATTTTGAACCGGGAAGTTGAATGGTGCGGACAGTGATCTCCGCAGACGGAACCTTTGGCAATACCACTTCTGCTCGTAATCCGCTGCCGGCTGCTGATCGCAGCCAATATCACGTTTTTACCCCGTCGCACGTCGTGAGGCGAGAAGTTCTGCATCCTCAAAACGATGCAGAAGTTCAACCCTCATGGCATTGCAGAAATTGTCGAACCTGAAATCGAAAAAGGAAGAATGGAAACAGCTTCTCAACCGCGAGAAGGAACCGACGGAAATGCCCCTCCGGGATACATCACCGCAGGCGAGATCTATCATCAACCGCTTCTTTGGCGCGACACTTTTGGACGCACGCGACCTAGGAACTGGCGAGGATGGGCGGAAGGCAGCGGCGTACTCTGCGGTGCTGGCACGTCGCCTACGCAGCCGGGGCCATTCAATCCGCATGGCCGGCTTCCCGCGTAGTCGCGACTACGGACCTGCTTACCGATTCGCGGGTGCTGAAGAGCGCACATTTCATGCTTTCCATTGCGCGTTCCGGCGACAGTCCGGAAAGCATCGGGGCCGTCAACCTGGCGCGCCGTAACTTTCCCGGGCTGCCGCAACTCGCGATCACCTGCAATGCACACGGCCAACTGGCAACGGACCGGCAAATCGAAGTGTTGCTGCTTGATGAGCGCACCAACGACCGCAGCCTTGTAATGACGAGTTCCTTCTCCAACCTTGTTCTTGCCGGGCTCTGCTTAAGTCATCGAGATATCTTTCAACGCAATCTATCTTCTATTTGCCAGGGAGTGGAGGATCAATTGCCCGGGCTCGATACATTGGCCAGGGCCGTGGCATCTTCGCGTCCGTCTCGAGCCGTGGTTCTCGCCTCCAGCCCACTGTTTCCATGGGCGCAGGAAAGTTGCCTGAAGATTCTGGAAATGACCGGTGGACGGATCCCCGCAATCCCCGAAACGTATCTCGGGTTGCGCCATGGCCCAATGAGCTTTCTGGACCGCGAGACCCTAGCTCTCTGCCTGATTTCGAGCGATCCTCAACGACAGCTCTACGAGGCAGATCTGATTCATGAATTGAACACGAAGCAACTCGGCCGTATCGTCTGCATCGCGCCGCATGATTTTTCTGCTGAAGGTATCCACACGCGAATCGTGGCAGCAGCATCGGAACTTCCGGACGATCTCCGCACGCCGTTTGAGATCGTTTTCCCGCAGCTGCTGGCTTATCACCTCAGTCTGGCGATGGAGCTGAATCCAGATAACCCTAGCCCCGGCGGCATTATCAACCGGGTGGTAAATGGAGTGAGGCTGCACTGAAGGTAGAGGTGCTACTGACTCAGTATTGCCGCAGGCACACGATGTGGACGAGATCAGTGCGAAATGGCTCCTCATTAGGAACCTCAGCTTTTAATTGAAAAAATAATTGATTCTCCCCTGCGGTGAAATGCACTGTCCCCAACTCCACGCCATTAGCCTGAGTCAAGGACGAGCCCGCAAGGTGGACCAGTTTCCCGGACAATTTGTTGTCGACCATCAACTGCACCGTTCCCTGCGATGGGCCGCGCAAGGCATCAAGGGACACGAGATAGTCGCCCGCCTTCGGAATTCTTATCGTGAAGGCGATGTAGTGTGGACCGAACACTTCTTCTCCTTGCGCTTCCACGGAAAGCACTCGAACATCTTTACCGTCGATTTTTATCACCTGTTTGCGCAAGCCCATGTTCTGAAACGAAAAGGCGTAAATCGGCTCGTTCCATCCCGGCACAAAGACAATCCTGGCGGGATCAATGACGGCGCGGTCGGCAACTGGTGGAAGGGCTGAGAATTTTGTGGGAGGATTCTCCAGATACACGAACGATGTCGCGGCGTAATCTGCCGGCACGTCATTTCCCTCGCCACCATGTTCGATGGTGAGTTTTAGGTTCTTGCGAAAGGCGTATGCGTCACTCAACATCAGGCGATACCCGCCGGTACGTCCCAACGATTTCTGATAGTCTAGCGCACCACTCAGTGGACGTGAGAACCGCCCATTCCAGCGTCCGGGAATGTCGTACCAGCCGCCATTGAAGAAGTCTTCTGAACCCGTTCCGTGGATCGTAAGTTCCCCATCGACAGTTGCTTCATCGTCGCCTTCAAAAAAAAGAGTCTGCCCTGACTCCAAACCCTGAGCCTGTAAACTCACGCCAACTAGGTGGCCACGCCCCTCGACTTCGACAAACTTGAACGGTTCCCCCTGCGGAACCGGATTCTGCCGGTTCCAGCGTGCATAAAAACGGCCTTCGCTCCTCTGGAGTGGCTCCGAAGTTGAAATAACTTCTGAAGTAAATTTCACCGGCGGCCCAGACTGTCGTTCCGAAGCGATCTCAATCCGAGCCGACTTACCGTAGGGCATGGGGAAATAAGCGTAGGCTGTGTCATCTTTCGTACCGACGAGCAGCGAGCGAGCGCTGGGACCGCCAAAACTATATCCAAAGAAATCCCCAACCGGCACAAGAATAGCTGGATTGGCATCGCCATCCCAGATAGCTTTCAATACCAGACTGCGATCGGTCCCGGCAAAGGCTGACGCAGGAGTCACTCGAATTGCGACGACTCGACCCGGTCGCTCGGATTCAAATAACGTGACACTTTTCCCTGCTTCTAGCACCTGCTCTTTAAATTCTCGATGCGCTTGCTTGGGAACAACCTCGTCTGAAACAGAATTCCAAGTTTCACGAATTTTGCCTATGTTTCCGGGCAGGTCCGGGTCCGCTGGATCAAAAGTCGCAATCTTTGTTCCCGATTCATAAAGACTGTAGTTGATCTGGAAGAACTGCATCTTCGGTCCATGCAAACGTATTTTGCACGAGCGCTGAAATGGCAGCGGTACATAGCTGTAGAATCCGCCCCCGCCCGAACCGGCGAGCGGCGCCAGAAAAGGCGCGTGGGTTCCATCGAAAATGTCCAAGAACGGCAGCACGATTCGTGGACTGGTCTCGCCGTCGAAGAAGAATTCCAGGGGAGAGTCGTTTGGCGTCGGAGTCCAGATGCGAGTGATGACACCGGGGCCTTGTAGTTCGGCGACGACAAGTGCATCCCCCTCTTTGCGAATGAACGAATATTTCCCGGAAAAGCCATCATCGTTTCCGCCGGTCCGGTCGTAACTTGAAAACGAGCCGACCTTCACGAATGGCCGCAACTGCGCCAAGTGATCGAGCCGCCAGAGATCTTCGATTGGTGGGCTGACTTGCGCGTGAATCGTTGAGGCCAGAATGGCGAAGAATCCGAGAATAAGGCCCATCGATCGGGCTGCCCACTGTCGTTTCGATTCGTTTCGATAGATCACAGTCTGGATATTCGAAACCGGCGTCTCAGAGCTTCCCTCCACGGCCAATGAAGAGCTAATCATCGGCACCATCATAAACTGAAATAATCTCTTAAACTATACAAAATACAACAATTGACACCAATCCTAAAGACTGTTAAAAACAGAACTTGAGCGAGCGTAGAAGCGCGGAGGTTGCGGTAATCGGCCCTATCATCACTTCATTTCGACTAACCGGAAAGACACCTCAAATCATGTCGATTCGAGATACCATCCTCACCGCACTCGCTGCCACTGTATTTTTCAGCCAATCCGCCGCACGAGGACAGGATCTCGTCGTCGATTCAACCCCATCGCACGTGGTGAACGAGTTCAGCCCAGTACGTGCGCTCGGGGCCGCCGTGGATCGCATTGAGATGAAGGCAGCCAACCATGCGCTTGAGCAGCCCATGCTTGGCGAGATTCTCGGCGCGGGATGGCAAGTCGTCTCCTATCGACAGAACACCGAGCTTGAGGCCGAGGCTTGGCACTGGAACCCCATCGGAAGATGGAGTGACCCATCCGGCAAAGGTTATTTCGTCGGGCAGTCGACGCCATCCACTGCCAGCCTCGACCATTCTTACGGCTACGCCCTCCCGCATCGCGGCACAACCATGGATAGCGCGGAGCAAGGCTTTCACTATTCAAAACTCACCGACGGAGACGAAGCGAGTTACTGGAAGAGCAATCCATATCTCTCGAAGCATTTCACAGGTGAAGACGATTCCCTCTTGCCCCAGTGGGTGATTCTCGATCTAGGCAGCATGCAGAAGCTGAACGCGATTCGCATCGCCTGGGGTGAACCATATGCTACCCAATATCGCGTGCAGTTCTGGACTGCCGGGGAAAACAATCCACGCCGTCAGGCTACGAGCGGTATCTGGCAAACCTTTTCCAACGGATTCGTGAATGATGGCCGCGGAGGCACGGTGACCTTGTCTCTTACCAACATCGCGATTTCCGCGCGCTATGTTCGCATATGGATGACAGCCTCCTCCAATACCTGCGATACGCATGGATCCTCCGATGTGCGTAATTGCCTGGGATATGCACTACGCGAAGCTTATGCCGGCATCTTGCATGAAAGCGGCAGATTCAGCGATGTAGTTCTGCATGCCACGGGACCCGGCCAGACCCGGACCATTTGTTCTTCGGTCGATCCGTGGCATACCACCTCTGACATCGTCGAAAACGGTCGGGAGCAGGTTGGGTTCGACCGGTTCTTCAGGAGCGGCATCACGCGCGGACTTCCAGCTATGGTACCGATCGCAATGATCTACAACACTCCCGAAGATGCAGCCGCAGAGCTCTCGTATCTGGAAAACCGTCACTATCCTGTTTCGTACGTCGAGATGGGCGAGGAGTCCGATGGACAGTACATGCAACCCGAGGACTATGCGGCGCTCTACCTGCAATTTGCCACGGCGTTGCACAAAGTCGATCCCAAATTAAAGCTGGGCGGCCCGTCCTTTGAAGGAGTCAATGAAGATATCGAAGTCTGGCCAACCGCAGACGGACGAGTCTCATGGCTGGGCCGTTTTATCGATTATCTCCAGGCTCGTGGACGCATCTCGGACCTCGCTTTCATGTCGTTCGAACACTATCCCTACAACTGTGTCTCGAAATGGAATGAACTCTATCGCGAACCCGAACTCATCACGCACATTTTAGACGTGTGGAGAAACGATGGCGTGCCGGCCAATGTTCCTTTCATGATGACCGAAGGCAACCTGGCAGGCAGCAGTGGCGGCATTTTTCCCGATATCATGGGCGCGCTCTGGCTGGCGGACTTTGAAGGATCTTTCCTGACCGCGGGCGGAACAGCCAGCTACTTCTACCACTACATTCCTGAGCCTATGTGGCGCGGCTGCGATGCCGGCGGCGGCAGCTTCAGCGCCCTTCAAGTCGATAAAGATTTTCAGATCAAAGGACACCTCTCCCAATATTTTGCCACGCAGCTCATTACCCGCGAGTGGGCGCAGCCGGTCGATCAGCTGCACAGGCTCTTCCGCGTCGGCATCCTTCACGACGAATCTGGAGCGCAACCCGTGACTGCGTATGCGCTATTGCGCCCAGACGGACAGTGGGCACTGCTGGTGGTGAATCGGGACCACGATCAAGCGCACTCCCTGACCATCGCTTTCCGCTCTGTCAACGGCCCTATGACCGATCAACATTTCGCTGGGCCGGTGACCCAAATCACTTTCGGATCCGCCCAATACCAGTGGCACAATCACGAAGAAAACAGCTACGCTGACCCAGACGGGCCGCCGGCACATTCGGAGCTTACGAGCACCGCGCAGACCACGTATGAAATCCCGAAAGCATCGATCGTAGTTCTGCGCGGGCAGGTGAAGTAGGCCTGTATAGAGAACTTCAAGGTAACGAAAGCGTGGACAGCGAGAGATTTCCTCTGCGCACGAATCACCGCTGCAACAAAATAAAATGCCGCCGGAAAAACCAGCGGCATTCTTACGATCATGCCGGATCACCCTAGAAAATAAGCTTTGCGCCCACCTGAATTACTCTTGGATCCAACTGCGATTGCACCGTCCCGAACGTCGAGTCGGCCAGGTTGCTGTCTACCGCACCAAGATTGGTCCGGTTGAACAAGTTGAAGAAATCGAAACGCAGCTGAAGAACACCACGGTCTCCGAAAAACGGCAGCTTGTTCTCTTTGATCAAGCTGGTGTTCACACCGAAGAAACCGGGGTTGCGATAAGCATTACGCTTAAAGTTGCCATCGGTCCCGATCGTCGGGGTCGGAAAATCCGACGCCGTATAGAGACCGTTCAAGTACTGCGAACGGGTATGGCTCCCACTGAAATTCGACGCTGGCATGTTCGGATAGTCGTAATTGTAGCCGTCGCGATTGTAGTCGCCACCGTTGAGATAGTCATTGGTTGTGTACACACTGTAAGGCGTGCCGGTCTGCACGCTCACCGTGAACCCCAATTCCCACCCGCCCAGCAGCGCACGGCTCAGCGCAGAATTTGCAAACGGCGTTGGAGCGTTGAGTAAGCCAGAAGCCGAGAATCGGTGTCGCACATCCCACGCCGAGTGAGCTTTTTGGGCCATATCGTGCTGGCTAGCGAAATCCCCATACAAGGTCCCGAGTGTACGATCGCCGCCCTGCCCTAGGTCAGAAGAACTCGAAAGATTGTAAGACGCCTGGAAAGAAACCAGCGGCCCACCGAGCGGCGAACAGATAACAGAAGAGCCTTATACCAGATGTCATTGAAATTGAAGATGTAGTCCATTGAGCCGAAGTTGTTGGTTAGACGATCGAGATTCCCGTCAGTCAGATCACCGGCGAAACGGTTAAAGTCCGCTCCAGAGAGCGCACCCCAAGTCCGCGATCCCGAGTAGTTGGCGGAAACGACGAACTTCGCGGGTATTTCTCGCTCCACTCCCACCACCCAGTTCAAGGTGGTCGGCGACCCAAGATGAGGATCAATCCCCCAGACGTCCGACTGGACTCCCACCAGTCCACCGGCGGGATTCACCACGCCCAGAGGAATTTGCGGCAAGGTGAAACCGAAAGGCCAATCCGTGTTTTGGGTGCCTAGAGAGAAGATCGGTTTTATGGGAGTCGATTGCGTGAAGGTCGGGAAAAGAAATCCGGGCGGATTTCCGCGAAGTATGTCGATGGTCTCGCCGAGATCAATCGGGTTGTGGTACACACCGATGCCGCCACGAATGCTGGTCTTCCCATCGTGTCCCGGCGACCAAGCGTACCCGATGCGGGGAGAGAAATTGCGGTTCAACCGGTGAGCGAAAGGGGAATTCACGCTGCGAATAACCCCATTCTCGAAGCGTTGATTCAGGTCTCCGCTCCCCAGGAATAAATTGGTGTAGTGGTAGCCATTTACTCCGATCGGATTGCCGAAATCGTCCCAGCGTACGCCCAGCGTAAGTGTCAAGTTTGAGCGGACTTTCCATTCATCCTGGAAAAACAGGCTCGCGCCATTCCCTTTAGCGCCAAAAACGAATGGCTTGGCCTGCCCGGTCAAAGGATCGTAGGCCACCCCGCCTTCGCTGGAAGGATTGTCCGTAACTAAATCAATCAGATTGTTGAAGTTAAATTGCGGGCGACCCTGCGCGTTACGGAAATCCGCGGTATCGTCATCGCGGAAAAACCCTCCGCCAATGTGAAATGAATGCGCCCCATGTACCCAGCTCACGACGTCGCGCCAGTTGTAATTATGCTGAGCGTAAGAACCCGACCAGCCCGGATCAATCGTCAAACCCACTCCCGCAGTTGTGATGCTGGGAACCGAGAAGGGCGCGGACTTGGTGCTCCAGCCGAACACGTGATCGGCGAAAAAACCCAACTCATTCATCAGGTTCGGCGAAAATGTGTGCGTCCAACTGGCTTGCGCCGCCCACGAAGTAGTCGAGTTCACCGAAGAGAAGCTTTTTCGGATGGCCGCATTCTCGTCGCCTTCGTTCATATTCAGATAGCTTCCATAAATCCTGTCCTTGCCTCCGTTAAGGTACTGGTCTCCACGGACCGAGTACTGCAACCCATTGCGATACGGGCTTTGATTGTAACTGCCGTTCATAATGACCGGCATGTCGCAGGGGATGTCATAGGTACTGCGGTTCCGCAACCGCTTCCGAAATAGTCGGAAGCCAGGCTGTTTACACTGGTGTTATTTAATCCGACGACCGGATAGTTGGTCAGGACGCTAGTCCCTATGGAATTCGGGAAGTTTTGCTGCGCCCACGCGACAAATTGCGGACTTTCGAATGTCGTTCCTTGCTTCCCGGATGAACTCAACGACCGCAGTGTCTCCACCGAGGCAAAGAAAAAAGTCTTGTCCTTAATGATCGGCCCACCGAATGTTCCACTGATATCGTGCTTCTGGAACGGCGCATAACCGGCTGTGGGATCGGTGAAATGTGTCGCTGCCCACATGTGTTGATCATTAAACAAGTATTTGCCGCTGCCGTGAAATTGGTTGCTTCCCGACTTAGTGACCATGTTTACGACCATGGAGCTGCCAAAGCCCTGGTCCACTTTGAAGGTATTGGTTTCGACGGTCAGCTCTGCCACTGAATCCGGATTCGGCGCCCAGTTCAATGTTCCGGTCGTCACATTGCTGGTTACGGTCAGCCCGTCAATATTAAACTGATTGCCGGACCAATTCCGGCCGTTTGCGCTCATGTCAGGAAAGTATTCGTTGGTAAAGTTGTCACCCTGATCGGCGTTGTTGCCGACCACGCCGGGCGCGATGCTCATCAGGCCGATGATGTTGTTGTTGAGCACCGGCATATCCTGAAGTTTTTCCGCGTCGAGGCTGAGATGGATGCGTGTTTCGGAAGTGTCGACGAGTGCAGCTTCTCCGGTCACATTCACCGATTGCATCTCTGCACCCACTGCCAGTGTCACATCCACGTCACGCGACTGGTTGGCGGTCACCGGAAACTCAATTGTCTGCGATTTGAACCCGCTGGCATCAACCGTGACACTGTACTTGCCGATGGGCAGGCTGTTGAAGCGATAGAAGCCCACTGCATTAGTGACCATTTGACTGGTAACGCCCGTTCCTGAATCACGGAGCTGAACTTTGGCGCTGCCAACCGCCGCTCCGGTGGAGTCCCGCACCGTTCCTTGAACGCTGCTACTGAATTGGGCCCAACATACCGCACACATCCCGAAGATCAAAAGCGCAGCCGACACCAGCCGTGTACGTTTCATGGTTCCCCTCAGTTTTTAGAATCCGGCACAGCCCACATTCCGGGCTGGAAGCTAGCACTATAGCGACAGAAGCATCACTTTGCAATCGAAACGTTGCGATACCTTTCATGTTCGTCAGTTTTTGGATAATTTAATAAGAATACGAAGGTTAGCAACCGTGGACAGCCGGAGGAACTTAGAATCTTGATCGAAACGTTCCGCGATACCGCACGATACGATTTAACAGTGCTTTAGAGATAAGAATCAAGGTATTAAGAATACAATGTGCTCGAAGCTTGCTAGCGAGGGGTGCCTCCGGCCTGATCACCTCGGCTTCGCGTCCAGGCATCTTTAACGGCCGCCTGACGAAGTCGCAGCCGCTTCAGAAGATCTGGAAGTTCCGCCGTCTTTCCTTGCCTGCGGAGTGCGATAATCAGATGGTAAAGGGCAGATTCGTTGTCGGGATCTTCCTTAAGAATTTGCCGCGCCTGGTCAGCGGCCTCCGGAAGTTTCCCTGCGCTCAACAGCAGGGTGCAGACGATGTTACGGGCCAGCAGCATTCGTGGTTGCAAGGCCACTGCTTTGCGCGCAGACTCCAGCGCCAACTGAAAATCACGGCTGCCCGGTTCGACGCCCTTCTGCGCTAAAATTTCCGCTCTCGTGTAAAGCAATAAAGCGTCGTTCGGAGTCTTGGCTAATCTCTGCTGAACCTTCTCCAGTGCCTGTTCAAAATTGCCATTCTGTTCCGAGATTTTGCCCTGCGCAACCTGACTGACTGTCTGCCGGGGATCCAGTTTGGCGGCTTTTTCAAAATCTGCTTCGGCCTTCTCGTAGTCCGCGAGTTGAACGTACAAAAGCCCGCGTTCCAGATAAAGGGGCGCGGCATCAGGAAGAACGCGCAATCCCGCGCTCATTACTTCGACCCCCGATTTGAACGAATGATGGTCAAACGCTAGCTCTGCAAGATCGAGATAGAGGCCGAGGTCGCGCGGATACAAGGTCACTGCACGGTTCAGAAGATTTACTGCTTCCTGCGTGTTTCCAGAAGCCTCATACGCGGCTGACGCTAACTCGGACACACTTGCGTCGGGCGGAGCTTGTTGTGCCTGGTTTTGCGCGAGCAAAGGTAGCAAGGTCGCGATTGCAGTTTGGGGACGTTTCGCCTTGAGTTGCAGGGCCGCCAGACGTATGCGTGCCTGAGTGTCCCCCGGATTCGAGTCTGCAACTTTCTGAAATATCGCTATCGCTTCGTCAACTCGATCGACTTTCGCCAGGCACGATCCGTATTGTTGCAGCGCCGACGGCTGAGAATCGATGACCTTCCGGCTCCGCTCAAAATGCAGGACAGCGCCTCGACAATCTTGCCGCTTATAATCCAATGCTCCCAGCATGGCATGGCTGGTCGAATCATTAGGATGCGTCTTCAAAATCTGTTGCAGCAGAGGGATCGCATTTTCGCCGCCAGCTTCATATTCGATCTGGGCAGCGCCCTCCAAGGCAGGCAGATAATCGGGAGCGCTCTTGAGCGCGCGTTGGTAGGCGACAAGGGCATCTGAAGTGCGGTGCAATCCAGAAAGCGCCATACCCTGCATACTGCGCAATCTGGGATCGTTGGGAGAATCGCGCAGAGTCACCTCGATAAGCTGAAGCGCAGCCTTGTATTGCCCGGCCCTAAGAGAAACCCCTATGTTCTGAATGGTCGCGGCAGGAACCGAATCGGAGCGCGCCCATGCGAACCTGGAAGTAAACAGAAACGCAACGAGCATGCCGAAAGCAGACATGTGCTTAAGCAATTTGCTCAGCATAGTCTGATGGTACGGCATTGAGGTCAGCTTTCCCAGATCAGCTCCGCCAGATATACGCCGCCCTGTCCCCATCCAGCGCGGGAAACGTACCACTTGCCATCCTCCGATCGAATCACCTCGGCCGCGTGGGCTGGAAATTTTCCCACCAATTTATTGGCATCCCAGTGAAACGGTGTTTCGCTCTCGTAGGTTACCGTCTCGTTGTATCCGTGATTGGTGCAGACAAACAGATAATATTTCCCTGTTCGTGACACCACAAAGGGAGACTCGGTTGGCCCACCATAAGTGCCGGTTTCTGCATCGCGAAAAACCTCGGTTTTATGCGACCAGTGGATCAAATCCGGGCTGGTGGCAGACTTCACGATGTGATTGCCGCCCTTGGGCGTGCTCGTGGCAGCGTAGTAGAGGATCCATTCCTTTTCGTGTTGTATGACCATGGGATCGCGCGCGTCATAACCATCCACGACCATGGGATTCGCCGGATGGCGCTTCCAGTGAAACAGATCGGACGATGTCGCGAGATGAATGTGATATTTCGTGTGTTCCTTCCCTCCCGCGCAATAAAACATGTAATACAGGCCTTCGTGCCCCAATACATAGGGGGCCCATACCACGGTTTCGCACTGCGCTTCATCCACGTTTAGAACAGCCGGTTGCTTCGTCCACGGGCCTAGCAGGTTAGGAGCAGTCGCATGAGCGAATTTTTTTTCCTTCATGGCATTTGCTGGCTCTTGGTGGGTAATGCCAAACAGATGCCACTGGCCGGATTCCGCACGCACAAAAGTGTGGTCATTGATGTACCACCGTTCCTTCTCTCCCACGGACGGATCGTAAACCTTGGTGAATAATCCGACTTGAAATGCAGGGCCCGATTGGGCTGAAGAGTTAGCGGGTCTCGCCATCAGTCTGCCCGGGACAACAACTCTGGCAACCAAAGCTCCTGCCGAAAATCCTACCCATCGCAGCGCCTGGCGGCGAGTGGCCATAAAACTCTGCTTCGAAGGTTCGGGACTCCGCTCCATGATTATTATTCTCCAAAGTTTTCTTCTCACTATTCCGCATCCATCACGCATCGAAACCCTACTGCGCCCGAGCGGTCCCGGCTTGATGCCATGAGCAAGAGTTTGCCGTGTTGATTCAAGCGATAGGCCTGCGGAAAATACCATATCGATCCTTGTGGCTGATAGTAGCTGCCACCTTTCACAATCGCCGCGCGCGTGTGCTCGTCGCCGAATTCTTCCGTCCATTGCCAAACGTTGCCGACGAGATCCATTACACCGAAGGGGCTGGCGCCAGCAGGATGCGCATCCACATTATCGGGTCCGCGCATGTGCCGGCTCTTATCGGGGGTCGGGACCACGCCGGCATCCCACTGCTCGCCCCAGGGAAACGCCCGCTGGTCCGTTCCCTGCGCCGCGTATTGCCACTCCCACTCATGCGGAAGTCTCTTCCCTGCCCAGGCTGCAAAGGCCCGCGCATCCTCCAGAGAGACCCATGTGACCGGCTTGTGCTCCCATCCTGCGGGAAAAGTACCATTCACCCAGTCGCGCATAAAATTCAAAGGGTCCGGCGGTTGATAGTGGGTTGCGTCGAGAAACTTTTTGAATTCACCATTGGTCACGGGATAGCGGTCGATCCAGAAAGATTTCACGTGCATTGCCTGCTCGTGGAAGCGCCGCGGAGAATCCTCCCACGGGTATTGCACATCGACGCCGTCCTGATCGCCGCCCTCGATCTCGATGCCGTTGACTTTGAAGACGAACTCCGCTGGCGGAATCTTAATCATGCCCGGAGGTGCGCTCGCAGGAACTCGCGTCGCCGCCATCGCGACGATCTGCTGCGGCAATACCTTTCGTTCGTTGGAAAAACTGGAGAGCGGCTTCGCCGTCATGCCGCGCATCTGAGCCATTAATTTTTGCAGCGCTGCATCCGGAGGCATTTTCGTAGCCAGGAGTGCGCCATATCCTCTGGCTTCGAGATCAAAACGCAACACAAGCCGGTCGCCCTCGCGTTGGGGGAGCAGTTCGACACCGTGATAGAGATCGAAATATTTCGTTTCAGACGATGCTGGAATTTCCATCTGCGCCCCAGCGACGCGGAATTCATTGCGATTGACGATGGTCCAGACCGTCTGTTCGCCCCTCGGCCAGCGGCTGGCGAATACCCCATAAGTGAAGCATGGGATAGCAGCGGCTCCCATTCCGAACTCACAAGGAACGGAGCAACGGCACGCTCGATGGTAGCCACGCGACGGGTGGCCTCGCCATCGCGTGGCGTGATGCCGTTCCAGATTCCCCATATATTTTCCCAGCTCTCCCAGCCCACGCCGTTGAAGAACGCGAATTGCAGATTGTCGGTTTTGTCCGCGTTGCCAGCGGTCCGAAATGTTCACCATGTGCCGTGGCTCGAGCCACTTGTAGCGGTCCACGCGTGGGAACGAAATGGAAAATCGTATTGCCCCCAGGTAAGCATGTTCCAAGCGACCGCTTCATCCGCTGGGTCGGACCTTCCGGCTCGAAGGCAAGCGGATGGCCCACGCGCGCTCGGCCGCTTCGCGGAAAGGCCCGCGGCAACGCCATCCTGCGTGTCGCCGTTGATTCCATCGGCGTTGATTTCCTTCATGAGCTTCGCGATCGCATCCGGCCACGCGGCGCCTGGATCGCGCGGTTCCCTGGTCCCACATCATCATGGGAAAAAAGACATGCACACGCCGCGGCGGTGAAAATCAGCCACCATCTGCCGGACGCCCTCGATGCCGCCCGGCATGGACCGCACCATGTCGTGCTGATTGCGGTCGTCGATGCCCATGTTAGGATAGGTGGGCCAGATCAAGACCGCGTCGATTCCGCCATATCGCTTGTCTAGGTCATCGAGATAGCGGTCGACCGTGTAGCGTGCCGGCGACTGGGTCATAAAAGTAGCGATCCTGCACCATCATCTGCGGTTGGATGAAGCTTGATTGCGTCCATTGCAGCGCAGGCATTTGGTATCGCGAGCTGGATTGTAGCCGATGCGAATACGACGCTCATGCGCGCCAATGCCGGATGTCCTGGAGCCAGCCCTCGTGTTGTTCGGAGGCGCAACGCTCGGATGCCGAGGACCACAGATCGTGCAGGCTTAAACATTCCGGCGAGGGAATCTGCTGCGAATTTGGGGAATAGCTACTGTCCTGCGCCTGCGACACAGTAGCCGGCGCCAGAAGGGCCAGCATTGCAAAAACAGTCGCCAGTCTGGCCCAGAGCATTAAAGAGATCGTAAGCCGCACAAAAACCTTCCCTTCCGCATAGGACGGAGGCGCTGCATTCCGTCCGATTCCCAACCGCTTTCACCGGCCGACCCCATAAAACGAATCGTTACGATGTTCCCCGAACTAACCCTTGAAATATGAACTTCTTCAAGAACGCCCCTTCTCAACATCGTACCCCTCACGATATAACTATCCTGCATGAAAAAGCGCGAAAAATACACGATGAAAGATGTCGCGCGGATGGCTGGAGTCTCCACTTCGACCGTCTCGGCGGTTGTGAATGAGAACGTTCCGGTGAGCGCAGATCGGAAACAGCGGGTCTTGCGCGCCATGTCCGCCCTTCATTATCAACCGGACGAGATCGCGCGCAGCCTGAAAAAAGGACGGACCCGTGCCATTGGAGTGGTGGTCCCGGATATTACGAATGCATTTTATCCGGAGGTGGTTCGCGGCGTCGAAGAGGCTGCCTACGGACAAGGTTATGCCGTCTTTCTGTGTGATTCGCAGGAAGATGCCGGCCGCGAAAACGATCACCTGCTGGCTCTCTTCTCCCGCCGAGTGGATGGAGTTTTGCTGGCCTGCTGCAGCGATTCGATTTCGTACGAAACCACTCTCAGATTGCACGTTCCATGCGTTTTCGTAGACCGCTTGCCGGCCTCCAAGGGGGAAGGGACCGTTTCCACCGACAACGTACAGGCAGGCTACCTTGCCGCGCGTCATTTGCTCGATCTGGGGCATCAGAGGATTGCCATGATCACTGGCCTGCTTAGCCTCTCTCCTCATCGCGACCGCCTAGAGGGATTTCGCAACGCCATGCAAGAAGCGAACTTGCCGATACGAGATGAGTATCTGGTCCAGGGTGACGTGCAGATCGAGAGCGGCTTCGACGCTACACAGCAATTACTTCGCCTGGAACCCAGACCTTCAGCCGTCATGGCAAGCAACAACAAACTTTTGCTGGGACTTCTGCAATCCCTCGATGAAAAGAAAATAAAAATCCCCCAACAGATGAGCGTTGTTGGATTCGATGACTACGCCTGGAACAAATATCTCAGCCCCAGTGTGACCGCGATCGCCCAACCTACGTACGAAATGGGGAGGCAGGCATTCGGACTGCTGCTTCAACTCATGAATCGCGGCGACACGACCGATTCTCCTGCACGACACTTACGCCTTACCGCTGAATTGCGCGTGCGGAGCTCAACTGCCGCGCTTGCAGTGACTTCGTAGCTGTTTTTTCTGCGAGAACCCCTCCCAATGTTCGATTAAAGGAAAATCGTAACGTTTCTATTGGACATTTGGGAGGATTCTAATAGACTGCACCCTGCGAATAGAACTTGCATAGCTCACTTATATGGCGAATAGAACGAATGAAGTGTTTCTGGTGGCGAGTGGCGATCTACGGCCCTCAGCCAATCAATTGTGCTGGCCAGCGCAAGCAGCCGCTGAAAAACAATTAACCGCTGCAATTGAAATTCTTGGCTGCTCCGTACGCCGGGCCCATCCCTATTCCGAGAAGAAAAAGCACGGATTCATCGACAGCCAGCGCTACGGGATCGAGGTTTTCTCCCAGATACCGCCAGACGCCCCTGTGATTGTCGCGGAGGCCGTTTGGCAATATAGCCATCACGTATTCCCGGGGTTGTTTCGTCACCGTGGTCCGATTCTGACGGTTGCCAACTGGAGTGGACGCTGGCCAGGATTGGTGGGAATGCTCAACCTGAATGGAGGATTGACCAAGGCGGGCGTTCCGTACAGTACACTGTGGAGCAAAGATTTTCGCGATGAGTATTTTCTTTCTCGGCTCAAACAGTGGCTGCAAGGACAGCAAGTCCGACACGACGACACCCATGTCCAGCCGTTTCAGCCTTTGCCCCGGTCGTCGGGGCCGGAGAAACTTGGTACGGAAGTTGCAGAGGAATTGCTCAGCCATCCCGCCATCCTCGGTGTGTTCGACGAAGGCTGCATGGGAATGTACAACGCCATTGTTCCTGACGAACTTTTGCACCCGTTGGGCATGTTCAAAGAACGACTGAGCCAGTCGGCACTCTACGCCGCGATGCGGAACGTATCGGACGCAAAAGCGCATGGGGTAAGGCAATGGCTCGATGCCAAAGGAGTGACGTTTCGCACTGGTAAAGACGAATCAACCGAACTCACCGACGGCCAGATTCTCGAACAGTGCCGCATGTATGTTGCCGCCCTGGAAATCGCGGCAGCCTTCGGGTGCGATGCGATTGGCATTCAGTATCAGCAGGGGCTGAAAGACATCTGCCCGGCGTCGGACCTGGTCGAAGGGTTGCTCAATAATGTCGACCGACCACCAGTAAAAAACTCTGCAACGGGCGAAGTTCTCTACGCCGGCAACGCACTTCCCCACTTCAACGAAGTCGACGAGTGTGCGGGCATTGATGCGCTCATTACTAACCGGATATGGCGCAAGATGGGTCTTGATCCGGAAACTACACTGCACGACTTGCGCTACGGTGAGGAGTATGACGGTCAGTTTGTCTGGATCCTCGAGATTTCCGGAGCCGCGCCTCCGCAACATTTCGCGAATGGATATCAAGAGGCGATCAGCGAACGCCAGCCCCCAATGTATTTTCCGTTGGGTGGGGGATCGTTGAAGGGAATCAGCAAGCCGGGAGAGATTGTTTGGAGCCGGATCTACGTGCAAAAAGATAGGCTGCTCGCCGACTTGGGGCGCGCGACCGTTGTGGATCTTCCTCGCGCGGAAGTGGAAAGGCGATGGCAGGAGACGACACCACAATGGCCGATGATGAATGCCGTGCTGCATGGCGTGAGCCGGGATCAACTCATGGGCCGGCACAAAGCCAACCACATTCAAGTGGCCTACGGCAGAGATGCCGCCACGGCCGATCAAGCATTGCTGGCCAAGGCTGCTGCTTTTAAAAAGCTCGGCCTTGAAGTTTTCTTATGTGGTGTCGACCCTAAAACCGTTGGTCAGTCGTAATACTGGTATTCCGAATCGCCGCGACGCGCAGAACTGTCCGCGAGAGAAACGTGGTCCGACTTCGGGAGCTGGAGGCCGTACATGTTTCGAACTACGCTGTCTTTGTTCCTGGCCTTAATCGTGAATACAAGCCTGTTCGGCGCCGTCAAAGTCGAAAAAGTTGACTACAAAGGATGGCACAACTGCTACCGCGTCACGAATGGCGAGGTCGAACTCATTGTGACCGGCGACGTTGGACCGCGAATCATTCGCTATGCATTTGTGGGTGGCCAGAACCTTTTCAAGGAATTTGCAGACCAGTTGGGCGGGACGAACGAAGCCAAGTTTCAGCTCCGGGGTGGAGATCGTGTTTGGAAGGCCCCCGAGGATCCGATTGCTACCTGGGCGCCAGACAATGTTCCGGTCGAAATCCAAGTCACAGCCACTGGCCTGATTGCCAGAGCACCGATCGAACCTTTGACAAATCTACAGAAGGAGATCGAAGTCAGTCTGGCTCTCTCTGGTTCAAACGTAACCGTGTCACACAGAATCACCAACCATTCTCTATTCACGCTCGAGTTTGCTCCCTGGGCATTGACCATGATGGCCCCAGGCGGAACGGCTGTTTCAGGATTTCCGCCTCGAGGCAGACATCCCATCAATCTTGAAGCCACGAATCCATTGGTGATGTGGGCCTATTCCAACCTGAGCGACCCGCGCTGGAAGTTCACCAAAAAGTACCTAACACTGCGCCAGGACCCCAATAATAGCGAAGCGCAGAAACTTGGCTTGTTCAACCCGGACACCTGGGGCGCGTACTTGCTGAACGGAGAAGCATTCGTAAAACGATACAAAGCGGACCCGTCCAAGACCTATCCTGATTTTGGCTGCTCGTTTGAAACCTTCACTGACAATACATTTCTCGAAATCGAGACACTCGGGCCCATGACCAAGGTACTTCCTGGAAAAATGGTGGAACATGTCGAACACTGGGCCCTCTACCGAAATGTGCGGCCGACTGAATTAACCGACCAGGAACTGGATCATCTGCTCCTCCCACTCGTACAGGCTGTCAGAAGTGCGGAGCGGTGATGTTTGCGGCGTTCCTGTTCGCATCGGCGGATTCCCGTTTACGCCTGAGCCCCATCGACCTCATTATCATCGTTCTGTACTTCGCTTTGGTACTCGGCTTGGGTGTGTACCTGCGACGTTTTGCAAGAACTGGCGAAGAGTTCTTTATGGCCGGCCGTGAAATGACGGCTTGGATTGCAGGGCTTAGTTTCATCTCCGCCAACCTAGGGTCTCTAGAGATGATGGGTTACGCTGCTGCCACCTATCAATACGGGATTCTGGTGGCTCACGCCTATTGGATCGGCGCTATTCCCGCGATCCTGTTTCTAGCCCTCGTGATGTTGCCTTTTTACTACATCTGCAAAACCCACTCGGTCCCGGGATATCTGAAACTGAGATATGGCGAAAATACTCGACTACTTTCAGCAATATCTTTCGCCGTGATGACGATCCTCATGAGCGGCATAAATATGTACTCAATGGCCGTCATTATGAAGGTCATTTTAGGCTGGAACATCCATTTCAGTATTTGGGTCTCATCCCTGACGGTCGCGCTGTACGTCATGGCAGGCGGTTTACTTTCCGCCATCTTTAATGAAGTGTTGCAGTTTTTTTTGATTTGGATTGGTTGCCTGGTAATTCCAGTGGTCGGATTGATCGAAACCGGCGGCTGGGCGGGAATGATCCATCGCATTCAGGAGCACTTTCCCGGCCAGGATTTCACGCATCTGTGGAGTACGACTGGCGCATCCGCGAATAATCCGATGGGCGTCCATTGGACGGGTGTGATTTTTGGCTGGGGTCTGGCCATTTCCTTCGGATATTGGACCACCGATTTCCTGGTGGTACAGCGCGTGATGGCCGCCAAAGATATTCGTTCGGCAAAACTGGGCACGGTTATCGGCGCATTCTTCAAAATGATCACGCCGGTCATTGTGATTTTGCCGGGACTGTTGGCGCTTGCCGTTTTGCCATTTCATCTTGTTGCCGAAAACCAAGTTGGACCAGGGCTGCACACTTTTAATGAGGCCCTCCCTTTGATGATGGCGCGCTACTGCGGGCCTGGACTCCTCGGGTTGGGCATCACCGCTCTGGTTGCGGGGTTCATGTCCGGCATGGCGGGGAATGTTACCGCGTTCACTACTGTGTGGACCTATGACATTTACAAGCCTTTGATCAGGAAAGAGGCCAGCGATTCGCACTATGTATCGATGGGGCGGTGGTGTTCTCTGATCGGCATATTCGTAAGCATCGGGACCGCCTATCTGGTGATGAACTTTTCCAGCATTATTGTTTACGCGCAGGTCATATTTGTATTTTTCATCGTACCGATGTTCGGAACGGTAATCCTGGGCATGATGTGGAAGCGGATCACTCCCGCGGGCGGCTTCTGGGGTTTGTTCGCGGGCATCATGACTTCATTCGTCTTGTGGCTGTGGATAAAACTCGATCCCAGCGCGTTGCAGTTCATCGCGTTTTCTTCTCATGCGAAGGACATGGCTGAAAACTTGTACCGCGCTTTTTGGACTCTGCTGGTCAATATGGGAGTCACTGTGGTCGTGAGCCTCTTCACCAAACCGAGAACTGACCATGAATTAAGAGGATTGGTTTACGGATTGACTGAACTACCCTCCGAAGGGCAATTCCCGCTGTTCCAACGCCCTGTCGTGTGGGCCGTAGCGGTGGCAATTGGGTTTGTTGCGCTAAATATCCTGTTCTGGTGAGAGAGGCAGCGTGGAAAAGCATTTTATACCCGTTTGGTTTTTTATTGGATTGCTGCTGACTATCTATGGCGCGCTGATCCTCGGACGTGGAATCTATGAGCTATTTGTGCCCCTCAGCAACACCGTCGCCATGGCCCATCTCCATATCGACATCTGGTGGGGCGCCGGAATGTTGCTGTTTGGCCTGCTCTATGTGATTTGCTTTCGCCCCAAAACTAAAGCGTGAATGTTCTGGGGGAACAAGCGACTCTTTCTATCCAGGAACGCAGTGGCGTGTTAAATCGATCACGCTACAATAAGGAAGCCAGCATGGTGCAATCTGATCCTAATGTGATTGGAGAGTATTTGAAATGAATCTAGGTCTCAAAGACAAAGTGGTATTGATCACCGGCGGAGCCAAGGGTATAGGGGCAGCGATCACGCGCGCTTGTGGACGGGAGGGCGGCGTTCCAGTGATTCTTGACCGTGACGAAGCAGCAATCCAAAAGCTCCAAGCCGAACTCAACCAGGAAGGTGTCAAACACAAAGGCGTATGCGTCGAATTAACTGAATCGTCGGACAGTTTACGGGCCGTGGAAGAGGTGGGGAAGGAACTTGGTCGAATTGACGGGCTGGTGAATAACGCCGGGACCAATGACGGTGTTGGTCTGGAGCACGGCAGCCCTGAGCGGTTTGTTGCGTCCTTGCGCCTCAACCTGATGCACTACTACACCATCGCCCAAGCGGCCTTGCCCTTTCTCAAACAATCGAAAGGATCCATCGTCAACATGGCTTCGAAGGTAGCCGTGACCGGACAAGGTGGCACCTCGGGATACGCCGCCGCCAAGGGAGCCATCCTCGAACTCACTACAGAATGGGCAACCGAGTTGTCCTTGTACGATATTCGTGTAAACGCGGTGGTCCCGGCTGAGGTGATGACTCCACAATATAGAGATTGGCTGAAGAAATTCGACCAGCCCCAAAAAGAACTGGGGAGGATTACGGCGACTGTGCCGCTCGGCCACCGCATGACCGAACCCGAAGAAATCGCGGCCATGACCGTCTTCCTATTGTCTTCCAAGGCGTCAGGTATCACAGGCCAATATCTGTACGTGGATGGTGGCTACGTTCATCTGGATCGGGCTTTGACGAAGTCCATTTATGCAGTGTGACACCGCGTAGTGCGTCGTTGCGAAGTGAACTGTCTGCAAATATATGGATGTGGCAGAGTTGCTGGGGAACAAGGAGGCAGTGGAGCACTGGAATCACTTCTATGAGTTGCTGACCTTTACTTATAAACTGAACCGAAAGGCTGAAATGGAAGGAATGAGTCGGGGGGCCTTTACGTGTATGCGTGGGCGGAGGCCAATCCCGACAAAGTGGCTGCGATCTACGCTGATGCACCGGTGTGTGATATTACCAGCTGGCCGCTTGCTTTGCGAACTGGAGAACCAGATCCGGATGGATGGAAGATGGTCGTTGCAGCATTTGGGTTTCACGACGTGAGCGGGCAAAGGCTTATCGAGGAAATCCAATCGACAATCTGGGGCCGCTCGCGCACGCGCACGTTCCGCTGCTGCATGTGGTCGGTGATGCCGACGCCATCGTACCGTAGCAGAAAACACGGCAGTACTTGCACAAAGATACAAACCCCTCGGCGGAGAGATCCAGATCATCACAAAGTCGGGCGTAGGGCATGTGCATGGTCTAGATGATCCGAGACCGATTATCGAGTTCCTGCTAGCGCACCGGCCACGCTGAGTCGCAGTGAAATGCCTTCAACGAAACGTTTTGCGGACGGCGTCCGTGTATGACGCGGATCTCTTCGTAATTAAAGAATTCGCCTGTTGGTGAAACATTTCTCTTTCTGGGCGGAATTCTTCAACGCTTTCAATCTTCAGAATTGTGGCAAGCCCACGCTGATCGGTAGTGCCGCAGCGGACAGATTACGTCTAACGTGCTTCCGCCACAGCAGATCCAATTTGGCCTTCATTTGGGTTTCTGAGGCGGATCGACACCGCGCTGCGATGAATGACATGAAATTTTAAAAGGGTCAGATGGCGAAGACCGCAGAGCCAGCTAGTCCCCAAGGATGAATTTCTATTCGCCAAGCACAACGTGGCTACCTAAACTGCCTCAAAACAAAACACAGGCGCCGGGCAAGTTGGCACCATCGTTGGGTTTGTAAACCAACAAGGCAATGACCAGAGCAACGACTGGCGTCAGCGTACACCCCTCAGACAGCTGTCGCAGCGTGTCGTCAATCTCGATCTCGAACATCACCGACGCGACCCGCTCCTCGATCATCGACTCCTGAGACAGATCAGGCAGCTCGCTTTCCTGTTCGGCGTCGAAGTCCCCCTCGTCGATGTTTCGATGTTGTCGATGTTGAGATAGTTCTCGCGCGCCAGCGGGTATCCGTACTCAAACCAACAGAGAGAATGTCGGGTGTGACATCGCGTCCCGTTGCAGGCACGCGGCCTCACCGAGAACCCACTTCTGCATGCGTGGACTGAGTTTGGCGAACGGAAGCGTCTCGGACGACCCTAGTTCCCGCAGCAGAAGGAACGAGAATCGCGTCGATGAAAACTGTGCCGATCGCATGTGTCATCGTGATCCCCCTGGTGCCGCGATTGCCTGCGGCAACGCCCGTTCCAGAATCCGCGGGCGAACGAAGATATGCCTAAACGAAAATCTCGTTCACCTTATTCCGTACATGCTGGCTGCGTGACGGCTTTAAATATCGCATCGTCGATTCCATGTCTGAGTGACCAAGCCACTGCTGAACCGTACGGAGATCGACGCCTGCCCAAAGACACCGCGTGGCGAACGTGGCACGGAACTTGTGAAGCCAGAAGCCTTCTTTGGCGAGCTTCGCACGTTCCGCACACGGCCTTCAGGCAGTCGAGGAAGTCGAGCTTCGGCTTGCAACCAGCGGTCGGGAAGACCAGACCACATGTCTTTTCCGACTTTGCTTTCCACGCCTTCAGGCTTCTCATCAAGTTCGCGGGATAGGAATCTCGCGTTCCTTGTACGCCTTCGGCGTCCATGCCACGGTCAGGCTTGTGGGCTGACCCGAACTGTGCTGGCCGCGAAGTTCACATCCGACCAATAGGTGTACATCACTTCCTGCTCCCTCATGCCAGTCATCAAGAAGAACTCGAACCACAACCGCTCTTCCGCATCGCAGACCTTGAAAAGTTTGTCCAGTTCCTTCTGCTCGTAAATCTCCGGTTCCTCTTCGGTGTAGCGCGGCCAGTCGTTCTTCTTCACCAACCCACGAATGCCGTTTGCCTTAAGAAATGACATCACGTTCGCAAACTTATTCCAGCAGCTACGCGGTGATTGCTCCTTGTCGTCCGCAAGAACGCGGAGAACTTGAGCAAGTCTTTCGGTCGATGTCTTCGAGAGAGAGCTTGGGGCAGGATTCCGTAAAATAGCTCAGAGCCGTTGTGTAGGCTGCCAGTGTCTTTGGCTTTTTGGTTAGTGTCGTCTCTTCGAGGTACTCGGTAACCGCTGCTGCGAGTGATCTGTGCCCGTTTTGGCTGTTCTCAGGCACGACGGCGACGCCATTATTAACCGCGTTTAGCTCAGCTTCTTTCCTCAGTCGTCTGGCAGCTGCGTCCTGCGGGTCCTTGCCCACCGACAGCCGTACTCGCTTCGCCGCCCTCTCTCCATTCCAGGTAATAAGCGCCCTCGAGGTGCCTCTCCTCCTTGCAGTTCACGACCACAACGTCGGGCTTTACCCGTCCGTTGGCAGATAGGCAGAACCGCGGCAATACCGCCACCCCTGCGGCGTTTGTACTCTTTTGGTGAGATTGACTTCGCGATTGGCCATGGGTGACCCTTCCTGATTCCGGTATCAGTGTAGGTATCACCAGCTTGCAAGTGCTAGATAACTAAGGTAATGGCGGAGAGAGTGGGATTCGAACCCACGTTACCCTTTCGAGTAAACACGCTTTCCAAGCGTGCGCCTTCAGCCACTCGGCCATCTCTCCTTGCGGTTTTTTGAGGCGGGAATGTTCTGCTGTCCAGATTCTACAGCAACGATTCTATCAGCAACTCTGTGAACAGCGGCTTTAGGAAGGTTTGATGGCGGATTCCGTGCTGGCGTGGACCAGTTCCGAGGCGCTGCCGTTTCCCGACGAGACCGGCGCGCTCGGTGTTTTTACGTTCGCATCGAGGACCCGGTTGTGCAGGCAGAACAATGCCAACTCGAGGCGGTCCGCCACGCCCAGTTTGTCGTATACCTTGCGCAGATAATTCTTTACGACCTGCTCCGTGGTGCCGACGCGCAGCGCGATCTCCTTGTTCTTCATTCCCTGGGTTACGCAGGAGACAATCAGAGATTCCTTTGGCGTCAGCTGTACCTTCGGACGCGGCGATATCGGGCGCGAACCCTGCGTGCGGTAGGCTTCGAGCACCCACTGCGTGCCCCGGCTATCCAGCCAGGGATGCCCTTCCGAGACTTTGCGCAGGCACTCCACCAGATCTTCCGGTTCCACCTCGCGTGAAACCACTCCGTGCACCCCGCGGCGCAGCAGTTCAAGCGTCATTTCCTGATCAGGTTCCGCCGTGACCACCACAATACGCAGGCCCGGGGTTTGCCGGATCAGGTCAGAAACAGCGTCCACGGGACTTTGCGCCAGCGCAGCTTCGAAGATCAGAATGTCGGCAGTAAATTTCTTGGCGGCGGAAATGGTCTGGGACAGCGTTTCGGATTGTCCCACCACGCGGATATTGTCTTCCAGGGCAAATATCTTGCGCAGTCCGGCACGGAAAATGGCTTGCGTGTCAGCCACGATTACGCGAATGAACTGACCGTCGACTTCCTGCGGCTGGTCGACGTCGATCTCCATGCTGGCGGCGGTGCTTGCCATTCGGTGTCCTTGCCCTTCAGTTCCCGGCCTTAGCGGCGTTCAAAGCGATATTCGTCGATGACCACGCCGACGCCGCGGCGGCCATCCTCTTCAAAATTTCGGACCACCCGTCCGCGGCAGTCCAGCTGCACGTCGGCTTCAGAACCCACTACGTCCGCGGGCAATGAAATCGTAAAATCCACCAACGAGCCCACCGGCATTTCCGAGTCCACATGGAAGAGGACGCCGTTGGCCGAAATATTTTCTGTTTCAGCTGTGTTCGCGCCGGATTTCGACTTCACTGAAATCGGCAGCTTGATAGGAAATCGCACCGCGCTTTGCATGTCCGTGTAGCGGGCGCGGCCGCCCTTGGTGGGTGCGCTTTCTCGGCTCACGCCTTCTGCGGACCGCAAATTTTCCCTCCGAACTTCCACCCCTGCACCCCTATTCGCGTCTTCCGCAAATTGCCCATTGTTCGACATTACGTGGTGCAGATTACACCGGGGAATCAACCCTTAAAAGTTACGGAAGTCATGGAACTAGTAGGGATAAAGCCTTGCGGATCATGGAATTGCAAAAGGATAGGGTCCAGGAAGAATTGCTTCGGAGGAGACCATCAGCTCAGCGGGTGCCTACCCTCCTTCGCGCTTTTGCGAAGAGGGTGGAGATTTTAACTTTTAAGTGCATCCGCGCTTTGCGCGATCAGTGTTACTTTTTAGCCGCGGGTGCCCCGTTCCGCGATTTTTTGCGAGAAGAGGGGATTTTGACTTCGTTCCCAGGCGGACTCGCCCAACCTTTCCCCGCTTTTGACCCACCTGAGGCCGGCCCACCCGGAAAAAACCGGAGTGGGGCAGCCTCAATTGAAACTCAGCCGGCTAAAAAGGTGGGCGAGCCTTTGCCGAGGCCTCGGATCCAGGTGGTTCACGGAACGGTTCCACAGCAATGCGCTCGTAACTCACTTCCAGCACGGTCAGGGATTCTGTGCCGCCCGGCGCTTGAAGAACGACGCTGTCACCCGCTGCCGACTTCATCAACGCGCGCCCCAGAGGCGACACCCAGCTGATGTGGTTACGGTCGAGATCGACCTCGTCGGTGCCCACGATGCTCACCACTCGCTCCGCTCCCGCGGCATTGGCATAGCGCACGGTCGCTCCGAAGAACGCCCTCGTCGCCGCCTGCCCCGCTCTCGGAGCCTCCGGGTCCACCACTTCCGCGGCTTCGATTCGCTTCGTAAGAAAGCGAATCCGCCCATCGATCTGCCGCAGCCGCCGCTTGCCGTACTGATAGTCGGCGTTTTCACTGCGATCGCCGTTGCCGGCAGCCCACGCCACCACCTCCACCACGGCCGGGCGTTCCCTGGTGAGCAGAAACCGGTGCTCATCTTTCAGGCGCTGAGGCCGCCCGGCGTGATGTAGTTCTTGACTGGCGTCGCGGGATCGTCCGCTTGTGGTTTTCTCGTGAACCCTTTTCGCATCTCATAGTCTTTCCGGCGCGAATCCACGGCCTACACAAGCGGGGTAAGGAAACAAAGCGAGTTACTTAAGCAATACTCCCCGCGCGCATCGAAATCAATCCACTGTCGGTAAAGTCGGCACTGTGAGCGGCGATGATCCGCGGACAAGACCGGGCAAGGGATGGCGGCAGCGACGAGCAACCTGGCGAGCGTCAGCGCCATTCAGTGCGAGACAAACGGCGTCACGAGTGCAGTCATCGAACCGCAGCCGTTTTAACCCACGCTCTAGCGCAGTCACGCATTGCTCCTTTCTGGATTGATCGAGCGGATCTTCAATCCCTCTTCAAAAGTGTCCAGATCCAGCCGGCGAACGTAAGGACGAGGAAAGGGTAGGCGAAAAAAGGGAGGGGCCGGGAGGTTGGCAACACCTGTTCACCCCAAAATATTCTTGATGCAGTAATCGCAAACAGAATCGAACCAATGATGCCTACCAGACGAACTCCAATGGCGAATTGTTTGGGAATACATGTGAGCAGCAGGGCGGCGGACCACAACGCTGTGCCGGCGGCAAACGCAGGAACACTTCCTTCGAGCGTCGCGGCAGTCCCCGATAGCATGACAGCCTCTCCGATGGCGAACACTAAAAACCCGGCGGAAACAATGTCATCTCCCGCCCGGAAGTATTTCAATGTGAGTAGTGCCGTAGCCACGATCAGTCCGACAGAGTCAATCCCCCAGAAAGCTGCCCTGAGATTTGATTGCGCGACGACGCTCCCCAGTAAGCCAAACACTCCGCCGACCGCAAGACCAACTGCGGCAATGATGTTCAGACGTGTGGGCCTGGTTGTGTTCATGCGTTATGGTGTCTCCTTGACGGGGCCGCAGCATCGAGCAGACTTCTGGTCCCTGACCCCGTCACCGTTATATCCCGAATGACGGACAAACCTCCATCCAGGGGCCCTCGCAACCGAGCCACTCCTGCCATAGATGCCATAGCTTACACTCAAGTCACATGCTCAACCGGGGCTATGCCTTTACCACAATCATCGGCAGCAAAGATCATGGACAGACCCTGCTCTCCCACCTTGCAAGCCTTTACCCACATTCAACCCGACAAGCCTGGCAACAAAACCTCGACAACGGAGAAGTCACCGTGAACGGCGTCACCGCCACCGGAAGCGAATCGCTCACTTCAGGACAAACCCTTGTCTGGAACCGCCCACCCTGGATCGAGCCGGACACTCCTCAGCACTTCGAAATCCTGCTTGAAGACGCCCATCTGTTGGCCGTCAACAAACCAAGCGGGCTGCCCACTCTCCCCGGCGCCGGCTTCATGGAAAACACCCTCCTGCGCCTGGTTCAGAAGAAAATAGTGCAAAAGCAAACCCCGAACGCGAACCCTGTTCACCGGTTAGGCCGAGGCACGAGCGGCATCGTCCTCTTCGCCAAAACAGCGCAGGCCGCCGCTAAACTAGGCGCGGACTGGAACACACCCAGAATTCAGAAAATCTACTGGGCACTGGCTCAAAACGTCGCACAGCACGACGCCTACGAAATCCTCACCCCCATCGGCCTTGTGCCGCACCCGCGCCTCGGCATGGTGTGGGCCGCCAACCCAAGTGGCAAGCCGTCAAAGTCACTGGCGAAGGTGATCTCACGGGCGCCAAGCAGCACGGCGTCAAGCAGCAGCCAAGCACCACAACATTTGAGGTAACCCTAGGTTCGGGACGCCCTCATCAAATCAGAATCCATCTGGCATCCATCGGCCATCCCCTGGTAGGCGATCCTCTGTATGGTTTATCCGGCCAGCCTCTTGAAAATCTCCCCGGCCTCCCGGGCGACGGAGGATATTTCCTGCACGCCCAATTTCTGAATTTCCACCACCCCATCACTGGAGAACAAATCAATCTTGAGGCAGCTTTGCCGTCTGGATTCTCATTGCATCAGTAGGTTCACGGCGGTTCCCGGTTTTTCGACCACCCTGTCATCTCGACCGGAGCAGATCGTCGCGGAGCGATGATCCGCGGAGTGGAGAGACCTTGTGCTGTTATAGCCCAAATTGAAATAAGTTGAGTAGTTCGTCATAAACTGCCATAATATGAAGGTATGGCAATGACCTCTTTAAACATCTCACTTCCGGAAGCCCTGAAAGACTACGTGGAAGGACAAGTCGCGTCCGGGGACTGGGGAACGCCGAGCGAGTACGTTCGCGAACTGATTCGCCAGGACAAGGAACGCCGTCTGGGAAATTTGGAGCAAGACCTGATCGCGGCAGCCAAGGGCCCCAAGATCGAACTGCCAGTGGCGGAGATACGAAGAAAAGGTTTGATCTCCGCCCTGCGTGAGCGAGCCCGGAGAACTTGAAAAAAGTTCAGCTTGTTCTCAGTGATTTGGCTGTCGCTGATATTTTGGAACAAGCAGATTGGTATCTAGCGAAAGTCCGGCCATCCCTTAGCGAAGCGTTGGGACAAAGCTGTAACCGCCACTGTCCTGCGTATCTTAAGAAACCCAGCCAGCGGAAAAGCCCGCTCATTCAAAGCTCCGGAGTTGAGAAATGTCCGCAGCCAGCCTGTGGGTGGATTTTCAAAACATTTGCTTTTCTATCAGGTGCGGGGATCGAAGCTCCTGGTTCTTCGTGTGGTTCACGGAGCGCGTGATTTGGAAGCTCTTTTCTGAGGGAACGTTCCGTCTGTCCCCGGTTTTGTCCGGTTTTTGTGTCTCGCGCATTTCTTGACTGAAGGAACTTGTTCCATTGACAGGCCGCACGGACGCTCCTTACCATAGATTCATGGAAGTACGTCTTACCCCCGAGCAGCAGCAACAGCTTGCGGAACTGGCCAGCCAGCGGGGCCGGGACCCGGATGCGCTTGCCCAGGAAGCGATTATCCGCTTTCTCGCCGAGGAAGCCCGCTTTGTGGATGCCGTCAAGCTCGGCGAAGCCTCACTGGATCGCGGTCAATATCTCACCCACGAACAAGTGGGGGAGCGGATCGATCGGCTCTTCCGTTCCTGATGGAAATCCGGTGGTCACCGCTCGCCGCTGAAGACCTGGAGCGTATATTTAAGCGCATCGCAAAAGACAACCCCAGCGCAGCCCGCGAAATCGTGAAAGCCATCTATGAAGGTTGTGCGGCACTCAAGGACTTTCCTCAGCGTGGCCGTCCTGGGCGCATCAGCGGACGGCGTGAATTGATGTTCACTCCCTATATCGCCGTCTACCAGGTGAAAGAGCACAGCGTTGAAATCTCCCGCATCTACCACGGCGCCCAGGACTGGCCCTGATGCATGGTGGATAACTCGTCTGTCCCGCCGGCTTTTCTCCCAATAGGCAAGTTCTTCTGCTCACACTCGCAGCACTAGACCGTCCAACATGATCGGCCGACATGCTCGCTCTCACGATTTGGGACGAGACGTCTCATCTCCAGTGTGCGCGTGGGCCTTGCAGGGGAAAAAGGTGCCCCAAAGCAGGTCCCTCCACTGCGCCGTCCCTTCGCTTTGCTTGGGCCTGCTCCGGTTGGGATGACAGAATTGAGGAACTAGAACATGGGGAATATCAGCCGTCGCGATTTTCTCGCTGTGGCCGCGGTGCTGGGTGCGGAAGCGGCTTGGGGCCGCTCATTCTCGACTCCTTCGAAGATTTCCTGGCGCGAGCGTCGCGACCTTTTCCCGGAAGGTGTAGCCTCCGGCGATCCCGACAGTAACAGCGTGTTGCTGTGGACCCGGCGGGCACCGCAGTCCGACCGCATCCAACCGCAGCCTAAACCGGCCCAGGAACCGATCGCCCAAAAATTGACAGTCGAAGTCGCGCTCGACCCGGCATTCCAGCGCGTGATCGCAACTCAGAAGGTACCGATTTCGGCGGAGGCGGATTGGACCTGTCGTGTGCTGGTTGGAGGACTGAAGCCGGCCCAGGTCTATTGGTATCGCTTTATCGATCCTGAGGGTAACGGCAGCCGCGTTGGCCGCACCATCACCGCGCCTGCCGAGGATGATCCCCGGCCGGTGCGCTTCGCGTTCGTCAGTTGTCAGAACGCAAACCTCGGAGCGCAGAACGCCTACCGAAGAATGATCTTCGAGGATGAGCACGCCTCCGAGCAGGACCGGCTCAGCTTCGTTCTGCATCTGGGCGACTTCATATACGAGCTGGTCTGGTATCCCGAGGACCGCGCCACTTATTACGACCGCAAGGTCAGGGAACTGGTTCGCTATCCTCAGGGAGAGAAAGTTGACGACTTCCACATCCCGGTCAACGTGGATGACTACCGCGCCGTGTATCGCGCCTACCTGCATGATCCCGACTTGCAGGATGCTCGTGCCCGCTGGCCCTTTGTTCCCATGTGGGACAACCATGAGTTCAGCTGGCAAGGATGGCAAGCCTTGCAAGTGTTCGACGGCAAAACGCGTCCCGCGCAGACGCGCAAGGTCGCAGCCATGCAGGCACTTTTTGAGTATCAGCCCGCGCGCATGGCGAAGAGTGGTGGTGCCTCACTCGAAGTTTTCAATCCGCCTGTGGTTAAAGATGCCCCGGTCACGACTTTCGATGAGCATGGACTCGGGCAGGAGTCCAACAATCTTGCGGCGATTAATAGTCTGAAGGGATACCGGTCGCTGCGCTGGGGACGGAACGTGGAACTCATGATCACCGACGAGCGAAGCTACCGGTCGGAGGACCCCGGAACCAAATTCGCTGACGCAGATTTTTTTAATAAAGACTATTCGGAGTTTATGCCTGAAGAGGTGTTTGAGATACTCGATGGCGGCCGGGATTACAACGGAGGCAATCCGCCCGACACCATCCGTTTCGGGGACAAGCAAGTTCCAAACCTCCGCAAGGCGGATCCCCCGCAGACCATTCTCGGGGTCGAGCAAAAAGCTTGGTTTCTGGAACAACTGCGGAATTCGAAAGCGACTTGGAAAATCTGGGGCAGCACAACTTCGACTCTGGATATGCGCGCCGACCCGCTGAACCTTCCTCCCGGGATGGTTGCCAGCGCCTGGCCCGGGGCCGGATATGCCAGCTTTGGCGGCGGCATCACCGGTGCCTATCAGGAGCTCGGAGAGATCTACGATTTCATTCGCCAGCACGAAATCACCGGGCTCGCCACGGTGGCTGGCGATGCGCATAGCTTCTGGGCCGGTTTATCGGCGAAGTCTCTTCCGCCGAAGCCGTTTGACCCCGTAGGTGTCGCATTCGTGGTTGGATCCATCTCCGCGCCCGGAGCGGTGGAGGCGATGGAACATCAACTGCACAAAGATGATCCGCTGCGGGCCTTGTTCCTCGGGCAAGGTCCGGGTGACAACCGTCCGCAACCCACCATTAATATGCTGGTGCGTCACGGTGTCCGCTCCTGCCTGGAATACGCGAAGAGTGGCGACGTGCAAAAAGCACGCCAGCTTTCCAACCCGGATTTGTCACCGCACCTGTCGTTTGTTGACATGGGCGGCCATGGCTATGCGGTCGTGCACGCAGCAGCGGACCGGCTGGAGACGGACTTCATCTGCGTGCCGCGTCCCATCGTTCGCCAGGACCAGCCGAATGGCGGACCTATTCTCTATCGGGTTCGACACGCCGCAAAGCTCTGGGGAAAGCACGAACGCCCGAATCTCGAGCAGAAGGTGATAGAGGGCAATCCGGCGTTCTCGATTTAGGGGGCGAAAATTCGGGAGAAGGACGGAATTCAGGGACAGACGGAGGTGTCCCCAATTCCGACACCTACCCGATGCGATCCACGGCATCCCCAAAGATTGAGGAAAATGCGCTCAGACCGGAGAAAAGGGGGCCATCTGCCCCCGAATTATCATTCGACTTGTCCCGATCTTGAATCCCGAATTAGACCACCAGTGCGCTGAGTGCCGGAACCGTCAGCCTACCATCGACCACAAAATTACATCTAAGTTTGCTATGGCAACATGGCGACTCCTCGTACTGCTTGCAGCGGTGACGGTTACACCCCAACTGGTCAGTTCGCAAACCACGAATTCGCAGTGGCCGGATAGCCCGTCCCATACGAGCCGGATCGGCGCAGACCGGTCGGACTCCCAGGCGAGCCGGGAAGTGACCTGGCGCAGCCTGCCAAAGGGTTTCCTTCACGATCAAAAAGCCATTTGGTTCTTGTTTCCATCTCAATTGGCGAAGGGACATTATTGGCTGCCGACGCTTGCAATAGCCGGCGGGACCGCCGGGTTGATCGTCGCTGATCCGCACGCAATGCCCTATTTCCGCTCTCATTCCGGAAATCTGGACGATGTGAATGACACCTTCGACGCGCCGATCACAAGCGCCGAGGTGATAGCTTTGCCAGCTTCGCTGATGATTGCAGGCTACATGCGGCATGACTCGTATCAGGTGAGTACTGCCCTGCTTGCTGGAGAGGCTTACGCGGACAGCGCTGTGGTTGATCTGGCGATCAAGGCAGTCACCCGCAGGCGGCGCCCCTCTGACGTGGCGCCTGGAGCCCCATTCAATGACACTTTTTTCAGCGGCGGGAAATCACCTTTTAAAGGAAGCAGTTTCCCCTCAGGACACGCCGCAGGTGCCTTTGCCGTAGCCACGGTCGTTGCGACCCGCTACCACACTCACCGCTGGGTGCCTTGGGCGGTATACGGCTTCGCGGCCGCGGTCAGCCTTTCCCGCGTAACCACAAGCGCTCACTTCCCCTCTGACGTGTTTCTCGGTGCAGCCCTCGGCTATACCATCACGCGCTACCAGGTTCTTCGTCCTCAATAAGTTGTGACTCAAGAAATACGGCGACAGACGGAACATTTCTCAGCTTCGTGGCAAATGGAAATCAGTGAACGTCCCGTCTGTCCCCGCATTTCCCCCGGGGTTTTTGACCTTAAGCCGGGGCCGACATAACGACTTCTTGAATCGCCGCACAAGCCTGAATATCACCCACCACGATTCCGCTGCGCCGCTCTCCCCGCAGAAGATGCCAGGCTTCCTTATACCGTCCATACTTCGATTTCTTCAGCCGAGGATAAAGCCCGATACTTCCCTGCCCCTGAAACTTCTCCGCCGGAATGATGTACCAGATATCTTCCGGAATCAGATACGCCGCCACAAAATCAAACGGATCGCCAATATAAGGACCACGGCACCCACGCACCGTGCACGAGTACCCATCGTTCTCTTTGAACATCGTGGACTTCACCTGCACCCGCACAAATCGAGCCTCATACTCCACCGCAAAGTCATAGCGCGCCGTCTCTCCCCAGGGCTTCGTGACTTGCAGCCCATGCTCCGCCGCCCGCGCCATAAACCGCAACTCCGCCCACTCGCCCCGCAACTTGGGATGCTTGATGTTCATTCCCTTATTCTTGTTTCGTACGTTTTTCCCCAGCCCGTTTTTCGTTTGCTCGCTCTTCCTGTTTCCGCTCTTCAGGTTTCCGCTCTTCATAAAATGACGCCCCAAATAAAAAACGCGGCCACCCGTGGCCGCGACGCTCTTCGCCTAACCCTATCAGCATCCCGCGTATGGCCCAACGAAGCAAAGATGCCGTAAGTACATCCCAGGACAAATAAGCAAAATCAGAACAACCATCCCCAAGCACTAAGAACTGAGAACCGAGAACCAAGAACCGAGAACCGGGAACTAAGAACCGGGAACTGGGTGGGCGGGCTGGCCCATCCTTCGTCAATCGTTACATGCTGAGGGTGCCCCATCCTTGCGTTGTTTGCAAGGGTGGGTGGCGATGCTGCCGACGCAGCTTTTGCTCTTCCGCACAAAGTCGGTTGCGCATGCGTTCGTGGTACCCGCCCTTTGCAAACTCCGCAAAGGACGGGGCACCCTCGGTCCTGTGTCTGCCAGCAATCAAAAGCCCGGGCCACACGCCAAAGTGTCATGTTCATCCGTCACATACAACTTCCCTACATTTTGTCATCCTGAGCGCAGTCTTTTGTCCGGCGTTGCCGGACGAAAGCAAGCGAAGGACCTATGCATTCCTCGCCCCACGTCTACTACGTCTACATCATGACGAACCGGTCGAAAACTCTGTACACAGGAGTCACCGGCTATCTGGAACGACGCGTGTTCGAACACAAGCAAGGGGTCAAAGGAGAGTTCGCAGCGCGATACAAGATCGATCGTCTAATTTATTTCGAGCGGTTTGGAGATATTCACGCTGCGATTGCGCGCGAAAAGCAGATCAAGGGTCTTCTTCGGATGAAGAAGATCGCATTGATTGTTTCGATGAATCCTACATGGAAAGATTTGAGTGAGGATTGGTACATCCGGCATCGTTACCAGCCGGACAATACATAAGTCCTTCGTCGGGAGCCCTTCGCCTTGCGAAGGAATCCGCTTCCTCAGGATGACAACACTACCAGCACCATGAGAAAAGGGCGGCTTGCGCCGCCCCTGTTTGCCAACGACCAATAGCCAATGACCAACGACCGCCCTTTAAGTCCCTTCCGACCAACCCGCCAAATACTCTTCCTGCTCGGCGTCACCTGTCGATCTTGACGCCGACTGACTCCAGCTTCAGCTTGGCGACTCGCTTAGAGAAACCGGGTAAGAGAAACCGGACAAATATGGGGACAGACGGGGTGTTCCCCAATTGTTTGACGAATGGAAATTGGCGAACGTCCCGTCTTACCTCGATCTTCTACTCCTCCGCCGCCCCCCTTAGATTTCCAGAGCGGACCTGGGTTGCGTTATGTTCAGCGCATGACAATCCTCAAACTTCAACTTTTTATTTCGCCTGCGCCAGCCCCGCAATAACTGCAGCAACTTTATCGAGTATCTGGTTCCAGCCCTCCAGTTGACCGCTATCTTTCGCGCTCTCCATGGGTTCGTTGCCAATGAAGGTGAGTTTCGTCTGGCCGTTTCCGAGATCCTCAAAGAGGGTCACGTCGTACGCATCGTCTATGGCCTCATGTTCTATTCCTAATGCCGCAGGGTCAATCTTGTTTCCCTTCGAGTCCGCAAAGTACATCGAGGAAACGATCTTCTCGTGCGGAACAATCTCGTGGTATTCAACCGCGTTCCAGAATTCCTGGCCATCCGGCGTCTTCATGCAGCAGAGAAATTTTCCTCCCACGCGAAAATCCATCTTGCAAACCGGCGCAGTAAAACCCTTCGGGCCCCACCACTGCATCATGTATTTCGGGTCTGTCCACGCCTTCCAAACCAATTCGCGTGGGGCATCAAAAACTCTTGTGATAACCATCCGCTCTGTCTCATTCACCGTGTTTTTTGTCATCTCTCACCTCCGCTTTCTTCATTTCATTCACAACTACTTCCAGCTTGTCGAA
Organism: uncultured beta proteobacterium; assembly: GCA_963782495.1. Classification (GTDB taxonomy): domain Bacteria; phylum Pseudomonadota; class Gammaproteobacteria; order Burkholderiales; family Thiobacillaceae; genus DASQBT01. The sequence continues at coordinate 68,252 of CAWAJU010000009.1, read as the reverse complement.
GCTCTCTTCCCAGAATCGGCGATAGCTCATCGCCCAGTCGCTGACTGTCTTGATCGCTTCTGGCCTGAGGGTGCACACACTCTCTCGTCCACGCTTCGTCTTGATCACAATCCGCGCCCGCACCAGGTAGGCAATATGTTTTGAAATCATCTGCTGCGAGAGTGCAAACGGTTCCGTCAATCCATGCACAGAGGCAGGCCCGCGGGAGAGTCGTTCGATCATTGCCCGCCGGGTTGGATCGGACAAAGCCGCGAATGTTGTATCCAATCGATCCACAACCATATGGTAGTGGATTATTGGACAATGTCAAGTGAATCTTGCGATCCGATAAGGCTTTCGATCAATGGAGACCTGGTCCACCCAAAGCAAAGGGGCGGCTCTCGCCGCCCCTGTTTGTCAACGACCCATAGCCAATGACCAACGACGCTTTTACGTCCCCTCGCTCCAGCCCGCCAGATACTCTTCCTGCTCCGGCGTCAGCTTGTCGATCTTGACGCCGACGGACCCCAGTTTCAGCTTGGCGACTTGCTTGTCGATCTCATCGGGAACCTTGTGGACCGTCTTCTCCAGCGTCTTGTAGTTCTTCACCATGTACTCGGCGGAGAGCGCCTGGTTGGCGAAGCTCATGTCCATGACGGACGGCGGATGGCCCTCGGCGGCGGCCAGGTTGATCAGGCGGCCTTCGCCCAGCAGGTAGATCTTGCGCCCGTCCGCAGCGTGTATTCCTCGACGAACTCGCGCGTGGTGCGCTTCGAGGAGGCCATCTTCTCCAGCGCCGGCAATGTCGATCTCGACGTTGAAGTGGCCGGAGTTGGCAGACGATGGCGCCGTCCTTCATCACCTCGAAGTGCTCCTTGTCGCAGCACGTGCTTGTCGCCGGTGACGGTGCATGAACAGGTCGCCGATCTTGGCGGCTTCGTGCCATCGGCATGACGCGGAAGCCGTCCATGAGCGCTTCGAGCGCCTTGCGTGGGATCGACCTCGGTGACGATGACGTCGGCGCCCATGCCGCGGCGCGGCATGGCCAGCCCGCGTCCGCACCAGCCGTAGCCGGCGACCACGAACGTTCGAGCCGGCCAGCAGGAAGTTGGTGGCGCGAATGATGCCGTCGATGGTGATCTGGCCGGTGCCGTAGCGGTTGTCGAACAGGTGCTTGGTGTCGGCGTCGTTGACGGCGATGACGGGGAACTGCAGCACGCCGTCCTTGGCCATGGCGCGCAGGCGAATGACGCCGGTGGTGGTCTCTTCCGTGCCGCCGATGACGCCGTCCAGCGCGTCCTGGCGCTTGGTGTGCAGCAATGGTGACCAGGTCGGCGCCGTCGTCCATGGTGATCTGCGGCTTGTGGTCGAGCGCGGCCATGATGTGCTGGTAATAGGTGTCGTTGTCCTCGCCCTTGATGGCGAACACCGGGATGCCGTAGTCGCGCACCAGCGAGGCGGCCACGTCGTCCTGCGTGGAGAGCGGGTTGGAGGCGCACAGCACCACGTCGGCGCCGCCGGCCTTCAGGCGTGATCATCAGGTTGGCGGTTTCGGTGGTGACGTGCAGGCAGGCCGAGATGCGCATCCCCTTCAAGGGCTGGTTCTTGATGAATTCCTTGCGGATGATCTGCAGGACCTTCATCGACTGGTTGGCCCAGTCGATCCGCTTCTTGCCCAGATCGGCAAAGTCCAGACTCTTCACATCACAATTCAGTAACCGGCGTAGTTGCCATAGTTTTTAGTTTTCCTTCGCTGTCCTTCGTGTCCTTCGTAGTTGAAAGCTTTTGGTTTTGCGCTCTACTTACGGGCCGCCACCGGCTCCCGCAAACCCGCGTCGCTCGCCAGCTTGGCCGCCTTGTCCGTCGATTCCCAGGTAAAGTCGGGATCGCTCCGGCCAAAGTGCCCGTACGCCGCGGTCTTGCAATAGATCGGACGGCGCAGCTCCAGCGCCTCGATAATTCCCTTCGGCGTCAGGTGGAAATTCGCCCGCACCAGGTCAGGCAGCGTATCGCGGGATCCACTTTGCAGGTGCCAAACGTGTCCACCAGAACGCTGACCGGATCCGCCACACCGATGGCGTACGCGAGCTGCACTTCGCAGCGCTCTGCCAGGCCGGCAGCCACGATGTTCTTGGCGATATGACGCGCCATGTAGGCGGCCGAGCGATCGACCTTGGTCGGATCTTTCCCGCTGAATGCGCCGCCGCCGTGACGTCCCATGCCACCGTAAGTGTCCACAATGATCTTGCGGCCGGTAAGCCCGGTGTCGCCCATAGGACCACCGATGACAAACCGTCCCGTGGGATTGATGTGATACTTGGTATCTTCGTCGAGCAGTTCGCTGGGAATCGTGGCTTGAATCACGTGCTTTAGAATGTCGCCGCGCAGTTCCTCGTTGCCTACCGTCTCCGCGTGTTGGGTAGAAATGACGACTGCATCCACCCGGATAGGCTTGTGATTCTTGTCGTATTCCACCGTCACCTGCGATTTCCCATCCGGCCGTAAATAAGGCAGCCGCCCATGCTTGCGCACTTCCGAAAGCCGCATGGTCAGCTTGTGCGCCAACGAAATCGGCATAGGCATAAGATCCGGTGTCTCATTACAAGCATACCCAAACATCATTCCCTGGTCGCCGGCGCCGCCGGTGTCTACGCCCATGGCGATGTCTCCGGATTGCTTGTTGATGGTGGAGATTACAGCGCAGGTGTTGGAGTCGAAGCCGTAGAGCGCGTTGTTGTAGCCGATGGATGAAATCGTGCCGCGGACGAGCGACTGGAAATCGACGTAGGCTTTGGTGGTGATTTCGCCGGCGATGACGACCAGGCCGGTGGCAGTCAGAGTTTCGCAGGCAACGCGGCTGAAGGGATCTTCAGCCAGGCAGGCATCCAGAATCGCGTCCGAAATCTGATCGGCGATTTTATCGGGATGACCTTCGGTTACGGATTCAGAGGTAAAAAGATAACGGTTCTTGGTTGGCACGCGGCTTCTCCTTCATGCGATCTGGCAAGCGATCGGACGTTACAACCTGGCGGGAGGTCAGAACGCAACAGCCTATAAATGAGCACTTTGCAGACCTATCTAAATTACCAGAGAAAACGGTGGGGCCGCAATGCTTTCAGACCCGGAAGTCGGCAGGTGCAGCCACTGGGGATCATCCGCGCCTGGGCGGTAGCTGTGGCACTGCGAACGGAAGGATTGCTAAGGCAGAGTCTCAGATCGAATTGCGTCCTGGCCGGCTAGTGCTTGAGGCCAGTGGGATCGAAGGTGAGGGTCTTTACCTGGTTGACCCGGCCTTGCGATGCCAGTTTTTTCCCATTGAACGAAATGTCGAGCGCCCCGACGTTGCCAGTTTTGATGACGACTTTATTACGGGCTGCAATCGATTTTTCCGCGGGAGCGGCGAGGGTGTCTTGTACGATCTGCTTTCCGTCCGCAGTAATCGCCACCCACGAATCCTCGCGCGCCTTGACCATGACCAGAAATTCGCCCGGGTTTTCAATGGAGTCTGACGGTTCGATCGCAGGCGTCCCGGGCTCCGAGTTGCCTGCGACAGGCTCCCGGGAAGGAGGCTGCGTTCCGGGGCCGGCGCCCTCGAGAGCGTGCGATTTGGCGTCCACTGGCTGCGCAGGAGTCGGTGTTGATTCGCGTGGGGTTTCGGCCGCCGGTGGCGAAACGGTGGCAACCGGGCGAGACGATTTATCTCGCGAATGGAAGCCCCAAACAGCAAATCCGAAGGCCAGGACTAAAAGCGCAAGGGCGAAGCTGCCCCAGGGCAGACCGTCATCTTTGCTTTTAGCTTTGATCCGACTTTCAGGCACTCGCTCGGCCAAGGCCGCGAGTTCCGGAGTCCCCACCGGCGGGACTTCGGGAATGGGGGGCTCAGTGGCAGCCACGAAATCGGCAATAGTCTGATTTTCGTCGATTCCCAGATGGCGGGCATAGGAACGAACAAAACCTTTGTTGAAGATGCCTCCGGGAAGCTGATCGAAGCGGTCCTCCTCGAGTGCGGTGAGGAAGCGGGTACCTATCTTGGTGGCGACGGAGATGTCTTCCAGCGTAATTTTCCGCTGTTCCCTCTCCCGCTTCAACCGTGCCCCAAAGGATTCCAACTTGACCGTCTCCTGCAAGCTTTTCCGGGCCCCTAGCCGCATCCCGGATGAAATGAGGAACCTTAGGATAACTATATGTTAATTAAGGCGGATCTGGGCCATGAATTTGGCGGCCGAGAGAACCGTAGTGTTAAACCAGACGGCCTCGTCCGGCAGGCCCGCCCCTGTACCACCGGACGTGGCTTCGGGGGTTCAGGTTACTAAGGTTGATTGCCGCCTCTTTCCGGAGACGCATATAATTTCAACACTTCCTGCCCGCATCGAGGACCGCAGTTCATGACCAAGGCCGCTTCCGACCGCAAAGTGCAGGAGTTGGGCATCTTTCATGATGTGGCCAAGGCCCTGACCTCATCACTCGATCTGGATTCCATCCTGCAAACCATCATGGAAAAAATGGCGGAATACTTCCGTCCCGACAACTGGTCATTGCTGATGGTGGATGAGGAGCGGGATGAACTCTATTTCGCCATCGCGGTTGGGAAGGCCTCCGAGGCTCTGAAGAACGTCCGGCTCAAGGTGGGTGAAGGCATCGCCGGCTGGGTAGCCAAACATGGCGAACGCGTGATCGTGCCCGATGTGTACACTGATCCCCGATTCGCCAAGCGCATCGACGAAATGACGCAGTGGGAAACGCGCACCATCATCTGCGTTCCCCTGCGTTCGAAGTTGCGCGTGCTGGGTGTGATTCAACTGGTCAACGTGAGGATGGAGCACTTCACCGACCAGGAATCCTTTTTCCTGCAATCCATTTGTGATTACGCCGCCATCGCCATCGAGAACGCGCGCGCGGTGGAGAAGATTCAGGAACTCACCATCACCGACGATTGCACTGGCCTGTACAACGCGCGTCATCTTTACAAGACGCTCGAGACCGAGGTCTATCGTTCAGCGCGCTACGGTTATGAATTCACGGTGGTATTTATCGATCTCGACCACTTCAAGCAGGTCAACGACACGCACGGACACTTGATCGGCAGCAAGCTGCTGATGGAGATCGGCTACCTGATCAAGGCGCAACTGCGCCTGATTGACTACGCCTTCCGTTACGGCGGAGACGAGTTCGTTGTGCTGCTGCCGCAAACCGGAAAAGACGCCGCGTTGATCGTGGCGAAACGCCTGCGCGACAGTCTGCGCACCAGCATGTTCTGCCAGGAAGAAGGACTGAATCTGAATGTCCGCGCCTCGATGGGCGTGGCCACCTATCCGCACGACGCCAAGACGCCACGCGAAATCATTCGCCAGGCGGACGAGATGATGTATCTGGTGAAGAACACTTCCCGCGACAATATTGGGATTGCAGCGCGGGGAGTGATGAAGTAACTCAGCTACCAGCCCTCAGCCTTCAGCTCTCAGTGACCACTGGCGACGTAGAGGCGGGTGTCCGCACCCGCCATGGCCGAGCGGAACTCGGATAGTTAATTCCACCGCTCCCGCAACAGACTCTCGTTCTTGAGTGTCGTGAGTGTAAACGCCTGTTAAGAACAGTTCTCCATTACCCGCTCCCCGACAGGATCATCTCCGAATCTGGCTCTTCAACCGATGTTGTAGCGCGGATCCCCATCCATGTCGGCAAAGTCGGCTCCGAAATGTTCGGCAAGAAGTTGCTTACAACGGGATAGGCGGGGTATCAGCCGCACATGAGTTGGTATTCCAAGATCTGAGTTTGCGGTTGGGGCCTAGTGGGGGCGATGTCAGATCAGTTTACACATGCACAAGAACAAGAGCGCCGCCAGGATGGTGTACTCCGCGGATTTCGGTGGTGACGCCGGATTTTTTAGCCGTGCAGAGATCGTGTTAGCAATCCTTGCGACCAATTCCTGCCAATCGTGCTGGCGAGAGATCCGCTGCCGTTCGGCACGCCGGGTATCGCTGTTTTCCGCGGGGGACAGTGCACGCTCGATGGCTTGAGACCACTCCTGAGCGCCGGTGGCGAGGTTTACGACGTGCCCGAATTCCTCAACGGAACGAATCGGAGTCGACACTATCGGCCGGCCGCTGGCCAGGTATTCATGCAGCTTAAGAGGATAGATGTACTTGGTGTAATCATCCAACCGGTAAGGCATGGTGCAGACATCAAAATGTTGGGGATAGGCTCCCAGGCATTCCGTCGGTTTGATTCCGAGAAAGTGGGCATTCGGCAGGTCTGACATTTGCCGAAGCGCGTCGGCCATATCGGGGTGCGGACTTCGAGCTCCGACAAAAACAAACGACCATTGCGGGTTCGCCGTCATCAGCCGGAGCAATAAATCGCAATCCAGCATCCGTTTGATCCAGCCGACATAACCTATACGCGGACGAGGGATATGGCGCAGATCGTCTGGTTCGGGCACCGGAGTTGCAAACGACTCATAGCTCACTCCATTCGGAACAAACTCGGTGTTGGAATTGAAGAAGCCCTTCTTCTCCATCAACCCAGGGGAGTGAATAAATACCTGGTCCACCGACGTTAGCAGCATGCGCTCGGTTGAGGACATCTCCACTTCGATGGGAGAAAAAGAATACTCGTCGTCTATGTGGTAGATACTGAGATCGTGAGGCGCGTCGAGGGCATCGGCGAAATCAGGCCGCCAAATATATAGCACCAGCTTTTTACAGCCTCGGGCACGGAGCAGTTTGCCGGCACGCTTGATTCTTTCGCGCGACGTAAATCGTGCCAGCCAGGCAGGCCGGTTGAGAAGAGGTAGCCAGAACTCCGGCTGATAAATCTGCAATCCTTCGGAATGGTCGGCGGAAGGAGAAGTGCGTTGCCGCAGACTTTGACGCCATCCCGGCGGACAGTTCACCCAAACCACCTGGAAGTACCTGGCCAAGCGATTCATGACTTGATGGCGGGGCTGCCAGAGCAGTCCCCACTGGTCGGGCACCAGGGCAATAATGCCGACATCAGACGTTGTGAGTGGTTCGTGACCCAAAATGCTTTACCGCCGCGACGATCTGGGAAGCTTTCCGCGAACGATTTGACCCATCGCAGCAGTTTTTCGGACAGTCACCCGGAGCTTGCAAAACTGAGCGCCCTTCAGATAGAAAACTGGAACCTTCGGTCGCTTCGCTCGCTACTCTTCACCAGAGTACGGTGAAATCAGGTGAAGGCTGTAGTTCTCTGGAAAGGGCGCTGAGCGCCCATTACCAGCCGTCAAGTTAAATCGAAATACGGAAGAAAGTAAAGTGGAAAGGGACAAAGGTGCCTCCTCGCTGGATCTTCGCGATCTCGAATCATCCGAAAATCAAGAGCCTGTTTATTCGTTGCAGCCGGAACTGACAGGCCCAGACCAGGGTCAGGTAGAAAGAGGGAGGAGTGCGCCTACACAGAGTATTTGTTGTCATGGAAGGTGGGCGGTGCCGAGCCTCTCCCGGCTGAGCGTTTAAGGGCACCTGCCCCTAGGTGAGGCGTGCCGGGGCTGGCTGATTCAGGCGGGCGGACTGCGGCTTGCGAACCGGCGCGGCTTCTTGCAGCCACTTTCGGATTCCAGGCAAAGCCAAACGGGCTGCGCTTTCTCCCGATCGAACCAACTCGGCGGAGCGTTCAAAGTCGTCGTATTTGAATCCGTTGACGTCAGGATCGATGACCAGATCCGCAGAGGCCTTCCAGACTCCGCAATTCATTTCCTGGGCGATGGCGAAGCATTGACCGATCACATCGAACAAATGGCGGGGACCGGCATCGCTGTTGGTCCAGGTTCCCTTAAGATGCACCGCCAGCACTTTCTGCGCACCCATCTCGCGCAACGGAACCGTGGGGACAGCGTGGGCTAACATGCCATCCACCAGCAGACGACCGCGAAGTCTTACCGGCAGGAACATGCCAGGATAGGCGCAACTGGCGCGCACGGGGTCGACCAGAGGTCCGGAATGGAAGATGGTCCCGGCTCCGGTGGAAAAATCCGTCGCAGTCACGGCCAGAGGAATGCGCAATTCCTCGAACGTCTTCACCTTCAGAATACTGCTGAGAAATTTGATCATGCGTTCGTTGCTGGCAAATCCGTAGCGCGACAGAGTCCAACGGGCAAAGTGTTTGAAGCGGACCCGGGCGGCCATTTGTTCCAGCTCGGGGATGGTGACGCCGCTGCAGTAGGCTGCGCCGATGAGGGCACCCACGCTGGTGCCGGCCACCACGCTGATAGGAATATCTTCTTGTTCGAGGACCTTGAGAACCCCGATGTGGGCGATGCCGCGAGCGAAACCGCCGCCCAGTGCGAGTCCAATACCGACGGGCTGCGTCTTCGGCGGACCGGGCAAGACCGACAGGCCGCGGCCGAAGGCCTGTACAGAACGAATGATCTTGTTCAGTCGCTTCACCGGAACCTCATTTTTCTCCCGGCTGACCAATCCCTAACCAATAAGATGCCATTTCGGGAGCAATCGTTCCAGGCACCACGGTCAGACCTTGCGGGTTACTGCTGGACAATTTGTGGCACCCATGACTAACTCCCGCAATCCTGTTAACTTGGGGGCCATGGTTCGCGAAATCTCCGCCGGAGGTGTGGTGGTAAAGCGGGTTGGTGAAAGCTGGGAAATGGCGGTCATTGAGCCCCAGACCGAGGTTGCCTCGACGCGTCCGGCAAGGAAGACATCACGAAAAGCGGTCCTGGCACTGCCCAAGGGACTGGTGGATCCGGGCGAGAAAGCGGAACAGACGGCGCTGCGCGAGGTGCGCGAGGAGACCGGCCTGGTGGCCTCTTTTATCAGCAAGCTGGCGGACATCAAATACGTCTATGTGCGTTCCTGGGGAGATCAGCAGCGGGTGTTCAAGATCGTTTCATTTTTTTTACTGCGCTATCAATCGGGCGAAATCGATGACGTCTCCCGGGAGATGCGAGTCGAGGTCAAGCGCGCTTTCTGGATGCCCCTGGAGGAAGCGCCGCGCAAACTGTCATATCGGGGTGAGCGCGATGTAGTCCGGCGAGCACAACAATATTTAAAATCAAACTCTGAGGTCTGATCCATGCCAGCGCCGCACGAACACGTCGAGACCCACTTCATGTCTACCAATCTGGTGCGCGATGTGGTTATTGGCATGGCCGATGGCCTTACGGTGCCTTTCGCCCTGGCTGCGGGGCTTTCTGGCGCGGTGCAGAATACCCGGCTGATCGTAGTGGGAGGGCTCGCGGAAATCGCAGCCGGATCGATCGCCATGGGCCTGGGCGGATATTTGGCGGCGCGCGGCGATGTCGAACATTACGAACAGGAAAAGGAGCGCGAATATCGTGAGATCAAGGAAATTCCGGAAGAAGAGATGGCCGAAGTGGGACGAGTCTTCCAGTCCTATGGGATGACGGAAGCCGAAAGCACTCCGGTAGTCGAAGCGCTCAGCCGGCGTCCTGACGCCTGGGTGGATTTCATGATGCGCTTCGAACTGGGCCTGGAAGAACCGGACCCAAAGCGTGCTCTTACCAGTGCGGCCACCATCGCCGCCTCCTACGTTGCCGGCGGACTCATTCCGCTCTCGCCCTACATTATTCTTTCAAACGCCGTGCATGGACTCGCGTACTCTGCGATCGTGACCCTGGCAGCGCTAGGGATCTTCGGGTACATGAAGGGGCGCTATACCGGGACCGGCCCGGCGCGCAGTGCAATCCAAACCATGGTCATTGGTGGGCTGGCCGCAGCGGCAGCGTTCGGGTTGGCCAAGCTTATTTCCTAAAATGCCCGGATCGAGGACGAGCGCGGCGTACGACGGCGGACGATCGTGGCAAGAGAACCTCTATGGTGTCTTGGAGCCGATTCCGGATTCCCGCATAATCTACTTGTGAATTGTGAATTGGTAGCGCCCGCATGGCGCCGGCTGTCGGGACGGCATATTGCCTTCCCCTTGATCGTTCTTTCCCTGACGGCTTCCTTGTCCACGCCGACGGTCGCCAGGAGCAAACATTCGTCGTCCGTTACGGCCCCGGACCGGGAGTACACCTCCGCCCTGGCCGCGGCCAATCGCTTTCTTCAGGCCTGGCAGAACGAAGACCACGAAACCGGCCTGCTCATGCTGACCGACACCGCGAAACAGAACAGTTCGGAAGAGCGCACGGAGAGTTTTTTCTCCTCCGGAAACGACGCAGCGTACGAAATCGCGCGAGGAAGAAAGCTGAAACCCGGACGCTACGTCTTTCCCGTCACTCTGTTCGTATCTCACTCCGAGCAAACGTCAGGCCGTCCCCAAAGATCGCGGATTATTGTGGTTCGTGCCGGCAAAGACGAGTGGGCGATCGACAAGTTGCCCTGAAGCATGCAAGACGAACCTCCCCGCCCGTCTTAGAAAGGTCCTTCCCCCGCGAGACTCATCGAGCCATCGCTAGCAAGCGCACCATCCACATGTTAAAGATAGAATCGATATTGTCGTTGCTGGTCTGAGGTATTTCATGAAGCGCATTCACAAAGTTGCCGTTCTCGGCGCCGGAACCATGGGTGCTCGCATCGCCGCGCATTTCGCCAATGCGGGGGTGCCCAGCTATCTGCTCGACATCGCTCCTCCGGATGCAGGCGCCGCCGGCCGGAACAAGATCGCGGCCGCCGGCCTGGAGGCAGCAAAGAAATCCAAGCCTGCTGCTTTTTTCGAGCCCGGACTGGCGCGCCTGGTCACGGTCGGAAATTTCGAGGATGATCTCAAGCGGTTGAGCGAAGTGGACTGGATCATCGAAGCCGTCGTCGAAAATCTCGACATCAAGCGCACGCTATTGAAGAAAGTCGAAGCCGTCCGCACTCCGCGCACGATCGTCACCACGAACACCAGTGGGTTGCCGGTAGGAAAGATCGCCGAAGGCTTTTCCGCTGACTTCCGTAAGTCGTGGTTCGGTACGCATTTTTTCAATCCACCGCGCTATATGCGACTGCTCGAAATTATTCCAACGCCGGAAACAGATCGCACCGCCATCGATGCTGTTGTCCGTTTCAGTGATGTAAATCTGGGCAAGGGAGTGGTTTTCGCCAAGGATACGCCCAACTTCATTGCCAATCGTATTGGCACTTTTTCCGTGCTCAACGTGATGCGCCTCATGCAGGAGATGGACCTGAGCATCGAAGACGTGGATGCCATGACCGGGGATGCCGTGGGATGGCCGAAATCCGCGACTTTCCGCACGATTGATCTCGTCGGGCTTGACATTCTAGGGCATGTGGCGGGGAACATGGAGAAGGCCGGCGGGCAGGAGAGCCCTCCGCATCCGAGCCCTTTGCCTGACTTCTACAAGCAGATGCTGGAACGCAAGTGGCTGGGCGACAAGACCAAGGGCGGTTTTTACAAGAAAGTAAAGGGTAGCGGCAAGGAAGAAGAACGCCTCGCGCTCGACTGGAAGACGCTTGAATATCGTCCTCGCCAGAAGCCCCGGTTCCCTGCCCTCGACATGGCAAAGAATATCGAGGACCCGGGTGCGCGGCTGCGCATGTTGCTCGGTCTCGAGGGCAGTCCGCAGAAGGGCGATAAGGCAGGGGCGTTCCTGTGGTCAGTCCTCTCCGATTTGTGGAATTACTCGGCCAACCGGGTGCCCGAAATTTCCGATTCGATTGTCGAGATCGACCGCGCCATGCGTCTCGGCTTCAACTGGAAACTGGGACCGTTCGAACTGTGGGACGCGGCAGGAGTGGAAGCCACCGTCGCCCGCATGAAGAAGGAAGGGCAACCCGTAGCCGCGAATGTCGAACAATTGCTCGCGCAAGGAAAGAAATCCTGGTACCGGGACGACCCCAAGGCGGCTTCGGGCCGGGTCTATTTTGATCTGAGGACGGCGCAGTATGAACCCGTGAAAGTTTCAGAGGGTGTGTGGTCAGTCGAGGTGGCAAAGAAATCCAATGGCGTGGTCAAGAAGAATTCCGGGGCGTCGCTGGTCGACCTCGGCGATGGAGTGGCCTGCATCGAATTTCATTCCAAGATGAACTCGCTGGGCGGCGACATTGTCAGTCTTATCAGTCAGACCCTAAAGCCTGGGGGCCCGGGGGACGGATTCGACGCTTTCGTGATCAGCAACGACGCCGAGAACTTTTCGGTCGGCGCGAACGTCATGCTGCTGCTGATGTCTGTCCAGGATGAAGAGTGGGACGAGGTTGATATCGCTATTCGGCAATTCCAGGGAATGACGCAAGCCATCAAATTTTCGCCCAAGCCCTTGGTGGTCGCGCCTTTCGGATTGTGCCTGGGCGGCGGAACCGAAATCACTCTGCACGCAGCGGCGCGCCAGCCTCACGCCGAACTCTACGCCGGGCTGGTTGAGGTGGGCGTCGGTCTGCTGCCGGGCGGAGGCGGCTGCAAGGAGATGCTGCTGCGCGCGGTGGATAGCGCGGCGGCGATTCGTCCGGGGCGCGGCGAGTCTATCGAACTGATGGAGGCCATGAAGAAGGCTTTCGAGACTATCGCTACCGGAAAGGTCGCGACCTCCGCCCATGAGGCGCGCACCCTCGGCTTCCTGCGTGAGGCCGACAACATCACCATGAACCGCGAGCGGGTGCTGGCTGACGCGAAGGCCCGCGCAATGGAGCTGGTTCGCGCCGGATACGAACCTCCGCAGCCACGCACCGATATTCCCGCGCCCGGAGAGAACGTTCTGGCAGCTTTGCGGTTGGGAGTGCACATCATGCGGCAAGGCGATTACATCTCCGATCACGAGGTGAAAATCGCCACCAGGGTCGCGGAGGTGCTGTGCGGTGGTAGCATCACGCCGGGCACGCCGGTGAGCGAGCAGTACATTCTGGACCTGGAGCGCGAGGCGTTCAAGTCGTTGTGCGGCGAGCGGAAAACCCAGGAGAGAATTCAGTTCACGTTGAAGACGGGGAAGACTCTCAGGAATTGAGCCAGACGTAGGGCAGAGCTTGTCCTGAGCGCAGCCGAAGGATGTCCTGGCCTGCCCATCGGACGCTGTCCGCTCCGGCGCGAGTTTCGCTCGGCCGCCCAGTCGGGGACGTCTGGGCCTACGTAGTCAAATTGGTTTGCCTTGATCCGCTTCCGAGATGTGCGGGAAACGTTGCACCGCAGGTTGCCTGGTACGTCGCGCCCTCCAGAGGTCGTACTGGGACTGCATGTTGATCCAGAGGTCCGGCGACGTGCCCAACGCAGCCGCAAGACGGAGAGCCATGTTGGCCGAGATTCCCGCTTTCCCGTTCAGCACTCGCGACAGGGTCACGCGTGTGACCCGCAGATGGGCCGCTGCCGCGGACACCGTCATATCTCCGAGGTACTCGCGGAGTACCAACCCGGGATGCGGTGGATTGTGCATGCGCATAAATGACTCCTAGTGATAATCCTGGTAATCGCCGAGGATTGCGTCTTCGCCTTCAAACCCAAAGCTCAGACGCCAGTTCCCGCTGACCCAGACCGCCCACTGACCGCGGAGTTCCCCGGTCAACGGATGCAGCTTCCACCCGGGAGCATTCATATCCCCAGGCCTCCTGGCATTGTCGAGAGCATACAGTTGTAAGCGAAGCTTGCCGGCGTGCTTCGGTTGAATTCCCGCCTTCGATCCGGTACGGAAGAACCTTTCCAGTCCTCGATGCCGGAACGTCTTGATCACTATGTATAGTGTAACGATACATGGCACGCACGGTCAATCTCATAATCTTTAGCGGCCAAAGGCCCCAGGGGCCGCAGGTCGATCGATATCTGGAGCAGAGCATCTAATCATTTGGCACGTCCTCCCTGGGTTCCGCCATCAGGACCGGGTGCTAGACTTGTTCGTATCAACACGTGGAAATATTGCTATGAGAGAAGTCATCATTGCCTCCTCCGTTCGCACGCCTGTCGGACGCGCGTTTAAGGGCACCTTACGCGCGACCCGTCCCGACGAACTGGCTGCCATCGCCATCAAAGGCGCCCTCGAGCGCGTGCCGCAAGTCGATACCAGGGAAATCGAAGATGTGATTCTGGGCTGCGCCACGCCCGAAGCCGAACAAGGGATGAATGTTGCCCGCATTGCCGCGCTGCGGGCCGGGTTGCCGGTGGAGACTTCGGCGATCACCATCAATCGCTTCTGCTCTTCCGGGTTGCAGGCGATTGCCATGGCGTCGGAGCGCATCATGAGCGGTGGCGCGGAGATCATCGTGGCCGGCGGAACAGAATCGATGTCCATGATTCCCATGGGTGGCCACAAGATTTCGCCGAACCCATGGCTGATCGACCATTATCCTGACGCCTATCTCACCATGGGGCTGACCGCTGAACGATTGGCGCAGCGCTTCGGCATCACGCGCCAGGCAGCGGACGAATTTTCACTGCGCAGCCATGAGAAAGCGCTGGCTGCCATCCAGGCCGGGAAATTTTCGGATGAGACGGTGCCGGTGAACGTAAGCTTCACTACGCCGAACGGCTCGAAGCCCAAGCGGCAGGAAATCATCTTCAAGGTGGACGAAGGCCCCCGGGCGGATACTTCGCTTGAGGCCCTGCTTGCCCTCAAGCCGGTATTTCATGCCAAGGGAACGGTGACGGCAGGTAATTCCTCGCAAACTTCGGATGGAGCCGCCGCGGCAGTGGTCATGTCCGCAGAGCGCGCGGCCGCGCTGGGAATCAAGCCCCTGGTGCGATACGTTTCTTTTGCGACGGCGGGATACAAGCCCGAGGAAATGGGGCTGGGTCCGGTGTTTGCCATTCCGAAGGCGCTGAAGATGGCGGGGCTCAAACTCTCCGACATCGGCGTGATCGAATTGAACGAAGCTTTCGCGGCGCAATCGCTGGCGGTAATCAAAGAGGCTGGACTTGATCCGGAACGGGTCAATCCTAATGGCGGAGCGATTGCTTTAGGGCATCCCCTTGGATGCACCGGGGCGAAGCTGACCGCCACCATTATTCGTGAGATGAAGCGACGCAACGCCCGCTACGGGATGGTAACCATGTGCGTGGGCGGGGGCATGGGGGCGGCCGGCATTTTCGAAAACCTTTAACCACCAAGGACACGAAGGAACACCAAGGAAAGCCAACCCGACGAGGGTCTTCCTTGGTGTACCTTCGTGTCCTTGGTGGTTAAAGGTTTTTCTTCGCCGGTGTGACGTACGACCTGGACACTGTTCCCTGCATTCGTGACCATGGATTCATGGAGGCACGCCATGGCCACTATTCCGATCAGAACAACGACATCGCAACAGGCTAGTCACGCCGTAATCACCGCCGCGATGACGGTCCATACCGAACTGGGTCCGGGGTTGTTGGAAAGCACATATACTGCCTGTCTGCAGTACGAACTGAAGCAGGCTGGTTTCCGGACTGCCACCCAAGTAGCTCTCCCGGTGGTATACCGGGGAGTGAAGCTCGAACTCGGATATCGGTTGGACCTTCTGGTTGAGGACCTGGTAGTCGTGGAGATAAAGTCCGTTGACGGCATTTCGCCGGTCCATCAGGCCCAGATTCTTTCGTACCTTAAGCTCAGTGGTAAATCCCTCGGGCTGCTTATAAACTTCAACGTTGTGCACCTGAGGGACGGCATCAAACGGTTTGTGAACGGGACGGGGTGGAAGTGAAGTCAAAAGCGTAAACCACGAAGGACACCAAGGTACACGAAGAAATCGTCCCCGTCTTCCTTCGTGGGCCTTCGTGTCCTTCGTGGTTAAAAGGGGTTTCTCAATGGCTACCACGACTGCAATTCCCAGCACCAAGATTTCCGGCGGCAGCTTTCTGCTCGAAGAGCGCAAGGTTGACGAAGTCTTCACACCTGAGGATTTCACCGAGCAGCACCGGTTGATCGGGCAGACCGCGGAAGAGTTTGCGGTCAACGAAATCCTGCCCAATGCCGAAAAGATGGAGCACAAGGACCATTCCATCTCTCGAGATTTGCTGAAGAAGGCCGGAGACCTGGGGCTGAGCGGAGTTGAAATCCCTGAGGCCTACGGCGGACTGGAAATGGACAAGGTCACCGCCGCCGTGATCGCCGATCACATTGCCAAGTACGCCGGCTTCGCGACCACCTGGGGCGCACATTCCGGCATCGGCACGCTGCCTATCGTGTACTTCGGCACGGAAGAACAGAAGAAGAAATATCTGCCGCGACTGGCCGCCGGAGAAATTGTCGGGGCTTACGCCTTGTCCGAAGCTTCCTCGGGTTCCGATGCGCTGAACTGCCGCGCCCGCGCCCAGCTTTCGCCCGACGGCAAGCATTACATCCTTAATGGCGAAAAGATGTGGATCACCAACGCCGGTTTTGCCGACCTGTTTACCGTCTTCGCCAAGGTGGACGGCGAAAAGTTCAGCGCCTTTCTGGTAGAAAGAACTTTTCCGGGTTTCTCGGTCGGCGCGGAAGAACACAAGATGGGGATCCGCGGATCTTCGACGTGCCCTCTGATCCTCAACGACTGCCAGGTTCCGGCGGAAAATCTGCTGGGCGAAATCGGCAAAGGGCACGTTATCGCTTTCAACATCCTCAACGTGGGACGCTTCAAGCTGGGCGCCATGTGCGTAGGCGGGGCCCGGCTGTCGCTGGAAAACGCCATTGCCTATGCCAAGCAACGCAAGGCATTTAGCAAAGTCATCGCCGATTTCGGGCTGGTGCGCGAAAAGCTGGCCAACATGGCGGCTTTGATCTATGTCGGCGAAGCGCTGGTCTATCGCACCGTGGGCATGATGGACGTGGCGCTCAACGAGGTGGACAAAACCGGCGCGGACGCCGCCAAAGAAACGCGCAAGGCCATCGAAGAGTACGCGGTGGAATGTTCGATCCTCAAGGTGTGGGGCTCCGAGATGATCGATTACGTGGTGGATGAAACCGTGCAGATTTACGGTGGCTACGGTTTTGTCGAGGAGTACCCGGCGGAGCGCGCGTATCGCGACGCGCGTATCAACCGAATCTTTGAAGGCACAAACGAGATCAACCGGCTGATCATCACCGGCTTTCTGCTCAAGCGGGCCATGTCCGGACAGTTGCCGCTGATGCCCGCGATCAAGAAGCTGATGGACGAAGTGCTCGCCGGTCCCAGCGTCGGAGAAGAACTGGAGGGGCCGCTGGCGGAAGAGCGCAAACTGGTGACGCAGGCCAAGAAGCTGGGCCTGTTTGCTGCCGGGGCCGCGACTCAGAAATATATGCAGGCGATTCAAGACCAACAGGAAGTGATGGGCGCCATCGCCGACATCGTGATCGAAACCTATGCCATGGAGTCAGCTGTGCTGCGGGCACAGAAGATCGCTCAGCAGAACGGGGAAGCAGCAGCATCGTTTGCCATCGCCATGACGCGGGTTTACCTATCGCAAGCCATGGAGAAAATCGAAGCGGCGGCCAAGAAGATCATCGCAGCCGTGGCTGAAGGAGACATGCTGCGCACGCAGTTGGCGATCCTGCGACGGCTGGTGAAACATGAACCGTTCAACACGATTGCCCTGCGGCAGCAGATCGCCCAGAAGGTGATTGAGAGAGGCAAGTACACGCTGGCGTAGCATTACCCGGAGCATGCCATCCTGAGCGCAGCCGGAGCATTCGCTCGCGAATGCTCTGGTGGAGTCGAAGGGACCCCTGGCGCCTAGACGGGCGGTTGCGGCGAACGGACGGGATTTTGCGGATAAGTGAGTAGGGGCCCTTCGACTGCGTAGGTGCCTCGCGTCGCGAAGCAGCCACGCCGCTCAGGATGACAACTTTCGGCTTTTCTCGCAGCCTCGGATGTCCTGCGCTTCCGACTTACCGTTTCACTCTCCGCCTCAGTCTGCTACAAATGTCGGCATGAGATCGTCCAACTTTTATTGCGCTGCAATCTGCGTGCTCGCGCTCTGCGGGCCCGTCATCGCACAGTCCGCCTCAACCCCATCCGCCGATTCTGCCCGCTTCGATGCCGATGGTACCGCGCACGTTTATCGCGTGATTCCCATGCCATCCACGGTCAGTCCCGAGGCGCAAAAGTGGCTGGCTTCGCTTTCGGAGAAAAAATTCGCGGCCCAGACTCTGGCAGAGAGGCGAATCGCAACGGATACCTGGCGGAAGAAAGACTCCGCCGAGGCCCGCAGACTCTATCCCGTCAACGTCGAAGAGACTAGCATGGCCGGGGTCCGTACCGACGTCATTACCCCGCTGGAAATGCCCGATGCAAATCGCGGACGAGCACTGATCAATCTGCATGGCGGGGGATTTGTCTCCGACTCGGGGTCTCTCATCGAGGGCATCCCTATCGCGAATCTCGCCAAAGTCAAAGTGGTTTCGGTGTACTATCGCCTCGCTCCGGAAAATCCTTTCCCGGCGGCAGTCGATGATGTGGTCGCGGTCTATCGCGAGTTATTGAAAACCTACAAACCTCAGGCCATCGGAATCTTCGGGACGTCGGCGGGAGCGATTCTCACCTGCGAGGTTACGATTCGACTCAAGCAACTCGGGCTACGGCTTCCAGCGGCGCTCGGGATATTTTCAACCCTGACGGACTTCAGCCGCCCCAGTGATTCGAGGCAGATTTTCACTCTCGACGGGTTTCCTGGCCGCCTGCAACCGAGTGATCCCAACCGGGTACCCGATGATCCCTATCCGGGCGCCACCGACCGCAAAGATCCTGTCTTGTCTCCGCTGTTCGCGGACCTTAAAGGAATGCCTCCAAGCCTGCTGATCACCAGCACGCGCGACTTGCTGCTTAGCGATACCGCGCTTTTTCATCGCGCTTTGCTTGGAGCGGGCAACGAATCACAGTTGGTGGTGTTCGAAGCGCTGCCGCACGCGTTCTGGTATCACTTTCAGTTGCCTGAAACCAGGGAATGTCTGGGATTGATAGCGAATTTTTTTGATCAGAAACTCGCCCGCTCGCCGGGAAGTGGTAAGGAATGAGAGATGGTACTCAGGCGTTTTTTTGTGCTTGCTTGCTCAACTCTGCCATCACGCTCTGAATGAGTTCTTTTGCGCCGGTCAGTCCCTTCATCACCAGCTGTATATCCATGACCGGCTTGCCCGGCCAGCGCTGACTCTGGCAATAGACGCCGTGCTGGCCCACCAGGGCCATAGCGTCGGTGATCATGTCCATGGTGACGGCCAGGCGTCCCCGGGGAATGCCCATCATGGTTTCGTAATGTTCCAGTTCTTCCTGCTTTTCATCGAATACCGGCATGGCTTGATTGTATCGGTTAGGTGGGGTGGAGCATAATTGCGGACGTTTGCTGTCCAAGATTACGCGGGTACGTCAAAAGAAAAGGAGCTTCTGGCGGCTGGCTGCTTCCAGGTACAGCTCTTGCCGGATGCTCGAGCCGGGAACCAGAAGCTGGAAGCTTACTCAAGGAGAGATTCATGAAGATACGCAGCACAGTCGTCGTTCTTTTCCTGCCCATTTTCGCCCTGCTGGCCTGTGCGCAAGACGCGAGCAAGCGTCCCAGTCCACCCGCACAGGCGCAATGCAAGTTCAGCGATGGCAAGATGGTCAAATCGGACTATTCGAGTCCGCGCATGAAAGGCCGGAAGATTTTCGGCGGCCTGGTGCCCTACGGAGAAGTATGGCGAGCCGGAGCCAACGAAGCAACCACGCTGGTCACAGACACCAATCTCAATATTGGAGGCAAGGACGTTCCGGCCGGAAGTTACACAATGTTCACTATTCCGAATGCCGACAAGTGGGTGCTGATCATCAGCAAGAAGACTGGCGAGTGGGGCATTCCGTATCCCGGCGAAGGCGATGACTTTACCCGGGTGGACATGAAAGTTTCCGCACTATCCTCGCCCGTGGAAAATTTCACGATCGGCTTCGACCAGACCGGATCGTCGTGCACGATGCATCTGGACTGGGAGAAGACGCGTGCCTCGGTGGACGTCAGCGAGAAGAAGTAGGTTCCTGGAAGTGTAGCGTGCGGTGGAGTTCAGCGCTTTCCAGACAGCGCATCCACCGCATGCTGTGCTTCCGGCATATCGGGCGAAAGCTTCAGCGCCGCCTGGTAAGCGGCGAGCGCTTCCGCCGGGCGGCCCGCTCTCTCCAGAGCACGACCGAGAAGAAGAAAACCTGTGTCGGTTGGCCGCAACTCAACCGCTCTGGAGTAATTCTTGATCGCCTCATCCAGCCGATTTTGCCGTTCCAGTAAATCGCCCAGACCCAGGTAGGCATTGGACTGGTTGCCATTCAGGCGCAGGGCCTGATCGTAGCTGTCACGGGCTTTTTCGTCTTCTCCCAACTGGCGATAGGCGCTGCCGAGGTTGGCGTAGGTTGAGGCCAACAGGCCGGCATCGGAAGTGAGAGTAATGACGCGCTTTTCCTGCTCGATGGCTTCGGCCAGGTGTCCATGTGCCTGAAGGTAGGCACCCAGGTTGGAGCGGCTCATGGGATCGTTGGGATTGATTTCCGCAGCAGCCTGAAAGTGCGGATAGGCTTCGTCGGGTTTGCCCAGAAGCAAGAGCGCGCCGCCCAGATTATCCTGAGCTATGAAATTCTTGTCAGTGACGGCGAGCGCATGCGTCCAGAGATCGTAACTGCTCGACCAGTAAGCAAGTTGGCGATACGTGACGAACGAAAGAACGAGTAGAACGCAGGCCCCGAGAACGATGCGCGCGCTGAAACCGATCCGGCGAGAATCGGCCAGGTCTGCAGCACCCCAGGCGATCATCACAAAGATTCCGATGAGCGGAATATAGGCGTAACGGTCTGCCATCGCTTGATCGCCGATCTGCACCAGGCCAATGACCGGAACCAGAGTCCCCAGAAACCAAGACCAGCCCGTCAGTAGATACCGCCGGGAGCGAAACCTCAGCACTGCAGCCGTCACTGCCACCAGTACCAGTAGTGAGATCACCACCTGCCACAGGGGCAGCGAATCTCCCGGATGAGGATAAAGAGGCGCGAGATGCAACGGCCAGATAATCTTCCACAAATAAGTCGCGTAAGCGACCACTGCATTTTCCAGGCGCACGGCGAGCGAAAACTGCGCAGTGGAGCGCATGGCTCCGCCTGCCTGCTGGGCCTGCATGGTGATCACGGCGCTGGCGGCCGAAAGAGCGAACAGCGGCATTTTCTCGACCAGCAATCGCAAAAAAGATAACTGCGGAACCTCCGCGTCTACCGGGCTTCCTTGAACTCTCGACAGAGGCCAGTAGTCCAGCAACAAAAGCACAAACGGAAGCGTGATGACCATAGGCTTCGACATCAGCCCCAGGACAAATAAACCAGCGAACACCAGATATCGCCGCCAGCCTGGTTTTCTGGCGTACCAACAGTAGGCCATGAGTGCGGCCAGAAAGAAGAATGTGCTGAGAACGTTCTTCCGTTCGGCAATCCAAGCCACGGATTCGACATTGATGGGATGAAGCGCGAATAAAGCGGCCACGAACCAGCTCGGTCCGATGCGTCCGGTGGAGTAAATCAGAAATAAGAACAAAAGGACAGAATTCGCGGCGTGAATGAGGAGGCTGGTGAAATGGTGTCCCGTAGGATTCTGGTGGAACAGTTGCCAGTCGAGTGCGTGAGACAGCCACGTCAACGGATGCCAGTTTCCCTGCTCTTCGGCGGTGAATGCCCAGGTGATCGTGTCCCAGCTCAAGCCGTTGCGGACGTGTGGGTTCTCGGTGACGTAGCGGTCGTCATCGTAATTAACGAAGGGATGGCGGTTGACCGGGTTGTACAGTGCCAGCGTGGCGACTACCAGCAGGAGACAGAAAATGAGGTTGCGCTTCTCTGGTGAAGAGAAAAGACCCGCAGGCTCTTCGAACGGCTTTCTTGCAGGGGTTGGCAACAAAGAGATTTAATCACAATGACGGCGGAGCACCCCAGAGGCGATTGTGGTGCTGCCTTGACTGGAGTCACGACTAGAACGCGAACTGCCTGCCTGTCCTAAGTGGTTAAGGTACGGGTTTCCACCTGAGCACAGGTTTGCGGGCTGCAGCGGTTTCGTCCAGGCGGGAAATTCTTGTGGAATGTGGCGCGTCTAGCACGGTCTGCGGGTTGTCATCAACTTCTTCCGCGATGGCCTTCATGGCGTCGACAAACAGATCCAGCTCTTCTTTAGGCTCGCTCTCGGTGGGTTCGATCATGAGCGCGCCCGGCACAATCAGCGGAAAAGCGGTTGTATAAGGATGGAAGCCGTAGTCGATCAGGCGTTTGGCGAGATCCATCGTCTTGACGCCTTTCTTTGCCTGCAGCTTATCGCTGAAGACTACCTCGTGCATGCTGGGAGTGGAGTAGGGCAGATCGTACACACCCTCGAGGCCCTTGCGAATGTAGTTGGCGTTGAGGACGGCGTCTTCGGTAGTCTGGCGCAGGCCGTCGGGGCCGTTGGCCAGGATGTAGGCGAGGGCCCGGACGAACATTCCAAAGTTGCCATAAAACGCGCGCACCCGTCCTACCGATTGCGGACGGTTATATTCGAAGCCCAGCGTGCCATCGGGTTTGGTGATGGGCACGGGCGTCGGCAGGAACGCCTCTAGCTTTTGTTTGACGGCCACGGGGCCGGAGCCGGGACCGCCGCCGCCGTGTGGAGTGGAGAAAGTCTTGTGCAGATTCAGGTGCATGACGTCGACGCCGAAGTCGCCCGGACGCACTTTGCCCACCAGAGCGTTCATGTTGGCGCCGTCCATGTAGAGAAGGCCGCCCTTGGCGTGCATGATCTCGGCGATTTTGTGGATCTCCTGCTCGAAGACGCCCAGCGTGTTGGGATTGGTGAGCATGAGCGCCGCGACATCCTCATTCATCTGCGAAGTGAGCGCAGCCACATCCACCATGCCCTGTGCATTGGACTTCAAATTCTCGACCGCATAGCCAACCATGGCTGCCGTCGCTGGATTGGTGCCATGCGCGGAATCGGGGATCAGGATTTTCTTGCGCGGTCCGCCCTTCGACTCATGATAGCCACGGACCATCAGCAGTCCCGTTAGCTCGCCATGCGCACCGGCAGCGGGTTGCAGGGTAATGGCGTCCATACCGGTGATTTCGGTGAGGCATTCGCTCAAAGTCTTGATAATCCGTAGCGCACCCTGCGAAATCCGCTCGGGCTGGTAGGGATGCCCGTTGGCCAGGCCTTCGAGGCGAACCACCAACTCGTTCACCCGCGGGTTGTACTTCATCGTGCACGAACCCAGGGGATACATGCCCAGATCGATGGCGTAGTTCCAGGTGGACATACGCGTGAAGTGGCGAATAATTTCGATCTCGCTGACTTCCGGCATGTTGCCCAGATCAGTTCTTTCGGAGGATCCCAAAAGCGCAGCGGCGTCGACTTCGGGAACGTCGAGCGGAGGCAGTTTCCAGGCCGCCTTTCCCGCGGACGACTTCTCGAAGATCAAGCCTTCGTTCTGATTGACGTGACGGGTGGCTTTGCTGATCCTGGCATTCATCGCGCCACCTCCTGCACGTCCACTTCTTCTTTGGCGGCGCTTACCGACCGCTCGCTTTCCGCGACCAGACCGACCGCAGTGTCGATCGCACTACGCGTGGTCAGTTCAGTACAGCACCATAAGGCAGCATTTCCCAGATCGGGATAAAACTTCTTCAGGGGAAGGCCGCCGACGATCTTGTGTCCCAGAAGGCGGCTGTTGATGGCATAAGGATCTTCGCTGGTCTGCACCACGAATTCGTTGAAGCGTGGTGCGCCCGGGAACAGGACCTGTGCATGTTTACCGAATTGAGCAGCCGCGTAGGTGGCCTTAGCAAGATTCTGTTTTGCCAGTTCCTTGAGCCCCACTTTGCCGTAGATGGTCATGAAGATGTTGACCATCAGCGCGACCAAAGCCTGGTTGGTGCAGATATTGGAGGTCGCCTTCTCGCGGCGTATGTGCTGCTCGCGTGTAGCCAGGGTCAAGACGAAGCCGCGTTTGCCGTTACGGTCGGTAGTCTGGCCGGCGAGGCGTCCGGGCATCTGGCGAACGAATGGTTCTCGCGTGGCGATTACACCGCAGTAAGGCCCGCCGAAACCGAGAGGCACGCCGAATGATTGCGCTTCCATCGCGATCACGTCGGCCTGACGCGGCGGCTCGACAATACCCAGCGAGACTGCTTCCGCGATCGACACCACCAGCATCGTACCTCTCTTGTGGGCGATCTCGGCGATGGCGGTAGCGTCCTCGATCGTGCCGAAGAAATTGGGCGATTGGATCAGGATGCAGGCGGTATCCGGCGTGATTGATTTCTCCAACTCATCAAGGTTCAGGCGGCCGTTGTCTTGGAACGAAACCGTCGAAAGCGGGAGGTTCTGATGATGCGCGTAGGTGGTCAGGACCTCGCGATATTCGGGATGCACGCTACGGGCAATGACCACTGAGCGCCGTCCGGTAAGACGCACGGCCATCATCACGCCCTCGGCAGCCGCCGTCGAACCGTCGTACATGGAGGCATTAGCGACTTCCATGCCGGTGAGTTCGCAAATCATGGTCTGGAACTCGAAGATTGCTTGCAGAGTCCCCTGGGAAATCTCCGCCTGATAAGGTGTGTAGGCCGTCAAAAACTCGCCCCGCGAGATGAGTGAATCGATGATCACCGGGCGGTAGTGCGAGTAGGCGCCCGCGCCGAGAAAACTAGCGTAGGTATCCCCGTTTTCGCGAGCGCGCTCGCGGAACCAATCGACAATTTCGGATTCCGCCATTTGGCGCGGAACTTTCAGGTCCCGGTCGAGCCGGTATTCCGCCGGGATGGGAGCGAACAAGTCGTCAATCGAACGCGCGCCGATGGCCTGTAGCATGGCTTTGCGGTCGGCGGGAGATTTAGGTAAATAACGCATAGGGATTATTTAGATGTATCTCGAAGGCAGTTCGATTGTTGAGCTCGGTGAGCGAATCAGTGCCCGCCTTCTTCCGCGACGAACTTCTCATAGTCGGAAGCCGAAAGCAGCGCATTCAGGTCCGCCGGATCTTTTAAAGCAATTTTGATCATCCAGGCGCTGTGCGCATCTTTATTGATCTTTTCCGGAGCGGTCGCCAAATCTCCGTTCACCTCGGTCACCGCGCCGGAAACAGGCGCGTAAAGGTCCGACACTGCCTTCACCGATTCCACAGAACCGAATGTCTTGCCTGCCACGATTTCGGCGCCCGGCTTGGGCAGGTCGACGAAAACAATGTCTCCGAGTGAATCCTGAGCGTAGCTGGTGATGCCGATCGTGGCGTTCTTGCCGTCGGCTTTGATCCACTCGTGCTCTTTGGTGTACTTGTAGTCAATTGGAAATGGCATATTTGATTCTGGCTCCTGGCTGCTAGCTTCCGGCTATTCTTTTTCCTATGTGATCCCTGTGTCCCTCTGTGGTTAGGCCTTTTTGGGTTTCTTATAGAACGGAGTCGGCACGACTTGCGCTTTTACTCCCTGGCCGCGGATTTCGACCTTCAATTCGGTGCCCAGAGGAACAAACTCGGTAGGGACGTAGGCGAGGGCTATGTTTTTCTTCAGAAAGGGCGCGGGGGAGCCGCTGGTAACGTAGCCGATCTCCCGGCCAGCCAAGTCGAGGATCTTATAGCCGTCGCGAGCGATGCCGCGATCCAGCATTTCCAGGCCAACCAACTCCTTCTTTGTTCCTTCAATCTTGGCTTTTTCGAGGGCTGCCCGGCCGATGAAGTCCGGCTTTTCCATTTTGCAGAAGCGATCGAGGCCGGCCTCCCAGACGTTGATAGTGTCGGAAATTTCGTGTCCGTAAAGCGGTAGCCTGGCTTCGAGGCGCAAGGTGTTGCGGGCGCCCAGTCCACACGGCACTACTCCGAATTCCTTGCCTGCTTCGAGGATTTCGTTCCATACCCGGGCACTGGTTGGTTCGTCGCTCGGGATATAGATTTCAAATCCGTCTTCGCCGGTATAGCCAGTGCGGGCAATCAGAATGTTTTTGAGTCCGCACACTGTCCCGCGAGTAACCCAATAGAACTTCACCGTCGAAAGGTCGGCGTCGGTGAGTTTCTGCAGCAGGTTCACGGCCTTCGGCCCTTGAATCGCAATCTGGGTGAAGTCGTCGGAGAGGTTCTCCACATTGCAACTGAACTGCCGGGTATGGTCCCGCACCCAGTTGAAGTCTTTTTCACGGGTGCCGGCATTGATGACCAGCAAGTATTCATCCTCGCCGAGACGATGGACGACGACGTCATCGACGAAAGTCCCCTCGGGATAAAGCAGTGCGGAATATTGCGCCTGACCGATGGCAAGGCGAGAGGCGTCATTCATGGAAATGTGCTGGACGGCGGCCAAAGCATCCGGCCCGGCCAGGCGGATATCGCCCATGTGGCTGACATCGAAGATACCCACGCTGGCGCGGACTGCATTGTGCTCGGCCATAATGCCGCCCGCGGAGGGATATTCCACCGGCATCTCCCAACCGTTGAATTCGACCATTTTGGCGCCCATCTGGCGATGCACAGAGTTGAGTGCGGTCTTGCGGACGGCGGGAGTGGCTTCAACTGCGGGCAATTGGGCCTCGATCTAAAGCAGTGGCTGGGCTGCTGAAATGGTGAGACTAAATACCCTAACACGCGCTCGGCGAGGGCTTCAACTGAACCGCTTTGGGGACGGTGTCGCAATTTCATCTGAGTGCTTTTGCGTCCTTTGCGAATCCTTTGCGAACTTTGCGGTTTAGGATTTTTGCCTTCCCAACTGCCAGTGATGCCAAAGTCTTAAACCGCAAAGTTCGCCAAGGATTCGCAAAGAACGCAAAGGACTTCTGGACCGATTCAGGGGCGGTGCGAACTGGCGAAACCGAGCACCACGCCACGAAGGTTCAGGAAGGAAACCTCTCGACATTGCCGGTTACCAACGGAACCTTCCATGCCCGTTCGACCCGCGGTAGAGTTCGTTTATGGCCACCAGCACCAAGACCAAATATCACTGCATGCAGTGCGACATGACGGAAGACAAGTGCGATTGCGAGAAGTACTGCTGCTCCTGCCAGGGACAAGTCGACGTGCGCTTGTGCAGTGATGGTCTCTACTATTGCCCGCCCTGCCGCGAGGCTTGCGGCTACCGGGTATCTGACTAGTTTTCTGCCGTAGAAGGACAAGGCCATCAAGTGGGATCTGCGTAGGGGCAGACGCCCCGTCCGCCCAGCCGAGCAACGCTCGGCAACTTTTTTTGGGCGGTATAATTTTGGGCAGAGTAAGTCAAGTAATGTCGTGGGGCTGTGCCCGACTGGGACGGGCAAGGGCGCCCGCCCCTACGCGAGATCTTGCCAGCCGTCCTGATCTCCCATAAATTTTCGTCTATCATTCAGATCTGAATGAAGGCCCGCTCCGCATCCAAAACTAACCCGGCTCTGACTTTCCGCCCATTGACGGAGAAAAACTGGGCTGACCTGAAGACTCTGTTCGGTCCGCGCGGGGCTTCCGGAGGATGCTGGTGTATGTGGTGGAAGCTGCGCCGGTCAGAGTACGAGAAGAAGAAAGGCGCTAGCAACCGGCGGGCGTTCCGGAGAATTGTCGACTCAGGAGCGCCTACGGGCGTGCTGGCATACGACGGCGATCAGCCCGTGGGATGGTGCGCGGTCGCCCCGCGTGCAGCGTATCCGGTTTTGGAAAACTCGCGCATTCTGAAGCCAGTGGACGAGCAGGCAGTGTGGTCTGTGACCTGTTTTTATATCCCGCGAGCGCGGCGGCGGAATGGACTCACAGTGCCGCTGCTCGATGCAGCGGTCAAATTCGCAGGCAAGATGGGAGCAAAGATCGTCGAGGGATATCCGGTTGACCCGCGATTGGGAACCATGGCGGACTCCTTTGCCTGGACGGGGTTCGCTTCTGCCTTCCGCAAAGCTGGATTCGAGGAAGTTGCCCGGCGCTCTCCGGGGAGGCCGATCATGCGGCGGTTGCTCTAACCATGTGTCATCCTGAGCGAAGCACCCTTACCGGCGAGTTACCCTTCCGTCGTTGTGATGACAAGAATGACGGCATCACCAACCCATCTTTTTTCTCAGTTCGGTGATGTGGGCTACGTGATGGCGGCCGTGCCAGGCATATAAGGCGAGATTTTTTCCCAGAGGCATGCTGCCTAGTTCCGGATGATTGAAGGTTCGCTTCCAGTCCTGCGCTTCGAGCGAACGCAACAGGCGCACCCAGCGGTTGTGCAGTGCATCCAGCAACGACAACGAAACTTCCAACGGAGTCGACTGGACATCCGCCAGCTTGGCCCAGCGATCTTCCATGTACGGCTTGATGGTCGGCGAATCTTCAGTCAGCGCCAGTTTGAAGCGGATGTAGGCGTTCATGTGGCTCTCCGGCACATGGTGAACCACTTGCCGGACAGTCCATCCGCCATCGCGGTAGGGAGTTTCGATCTGCTGAGGAGAGAGCCCTTGCACGGCGGCCCGCAAGGCAGCAGGCGTCCGTTCAATTTCGTCGATCAGCCGGCGGCGTTCCGTCTCGTCCGGCGGACCGTTGAAGGTAAATTTTCCGATGGGAAAACGGGGGTCGCTCATATTCGCCATCTATTCTAAGCGAACGGAACGATTAACGATTGAGAGGGGACTTCTGATAGCTCCGGCGCTACATTTTGGTTAATGCACCAGGGCCAGAATGCGCACCGGAGCCGTCGAGCCTCCGGTTACTTTTACCGGGGCCACCATGGCTACGGCGCCGTTGGCGGGCATGAGATCGAGGTTGGCAACATTGGTCAACAGATAGAGCCCGTGCTGAAGGGCATATTGGCCGGCAGCAAATATTTTGGCGGACCCGCGATCGAGGTTGGCGGTATCGATACCCAATCCCAGGGCGTTACGTCCTTCGGCCAGAAAGCGGGCTGCATCTTCTGAGAATCCGGGAAAGTGCATTCCGCCTTTGGCGCCAGAGTTGCGAGAATCGTGTACCGAATTCCAGCGCGCGGCCCATCCGGTGCGAGCCATTACGATCGCGCCCAGGGGCATGTCGCCGTTGACCTGTTCCCAGCGAGCAATGTCCTGCACGGAAATCTCATAGTCCGGGTTGCTCTTGACGGCAGCGCTGACGTCGAGCACAACCAGCGGCCCGATGAGCCGGCCTGCAGGAATCTGGTCCACCGTCCATAGTCCGCGCCCCAACCTGGCGGGAGCGTCGATTCGAGTGGCAAGCTGTTCCGAGGCGGGCCCCGACAGCGCCATTTTCTCAGTAAGGGCAGCTGTTTCCAGGCGATAGGCGGACTTCCGGGGCGTCTCCAAACCATTTGCCGGCAAAGAGTGCGTCAGGTCTACAACTTGTCGGAAGCCGGCGGGCTGGCTGCTGGTTGCCGGGCGCTGCTGAGCGAACAGCAATAGGGCCAGGGCCAGCACGTAACCGATGACAAACTTCTGGATCTTCATTACTGCCAACGTCTTTCGTTGCTTTGCGGGCCTCGTCGAGGCACTTTTCGGAAACCCAGCTTAAGCAGTGAGATGCAAGCAAACTTTGGTGAAGATGCTCTGTGTAATTTTCGCGCGCGGGGTAACTGGGAGCAAGGCCCATCAGTACATGACCTGCCGGGGTAAAAGGCGAAAATCAGGGGATTGAAGCCAGGCAGAATGCGGCTGCGGCGGCTGCGAGCGTGCCCAAAAAGTTTACTATATCGTTATTAATCAGACGGCGACGTTCCAGCCAGGCACCCAGAAGACTGTCCAAAAACATGCCTAACAGGGCCGAACTCACGCAAATCACCGGCCAGCGGCCGGGCAGCAGTCCGCCCAGAAAACACACCGCCGTTACTATGGCTGCAGCCGCAGCCCCGGCTAAGGTACCAAGCAAGCTCACGCCCCCGTCGGTGCCGGCAGGGACTGGACGCCAGGTCGTAATCAGTCGAACGTCTCTGCCGAAGGCCTGCCCGACTTCGCTCGAAATCGTGTCAGCGGCGGCTTCGGAGAGCGCGGCCGCCAAGGCCAGCAAGAAGAACAAACGCCTGGGTTGGATGAGCGAGCAGGCGGCGCAGGCCGTTGCCACCCCCAGATTGGCCAGAACCTGAGAGGCCTTCCGGCCCTCCCGGCGTTCCGCAGTGCCTTGGGACTGCTTGCGCTGATAGCCCAGCCGGGTGGTGATCCAGGCGAGCCCAAAGACCGTCACCAGCGCCGCAAAAGCACCGGCGCCGCCCCCCAGGTAAAGCACAAAGCAGCAAAAAGCACCTGCAATTGCGCCGGAGGCTGTAACTCCTCTCATCCGGCGGGCAAGAAGGGCAAAAGCAGTGGTGAGCAAGATTCCGATCGCCCAGCGCGCTTCATGACCGGTCAAACCCGAACGGTGGGCAATCTCAGCGATGAATCCGAGCATGTCATACACACCGTTCACGATAAGGGCGGGGCGCGGGTTTTGCAAAACGGCCACGCTGCCGCAGTCAGCGATCTACCGACACGAGGCCTACCCACAAGATATAGCGTACGTCCGCTGACCGTCCTACCGCTAGGGCTTCTACATAGGATTACCCGCCTGATCAGATTGCATCAAAGTCCCCTGAGTAGTCTAAACTGCACTACGCTTGGGCCTTTTCTGCTTAGAGGGAAAATTATGGCAGCTTCGGTTTGGTCGGGATATCTCACTTTCGGCTTAATTTCCATGCCGGTGCGTCTATTCTCCGGCGCACGCAGCAGCGGCATCTCCTTCAACATGTTGCATCGCGATGACCTGCAACGGGTCAAGCAGCAATACTATTGTCCGGCAGACAATCGCGTTGTCGAGCGCAACGAAATTGTGAAGGGTTATGAGTTCCGCAAAGGCGAATACATCGTCATCGAGCCCGAGGAGATTAAGAAGATCGAACCCCAGACCGCGAAGACCATGGAGATCCTGGAGTTCGTCAAATCCAGCGAGGTCGACCCGGTATTTTTCGAGTCCTCTTACTACATGCTGCCGGAAGAGGCGGGACGCCGGCCCTACGCTCTCCTGACCAAGGCCCTGGAAGAGAGCGAATACGTCGCCATCGCCAAACTGACCATGCATAATCGCGAGTACACGGTGTTTCTGCGCCCGCACGAGGGCGGACTCATGCTGCACACGATGTACTACGCGGAAGAGGTTCGCCAGGTGGAAGGTTTTGGGCCGCCCGAGGTCGAACTCAAAGACGCCGAAGTCAAAGTGGCGCACCAGCTCATTGAAGCGTTGGCTGCCGAGTGGGATCCGGAAAAGTATCACGATACTTTCCAGGAAAATGTGAAAAAACTGATCGAGACCAAACTCGAAGGCGGCAAGATCACCGAAGTGGAGAAGCCGAAAAAACTGGCCCCGGTCGTCGACCTGATGGCGGCACTCAAACAGAGCCTGGCCGAGATGGAAGGAAAAAAGAAGCCGGCAGCACCGGCCCGGGAAGCGGTCGGAAGACGGTCCCGGGGAAAAGCGTAAAGCATCGTTTAGCTTTTACCTCAGCTCTGGAGCTCATCGAGCCTTGGACTTCCGCACGTCGTTTATTCGGAACGACCCCTTCCGTCCTCAAGGGCAGCCTTTCTCCTGCAAGTGAGCATCAGACCCCAAAGGCCTAGGGGTGTGAGCTAAGAGCTGAAGGCTAAGAGCTAACACCCGCGCCGGCTGGCGCATATCCCTACCAACCATTAAAATGAAACGTCTTTCGGATGACTGTGAGTTCTGATCGTTCTCCCGGGGTGCGGATGAATTTTTGGCGCGGGGCCCGCTTGCTGGGCATTCTGATCGTTGGCCTGATATGCGTGAGCTGCGGCGACCAGTACCGTCCCGTGGCCATTCCCATTACGCCGCCACCACCTGACCCTCAGGCCGTTCACTTCGTTTTGGTGTTTAGCGTCAATGGTGCAATCGATCCAGGGGCCAGCAGCCGGCTGGACGTCTCCGGTGACACCAATATCGGCGTGGCTCGACTGGGCCTGGGCCCGGCTCACGCCACTCTGACCTCGACTTCGGCTCGGGTGTACGCGGTAAATACTCTCGAAGACTCGGTTTCATCTTATTCACCAACGCCGGGATCGACGGGCACGACCGTAACCACAACTTCCCTTCCCGCTGGTTCGCGACCCATATTTGTTCATACCCGGGAAAGCGGCACGGTTTATGTGGCCAACTACGGAAACAATACGGTTGCAGCCATTTCAGCTACGACCAACGTGGTCCTGAACCCGTTGATTGCGGTGGGCAACCAGCCAGTCGCTCTGGCGGAAACCCCAGATCAAAAAAAGCTTTATGCAGTGAATCAGGGCGATGGTACGGTGAGCGCCATCAGTCTGGTGGACCGGACGGTAACCCAGACTATCGCCACTGGAAGCACTCCGGTGTGGGCGGTGGCGCGATCCGACAGTGCAAGGGTTTATGTGTTGAATAGCGGGAGCGGCACGGTGTCCACGATCGACACTACGACGGATGCAGTGGTGGGCTCGACGCCGGTAGGCGCAGGGGCCAATTACATGGTCTACGACAGCAGGCTGAACCGGCTGTATGTCACCAACCCGGTGGCCAATACTGTGACCGCCCTGAGTGTAGCCGCAGATCCGCCGGCGGTTGTGTTCACCGTTCCAGTCGCTGCCGGCCCGAGCACGGTTGCAGTTCTTCCCGATGGCAGCCGGGTTTATGCGGTGAGCTCTACCAAGACGGCGCCATGCACTTCTGATCCCTCCGATGCGCAACCTTGTATCAGTTCAGGAGTCACTGCAATCAACGCTACCGACGGCAGCATCCGGAAAATAATTCCACTCGAATCGACCGTCAGCATCACGGGTGTGTCGTTCAGCGGTAGTGAGACTACTTATACTTACTCCCTGACCTCCGGTCCTGCACTCCGGCCGGGTTTGAGAATGGTGATCGCCGGCATGGCCGATGCGGGGAACAATGGGACCTTCACTCTGACCGCGGCCAACGCTTCAACGTTTACGGTGGCCAACGGCGGCGGGGCTACGGCAACCGGTCAGAGCGGCGTGGGAGCTGAGGTGGTTGAAATCTCCTCCGCGCCCCCGACTGGCTGCGATGTCCCCGGACTGGGCATTCCGGGAGGAACCCTGGGGGGCGTACGGTTCCGCTTCTCATCGGCCGCATCGGCCGACAGTTCGAAGATTGTCATCGGAAAGTGCGATGCCGGAAGCACGGCGGTAATTCGCACTTCAGACGACACACCTGTACTGGATATGGCCGCTCCGTTAGGCACAGTTACTCCACCCGGCGGCGGAAACCCGCTGCCGCAAAATCCCGTGTTCGTGCTGGCGGGACCTTAAAAGCGGGCGTCGGACCTCGGACGTGCCTTCTCTCCCTTCCTGCAGTGTCATCCCGAGCGAAGTTGTGGGACCTGCTTTCTGCCGGCGCCTAGCGCACTTTGCGGAGATCAGCGGCCGCTGAGGTTGCGCCATACAGCAGGTCTTTCGACTACGGGAGTGGACTCGCAAGCGAGTACATTCCCTCCGCTCAAGATGACAAGTGTGAGTTGAGATCGGATAGGCGAGGTCCAAGGTCCGACGCCCGAGAATCTGGCCTGCGAAGTCCGTGCTACTCCCCGGCGGCGGCGGCCAAGTCTCCCGGCAGCTGGACGCTATAGCGCAGGGCAATGTTCATGAATACGTTGCCGCGGGCGGTCTCACAGCAGATCACCAGGGCTTCGGTGTCCTCGCTGTTGGTGGGACCGTGTTCAGAAGTATGCAAGGCGGGAGGATGCACGCGGAAATGGAAGCCCTGATCGTTGAGGGCAGTAACTGCGTTTCCCGTAACCTGGTTGGCCAATTCACAAACCGTTTCGCGCACCAGTTCGTCGGACTCGGGCAACTCAGCGCCGGCAAAATAGCTGGCAACGCGCAGAGCAGTCTCGGGATCGAGGTCGAACACAATTCGGCCTTCGATGTCGCCGGTGATCGCCACCAGCGCGGCCACGCCTTTGCGCCGGTAAGCCTCCTGCTCCATGCTCAGGTTCCCGATGGACATGGGGGACTGCAGGCCCTGGGCCAGGACGGCATCCGCCGCGTTGATGAACGGCTGGATCAACTCCATCTTCATAAAGTCAGGCTCCCGCTCCGGCGGCGCTAGCCACAGCACCGTCTTCACCCAGGACGTACTTAATGACTTCGTACAGAACTTCGGGCTTGACCGGCTTTTGCACAAAGTGACGCGCCCCGCGCTGCAAGGCGGCCACAATGTTCTCCTGATAACCGACCGAAGACACCATGACGATGCGCGCCTCGGGATGCTGGGCCACGATCTTTTCGGCAGCCTCAATCCCTTCCATCTGCGGCATGGTGATGTCCATGAGCACGATGTCGGGATTGACCCGATCGTATTCGGTGATGGCGGTCATACCATCGCCGGCTTCACCGGCCACCTGGCCGCCGAAGGTCTCTACGATGCGAGCCAGATTCTTGCGGGCGAAGACGGAATCATCCACCACCAGATAGCGGATTGGTTGACCGTCCTTGCTGCGTTTCAACGATGCAAACTGCTCCATAACCCCTCCTGCCTTTATTACGAAATCGAACCCTCGCCACGATTACAAAACTAGTCTTGCCCGGCGCCTGCGGCTTTGCCGCCTTCACCGGATTCTCCGCCAAATAGATTTCGACGCTCGGCCATGCATTGCGCCTGCAGAGTGTTAGACAGCACGTCCAAACCGACGACGCGGACCGCAAACCCGCGATCAATCGCGGCCTTGGGCATGCCATACACCACGCAGGACTCTTCGCTCTGGGCAATCGTCATTCCCCCCGCCGCCTTGACCGCACCCATACCCTGGGCGCCGTCATCTCCCATTCCCGTCATCAGCACCGCGAGGCCTTTGGGCCCAAACTCGTCGGCCAAGCTCCTAAACAACACATCGGCTGAAGGGCGGTGACCGTTGACTCTGGCTTCATCACTCAAGACTGCGACGTCCCCCAGGGGCAACCGCTTGACCTTGAGATGCCGACTGCCGGGGCAGATGAGCGCCCGGCCCGCCAGCAGGACATCCCCCGATTGCGCCTCCTTGACTCGGATGGAGCAGCTTTCGTCCAGGCGGCGGGCAAACATCTCGGTGAAACCTTCCGGCATGTGCTGCACTACAACGATAGTGCCAGGAAAATCCGAGGGCAATTGAGAAAAGACGTACTGCAAGGCTTGCGGACCTCCGGTGGAAACACCGATGGCCACTACTTTGGTCGGAATTTTTTTGGCATCGAGCGGAGCTTTTTGCCCGGAACGCTGAGTCACCCCCGCCGGCTTGACGGTCACACCGCGGCTTTGGGCCGCAGCCTTGATTTTGCCGATCAATTCCGCCGCGATCTGCGGCATGCGAGCGGAAACGTCATTAGGCTTAGCTACGAAATCGAAGGCGCCCAGCGACAAGGCCTGCAGGGTCACGGACGCTCCCTGGGTGCTGTGCGAGCTGACAACAATGACCGGCAGACGGTGGCGGCGCATGATTTCCTTCAGCATGTCGAGGCCGCCCATGCCGGGCATCTCCAGATCGAGGGTCACGACCTGGGGCTTGAGTTCATCGATCTTGCGCAGGCCGAAATTTCCGTCCATGGCCGTGCCAACGACCTCGATTGAACTGTCGGTTTGCAAAATCTGCGGGATCAGCTTGCGCATGAGCGCGGAGTCGTCCACTACCAGTACGCGTACCGGGCTCATAAAGGCGCCACCGCCGGGGCTTGGAGATACTCTTTGCGGTCAGCATGCGACAGCAGGATTCCGGATAACACACCATCTCCGGGCTGCGGACGAGACTTGCTGTGCCGATCCACAATGGCCGGGAGATTGACAATCAAAACCACACGACCGTCGCCCAGGATAGAAGCGCCACTGATCAGGTCGGTGGCCACGGTTTGATCGTCGAGCGCCTTGATCACAAGTTCTTCTTCGCCCTCGAGGCTGTCCACGATCATTCCCAGCTTGCGCTCGCCCATGGCAATGACGAGCACAAAGATTTTTCCGGATGCGGCCGGTGCTTCCGCACCTGGGGCGCGCCCCAGACGGACCAGGGGCAAAGCGCGATCGCGCAACTGTAGGACTTCGTAGCTTTGCACCTGGTGCACGTCAGATTCCAGGGCGCGGGCGATCTCCGCCACGGCATTCAGAGGAACGGCATAGAGCCGTTGTTCTACCCGGAACAGGAGCGCTTTGATGATGGCCAGCGTCAACGGCAGCTTCAGGCGGAAGGTCGTGCTTTTGCCCACCCGAGTCTCAATGTCGACCGAGCCTTTCAGCCGGTGTAATACGGTCTGCACGACATCCAGGCCGACACCACGCCCGGAGATTTCGGTAATCTCGTCGGCGGTGCTGAACCCGGGCCGGAATACCAGGGCGAGGATTTCTGCCTCCCCCATGCGGTCTGCTTCCTCGGCAGTCAGGAGACCTTTCTCCAGGGCCTTGGCTTTGACTTTCGTGGCGTCGATGCCGGCCCCGTCGTCGGTAATTTCGACGATCACCTGGTTGCCGTGGTGATACGAGGTGAGATGGATGGTTCCGCGCGCCGGCTTCCCGCTGCGCACGCGATCTTCAGAGCTTTCGATGCCATGACTGACGGCATTGCGAACCAGGTGAGTCAGCGGTTCGGCGATAGCATCCATGAGACTCTTATCCAGATCCGTGTCCTGCCCGCTCATCACCAGTTCCACTTCCTTGCCACATTGCTTGGCGACGTCACGCACCATGCGGGGAAAGCGCCGGAAAAGCTGCTCCACCGGGACCATGCGGATTTTCATAACCGAACGTTGCAAGTCACTCAACACGCGAGACTGAAATGCCATGGCGTCGCTGAAGCGTCCGCGCAAGGTTTCCTTGGGGACATGACGGGCGAATTCAGTGAAGGCCTGCTGCAGCATGGACCTGCCGATAATCAATTCGCCGACCAGGTTGAGCACGCCGTCAATGCGTTCGGCATCGACGCGCAGAATATTTTCCGCAAGTACCGCATGACCGTGCCGGCCTGTGGCCGCATGCTCGTCCCCGGACTCCGGGGATGGTGAGTGATGAGGCAGAGACGAAGGTAAAGACTGCGGGGGCGATGTGATTGGGTTCCCCATAGCCTCGGCAGGAGCGGCTGGCTTTGCCTTGGGCTCTGCGGCCTGAACGATCTCCACACCAACGCTTGAAATCACGGTCGGAATGCGGCACACAGTGGACAGATGGTCAGACGATTTTTCACTGGCCACCAGCAACTCCAGGCGCTGCGTGCTGGCCGGCGAGCCCGCCTCGGGGCGCGCACCCAGGACTTCGGCGAATGGAGCCAGCCCATTGAGCACCAGTTGCCGGGCCGCGATCGGCATAGCGCAATGCGGATCGATTCCGGCGGTGATGTGGTAAACATTCTTGCCCCGAGACGCGGCGTTCTGGATGGCCAGCTTCTCGTATTCAGTCCAGGCGGCAGGAGCAATCCCTTCTTTGGCTTTAGCTTTAGCCTTGTCTCCGCCTTTGGTCGTGCTCTTCGACCGCTTTTTACCCTTGGGTGGCTGGGCCAGTTCACGAACCATTTTGGTCAAAGGCGACACCGACGGCATTTTTCCCTTGCGGCGATAGGCGGTCAGCATCGCGCTGAAGGTGTCAGCAGCGGTAAAAGCGATCTCCGCCAGGCTGCTGTGGACCGATGCGGATTCGAGCGACAAAGCATCTTCCAGTTCGTGGGCGGCGTTGCTCAACTCGCGAAAACCACAAGCCGCGGCATCCCCTTTGAGGGTGTGAACGATGCGGCGAATGCTGCGCACCAGTTCTGTGTCCGCCGGGTGCTTCTCCAGGTTAAGAGCTTCATCGTTGAGCGACTGCAGAAGTTCCTGTGCCGTCTCAAAGAAGAGTTCCCGCATTTCCGCGGCGCGTTCGTCGGGAAGCTGGCTCACCCGGTCACCTCGACTTTCTGGTAGGCGGTGCCGCTATTGCGGTGAACGATGGAGAACTTGTCGGTCAGGGCCAGCAGGCTCTCGGCGTGGCCGACAAACAGGTAACCCTGCAGATTGAGGCAGCGCGCGAACTTTTCCAGCAGCCTCTTCTGTTCGGGTTCGTCGAAATACATCATGACGTTGCGGCAAAAAATCACATCATTGCGCTGGGGCAGGTATTCCGTTTTCAGATTGTGGAAGTCGAAGTGGACAATTTCTTTCAGGGCCTTTTTGATGGCGTAACGCTCTCCAACTTTATCGAAATAGCGCAGCCGGTAGCTGTAGTCCACGCTGGCCATTTGGGTTTCGGAGTAAATGCCTTCCTGAGCGGTGCGTAGAACCGAATAGCTGATGTCGCTGGCAATAATCTCCACTTTCCAGGGTGGGGGAACCAGCGGCTTGGGCGAAGGCAGGGGAACCGCCTGCGGGTTGCGCAGGTAAAAATACGCCAGACTGTCGGCGATCAGCATGGCCAGGGTGTACGGCTCCTGGCCGGTGGAACAACCTGCACTCCAGATGCGCAACGAGTAGTCGCGTTTGGCCTGCTTCCGGCGAATCAGTTCGTCGAGGATGTGCTTGTGAAACAAATCCAGTTGGGCCTTGTTGCGGAAGAAGCTGGTCTCGTTGACGGTCAGATTTTCCAGCAGCCGCGCCAGCTCCTGCTTACCTTCTTTACTGATCAGCAGGCGGTAGTAGCTGTAGAAAGAGTCGAGATGACATTCTTTTAAACGCCGCTGCAGACGGTCCTGGAGGAAATGGGTGCGCCGCTCGTCGAAGTGCATGCCGCACTCCTGGTAAACGAGCACCTGCAGAAGCTTGAGTTCAGCCTCGGTAAATTGCGCAGGTGCGCTGGATGTGCCCGCTGTTCCCATGATGTCCGGTTCGTGCTGCGTGCCTGCTCGTTTCCCCGCGTTCCTGCCCGGCGAAGACTACTTGCCGGCAGCAGCGCTGCGAGTCTCACCGTTTGAACGCTCGGCCTGTTCTTTGCGGACGGCGCCACTGTCGAGCAGCCTGGCCATATCCAGCAACACAATCAGGCGACCTTTGTACTTTCCCAGACCGGTGACGCAGTTGAGTCCGCCCTCCTGCAGCGTTGCCGGAGAGGGCTCGATCTCAGCCGCCGGAATCTTGAGTACCTCCGAGGCAGAATCGACAATCAGTCCGCACAGTCGGCCGCCGTGTTCGATAACCAGAATGCGGTTGCGACGGTTCAGCGTGCGTTTAGGTTCACCAAAACGCTTGCGCAGATCAATCACCGAAACAATCTTGCCGCGGAGATTGATCACCCCTTCCATGTAATCGGGAGCATCCGGGACAGCCGTAATCTCCGGCACGCGCACAATCTCATGCAGAGAGGTGATGGGTACGCCGTAAGTCTCACGCCCCACCTGGAAGCCGACAATGTGCAATTCAGGGTTCATGATGGACTCGGGCCTTAGACCCTTGCGCCGGCAGCCGCCCGCCGGGAATTGCCCGCTGCCGGTTCTTCGTAACGCGAAGGAGCACGTTCCGCAGCCTGCTCCAGGGCGAAACGGTGCATGGCATCGAGCAGTTCGCGCGACATCTTCGACATCTGCTCCGCCGAGGCCGCCAGTTCGGTCGATCCCGAAGTCGTCTGCTGCACCAGTTCGCGCATCCGCTCCATGGCCTTGACTACAGCTTGTGCGCCGGAAGCCTGCTCC
This sequence comes from uncultured beta proteobacterium, assembly GCA_963782495.1. Lineage (GTDB taxonomy): Bacteria > Pseudomonadota > Gammaproteobacteria > Burkholderiales > Thiobacillaceae > DASQBT01. The sequence goes on along the minus strand of CAWAJU010000009.1, from coordinate 28,989 downwards.
TCTACCGCGGAGTTGATCTCGTGAGTGATTTCGTTCAGGCGGGTCGTGGCGCGGGCGATCTGCGAAGAGCCATGTGACTGTTCGTTGGTGGCAGCGCCAATTTCCTGGGCGAACTTATAAACTTCGGTGACCACGTTCGAAATCTTGCGCAGCGCAGCGTTGAGTTCCTGGCCCAGGCCGAGACCGTCGTTCACGATGCCGCGTGCTGCGGTCCATGTTTTCCACTGCCTTGCGCGCTTCTTTCTGGATGCTCTGGATCAGTTCGGAAATTTCCTTGGTGGACTGGGCAGATTTTTCCGCCAGCTTGCGGACTTCGTCGGCGACCACTGCGAATCCCAGGCCATGTTCGCCGGCACGCGCCGCTTCGATGGCCGCATTGAGCGCGAGCAGGTTGGTCTGCTCCGCCAGGTCATCGATGACCTCGATAATCTTGCCAATGTCGTCGGCCCGCTGCCCCAGTACATCGATGATTTCGCCTGACGAGCGGATCGTGATGTTGATCTTGTTCAGCCCGTCCGTAGCTTTCTCCATAGTGTTGATACCGCTGTGGACTTCTTCCCGTGAGCGGTTCGAGATGTCGAGCAGGACCTTAGCGGTGTCGGCCACGCGCTGAATGGACGCCACCATCTCATCGATGGAAGCGGAAGTCTCGCTGACGCTGGAAGCCTGGGTCTGGGTGTTCTTCACCATGTTCTGCACGTTGACGCTCATCTCGTGCATGGTGCTGGTGACTTCGTCGATGGCGGAGGCGGTTTGCAAGCTCACTTTGGCAGAGTCGTCCGAGGCGCCAGCCACCTGGCTGGAGGCGCTGGCCACCTGGGAAGCGGCATCGCGCACATTGCGCACCAGGTTCCTTAAGCCATCCACCATGCGAACGAAAGCGTTGCCCAGGGTGTCATCCTTGGAGCGGGGTGTGACCTCAACTGAAAGGTTTCCGCCTGCGATCGCCTCGGAGATGGAGGCCATCTCCCTCAGGTAGCCCACCATGCTGTTGAAAGTCCGGCCCAGTTCGCCGATCTCGTCTTCGCGCTTAATATCAATTTCGTGGTCAAGATCGCCGGCGGTGCCGATCTGCTTGGTGACTTTCATCAGATCGCCCAGCGGTTCGGTTATGGAGCTGGCGGTGCGAACGGCAATGACGCTACCGAGAATCAGCGCAGCCAGGGTTCCCAGAAGGGCGATTCCGATGGTCCAGTTGCTGGCGGAGTCGTCGCTCTGGCGCCGCTCTTCGAGAACCCGCTTGCTTTCCTGGTCGGCGAGGTCGAGATATTCGGTGGAGTTCTTTACCCAGGAGCTGGCATCTTTCTGCAGGTAAAAGATCTGCAATTCCGCCACGGTCGAATTGCCCTGGTCTACCTCTTTCCGCTTTTGCATAAGCGGCTCGGCAAAGTCGCGCGCCCAGTTACTTTCGGTCTGCTGGACCTTGGCCAGGGCGGAGCGCTGTTGCTCGGAAGAAGCAATCGCCATCGTGCTCTGCATGCGATCGGATAAGGAGTGGACGCCATCATTGACCCGGTCAGACTCCCGGCTGTCGCCGCTGAGCAGGTAGTTGGTCAGATAAAGACGGTTCTGCATCATCTGAAATCTGATCTTGTCGGTGGCGTCGGCGAGTTGCAGGGCCTGAGAGGCCGCTGCCTTTGCGCTGTGCTCGCGATATACGGCGGCCAGATTCACGGCAAAAAGCACCACGACCATGGCCAGAACCGCTCCAAAGCTCACATAAAGTTTTTTGCCGATCGTCATGCGATTCCTCCGCTCTCTGCTGCCCCGCCTCTGGCGCCGGACGGTCCATCCCGACTAGTTCTGAGGCTGGAACTTAAACTCCACGATTCCGCTGCTCTCGGTTGGGGCAGCTTCGAATTTCCACCGCTTGATAGCATCCATGGCGGCGTTGACCAAAAGGGGGTGTCCTCCGACTGGCTTCGAACTTTTCACCGTGCCGTTGGGGGCCACGACCACGGACAGCCGCACCGTGCCGGCGATGTTCATGCGGCGAGCGACTTCGGGATAAAAGGGCGCAACTTTAACTTTGGGCTTGCGGTCCAAGTCGTCGGTTTTAACTTCTTGCGGGGCGGCGGCAGGCGCGGGAATTGCGATTACGCTAACCATCGCAAGCCCTAAGGCCACGCTCAGTGTCCACTTCTGCAGGATGGCTAAATGCACAGTCTCTTTCCCCGGGGTAAGGCTCTTACCCACGACCACAAGTGCAATGCCAATGCCAGCCTCGAGAGCTCGTCAGCCCAAAGTCACAAGATGGTATAAATTGTTGACATATAAGCGTTTACTAATATGGCGCGGCTGCTAACTCGGCGCTGGGTAATTGTAAGAATCGTCTCATCCAGGAGTCTTTCTCTCAGTCTGAGACACTCTTGATCGCCCAAATTATCGATTTCACCATCTCGGCACCCACGCCCTTATTCCCTTGACTCAAATTGAGAATTCAGTCTAATTTGCTGTATATAAACTACTTGTTGAATCTGAGAATGGGTGGATGGTAAAGCTCTGACGACCTCAGCCGAAGACGCGCTCGCGGCTCAGCGCAGCAATCCGCGCTCGGACGCTGCATTCCAGGGTCTTCTTCTCCGCTTCTCGGACGCAGCCGCCCAAGGCACTCCGCCTCAGACCTTGATCCGGCTGTTTTGCCAGGCCACGCGCGAGTTATTCCAGGTGGACGGCGCTTATTACTGGCAGCGGGTTTCCGAGGACGAATTAGTGGGAGCCGAAGCTGACGGTCTGATGGCCGACCGCTTTCGCGGGACGAGAGTGAAAGCCAGCCAAAGCTCAGTGGCGATTGCAGCTGAAGCCATCCGCCAGCGAAAAACGGTGTATGAGAATCAGCTGGATCCCGGCCGCTATCTGATGGCTGCCGAGTACCGCGCCCGCTCGATCATGGCGGCGCCTCTGGTGGTGAGTAACGAAGCAATCGGTGCGGCCGTGTTTCTGCACAGTTCGAATCCAGACTTCTTCAATCCGGATCTGGCCGCCAAGGCCACGATTCTGGCGGGGCAGTTGGGTAGTTTACTGGAAGCCAGCCGCCTCACTCAGGTTTCCCGCGAGGAACACCGGCGCACCAAGATTCTGGCTGAAGTAGCGCAGGCTCTGCGTTCCACTCCGGAATCGACCGCGATCGTTGAGGCAGTCGCCGACCGGCTTCGAGTTCTGCTGCGCACCCGGCTGGTCTGCATGATGCTCCGGGAAGGAACCGGGTTCATTCTGCGCGCGGTGGCTGCCGAATCTCCTCAAATGGCAGCTTCCGTGCGCGCCCGGCACGATCGCCGGGGCTTGCAATTCGCCGCGGACCTGGCCAGCCGGGCCGTGGCCGCAGGCGAGCCTCTTAGCGTGGGCATCGATCCCGCGACTCACGCTTTGGGAGAGCTGATCCCTCCGGGAACGCTGATCGCCGCACCTTTTCGCACTTCCCTCACCCAGGGAGCCGTGCTGATCTATCCCCGGGCTGAAGGGCCATTCAGCGCGGAAGAAAAATCACTGATCTCAGTGGTCACTGGCTTTGCGGCAGTGGCGATCGCCAATGCAGAACTTTACAGCACGGCTCGCGCCCGGGCTTACGAACTTCACCAATTGCTCGACATTTCAGCCGAACTCGGCTCCATCAGCCATCTCGACGAATTCCTGCAACAGTTCGCGCTGCGGGCCGCGGATTTTCTGGGCTTCGGCCGCGGTTTCATCGGACTGCTCGAAAACGGCGCCTTCCACGTGCGCTGGGCGGCGGAAAACGGCAAACCCAAGCAGGTGGATTTCCAGTTCCCCGCCGGGCCCGCCAGCCAGACTTTGCTCAACAAGGAAGTCTTCTGGTCGGACGAACCCAGCAAAGTCCCGGGAGCGAACCTGGAAATCCTGGGCAAGTTCAACGTGCAGCAATTGCTCACGGTGCCTCTTCTGGACACCAACAGCGAAGTTCTGGGCATGTTCGGAGTACTGGACCGGCTGGATGAAGCCGGCATCTCGCAAGAGGAGGTCCGGCGCGCACGCGCTTTAGCGGCGCAAGTCGCGGTTGCGCTGGAGGTTACCCGCAATCTTCATCAATCCGAGCAGCACCGCCGCCGGGCCGAGTCCCTGATGGGACTGGCGCTCGAACTCAATGGCCACCTGAGACTTCCCGACTTCGCGCGCAACTTTGTGGGTCGGGCGGCAAATATCCTGGGGGCGCAGCAAGCGGCGCTCGTGGTCAAACTGGAAAGCGGCATGGAAACCCTGGTTCTGCAGAACCGGGGACAGGCCGAAAGTCAAGACCGCTCTCTGCTGAGACGGTTAAGCCACGCCATCGAGGAGGCGTTGGCATCGCACGAGGGCACGATCTTCACTTTTCCCGCGCCGGAATTATTCGGCGCGGCCCTGGCGTCGGAACTGGGCGCAACCAGCGCTACGCTGGTGCGGCTGCTGGGCACGTCTGAAGAATTGGTAGGCGTCCTGTACCTGGGGGATCGGGAAGCTCTGCCCTCCGAACAAGACGAACAGGTCCTGCAGGCCATCGCCGGACATGCCGCCGTGGCCCTGGAAAATGCGCGCCTGTTCACCCGCATGGACCAGGCTAACCGGCACTGGATCGAGATATTTGACGCCATCAGCGATTTCATCGTGGCCCATGACGAGGCCGGCAATGTGCTCCGGGTGAACCGGTCGCTGGCCGATTTCATCGGGGTGGAACCGCAAGCCCTCATCGGCGTCAATATGTCGGCGCTGCTGGCCATGGCCGATGCCCCGCCTCTGCGTTCGTGCCCTTTCTGCCGCACTACGACTGAACGCGATGAGGAGTATGTCCATCCCGTGCTGGAACGCACTTACCTGGTTTCCACTTCGCGAGTCCACGGCGCCAGCAACGAGGGCATGCAGACCATCCACGTGCTGAAGGACATCAGCGACCGGTTAGAGGTGGAGCAACGGTACCGGGAGTTGTTCGACAACATTCAGGAAGGGCTCTTCTTTTCCACCCCCGACGGACGCTTTATCGAAGTGAATGACGCGCTGGTGCGCATGCTCGGCTATCACAGCCGGGACGAACTGTTGCAGGCCGACGTTCGCACCCAGGTTTATTTCTCCCCCGAGAGCCACCAGAAACTGGCCCGCGAGATGGAGGAACATGGGGTGGTCCGTAATCACGAAGAGACGCTGCGCCGGCGGGATGGATCCATCGTTTATGTCCTGATCAACGCTTTCGCCATGCGTGACACCCAGGGCCGAGTGACGCAGTTCCGCGGCCTGATGCTCGATATCAGCGGGTTGAAAACCTTCCAGGCGGAATTGCAGCGGGAGCGGGACTTCTCGGGAAAGATTCTCAACAACACGCAAAGCCTGATCCTGGTGGCGGACACTGCCGGCCTCATCAGCTACGCCAACCGGCGTTGGCAGGACATGGGCTACGAGCAGAAACAATTACTGGGACGGCCCCTGGAGGATCTGGTGGCTCCAGCCCGGCGAACCATTCTTACTGAAGCTCTGAGTGCGACGCTGGCAGGACGCCAGGTAGACAATCTGGAGTTGCAGATCCTGCGCGGAGACGGCAGAATCGGGCATTTTTCGGTCAACCTGAGTCCGATGCGTGACGAGCAGTCGCATGTGAGCAGCCTGGTGGTGGTAATGACAGATGTCACCGACGCCGCCAGCCTGCAATCAAAACTGATGCACGCCGAAAAGATGGCCGCCGTGGGCCAACTGGTTTCCGGCGTCGCCCACGAGGTCAACAATCCGCTTACGGCGATCCTTGGGTTCGCTGACCTCCTGATGGAAAATCCCGAATTGCCGGAAAGTGCGCGCAAAGACATGCGGGTCATTTTGCAGGAAGCGCAGCGTACCAAGCAGATCGTCCAGAACCTGCTCAGCTTTGCCCGCCAGATGCCGCCGCAGCGGAAAGCCCTGCAGCTGAATCCGATTCTGCGGCGGACGGTGCAGTTGCGCTCCTACGACTTCCAAAGCCATGGCGTGGAAGTGATTGAGCATCTGGACCAGGATCTGCCCAGCGTGATCGGCGACTCGCACCAGTTGCAGCAGGTATTTCTGAATATCCTGAACAACGCGTATGACGCTGTAGGGGAAACCGGGCGCCCGGCGAGGATCGAGATCACCACGCGGCGCACGGGCAATACGGTGGAGATTTCGTTTCGCGACAACGGCCCCGGAATCACGCACCCGGACCGGATTTTCGATCCATTTTTCACCACCAAGGAAGTGGGCAAAGGGACTGGCCTGGGCTTGAGCATTTGCTACGGCATTGTGCGCGAGCACGGCGGCGAGATTCTTTGCCAAAACAATACCGTGGGGCAAGGCGCCACCTTCGTGGTTCGCCTGCCCGCAACCCCAGAGACGGCCTCAGTCGGGGCCGCTGCCGGAGTGATCCAACGATGACCACACAACCTGTCACCAAACCCGCAACTTTACCCGTATTGCTCATCGAGGATGAGCCCGCCGTGATGGCCTACGTCCGAGCCACGCTGGAGCGCAATGGCTACGCCGTGGTATGCAGCGAGTCCGGAGCCGACGGCTTGCGACTGTTGCAGTCGGGAGAATTTCTCGGCGTCGTCTCCGATATGCGCACCCCGGGGGGCGTAAACGGGGCCGACGTTCACGCCTGGGTGGCGCAGTACCGTCCCGAACTGGCGTCGCGGATCGTCTTCATTACCGGCGATATCGCCAATGAAGAGACCGTGGCCACACTGCGCGAGACCGGCGCGCCATGCGTCGAAAAACCGTTCCTGGTCCAGCCCTTTATTGCAGTGGTCGAAAAGACCATGGGGAAGGCACTGTGAGTGAAGACTTACGAATCCGCCTCCTGATCGTTGACGATGAGCAGAGCATCCGCCAGCTGTGCATGACTGTGGGGGAAGCCCTGGGGTTTATCTGCATGGAAGCTGACGGCGGCGAGTCGGCACTGGCCCTGCTCGAAGAACAACCCGCGCACATCATCCTTACCGATCTCGTGATGCCCAACATGTCCGGCCTGACATTCCTTGAAAAGGTAAAGAAGATGCTGCCCCGCACCGAGGTCGCGGTGATGACCGGGCATGGATCGGTCGAGACTGCGGTCCAGGCCATGAAGTTGGGAGCGTACGACTACATCAGCAAACCGTTCTCGCCGCTGGAGGAACTCCGCATGTTCCTGCGCCGCATGGCGGAAAAGGTCCGCCTGGTGGAAGAGAACGAGTTCCTGCGCGAGCGCGTCGACACCGAGACGGAGTTGCACGGAATCGTGGGCGCGTCGCACAAAATCCAGGACGTGCTGCGCATGGTGTCGCGATTGAAAGAAACGCACACGCCCGTGCTGATTACCGGAGAAAGCGGTACCGGCAAGGAACTGGTGGCGCGTGCCATCCACTTTCGCGGTTCGTTCGCGAAGCGCCCATTCGTGGCTGTGGATTGTGGATCGCTGGTCCCGACCCTGATCGAGAGCGAACTGTTCGGCTACGAAAAAGGTGCATTCACTGGTGCAATGAAAGCCAGAACAGGACTGTTCCAATCCGCCAATGGCGGCACGATATTTCTGGACGAGATCGGCGAACTGCCGCAGGAGATGCAGGCCAAGCTGTTGCGTGTTCTGCAGGAAAAAGAAGTCCGTCCGGTGGGCAGTAATCAAAAGTTCAAAGTGGACGTGCGCGTCATTGCCGCCACCAATCGCAATCTCGAAGCCGAGTATCGGAACGGCACCTTTCGCAAGGACCTATACTTCCGGCTGAACGTGGTGACCGTGCACCTGCCTTCGCTGCGTGAACGCAGGTCCGATATTCCCATGCTCGCGCACTGGTTCCTGGAACGTTACTCGCCCGGGACCTCGATTCAGATCACTACTGCAGCCATGAAGTCCTTGCTTCAATATGACTGGCCGGGAAACGTTCGGGAACTGGAAAATTGCATTGAACGCGCGGTAGCGCTGGGCGATCGCCGCACTATTGATTTCAACGACCTGCCACCCGCAATCACCTCCGGCATTCCGGCAGACCCGGGTCAAGAATCCGCAGAATCATCCGGCCTCACCAGCACTGATCTAGAGGACATTGAGCGTGCCACCATTGAACGTGTCTTCGAGCAGGTCAAGGGCGATAAAGCGCTTGCAGGAAAAATGCTGGGCATCAGCCGGGCAACGCTCTATCGCAAACTGAAGCGTTACAACATCGGGAGCAGAGAAGTCACGGCGCCAATGCAATCGCTGCAGTAGCGTCACCCATCCCGGTCATTCCCCCACGGCGTGGGATCTGCTGTCTGCCGCAACCCGATCCGGGCGACGCTACGATCTCCGGCAGGTTGCCGCCGCGCGCACACAGCAGGTCTTTCGACTTCGCCAGGGACTCGCGGTGCGAGTCCCTTTACTGCGCTCAAGCTGACGGTGTTGTGAAGATGGAGGTACAACTGAGATCAACCGATTCCTCGCGGCCCGATGAGACACTGTTTCAATGTGAGACAAACGTCTGATCTCCTGACACACTCTAGTTTTCTCATCTCGAACATCTCTTTTTAGAATCAGTACCTTACGTAGACTTCTCGTCCAACCCGGACTTTGGTTGCGAGAGTGCATTCCTTTCTAGCGATGCGGTCCGGGTGCCCTTGCCGTGCTAACCGGCAGGCCTGGGGACCCAGGCCGCGTCGACCCTGAAGAATCAGAGGTAACAGCAGTGTCCACACAGGCCGCGGGCCGAGCGCGTGTCCAGCAGGAGAGCTGCACCGCGAAACTGGCAAAGTTTTTTCCGGAGGCCAGCCCGGTACGCATTCCCGTGCGTCTGACCCGAGTCATCGAAGAAAAAGCCGACTGCACGGAGGAGACCGTAATCGAATTCGGTACCCACCGTGAAGTGCTGTTCTCTTCCACTCTGCCGCTGGAGTTTGCGGACCGCCTGAAGTTGAAGAATTCCGATGGCACCCTGGACGCTGAAGTCTCTGTGGTAGCTCTGCAGTACACCAGCGGACGCACTGCCGTAGCTGCCCGCTTTACCCATGAAGTTTCCAACTGGATCGTGAAACCATGACTCTAAAACATAAAAAGCAGGACTTGGCCGCGGAGTGGCGTGAAGCACGCCTGCTCCATCCTCTGTACAGCGCGCTGGGGCGCGAGTTTGTCATCGAACTGCCCTCTTGCCCCGACCTCGAATCCGGCCTGGAAGACCCGCCACAAGAGTCGGTGGAACAGGCCCGGCAGTGGTTTCTCGAAATGGACCAGAAGATTCAGGTCCACCAACTGCGCCAGTTCCTCCAGACCACCAGTCTAACCAGCGAAGAGGGTCTGCAAACCTTGCTGGAGCACCATCTCAACCGCGCTACCCGGATTGACTCGGACCGCGACAAGATCGATTTCCTGCTGGTCCAGTTCTTTTCCCATTGTGCTCCGTCGCGCCTAGAAGACGCCGACGTCGACCTGAGTTATGTGGCCCAAACCTTGGAACCGGTTCTGGGCACCATCGATTTGCAGATTCCTTCGTGGCTGGAATCGGTCGACGACTTCATTCAGTCAGCCAACGCCTGCCACAGTTTGAACGAATTGCTGACCAGCAGCATTCTGGAAAAAGGCAGAAAGCTGAAGATCTCGGCTGGTGATGACTATTTCGAACCCATCGCCATGGTGGCGTTCACTCGCTTCAGCTTTCTGATGCGGCGGGTCTTCTTTCGGCTGATGCATCAGGACCTGAACACCATTCTGGACGGCCTGCGGGAACTGGAGGCCCGAGGCGTAAGCACCCTCGATTGCCGGTCGGCGCAGTTTTCGGCCGACGAGCCAGTGTCCCGGCTGCGTATGATTTGCCAGTCCTGGAAGGTCATGTTCCATGCCGAATACTCCTCCGGCAGTCCGTTGCGCATGCTGGTCGATTTACGCAATGTGGTGGATGCGGCTCTTGCACGCAGCAGCAAGAAGGTAAGCACGGCGCCTCCGCCCGTGGCTGGTCGCGCCAAAGCGGCGTCAGCCGGCGCCCAGTTTGCGGCCCCAGGCTCGGAAGTTGCAGAGTTCGAAGTGACCGCCGCGCCGGAATGGGACCAGGATTCGTCCGCCAGTCCTGATGAGCCCGAGGGAAACGAACAAGCTTAGGCAGAAGATCATCAAGCCGCGGGATTCCATGACTCGCCACAACGGTTGCTGAGCAGGATCTTGGCCGCGCTGGAAAGAAGAACGGAGAGCGGAACTTGGACCAGTCCACGGTACTCATAATTTCAGACGATGCGGATTTTTCGCGCGTCGTAATGGACCGTTGGGAAAGCGAACGGAACGCGCCGGCATTCACCCTGATGGGAGGGGACCTCTGCCGCGATCTCGATGCCGAAGGTTTCGATATGGCCATCGTGAGCACGGTTCGTCCTGAGGTTCTTCCCGCGGTATTCCGATCGCTCGATCCCTCGGGAAATCCGGTGCTCTTCGTAGCAAACGACCAGCAGTCCGCACAAGAGGCCCGACAGATGAAGCCGGGAGTCAGCCTCCTGCATCAGCAGGAAGGCTGGCTGGATGCGCTGGTATTAGTTTCCTCGGAAATTTTAAGGCATGGCCAGACCCTGGCCCGGGCGCAGCGCGCCGAACAATCCGGCAAAGCACTGGAGCGGCAAGCGGCGCTGGGCCGCTACATGCTGGACGTGCGGCACACACTGAACAATGCCCTGACTTCGATCCTGGGAAATTCCGAGTTGCTGTTGCTGGAACCGGGTTCGCTTCCAGCGGCAGAGCGCTCACAGATTGAGACCATCCGCAACATGGCCCTGCGCATGCACGAAATCCTGCAACGCTTCTCATCGATTGAAAAAGAGCTGAATGCCGTGGAGCAGCAAGCAGAAAACGACGCCAGAACCAGGGTTCGGACTGCCCGCGCGGGCGCCTGAGCAGCCGGAATGGACTTCCTTCAACCCAGTTGTCAGATCTGAGTTCTCAGTTCTCAGCTACGCGAACAAAAATTCTTTCGTCCTCAGCTCTTTGATCGTATCCCGCAGCTTGGCCGCTTTCTCGAACTCGAAGCGCTTGGCGGCTTCGCGCATATCGCTTTCCAGCTTGGCGATGTAGGCATCCAGTTCTTCCTGGGACTTGAAGTCGGGCAGGCCTTCGGCTTCGACGTCGGTGAGGTCGGCATAGTCGGCTTCGATGATTCGAGCCAGAGACATTTCGAGCGGACGGATGATGGACTCCGGCGTGATTCCGTTGGCCTCGTTGTAGGCGACCTGGATGGCACGCCGGCGATCGGTTTCGCTGAGAGCTTTCTTCATTGAATCGGTCATGCGGTCGGCATACAGAAGGGCGCGGCCATTGAGATTGCGCGCGCAGCGGCCGATCGTCTGGATCAGTGACCCGGCGGAACGCAGAAAGCCTTCCTTGTCGGCATCGAGAATCGCAACCAGGGAGACTTCCGGCAGATCGAGACCTTCGCGCAACAGGTTGATGCCGATCAGCACGTCGAACTCGCCTTTGCGCAGATCGCGCAGAATTTTTACTCTCTCCAGGGTCTCGATTTCGGAGTGCATGTAGCGGCATTTCACACCGACTTCGCTGTAATACTCCGCCAGGTCTTCCGCCATGCGTTTGGTGAGCGTAGTCACCAGCACGCGTTCTCCCCGGGACACGCGCCCACGAATCTCATGCAGCAGGTCGTCGATCTGCCCTTTCACCGGCCGAATTTCAACCGGCGGATCAATCAGGCCCGTAGGACGGATGATCTGTTCCACTACGACGCCCGCCGATTTGGTCAGTTCGTAAGGGCCGGGCGTGGCCGAGACATAGATGATCTGGTTCATCCGGTGTTCGAATTCGTCGAAGGTCAGGGGACGATTATCCAGCGCTGAAGGCAGCCGGAAACCATATTCGACCAGGGTTTCCTTGCGAGAACGGTCGCCATGATACATGCCGTGCAATTGCGGCACCGTCTGGTGTGACTCGTCGATGAACATCAGGTAGTCGCGCGGGAAATAATCGAGCAGCGTCGGCGGAGGCTCTCCGGGCAGCCGTCCGGTAAAGTGGCGGGAGTAGTTCTCGATGCCATGGCAATAGCCCATGGCTTTGATCATCTCCAGGTCGTACATGGTGCGCTGGTGGACCCGCTGCGCCTCTACCAGGTGGCCCTGCTTTTCCTGCTCGGCTTCCCACCATGCAAGCTCCGCCCGGATCGAATCGACCGCCTTGGAGCGCGTCTCCGGCTTCATCACGTAATGGGTTTTGGGATAAATAGGCAGGCGTACATACTTTTGCTTTACGGTGCCGAACAGAGGATCGATCTGCGACAGCGATTCAACTTCGTCGCCCCACAATTCAATCCGGTACGCCATGTCGTCGTAGGTGGGGAAAATTTCGATGACGTCGCCGCGCACGCGAAAGGTTCCACGCCGGAAGTCTCCGTCGGTGCGCTCGTAAAGAATCTCGACCAGCTTGCGGGTGATGTCCTCGCGCTTGATCTTCTGGCCCTTCTCCAGAAAGAGCAGCATGCCGTAATACGCTTCGGGAGAGCCCAGGCCGTAAATGCAGCTCACCGAAGCCACGATCAGGCAGTCTCGCCGCTCGAACAGAGAGCGCGTGGCCGACAGTCGAAGCTTGTCCAACTCATCATTGATGGTGGCTTCCTTTTCGATGTAAAGATCGGCCGCGGGAACGTAGGCTTCGGGCTGGTAATAGTCGTAATAAGAGACAAAATATTCCACTGCATTATGAGGGAAGAAGCTCTTAAATTCGTGGTAAAGCTGGGCGGCCAGGGTCTTGTTATGGGCCATCACGATTGCAGGCCGGTTGGCTTGCTCGATCACCTTGGCCATGGTGTACGTCTTGCCCGACCCGGTCACTCCCAACAAAACCTGGTGCTGCTCCCGATCAAAAACACCTCGGACCAACGCTTCGATGGCAGTACCCTGGTCGCCGCGCGGTTTGTAGTCGCTAACGAGTTTGAAGTCCATAAAACGGGGTCTGGCCCCTCACAGAAGGCAATTTGAGCGAGTAGGCATCTCATGATTATAACTCGGGCGGCGAACGCGGTTGGGCGGCAAAAGGAAACGGCGCAAGCAGGCTGCCTTGCGCCGTCAGACTATGTTCTTGAAATTCCGCTCTACGGAAGTTTGAAGATCACCGAGATCTGAGTTTGTATCTCAATCGGCTGACCATTCAGGTAATAAGGTTTGTACTTCCACTGCCGAACGGCATCGATGGCGGCACGTCCCAGAATCTGGTCGCCGCTGACTTGTTTAACGCCGGTAATATTTCCCGACTGAGAGATGTTCGCCTGCAGTTCGACAATACCTTCGAGATGCATCTGCCGGGCCTGCGGAGGATAGATAGGCTGAATTCGTTTGACCAGCAGCCCCTCGGTAACGCCCTGCGAAATTCTCAGCGTCTGTTGGGGTGTCGCCTTGCGGGCGTTGATGGCGCCCGTATTCACAATACGGGACACAGCGCTGCTGCTTGCGCCCGTCGCAATACTGGACGCATCCGGCGCCTGCACAGGCTCCGGTACCGGGGCCTGTGCCTTGGCCGGCGTGGCGGAGTCGTTCTGCACCACTAAGACGGGCTCTGGCGCCGCTTTGCCAGGTTCGGTAACCGTGATGTTGGCGCCTTCATCTGCCGTGGAAGGGGCCTTGGCTGGCGCGGTGCTTTTGGTTCCGGGAATTTCCGCGACCACTGCAGCCGACGGCTTGGACGAAACCGGAGCAGAACTTGTGCCCCCCAAGTCCGGTTGCGACGGTTGAGCCACACCCTCGCCAGCCGCAGGTTGGACCTCTGCACCTGCCACCGGTTGTGGAGGCAGCGCAGCCGTTCCCGAAGTGGCGGGTGCAGCGGATTGCTGAATCGATGGCTGCTGCGCGCCAGAGTGCATTTTGGTCCACCCGAAATATGCAGCGGCCGCAAGTCCGATCAGCAGGATAGCGACCAAAAGGGTCTTCTTGCTGCCGCCACCGGACGCTTGCTGGCCATCATCGAGCGAACTAAAGCTGGGCGCTGCAGCGGTAGCCAAGCCCGAGCTCGCATCCCAGTCCGCACTGGCTGAAGGATCTTCTGTCTTGCCGATATCTTCTTTTCCCGTTGCTTGAGGAGCGTCGACAAGGAAGGCGCTGATATCGCGCTGGCGGTCGGTTCCAATGCGAGACTTTTTGCGTCGGGCGCCGGAATTTCCTTGGCGCGAGCCGGCGCGGCAGCCGCGCCTGACTTCCCGTGAGAGCTAGCCTGCGGCGTGCCGGACTGAGCACCCGCGGGGCGAGGAGCAGCAGCATCGAACTCGGACTTGCCTGCAGCTTCCGCGGCCCGGCGCAGCGCTGACGCCATCGGCTCCGCCATAGGCTTACGCGGTTGCCAGGGATATTGTTTCGATGGGTCGGACTCTGCCGCGGCCTGCGTTGTGTCTTCCGAGCCCGCACGCGGAGAATCGGGCATGTACTCCAGCAGCGCCGCATCTACGACATCGGGCTGGGGCGACGGTTCCGCATCCAGCTCAAACGCTGAAGCGCTGGCGGACGGAGGTGTTGCGAAAGATTGCTGCGGCGGAAAAGGCGCCGGAATCGATGGTTGCGGAAGCGAAGCCGGCGTTGCGTTCGGCGCGCCGGCGACAACAGGCTTGGCCGCCTGTCCTTTGCGCAGCAGGCCACGCGCAACCCGCAGCGTGCCTTTGGACTGCTCCACATGAATGGGTTTGGTGAGCACCAGATTCGCGCCGAGGCGGAAAGCCTTGGCCACGCCGGTCTGTCCTTCGACCACCGCAACCGCCAGCGAGGCCTGGTTCGAACCTGAATTGCGCGCGCTCTTAAACAACAACGCAGCGTTCTGCTCGTTGTCGCAGTCCACCACAAGCGCGTCGAAGTGTTGGACCATTAACTTTTTGACCGCCGCAAAAGGTTCGTGGCAGGGCTCGACGGTAAACTCGAGCTCACTTAAAACCTGGGTGACAACGCGGGCCGTTTTTTCATCCGGACAGAATAAGAGCGCTTGGTAACTCATAGTGTTTAATGGTAGGTAGGGTGGTAAGAGGCAGCAAGTTACGCTGGTAATTGGCATGTGCGGGATTGGCATTGCGCGTGCCAACTTGATCGTAAATTCGCGGGGAAAGCGAACAGCGATGCTGGCGCGCCAGGATCGCCCGGAACCCGGGACCGAGAAATGGGCTGCGTTTCCAGCACTTGAGAGGCCCTTGTTAGTTGAGCCCTCTTCCCACCGGGGAAAAACGCGGATCATGGAAGTCCGCGCTCACTGACCCGATTCCAAAGTCTCTAGACTATCGTGCAGAGATTGCTTAGTTCTACTCAGGTGTCGACGGCTTGCTTCCTACGGCTGAACCGGGTTGAGGATAGGGCAGCGAATTACTTAACTCCGAAATCTCCTCAGGCGGAAAATCCGGGAAGGGCAGTTGGTTGCTCTCCCGCCACTTCTGCACCTGCAGGGAAGCTTGTTCCGCTTTCTCTTTGTTCAATCCTGTATCGCGTCCCAAGTAGACAGTCTGAGACGGGAAAGCGAAGCCAGTTCCGGCGGCATCCACGATATCCATAATCCGGAGGAGGATATCTTCCTTGATGGTAAGGAACTGGCCATAATCCTGGGTCAGGACATAACAAAAGATTTCCATGGTGAGCGCGCTCTCGTCGAAAGCAATGAAACGGTTGCGAGCGCCTGGGGTCTCGATTTTGGGATGTTCGTACAGCAACCGACGGATTTGCACCAGCACGTAGCGCATCTGGTCAGGAGATGTCTCGTAGCGCAACCCAATCTTGATGTTGAGTAGAATTTTGTCGCGCCGGCTGAAATTCTCCAGGGTCATGGTCGCCAACGAACCATTGGGAATCGACAGTTGGGTCCGGTCGTTGGTCCGTACCCGGGTGGAGCGCAGGCTGATATCCTCGACCGTTCCTACCTTGTCGCCGAAGCGGCAGAAATCGCCGACCCGGATTACTTCGTCCCCCAGAACGGAAACGCCGCCGAAGAGGTTTTCCAGCGTTTTTTGCGCCGCAAAGGCGATGGCGAGACCGCCGATACCGACTCCAGCGAGGAGGGTGGTGAGATTGAAGCCCAGGGTGCCGAGAATGGTGAAAATTGCCAGCAGGACAATGGCAGCCTTGAGCACCCTTTCGCCCAGAATCATGAGCGAACTAGTGCCCATCCGTCCGGACAGAACGGCGCGCTGACGCACGCTTCGGAGAACTTCCCGAAGGACCCGCCAAAGCAGCCAATTGGCGCCAATGATCGCCACCACTCCGGCAACCTGCTGATAGCGATGCCGTTGCAGCACGGGCAGACGAACATACCCCATCAGAATGCGGTGGGCCAGCGTTCCCAGGACCAACCACAGCGGCCGGACGAAAGAACCCCACGCTTGAGCAATCGCATGTTTGCGGTAGCGCGCCCAGAAATACCAGGGTAGGCGGAGGAACTGCACCACCAGCCATCCCAGGAGCGCAGCTACCGGAACCGCGAGCAGAAGCGCCAGCCACTGCCATAGCGGCAGACCCGCGAACTGATGAAGCACCAGGAACTGAGGAAGGTGGGTCTCGACCTGGTGCACCGCAGCTTGTTCGTAAAGCTCGGGAAGCCGGGCCAGAGTATCGTTGGAGATGAGCCAGACCTTCCCCCCATCGGGATCGACGACGCGGACAAGAACGAGCGGAACATCGACTTCGCCCGAATTCAAATTGCCAACTCGCTGCTTGTCGAGCGGCATTCCCTCTTGCGGAGTTCCCTCCGGTTGATTGCTGATTTGCCGCAGGTCGCCGGTAAACGCGCGGTCGATCACGACTTTCAGTTTGGAAGCAACATCTTCCCCCTGGCTCTGGCGCCGGGCGGCGGACATTTGCAGATACTCCGCGGCAATCGAATAGTTTCCAGCCTGTGCTGCCTGGAGAAATCCATACAAGGTGCCGCTGGGAGTGGTCCGCCCAAGCGGGTCGGCGGCCGGGGCAGTCCCGTTGGCGGGAGTGGCGGGTGATTGTCCTGGCAGTAGCTGGTATGCCGAGGCCGGCAGAACAATCGCCAGAAAGAGGGGCAGCCACAGGGCTCGCTTTAGCAAAGTGAACATGATCTTCTTCCCACGATTGTAATGTAGGCGCGAGCGCCCTCGCTCGTGCTTGCGTCCGATTGCACTGCGCAGCACGAGCGGGACGCTCGCGCCCACATGACGCTCAGGCCTTTTTCGGCCGGTAGATGTCGGTGCTGGTGCCGAAGAAAACTTCGGCGGCCTGCATCACGGTTTCAGAAAGCGTTGGATGCGGGTGGATAGTCAGGGCGATGTCTTTGGCCAGAGCGGCCATCTCAACCGCCAGAACGCCTTCCGCGATGAGTTCTCCCGCGCCAGCGCCAACGATGCCCACGCCCAGCACGCGTTCGGTCTGCGGATCGAGGATCAGTTTGGTCATGCCCTCGGTGCGATCGAGGGTCATGGCCCGTCCTGACGCAGCCCAGGGAAATTTCGCGACAGTGATCTCGCGGTTCTCTTTCTGGGCCTGAGTTTCGGTGAGACCGCACCAGGCAATCTCAGGATCGGTGAATACGACAGCGGGAATAGCGGCCGGCTCGAATGCAACTTTGTGTCCGGCGATGGCTTCGACCGCGGTGCGTCCCTGGTGCGAGGCCTTGTGAGCCAGCATGGGTTCACCCACTACGTCACCGATCGCGTAAATCGCGGGATCGCTGGTTTGCAACTGCTGGTTCACCTGGATGAATCCGCGCGGACCAACCTGCACTTTCGTTTTGTCGAGGCCCGGGATTTCAGAATTCGGCTTGCGTCCGACTGAGACCAGAACCTTATCGAAAACCATTTCGCGTTCCTTGACCTCGGGGCCATCGAAGGTCACGCGGATGCCGGTGCCTTCATCTTTCACCGCGGCCACGGTCGTGTTCAGCATGATTGAAGCAAAACTCTTCTCGATCCGCTTGTGCAGGGGAAGGACCAGATCGCGGTCGGCGCCGGGAAGCAAGCCGGACAGCATTTCAACCACGGAAACTTTCGCGCCCAGCGCGGCATATACGGTGCCCAACTCCAGGCCAATGTAACCGCCGCCGATGACGAGCAGCGTGCCCGGCACCTCGCTCAAATCCAACGCGGAGGTAGAATCCATGACTCGCGGTGTATCGAGCTTAAATGCGGGAATGATTGCCGGACGCGATCCGGTCGCGAGGATAATGCGATCGAAGGTTATGCTTTCATCGCCGCCGCCGTTTCGAGATTCGCAGCGTATTCGAATTTTCAAAGGCGGCGCGTCCCTGAATGTATTCAACCTTGCGCTGCTTGGAGAGGACGCCCAGACCGCCCGTCAGTTTCTTGACCACGCCTTCTTTCCACGAGCGCAGGCGGGACAAATCAATCCTGGGATCGGCGTATTCAATTCCCCAATTTTTGGCGTGACGGGATTCGTCGATCAGCTTAGCCACATGCAGCAAGGCCTTCGAAGGGATGCAGCCGCGGTAAAGACAAACTCCGCCCGGGTTGGCTTCGGGATCGATCAGCGTGACCTTGAGGCCGAGATCGGCGGCCAGAAATGCCGCGGCATAACCCCCGGGTCCGCCGCCCACTACTGCGATGTGCAAATTTGAATTTTCAGTCATTCGGAGACAAAGGCTATTAACACGAGGACACGAGGACACAGAGGATTCCCTGGCATTCCCTCTGTGTCCTCAGTGTTCTCTGTGGTTTTTAGTTTTCTTCAGATTTTCACCCCTGCACCGACAGCAGGAATGGTTGTTCGAAGGCTTCCGCGATCCAGCGCAGGAACCGGGCGGCGTCGGCGCCGTCGATCAGGCGATGATCGTAGGAGAGCGATAGCGGCAGCACCTGCCGCGCCTCGAATTTTCCGTTCATCCAGACCGGCTCCATGCTGGAGCGCGACAGTCCGAGAATCGCAACTTCGGGAAAATTCACGATCGGCGAAAATCCAGTGCCGCCAATCCCGCCAAGGTTGGTAATGGTGAAGGTTCCGCCTTCCATCTCGGCCGGCGTGAGCTTCTTGTCTTTGGCTTTCTTTGAAAGCTGGGTCAATTCTGCCGCCAGTTCGACAATATTTTTCTTGTCTACATCGTGCAGCACGGGAACCAGCAAGCCGCGGTCGGTATCTACGGCAACTCCGATATTGATGTACTGCTTGTAGATGATCTCTTCCTTCGACATGTCGATGCTGGCATTGAACTGGGGGAAAACTTTCAGCGCCGAGGCGCAGACTTTCAATGCGATGGCCGTCACGGTCATCTTGCCGCCGGCTTCCTGGGCTTTGGGCGCGAAGCGGGCACGCAATTGTTCCAGTTCCGTAATGTCGGCCTTGTCCTGCTGGGTAACGTGGGGAATTGTGGTCCAAGCCTCCCACAGATGCTGCGCCGTCTTGCGCCGCACACCGCGCATGGAGACGCGTTCGATTTTCCCGAACTTGGTAAAATCCGGCAGCTCGGGCTGCGCGAAATGACGTCCCTGCGCCGACTGCGCCGCGCAGCGGCGGAGGTAAGCAGCGATTTGGCGTACACCTTCACATCGTCTTCGCTGATGCGCCCGCCCGGGCCGGTCCCCTTCACCTCGTAGATGTCCAATCCCAGTTCGCGGGCCAGGCGGCGAACGTGAGGCGCGGCCGGCGCGGGCGCGCGATGCTCCGTGCCTGCCACTTTGCCTAATTGCTCCGGCATCGAGAATGCCGGGGGCGCGAGAGGCTGAGGCTGGTCGGGCAGGAACACCTGCGCGGCGCTTTTTCCCTCGGCCTCGATGGCTGCCTGCACCGACAGCCGGGCCTCATGTTGCTCGGAAATGTGCTCGACCGGAGCATGCTTGACTTTCTCAGGCTGCGCCGACGAGCCGCCCTCAAGAGTAAAGATCACCTGGCCGACTTTTATTTTCTCGCCTTCCTTGACCTTGATCTCTTTTACCGTACCGGTCACCGAGGAAGGAACCTCGACCACGGCCTTGTCAGTTTCCAGTTCCATCACGGGCTGGCCTTCGGAAACTCTGGAGCCGGGTGAAATCATCAGCCTTACGAGATCGCCCTGATCGATGTTCTCGCCCAGTTCGGGCAGTCTGAAGTCAGAAGGGCCGGTCCCAACCGGAGCGGAAGGAGTTGCTGCCGGAATCGGGCTGACCGGCGCGACGGGCTTAGCAACCGGCGCCGCCTTTGCCGCGGGGGCTTTCGCGGACGAGACGATGGCGCCAGCAGCTTTCGCTTCGACAGCCTTGGATTCGGCGGGCTTGGCCTTGGCGCCAGTTCCGTTTTCCACAGTGAAGATCACCTGGCCGACCTTTACCTTCTGGCCTTCCTTGACTCGAATTTCTTTCACTGTGCCGGTCACAGAAGATGGAACTTCGACGACGGCTTTGTCGGTCTCCAACTCCATGACGGTTTGGCCTGCGGTAACGTTGGTTCCCAGCGAGACCATCAGACGCACCAGATCGCCCTGGTCAATATTCTCGCCGAGTTCCGGAAGCTTGAATTCTGTCACTGAGTATTCACTCCCTGTATTTCGATGTAGGCGCGAGCGCCCTCGCTCGTGTGGCGGCGTGACGGGCCTAGCACGAGCGGGACGCTCGCGCCTACATTTTTAGGTACTTGCCGGATTCGCTTTTTCCGGATTGATTCCCAAATCTTTGACCGCCTTCTGCAGCACTTCGAGCTTGATCTGCTTGTCGCGCAACAGAGCGGTCAGCGTGGCAAGCACGATGTGTTTCGCATCTACTTCGAAGAAATCGCGCAGCGCCACCCGGCTTTCGCTACGGCCGAAACCGTCCGTACCAAGGGCCAGCAGCGGACGCGGCAGCCACTGGGCAATCGATTCGGGCAGCACCTTCATGTAATCGGATGCCGCCACCAGAACTCCGGGTGCATCCTTCGAGCGCCTGGCTGACAAACGGCACGCGCGGCGTCTCGCCCGGATGCAGCATGTTCCAGCGATCACAGTCGTTGCCGTCGCGATAAAGCTGTTTATAACTGGTAACGCTCCAGACATCCGCTGCCACACCGTACTTCTCTTCCAGGATCTGCTGGGCCTTGAGCACTTCGTACATGATGGTGCCGCTGCCGAACAGTTGGGCGCGCAGCTTCGCGTCCTTCTTGCCGGAAGTGCTGAAGCGGTAGATGCCTTTCAGGATGCCCTCGCGGACATCCTTCCCTTCGGGCATCGCCGGCATCGCCAAAGGCTCGTTGGTTACAGTCAGGTAATAGAAGATGGCCTCCTGGTCCACATACATGCGCTTGATGCCATCCTGAATAATGACGCCGATCTCATACGCGAACGCCGGGTCATAGGCCAGCAGATTGGGGACGGACAGCGCCAGCACATGGCTGTGCCCGTCCTGGTGCTGCAAGCCTTCACCGGCAAGAGTGGTTCGACCGGCCGTACCGCCGATCAGGAAGCCCCGGGTGCGCATATCGGCAGCGGCCCAGATAAAGTCTCCGATGCGCTGGAAGCCGAACATCGAGTAGTAAATAAAAAACGGGATCGTGTTGATCCCGTGATTGGCGTAAGCAGTTCCGGCGGCGATAAACGAGCAGATCGAGCCGGCTTCGGTGATGCCTTCTTCGAGAATCTGGCCGTCTTTGGCCTCTTTGTAATAAAGGAGGGTGTCCATGTCGACCGGCTCATAAAGCTGGCCGACGCTGGAATAAATTCCCACCTGGCGGAAGAGCGCTTCCATGCCGAAGGTGCGGGCTTCGTCGGGGATGATCGGCACGATCAGTTTGCCGATTTCCGGGTCGCGCAACAGTTTCCCCAGCAGGCGGACGAAAACCATGGTGGTCGAGACTTCCCGACCGTCGGTGCCTTTGTGGAATTCTTCGAAGTGGGCTTCGGAAACGGCGCAATCGGCTTGGATCGTACTTTGCGCTCTGGCAGGTAGCCGCCCAGTTGCTTGCGGCGCTCCTGCATATAGCGGATTTCAGGACTATCGTCCGCGGGACGATGGAAGGGAGCGTCTTGCAATTCCTCATCCGCGATGGGAATTCCGAAGCGCGAGCGGAACATGCGCAGTTCGTCTTCGTTGAGCTTCTTCTGCTGGTGAGTGATGTTTTTGCCTTCGCCGGCCTCGCCCAGCCCGTACCCCTTGATGGTCTTGGCCAGAATGACCGTGGGCGCGCCTTTGTGCTCGGTCGCAGCTTTGTAGGCTGCGTGTACCTTGATGGGATCGTGGCCGCCCAGCCGCATGCGGGAAAGCTGTTCGTCGGAAAGATGCTCCACCATCTTCAGCAGGCGGGGATCGCTGCCGAACAGGTTGTGCCGGAAGTATGCGCCGCTCTCGACGAAATATTTCTGGTACTGGCCATCAGTGATCTCGCCCATACGCTTGACCAGGATTCCATCGCGGTCATTGCTGATGAGAGTGTCCCAGTCGCTACCCCAGATGACCTTGATCACATTCCAGCCGGCCCCGCGAAAGATCGCTTCCAGTTCCTGGATGATTTTGCCGTTGCCGCGCACCGGTCCGTCCAGGCGCTGCAGGTTGCAGTTGATCACAAACGTAAGATTGTCGAGCCGCTCGCGCGAGGCCAGGGTAATGGAGCCCAGAGACTCGGGTTCGTCCATCTCGCCATCGCCCATGAAGGCCCAGACTCGGCCGCCGGTCGAAGTCTTCAGCCCGCGATTTTCGAGATAACGGATGAAGCGCGCCTGGTAGATAGCCTGGATGGGGCCTAGTCCCATCGAGACCGTGGGAAATTCCCAGAAGTCGGGCATCAGCCACGGGTGCGGATACGAGGACAGCCCACCGCCCGCTTTCAGTTCGCGGCGAAAGTTTTGTAGTTTCTCCTTGGGAATACGGCCTTCCAGGTAAGCCCGCGAATACATGCCGGGCGCGGCGTGGCCCTGGAAATAAACCAGATCGCGGTCGCCGGATTCCGTTTGCGCCCGCAGGAAGTGATTGAATGCAACTTCGTAAAGCGTAGCGGCCGAGGCAAAGGTTGAAATGTGCCCACCGATGCCTTCCTGGATCTTGTTGGCGCGCACGACCATGGCCAGGGCGTTCCAGCGAACCAGGCTCTTGATACGCCGCTCCATCTCCTGGCTGCCGGGAAAGGGCGGCTGCTGCCGGGAAGCAATCGTGTTCTGGTACGGCGTAGTGGCGGTAAAGGGAAGGTTTACGCCCGCGGCGCGGCGGGCATGCAGTGACAGTTGCTGCAGCAGGCGTCCTGCCCGCTCCGGGCCACCCTGCGACAAAACATAATCCAGCGAATCCAGCCACTCCCGGGTTTCGAGAACTTCCACTCCGTTGGTCTGCGTCTCAGCCACGTCTGGTTTTCTCCATCGATGAATGCTTAACCGTCCATGATAGTCAATTATGCGGAATTTTGCTGGACGCCACCCCTGGGACTATGCGGAGCGAATATTTCCAGGCGATCACGCCAATTCGGCAAGGGCTATAATAAGGATTCGCTTTACTCTTTAGGATAAATCTTACCAGCAACCTATTCGCTATCAACGTCCATCTCACACAACCAAGTCCGATTGTCTTGAATCAGGAAACCGAAGAGGAGAAATTCGATGTCGAAGAAAACCGCGAGCCACAACGGCGGCATTTCCGCCCAGCCCCATTTTGATCAGAGAGCAGCCGAAATCCAGAAGTACGGCACTGTCAGCCACGCTTTGCCGCTGGATCTCGAAGAGCCCGTCCGCCTGGAAATGACCGAGCACCTCAACCAGCTTCTGGCCGACACCATGACCCTGCGCGATCTCTACAAGAAATCACACTGGCAGGTGGCCGGACCCACCTTCTATCAGCTTCATCTTCTGTTCGACAAACATTACGGCGAACAACTGGAATTGGTCGACACCATAGCCGAACGTATTCAACTGCTGGGCGGCGTCAGCCTGGCGATGGCGCCCGATGTGGCTGAAACCACGCGGATCGCGAGACCTCCCCGCGGTCGGGAAGAAGTGCCGGTGCAACTTTCGCGCCTGCTCGACGCCCACAAGATCATCATCGGCCAGTGCCGCGAATTGGCGGAGAGGGCGGACAAGCTGGGAGACGATGGGACCAATGATCTGGCCGTCAGTGATGTTCTGCGCACCAACGAACTGCAGGTCTGGTTTCTGAGCGAGCATCTGGTGAACATGCCGCTGGTTACGGCCCAGGACTAAGGTATTTTTGCCTGGAAACGTTAAGGGCTGACTTTCTATGTCAGCCCTTGTTTCTCGCGTCCTGCAATCCCTCCATACAGGTGTTCCGGCGTGGGGCTGTTTTTCGCGCACAGGGCGGCTATGTAACAATCTTCTCTGGCAAAGAATTATGGAACAAGCTGTGAAAGCCTTTGCGCCCGACCGGGCTGAAGCCCCCAGGTGGATTGGCCGTATCGTCATCGCGGTACTACTCGGGGAAGCGATCTGGGGAATCATCGTTTCGGTCATGAACAACCTGGTCGTGCCCTGGCTGGGTGATGTCATGGGCCAATCATCGGGATTGCCAACCTCGTTCACCCAGCGGCCTTACAACTATCCGGATCTTTTCGTTTCCATATTTGAAGCTTGTATTGCCGGACTAGTAGCTGCGGTCCTGAACTACGTTTTTCAGCGTCCAAGCCGGGGAACGGTCAGCACCGTGAAGAGTTCTCTCCCTTCTCCGAGGGGCGAACCTGTGCGGACCTTTCCCCAACCCGCGACGACTGCTGCGTTGACCCAAACTCCATCGCCATTCGTCCCGCCAGCGCCAGCCGTAAAAACGGAGGCCGTCGTGCCGCAAGCACCGGTGCCCGCGCAGTCTCCCGTCGTCGATTCTCCGGCTCCGCTGGCCGCGCCAACACCGGCAGCGGAACCCGCGATTTCTCCGTCTGCAGTCGTAGTGGCGGAATCAGCAGCGGCCAAGCCCCTGCCCCAGCCGCCCAAAGCCACGCCATCCAAACCGAAGAAGCCCAAAGAGGTCTACTACAATATCGTCGGAGAACCCATGCCCTCCGACGAAGACTAAGAGCTGCGACAGGAATACGGGCCTTTTTCCGGGGACGCCTCCTGAGCCTCCGCGGCGGCGAAATCGGTACGCTGGCGGGCAGACACACCTGGGTCAACCAGCCTAAAACCAACTCAACGTGCAAAGAGGGCCAAATTTGTGCCTGCGCCCGTCCGTCTGCCTGCAGCCAAATGCCCCCTCTTAAGGGAGGTGCGCATGGCGGGCTCAGGTTTCGCATTTGGACCCGTTGGCAAATTTAAACTGGCGGGAAAGCGACTCATCTTTACGACGGTTCTGTTCTTCTTTAAGAAAGTGGTTTGTGCGCTGGAGTAGAGCGGTGGGATTTTGTGGTGGAGGCGCGGGCCGGAATCGAACCGACATATAAAGCTTTTGCAGACCTTTCCCTTGCCACCTGGGTACCGCGCCACCCGTGAGCCGTTGCAACGGCGAAAGACCATTTGACACGTTCTTGGGCCATGTAACCCCACTCGACATTGAAATCAAAGAGCTTATTGGCTTCGTCTCGCAAAAATGCCTATGCCCTCCGATCCAGGTTCACATCGGGGCAACGGAACATTCTCTCCCTGCGTTGGCTTGGTCGACTTTGGGTTAGCAGTTCACGAGCCAATCCAGCATCCGTAGCGCCGCCATGTTTGAGAATGTTTGCCTGGAACGCGAGGAGGCCCCGACCAGCCCCAGAACGGGTTGGGACCATCTGCGCCGGTGAATTGATGAGCCCAGCGCAACACTTCGTTATATGAGCTATTGATCAACACAAGAGAGGTTGAGCGCCTTACCGATTGAGGAGCTGTGCTTTGCGGCCGGGGCTCAAATCAAAGTAGTCCCATCAAATAAAGATCAGACTGATCGTGCCCTGCTTTCGGAGCTATAAGTTCACAAAAATGAGGAGTACCAGGGATGATAGAACCGGGGTGGAGCATTTATCCTGTCCCACAGAAAGGGCGCTAGCCATTCCCATTTCTTGTATCATGACGAGTTCGTTTGTGGCGAACCATCAAGATGTGTGGATCTATCGCCCCTAGAGGGGCTCGGCAGTACACCTCCGCGCGTTTTTAATTTGATCAAAAGGGGCGACCATGGGCAAAGCAGGAGGAGATATGAACCGCAGAGCATTCCTTAGCAAAACAGCCACGGTGATTGCAGGTAGCGCGGCTCTCGGGAGCACCGCGTTGTCTTACGCCCGGATTGTCGGCGCGAATGATCGCATCTCCCTGGGCCATATCGGAATCGGAGACCGTGGGGGTGAACTGACTGAGATTGCGGGGCGGTTGAAGGATAGCCATAAAGTGGAGATGACCGCCGTCTGCGATTTATGGTCAGTGAACCGGGACAAGGCGCGCACGGCGAATGGGAAGTATTACGGCAGGGAGCCGCGAGCGATGCACCATGTGGAAGATTTGCTAGCGCTGAAGGATGTGGACGCAGTGTTGATCTCCACGCCCGAGCATTCCCATTCGGCGATCCTGAAGCTGGCAGCCGAAGAAGGCAAAGACGCCTACGTTGAGAAACCGATGGGTAACGTGCTGGCCGAGGTGAAGGCTGCGCGCGACGCGGTGGTGACCCGCAACTTGATCGTGCAGGTGGGGACGCAGCATCGAAGCGAGCCCTATCCCAAAGCGGCTTGTGAAGTAGTGCGGAATGGTGAACTAGGACAAGTGAGCAAGATCGAGATCGTGTGGAATTATCATGGTCCGCGGTGGCGCGGACGGAAAGAAGTGGCGCAGATCCGCGAGGCGGACACGGATTGGGGAAAATGGCTGATGACCAAACCGCAACGGCCGTTCGATCCGCGCATATATTTCGAATTCCGACTGTACAAAGAGTTTTCGAGCGGAATTGCCGACCAATGGATGAGCCACGGGATCGACCTGGTGCACTATTTTATGGACGTTCGCGTGCCCCGGTCGGTTATGGCACACGGCGGAATTTTTGCCTGGCCTGACGGACGGGAAAATCCGGACACGTTTCAGGCGCTGCTGGAATACCCGAAGGGATTCTTGGTCAGTTATGCGACGAGTTTTGGGAATGATTCCCCAGGGTACACGCGCTACATGGGCAAGAAGGCAACGCTGGTTAACATAGGCGACGAGGGCAGCCCGCGCTACCAGGTTGTGGAAGAAAAAGGCAACCACGAAGACAATTCGGAGATCGACAAGCAGCGGCGGGCGAGATACATTCAACTACCGGGTGACAAAGAGCTGGCGCCGATGGCGATCGATGACATGTCCGTCGAGCACATGGCGAACTGGTTCGAGTGCGTTCGTACGCGGCAGCAGCCTATCGCGACCGTACAAGATGGCTTCGGACATTCGGTCGCGTGCATGATGGCGGCGGAATCTTACTGGACGGGCAAGAAACTCTACTGGGACCCAGCGAAAGAAGAGATTTTGGACCGCGCTCCACAGGCGATGTGAGATAAATGTTGCTGCGCTTCATCTCGTCCATCAGGTGATCGCATGAGCGCACGCACAGAGCCATGATGGTCAGAGTTGGATTCTGGCAGGGATTGGACGTAAACCCCGAGGCATCCATTACGAAACGATTCTTGATGTCGTGGGTTTGCTGAAATTGATCGAGTACAGACTTCTTGGGATCGCTGCCCATGCGGGCGACGCCGGCTTCGTGAACGGCCCAGCGTGGCGCTGAGGGATTCGCATGAGTGCGTCTGTTTTTGGCTCCCGCAACCTCCAGCATCTCTCCCGCAGATTCAGCGATGTCCTTGATCATGGCTTTCTCGTTCTCGCCGTCGGACATGTGAATCTTTAAGACCGGGATACCGTAGACATCCTTCACTTCCTTGTCGATTTCCACAAAGTTGTCCCAGCGAGGTAAGACTTCGCCGAAGCCGGTGATGCTGAACTCAGAGCGTGATTCACGAAGCGCCTTCTTATACGCTTCGCCAAAACCTGGCGCCCCCCAGTTGAAATCGAAACTGCTGTCGGATTCAAAGCCATAACCGCGAAGGAATCTTTTGAAGGGCGGGCTGCCTTTCAGGTTGCGAAAGCGAACGATATAAATCCCCAAGGGCTTGACGGGAGCGCTCAAGGAAGGCGCTGGGGCAAGCTCGGGAAATTCGCCCCTGCCACCGGCACTGCGTACGTGGGCCATGAGGTAGTGACCGAGAACGCCGCTGGAGTTCGCGAGGCCATTGGGATACTGGGAATTTGCCGAGTTTAAAAGGATGCGGGCGGATTCTTGCGATTGCGCGCACAATATGACGGCGCGTGCTTGAATTTCACGCGGCGCCCGCGTGATCTGGTCGATGTAAAGAACGCCGCGTGCGCGATTGCGGTCCGCATCCATCAGAACCTTGAAGGCCATGGCGTTCGAAATCAAAGTACGATTCCGGGACTTGAGTGCGTCGGCGACAGTGGTGAAAGCGGAATTGAAGTAAGACTTGGTGACGCAGCCCCGTTCGCACGGGCCGCAATAGTGACATGGGCCGCGGCCATTCAATGATTGGGTGAGGTTCGCTGAACGCGTGAGTGTGGCGGTACGGCCCATCTTTTGTTTCAGGCGATCGCGAAAAACTGGTTTTGACAGTTCAGCGCCATGGGCGGCTGGAATTGGCCATCCGGCAACTCCTCGAGTCCCTCTGCCATTCCAGTGATTCCTACATACTTTTCCACCAGATCGTAGTAGGGCGCGATGTCTTGTAGCTGATCGGCCAGTCTTCGCCGTATCCATCGTGGGAGCGGCCTTGAAGTCCCACCGCTGAAACGCAGCGACACGCGACCCAGACGTTGGTGCGGCCACCGGTCATGCGTAACGGCCCAGCCAGTTGAATGGTTTGTCCGCGGGCGCGGTGTAGGGTTCTTCTATGTCGTTTACGAACCAGTCTTGGGTTATCCGTTGCAAACATCTTCCATCTGCGATTGAATGGGGCGAGTTTTGTGGACAATTCCGGGGCGAGGTTGCGATATTTCAGTTCGAAAGCTGGAGTGTGCTCGCTGAAATTCGCGCTGGATTGCGGGCGTCCGGCCTCGAGGAGAGCAACCTTCAGCCCAGATTCGGCCAGACGCTTGCACGCCCAGCCCCCGGAAACCTCTGAACCTACCACGATTACGTCGGGTTTCTCGTTGTCGGTTCAGTGAAGGGTTCGATACCGCCGAAGACGATGATTGCTGACGCTAAACAATGTCATGATTCTGCATTGCGACGTCCTCCTAACAACCACGCACAGCCAGGCTCGATAACAGCCGCA